>CBDCXN010000001.1:0-361621 GCA_965223785.1 Phototrophicaceae bacterium | reverse complement strand
GGATAGGTCATCAGACCGCCAAACTCAAGCCCATCAGCCGAGTCAATCTTCTTGGCAAGGACGACGGCTTCTTCTGATGACTGCACCCCGCAGCGATTCGCACCAGTGTCACACTCGACCAGCACCTTAAGTGTCACACCATGTCGGGCTGCAGCTTTAGCCAAACCCTTGACCACATACTCCGAATCGGCTGTGATGCTCAGTTGGGTTTGCCGGGCTAAGGTCATCAATCGATCTAGTTTTGATCGCCCCACAATGTTATAAGGCAAAAAGATGTCTTCGATTCCGGCCTGTGCCATCACTTCGGCCTCGCCGATCTTCTGGCAGGTAATTCCACTGGCCCCGGCATCAATCTGCATTCTAGCGATTGCTGGAATCTTGTGCGTTTTTATGTGGGGACGGTTGGCAATTCCGTGCTCATCCAGATACGTTTGCAGTTTGATTATGTTGGCCTCAAGCTGATCCAGATCAACAATGGCGGCTGGGGTGTCGATTAATTCAATGTGCATAATACACTCCCTAATTTCACATAGGCGCGATTGTATAAGATTTGGCTATGTGATGCATATTTTGATTGACGTGGGTAAGATGCTGGGCTATAGTCGCCTGAGTAATCTAAAAGTGAGGAGATAGACCATGCCTAAGCAACGAATCGACACCGACAAAGCACCCCAACCCGTTGCACCCTATTCTCAGGGGATTCGAGTTGGTGACTTCATTTATACTGCCGGACAAGGCCCCATCAACCCTGCCACAGGTCAACTGGCTGGCGATGACATTAAAATCCAGACACGCCAAGTACTGGAAAATATCAAGGCGATCTTAGAAGCTGGCGGTGCATCAATGGCAGATGTGGTGAAATCAACAGTCCACCTTTCAACGCTGGAAAATTTCGCGGGATTCAACGAGGTCTATGCTGAGTTTTTCCCTGATCCCAAACCAGTGCGTACCACCGTCGGCAGCGAACTAGCAGGCATCCTGGTCGAAATTGATGTGGTTGCCTATGTTGGTGATTAGACCATGTTGTCAACAACCACCCCACAAAAGGCCGTTGAACTCCTCAACATCGAACATGAAGCAGTGCAGGCGCTCATCAACGAGCTAACCAACGAAGAGAAAACCCGTCCGGATACGATTCGTTATGGTCTGTACTACGATCAGAAATGTTCGTTCAAGGACTTGCTGGCGCATCTCATCTGCTATGAAGCTTACACACTGGAAGCGATGGATGCCTGGAAACAGGGCAAAAAGCACTGGGTTTCGGACGCGATATGCGACCCTGCCGAAAGCCGCCAGATTCATTATGGTGGAATCGCAGATCGTGCTGATGACTCTCTAGAGGAAGTGCTGGACGAATGGGAACGCACACAGTCGCAGCTAGACGGAACCATTGCACAGTGTACGACCGGACAATGGCGGGAGAAAACGCCTTATCCAGCGCCTGAGCCGACAGATTTTGGGGGTATGGTCGAGCGGATCCTGGGCGCGCCGCCGCGCCCACTCTATCGTCATTTGCCTGTCCACATACCAGATGCGAACCAATACATTCGCTCACTACGCGGGTAGCTTATGCGTATCGAACCTTACAAAAGGAACCCATTCTACTGGCAATATAAAGGCCAGCCTGTTTTGCTGCTGGGCGGCAGCGTTGAGGATAATCTCTTTCAGATTCTTGATGTTGAGGAACATCTTGATTTGCTGGCGTCTGTCGGCGGCAATTACGTCCGCTGCACCTTGTCCAGCCGTGATGAAGGCAATGTCTGGCCTTTTGGACGTGATGAGGACAGCGGACTCTACGACTTGAGTGTTTTAGGTGAAGAATACTGGTCACGGTTTGAGCATTTCCTCAAACTCACATCTGAGCGTGACATCATCGTCCAGATCGAAGTCTGGGATCGGTTTGACTATGCTCGTGCCCCTTGGCAAAGCAACCCCTTCAATCCCAAGAATAATATCAATTTCACGTCGGTGGAATCGACCTTGCCCGAAGTCATCAATACACACCCAGGACAAAAGGAATCCCCCTTCTTCCGATCTGTTCCCAATCTAGAAAATAACATGCTCGTCCTTGGCTTCCAGCGTAAGCATGTGGATCAGCTGCTGAATCTGTCACTAGTCTATAATAATATCCTCTATTGTATGGACAACGAGACCAATGAATCGCCAGAATGGGGTGCGTACTGGGCAGATTACATCCGTAGGAAGGCTGCCGAAGCGGGTGTCAGTGTCCAAACGAGTGAAATGTGGGATGCCTGGGATTTGCATGATGAGCAGCATCTGGCAACCCTGAATCACCCTGAACGTTATACATTTGTCGATCTGTCACAGAACAATCACACTGTTGGTTTCACACATTGGGAGAACCCACAATATATCCGCGATTTGATCCAGAAATCAGGGCATATTCGTCCGATCAACAGTGTCAAGATTTACGGTGCAAACACCGGACACTATGGAACAACACGTGACGCCCAGGAGCGCTTCTGGCGCAACATCTTCAATGGTTATGCGTCGTCCCGCTTCCACAGGCCAACTTCCGGGCTTGGTTTATCGGAAATCGCACAGGCACATATCAAAGCCATGCGAATGCTGACCGACGAGCTCGACATCTTCAGGTGCTTACCCAACACACAGATCGTCTTCTGGCGGAGCAAAAACGAAGCCTTCTGCACCGCTAATCCAGGTATTGAATACGCGGTATTCTTCCCGGATGGTGGCCATGTTCTGCTGGATGTGAGCGCAGCGTGCGGCAAATCCCTCCAGGTCAAATGGCTTGATATTCGCAACTGCACCTGGATCAGCAGCAATCCCGCCACCATTGAGTCAACTGATGAAGGGCAATTCGCTCGATTGATCTCGCCAAGAGAAGAAGGTTACTGGACAGCGTATGTTAAGGTGTGTGATAGCTCAACATCTAACCACCACCATTAAAATCAAACTTTCAGTTCACTGCGGCGGGCTAAAACCTGTTTCTGTCACGATCTTGAGCAGTTGTGTTAATCACAGCCGTGCGAAGCGATCGGGACGCACCCTTGAAGGTAAACGGCATCCATTGGCGAACTGACCCCATTCTGTTCGAGCGCATGCACAATAGCGTGTTAGGAGTAATCCATTAACACATGTAATGGCTAACAGCTATTTTACCTACAATGCTCGATATCAGATCGCTTCAGAACCCATTAGCAACATAGGATTTGCTCAAAACGTTGAATGACATGACTTCATCTAAATTGGCGTGATCTGACAGGAAAGTTGGCGTGTTTGGACAGCTACTCCAGCGGGCTTTTCTGTTACTTTAGTAGAGAGTCGATGAACGATTCGCAAGTTGTACGCAATTCAAAATTAGGAGAATGTGACATGTCAAATGATGAATTAATCCAAAATGTTGAAGATTCACAGGAGAACAGCAATCCTGCAGATCCAAGTCGCCGGCGTTTTCTTGTTGGAGCTGCAGCTACTGCCGCCGTAGGGGTAGGACTAACAGCGGGGGCCCCCGCTGTTCACGCTGAAGGCCATGGCGATAATCAGGAATTTGAAGGACGTACCGCGTTTATTACAGGTGGGCGCGTGGCATCGGTTTCGCCATCGCTGAAGCCCTAGCACAAGCAGGTGCAAATATCGTTTTATTTGATATTGCTCAATAGCTCGAAGAAGTGCCTTATCCGCTTGCCACAGCCGAAGACCTTGCCAATGCTAAGGCTACGATTGAAAGCTACGGTGTCCAATGCCTTGCTATTCAGGGCGATGTGCGCGACGGCGATCTGTTGAAGGAATCCGCTAATCAAACGGTGAACGAGTTTGGTAGCCTGGACTTTATGATCGCCAATGCCGGTATCACCCAGATCGGCACATTGGATTTGTTCAGTCAGGATCAATTATCTTTGGTCATGGAAATTAACCTGGGTGGAGTCATGAAAACAGTTCAAGCCGCTATTCCAATTATGCAGGCGCAGAATAGCGGGCGGATGGTTTTGACAGCTTCGATTACCGGTCGTTCTGGCAGTCCCTTGTTCCCGGTTTATTCAGCCACCAAGTGGGGTGTGATTGGCTTGACCAAGAGTATCGCCCTGCAGATGGGTCCCCACAACGTGACGGTCAACGCGATTGCCCCTTCGTTTGTGGATACAAAACTGCTGAACAACGACTACATTATTGGCGCCATGGGGATGGGGGTAGGCAATCCTAATGCCACTTGGGAAGAAATCAGTGCAGCCGTGGCACAAACGCTTCATGCACTCCCAGTTGGTGCTTTCGATGCTGTTCATGTTGCCAACACGGTTCGGTTCCTTTGTAGTGATGCGGCGGCATTAGTCTCAGGCGATGTTTTCGATATCTCGGCTGGTGCCAACGCGAACTTCAACGCCTAGTGTGGGAAGTTTAAATGCTCCCATTGAGCGTAGTAGCTGATCCTGTACAAACAGCATTGTCGCGCTCATTACCAGATTGTCATCTGTTTGGGCTGGCAAGGCAGATTCACATGCCCTGCTAGTCACTACCCCTTACAAGGGTTTCATCAAATTAACGCGCTCTGAGAGAAAGACCGCATGATCAGGCGGGAGAATAATCGGTCGTGTGGTTATCCTACAAGTATCAAGTCTGGATTTTACAAGGAGAAAGTTTTATGAGTAGATCCGCATTAAGCGTCTTTGTATATGGCCTTTATGCCTTAGGCGCAGGCGCAGGGTTCTTGTTCATTCCATCTGATCGAGGAACTCGCACAACATTACTTGTCGAACTCAGACTATCCAAGTACCCAGATCGCTTTCTTGCTGGGCTATGATGAACCCACCTCGTTTTTTCGCGCTTTCCGTACCTGGACAGGACAAACGCCAGAATATTGTTCGCGCTTCTGTAAATTAGTTAAATATGTTGGACTGTTTATGAACTTGATAATACGCAATTTTCGACAATGGTGGCAAATACCACGTAACATTCGTGATCGTAGCGATCATCGCCAAGTGACTTTCTTGGAGCTTTTCTACGATCTCGTATACGTTGTTCTGATCGCAGAATTAACCCATGCGTTAGCTTCTCATGTCGATACCGAACACTTGCTACAGTTTGGCTTTATGTTTGTCATTGTGTGGTGGTCATGGATCAATGGGACACTTTATCATGATATACATGGGAATGACGATATTCGCACACGAGTTTTTACTTTCATGCAAATGTTTAGTGTTGCTGCTATGGCAGTGTTTGCCCATGATGCCTTTGGTGATACGTCCATTGGTTTTGCCCTCTCATATGCTGGATTCCAACTAATCTTGACTTATCTATGGTGGCGAACAGGTGTCCACGACAAAAACCATCGTCCTTTGTCACGTTCGTACACACTGATGTTTCTGAGCAACACGACATTGTTTGCGCTCTCCGCGTTTGTTCAACCACCTTTACGTTTCTATTTGTGGGGTACGGCTACATTAATCGCTATCTTGTTCCCTCTATATATGTGGACACTCGGGCGTAACCGCCCGGAAGTTCAAGAACAAATTGATTTAAGTAGAACTGCTACTGCTTCGCTAGTTGAGCGATTTGGTCTATTTACAATCATCGTTCTAGGTGAAGTGATTGTCGGTGTCGTACAAGGGATCGCCGGACATCATGATTTGACAGCAGAAGTAGGTATCATCGGCGGAATGGGAATGCTGATTGCATTTGGACTATGGTGGCTCTATTTCGACTTTATATCACATCGTCATCCGAAACCTAGAAATAGTTGGTCTGCCATTTGGATGTATGCTCACCTGCCTGTCACTGTTGGCATTGCGACCACAGGCGCAGCAATTCTGAATGTTGTTGAACATGCAGGCGAAGAATTGCCTATGGATGTTCGTTGGTTATTTGTAGGTGCCATCTCAATCTGCTTGATTAGCACTGCATTACTGATCCAGACTCTTCATGAGATGGAAGTAGATACACATGTTCACCGTATTGGACAATATGCCATGATCCTAGCATCAACGGCGATAATGGCGTTAGGGTTATCCGAGCTACAAACCATTCCATTGTTGCTTACGTTGATTCTACTAATGTTGGCACCCATTTTCTTTGGTTTCTTGACATGGATACAAACACTAAAGCCACCTGAACACGAAGATTTCTCTCATGGAACGATACCTAATTGATTTGCATCATACTCGGCAGTTGTTCTAATCCTGATATCTGGTCTTAAACCTTTTATACAGCCTGATTTTCGTTCGCAACCGATGTGTAACTCGTCTTCTAACATGTTTACCATCTTTTCTAAATGACATGGAGAAGGCAGATGGCATTCTCCTGAGTAACCTGTATCTTGCCAATGTCAGGTAAGTCAATCCACTCATCACTGGCAATGTCATCTGCCAATGCTTCGAAGTAGCGGTCAACGGATTCGTTCACGACTGCTTTGGTCAACGTGCGCCGCTAGCGGGCGATATGGGCAATAGGTTGGCTGTGGTAGGGAAAATGTGAGTCGTGGAACGAAAACCCCCTCTAAGCTGAATTCAACCATTCAAGTAATCTTAAATAGACATCGGGCGAAGTGGACGATAACGGGGTTGGGATTGGGGTCAGTTCGCCAATGGGACATGCGTGCTGTAGAAGCTGCGCCGAACCCAAAGTTTGCTTTATCCGCAGTAGAGCGTCATGAGGCGTCTCATTAAATGGGCGCGGCATGCCATCAGCCCCATAGACCGAGGACTTCCTCCACAGGAAGGGTGAACCCCGGTAGCACGCCGCCGCCATTGAGCGTGTCATCCATATCTAATGAGCGTATGGGCTGCCCTGGTGTGTACATGTCAATGCGTTCATCGTCCACATAGACTTCCCAATACAGAATGCCCGCATCCAGGTAGATTTGCCGTTTGCGGGTGACAGCGGGCGCTTTGTCTGTGGGAGAAATGACCTCAACGGCCAGCTCTGGTGGTACCGGATCAGGATAGTTCACCTTATCTGTTGGTGTTGTCTTATAGGCGACATTGGGGGCGATGACGTTGCCCAGCACCTCATACGTGCCGTCTGCGCCTGTGACATGGCCGGGAACGCTCGTCTCCCGGCAGAAAAGTTTGATTTCAAAAGCAATTGACGTTGCAACTTCGGAATGACCTGAGCGGCTGGGTGACACTTCGACAATCTCCCCATGGATGAGTTCAAACATACGCTCCACGTTCTCGTCGCGGAAGACGAACTGAATGAAGTCTTCGATGGTCACATGTGGCTCGCGGACGGTCATGATACGATCTTCTACCTAGCTACGCCTCAATTATAGCAGAGAACGCTGGGCACAAGGCAGGCGAGACACGAGAGGGGAGTGGAGAGAAACGAGGATATACAAAAGCGTGAGTCGTCTGAGGTGAAAGAACTCGATGGATACAGCTTGTGCGTGGAATCGCCCCCTGTGTTGCCGCCGCCACTGAAGAAAAAACGGCGGCGGCAACACAGAAGACACTAGCGGAAGAATCGGCAGGAAGTAGCGGGAAATGGCAGTCAAAACGGTCTCCAGTTCGATACAGTCTGAGTGTATATGAGAAAGGGTTGAATTGGGTGAACGTATAGCAGAATGTATGTTCTGTATTCAGACACCCCAAATTGTCAAGCTCTATCCGCAAAATTTACCATTCCTCTAAGGGGGATAGATCACCATGCCCTGCCCGTTTTCCTGCTTCCAAGTTGAGCACATCCGTGCTAAACTTACGAACATCCGGTTAGGCTTGTGCGAGACGACCCAGGCCCAGTGGTGGCATGAACAGCTTTTAGATAGGCGGTTATGGCAAGTAGATGGTCACAAAGTTCTCGGTTGGGTTGGGTTTTCATCAGTCCGCTGCATCCATCATCTGAGAAGCGCTTGAATTGATCTGAACGAAGCACCGCCCCCTATTCCGTCATGACAGAAATACAGATTGGCACCTGGACCATGAACGTCACCCCCACTAAACGTATCAGCAGCCTCCCTCCCTACTCGTTACAAAGAATCACCCAGCAAATCGGCGTACTATTGGCAGCAGGTCACACCATCACGCGCTTTGACATCGGCAGCCCAGACCTGCCACCACCGCCGCATGTGATCGAGGCGCTAGTGCGGTGTGCCTATGATAGCAGTATGCATGGTTACACAGGCTATCGCGGCAGCGCTGATTTCCGGGAAGCTGTCGCCACCTACTACAGCAACCGCCACGACATTGCACTCAATCCTGATACAGAAGTCCTGCCATTGATTGGCAGCAAGGAAGGTCTGTATAACCTGAGCATGGCCTTCCTGGAACCGGGCGATATCGCGCTTATCCCAGAATTTAGCTATCCGGTCTATGCGCGGAGCGCGTTGCTAGCTGGGGCAGAAGTCGTACATGTGCCAATGCCCCAATCTAATACCTATGAACTAGATATATCAGCAATCCCGCCTGACATTGCCAAACGCGCCAAAATCTTGTGGATGAACTATCCCAACAACCCAACTGGTGCGGTGATTGATGAGCAAACTGTTCAGGGCATTGTCACCTTTTGTATCGAACACAACATCATCCTGGCATCCGATAATGCTTATTTAGAAATCACCTATGATGGCTATCGGGGGTGGTCTGTTTTTACTATTCCCGATGCACGCAAATGTGCCATTGAGTTTCTTTCACTGTCCAAAACCTACAACATGGCTGGCTGGCGCTTGGGTGCGGCGGCTGGCAACCCTGAAGTGGTACGGCTGCTGATGCTTGCTAAGAGCAACATCGACACAGGCCACTTTATGCCCATTTATGCAGCAGGCTGCGCGGCCTTGCTGCAAACACCACAATCGTGGATTGATGAACGCAACACCATCTACCGAGAACGCCGGGACCGGTTGGTCGCCGCTCTGCCGGACATCGGACTGTCAGGCCAACTGCCCCGCGCAGCGATGTACGTGTGGGCAAAGGTCAATAACGGACATAGTGGCGAAGCCTATGCAGCAGCCATGCTCAACCAGGCCCATGTTTCGCTTGTGCCTGGTACGAGTCATGGGCCAACAGGTCAGGACTATGTGCGCTTCAGTTTTTGTTTGGATACAAATGCAATAAATGAGGGATTGGATAGGGCAAAAGAATGGTACGATTCCTGGATGTAACATACTCCCACAGCTAAAGTGAACTAAATGCTTCATCCTGTAAGTCTCCAAATAAACGATCGAGAGTCGGGTGACGATGAGATAAGGTAGACGGGAAGAAATAACACATTTTGGGTCAGTTGCCTTATGAACTCTGTGATATCAGTATTTTGACTATTTAAGGTTCAATAGGCTTCTGCCGGTGCCAACGGCAGAAGCCTGAACAAGTCAGGATGAGTTGATGTTCCAACTCAGGTGTGATATCCCCTAGGAGTGCTGAATCTTGTGGATATAGCTTTATAATTTGAGTATAAAGTAAGCTCTGATCTATAAGATCGTGGGGAGCATTAATCAAGGGCCTTTTGGATCCAGAACACACGTTCACTCAAATCAACACTTTTTCAGCTAACCTGAGACTGGATCTGTATGATTCTGCTGCTTACCAACCCACCCGACATCCTATTTTTGTTGCTAATTGGCCGCCATTTCCCTTATTGTGGCATGTCGTCTCTGCAACCAGTATATTCATGCGCTATGTAGTTGCCCTGGAACCCGCCTCATGGACTTCACCACAGCCCAGCCACTGTTAAAATCTGTGGGTTTTATGGGGCGCTGGTATAATGGCATAGCGAAACCCACTTATCCGTGTTCAAATTAGGCTATTGCTGTAGGCACTAACAGGAGAGCAAAATGCAAGCCTCGCATTATGAAAGAAACAAATTGTTCACGGTGGGCGACGCTCAGCAGATCGCACCAGGGCCGGATGAAGTACGGATCAATGTTGCCTATTGTGGTGTTTGCGGAACCGATTTCCACGTCTATCTAGGCCATATGGATCAGCGCGTAGCCCAGAACCAGATCATCGGTCATGAGATGTCGGGTGTCATCGCCGAGGTTGGCGCTCACCTGAGCGACTGGAAAGCGGGTGATCGCATTGTCGTGCGGCCGCTTAATCCCTGTAATAATTGTTCTGCCTGTGAAGCGGGCCATCAATATATCTGCCAGAACTTGAAATTCCTGGGGTTGGATACACCCGGCGCGATGCAGGATTCATGGACTGTGCCCGCCCATACACTGCACCGTCTGCCGGAAAGTGTCTCACTTTTACATGCAGCGATGATTGAGCCAATTGCTGTCGCGTGCCATGATGTCCGCTTGGGCGGTGTCAAACCAGATGAACATGCGGTTGTCATTGGAGGGGGGCCAATTGGTATGTTGATCGCAATGGTTGCCCGTCATGCCGGAGCCAAGGTTTTGATAACCGAGATCAACAAATTCCGGCTTGATTTGGCAAGTCAACTTGGATTCGATGTTGCCAATCCGATTGAGAATGATCTGGTTGAGGTTGTAGAAGCACGGACAGACGGTGCTGGGGCCGATGTTGTATTTGAAGTATCCGGCAGTCAACCTGGCGCAGCTGTCATGACCGAAATTGTTCGGACACGAGGCCGAATCGTCATGGTTGCCATCCATGCCAAACCTGTCGAGGTTAACCTATTCAAGTTTTTCTGGCGTGAACTCCAGATGATCGGCACACGAGTCTATGAGCCGGAAGATTTTGACCAAGCCATCGAACTGCTCAACCAGAACGCTCTACCCGTCGATCATCTGATTACGTCAACGCAGCCCCTGACCGAGTTGCAATCTGTGTTTGAACAAATCGAAGCGGGCGCGGATGTGATGAAAGCGATGATTACTTTACAGGAAACACCATGAGCATTCTTGACGCGTTTAAACTGGAAGGGAAGGTTGCCCTGGTGACGGGTTCTAGCCGGGGATTAGGCCGTAGTATGGCGGTAGGTCTGGCAGAAGCAGGCGCGAACATTGCCGGTATGGCAACCAACGCCAATCAACCCGAAACCAAACAAGCCGTTGAAGCCACCGGACACACATTTGAAGCTTATGGCGTCAATCTGATTGAGGCAGCAGTGAACGATCTAGATGTCGTCGTTGCGAAGGTTGTGGAACGCTTTGGGCGACTGGACATTCTAGTCAACAATGCAGGAACAATCCGCCGTGCCCCCATCTTGGAGTTCAATGAAACTGATTGGGACGACGTCATCCAGGTGAACATGAAGGCGGTGTTTTTCCTGGCGCAATCGGCGGCACGGGTGATGAAAGAACAAGGGGGTGGAAAAATCATCAACATTGCGTCAATGCTGTCTTATCAAGGCGGTATTTTGGTTCCAGCATACACTGCCTCCAAACATGCGGTAGCCGGCGTGACGAAATCCTTGGCTAACGAACTCGCGCCGGAAAACATCAACGTGAACGCAATTGCACCCGGCTATATGGAAACCGACAATACCGCCGCCCTCCGGGCGGATAAAAACCGGAACCAAGCAATCTTGGCCCGTATCCCAGCAGGACGTTGGGGTGATTCTGATGATCTGAAAGGTGTTGCTGTCTTTCTGGCATCAGCCGCTTCGGATTATATGCAGGGTGAAGTGATTAACGTTGATGGGGGTTGGATGTCCCGCTAGACAACTGTATTCTATTAAGGAGAGATGGCCTTGAAGATTGAACATTTTGCCTATCAAGTGGAAGACCCATATTTAGTTGCCGATTGGTATGTTGAACATCTGGGTTTCACTGTCAAGCGACAGCAGGCCGAACTGCCAGGAATGACCTTCTTGGCTGACGATTCCGGCACAGTCATGATTGAGATTTACTACAATGCTGCTGCACCTCTGCCAGACTATCGGAATATGAATCCGCTGCTTGTGCATCTGGCCTTGGCAGTAGACGATATGGACGATGAAAAAGCACGGTTACTGGCAGCTGGGGCGACCATCGCCGCTGATGCTACGGTCACGCCCTTGGGCGATATGCTGACGATGCTGCGCGACCCCTGGGGCTTTCCCTTGCAACTGTGTCAACGTGCCAAACCGATGATTTAATTGGTAGACTGCACCACCTGAGCTCATGGGGCGCTCTTATCAAACACATTACGTCATCTGGGCTTTACTGATTGGATTAGTCATCATCGGAAAGTTCGCCTGGATCGCGTTGGTTTAAGCGAAGCTCTATTGATTCCAGCTGTTCCACAATGCTGCTATATAATTTGGAATTCGCATACCACATCCGCCCCAGATTGACCTGACGGATTATCAAGCGGACAAACAGACCAAGCACCGGGACCTTGACCCAACTTGATCCCTGCTCAGCACGACGGATCGACTCAATTTCATCTAGTTGGAATTGCAGATGACGCATCAGCTTGACCTCCGATGTTGGAATAGAATTATTCACAATCCGACTGTACCAATCGTAGGCTTCTGCAACAACGGTGTCAACGTGTGTTTTCAGTTCCAGATCAACGGGTTCAGAATTATCCAACCCTACTTCTTCCAGAATTGCATGCCACGAACCGCGAGCATTTTCCCACGTGAACTTCCTCGCTTGGTGGTAGCCCTGTTCAATGAGATGAACTCGTTGGAGGGGCAATTGATCCAGAACAGCAGCAGCCCAATCTCCTGGTTTATCTGAATCGACCAGGAGTGCTGCATCACCGACAATTTCAGGTATCGCCGTCAACGGACTGCAAATTACGGGGCAGCCGTTGTTCATCGCCTCAACTAGCGGCATACCAAAACCTTCATGCTCAGATGTAAACAACAGGGCCTCAGCCTTCTGATAGAGCGTGACCAATTGCCCGTCGCTAACATACCCCAAATCGTGCATACGATCTGAAAATTGTTCAGGCACAGGGGGGAACTCGCCTGACCCACGCCCACCTGTCAGAACAAGGTGCAAATCAGATCGCCGCTGCCAGATCAGTTTCATGGCCTCAAATAGCAGATGATGGCGCTTATGAGGCCAGAGATTCGCAGGATAAAATACATAGGTCTCTGGTAACTCTGGAACGAGCTCCGCTTTGCCAGACAACTCAGACCCATGATAGGCAACACGTACATCGTCTGGTGGTAGCTTCAAATGCTTTAGTAACTGATCCCGCGCATAATTGGAGACCGTAACTGTTTGTGATGCCGATCGCGCTGTCTCATACAGTCGCGCACGTCCCCGTAAGAACGCAGATGAGAATAGATCAGGTTTCGTCAACGCTAGTGCATCTGGAATTGCGACTACATGGGGAATATCAACAAACTCTGTGTGTCTCGTAAAAGGCAACCCACCGAACAAGGGACTCACGATGCAATCTATAGGAAGGGATTTCAAGAGGGGGGTCAACTGCTTCGAGTCATCAGTCAGGACATAAGGATAGACCAGCACTTCGTCATTCCCCATCCACTGGGCAAACTGATCTGCAAACTGCCATCCAACAACGAAGATCGGAAGGATATGTGGTTGTTCTTTGAGCAATCGACAAACATTCTGTGCAACACGGGCTGCGCCGCCATTGAGTGGAGGATCAAGATCAACGAGATTGACAAGACAAATCATGCAAAATTCGTGTAATGTGCCAGTAACACCGTAGCATCATCGGTGTCCCATCCAAATTCTTCAAGGATGGATTCCACAACTTCCTTGGGTGGGTCGAAACTAGAAGTCGATTTTCTAACTTTTGTGTTCCGCCCAAGACTATAAGTAGCCTTCATGTTCGATTCATGCAGATATTGGTGTATGTGCCCGTGCAATTTCAGCTGCAATTTCGCTATACTAGTCCATTGATACGACTTAAACTGAGAGGCGTTCATGCGAATCCTGTATATTGATATCGACAGCCAGCGCCCTGATCATCTTGGCTGTTATGGTTATCATCGCAACACCAGCCCTAATATTGATACAATTGCCGAAAACGCAGCGCGGTTTACCAATGTCTACATATCGGATGCGCCGTGCTTGCCATCCCGCACAGCCTTATTTAGTGGGCGCAACGGTTTTCATACAGGCGTGGTTAATCACGCGGGCACAACCGGGCAACCCTATGTCGAGGGGGCAACCCGCCATGTACGCGATCTGTTCGGTACGGAAGGTTGGATGGCGACACTAGGTAATACCGGATTCAAGACAGCAACCATTAGTTCATTTGGAGATCGTCACGCTGCTTGGCATTGGTACGCGGGCTTCGATGAGATTTACAATCCGGGCAAACGGGGCAATGATCGGGCGGATGAGGTCGCGCCGATTGCCCTTGACTGGCTGGATCGCAACGGTACCAATGATAACTGGTTCCTGCATGTGAACTTCTGGGACCCCCATACGCCGTATCGGACACCGATGGACTATGGCAATCCTTTCGAGAATGACCCTTTGCCGGCCTGGATGACCGAAGAAGTACGACAGCGCGGATGGGATGGTTATGGGCCGCACAGCCCACAAGAACCGCACGACTTTGGCTTTGGCACATTCTATAAAAATTATCCACGCTTGCCAGAACAACTCGACTCGATGGAAGCCGTTAAACAGTGGATTGATGGCTATGATACTGGTGTGCGCTTTGTCGATGACCACATTGGACAGTTGATGAACAAATTGGCAGAACTCGGTGTAGACGACGAGACAGTCATCATGATTAGCGCTGATCATGGTGAGAATCAAGGTGAATTGAATGTATGGGGCGATCATCAAACAGCCGACCAGTACACCTGCAATATCCCCCTGATTATTCGCTGGCCCGGTGTCACCGATGGGGGCTGGGTCGAGACCGCTTTGCATTATCACTATGATTGGGCTGCCACCATGATCGAGATGGTCGGTGGCGAAGTTCCTGAAAGTTGGGACGGACAAGCGTTTACCGAGCGCTTTAAGTCACGAACTGAATCAGGGCGCCCGTTCCTCGTCATCAGCCAGGGAACATGGGCATGTCAGCGTGGTGTACGCTTTGGGTACAATGGCAGCGACTACCTGTGCCTACAGACCTATCATGATGGCTACAAAATGCTGGACGCATTGATGTTGTTCGATCTGTCAAACGACCCACATGAACAAAACAATCTGGCGGAAGCGCAACCACAAATTCTCAATTATGGACTACGGCTGCTGGCAGAATGGTATCGAGAGACCATGCTCAACAGTAAACACCAGGTTGATCCATTGATGACCGTTATTCGAGAAGGTGGCCCCCATTATACACAGGGCAATCTAACACCGTATGCCGAACGGCTACGGCAAACGGATCGCGCACACCACGCCGCCTACCTGCTCAAGCAACACGCCAACGAAATCTAGATCAAGGACAAGGCTATGAGATCGAAACATCTCTTTAATCATGATTGGCTTTTTTTGCCAGAACAAGTCGGCTCGGAAGTGGCAGATGACTCCTTTGAAAGTGTTATCCTGCCCCATACCAACAAGGTACTCCCCTATCATAACTTTGATGACGCAGAGTATCAGTTTGTCTCGACGTATCGCAAGTGGTTCATGTTGCCAGAACCATTAAATGGCCGCCGCCTTTTCCTCGAGTTTGAAGGGGCCATGCTAGCAACTACTGTCAGCATCAATGACCAGACCTTCCAAGAACATAAAGGCGGTTATACACCGTTTTCCGTTGACATCACCGATTATATCAATGAGTCCGGTCAGAATGTCCTGAATATTCATCTCGACTCAACTGAACGTCAAGATATCCCACCCTTCGGTCATGTCGTAGACTACCTGGCCTTTGGGGGCATCTATCGTGATGTGTATTTAGTTTATGTCGAACCTGCGCACATCACCAACATCTTTGCCAAGCCTTTCGATGTCACTGAATCACCCCGCTTGGAAGTTGATGTTCATATGATCAAAGGGGATAACCTACGCCTAGAAGTCAAGCTATCAGATTCAAATGGCGAGGGCATCAGCAATCAGCATAAGATGGTCTCCGATAAGGTTGTGACTCTGAGATTCGATGATCTGACAGGGATCAACCTGTGGGCCATTGATACTCCAGTGCTGTATC
Source organism: Phototrophicaceae bacterium (assembly GCA_965223785.1). Lineage (GTDB taxonomy): Bacteria > Chloroflexota > Anaerolineae > Aggregatilineales > Phototrophicaceae > CBDCXN01. The sequence continues at coordinate 345,728 of CBDCXN010000001.1, read as the reverse complement.
ATCTAGAAGTGACGTTGTTGGATGGTGACACCGTTCTCGATGTTCAGACCACGCGATTTGGTTTCAGGACGTGTGAGTTCCGCGATGATGGTTTTTATCTTAATGGCAAGCGACTACAACTGATCGGGCTCAATCGACATCAGACCTTCCCCTATTTTGGAGCAGCGGCTCCAGAACGTTTGCAGAAGAAAGACGCCGACATTATCAAGTATGAACTCGCTTGCAATATCGTGCGAACGTCCCACTATCCGCAATCCACTTACTTTCTGGACCGCTGCGACGAAATTGGTCTGCTGGTCTTTGAAGAAATCCCTGGCTGGCAATACATCGGTGACGCTGCATGGCAGGAGATAAGCAAGCGCGATGTACGTGTCATGATCGAGCGCGATTGGAATCACCCCTCCATCATTATCTGGGGTGTTCGAATTAATGAGTCACTGGATAACACCCAGTTCTATACGGCGACAAATGCTATTGCCCATGATCTTGACCCGACCCGGCAGACCGGCGGTGTTCGGTTCTGGCAGCATAGCGAGTTTCTGGAAGATGTCTATACCTTCAATGACTTTTCCAACTCAGTCGAGGAACCCGTCCAAACGCCCCATCTCATCACTGAATTCAATGGGCACATGTTCCCAACCAAAAGTTGGGACAATGAAGAGCGCGTGATCGAACATGCGCTTCGCCATGCCCGCATTCAAGATCGGCAGCATGGCATGGGGGGCGTTAGCGGGGCAATTGGCTGGTGTGCCTTTGACTATAACACACATCAAGAGTTTGGCTCCGGGGATCGTATCTGCTATCACGGTGTCATGGATATGTTCCGGCTGCCCAAATATGCGGCTTATGTCTATGCCTGTCAGGTTTTGCCAAAGGTACGTCCCATACTGAAAGTCGCATCCGTGTGGTCAATGGGAGATCGCTCTGGGGGTGGCAACGACCCACTGACGATCCTGAGCAACTGTGATGAGATTGAGGTCTTCGTTGGCAATAAATCATTAGGGAAATCTACTGCAGATCGGGAGCAGTTTCCCTACTTGCCCTATCCGCCATTCACGGTCAAGCTCGAACTTATGTGGGGGCAAGCGTTTGAAGACCTGCACGTGGTTGGCTATGTTGCGGGTGAACAGGTAATTAAACAGCAGATCACTATGGATGGTCAACCAGATCGGCTTGTGCTTGTGCCAGACGATACGGAACTCAACGCCGATGGCATGGATATGACACGGTTGGTGTTCAAAATTGTGGATCGCTTTGGCAATCGACTCCCCTATGCCATCAAACCCGTTACTTTTGAGCTTGATGGCCCCGCCACACTTTTCGGCGAAAACCCGTTTCCACTGGTCGGTGGACAGGCTGCGATGTACATTCGAGTAGGCACAGAGGCAGGAACCCTCACAATTCGAGCGTCTGCACCTGGCCTTGATCCAGTTGAAGCTCAGATCAATATCACATGAGGACACACGATGACATTTGATCCAACTGAGCACCCACATCGCCGCTACAACGCGCTCACAGGCGAATACACGCTCGTCTCGCCCCATCGTATGAAGCGCCCTTGGCAGGGCACGCAGGAACATCCTGCGGTTGATGAGCGTCCACAACATGACCCCAACTGCTATCTGTGTGCAGGCAATACACGCATAAGTGGTGAAACCAACCCAAACTATACATCTACTTTTGTATTCACGAATGATTTTCAAGCTCTGCTGCCCAACACACCAGATTTAAGTCAGCCGTCGCACCCCTTATTGAAAACGAAGAGTTTGCAGGGCACTTGCCGCGTGATCTGTTTTTCACCCCGGCATGACCTGACATTGACGGAAATGGCACGGGATGACATCCGCATCGTTGTGGATATCTGGGCAGAGCAGACAACCGAACTGGGCGCCCAATACAAATGGGTGCAAGTGTTTGAGAACAAAGGCAAGATTATGGGCTGCTCTAACCCACACCCCCATGGTCAAATATGGGCGGAATCGGCTCTGCCCAACGAGGCCGCCAAAGAAGATCAGCAGCAGCGCGAATATTACGAAAAACAAGGTTCACAACTGCTGCTTGATTACACCAGCCTGGAACTGGACAGGCAAGAACGTATTGTTGTGGAAAATGATGATTGGTTGGCGCTGGTTCCCTTCTGGGCGATGTGGCCTTTCGAGATGCTGCTGATCCCACGTCGGCATGTTGCCACTTTGCCTGATCTCAATGACCGAGAGCGTGATAGCTTAGCGGACATACTCAAGCGGATGTTAACACGCTATGACAATCTGTTTGAGGTTTCGTTCCCATACTCGATGGGCTGGCACGGCGCACCCTTCGGCCAGGAGGACTACCGCGATTACTGGCAACTACACGCCCATTTTTACCCGCCGTTGCTGCGCTCAGCAACCATCAAGAAGTTCATGGTTGGCTACGAGATGCTGGCGGAGGGTCAGCGTGACCTGACGGCAGAGCAAGCTACCGATCGGCTGCGATCATTATCAGAGATACACTACAAACATGGATCATCCGCATGAGCATTCAAGATACCCTTTCACAAGAATTTGAGACCCGCTTTGATGAAGCGCCTGCCATCATTGTGCGTGCACCAGGGCGAGTCAACATCATCGGCGAACACACAGACTATAACGATGGCTTCGTCCTACCAATGGCGATTGATCGTGCCGTCTGGATCGCCTTACGACCACGCCAAGACTCTGTAGTCAACGTGTACTCTGTCGATTTTGACCAAGACTACAGCTTTGACCTGAAAGACATGCAGAAGGGTGAGAGCAGCCCAGTGGAATATATCAAGGGGGTGGCCTGGGCGTTACAAGACGCGGGCTATACCTTAACGGGATGGGAGGGTGTGCTGCAGGGGGATGTCCCGGTGGCGGCGGGTTTGTCATCATCCGCAGCACTTGAATTGGCGACGGCGCGTGTGTTCGCGTCAACATCAGGCATCAAATGGAATGCGGCGGATATGGCACTCTTGGGTCAAAAAGCAGAAAATCAATGGGTGGGTATGAACTGTGGGATCATGGATCAGATGATCTCTGCATCGGGTAAAGCCAATACTGCCCTACTAATTGACTGCCGCAGCCTTGAAACACAGACGGCCCCCCTACCGCCCGATACAGGGGTCGTCGTACTCGATACCAGCACCAAGCGCGGTCTTGTCGATTCAGCATACAATGAACGGCGCAGTCAATGTGAAGCGGCAGCCCAACACTTCGGCGTGACAGCACTGCGGGATGTATCAATTGAGGATTTTGAAGCCCAGCAGCATGAACTGAACGACATGACTCAGATGCGGGCACGACATGTCATCACAGAGAATAATCGCACCTTACAGGCGCTGGGCGCCATGAAATCGGGTGATGCAAACTTACTTGGCAAGCTGATGAACGAAAGTCATGCCAGCTTGCGAGACGACTTTGAGGTATCCAGCAAAGCACTCAATGCTATTGTTGATTGCGCCCAACAGCATCAGGCCTGTTATGGCGCCAGGATGACGGGGGCGGGTTTTGGTGGCTGCGCTGTTGCGCTGGTTCAGGCTGATCAAACACAAGTATTCGCCGAGTATGTGGAACTTTGTTATACCAAGGCAACAGGTCATACTCCGCGTATCTATATCTGTATGGCAACTAATGGAGCAGAAGTTATAAAGGAGGTATGATGAGTTTTCTAGACAAAGCAACCGAACTGGAAGATCAGATTATTGCGTGGCGGCGTGACATCCACATGCATCCAGAACTAGGATTCGAAGAAAAACGAACGAGCCGCCTCGTTGCCGATGCCCTGCATGACATGGGCATTGAAGCCGAGGTTGGTGTGGGCATCACGGGCGTGGTCGGGCACATAGGCGGTGGTGAGGGTGGACCCATTGTCGGAATTCGTGCTGATATGGACGCGTTGCCAATCCACGAAGCCAACAATGTCCCCTACAAATCACAGACCCCCGGTCTTATGCACGCCTGCGGGCACGACGCCCATACCGCGATGCTGTTGGGGGTTGCTAAAATCCTGAGTGAAATGCCCAATCGTCCAACGGGTGAGATACGCCTCTTGTTCCAGCCCTCCGAAGAAAAATGGGATGATGAGGGCAAAAGTGGTGCGATGCGGATGATTGATGATAACGCGCTAGATGAATTGGATGCGGTTATCGCTCTGCATGTCTCCAGCGAATCTGAATCTGGTGTCGTTCATCTTGGATCAGGTTATGTTATGGCTGCCGTTGATGACTTCACCGCTGCCATCAACGGCGAAGGCTGTCATGGCGCACGCCCCGATTCTGGTAACGACCCCATCTGGATACAAGCGCAGGTTATCAATGCTATTCAGGCCATCCGATCTCGTCGTACCAGCCCAACTGCGCCCTCAGTTATCACAGTAGGGAGCATCCACGCGGGGAATGCCCCCAACGTCATTCCCAACCAGGTCTTGATGCGGGGTACGATTCGCAGTTACAGCGAAGACATCCGCCAACAGTTGCACGACGAACTACATCGGGCATTCGAGATTACGCGCACCTTTGGAGGTGATTTTGAACTGAACATCCGTCGCGGCTATCCGGCAACCTATAATGACCCGGATGTGGTCGAACTGATGCGTGAAGTGGCGCACGGAGCCGTTGGTGACAAGAAAATCGTCGACAAGGAGCCAACAATGGGTGCGGAAGACTTCTCGTACATGACCCAAAAAGCACATGGTGCCATGCTGTTCCTGGGTGCAAAATATGATGACATGCACCGTCCACACCACAGCCCCATCTTTGATATTGACGAGGCATCGTTCAAATATGGTACAGCGATATTGGCGGAAACGGCTGTCCGGCTCCTGAACCAAAAAGCGTAAGTGTTCTCGTGACAACCGACTCAGCACCTTGCATTCGCTGTAGTATGAGTCAGCGACCCCGGATAAAGCAAGCTGAAGGTTCAGGAGCTTGTAAAAGTGCGTGCTGACCAGCGAAAATATAGGCACTTGGGGATACTTCTCCTGTCCTGAACCCTGCAGGTTTGAGGGTCTAGGCCGGTGCCAGGTAATCTTGTCGAGGAAATCATGACCTACCTGAGTGGAGGCGAGCTGTAAGGCTCAAGAGAGATATTTCATATTGAACCCGATGGCTCAATCCTCCCCCCTGGCAGGCAGAAAGGAAGCCACGATGCTTATTATCGACGCACATCTCGATTTATCCTGGAACGCCCTCCAATGGAACCGCAACCTGCTCGATTCGGTCTACACTATCCGTACCAAAGAGGCAGGTGTTCAGGGTAAAGGACGTGCGAACAACACCGTCGCTTTCCCTGAAATGCGCCAAGGCAAAATCGCGCTCGCATTTGCGACCATGCTGGCACGTTCAACGGGACTTGCTGCTCCATATATTGACTATGGCTCTATCGCCCAGGCTTATGGCGTTGCATATGGGCAGTTGGCCTATTATCGCGCTCTGGAAGCTGATGAGCAGGTTCGTATCATCACCGAAACACGCGGCCTGAACGATCATATAGCCGAGTGGCAATTATGGGATTCTTCTGGAAATAACGATGCACCGCCGCCATTGGGGTTTGTGCTGAGCATGGAAGGTGCTGATCCCATCCAGACCCCCGATCAACTGCAAGATTGGTATGACGCTGGCTTGCGGCTGCTTGGCCCTACACACTATGGCCCTGGTCGCTATGCAGGTGGTACCAACACAGAGATTGGTTTTTCCGACATAGGTAAAGAATTGCTCAAGGTGATGGAGTCAATTGGCATGGCTCTGGATATGACCCACTTGTGTGATCAAGCCTTCTGGGAGGCGATAGACTTATACAACGGCCCTCTACTTGCGAGTCATCAGAACTGTCGTGCCCTCGTGCCCCATCAGCGTCAGTTCAGTGATGAGCAGATCAAAGTTGTGATTGAACGCGGTGGTGTACTTGGTGCTGCCTTTGATACCTGGATGCTCAAGCCTGGATGGGTGCGTGGACAATCAAGTAATGCCGATGTGTTTATCAGCCATGTTGTCGATCATATTGACCATCTATGCCAGTTGGCAGGTAATGCGAACCATGCCGCTATTGGCACTGACTTGGACGGCGGTTTTGGACGAGAGCAGTCACCCGCCGATCTGGACACCATCGCCGATTTACAAATGATACCGGCGCAATTGGCCGATCGCGGCTATAGTCGGGCTGATATTGACAAGATCATGCACGGTAATTGGTTGCGCTTGCTGGACGAAGCATGGGGAGGGGTATGATGAAACGGCTGGAGGGCAAAATCGCGTTGATTACCGGGGCGGCGCGCGGAATCGGGCGGGGTGTGGCGTTGTGTATGGCAGCCGAAGGTGCAGACATTGTGGTCAATGACATTGGCAACGAAGCCGATGCCGAAGCCACCGTCAAGGACATTAAAGCGATAGGGCCGCGAGCGCTATTCATGAAGGCTGATGTCTCCAACCGAGAGCAAATGCAGCAGGTTATGGATGATACTCTGCGCGAATTAGGACGACTTGATATCGTGGTTGCCAACGCCGCCATGAGCATCCGTGAACCGGTCCTTGAAGCTAACTGGGATCATATCCTGCGGACGTTGGAAGTCTCGCAATTTGGCGTGTTCCATACCTGTCAGATTGCGGCGCAGCAGATGGTCAAGCAGGAGGTAAACGGACGTTCACGGGGTAAAATTCTGATAATTGGCTCGGTTCATGAAGAACTTGCTGTCGCCGGAAGCGCAGCCTACAACATGGCGAAGGCGGCGATTAATCATCTGGCACGAACGATGGCAACCGAACTGACCGCCTACCGCATCAACGTCAATGTCATCAATCCTGGCTGGATACTGACGCCAGGGGAGCTTCAATTTTATACTAAAGAGGAGCTGGAACGGGCAGGGGCGGCTATTCCCTGGGGGCGCATCGGTAATCCCAAAGACATAGGCAAGGCTGCCGTGTTTCTTTGTAGCGACGACGCTGACTATATCACCGGTTCGGCGCTGCGGGTGGATGGGGGTTATGTCGTCGGCTTAGATCATCCCAGCAGTGTGGAATAGGGATATGACCCGCTTAGAGAATCAGATTATTCGGCTTGAGTTGCGAAAACATGCTCGAAAACGCCCTGATATGTATTTTGGTGGTACAGACATTGAGGCGTTGCATTTTCTCATAGATTTGGCTCTGGATAATTTGATTAAGCAGGCTTTTAGAGGTCAGGTCTCGAACATTATCATTGGGTTTGATGATGGTCAGTGTGTTTCAATTGCTGACGATTGGTACGGGTATGAATTGGAAGAACATAAGCATAGAAGTGACTTTATTCTTCGAATCATCGCTGTCAAAATGGAGAACACAGGACTTGACATTGGATCGCTTTTTGGTGCTTTGGTGAGCGTTTGCCACATACTGGAGATTACGCACAATCGTGATGGCTTTTCTTGGCATCAAACTTATGGGCGCGGACAAAAACAAGGAGAGTGGAAACATTATAGACCCCTCGCAATTGACGAGCAGGTAGGAACGAAGATAACGTTTCGACCCGACTTTAGCGTAGTTGAGTTTAACGAATTTGACCTTAGCAAATTGGTTTCTCGCCTCAATAACGTTGCATACTTAATCCCCGGCCTAATACCAAATCGGTTTAAGTACGACGTGTTGAGTCATCAGCGAGTTGTTGAAGGTTATGGTGTATCCATTGCCAACCGATCAGTTGCCGCAACCGACGTTTATCGCCATTCAACCGACGTAAAATCTGTTCAATGGCATGGCGTTTGGCTTTCAATGAGGGGTAAACCTCCCCCTCAACTTTGCCACGAATGTACTCAAAAACCCGTTCGGCTGGATTGAGTTCGGGTGAATAAGCCGGTAAAGCAACCCGCTTAAAGCCCACTTGTCCCATCGCCTGTCCCCGATGGGCAGAGGCCCCATCCCAAACCACGGCATCGGGCGACCACTGTCGAAGAATCGGGATCAGATGATCCTGATTCATCCGGGCTGACCATGCCCATTGCAGCACACTTTGAGCGACATTGACTGCCAAGACCAGGTATTCCCAGGCAAATACAATCTGCACTTTCTGGATGATTTTCACACCCTTGCGCCCCCACCGTCGGCGGACTTGTCCCCACAAACCAAAGCGCATTTCGTCACAATGCAAGATGTCATCGGATGCCCTCACACCGACCTGGCTCAAGCCTTGAGCTAAGCCCCTTTTTTCCACGCCTCTTGGCGGGTCACATTCGCTTTTTCAGATTGGGGGCGGGGAACTTTGGGACGACATTCATGACGTGCCAATAAGTCGTGCATCCCTTTGTAAGTATAGCCCCCCCAGCGACCTCTGACCCACTCAACGGCATCCCAAACCGTCCGGAACGCACCCAATTCCACTTGCGCCACTAAAGCCTTTTGTTGCAGTGCCGTCAAATAGGCTTCCGCACCGCGACTCCCGTGACCTTTGACACGACGCAGCACTTCATCCAAACCGCCTTGTCGATACCATGCCGCCCATTCCTGAACGCGACGATAGCCCACATCTAACAGATCAACCACATCTTGGATCCGCTTCCCTTGACGCAAATGCCACAAGGCGAGTAAGCGGGTGCGGCGCTCAACATGGTGCTCTTGCTTGTAAAGTTGCTTTAGCTCTTCAGCACTCTCTGCCCACTCGATTTGTAAACGCTGACCCATTGGTTATCCCCATCGTTTTTGAGACTATTTTACACGCTTTTGTCTCACCGATTTGGTATAACTATCTCCGTCGAGGATAGGCGGACGGGATTCAGTCATCAGCCAGTGAAGTTGCATTATCCAGATGGAATCGTTGGATTTATTGGGTATCTGAATCGGCAATATGATGTTGTTCATGAAGTGTTGTTTGCACGTAAGGTTGTGGAAGTTAAACAACCTGGGCAGGGCATGTCCTACAAATTAGAGATAGATGTCGCATTTCAATACATTGAGCAGCCGAACTCAATGATCCTCACTTTTGTAAACACAATCGAGACAAATAACGGCAGCTCCCACGAGCGTGCCTTTACTGAAACAGTAGTAAACTGGATCTCAGATCATGTGCGGCCGCACATGAATGAGCCATCCCTCCGAAGATACATCCAACATCAGGATTGGTTTGTTGGGTTGACCGCAGTCGTTCACGTTACCCATCCTGATCCACAGTTCGAGTCAGTGATTAGGATCAAGCTTCTAAATCCTGATGTGTTTGGGGCTGTCAAGGAGACGACCACAGAATTACTTGAGGCAACGCTCGAAAATGATAAACAGACGTTAAGCTTGATTGTTTCACGGGTATTAAAGACACAATCGGAACATAATGCACGACGTTGCATAATAATCTAAGAAATACTTTGTTGGAGCATGATTAAGAACCGTTCTCTCTCTGCCGTCATGACGACATGGACGTTCGGTGGTTTGCCCATCATATGCAGTCTATCGACAACTGTCTGCCCACGACACAGCCCATCCCCGATCGTGACTTCCACGTAGTAAGGGTGGCTCTTCCCAATCGATGGATCAATTGCAATGGCCATCGCAATCGGGTCAGGTAGATCGAAACCAGCCAGTTGATTTTGCTCTTTGGAATAGGCTTCTAGCACGCGCTGAATAGCCACCACGAAATGCGCCAGAGGCGTATCAATCGCCCTGATGGCTGCTTTGTCTTCGTCGTTGAACGTGGCATATTTGTAGGAAATATCCCAGCCGATCATCGTCAGCTTCATGCCAGATGCAAACACGATTTGTGCCGCTTCAGGATCACACCAGACATTGTATTCTGCGACAGGCGTCATGTTGCCATAGCCATCGCCAACACCGCCCATCACAAAACATTCGCATATCCATTCGGCAAGTCTTGGCTCGCGCAGTAGGGCAGTCGCCACATTGGTCAGGGGGCCAAGTGTCACTAAGGTAAGTTCGCCTTTGTTTTGCTTTGCCGTTTCAATGAGCACATCAATGCCATGTCCATCGTCTGGCTCTCGACCATGCAAGGGAAGACCAAGGTCGCCCATGCCATCCTGACCATGCACTGCCTGCGCGGTCACGGGTTCGCGGAGCATCGGTCTGGCACAACCTGCGTATACGGGCACATTGACGTTGCACAGTTCAAACGTGTACAGCGCGTTCTGCACGCCCATCTGCAACGGTACGTTCCCTGCGACGATAGTCACCGCCTCAATGACAACATCCGGGTGTTTAGCTGCCATGACCAGAGCGACGGCATCATCTGAACCTGTGTCAGTGTCGATCAACAAGCGTTTCATAAAAAATGGGCACGGAGACTACCTCCGAACTTCTGGCTCGCTTCTAGCGGGGGCCAACCCTTGGTTGGAGGTCGAACTTTCAGTTCGCGTGCCCTCTACTCCTTTCAAACTAAGCACAGATGTGCTAAAATAAATTGAGCGATTCCACCCATCTGTGAGAGCCAAACTCCCCCAAACTTTCAGTTCGCATTGAGTGGGGAGTCGTTGACGTCTAGTAGGCCATATGCCCGCCGTCAATTGGAAGGGCAATGCCTGTCATGTAACTAGCGGCATCAGAACACAGCCAGAGAATGGTTTGTACGACTTCGTCCGGTGTGCCACTGCGCCGCATAGGATAAAGCTTGAGGAGTTCCTCAAAGGCCTCTTGATCGTTCATGAGGTCTTGCTCCATTGGTGTCTCGATGATACCCGGACACACCGCATTTACCCGAATCCCATTCTCAGCGTAGGCGATAGCGGCAGATTTTGTCAGGCCGATGATGGCGTGTTTACTGGCAGAGTAGGCGGGTGCACCTGCTGCACCCCGCAGCCCCAACACAGAACTCATGTTGAGAATGCAGCCGGAGCCTTGTTTCAGCATAGGCGGAATCTGATGCCGCATACACAGATAAACGCCCGTCAGATTGACATTTATGGTCGTGTTCCAGTTTTGCACCGATACCTCATGGGGCTGGCCTTCCGACAAGAAAACGCCCGCATTGTTGATGGTGATGTCAAGTTGTCCGAAACGCTCAATCGTCGCCTGGATCGCCTGCGCAACTGCTTTGTCTCTGGTTACATCCATTTCAAGCGCCAAGATATTGTCGTTAGCTTTACCAATTATAGCAACTGTTTCATCCAATCCATGACGATCTAGGTCAGTCATTACAATGTTCGCGCTCTGTCCAGCGAAGGCGATAGCGGTAGCCTGGCCTATTCCAGAACCTGCGCCGGTGACAAATACAGTCTTGCCTTCAAATGTCATGCCATGTCCAGTCGTGTATCGTGCTTGATAGGCCAACCTTGAATGATCCGTTGGTTGGTGACCTCCCAGGATTCGATGGCGCTGTTCGCGGTTACACCTTCCACAGAACTCGCGCCAACTGCACATGCAAAACGCACAGTGTCCTTTAGCGAATAGCCCCACAGCAGCGCCGCCAGCAAACCACTATAAGCCGAATCACCTGCACCCGTCGTCCCAGCAACCTCAACCGCAAAGGCCGGGTGATAATGTGACAGCCCCAACCATTCATTAACTTTGATGGGGAGTTGATCTAGCCGTTTGAGGTGGTCTCTATTTCTGCTGACCTGTGCATATAGCCCATATTCGCCCAGTTTGAAGCCCGTCACCCCTGCACTCATACTAATGATCTCATCTGCCAGTTCGTTGAGTAAATTAAGATCAACATGTGCCATCACCTCACCCTGCCACTGGTCAAAGAGTTCGCGCCGCAGCATAAACAGCGCTTCCTCAATGCTGGGCACAAATATATCAACGTAGGGTAATGTCCGCTCAAGAAAGTGTTTCCAATTGACCTGACCTGCAAGACTATTGGGGGCAGGCAGCGTTGTATCAAGCGATGTGATAACATCTAATTCATTCACACGGCGGAAGATTTCGCTAAGCTCATCGCCATTATTTGTGTAAAGCCGTCGCAGTAGCGTCGGATAGCCAAGATGAAAGAGCTTGCAAGTACGGATGTGTGTAAAGTCAAGATCCTCGATACCAAAAGTGTCGCTGGCAGCGATGCATGACAGCAGGATTCGATCTGATCCTTGGGCAGATAAGACCACCGTGTAGCTGCTAGATAAACCTTCCTTAACTGTCAGCCTGTCACCATACTTGGAATGATACTTTTTCATAGTGTCAACAATCATCTGACCAATCAGATCATCGCTAATGTTGCCGACCAGTTCAACATCCACCCCCAACTTATGCAAGGTCAGCCCAGTGTTGGCGACGGCTCCACCTGCCGAAACATCCAATCCACCAATTTCTAGTAATCGCCCTGGTGTCATGATGATATCCAGGGGTAGATGATTCATTTGGGGGATTAAATCCAGGCAGATGTGCCCGCAGACTACAATGTCAGCCACTTAATCAATGATTTCCGGTTCGCGTGTGATAGCAGCATCGGAAAACAAGTCGTATTCATCCAGGCTGCGCGTGCTGAATTCAGAGACGACAGCACCCTCTGGCCCACCCTGGAACCAGTGCCAGGTTTGCGGCGGGATAGTAAATTGTTCGCCAGGATTCAAGATCACCTCATGCCAAACGGTATAGCTCTCTTCGCGTGATTTGGGCGGCTGCGCGACTGGAGTTTCGGCGGGTTCACCCTCGACATACAGATAGACGGTTCCCATCCGGCAGCGAAAAGTCTCTTGCTTGCCAGGATAGTTAAGTTCAGGAATGGCCGGATGTTTATGCTGAGGGCAAGTTTGACCAGGCATCAGGACGAGTTCTTTTGCACAATAGAGTCCATCGTTGTAATAGACAACCAGTGCCACGCCAGTTTCTTCATAATTATCTAGCGCATGATCTACAATTTCGATGTTTTCGCGCTCTTCTTTCGTCAGAACAACACCTGCCCTAGATAAATAGTCGAATGCGATATCCTGATATTTTTTGAGTACGTCTCGCCTCATTGCCATTGATGTGCCTCCTAAGCCCAAATTGTAACCATTTTCGTGGTTTAGTCCAATGTTGCCCACGCCAGGGTAGTGGTGAAAATCATGGATGTCCATGAGACGGGTCATCCAGGCGGCCAACGAGTCAGCGCATGACAGTTGCGTTGGCCGTGGTTTGCGCCCGGGTGGCCATCATGGGAAAGCTTGTGGGCGGGATCGCCCCTTTGTTGCTGCCGCCACTGAAGAAAAAACGGCGGCAACAGAGGAGGCGGAGGACTGGCAGGAAATTCTGGAAAATGGCAGCCAAAACAGCCTCCAAATGGGTTAATCAACAGTTGATACAGCCTGAGTGTATATGAAAAAGAGTTAATTTGAGAGAACATATGTTCTGTATTCAGACGAGGCTTCCGATGATGGCAACATTGTCATGTTAGATCCACGAAATTCAGCACTCCCCACGCCAGGAGTGAGGAATAAAGAGTAGCTAGGTTCTGTTGACATTTGAGAATTGCAAGATAGAAAAGTCTCATATCTGTCATGAGACTAACCGACGATCAATGGACGAAGATTCGGGAGTATTTGAAGCAGGACCCGAATGCCTATATAGGGAAGGACGAACAAGCTTGTCGCTTGTTCATCGAATCTGTGAAATAGGTAAGCCGTAGTGGCGCACAAAAAGAGGTGAGCAAGCGATTGGACCTAGTCGTGGTGGCTTGAGTACCAAAATCCATAGAACCGTTGACGGGTTGGGTTATTCCTTTGTGCTTTCGCTTGAGCGCGGGCAAAGTTATGACATCACACAAGCTGAAGACCGGGTGACTGGCTTTCTCTTTGATCGACTGATTGCAGACCATGGCTATGCTGCCCAAGATTTTGTGGACTGGTTGGTTACGCAAGGCATAGACGCTGTTATTCCACCTCATCAACGGGCGAAACAGGCGCGTGCATATGATCACTGATGGTATCGTGAACGTCACTTGGTGGCGTGTTTTATCAACAAAATCAAGCATTTTCGGCGTATCTTTTCTCGCTTCGAGAAACTTGATGGATCCTATCTTGGTTTCTTGCACTTTGTCGGTATTTTGATCTGGTTACGCTGAAATGTCAACACGTCCTAGTTAGTTTCTGGTGCAAATTGCCGCTATTTTTTGTCGTGCCGCCGCACCAGCAAGCCAGAATCCTGCCCTCATGGACACTTCATCTACCCCTATGAAGCGGTATCCGCTCCTGGGGGCTGTCAATCACTTTCTCTCTGCGTCAATAATTTAATTCATCCAACCGAGCACCCCTTCGCTCCAACAAACCCCCAAAATACAGAACATATGCTCTCAAAAATGCTCTACCTTTTGCTATAATAGAAACATTTGTTCACATCAGCTAACCTGGAATATTATGTCTTGCCCTTATACCGATGCACTCCAACACGGCAACGTCACACTCTTTTCCTGGAGACCTCAGCACGAACTGGAAAAATTGCCGCAATCGCAGCAAAAAAAGTTGTGGCGGCGACACAACAAACCAACGATCCTGCCCACATGCTCACCACTCCCCTACGCTATGCTGTTGTGTTATAATATGCACATTATTCGCCCACCCTTAAAGAAGATCATGTCAAAGTTGAGACAAAAAGTGTTGGTGTTGTATCTGGCAAACTCGGCGTTAGATTCCAAAGTTGTCAGTTGGTCAATGTATGATGGTACAGGCAAACAACGGTATGTAACGGGCGATGAGGACTTGCCTCCCTATGAAACTGGGCTGGATGCCTTAAAAGACGGCTGGCGGGTGATCCAGTTTCCACAATTGATCCCACCCTACCCAAACATGGAATACACCACCTCGTTCCTGATGTATGAGTTCATTTTTGAGAAGCTGGAGGAAAATGACGGATGATTGATAAACAACATCTATTAGATTCAAAACAGATGGCCTCATTTGTGGCACGCGGCTTCTTGCGTTTTGATGAGCTTGTCCCTGACAAGATTAATCAGGCTGCGCTGGAAGAAATCAAGAATAAAGCTGTCCCAACAGCTCCTGCCGGAACACCCTTACCCGATTGCCACCCGGAACCATCTGCCATTGGCAAGATGCTGCGATTGCCCGAAATTCAGGGCATTATCCACAGTCTGGTTGGGCCTAACCCCTTATTCGATCATCAGGCGGTTCATATCCGCCAACCGAATCAGGATATTTCACAGGGATTGCATGGCGACTCGATCATTGATACGCGCACGCATTTTGACATCCAGTTAATGTACTTCCCGCATGATATTCCGTTTGAGATGGGGGGGACATTGCTCGTTCCTGGAACGCACTTCCGCCGTATCAACGAAATGGACATCGCCCGCTATCAAAACATGAAAGGACAGATTCAGATGGTGTGTAAGGCTGGGTCAATCCTTGTTCTACATCATGGCATCTGGCATTGTGGTCGCCGCAACCAGACCAGCGAAACCCGCTATATGTATAAGGTACGGCTTAACCCCACAGTGCGGCAACTGCGTTTATGGAATACGGACGATCTAGATGACGAAGTCAAAGCCAACCGTCCGATTTTCTATGGCAACACGCCCCAAGATGATGTGCAGGGGATCCTGGCGAAGCGCGAGGACTGGTTTGAGCAGGCCAGCGGACGCCTGGAGATTGTGAATCGCATCAAGCTGTGGCGTTTCCTCACGGGTGACGATAATTTTGATGTCCACTATTGGCTGACTCGGCTGGAGAATATGCCACAGACGTTACCAGCTTAACTGAACTGTAATGAGCGTCTAAATGGGCAGTTCATCGTCGAGTAATTGACCCGTTGCGACAACCGCATCATGAGTGCGCTGAAAGAATCGCTCTTTCCCAACTTGTTCGGTATACCCAATTTTGTTGATCCGGCGCCAAACCTTGGGATTAAGTTGTGTAATGAAGACCGAGATGTTGATCTCTTCCAGATCACGTATCAGGTCTTCAAGTATTTGTAGGGCACTTGTATCAAGCCAGTTGATTGCGTCCCCCACAAGGATGAGATGTTTGATTTCTGTGGATGTTGCAATGGTATTCCGCAAGTGTTTGTCCAGAAATTGTGCATTTGCAAAATAAAGACTCTCGTCGATTCGTATAATGAGAACGCCGGGAATTCGGTGGGTCACTTTCTTATCAACGGCTTGATAGTGTTCCGTGTAATTCACACGGCCTTGCTCAACAATCTGAGGTTGGCTGGTACGAACAAGATAAGCGCCCAACGATACGACGATACCGCTGGCGATGCCTATTGGAATACTGATAAAAAACGTCGCAATGAATGTTACGAAGAACGGAATAGTATCAAGCCAACTATAACTAAGTAAACGCTGGATAGATCGAACATTAAACAGCCGCACAACAGACGTAAGGATAATGGCGGCTAAGGTGGTATTGGGCAAATAGTAGAGCAGGGGAGTAAAGAACGAAACAACCAGCCCGACGATGAGAGCAGCAATCACCGACGATAGGCCCGTATGGGCGCCTGTCGAAAAATTGACCGCCGAACGGCTGATTGAGGTTGTGGATGCCATGCCCCCTGTAGCTGCACCGGCAATATTGGCTGCGCCCATGGCAAAGAGTTCTTGATTGGCATCAAAGGTCTGCTTGCCTTTGCTCATAAGCGTTTTCGCGGTAGAAAAACCTTCCATGAAACCAACAAAGGCAATGGCTACTGCACCTATCAGAAGAGGCTGCCATTCAGAGAAGTCATAGGGCCCTAAAGCGAAAGATGGAAACCCTTGAGGTACTTCACCTATGACCGAGACCCCAAATTCATCCAGTTGGAATATGACCACCAACATTGTTCCGGTTAAAACAGAAACCAATGGCCCACTGCGTGTCAGCATGATTCTTAGTCTTGGCCCTAGCCTAAGAATCAGCAATATAGAGTTCAACCGACTATTAAACAACCAAATGATACTGATACAGATTAACCCAAGCGCAAATGTGGGCAGATGAATATGATCTAAATTGAATAGTGTATTGTGCAAGGTCTCAGCAGGGTATGGGGAAAGGGGGACATCAATCCCAAGCAAGGTATTAATTTGACTAATGACAATGATGAGAGCGGCAGCGTTAACATAACCTTCTAAGACCGATTGGCTAACTAGATTAACAACAAAGCCCAAACGCAACAATCCCATCACAAGATAGACGATGCCTAGAGTCAAGGCTAATGTCAGTGATAAAGTGAAGTATGCGTCGGAACCGAGGTTTGCTAGACCCCCGATACTACTCAGAATCATGACCGATGTAATTGCTGTTGGGCCAAGTGTTAGGATACGTGCCGATCCTAATAGTCCGTAGATTAGTACGGGAGCAATGCCAGTATATAGCCCCACAATCGGCGGAAGTCCCGCCAGTACAGCATAGGCCATACTTTGCGGCACAAGCATTGTCGCCACGGTGAACCCAGCAATAAGATCGCCGGGCAGGTCATCGCGCTGATAATGCCGGAACCAGTATAAGAAAGGGAATAGCTTTGCAAGCCAGTTTTGCTGATAACCCACATTAAGGTTTGACCGATTGGGTTCAATAGCCATCTAGTGTCCTCTATTAGAGATATGAGTCTTATCCGAATCACCCAACATCTGAAAATCCTTTCGTGTGGATTCCCAAATAGTGATAGAATGCGGCTAGGAAAGCTGCCCAAATCAAGAGAAGCATCGCAGCTCGAAATATTCAAAGCGTGCTTATGCGATAATCGATCTAAAGCGCTCGTAGTGCTGATCCCATTCAAACGTTTTCTCTGGTTCATAGATCTTAAGTGACTTGTCCTGGCTGAGCACCCGGCGGGCATCTTGAATACTGCTCAATTCTCCTAATGCAATCAGTTGGACGATGGCATTGCCGATAGCTGTCGCTTCGACTGGCCCAGCAATCACCTGCCGACCTGTCGCATTCGCTGTCATCTGACATAGCCGTTTATTTTGTGAGCCACCGCCAATGATGTGAATCGTGTTCACTTCCTGACTTGATACATCAATGAGTTGTTCCAGCACGTAACGATATTTCATCGCCAAACTTTCGTACACAATCCCCATGATCTGTGAATGAGAGCCGGAAACAGCTTGCCCCGTTTCCTGACAATAGTTGCGAATCCGCGAGGGCATGTCGCCGGGCGCAAGAAAGACGTGATCGTCAGGATCAATAAATGCCTGGAAGGGTTCTGCAGATTCTGCCATCTGCACCAGTTGCCTATAGTCGTAGTCATTGCCCGCCTGATTCCAGGTTTCTTTACATTGTTGCACCAGCCACAGTCCCATGATGTTCTTCAGCAGCCGATAGGTGTTATTAACGCCACCCTCATTGGTGACATTGGCCTCGAAAGCCCTATCATTGATGATGGCATGGTTAAGTTCCAGACCAAGCAGACTCCACGTTCCACTGGAGATATAGGCCACATCAGAAGAAGTTGCAGGCACACCCACAACAGCACTCCCCGTATCATGACAGGCAGGCACAATAACGGGTATCCCCTGATAATGACCTATGCGCGTGCCCGGTTGAATGATGGGCGTGAGAATGTCTGTTGGGATGCCAATGACCTCTAGCATATCCCGATCATAGTCGTTGAGTTTTGGGTTAACCACTTGCATTGTTGTGACTTCGGTGAATTCGCAGGTTTTGGAACCAGACAACCAGTAGTTGAAAAGGTCGGCAATGGTCAACAGGCTATCGGCAGCATCGAGTAAGGGACTTTGGTCGCGGATCAAGGTGGCCATCTGGAATAAGCCATTGAACTGAAGAAACTGGATCCCGGTGCGCTCGAAAACTTCACGCTTAGGGATGCGTTCAAAAACCCATTCCATCGCACCTTCGGTTCGAGAGTCACGATAATGGACTGGGTTGGTGAGGAGCTCACCACGACTATTGAGCAAGGCAAAATCAACACCCCAGGTATCGACCCCAATGGAGGCCGCCTCCTCGACGAACTCAATGCCTCGTGTAATTTCGTGCCAAAGGCGTAGCACATCCCAATATAATGTATTGCCTGCCTGTACCGGGATGTTAGGGAAGCGGTGCGCGTTTTCCACCGTTAAGGCCTGCCCATCAAAACTGGCGTCCATAACCCGGCCCGAGGCCGCGCCTAAATCAACTGCAATAACGTGTCTATTGGCCATAAGGTTTCCCTCTAACGGACGTAAGCCGCTGCGATGCCCCCGTCAACCGTGATAACGCCGCCCGTTGTCTTCGCACTGCGGGACCCAGCTAGAAACGCAATGGCCTCAGCGATGTCTTCTGGTAGAATCTCAGCTTTCAAGATATTGCGCTGACGATAGTGATCGGCCAATTCATCCACCGTGATGGCGTACTGTTTGGCCCGGGCTTCCTTCCATTGACTATCCCAGATACTGCTACCCTGGATGACGGCATCCGGCAGCACCGAATTGATGCGGATGTTGCTGGGGCCAAGTTCCTCCGCAAGACTTCGAGCGAGATGCAGTTCCGCAGCTTTGGCACTGGCATATGCCGTTGCGCCTTTGCCAGGAGCAATACTGTTCTTGCTGGCGACAAACACCATTGTGCCCCCTGTCCCCTGAGCCTTCATCACCCTAGCGGCTTCGCGTGCCATCAAGAAGTAGCCTGTTGCCAGGATGTCGATGTTGCGCTGCCACATTTCCAGTGAGGTATCCTCAATCGGTGCACCACCCGCTATTCCGGCATTGTTCACTAGTATATCGACGCCACCATAGGTCAAAACCGCTTGATGGAATGCCGCACCCACAGCGCCTTCATTCGTGACATCAGTGTGGACGAAAATGGCGCGATTCTTGCCATAGAGTTTCTCGATTTCATCTGCAGCGTCTTCACCACCGGCTTGGTTGATGTCGGCGATGATGACATGTGCCCCATCCGCTGCCAGACGTCGTGCCGTTGCCCGCCCGATACCACTAGCTGCGCCCGTAATCAAGACGACTTTGCCCGCAAATTCACGATCTGGCGGCTTGAGTTTGAGCTTATACAGTTCGAGGGGCCAATATTCAATGTCATAGGCTTCTTTGGGTGTTAGGGCAGTGAACCCGCCGACGGCTTCACTGCTACCTAACACGGCAATGGCCCGATGATAAAGCTGGCGGCTCACGTCGGCGTTGGTGATGTCTTTACCCGTGTTGACCATGCCAAGGCCTGGAACGAGGATCACCCGCGGTGAAGCGTCGCGCAGTTGGTCTCCTTTAATCTTGTTGGCCTCAAAATACTCCATATAACGCTGGCGATAGCTACCAATCCCTTCTATCAGGCGCTCCTTGAGTACATCTACACCGTCACTCTGCTGCCAGTTGATGAATAAAGGCTGACGTTTGGTATGAACCAGATGGTCAGGGCAGGCCACACCCAGTTGGCTAACCTCCGGCGTATTCTCGCTGCCGACCATATCTAAAACAGCCTCGCTGTCATCAACTTTCAAGATAGTCGATTGTCCTTTGGAGACTGCGCCACGAATCACGGGTAGGACTTCTGCCAGAATTGCCTTGCGCTGGGCCTTCTCAATCGGCGCTACTTTCAGCTTGCCAAAGACACGCTTACCGCTGAGCTTGGTCTGAATGTAATCTTCTGCTTCCTGAATAATGCGGATGCTGTTGTCATAACAGTTCTTTGGGTCATTATCCCAAGTGACGAGTCCGTGCTTGCCCATGATGACACATTCGATTTTCGGGTTCATACGCACTTTCTGCCCGATCCAACGACTCAGTGTGAAACCAGGACGAATATACGGCACAAAGGCCATCCGATCCCCATAGACGTCCCGGGCAGCGGCTTCGGCGTTGGGCGCACAGGCCAGACTAATCACAGCATCGGGGTGAGTGTGGTCAACATGCTTAAATGGCACAAAGGCGTGGAGCAACGTTTCAATGCTCTGACGTGGGCGTCCAGGTTCAAACACCGTCCGGGCGAGATAGGCGACCATCTCCTCGTCGGTCATCGATTCACGCTCGAAAAGGGGGGCAATTTCATCCATTTTGAGCAGGGCGAATTGTGGTTCTGTCATGGTCAAAACATCTGACCCCGACGCTTTGACGGCAAGGACCGTCATTTTGCGGTCAACGTGATCGGTCATGGTCAGCTTAGCGCTCGTGTTCCCGCCATAAATGTTGACCACTGTCCGGTCCTGACCCAGGATATTGCTTCGATATACCAGATGGTCGAGTTCTGGTTGTTTGGATGCTGCTTCATTGTTCCAGAGATTTTGGGGCATGGCTTCCTTCTTGTTTTATTTGGTTTCGTTTGCTTTCGATGTTAACTTGCTTCGCCCATGATGTCAACATGGGCCCCATGGTTCTGATAATCTATGACCAGATCATGAGGCGCGTTACGAGTTGTGATGATGCTGGAAAACCCAGCAGGGGCAGCCAGCGTATAGGGTGCGATTTTGCCCCATTTGGTCTCGTCAACGATCAAGACTGTCTCAGCACAGTGCTCCATAAACGCCTGTTTTATTGTTGCCTCACGCAAGCTTGATTCGGTGATGCCGTTCGGGATGTCCAGACCATGAGCGCCGAAAAAGCCGCAGCGTAAATTGATATTTGGCAAGGTCTCCGCTGCTCCAACCAATGATATAGAATCGCGTCTGAGCGTCCCCCCTGGTAGTAGCACATCAATCTGGGCACTTTCCAGGCAGGTGGTGGCTATCATCAGGCTGTTGGTGACAATGGTGAGGTGATCTAACTGCTTAAGATGGGGCAGCATGGCAAAAACGGTTGTGCTTGCGTCCAGCGCGATGCTGTCACCACTCACTACGCGCTGGGCAGCATAGGTTGCGAGTTGTGACTTGATAGCTGCGTGTTCGCGCTGCCGGATTTCAAACGAGAGTTCCAGGCTGGTTGCCTGTGGTTTGACGGCCCCGCCATGCGTGCGTTGTATGAGGTTTTGCTCAGCCAGTGTCCGCAAATCCTGTCGGATGGTGACGGCGCTGACTTGCAGACTATCACTTAACTCATTGACTGATACCCGACCCTGTTTTTCCATAAGATCAAGAATCAATCGATGACGTTCTTCCATGTACATGCAAAATTACTCCGATTCTGACTCTATTGTAACCTATCTAGAATCAAAAGCGGGCACATATCATCGTGTACCCGTTTACACGACGAACTTTCAGGGACTACTTCTTGGTGTCGATATCCCCTTGATAGGTGATGGCGTCGCGGCCTTCTTCACCGGTGCTGATGCGAATGATGTTCTCAACAGGTGTGATGAAAATCATCCCATCACCTTTCTCTCCGGTTTGTGCCGCCTTCTTGATGATATCAACGGTGGCGTCCACATTATCATCACTGAGGACGATGGAGATTTGGATGCGTGGCAGCAAATCAACCACATAGTTGCCTGTACGCCATTGCAGTTCCATGCCTGCACCGCGTCCACGCCCGCGCACCTCAGCGATTGTCATGCCCACAATGCCGATCTCTGAGAGCGCTTCTTTGACAGTTTCTAGTCTTTCTTTGCGAATAATCGCGTCAATTTTCTTAGTCATGATCTCCTACCTGCTTATTTCTGAACGGGCAAGCTGGGTGAATTGGTGAATTCTGGATAGTTGACTGAGCCATGCTCGAAAATATCCAGACCCAGGACTTCGGCGTCTTCTTCTGCCCGCAGGCCGACTGTTGATTTGATGACGGTGAACATCATGTAAGACACGGTGATGACAAAGACCGTGACGCCGGTAACGCCGATGACCTGGGTAATCAACTGGCTGGCGCCGCCATTATGCAGGATACCCATGTCTGCTCCGAAAATACCTACAGCAAGGGTACCCCAGACACCACAGAAACCATGTACAGAGACTGCACCAATTGGATCATCGATTTCCATTTTTTCCAGTTGGTTCACGCCCAAGAACATGATGACACCGCCACTTGCCCCAATCAGAACAGCTTCGCCCGGCGTAACGATTGCACAGGAAGCCGTGATAGCGACCAGACCTGCCAGCGCACCGTTCAAGCCCCAGGGAAGCTGCGGTTTGCCAACAATCCACCATCCCATGAACAATGCGGCCAGAGCACCCGCTGCCGCTGCCAGATTGGTTGTGACTGTGATCCGGGCAATGTCGACGGCACTTGAGTCAAGCTGGCTACCAGGATTGAAACCGAACCATCCGAGCCAGAGGATGAGTGTACCCAGGGCTGCTAATGTCATGCTATGACCGGGAATGGGGGAGGAACCGTTACCAAAGCGATTTTTACGAGGGCCAAGCATGACTGCGCCAACCAGACCGACCCATGCACCTGTTGAGTGCACGACTGTGGAGCCAGCGAAGTCATAGAACGGCGTGTCCAGTTGAGCCAGCCAGCCGCCGCCCCAAATCCAGTGTCCGACGATTGGGTAGATAAAGGCCGTTACCAGGAGGCTGTACATCAGATACCCTTTGAACTCCGTCCGTTCTGCCATCGCACCAGAAGCAATCGTTGCGGCTGTCGCGGCAAATGCAAACTGGAAGAAGAAGAACGCATAGCTGGGAACTGAAAGATCAGGATAGATTTCAGGCAGGCCACTGAGGAAAAACCATTCGGAACCGAAAATCGCGTTACCAGAGCCAAACATGATACCAAAGCCAACGGCCCAGAATGCAATCGCGCCAATCGACACATCAAAGATGTTCTTCATCAAAATATTGGTTACATTTTTGGCTCTGACGAAACCTGCTTCGACCAGAGCGAAGCCTGCCTGCATGAAGAACACCAGGAAGCCCGCAACCAGCATCCAAACTGTATCTAGGTTGGCAACCAGTGTTGCGATCATTTCTTCATGGGTGAGTATTATCGCTTCGTCGTCACCATCGCTTTCCTGTGCAATGGCGCCGCCGACAAGCATGTTAGCGGCAAAGAAAGCCATCACAAACAGGAGCAGCAATCGGATTGTGCGTTTTGTATTGCTCATTGCTGTTTTCCTCGTCTTCGTGAGATATTGCAGCCTATTCTACGAAGCGACTATCCGGCCTTCATTGTGGAAAAATACAAATAAACCACGCTGTTTTTGTGAGGTATTTCGTAGATTCCAACGGGAAAGGGAGTTCACTTGGTAGATTCGTACAACATCATGCAAAAATGTACAACTCAGTTGGTAACTTTGCATGAACACAAGGGGTGATCGATACCCCATAAAATAGGATAGAAGTCTGCGCTAATGATGCACAAAAAGGGAGCGATCCAATGAGCCGACGGATATCGAAAGAGATCATTAGCAAGATGCAAGCGGGTGAGTGTGGGGCTGAGCAGTATGTTGTCAGTACCAAGGCAATCTATACCTGGTTGCGTCAAGACACTGGTGAAGGCGCGGTGTCAGGGCTGCAATACAATAAGCTGAAGTGGGAGAACGAAGAACTCAAGCGACTCTCCAGCGAGTTGATGCTCGATAGGCACCTGCAAAAAAAGTTGAAATAGTCCGTCGAGCTCGGATCAAGTTGGTGTGCGCTGAAGCTCTGGTCATCAATCGTGAGAGCATCTACAGACAATGGAAGCAGCTGCTGAAAGATCAGGCCCTCAAACAGCAGATTGAAGCGGTTCATTTTGAACTTGTACCCTCCATATATACTCTTAGTTTCAACCCTTTCCATATGGTCTCTTAGTGCTTCATCCTATAAGTCTCCAAACAAACTATCGAGAGTTGGGTGATCATAAGATAAGGTAGATGGGAAGAAACAAGGCATTTTGAGTCAATTGCCTTGTGAACTCTGTGATATCATTATTTTGACCATTTACCGGATACAGCACTTAGAGCCTATCCGAAAAAACATTTTCTAGATCCCAGGCTGTTTCGCAGTCTGCCTGCCAGGGGGTGAGCGGCCTGGTGGGTGTAGGCGGCAATGGTGTCTTCTTTACTCTTCTTCTTTTTCATGTTCCTTTTGCTGCCGCCGCCGCGCAACTTTTTTCGGCGGCAATGGCGGCAATTTTCCTAGAGGGATGCCTGTTGGCAAGGCGTTCAGGGTGACGTTGTTGTGTTGGTAGTGAAAGGGTATGGGTATAAGGGCGAGACATGATATTCTGGGTTAGCCGATGTGAGCAGATGTTTTTATTATAGCACAGAACAGAGCATTTTAGAGAACATACGTTCTGTATTTTAGGTTGCTGGGTTGGATTGATTTTTGAGGCAGAGACCCGGGGAACATAGAGGACGGATGAGAGGGATGACGCACAGGTTAGTGGTATTAGGTATTTATCAATCTACTTAAGGATCTGAGCGTGATACAGCCCCATCAGGTTGGATGCAGTGACCTGAGCCGCATTGTCTATCGAGGCGCGATCTGGCGACGATTGAGGGTGTCGCCACCCGGCAGATCGTCGCAGCTAGGATTGGCAAACGGCACAATAGTCAACTGGTTCTTGCCGCCTTGAACTGAGCTTTTGCCGTCTGCATCACACCGATCATGCATGTGTACCCTCGACGGGTTTCAATAGGGTGTTCTAAGTTTATAGAGACGGACACAGCTAGCTAAAGAGTATTGTCAAGATAATTGCTCAAACTGAGCAATTACTGCCTTCTCCATCCTTGCCCCGAATAACCCCTTGACTCTTCCCCTAGGTAAGACTGCATACTGAAAATAAGAAGGCTGCCTTCAATTGAAACTAAACGACCTGAGTCCAGATTTGGAGTTCTGTATGCTCAAGATTAGCGAATTTTCTCGCCTTAGTCAACTTAGCATCAAAGCCCTACATATCTATGATGAACGTGGTTTACTACGTCCTGATCACGTGGATAAGTTCACAGGATATCGCTACTACACGTTGCAACAGCTACCACGTGCACATCGCATCATGGCTTTGAAAGATATGGGGCTGTCACTTGAGCAAATCGGCATCATGCTCAATCAAGATCTGAGTGGAAAAGAACTGCGTGGTATGTTAGTTCTCAAACACGCTGAAATTGAACAACGTGTGCGAGAGGAACAACAAAGACTGGCAATGGTTGAGTTCCATCTACATATGATTGAATTGGAGAACGAAATGCCTGAACTAAATGTTGTTGTCAAAGAACTTCCTACCTTCAAAGCACTCTACCTACGTTTCCAACCCGTGGAACATAAGATTCCTATCATCGGCTCAGAAATCAATGAATTAATCGCAAACGGCATGATCAAACATGCCAGTTTGCACATAGGCGCGGTTTACGGGGAGGAAATCAATCCAGATAATTACGAATTTGCGTTCGTTGTACCTGTAACCGACGAGCAAACGGATGATGTGGAACTATCAACTGGTGAGGTTCTCGCACTCGTGACTATGCCTGAGGTGCTTGCTGCGACTATCATGGTTAACGGACATGGTGAAAAAGAGCTGTTTGAGAAACAAGTGTTACTCGAACGCTGGGCTGTTGAGAATGGTTATGGTCTCTGTCATGAACACCGTGCAATCCATCACAAAGGCGCAATGCATGGTGTTCCACAATCAGAATGGGTAACCGAGTTGCAGACAATTATTGAACCGCGATCCTAACACATATACCTCTTAGAGATTAAATGGCTAATGCCCCTCGTTCGAGGGGTTATTTGGGTCAAGTAAATTTACACGGCTCAAGTTAAACATTCGCTTCTTCCTATCCAAAAAAACTAACTTGAGTAGTTACTCGTTAAAGATGGTGAACAAAAGCCATCAAGACATCACGTTTATGTCGCACCCGTTCCAGTGCTTTGCGAATTTCGTAGCGCAGTTGCTCAAGAGATTGACAACAGATATTGGCGAGCTGCGTCTTTTTCAAATAACTCCACAGAAATTCAACCGGGTTCAAATCGGGGGCATAAGGCGGTAAGTGCAAACAGGTCAAGCGTTGCTGGCTATCAACAAACTGATTGACTAACCTGCTACGATGAGCAGATAAGTTGTCCCAAATCAGCAAGATCTCCCCTTCGACATGGCGTAGGATATGCTTCAAAAACTGCACAATCTGGGATGAACGAAAGCCTTTTTTCTGAATACGGGTCAATAAACGTCCATCATGGGTGATGGCACTGATGACCGATAGACGCGACCACTTCAAAGGCACACGCAGAATTGGTGTTTGTCCTCGTAGCGCCCATGTTCGCACCACCATCGGTAGCAAACGGAAACCACTTTCATCCAGAAAAACGACCGTGTTATCCTTACATCTGGGCTTTTTTTTACCTCAGGAATGACTTCTTGCTGAAATTGCTCAATCGCTTCATTATTGCGCTGTTGAGCCACTTGCATAGGTTTCTGATGACTGTAGCCAATTTGCTTCAAGATGCGACCCGCATGGCGCGCACTCTATTTGATCCCAAACTGTTGCTGGATGAGCCAAGCCACACGCTATGGGTCCACACATCGCCTTGAAAACCATAGCTCTCGGCACCGACTTCTAGTAATTGCGGCAACTGCTCAAGCTGCTTGGCACTCAAGCGAGGTGTTGGACCGGGAGCAGGATGGGCTTTGAGCGCTTCCAATCCACCTTCACGGGCGCGGGCGAGCCATTGGCTCACAGCTCCTCAGCTATCTTGTTTTGCTGCCAGCCTTTTTGGGCAAGTTCCCAAGCTTGTTGACGACGATATTCGAGCCATTTGGATTTACTTTGTTTCTCATTCATCCCATGAGCTTAACCAACTTCTCTTCTTTACGAAACCATGTCTGTCTCTATAAGATATTGTTGAAGGGGTTGCTTGTATCCAAAATCAGAGGGAGTGGTGAATCAAGAGTTCAGATGAAATCATGGCCATGAAAAGTGTACTTGGGATAGGGCATCCGTTGAAGTAGGGGCGAATTCCAAGCAAAGACGAAAAGCTGAATAGCAGTAGGTCTGGCCTTTATTGGGCATTGGTGTGTAAACCAGGTGGGGGTAGGTGGCAAACAGGTCGCTGAGATAGGAAGCAGATGGCGGGCATCATTCACCATTTGCTGCAAATATCTCTCTGACCGTCCAGGTCCATTTGTTAGTATCAATCCTGTGGAAGTATAGCGTGTCGAGTTTCATGGGGTATCTGAAAGGCAAGAGTGCGATGATGATCTTTGATTGCCACGCCAACCTGAGAGACAAGTTCGACGATCGCCACTTTTGGTCGTGTGGGTACTCTGTGAGTACAGGCGGGTTGAATGAGGCAACCATAGCCAAATATGTGCGCGAACAAGAGAAATATGATCAGATGATAGGCTGGATCAGTACGAAAGAAGCGGAAGATCCCTTCAGGGGTAGCTAGGTAATCGGTGCGTCGGCTTGAACGAAGTGAAAGAGTGGCAAGTAACAAGCCCTTATAGGGTTAGGCCAAGCGCCACCCGCATAGCGGGTGGTCTTGACTGATAAGTCATGGAATTGCGTTCGTGGACTGTAGTGGGTACATCCGGTTAAATTTGAATGTGCCGATCTATGAGAAGACGGTCACTAACCTGGATGAAAATAACTTCATCAATTGGGTACTTGACAGGGACAAGGTAATATGGACATCGTTGGTCTTATTCGCTAATGGCTATAATGGATATTGGACTGAACCACTCTTGGAGAAAACTGACTATGTCAGATCAAAGGATTATCCGGGTTGGCGTTATTGGGACGGGTGGCATGGCCCGTAACGGACATATGCGTCTTATGCTTGACCAGATCGATACGACCAGCATTGATTCCGTCTGTGAACCCGATCCTACATCATACGAGTTGACCTGTGAAATGTTTGAAAATGCTGGGTTGACCCCGCCACGGAATGAACCCAATCTCGATAAATTCTTGGCACAATACGCTGACCAGCTAGATGTTGCCTTGATTGTAACCCCCCATAACCTGCACTTTATGCAGGCCAAAGCCTGTATGGAAGCCGGGCTTGATGTGTTGTTGGAAAAACCAATGGTGATGAATGCAGAGGAAGCCATCAAACTGATCGACATCCGTGATAAGGCGGGACAGTTGTTAGTTGTCGCCTTTAACGGCAGTATGTCTCCTGCTGTGCGGGTGGCGGTTGACAAACTG
The DNA here is from genome assembly GCA_965223785.1 of Phototrophicaceae bacterium. Classification (GTDB taxonomy): domain Bacteria; phylum Chloroflexota; class Anaerolineae; order Aggregatilineales; family Phototrophicaceae; genus CBDCXN01. Next base: position 316,979 of record CBDCXN010000001.1, on the reverse strand, counting down.
CGAGCAGGCGAGTTGGGTGAAGTTCTTTCGATTAGTGCAACGGTTTGGCAGCGCTGGAAGGCGGGAACGAGCAACACCTGGCGTCAAGACCCAATGATTGCGGGTGGCGGATTCTTGTTCGATACTGGGGCGCATATGCTCAATACTGTAGTTGATCTAGCTGGTGAGCCCTTTGTTCAAGTTGCAGCTTGGCTCGATAACCGCAGCACCGACGTTGACATTTTGGGCGTGGTCATCGGCAAGCTTCAATCTGGTGCAATGGTCACATTGCATGGATGCGGTGATGCGGGTGTGACAAGCTCTGATGTGTGTGTGTTCGGCACAAACGGGATGCTGCGGACAGGCATTTGGGGGGGCACTTTGGCTATGCACTTACACGGTGAACCAGAGCCGTCATCCGTCGAATTGCCGGAATCGCTGGGGACTTGGCAGCAGTTTGTGGCGGTTCGTCGTGGTGAAATGGCGAATCCCTGCCCGCCGGAGGTTGGTCTATGGATGGCAAGGTTGTGGGATGCCATTAAAGAATCCGCCGCTAACAACGGGCTGCCCGTCTCGATCAAGTGAACTGCCGTATATAGGGTAACAGATCTGCTGAGGTGAAAGGTTTGTAGAGGAGGCCCTCATACATTGAAGGATCAAGCTTTTTGCCGCAGCTTTCGAGGCCAGCGGCGGTGACGGCAATGATGGGGATGTGGCCAAGACGTTGGTCGGTTTTGAACGTACGTATCCCATCCCAGCCTGTCCCTTCAACACCGGGTAAACAAATGTCCATCAACACCAGATCAGTTGAATTATTGTGTGCCAGTTCAAGCGATTCGGCTACTGTGCGGGCAGCCAACACATCAATCCCATGAGGCTGCAGTAGCATATGCATCAGTTTCAGGAAACTCTGATCGTCATCAACAACAAGAACGATAGGCATTTTATTCTCTTTTCATTGGAAAGTAAATGGTTGCGATTGTACCCTCGCCGACTGCACTCTGGATATATAGCTCTGCGCCGTGCAATTCCGCCAGCCGCCGAGCCAGTACCAGGCCGAATCCAAGTCCTTGCTGCTCATAAATAGCGCGTTCAAACTGCATATAAGCCCCAACACGTTTGATTTGTTCGTTCGTCATGCCATGCCCATGATCTGACACATAGAAAACGTGATAGGGGCCGTCTTTCGTTGTGCCGATTTCGACGGGTGTGCCTCTGGTGGAGAACTTGAAAGCGTTATCGACTAGCTCAAATACGATCTTTTCCATGTTTTCCTGGACAATCGGGAAGCCAAGTTCTTCAACATTGAGCTGCAAATCGATAGAGCGGTCACGAGTTTTAGCGATTTGCGAAGCTACATGTGTGATGAAGTGGGTTGCATCCGAGATGGTCTCGGCACGCAAGGCTTCCAGCTCATCTGGGGATGACATGATGAGTTCAATCTGCGCATAGACCAGATAATTCTCGATCAGCTTTTCGAGTCGTTTGGATGATGCTGTGATCCGATCTGCCCATTCAAGGATGACATCCGGTTCAAGATTCTTATGCTCCATTGAAAACATCTGCGCATAACCCATGATTATCGTCAATGGGGTACGCAGTTCGTGGGGTAGGGCGTGGATAATATTGTGGCGTAAAGTATCAAGTTGCGATGACAGATCATCGTGCCGACGCAGCCGGGCATCAACGGCAGAAAGCAATTCAGTTGGTGTAAATGGCTTGATAATATAATCATCGGCTCCCAAATCCATACCGCTGCGTATATCCTCGCGTGCGTCGCGTCCTGACATGAAGACAAATGGAATCGTTGCCGTCCGGCGGTCGCTTCTGACCGCCTGCAGGACGCTGTAGCCGTCCATTTCTGGCAAGCCAATATCGCATAACACTAGATGAGGAATAGAAGCTTTGACGAGTGCAATTCCTTCTTGCCCATTGGCGGCTGTTTCGACGCTAAAGCCTTCGGAACGAAGTATATCAATGACTGCCTTACGAAGCAGGTATTCATCTTCAATGACAATTACACGAGTCATGCGTGCCTACCCAACATATGGTTTTCATCTCAACCTCCACTATTGTATACCTAATATGGGAATGGGGGGAAGTTGGTCCATGAATGATGGACATTGTGCCATGCGATAGTGTCAATACAATCGTTGACGTACTGGGTCTTCCACCAGAATCTTGGCAAGACACTGGGTTAATCTATCGGCGTCTGCTCTGGAAAAAATGATAGGGGGTTTGATCTTGAGAACATTATGCAGTGGGCCATCGGTACTCACCAGGATGTAGTGATCGCGTAAACGCTCAATTATATAGTTTGCTTCTGCGGCAGCAGGTTCGAGCGATTCTTGATTTAGAACCAATTCAAGGCCAATGAACAACCCCAGTCCACGCACATCACCAATGATGTGATGGTCGTGTTTGAGTTCAATTAGGGCTTGCATTAGGTATGTTCCAACATCAAGTGCATTGGCCTGAAGATCTTCCGATTCAATGACATCCAGAACCGCCATTCCAACAGCACATGACACCGGATTCCCGCCAAAGGTGTTGAAGTACTCCATACCATTAGCAAACGAAGCAGCGATTTCTGGCGTAGTAATGACTGCTGCAAGCGGGTGTCCATTTCCAATGGGTTTGCCCATCGTCACGATATCGGGTGTTATGGCTTGAGTCTCGAATCCCCAAAAGTGTGAGCCAACACGACCAAAGCCGACTTGCACTTCATCGGCAATGCAAACCCCACCCGCCGTCCGGACATGAGAATACGCTTCCATAAGAAAGCCATTTGGTAAGACAATTTGCCCCCCACAGCCCAACAAAGACTCGGCGATGAAGGCAGCAGGTCGCCGTCGGTTAAGTGTAATGGTGTCAAGCGCTACTGCAATATGATTCCCATACTGAATGCCTGCATCCGTCCCCCGATGCTCACCCCGATAGGTATCCGGTATGGGGCAGATCTGAACTTGATTGGGTTTGCCTGTACTGCTGGTGTTGAACTTATAGGGACTAATATCAATCAGCGCGGAGAGATTACCATGATAGGCACCATCTAACACGATCGTGTCTGTTCCGCCTGTGTGGGCGCGTGCCATCCTCAAAGCTAGATCATTTGCTTCACTGCCACTACATACAAAGAAGCATACACTGAGTTCGGGCGGAAAGGTGGCAACCAGACGCTCAGCATATTCGACCAGATTTGCGTGCAAATACCGGGTGTTGGTGTTGAGTACTGCGGTCTGTTTTTGTGCTGCCTCCACCACATGTGGATGAGAATGTCCGACATGCGCAACATTGTTGACACAATCGAGGTAGGCTTGTCCATCGGCATCATAGAGATGCTGGCGATAACCTCGAACAATATGCAGGTGTTTGCGATAAGATATGCTGAGCGACTTCCCGATATGTCTGGCGCGTTTTCCTAGGATTTCATTCTGATCAAGTGACGACGACGGGAACGATGTTACAGGTATTTGAAGGATCAAATTAGGGTCAGGACAAAAGCTGCACCATACATTCTGTTCATGGGGAGCCACTACACCAGGAAACTCGCCTATTCGATCAAGCATATCGAGCACGATTTGAAAATGGAGATGCGAAGGCCAACTACCATTGACATCAGCATTTCCCAGCTTTCCGACCACATTGCCCTTATTAACAAGCTGCCCGACTTCCAGATTATGCAGAGATTCACGAGAAAGATGCCCATAGAGTGTGTAAAATCGTATTGTCGATGAAACGCTGTGCTCGAGTATAATCGTCGGGCCGTAGTCCAGGTCGTGGTCGTTGTCACAAAAGCTGTGGATTGTGCCAGCCAACGGCGCATAAACGTTTGAGCCAGCATTGGCAAACAGATCGATTCCAATGTGAATTGTACGATAGACTTCACCCGTGTCGGTGGGATGACTGAAAAGATCACTCTGATAAATAAGACGTGGTTCGCGATAGCGACCAACAGCGAGTTTACTGCTTCGTAAACTCTCGACTTCTTGGATGAATTGCTGAATATTCCACTGTATTGCGAGGTCAGGAAACTGCCTGCTGCCAACACTTAAGTCGAATACGACATAGGAATCACCATCCATGGCCTTGCCGAATTCAAAAGCATTCTCAATCAGCCAGTTTCTAACAGCGTCATGTTGAGTGACGGGTTGCAGGTTGCAAGCATCCCGAAACACAGACTCCGCGAATCGGGGATGAACGGTCTTCAACTGCTTGAGCAGCGACCATGCATCTTGTTCGGTGATCGAAAGATACGTATTGTCAGGTTGTTGGCTATGTTGAATAACAACCATCGTGACACTGAGGCATAATCGCATACAAATCCAACTGAATAGGGTGGCAAGTTCCAACTCATTGATTGGATGCGATTGGTTGTAGGCGCGAATCACATGCACGGCTGCGACCAATGGTTCGACCTTGTTCAGCATCACATAGGCACAGGCGATAGCAAGTTCACCAATCAGATGGCTTTCGACCATATCGCCAAAGTCAATGATGCCTGCAATTGCGCCGTTGTTGTTGAGGATAATGTTGTGATTGTTGGCGTCGTTGTGGATGAGACCAACGGGTAGTTGTGCCAGATGAGGCGCGGTATATTGTTGGTAGATATCTAGAAAATGTTGAAGAAGCGCTTGACTCTCATCGTCATGAACATGCAGGTTTGCCTGGATAACAGCCTGAGCGTTGGCCAAATCCCAATGAAAATCTTCGTTGACAATACGATCACCCCTAAACTGCTGCAAAGCGACATCCATGTTCCCTATAAAGCGTCCAATATCGTACAGCGTCTCTGGCAAATGGGGTTTATAGTTCCCAAGCGGCTTGCCTTCAACATAGGTCAATAATCGTACTGCAAACAATGTGCCTGTTATGTTCTGAACAGACGTAATCGCTGCACCGTCGGCAGTGTTACACACCATAGGGCAGGTTATGCCATGGGCAGACAGGTGGATCATGATCTGATTCTGGAACGCTAGAGCAGTGTGATTTTCATGCGGATTGGCAATCTTCAGCACATACGATCGACCATCAGCGGCTATCAGCCGGAAGTTCTGGTCCCGTTCGCTGGGTAGGGGGGTGGCTGACGCCTTGATACCAAAGCTCGTTTTGGCGATCTGTTCCGCTTGCTGAGATGTGAAACTGGGTGCGAAATTAACCCTCATGATGGATTGGTCCTTTCTAACTCTACTATAGCGCAGCACTATCCTGAAGGCGATGTATAATCAGGGGGTTGATGGAGAGAGGGGTGTAGCGATGGTTCTAGACGAGCCACTCAAATTTGGTGACGGACATGAAATTGTCCGCTTTATCCGTTCTGAAACACCTGCTGTGCCTGTTGATGATGCAGATGTTCCCCTCACCTGGGCACTGACCGTGCCAACGCACAAGGATCAATATATCCTGATGCACAACCTCAACCGGAACCAATATGAACTGCCGGGTGGCGCGATTGAAACGGGTGAAGCTCCTATTGAAGCAGCCCGCCGCGAGGTACTGGAAGAAACATGCCAGCGGGTCCAAGGCTTGCAGTTTCAAGGTTTGATGAAGGTCGTTTTGCAACCTGCTGGAACACTTGAATATGGTGCGATTTATACTGGGCAAGTCAAACACCTAATGCCCTTTACCATCAACGACGAGAGTGACCAGATTGCACTATGGAAACCGGGCGTTGAATTGGATGATCGTGTGAGTTTGTTGGTCAAGGCTGTGTTACAGTTACTCGAAATGGAAGATGCCCCATGAAAATTACTGTATGTGAACTACCTGATATTCTTGATGAGCAAACATGGAGTGCTCTTGTTGCGCATGTCCGTGAACACCAAAGTGAACTTGTGCTGTTGCCTGAGATGCCCTTTCATCCTTGGCTGATGGCTTCCGATCAGGTAGATGAGGAACAGTGGGAACGGGCAGTCAAAGCGCATGGGCTGGAGCGAATCGACGGTCTATTTCCGGCAATTGTCATAGGTACACGTCCGATTCGGTTTGATGGTCACAAATACAATGAAGCCTTTGTGATAAAGCCAGATCAACCCTACCAAGCCTTGCATCGAAAAGTGTATCTCCCCGACGAAGAAGGGTTTTGGGAAGCAACCTGGTATGATGCGGCACCGCCCGAATTTGTGATTGATGGCAACATTGGGAGTTTGATTTGTACCGAAATGTGGTTTGGCCAACACGTACAAGACTATACCCGTCAGGGGATGCAAATCCTGGCTGTGCCGCGTGCAACGCCATTGGCAACGACGCAAAAATGGGTTGGATCATCAACCCAAATGGTAAGATTCTCGGTACGACCTCTACACAGCAGCCTTTCTTGACCCTTGAGGTTGATCTGGAAGAGGCAGAGGCAGCCCGCAAGACCTATCCACGTTATGTCTATCTCTAGCTCAGGGAAACCATCACGGCATGAATTTCGCCTTTGGTCGCATGATGATTATTCTGATGCGCACCTTTGTGGGTGAAACCTGAACGACGGGCTAACTAATGCACTGGTATGGCTGTGACCAATAGATCTTCCTTCAATATGATCGGCTTGCAAGTCGCTTAGTGCCTGCATAACGCTCTGCTGCGGATAAAGCAAACCCAGGCCGGCACAGCTTCTACAGCACGCATGAGTCACCTGCCTCTACGTTATGCTGTACGGACGTGCCCCGAAAGCTCGCCTGAATATATTTATTGCTGCGTTGTGATCTCTATCGAGCGACAGACCACAAGCGCATTCCACCCAACGATATTTGAGCGTTACCCCCTCAAATATTGCACCTCCCTTGTACGTGAGATACTGTTTGAGGATGCTCCGAACCAAAGGTTCGGCGAACCTCTGGTTCGACCTTACTTCGGTTAAAATCCCTAACCACCACCGTTCAAACGGTGCGGCTTGCGGCGGGTTCAAGCCCGTTTTCGACAGGCACACAAGTTAACAACAGCCATTCAATCGCTTCGCTGTTTTCCGGGGGATTGGGTTTCCGTGTTCGCGGTGCCCAGACGGTTGTGGGGTGAGCAGATGGTGACACCCTGCCAACTAATTGCCAAGTGCACTTCGTGCCTGAGCTTTCCAGACTGCCAACGTGCGATGATCCATGGAGGCAATTTCGGACCAGATAGCTCTGTCTCCAATTCGGCGATTTTGTCGATACAGGTTTGGAAAAAGCGAATAGGAGAGAGGTGAGGGCGATGCCACGCAAGTTGGTGATATCATCCAGTGGAGGTCTCGAGGAGGGTGTGGATGCGGGTGTAAGGGGTTGTAGTGTCTTCTTCATTTTCGTTTCCATGTCCCTGTCATAAATTCATACAGATTCAGTTTAGCTGAAAAAGTGCGCGTTATAGAACATAAGCTCTGTATTTAGAAGCCGGTAAGCCCTTGATGGGGAGTGGGTGGGGTTGTGTTTGGGCTCGATTCATGCTTTTCATGGTTGCACCCGGACGTTTCCTCCAATTGCCGAGAATTCACCACTTTGATGCGATTGCCCTGGTTACTGCCCATCAAAATTTGCATCCTGATTGCAGGAATGTTATGATGAGGTATGTGACCGTTCACATATAGTAATTTCTTATGAAAAATGTAACTATTCGGGATGTTGCGGATCGTGCTGGTGTTTCTCACCAGACGGTCTCGCGGGTTATCAATAATCAGCCTCATGTAGCAGAAGAAACGCGGCAGAATGTTCTGGCAATAGTGGAAGAATTGGGCTATATCCCGAACGCATCAGCTCGCAGCCTCGCCCTGAATAAAACTCACATCCTCGGTCTGATTGTTCCTGATTTCAACGAACCTGTTTATACAGATGCCCTAATTGGGGCGGAAATGGAAGCCAAACGACGTGGATATTTTTTCATGCTGGGCATTACCAAATCGGATGAAACCAAAGAATCTGAATACTTCCGTCTGCTTACGGAGCAGCGGGTTGAAGGCATTCTCTTTATGTACCCTGGACAAGAAGTCGAATACGATCATTACTACCTTGATTTCTTGATCAATCAGCAGTTGCCCCTAGTCTCTATTGCCTATCAATCTCGTCAGAAATGCCTAACTGTTGTCAACATTGATAATCAATATGGGGGGCACCTGGCAACCCGACACTTGATCAACAAAGGCCATCGGCACATCGGTCTTATTACTGGGTTGTCGCTCTGGCAGCCTGCCCGCAGGCGCACCGAAGGATACAGGCAAGCCCTAGAAGAAGCCGGGATCGCTTTCGACTCGGCTCTCATTGAAGGCGGTGACTGGAAATTTAATGGTGGTGAATGTGCAGCGCAGAAATTGCTTGAGCGCTCCCCTCATGTCACCGCGATTTTTGCCCAGAATGACTATATGGCGATTGGGGCAATCCGTGCAATTCGCGCTTGTGGGCGGCGTGTCCCAGAAGACGTCGCTGTGTTGGGTTATGACGACGTACCAGTTGCAGCTTATTATGACCCCCCGCTTTCAACCATCAGCCAGCCCATGCAGGAAGTCGGGCAGACGGCGGCCCAACTGCTGATTGATTTGATTGGTGATCCTCATGCTGAACCGCGTGAAATCTTACTTAAGCCGACGCTGGTTCTGCGTGAATCTACAGGCGATTGAGATGAACGAAAGGAGTTCATTTGAACGTAAAAAGGACATCCGCCAACAGTTTCTTTTTAACCGAATTTGGAGGTACATTTTATGAGTAAGAAAAGACTAAGCCGCCGCGAATTCCTAAAGGTTTCTGGCGTGGCCGCAGCCGGGGCAACTTGGGCAGCCGCCAGTTTCCCTACCCTGGCAAGTGGCGCATCCCGCAAGAGCTTCGCCTTGCAAGAAGAGGCTGAAGTCGTCTGGATGATGAATGACAATGAGTTTTCTGATGAAGAAATTGAAATCTTCCACGAGAAAAATCCTGGTATCACCCTGAACCGTATTGACAATGACCAAACTGCATTGTTTGCGATGATGGCTGCTGGCGAGCCGCCCGATGTCTGGCGGCTTCAATTCCCACAGTTTCCACAGCTTCTGGCCCGTGACTTGGTCTTGAACCTGCAAACGTTTTTTGAAACCAGCAGCGATATTACCTTTGATGATTTGGTCCAACCGAATGACTTCTACAAAGCAGTTGATGCCTTCAACATTGGTGAAGGTGATCTGTATGGCATGATTAAGGATTGGTCACCGGATATGACCATGTTCGTTAATGATCAGTTGTTTGAAGATGCAGGTGTTGATCCTGTTCCAGGCGATGAGCCGCTCAGCTATCAGGAATGGGGTGAAATCGCCGCTCAGATCAAGCAATTCGATGGGGATCGTGCCGAAGTTGTTGGGATGTTCATGAATATCAGTGGTTGGTCAGATCGCTACTGGGAAGCCTGGTTGCAGGCCATGGGCCAATCATTGTTCAGTGAAGATTTCCAAGAAGCTGTCATTGTTGATAATGATGACGCCCGCGAAATGATCCAGTATCATCTCGATTTGGCCAAAGACCTAACAATCGTCAGCCCGAAACTAGCGCTGAACTCCTGGGCTTGCCCGGACTTCATCGCTAGAACGCTTGCAATTGTCCAGTTTGGATACTGGTTCAGCGCTTGCACCCGCATCAACTCTACCGAGGATGAAGAATTCCAGGCTCTGATGGACGCTGGCAAGATTCGCATGGTTCCAGCCCCCACTTGGGGGGGGGAACGCAGTTCGCCAACCATTACTGCCACTGCCAGCGTTGTCAGCAGCGCAACCGCGAACCCGGATGCTTCCTGGGCAGCTTTTGAGTACTATATGGCTCAGGAACCTGCCATCACCCGTGCTGAAGTTGGTTGGGGGGTGCCAGCGTTGCAATCATTGTTTGATTTGCTGCCAAAAGATGATACTTATGGTCAGATCAACTTTGAAGCGCTCATGGCAGAGATAGACTACGGTGCAGTTATTCAGGCGAATCCGTTCCTACCAGGTGGCGAACCTGGAGCGGTTGGTCAGGTGTTCAACCTGAACCTGGAGGAGTATATTGATGGCAATGTAGACTTTGAAACCATTCTCTTCGAGATGGAAGACGAGACCAACTTTGCCATTGAAGAAGGTATGGATCGCATCGGTTAAACAAGTGACTATGGGGGTAGTAATCTGCCCCCAATTCGTCCTGAAAATGATTTTGGAAAGGTTTGTTTATGGCTACAGAAGCAGTTCGCCCCTCTGCGATACAGCCAGTACCCCAAAAGCGACATATGTCGCGTCGAATGCGACGGGCACTGGCCTTTTATGCCTTTATTAGTCCCTGGCTGCTTGGGTTGATCCTACTCACGGCAGTTCCCATGCTGTTTGGTCTGGGCATTTCGTTCACAAATTATGACGGTTTGAGTCTTTTTGACCTTCAGTGGAAGGGCTTTGATAATTACACGCGCATCTTTGAAGATCGTCGTGCGATTGATGCAATGAGGGTCACTGTGCGCTGGATGTTTCTGAATGTTCCCATCTGGCTGGTGGCATCCTTTACCTTGGCGCTCATCCTGGACCGTTCCATCCGGGCGGTTGGTGTTTTCCGCACCGTTTTCTATTTGCCAAGCATCATTCCAATTGTGAGTGTGGTCTGGATTTGGCGGGCGGTGTTGAATCAAAATGGTGGCCTATTAAATGGGGTGCTTAGTATCTTTCGCCCTGGAACTGCCGAAATTTGGGTAGCCGGTGACTGGGCCATCTATTCGGCAACGGCGATGTCTGTCTGGGCGGGCGTTGGCGGTGGAATGATTATTTTCCTCGCTGGGTTACAAAATGTTCCGAAAGAATTAAAGGAAGCAGCCTATATTGATGGTGCGGGCGAGTGGCGTGTGATCCGTTTTGTGATTATTCCACTGATGACGCCCGTTATCTTTTTCCAATTGATCCTCTCTATTATCGGCTCATTGCAACAGTTTGTGTTACCCATGATCCTCGCCAACGTTCAGGGGTTTAGCGGACAATTGGGGGCAGTTCCCACCAAGTCCCTGTACATGTATATGGTGCATGTAAATTTGCAAATCTTCACCCGTCAGCGTTTTGGCTATGGCATGGCCCTGCTTTGGATGATGTTCTTGGGAATCATCGTTCTGACGATTTTCGTATTCTGGTCATCACGCTACTGGGTATTTTATGATGCTGAGGTGAAAGACGACTAATGGCTACCCAATCAATTCGACAATCTGTAGGTGGTATGGAAGCCACTCGTGAAGAACGCAACATGCGGATCGCCATGTTCGTCGTGACGACTACCGCGATCCTCCTGATGCTGCCGGTTGCCTGGATGATCCTGTCGTCATTCAAAACAGACCCAGAGTTACTTGCTTATCCTATCCAGGTTTTTCCTGAGCAGTTCCAGCTTACCAATTATGAAAATGCTGTCACTATCGTAGACTTTCCCAAGTATATGGCGAACTCGGTCATTCTGGCGACACTCAGCGGTTTCTTGACGGTTGCTACTAGTTCGCTGGTTGGTTTTGGCTTTGCTAGGCTCGAAGCACCAGGGCGCAGCCGCTTGTTTTTTATCGTGGTTGCTTTGCTGATGGTCCCGAACATTGTGTATATCATTCCACAATACATGCTTTTTTCGCGCCTGAACCTGGTTGGAACTTGGTGGCCCTGGGTGTTATGGGGGCTTGCTGGCAGTCCCTTCCATATTTTTCTGTTCCGGCAGTTTTTCATTAACTTCCCGCGTGATCTGGAAGATGCCGCCGAGGTTGATGGCTGTAATCTATTCCGCATCTACTGGCAAATCTTCTTGCCCAATGCGAGGCCTGTGATGGCCGTGTCATTTATCTTGACTTTCTCCTTTGTTTGGGGTGATTGGTTTACACCAGCCATTTATTTGCGTGACCACAACACGACACTGGCCATCAAGCTGGCCCGGTCCTATGCAGACCCACAAGGTTTTCCGTTGATTACCACTGCTTTCGCCGCGAGCATTCTCTATACAATTCCGCTGATTATTATGTTCTTCATGGGCCAGAAGCAAATTTTGCAAGGGGTCATCACCAGTGGGCTGAAGGGCTAGTATGCACCGCTTTAAACGTCTTGTTTTTCAGCCAGAGACTTCAAATGATATTTTGCGTGGCTCCAGCCAGATTGTAGATGCCGTGCGTCCCACACTGGGACCCCAGCCACGAGTTGTGATTAATGAGCCCATTGCCCAAGAATTCGGCCCACAAATTCTGGACGAAGGGGCGATTATTGCACGCCGTGTCATCCAACTGCCTGACCGCGATGAAGATGTCGGCGCAATGCTCATCCGTGAAATGATGTGGCAGATTCGCGATGAGGTCGGCGATGGCACGGCAACTGCCGCTGTCATCTTTCAGTCCATTTTCCGTTCTGGTATCCGCTACGCCGTTGCTGGGGGTAACACCCAACGGCTTCGTCACTTTCTTAATGGCGCCATTTCTGGCATTATCACTGAACTTGATGCGATGACTTTGCCTGTAACGGGCAAACAAGCGCTGGTGGATTTGGCGTGTTCGGTCTGTGCTGATCCACCTCTAGCGAAAATGTTAGGCGAAATCTTTGACATCATTGGTGAATATGGACATGTCAACATCCGAACTGGAAAGCGGCGCGGTTTGCAACGAGAGTATGTTGAGGGCAGCAATTGGGAAGGGGGCGTGTTGTCACGGGAGATGCTCCGCCATGGTGAGGATGGTCAAATCACCTTAGACAACGTGGCGCTTGTTCTAACTGATTTTGAGATTGAGAAACCAACCGACCTCGCGCCAGCGATGCGGGCAGCCCTACAGTCTAAACTACGGGCCTTGGTGGTTGTTGGGCGGAGAATCTCTGATAAGGTAGTCGGCTTCTTGTTGACCAACACCAAGCCAGAGAAGTTTCAATTAATCGTTGTGAAGACACCTGGACGCAAAACTGAAGATCAAGCTGCTGCGTTGACGGATATGTCCATCCTAACAGGGGGCAAGGTCTTCTACTCTCAAACAGGTGAGACACTTGATGCGATCAAACTGGACGACCTAGGCCATGCCCGGAGCGTCTGGGCAGATCAACAACATTTCGGGTTGCGTGGGGGAAAAGGGGATCCACGCCAACTACGGGCCCATATACGCGCCCTCCAGGCCGGATTCGACAACTTGAGTGAGCCGGATGCACGCCGCAAGTATCGCCAGCGCATTGGTAAATTGATGGGGGGGGCGGCAACACTGTGGATTGGTGCGCCGACAGAAGCAGAACTTAAAACACGGCAGGCCTTGGCAGAACGGACGGCCGAAGCGGTACGTGGTGCTGTGCGTGATGGCGCCTTGCCCGGTGGTGGGGCGGCGCTGCTGGCATGTAGCAAGAAACTGCGCCAGCAGGCGAAATCATGTTCTGATGACGACCAGCGCTTTGCCTATCAGATTCTTGCTGATGCCCTTGAACAACCCATGCGCGAAATTCTTTCCAATGCTGGATACCAACCCGGCGCGGTCATGGCGAAAATTGTTCGCAAGCATGGCCTCAAAGCCCTGGATATCAACAGTGGACAGATCGTGGATGTCCTGGAGGCAGGCTTACTGGATGTGGCTCCTGTGCAGAAGGAGATCATCAAACGGGCAGTTGGTGCGGCTGCTCTCGCGTTGACCGTTGATATCATGGTACATAAGAAGGTGCAACGCGAAGATGCTGCGCTCACGCCAGGGAAAGCCAATGACTTCTTTCGTCACTGACCTCAAACAGGTTGTTTATGATCTGGCGACATCACCCTCTGGTGTCTGCTTTGCTGCCAGCGAAAGCGGCCTCTATCGTTCAGATGACACTGGAAAAACTTGGCACTTCGCCTATGAATCATTGACCTTTGAGACATCACCTATGACCTATTCAGTGGCACTCTCTCCCCAATTTGATACCGATCAGACAGTTTTTGCGGGCATTCCAGGAGCCGTACTCCGTTCTAGCGACGGCGGTCAGTCCTGGCATGGCGCTGGGTTAGGGTCGCCACCCCCCTCAGTCATTTGTTTGATGGTTTCACCGAATTACCTTGAAGATGGGATGATTTTCGCCGGAACAATGGAAGATGGTGTTTTCTGCTCCACAGATCGTGGCGTGCACTGGTTCGGTTGGAACTTTGGTTTGTTGGACTTAAACATCAACTGTGTGGCGATTTCACCTCATTTTGCCACCGACGAGACCCTGCTAGTCGGAACAGAAACGGGCCTCTTTCATAGTACCAACGGCGGGCGGGCATGGCGCGAGGTTGCCCTACCCGACGATGAACTTTCTGTGTTGAGCTTGGTTTTGACATCAGGGCTATTACTCCTCGGAACAGATGAGGGGTTGTATCGCTCTGATAATCAGGGTCGTTCCTGGGTGAGACTAACACAGGATGAGGCGGTTAACGCCATCGAGGTTTCAAATGACGATCATATCCTCCTAGCAGGCGAGACACAAGTTTATGATCTCGTTGGCGATAGCTGGAATGAGCGCTCCATATCAGTACAGGCTGGCATCACCACGATGGCCGCGCCAAACGGCCTGGAGAAACCTGCGTTGGTCGCCTCGGCAGGGGGCGGATTGCTCTGGGTATAACGCAAGATGCGATAGCTATGTTGCGATCACAGGCTTCCATTCGATCAGTGCCCCGGCTACCCAGGTTGGCTTTGGCTGGTCATAAAGCTCGCTTGAGTCTGTATGGGTCATGTCAATGACCTGGCCTTTCATTGGGCCACGCAGGTAATAATAGACCTGTCCGGCGTCGCGGGCATCGCTCTTAGCCTCGACACAATGCTGATTAAAACCCCAGTAGTCTTCTTTTTCGAGCAAGGCCATGCCTTCCTCGATTTTGGCCTTTGCTTTGGCTATTCCTTGTGCGTCAGGTTCAAACGAATCTTCAGGGCTATCGCCGTAACCAATACCATGATGAAACAGATCACCTGTTGAAACCATCGCAGCATCTTTAGCAATGGTTGCCAGGTCATTAATCCCTGGGAGTTGGGCGGGTTTGCCACCCGCCAGATAGGGGTAGCGTTCGATCACTTCAGGAATTCTTGATTTGGGTAGTCCACGCCGCTTGACTTCTGCATCCCAAAAGTGCCGCCAGCTAATCAGGGCATGATCACCCATCCATTCATGGCGAAACTCAATACCTGGGCCTTGAATACCCCAGGTAGGATAATTGCTTGGCGTATCACCTGCAGCAACGCGCACCCTGGCCTCTTGCATGGAATCGTTAAAGGCGTGCAGTACGCTGACAACAACCACCCGATCTGCGCCGCTATCCAGGCAAGCTTGCACACAGGCTGCGATCTGATAACCGCAATCGTGAACACCCGCGTGTGGAAAGACAAGAATACCACCCGCCGCAATAGTACCCCCCAATTTGAACTGCTCAGCACGTGCTAGATGTTCTAATGTGCCCCTGCTACCGAGTTCGGCATGTTCACGGGCATAGAGAGCGTGGATGTCTTTTTGTAGCTGGTCTCGATCCATCTGATGTTTTCTCATCTATTCAATCTTTACGGAGTGTACATCACCCCAGGATTGGCTTCAACGGATTGGGCTGTATGGTCTTGTTCGTCGATGAGCGACGACCTATAATAAAAGGACCTTTAACTGGTTTTCAAGGACAAAACGCATGGCAATTCCCAAACTGCAATTTGGACGTACAGGTCATGAAAGTACACAGACAATCTTTGGCGCTGCTGCTCTTGGCAATGTGACTCAGGCAGACGCAGATAAGACACTGGATTTACTGCTTGAATACGGTGTGAATCATATTGATACAGCTGCCAGTTATGGTGAATCAGAACTGCGTATTGGCCCCTGGATGAAACAATACCGCGACCAATTCTTTCTGGCGACCAAGACGGGCTTGCGTACCTATGAGGAAGCCAGGGAACAGTTTCTTAAATCACTCGAACGCCTCCAGGTCGATTCGGTTGATCTGATCCAGATGCACTATCTGGTTGGAGAGAACGAATGGGAAGTGGCGATGGGGCCAGGCGGGGCACTTGAATACCTGCTTGAAGCCAAGGCACAAGGGTTGACCCGCTTTATTGGTGTGACAGGACACGATGTTGCCATTGCCAGAATGCACCAGAAGAGTCTGAATCGCTACGACTTTGATTCTGTCCTGCTTCCCTTTAACTATCCGATGATGCAAAACCCAGTTTATGCGCAAGGATTTAGCCAAGTGCTGCGGATGGCAAAGGAACGCAACATCGCCGTCCAAACAATCAAGTCAATTACGCGCCGCCCCTATCCAGGGGAACAACGCAGCCATAACACCTGGTATGAGCCGTTGACCGACCAAGATAGCATTGACAAAGCAGTTCATTGGGTTTTAGGCCAAGAAGGGGTGTTCTTGAATACTGCTGGTGACATCACCTTGTTGCCAAAGGTGTTGGATGCCGCCAGCCGCTTTGAATCCCGTCCTACAGATGATGCTATGCAATCGGCGGTTACCGCCTGGGGCATGGAACCGCTGTTTACCTAAATTGCGCAACTATCGGGGTGATCAAAAAGAATCACCCCATTTCTTCATTACTTGACAACCAACGATTTCACATTCCAGATGTCGGCACAATACTGCTCCATTGTGCGGTCTGACGAGAAGAATCCACACCGCGCCACATTCAAAATTGACATCCGCGTCCAACGATCCTGATCACGATAGGCGGCTTCGGCCTCGTCCTGAATATCCACATACGACGCATAATCCGCCAGCAGCAAGTATTCATCGTGGTATAGCAGCGAATCAACCAATGGCTTGAAGAGTGATGTATCGCCGCCAGAGTATACTCCTGAACTAATCTGATCAATCACCCGCTTGAGTTCGGGGTTGGCATGATAGTAGGTCATGGGGTTGTAGCCCTTGCCCTTAAGTGCGAAGACCTCATCGGCTGTGAGACCGAACAGGAAGAAATTCTCTTCCCCCACACGCTCGCGGATTTCGATGTTTGCGCCGTCAAGTGTGCCCGTCGTCAGTGCACCATTCAGCGCGAACTTCATGTTGCCTGTACCGGAGGCTTCTTTGCCTGCCATTGAAATCTGCTCAGAGATGTTGGCAGCTGGGTAGATGATCTCGCCGGCAGTCACATTGAAATTGGGAATGTAGATTACTTTGAGGGTGTTGTTAATTGATGGGTCGTTATTGATGACCTTTGCAATCGAGTTGATGAGCTTGATGATCAGTTTGGCAGCATGATAACCGGGCGCAGCCTTCGCCCCGAAGATAAATGTGCGTGGGTATACATCGCGCCCATCCAGTTTAATGCGATTGTACAGAGTCAGGATATGCAGCGTCTTGAGCAGTTGTCGTTTGTACTCGTGCAGTCGCTTAACCATAATGTCATAAATCGAATCAGGGCTGATTTCCACACCCACTCTGTCCTGTACATACTCTGCCAGCCGCACCTTATTGTCGCGTTTAACCTGCCGCCAGGCCTCTTGAAACTCCTGATCCTCAATATAGGTTTCGAGTTGACTCAGTTGGGACAACACCTTGATCCAACCATCACCGATTTTACTGGTTATTAGATCAGACATGCCCGGATTAGACAATCGCATAAAACGGCGTGGCGTAACACCGTTAGTCTTGTTGGTGAATTTCTCAGGCCACAATTCATAGAAGTCACGCAGGACGCGATGCTTGAGGAGTTCGGTCTGTAGCCCCGCCACGCCATTAATCGAACAACTACCCACACAAGCCAGAAAAGCCATGCGGATCAGTTTTTCCGGCCCCTCCTCAATGATAGACATCCGATTGACACGGGCTTCGTCATGGGGGAACTTCTGCCGCACTTCTTCCAGAAAGTGATAGTTGATTTCGTAGATAATTTCCAGATGACGGGGTAGCAGGCTTTCAAACAACCACACAGGCCATTTTTCTAACGCTTCCGGCATGAGTGTATGTTGTGTGGCGGCGAAGGTTTGGGTCGTAATGTTCCAGGCACGATCCCATGCCACCTGATTGTCATCGACCAGAATGCGCATCAGTTCAGCGATGGCGATCACCGGATGCGTATCGTTCAATTGAATCACGGCGATTTCTGGCAGCTTATTCCAATTTTCGTTCTTGATCTGGAAGCGACGGATGATGTCTTGAAGCGAACAGGCAACAAAGAAATACTGCTGCTTTAGGCGTAGTTCACGGCCTTGGGGGGTGTTGTCATTAGGATAAAGCACTTTGCTGATGATTTCGGAGTTGGTTTTTTGCTCGACAGCACGAGCGTAGTCGCCGACATCAAAAAGGCGGAAGTCAAATTCTTTTGTTGCTCGTGCCCGCCATAATCGCAGCATATTGATCGTCTGTGTCCCATAACCAGGAATCAGCGTGTGATAGGGTTCACCCAGTACCTTTTGACCCGCTATCCAACGCACATGCTGATTGCCCCATTCATCCTGGTAGCGCTCGGTGTAACCACCAAACTGCACTTCTACCATGTCGTCAGGTTGTGCATATTCCCAAGGATTGCCCAGATGGAGCCAGTCGTCCGGGCTTTCCGTCTGCCAGCCATCCTCAAATGACTGACGAAAGATGCCAAACTCATAGCGAATGCCATAACCGACAGCCGGCATATCGAGCGTAGCGAGTGAATCCATGAAACACGCTGCGAGTCTGCCCAGACCACCGTTTCCTAAGCCCGGTTCGATATCCAGCTTGATAATCTCGTCCAGATCGAAGTCATATTCTTTCAGAATCTCGCGGGCGAGGCTTTCAGTTTCAGTGTAAAGCAGGTTCTGTGAAAGCTGCCGACCCATCAGGTATTCGGCAGAGAGGTAGTAGACGAATTTGGGATTCTGCTCCCAGTAGGCATCCACATTTTTCTGCCAATCATACATAATGTAGTTACGGACAGTATAGGCTAATGCGGTGTAAATATCATTGGGAGAGGCGGTATAAATCGCCTGACCCCGTGTGTAATATAGATGGTCGAATAATGCGCGTCTGAAAGCTTCTGGTGTGTGTTTAATCGGGGTTATTGATTTCATATGATGGCTTCTTTCGCGGCTTTTTGTCTCATTATAGTCTAAAAGGGGCTTGGAAGTTTATGCCCGGCGGCTGGACTGGCAGCCGTCGATAGATTGCCTGTACGTGCTGGTGTCTGCCCAAAGAAAGTGCATCAATGCTAAAGTAGACTTCGTCGCGGCCTGGATTTTGATGTTTCACGCCGTGTCGTAGCTCCTCCCAAGATGTTTGAGTACTTCTGCCAATGAAGGTTGGGCATCAGTACCACCAGCCGCCTGTGTTGACAATGCCCCACAGATACAGCCGAAACGTGCTGCACGTTCAATGGGCCAGCCTGAAAGGAAACCATAGATAAAACCTGAATCAAATGAATCGCCCGCACCTGTTGTATCAATTGGGTCAACACCAATGCCAGGAATGGACGCCGACACAGCGCCATGCTGTATCAATGCACCCTGTTCGCCGCGCTTGATCGCGACCATCGGAACAACATTTCTGAGTGTTTGCAAGCCCGTTTCAAGATCGTTCGCTTTTGTGATGCCAAAGAACTCGGTCTCGTTTGGCAGGAAGATATCCGTATAGGCTAACGTGTCCATGATGTGACCTTGCCATTCTTCTGAAGGATCATAATTCGTATCAATTGAGGTCGTCAGTCCGCGCTTCTTGGCGGTCTCGAACAGCTGTGGGACATCTGCCCGCAGCTCGTCAAGCAAATAATAGCTGCTCAGGTGCAGATGACGGGCACGATCCAAGATTGAAAATTCAATTTGTTGGTAAGTGAGTTCGGCGATGGTTCCCAGATAGGTTAAAATCGCCCGATCGTTCCCCTGCGAAAGAATCACGCTCAGCCCTGTCTTAATATTGGGATCGATCACAACGCCATGGGTATCAATGCCGTATGTGTCCATTTCATGTAACATAAATCTTCCGAATTCATCATCTCCTGCCTTTCCAATGTAAGCGACCTTCAAACCTAATCGTGCCGCACCACAGGCAAAAATGACACCGGAGCTACCCATCGTTAGTGTGGCATCATCTATCAGCTTTTCAACCTGACCAAAGGTAGGCATCACATCGCCACGCAAAATCAAATCAGCGTTGATCTCACCAATGACGACCAGATCGAATTCGCGTTTGCTGTTGTTGCTGCGCCAATCCGGGTAGGATTCGTTGGGCATTCTTATAGGAGACCTTTTCCAATGCATCATCTGGTAGCGTGGCATGTTGAATTCACCTGCGGTTGCCCACAGCAGGTCAAGCGGTGCGTCATCCTTCACCCCCTCATTCTGTTTGGCACTCATGGCAACTCCTAAATGTAAACAACCATATCGAGGTTGTTCGGTTCGTCAGGATTGAGTGACTTGGCAATTGCTCGATGATATGCCATCCATTGCGTGAATGGCAGATACATCACCTGGGCAGGGGATGGCAACAAGCGAAAATCAGCGTCGGCATGAGGTGAAATGTTGAGGATCGTTGCGCCCAGCGCCTCCATGTCGTTCAGTACCGCCAACTCGCTCTCATAGTTGGGGCCATCCAACAGACCAATCACCACGGTGCGCTCGTTGACCATCGCTTTGGGCCCGTGCCGAAACTCCAATGGATGATAGGCTTCGGCATACGTTTGCGACATTTCCTTCATCTTGAGCATTGCTTCGCAGGCAACCCCGTAACGTGGCCCAGCCCCCAGATAGAAGAAGCGGTCAAATCGTTCAACATCAATATACTGTTTGGATTGTTCTTCAGCACGAAGGATCATATCAGCAGAGTCAATATTGAGGCTCAGGTTTCTGCCGCTAATGATCTGTGCAAAGCCTTCTGATGCGACCAACATTGACGCAAATGAGCGAGTCTGAGCTATCGATTTCTCCTGACCTTCGTGAATAGCCATGGTGAGCGTGGCCTCTTTATTCAGGGCGCGCTCACCATAGCACGTAATCGTAACCACATGATCCCCAAATCGTTGCCGGAAGGCTTGGGCGGCTTTAATCGTTTCGCTTGTTTCAGCAGAACGGGAAAGGGTAACCAGCAGTGGCTTGCCATGAGTTGGATAGATGTGATCCGGATAAAACACAAGCTCAGAGGCGGGCAACCCCCGACAAGCCAAGCCGACAGCAGACTGGGCGAGATTGGCAGCCGTCAACGCCAGGTAATGGGTCGAGCCGCAGCCTGTGAAGAAGATGGAGTCATACCCTCCCGTTTCCCAGAGCGTAATGATTTTGTCATGTTTGTCCTTGAGAGCCTTTACCGCACCCATCCATCCGTCCGCCTGGGTACGAATTTCATGTGAAGTGAAGTCATTTGTCATGTAGAGCTCCCTTTGTAATGTAACGCAGTCTATTGTAGCTTGTTCGCATTTAAGGGTAAACTCGAATTATCGAAGCGCCTAGATCTATCTATGGGGGTATAAGGCGCGAGTAGCCATTGGAGGAACTCGCAAAACGGCTCCAAGCGAATCCGTCGAAACGGACACAGGTCGCAGCTCGTCTCAGTCCTGCCCAGTATGACGTGATGATGTACCTAGCAGAAAAACGTGGGCAAGGCATGGCCAAAATACATGCGCGGTCTTATCGCCGAGGACGCCAGCCGGCGTGGGAAGTCGCATTATTGGCAAAGCAGGGCTAGTTTGATGTGCCCGACCCCAAGCCATGGCCCAAGACAGGGCGGATGATCGGCCTCGACATGGGGGTAATGCGCTTCTCACTGATAGCATCGGATCAGCACGAATCAACGTGAGGATTTTCTAGACAAATTAGTTTATGAACTTGTTCAAGATTATGGTGAAGAACCCGCGCCTCAGCAAGAGTATTTTGGATGCAGGACGGGGCTCCTTTGTTCATTTAAGCGAACCTGGAAGATCATGTCTCGCCCTTATACCGATGCACTTCAACACGGAAACACCACCCTGATCGCCTTACAAACAGGTATTCCCACCCGTACCCTTCAGGAGTGGAAACGTTTTCGCAAATTGGAAGAATTGCCGCAATTGCAGCAAAAAAGTTGTGTCGCCGCCACAACAAACCGACGATCCCGTCCCCTGTTCGGCAACCTCATAGAGCGCCATGCCACAGCCACCAACACCATGACAGCCATGTGCGTGCTGCCTCAAAACATGGCCTGCGTGTCGCAGGCTATATGCAAGCCTAGGAGAATGGAACAAAAAGATGGGACTTGCTAATTGGGGTTAGCTGCGTTGATGCCCTTTAGCCCAAGTTCCTCGGCGAAGTGACAGGCTACCAATCGGTTATTGCCCACTTTGCGCAGACCAGGTGTTTCCGTTTTGCATTGATCTTTAGCATATTGGCAGCGCGGGTGGAAGTAGCAACCACTTGGTGGATGCGCCGGATCAGCGACATCGCCTTGCAACACAATCCGTTTGGAACGACGACGCGGATCGGGATTCGGAATCGCGGAAAGTAATGCCTCTGTATAGGGATGCTGTGGATTCTGGAATAATTGGCTGGTTTCTGCCAGTTCAACCAGCTTGCCCACATACATCACTGCTACACGATCTGCAATGTACTCAACCACGCTCAGATCGTGGGAGATAAACAGATAGGTCAGGTTGAACTCTTTCTGAAGTTCAATCATGAGGTTCAAAATCTGTGCCCGTACAGACACATCCAGAGCCGATACAGCTTCATCAGCCACTACCAATTCAGGTTCGAGTGCCAAGGCCCGTGCAATCCCTACACGCTGGCGCTGACCACCGCTAAAGGCATGGGGATAGCGCCGCATAAACTCAGGCCGCAAACCAACCCGTTTCAGCAGGTCTTTGATCTTATCTTCAAGTTCCTTGCCGGATGCAAGTTTGTGAATGCGCAACGGATCAGCAATCACATCAAACACAGTCATGCGCGGATTAAGTGATGAATATGGATCCTGGAAGATCATGCGAATCTTGCGTCGATACTGCTTCAGTTCCGATTCAGATAGCGTGGCAAGGTCGACATCGTCATACATCAAACGGCCACCAGAGGGTGTATAGGCACGGACGACACAGCGCCCGATGGTGGTCTTGCCGCAGCCACTCTCGCCCACTAAGCCCAGTGTTTCGCCACGCTCAATCGCAAAACTAACGCCATCAACAGCCTTAACATAGTTGACTGTCTGACGAATAAATCCCTTCTTAATGGGAAAATACATCTTTAAGTCGTTGACCGACAAGAGCTGTTGATTGCCGTTTTCCGTCATGCCTTAACCTCTTCCATAATTTTTTCGTCGTACAGCACGCAGCGCACTGATCTGCCATCTTCTGTGGGAATAAGAGCAGGGTGGATGGTATCGCATACCCCTTTGATTTTCTGGTCACAGCGAGGATGAAATGGGCAGCCTTGGGGTCGATTGAACGGATCGGGAACTGCGCCTTCAATTGGGTTGAGTTCCTGCGTCTTGCCCAGTCCCAGGCGCGGGATTGAACGTAGGAGCGCCTGGGTATAAGGGTGTAACGGATTGTAAAAAATCGAGTCGATGCTGGCCTGTTCCACCACTTCACCCAAATACATCACCACTACTTCCTGGCACATTTCCGCGACTACGCCCAAATCGTGCGTAATCATCATAACCGCCATGCCGAACTGCTCCTGTAATTGGTTCATCAGTTCCAGAATTTGCGCCTGTGTGGTTACATCAAGAGCTGTTGTCGGTTCATCCGCGATCAGCAGGCGAGGATTACAGGCTAATGCCATCGCAATCATCGCCCGTTGTCGCATCCCACCGCTTAGCTGAAACGTGTAGTTGTCGAGGCGTGTGTCTGGTTGTGGAATGCCAACCAGACTGAGCAGTTCCGCCGCATAATTGCGTGCCTGTTCTTTGCTCATATCCCGGTGGAGGAGTATAGCTTCCATGATCTGATTGCCAATGGTATGCACAGGACTCAACGAGTTCATTGGCTCCTGGAAGATCATAGCAATGTCGTTGCCTCGAATCTCACGCATTTTACGTCCGCGTTTGTTGAGTGCTGCTAAATCAACGACTCCGCCGCCTAATTCATCCCTCCTGCCACGATCAAACAGAATCTGACCATCCATGATTTTGCCTGGTTTTTCCACCAATTGCAGGATTGAGAAGGCAGTCACGCTTTTTCCGCAGCCGCTTTCGCCTACGATGCCAATTGTTGTGCCGCGCTTGACGGTGAAATCTACACCATCCACAGCTTTAACCACGCCTTCGTCCAGAAGAAAGTGGGTCTTCAGGTTTTTGACCTCTAAAAGAATGTCGTTGTTTTCCATAGTTGTTCTGCCTATGCGTATGGGTCAGCCGCATCGCGCAAGCCATCACCCAGGAAATTCAATGCCAGTACCGCTACTACAACGCCAATTGCTGGAGTCAAGAGCCAAGGGGCCGTCGCAATCGAGCGGACATTCTGTGCTTCTTGTAGCAACACGCCCCAACTGACTACTGGACTGCGTAAGCCCAGACCTAGGAAGCTAAGGGATGTCTCTGCCAGGATGATGCCCGGAATCGAGAGCGTCACCGAGGCGATAATGTGGCTATAAAAGGCCGGGAGCATGTGTTGGAAAATGATCTTTCCCTGGCTTGCACCATCCAACCGAGCTGCCATCACGAAATCCTCCTCACGCAAAGATAGGAAACGGCCACGTACAACACGAGCCAAGCCAGTCCAACCAATGAGCGAAAGAATGATCGTGATGGCAAAATACACTTCAATCGCCGACCAGGTGAGAGGGAGCGCAGCCGCTAGACCCAGCCACAGCGGAATGGTTGGCATTGAGCGGATAAACTCGATGATACGCTGGGTGATATTATCGACCGTACCCCCGTAGTAACCCGACACGCCGCCGATGGCAATTCCCAGGATCAGGCTGACAAACACACCAATCAAACCGATGGACATCGAGATACGGGTGCCATAGATAAAGCGGCTTAATACATCGCGTCCGAGCCGATCAGCGCCCAACAAGAACATGGGCTGCGTAGGATCAGCAGGGCCAATCAGGTGAATGTTGGAGGGGATTAACCCTAATATCTTGTAATCGTATCCTTCCGCGAAGAATCGCACTGGAATCTTATCTTCTTTGTCGATCATGAAGGTACGCCGTAGGGCAACTGGATCAACTTCGGATTTGTAACCATGTACATAAGGGGCGATTTTGAAGCCATCGCTCGTATCAATCAGGTGTAAGCGTTGTGGTGGCGCCCAAATGAAGTCTGCCTCAAATTCTGCAGATGGAAACGGCGCCAGGAATTCGGCAAACAAGGCAACCAGATAGATCAAAATAGTGACAATACCACCGGCGAGTGCCAGCCTGTGCTTTCGAAATCGGAGCCACATCAACTTATATTGCGATGCGACAAAGACATCGGCTTCATGATCCTTATCAACGCTCAGAATATGGACATCGGACTCAATATCAGTAACTTCGGTGTTACTTTGCATAATCAATAATTTCCCGTTTAATCAAAGCGGATGCGCGGGTCAAGCCATGCCAGAAGCACATCAGAGATGAGCGTACCGATCATGGTCAGTGTGCTGAGCAGCAGGATAAACGCACCAGCCAGGAACATATCCTGCGAAGTCAACGCACGCAGCAGCAGCGGTCCTGTCGTCGGCAGACTCAATACGGTTGCAACGATGATTGAGCCAGAGACCAGGCTTGGCAGCAACCAACCGGCTGTACTAATAAATGGGTTCAAGGCTACACGCACAGGGTATTTGAGGATGACACGCCATTCCGGTAGACCTTTGGCTCGTGCAGTGATGACATACGGTTTTTTCAACTCATCCAGCAAGTTTGCACGCATAATGCGGATCAAACTGGCTGCTCCTGCCGTTCCCAGGATAATCATCGGAATCCACAAATGCGCAAGCAAATCCATGACCCGGCCCCAGCTCCAGGGCGCTTCTTGATACTCCGGTGAAAAAAGACCACCCACACTCTGGTTAAAATACTTGAACGCGATGTACATCAAGATTAGCGCGATCAAGAAATTCGGCGTTGCTAATCCAATGAAACCAAAAAATGTTGCAATATAATCCCCAAGCGAGTATTGGTTAACGGCAGAGTAAATGCCGATGGGGAAGGCGATCAACCACGTAAAGAGCAGTGTGCTAACACTGAGGATCAAGGTCAATTGCAGCCGACCCCAGATGAGTTCTTCAACCGGACGCTGCCATTCAAACGACTGCCCGAAGTCGCCTTTAAGCAGAATGTTGCGCATCCACTTGAAATATTGCACATGGAACGGTTGGCCCAGACCAAAGCGTTCTTCAAGACCCGCAATAACATCGGCTTCAACGCTTTCACCTGCCGCCGCGATGTTGGCGACATACGACGTCAGGTAATCACCCGGTGGAAGCTGAATAATCGTAAACGATACAATCGAGATCACGAAAAAGGTCGGGATCATTAACAAAATGCGTTTAAAAATAAATTGAGCCATACAATACACCCCAGGACAACGATTTACTCATAATAGAATGTGAACACGTTCAATGGCGCTGGATTTGGATATTTCCAGGAGCCAGGATGTGGGCTAGGAACGTTGCGCATCTTGAGACTCACAATGCCATAGCCATTGGCGGGTAGGCTAATGCCGATGGCATAAAATTCGTCCGCCGCGATTTCCAGGATTTCCCGCATCAACTTTGCCTGAAGATCGGCGTTTGCGGTGGACTGAATCTGACGGAATAGCTCCATCTGCCGCTTCGGTGCTTCCGGCGGTTCGATACCGCGAATTTCGTCACCATTGAACCAGGACGCCCAAGCTGTGGCAAAGTTTGATTCGTGGCTGAAGGGCATGTACCAGCGTGGGTCAAGAAAGACTTCCAGACCGCCACCACCGCCCCAGACAACGGCCTGATGTTCATTGGCTTCCTTACGATCATACAGAATGGAACGATCTTCCACCTCAACCTGCATGTCGATTCCGACCTCTGCCCAGTAGCCTTGAACCAGTTCTAGCGTGTCAATGCTATCAGTAGCAACGGTTGTCACCTCAACTGCAAAGGTGATCCGGTTGCCATCTGGCCCTAATCTGAATCCATCAGAATCGCGTTCTGCAAATCCTGCATCATCTAGGATTTGGTTGGCGAGATCAGGATCATACTCGGTGTATTGTTTGGCAAGACGTTCGTTGTAGAACGGCGACGACAGACGGGGGCTGCCTTGCCAGGGTTCGCCCTGGCCCACATAGACCACATCAATAATCTCTTGACGATTGATGGCGTGGGAAAGGCCAATACGGAAATCCTTGTTATTAAATACTTCGCTCAACACAGGATCGGTTGTTGAGAGGTTGAGCGCAATCATCATCACGTTCATGCTGGCGGGAATTCTATCATAGAATATGTAGCCACCTGCTTCCATGTTGTCAAAGAATACGGCTTTATTGTTCAGGGTAGCGATATGTCGGTCCTGCATATCAATCTCGCCGTTTAATGCTTTGAGAACCAGTGTTTCCGTATCATCACCCACATCATATTGCACGGTATCAATGTAAGGATATTGATTGCCTTCAGGATCAATCTTCCAATAGTAGGGGTTGCGGACTGCCGTCACCTGAGTAGTGTCGGAGCCTGCACCGTTTTCATGGACCCAGGCTCCAATGACAGGCTTGGGTTCGCGGAAACCATCGCCAGAGCCAATCATGTTATCCCACAAATCAACCCAGGTTTCTAAACCCGCTTCTTCAACCAGGGCATCAATGCCATCTGGGTTAAAGTCAGCATGGTATTGTGAAGCCCAGTGGCGCGGGAAACGGGTAATTTCACGACCATCAACCTGTGCGACATTCTCAATGAACAGACCATTTGGTGCAGCAAATGAGAACTTGACAGTATAGTCATCAATGGCCTCGACGACACCCAGTTCACCGCCTGACATCAGCCAGGATGGTTTTCCAGGACGGACTTCATCGTTCACGACATGAGCCTGATACCAAAACTCAATATCGTGAGCAGTATAAGGTTCACCATCCGACCATTTCATACCTTCACGCAAGAAGAAGGTATATTCCCTGCCATCTTCGCTGGCTTCCCAGTCTTTGGCAACATTTTCTACGATACCTGTCCAATCTGGTGTGTAACGGAGCAGGTTTTCATAGCCAAGCGTACGGGTCATCAGGGCGGTATCATTACCACCCCGCATACCCATGCGCCAGATTCCGCCATATTGCCCGATGCTTTCGTGGGGTTCAACTACCAGCGGCTCATCCGGAAGCCGTTCTTCAACCGGGGGCAGATCACCCGCTGCAGCTCTATCAGCAAGCATGGGTGATTCATTGTACGTCATGTCTTGCGCCCCTATGATCGAAACGGCAAGCGCTGTTATGACAAAAACAATTCTTAAAGCTCCCATAATTTCTCCTTAAAATATTTGGAAATTCTAAAGGGCTGCACCAACGTAAGATGATGCAGCCTTTTATTTATTATTTGTTACAATTTATCGATAGTAGAAAGTGAAGACATTCAGTGGTGCTGGATGCGGATACTTCCACCCTGACGGGAATACATCGGGTATATTCTGCATATTGACATTACGAATGCCGTATCCTGGGGCCGGCAAGCTGATACCGATGGTATAAAACTCCTGTTGAGCAATGTTCAGGATTTCGGTCATCAGTTCGTTTTGTAGGCCAGTGTCAGCTGTTGACTGAATCTGACGATAGAGTTCCATCTGGCGTTTTGGAGCCTCTGGTGGTTCTACACCACGAGCATCTCCGTTGAACCAGTACTGCCACAGGATAGCAAAGTTTGACTCAAGGCTGAACGGGAAGTACCAGCGTGGCTCAAGGAAAATTTCCAGACCACCGTCACCACCCCAGACTACAGCCTGATGTTCGTTGGCTTCTTTACGTTCATACAGGATCGAACGGTCTTCCACCTCAACCTGCATATCGATGCCGGCCTCGGCCCAGTAGCCTTGAACCAGTTCCAGCATATCGATGCGATCAGCGGCGACGGTGTGGACTTCTACAGAGAACGAAATCCGATTGCCGTCTGGCCCAAGGCGGAAGCCGTCACTATCCCGCTCGGCGAAGCCTGCATCATCCAAAATCTGGTTCGCAAGATCGGGGTCATATTCAGTGTACTGCTTGGCGAGGGTTTCATTATAGAAGGGCGAAGTTGGACGGGGGGCTGCTTGATACGGTTCACCCTGACCTACAAACACCACGTCAATGATTTCTTGACGATTGATTGCGTGCGACAAGGCTATGCGGAAGTCACGGTTATTGAAAATTTCGTTCAGAACCGGGTCCTCGGTGGTCAGATTGAAAGCGATAATCATGGTGTTCATTCCCGAAGGAATCTTATCGAAGAAGGTATAACCTCCTGCTTCCATATTGTCAAAGAACACGGCTTTGTTGTTCAGGGACGAGATATGGCGGTCTTGCATGTCAATCTCACCGTTCAGAGCTTTGAGAACCAATGTCTCGGTATCTTCACCTACATCAAAAATGACGGTATCAATATAAGGATACTGATTACCTTCCGGATCAACCTTCCAGTAATATGGGTTACGGGTTGCTGTCACCTGGGTAACATCTGCACCTGTCCCGACTTCGTGTACCCATGGGCCAATGACTGGATGGACATCAGCAAAGCCTTCATTGCCGCCGATCTTGTTATCCCACAGGTCAACCCATGTCTCCAAGCCAGATTCGTCAACCAGGACATCAATGCCATCCGGATTGAAATCCGCGTGGAATTCTGAGGCCCAATGTCTGGGATAACGGGTGATTTCACGACCATCAACTGCGGCGACAAACTGTGTGAACAGACCGTTCGGGCCAGCAAATGAAAATGTGACTGTAGTATCGTCAACGGCTTCCACAACACCCAATTCACCATTTACCACCATCCAGGCCGGCTTTCCAGGCCGGACTTCATCATTGACCACAGCCGCTTGATACCAGAACTCAATATCGTGAGCAGTGAATGGTTCGCCGTCTGACCATTTCATGCCTTCATACAGAGTGAAGGTGTAAACGCTGCCATCTTCATTGGCTTCCCACTCTTTAGCAACGTTGTTGACGATGCCCTGGAACTGTGGATCCCAACGCAGCAGGCCTTCGTAGCCCAGAGTCCGGGTGAGTAGGGCGTTATCGTTACCACCCCGCATGCCCATGCGCCAGGTCCCGCCATATTGACCGATGCTTAGGGGCTCTACCACCATTGGCTCAACCGGAAGGCGCTCCTCAATAGGTGGGAGTTCACCCGCTGCAACCTGTTCGGCAAGCATCGGCGCTTCATTGTACGTCATATCTTGGGCGCCACTGACCGAAACGATCAGAATGAAAAAGGCAATGACAAAAATTAAACGTAAAGTTTTCATTTTTTTGGTTTTCTCCTTAGTTACTAAAACAGAATGATCGGACATCTTTGAATTATTGTCGCTCGCAGCCTCCTCTGTGCTTTCAACACATTAACAGCCCTCATGGAGCACTGTCCCGAATAACAAGTTCATGGTCGAGCAAGATTTTGGTTTCGCCCAGTCCGCCTTCAATGCGATCCAGTAACATCCACGCCGCAAGTTCACCAACTTCCCGTTTGGAGATTGCAAGACGCAGCGTGGTGAGCGACGGCGTGACAACCTCAGCTAAAAATACATCATCATAGCCAATGACTGCAACATCATCGGGGATAGTGACCTGCGACATACTCCCACAGCAAAAGGCGAACCAAAGGTTTAGTGGGCTTCTGCCGTGAACGCCGGACGCCGCCTGAATAAATCAGGGCGATGCCCCGCCTCAAGAATATTTCGCGCTGCGTTGTGGTCGCGGTCTATGACCAGCCCACAATCGCAGTTCAACTCCCGTTCTTTCAGTTCGAGCTTATGCTTCTGTCCACACCCTAAGCAGACTTGTGTCGTCGGCGTCCAACGGTCTAGCTTGACCACTCGCTTGCCACGTTTGAAAGCGACCCATTCTAGAATGTTCATCAACTGTGCGAAGCCCAGATCACTCACTTTGCGTCCCCACAAGCGTTTCATCCCGTTGATGTTCAGGTCTTCAAAACACAGCAGGTCGTATTCATCGCAGAGCTGATGCGCCAGCTTGAAGTGAAAGTCGCGCTGCTGGTCATCAATCCGAATGTGACGACGAGAGAGGTGATGTTTTCCCCTCTGCCGATTCGCGCTCCCTTTGACCTTCTTCGACACCTGTCGTTGGATGCTGCGCAGACGGGGCAAATCATCCTGATAGAACAAAGGCGATGCTATTTGTTGTCCTTCATCATTGGTAAGAAAGCATTTGAGGCCAAAATCGAAGCCGCCGATTTGACCCGCGCTGACCTCCTTCTGCACCGCAAATCGTTCCACCACTGAGAAGCATATCCACAATCTGCCTGCTGTATCACGCTTGATCGTGACCATCTTTATATCACCCTGCATCGGGCGGTGATACACCAACTTGTAGACTTTCGTGCCAATCTGAACCCGACCATACTTCTGTTCACTCTCGAGCAGTTTCCAGCCTGCTTGTTTGAGCGTGAATGATCGGAACTTCTGCACCTTGCGAAAGTGCGGCAATCCACCTTGCCTGTTGAAGAAGCGTTCGTAGGCTTTTCTTGTCGCTGCAATACCTCCTAGGTTGCCTGTGAGCCGAGTGCTCTTCATCCGCAACTTTGCGATGTGGCGTTGCATCCGCGATAAGCCCATGTGTTTGCCTGTCAGTCGATAGGAGCAACGCTGCATAGCCAGAGCATGGTTCCAGATCAAGCCAGCGACATTCATCTGCTGCTGCAGATGTCGGTTGCACTTGGTGTTCTGGTACAGCCTATATTTGTAGGTCTTGCGGACTTCTATCGACATGTTTGAAATACTCTTTCTCCTGCTCAAGCATTCTGAAGCCACTGTTAAAACCTGTGGGCTTTACGGGGCTACCCGTAAATCATGACAGGCACAGATCACACCCGCCGCAATATTGTCGTTAAAGCAGACCTATTGTAGCGTTGTATGCCCCAATCCAACCTTTGTCCACCATATATTGAGGTTCAGGCCCAAAGCCAGCTGCTTTGATTGCGGCCATAAAATCATACCAGCGTTCCCATGCTGCATAAGTCTCTAAACGAATGCCAACAAGGCCGAGTCTACGTCGATTTTGATTGACTAGATGTTGGACAACAATTGACATTGCGTTGTGTTCGTCGACAAGAATGCTGCTGCATGTGGCACTATTGACTTCGGTATTCATGACAACGTCGGCGCGCTGGTTATCCAGATAATCTGCTAATTCCTGGGGTGAGGTGTGAACTAAAAATGACGACGCCATCTACACGGTCTTCCTCAAAAAATTCCATGACCGCTATTTCCCGTTGGCGATTGTCATCCGTGTTGCACAGGGGAATGTGGTAGCCATTTTCCCGTAACACATCTTCTGTGCCTTCCAGGATCGCACCAAAGTAGTAACTAGAAAGGGCAGGGGCTACGATTCCGATCTTTAAGGTTCGGTCTGTGGCAAGGCTGCAGGCAACCCGGTTGGGAAGATACCCCAACTCGTTCATGATCGGGAGGACGTGCTGGCGGGTGGCATCACTGATTTCGCCTTTATTGTTCAAAACTCGCGAAACCGTCATTGTGGAAACCTTGGCTTTTTCCGCCATATCTGTAATTGTAATGCGATCTTTTTGCTTAGACACAAGCTACTCTCAAAAAAGAGTTATTAGTTTAGAGTTAGCGGTTGCGTTACCGCTAACAACCATAGATTATCGCCTCGGTTCGATTCTGTCAAACTTTGACGATGAAAACGTCGCTTCGTCCTCGCTGGGCCGCATTGAACGAAATCCAAGTTCCAGTTGGATCGCTGTGCGGGTGGGGATGCGAAAATTGACCGGGCAATGCACCCCACTCTGTACCATGACGGGCGATGACCTCGATACGAGGCTGTGCCGATTCATAATAAACCCAGAGCAGGAGATCATCGGTGAGGTTGCCGTCCAGGATAATAGCAGGACGCCTTGCCATCGCTGACACATGTCCGTAGAAAGGGGCGCCTCGGAAAGCATACTCACGCAACGTTTGTCCGTTCTTGTCAACAATGCCAACGTAATATCCGCTAATTGCACTCCGACCATGATAAACAACGTGTTCCCCGTCCCACGTCCACGCTGAATGCACCTGAAAGCAAGCGTCATCTTGCGAGGGGAGTTCCGTGAGATCGCCTGTTGAGAGGCGCAACGCCCAGATGCGGTTGGTCTTGCCATCGCTGCCGCCCCAAAAGCGCGGCGGAAAATCCCGATCCAGTAGGAGCAAATCACCATCCGTAAGGCAGTGGGGGCTGTGCGCGCCGCTGATGCCGTCTTCTGTATAGACTGTCTCAATCTCGCCACCCGCAATCGGCACTTGAATCAGCTTTAGCTGCTGCTCTTTGCCATTTGCGAAATATTCCATATAGGGTTTGGGGTTCGGTGTTCCGTTCAAGACTTCTGGGTGGGCACGCATCAAGGGCAATAATGCAACGTTCTCATCAGGGTCAACGCTGATCGTACCTGATGTCCACCCGGCTCCGATGTCGTTGATTAGTGTGCGTTCCTCCAGAGAATCCACATGGACGGCACGCAAACTGCGATGGGCGACAAACAGCGCCCATCGGGTCCGGGGTGCGATGCCCATTGGTCCACCCACTATGCCATGCCCATCACCCACGGTTGCGCCATTGGCCTTGTTCAACGGCCCATAACCACCGACGCCATCAACCGGATCAATGAGCTGGGTGAGGTCTCCAGTCGGAACATGACACTTGAACACGGCTGACTTGCCGTGCCTCGCTGATGCAAAGATGAGAAATTCACCGTCTTCAGTGAACGCAATGTTAGTGTGATAGGTTGGTGTTTGATTGTAGAGACCTCGCGACGTGATCTTTCTGACTTCACGCAGCGTCCAAGGGTCTTTATATACTTCCGACTCGTTCCAGCTTTCCCCCTTTTTGGTGTTCATCGGTTTGGCTCCTTTCATTTTTGATCAAGATAGGGTACCGTAAGATGGGCGATGCCAACATATGATCCTATAAAACCCACCCCAGTGAGGCAAATCTGCGATGCCTCTGGATTATTATGTCCGGAGTGCTGAATTGCGTAGATAGAATTTGGGTAAGCCCCGCCCGAATCCAGAACACACGTTCACCCAAATCAACTCTTTTTCACATACATTAAGGTTGTATCGACACCTGGGGACCGTTTTGACTGCCATTTCTTGCCGGTTATCCGCCATTTTTTCTTCTGTGGCAGCAACCATAACTGTGTTGTTCGGCGACATCGCCACCCCTTTATGGACATCCATGCGATTCACCACTCTCATTAATGGGGGCATAGAGAGTATAGTTATATCTTAGTTGGAGCATCGTCAGGATTTGACATGGACTATAATCGATCTCCATTTACATACAAAGAAGCTTATAATCTCTGGGCACGTTTGGTTGCAGGCTGGGCGAATCGGCTCGATTCTGAAGGCGCACGCACACTATTTGATGGACACTACAACCGGGCGGATGTTGGCGGCTCCTATGAAGGTGTGACTCGTATGATGTGGGGGATTGGAGGGTGGCTGTCTCAGCCAGAACGGAGCTCAATAGTAATTTCACCGACGACTACCTGTGATCTGGAATACCTGCTATACACCGCATTAGTCAACGGTTGTAACCCCGCCTCGCCAAGTTATTGGGGGATTGACTATCTCGGAGAACAACGCGAGTACGACCAACGTACCGTTGAAACCGGACAAATTGCCTTTTGCATTTGGCAGTCACGGGCGCGAGTATGGGATAAGATGAGTGTTCAGGAGCAAGGTTATGTCATTGACTTCCTGACACACTTCGGCAAACGACCCACCACATGGAGAAATAACTGGGCGTTGTTCTGGGTAGTGAATCATGCTGTCCGCAAAGCCCTCGGCGCACCTTATGACCAGACCATCATTGATGATGTGATGGGCATTTATCTAGATGGCGTCTATTGTGGTGATGGCTGGTACGATGATGCTGCAAAGCGTGGTGCAAATTACTTTGATGACTACAACACCTGGGTGTTTGCGTCGCATGTGATGGCCTGGGCACAGGTCGATGGTGAATCCAATCCGACTCGTCGCACTGAACTGTTAGGACGGGTGCATGAGTGGATGCAAAACTATCCCTATTTCTTTTCGGCATCGGGTGCATATTCTGAATTTGGGCGCAGTCTGGCTTATAAATTTGCGCGTTTGGGCGTACCGTTATGGGCGCACAAACTGGGTATCTGGCCCCATCATGTCGGCATGTTGAAGCGGTTGGTCGGGCGGCATCTGCGTTGGTATGCAGATCGCGGTGCGATTCGGGCAGACGGTACCTTGCGCCAGAGCCTGACTGCGGGTGGCAGCGTTGAAATCTGTGAGCAATACATCTCAACCGGAGCAACTTACTGGGCAATGCAAGCGTTTGGTGGTCTGTGGAGCCTAGCCGATAATGATTCATTCTGGAAAGCCGAGGAAGAGCCGCTGCCAGCCGAACAAGCGGACTCCGTAAAAGTCTTCCTGCAGCCCGGCTGGGTGATCACAAATACCAACGCTGAAGTGCGGCGCTTTAATGCCGGCAGCGTTAAAGACCCAGATTCCTACGGTCAAAAATATAGCAAATTCATGTACAGTGCGCTGCACCCCTTCAACGTTGGTTTGACGAAAGGAGTCGCTGCACCCGATAACATGCTGTGCTTTTCGGATGGACATGAAACGGGACAGCGTACCAAAAACCTCGCCTTTGCTGTGAGTGAACCGGGTTGGCTACGCTTTAAGTGGCAGCAGCGCGTATGCGGCGTCTTTCATGATATTGAAACGATTATTGTCGTCAAAGGCGAACAGCATCTTCGCGCCCACAAGATTCAACTTAACTCAGAATTAGATGTGTCGTTATCAGCACTAGAAGGCGCATCGCCATTGGGTTACATCCAGGGAGGGGTCCCCCGTTTACTGAGGAGAGATGATTATCAGATAGCTGCCATTAACGAGCGTGCCTGTGCGATCCGTGCAATCAAAGGTTACAGCAGCGCGACCATCTGGCAGGGCGATCCGTCCATCAATTCGGTTTATCCTTATTATGTCATCCCCACACTAACTGTTGATACAATTCAAGATGGACACAAACTGGTCTGCTTGATACATGACGGTCTACTTGGAATCGAAGAAGCATTCGGAAACGTTCAGATTGATGTCACCTGGGAAACGGATGGTACAGTCAACGTAACCTGGAACGATGAAACTCAATCAATACCCCCGCTGGGGGAGTAATTGTCACCGATTATATTCTCATTA
The DNA here is from genome assembly GCA_965223785.1 of Phototrophicaceae bacterium. Classification (GTDB taxonomy): domain Bacteria; phylum Chloroflexota; class Anaerolineae; order Aggregatilineales; family Phototrophicaceae; genus CBDCXN01. The sequence continues at coordinate 280,900 of CBDCXN010000001.1, read as the reverse complement.
TCTGATCTCACCATTAGTCCATAGCCAGCTAATCTGGGGCGATCTTAAATGAAAATAGGTGTAATCTCAGACATTCACGCATTTGTAGAACCCCTCCGAAAGGCACTGGCACTTTTTAAGAAGCAAGGCGTGGGTCATCTGCGCAAGTGATTTGGTTGATGGGGGTTGAGATGATAAGGCTGTCATCAATTTTATCCGATCCAACAACATCATTTCAATACGCGGCAATCATGATCGGATGGCATCCACAGATACAGCGCCACACTTTGGGCAATCAGATGACTTTAGCTCGTTTCTGGTGCTGTGGCGCTTTTGTCGGGTGTATTTCGCACGATGCCGCAACCGGGCATCAATCCATAGGATGCTTTCAACATGAGGCCCTCTGTTTGCCTGGCCTAGACTCAGTATAGGGGTCGATCACACGTTGGAAACCCGATAAGCTGGAGGCTTCTGTTACTAAATCCCCTCAATTTTGAGGGTAGATTCTACTTTCCGAGCAGTTTGTAGGTACTCAGGATGATTTGCGATAGGATCGGAGTTTGTAGCGCGTTGGCCAACCCGACCGGGACTCGCGCATTGTTCGAGATAGATTTCTGGGTAACACGATGAATGAGATAGAGCTTGATTTCCCAGTCATTGCCAAGAACGTTTGACAACTTCTGGGTTGCATCGTCTTCGTTTTCCGCAATATCTCTTGATTGATATAAGGCAGTCAGTTCTTCATCACGGACGTGGTTCAATGTCTCGCCCTTGCTACTGGGATGGATGCGAAATCCGCCCAAGTAGGCGGGGATCAGCATAAAGGTATAACCACCGTCCAAAATACGCTGCCAGTATTCAAAATCCAACGCATAATTCAGGCTGGCATCTAGTTCGCCGACTTGCTCCCATACGTTCCGTCGCCAATACGTCGTTTCTTGATAAACACTGCACCGCAGCCGTAGGGCGGATTCGGTTGGAAGCCAGTCGAACATATTGCGCACGAACCTTGACTCATGATCGTAGATTTTGCGCAGTCCAGTGACTACCTGCGTATTTGGTGAACGTTTGAACGCCGACGCAATCTTGGGTAGTGCATCCGGTAGCAGAATATCATCAGAGTTCAGCCAACCCATGATCTGGCCAGAACTGAGTCGAAAGCCCTTGTTGATGGCGTCGGCCTGTCCCTTGTCCGGTTCACTCACCCAGTAATCGAGCCGATCAGCATAGCGCTTTATGACCTGAATGCTGTTGTCCGTGCTGCCACCATCGATCACGATGTATTCCAGGTTGGGATAACCTTGATTGAGAACCGATCGTATGGTTTCTTCCAAGTAGCTGCCCTGATTGTATGATGGTGTAACGATGCTGATTTTAGGCCAGTTGGCTGTGCTGTTCAAATTGTCTACCTCCTCCGATCAATGTTACAATATTCATTGATGGAAGGCAGGTGTGAAGATATGAACGCAACTATTGTCAATACTTGAGAGCTAATGTGTAATGCTCTATGGTAAAATCAATCACTAACCCCGTGTCTTCGCATAGTCATTTCCAACAGCGAACCCCAACATACTGGACATACTTAACCCTTCCATGATTAATACAAACGAAGTTATTGGTACACACCACATCTTATTTGTCACACTCGATACACTACGCTACGATGTCGCAGTCCAAGCCACCATTGAAAACAAAATCCCACAAATTCAGTCAGTACTGCCCAATGGACAATGGGAACAGCGCCACTCACCTGGCAGTTTTACCTATGCTGCCCATCACGCCTTCTTCGCAGGTTTCTTACCCACTCCCATCCAACCAGGCATCCATCCACGCTTATTTGCGACTCAGTTCCCAGGGAGTGTATCCATCTCACCCAACACCAAAGTATTTAGTTCACCAGACATCATCACAGGTTTCGCTGAGTCAGGTTATCGAACAATCTGCATTGGGGGAGTGAGCTTCTTCAACAAAATGAGTCCATTAGGAGATGTACTCCCAGCTCTATTTCAGGAAAGCTATTGGGATGAAACGTTGGGTATAACCAATCCACAGTCTACACTGAATCAGGTTAACCGAGCACTTGAATTAATCCGCACGTCTCTTCCCAGACAAAAAATCTTTCTGTACATCAACATCTCTGCCATACACCAACCAAACTACTTCTATTTACCAGGCGAGACGAAAGACTCAACTCGAACCCAACTAGCTGCCCTTGCTCAGGTCGATATTCATTTGCCATCAGTGTTTTACGCTCTACAACAACGCGGCCCTGTCCTAGTTCTGCTCCTATCCGATCATGGCACATGTTATGGAGAAGACGGCTATTATGGTCATCGTCTGGCACATCCTGTGGTATGGACAGTACCCTATGCCGAGTTCTTGTTGCCTGCCTTATAGTTTGTTCTGATTCACATCACGACGGTATAATGAACTAGGTCATTCCAGCATAGGGGAAACACAATGTCGAAAATGCCACATATCATTATCTTTAATCCAGACCAATGGCGTGGCGATGTCGTTGGATATCTGGGCAATCCAGCTGTTCACACGCCCAATCTTGATGCCCTCGTCGAAACAGATGCTGTCTCCTTCAGCAATGCCTATTGCCAAAATCCGGTCTGCACCCCCAGCCGCTGCTCCTTCATGACAGGCTGGTATCCACATACACGCGGACACCGCACCATGTTCCATATGCTCCAACCAGATGAGCCCATGCTACTACGGACACTCAAAGAACGTGGCTATTATGTGTGGTGGGGTGGTAAGAACGACGTTGTCCCCGCACAGAATGGCTACGACACCTATTGTGACATAAAGTATAAAGCACCCGATACCCTTGAACGTCCTTTGCAATCAAACTTCCATCAAGCTGATGATTGGCGTGGCGAGCCCAACGAGGACAACTACTATTCCTTCTACGTTGGCAAGGTCGATAACCCAACCAGCGATCCCTTTACCTACAACAATGATCTGGCCATGGTGGAAGGCGCAGTCGAATTGATCCGCAATCCACCAGATGATCGCCCATTGTGTATCTATTTACCGCTTCATGACCCACACCCGCCTTATGTGGTCGAAGACCCCTGGCATATCAGCATTAATCCAAAGGCAATCCCAGATCGAATCCCCGCACCCGAAAGCTGGGAGGGGTTTCCCAGCTTAATGGCAGGCATCCATAAAGATCAAGGATTACAGGAATGGACAGAGGACCGTTGGCGAGAACTGCGACGTACTTATTATGGTATGTGTTACCGTATGGATGGCTTGTTTGGCATAGTGGTCGATGCACTGCACGAAACCCACATCTTTGATGACACAGCGATTTTCTTCTTCTCCGATCACGGTGACTTTACAGGCGACTATGGATTGGTAGAAAAGACGCAAAACACTTTCCAGGATTGTTTGACTCGCGTGCCATTTGTCATTAAGCCTCCCAAAAATGTACCCGTCAAGCCGCGTGTCACAGATGCACTGGTCGAACTGATTGATTTTCCCGCGACAGTCGAAGCAATTTTGGATTACGAGCCAGAGCATTGGCATTTTGGCAAGTCGCTCCTGCCTGTGATTGCAGGTGAAACAGAAGAACATCGGGATGCGGTCTTTTGCCAAGGTGGGCGGCTAGCTCACGAAGAACAGGCCAAAGAAAAGGAATCTAAGGCGGAGCCAGGATTCCTTTATTGGCCCCGGCTGAAGTATCAACTGGCAGATGGCCCCGAACACACGAAGGCAACCATGATCCGCACCCAACGCTACAAATATGTCCATCGTCTTTACGAAGCCGACGAACTCTATGATCTGAAATCTGATCCTACCGAGATCAACAATCGGATTAACGATCCTCAGATGACCTTGATTCGACAAAAATTGGTCAGCCGCCTGATGCAGTTCTATCTGGAAACAGGCGACGTTGTCCCATTAAAAACAGATAAGCGTAGCTAAGGGCCAGTAACCTACACAAAAACGCTGCGGCAGGGGTAAGGCTTCTGGTCCTGATTCCGGTGCTAGTTAACCCACGCCCCCAGGAAAACATCCAGCGTTTTGTGAATGGCAAGGTTGGTTATTGATGGAGATCGCTTTGCCAACCCATGTGTCCGTGAGCTCATTCAAAACAGGGACGAAGTGGCACTGGTACCCCGATCATAACAGCGCGACACTGCCTGCTCCGTCGTGCATAATCTGCTTTAACGGGCGGACGCTCCTCACTCCACCGCTCATTCAGCGCATCGCATTTCCATTCTACTCAGCGATAACCCAGACCAAAGACATGACTCAGCATCAGATAGGTTGATTCGGCGTTGACGTTTGTACGCTTTGGAACGGCTGCCCCTGCTACAAGGTAGTCTGACATTGCAACAACTTTCTCAAATAGCCCAGTACAAGCCGCACACGCTTGCCTTCCAGCGTAACTGGTTCAGGTTTGACCAGAAATTCCATCAGTGTTCTCCTTGCTGTTACATACTCAACCAACATCAAGAATGCATCGGGGTGAATCTCACAGTTCATATGAGGTTAGGATCATGGTTGAATTTCCTACTATCCACAACATTATAGGCTGATTGGTCACCCAACGTTGCCGGGATGTTCGATTCTTGTTAGGGTAGATACAATTTAAGCATAGAAAGGACTTTTGAAATGGCAAGACCTGTTACTTTATTTACTGGACAATGGGCAGATTTGCCGCTAGAAATCCTTGCCGAAAAGGCCGCCAGTTTTGGCTTTGATGGCCTAGAACTGGCCTGTTGGGGCGATCACTTTGAAGTGGATAAAGCCCTCTCGGATGAGGGTTACATTCAATCCCGTAAGGACATCCTTGAAAAGTATGGTTTGAAGTGCTTTGCCGTTAGCAATCATCTCGTAGGCCAATGTGTGTCGGATGCGTTCATCGATGAGCGCCACAGAGAAATTCTACCAGATCGTATTTGGGGCGACGGTAGGGCAGACGGCGTAAAAGAACGCAGCGCCCAAGAAATGATCAACACCGCCAAAGCTGCCAAGAAATTTGGTGTTGATGTGGTCAATGGTTTTACAGGGAGCCCGATCTGGCACTTGATATATCGGTTCCCGCCAACGTCGGATGAGATGGTAGATCAAGGCTATAAAGAATTCGCAGATCGTTGGGTTCCGATTATGGATGCGTACAAAGCCGAAGACATCAAATTTGGATTGGAAGCACATCCAGGCGAAATCGCATATGACATTTATACTGCCGAAAGGACGCTGGAGGCCCTCAACCATCACGAATCGTTCGGTTTCAACTTTGACCCCAGCCACTTTATTCATCAGCTGTTTGACCCAATGAAGTTCATCGAGCGTTTTGCAAATCGTATCTATCATGTCCATGTTAAGGACTCAAAAGTGCGGCTGGATAGTACCCGCAGTATCCTGGCTTCACACCTCAATTTTGGCGATCCACGTCGGGGCTGGGATTTTGTCTCGCCAGGGCATGGCGATCTGGACATAGATAGCATGATCCGTGAACTAAACCGTGCTGGCTACAACGGCCCACTTTCGATCGAATGGGAAGACAGCGGTATGGATCGTGAATTTGGTGCCAAAGAGTCCTGTGCCTGGGTCAAGGAGAATGACTTTGATCCATCTGACGTGGCGTTTGACGCGGCATTTGCTGAATAATCTATCTAAGGGAGATTGAAAATGTCTGAAGGTGGTGGATTTACCAGTATGGCGGCGGCCCGTACCAAGGGCGAAGCGCCGGAAATTGGCGTTGGGATGCTGGGCTATGCCTTTATGGGTAAAGCGCATTCCAATGCACTCAAGACCATTCCCTATATGATGTACCCGCCTGCTGCGGTACCCAGGCTGGTTGGTATCGCAGGGCGTAACGAAGAAGGTGTTTCAGAAGCAGCTAAACGCTTTGGATTTGCCAATTATTATACCGATTGGCGCAAAATGCTTGAAAATGGCGATGTTCAGGTTTTCGACAATGGCGGCCCAAACAACGCCCACGCCGAACCCTGTATCGTCGCAGCCGAAGCGGGGAAGCATGTTTTCTGTGAGAAGCCATTGGGACGAACCGCCGAAGAATCGAAGACGATGCTGGATGCAGTTGAAAAAGCAGGTGTTAAGCATATGGTGGCCTTTAACTATCGTTTCGTCCCAGCGATTGTGCAGATCAAGAAATTGATTGAAAGCGGCGCATTAGGGCGAATTTACCATTTCCGGGGTGTTTATCTGCAAGAATGGATCATGCCTGCTGATTTTCCCAAAGTCTGGCGTCTCGATAAGTCGGTTGCAGGCAGCGGCGTTCTTGGTGATCTTGGCGCACATACGATTGATCTGGCACGCTTTCTGGTGGGCGAACCCAGCCAGGTGATGGGTATGACCAAAACATTCATTGAGGAACGTCTGTTGGAAGACGGCAGCGGCACAGGCAAGGTCGATGTTGATGATGGCTTCACAGCACTGCTTGAATTTAAAAATGGCGCGCTGGGCACCGTAGAAGCGTCGCGCTTCTGTGCAGGCCGTAAGAATCATCACGTCATCGAGATTAATGCCGAGAAAGCGTCAATCAAGTTCAACCTAGAACGGATGAATGAACTGGAAGTATTCTGGGTCAATGAAGAACCCAACACGACGCAGGGCTTCCATAACGTTTTGGTAAGTGAGCCGCATCACCCCTACTGGGAAAACTGGTGGCCGCAGGGCCATATGATCGGCTGGGAACATACCTTTGTGCATGAGTTTGACCATCTTTTTCGCGCCATCGTCAATAATACAGAGGTTGCCCCCTATGGCGCAACCTTTCTGGACGGCTACAAGAACTCGGTCATCTGTGATGCGATTCTTGAATCAGCGTCAAATAAGCGGGCAGTCAGCATCAACTATTAGATTGAATATTAATCCAGGGACGCCTCGTGGCGTCCCGACAAGATTTTCCGTTGAGGGCTTGTGTCTTAGTTGGCGAAGACCACACGATCCAACCATTCAGCGATTGCTTCTCCCATCGCGTTGGGCTGATCTTCTTGGATGAAGTGCAAACCCTCACCAAAGTTGATGGTTTCGATGTTATTGAAGGTGTCGTTGATTTGTGCTACCGTTTGGGCTGGATATGTCCCCAGTGTTGCATGGATTTGCAGTTTGGGCAAGTCAGATTGTGGAAGCCACGCCGCATATGCCGACACAATATCGTGAACGTCTGCTGGCTTACCACCAATTGGAATTTGGGTGGGCCACATGAACACGAGCAGACGAGTATCTGGCGTAGGATAGGGGAAACGATAAGCGTTCATTTCGTCTTCAGAAAGCTCACGCACGATCATACTTGGTAGCATTTGCTCGACTAAAGAGGTTCTGACCCATAGAAAATCAGCGCGGGGACACCCTCGAACCTTCGGTTCACCTTGAGCGGGGGCCAACCTTTGGTTGGGGGATGAACTGAACGTTCGACCTCCTTTCTCACTAAACGAATGATTGTCTCTCTCAGAATAACGTGTTATAATTTGTTTACTATGACTAATCGAACACGACATACTCATGATAACATCAACTATCATTTGGTGTGGTGTCCCAAATATCGTCGCCCGGTTTTGGTAGGCGATGCTGGTCATAGACTGTCTGAGTTGATCCCACCGATTGTTGAAGAGCTGGAAGGTCATGTGTTGGACTTGACCGTGCAAGACGATCATTTGCCTCGTTTCCCCCAACGATGGCAATTAACCCAATCATGCACAGAGTAAAAGGTGCAACTGCGAAAGGAATTCCCACACCTGAAATCCCGATTGCCTTCCCTGTGGCCTCGTTCGTATTATGCAGAAACAGCAGGTCACGTATCGGCTGAGACAATCCAGCGATAGATTGACGAGCTAAAAGGGTCAGTAGGTGATAGGTACACTGAAATACCGCCTGTATCCAACTGATGAGCAGCAAGCGACGCTTAACGAGGTTTTGCGCCTGTCCTGCTGGCCTGGCTGATCGCCGCAAACGCTGGCAGGGATCGCGCTACAGCGTCACCTACGACAAACAATCTGCGATGTGGAAAGCGTGGCGCAATGAAGAACCTACCTAACAACAATCCGCTTCGCCTGGTCAATATGACCGTCAACAAGTCTTGCGGCATTTGGATAAAGCCTACCGCGAGTTCATACAGGGCAAACGGGGCCGTCCCCGCTTCAAAAACTGGCGCCGGTTTGATAGCGTCAACTACAAGCCCGGTGACGGTGCTGGCCTCAAAAATGAAAAACTTCGTATCCAACTCATCATTGTCCTGACTGCGGCTTCACGGTTGATCGAAACGTGAACGCTGCACGGAATATTCTTGATCTCGGATGCAGCGGACTGATGAAAGTCCGACCCATCCGAGAACTTTCGTTTCTCTCTTAAGTGCGATTCAGATTTTACGCGGCGATCTACTCGCCACAACCTGCTATCTGAAGTTGTTAAAAAGCCGCGTTAGGCAACCACCGGGCCTTGATGTCCTCAGGCAGTCTCGGCCGAACCGTAAGATGTTAATTTGAGCACAGATATGCTTACTCTGAAAGGAGGGCGGCCTTCCCCACCCCGCTCAAGGCGAACCGAAGGTTCGAGGGTGTCCCCTGCCGCGTTTTTATGGTTGCCAGTCGGGTAGGTCGTCTAATGGATAAATCGGACGTGGCAACTGCTTCCAGGTAAAATTGTGCAGTTGAGACATGGTTGCGCCTGGTGTATCAACACGGACCACTTCGGATATCATTGATTGATAATACTGCCAATTGCTAGCGGTCTTCACCACAACCATTTTGGCCTCAGCAGGTTCGATGCCAAAATGTTGATAGACGATAGGATGATTGCCGCCGACCCCACGTTTTTCGCTCACGGCAATCGAGATGTTACCCACCTTCAGCAACACAGCACGCCCCATATCAAATGACTCCATACCGATGACATCGGCCTTGATACGCCCGCCGCCGATTCCGTTAACTATGGCAAGCACCTCAATAGGCTGCCCAGACTTTGGGTCGAGCTTGCCACCCAATTTGACTGTGATCGTGCTGCCGATTCCGGCCGCGATTGCTGCTTCAACTGCGTGGGCATCGACCATTGGCACGAGAGCAGGTTGTGTGATATTTTGCCGCAGCATTTCCTGTAAGATGACTGTGCTATCACCCGATGCGCCACCAAACACCGAATCGCCTGTATCCGATAAGACGACCAGACCGGATTCGGCAGCGACAGCTCGTTGAATGGCTTTGTCTACCGGGATACTGTCTTGTATCAAGAAGTCATCACGCAGTTCCCACGCTTTCGCTGCCAGTTCCATCACCAGTCTCTCGGCTAATTGTGGATTATTGTCGGTGACGACAACAGCTGTCCAACCGCCTTCGGGAATATCCAGCCAGGGCTGCATTGGGAAGTTTGAGGCGGATATAACGCTGGGATGAGTTTCGATTTCGCGGGCCAGATCAAACCATTCTTTCATTGGGCCTTTTTGAGTCAAGAACTGCTCTTGATGCGTAATCAGCGGAATTTTGCGCCATGCCATCGTTGGCTTAAATTTGCCCTCTAACCAACCGAAAAGCATCTCGCCCGCGAGTTTGCCTGTTTGGTAGGGGTGATGTGGCTGTGTGCGATGTCCTACCAGCCCATCCGCACAGTCGATCATCAATTGGGTGATGTTGGCATGATGGTCAAGGGCAATCACAATCGGCACATCATCACCCAGGATTTGCCGGCTACGTTGCAAAAGATAGCCCTCGGAATCAGGTTGATTCTCGGCCTGTCCTGCGCCGTGCAGATCAAAATAGAAGGCATCAATTGGTTGGACGGATTGCAACCCCTCCACCAATTTATCCTCGAAGTATTGCAACGTTTTGGCTGTAATGAGACCACTCGCACCAGCCCAAGCACGGAACAGAGGCAGCGCTGTCCAGTTCATGCCGGAGTCTTGTGCTGCTTCTATAAATCCGCCAATCGACCCAGCCAGTTGCGACTCATCTAAACAGTCCTGTCCTTCGTAAATGCCGAACTGTTGGAAGGTATCGATGGTGGTGGCAACTGGGCTGAACGTGCTGGTTTCTTGACCGAATTTGGCGATTGCAATTCGCATAGGGTTCTCACAATGCTAAAATCCTGCTTCATGATGATCTTACCCGGTTTTTGTAACAAGCGCGAAAATCACACGTCTGTAGAATCATTAGCTCATTCAGTAAGGAGGTTGTTTAACGGATAAGCAGCAATGAACAGCCCAGCCATATTTCCCGACTTTTGTGTGCCAGACGCCCTTGCGATAGACGGCAGTGATGATACCCAGGGGCCGATTCCCTCCACCCGTCTGTCCATATACTGAGTGAGTCGTCCAGCGGATATGCCGCTTGCTGCTGGGTTAAGGATAAACTTTAAAAAACACACCACCATCAATACGCTCCCCATCATTGACTGTAACGAATGGTTTCATGACATGCTCACCCCTGGCAACATAACGGGTGTTCCCGGCCATGTAGTGTAGGGCAATTGCCCGACGCGGGCGTCCACTCTGGTTAGCGTGTGAACCGTGCCAGGTCAGGGCATGATGAAAGTGGACATCACCTTTCTTGACTGGGCAGTGTATGATTTTGATGGGCTTGCCCTTATATTCAGATGGCATGGCTTCATAGTTTTTCAGAGTATGCAGGAAGTCGATGTTATTACCCCACAAGTGAGAACCTAGAACCATGCTCATGCAGCCATTGGCTTCGTCCACGTTGTCTAGTGCAACCCAGGCCGTGACCTGACTCATCGGTTCGATGATAGGCCAATAGGGGGCGTCCTGGTGCCACATATTGACGCCACCGATCCTGGGCGGTTTGTACTGTATTTGATCGTGCCAGATGCGCAGGGAGTCTTCTCCTGTCAGTTGAGCAATACCTGTGACGATTTGCGGATGAGTTACCAACGCCTTGAAATGTTCGCTCGCCTGCCAGATGTTGACAATCTGCCAGACCGGAGCATTGTCATCGCCTCCTAGATTGCGTACCAACAGTGGCTGCGAGATATCTGTACGATCACGTTCGTCAATGACGCGCATGACTTCCTCACGCAGCTTATCGACGGTAGCGTCATCTAGTATCCTGCCACCATTTAGATAACCTTGCGCTCTAAACTGTTGAACTTGAGTCTGTGTCAACATCATCATCATCTCTAGAATCTGGATTATTAAAATGAGATATGGAATAGACGAAGTCTCCGGATTCTGTTGCCTCAACCGCTGGACGCAGTACCAGATAACGCTCGATTTCCGCCAAGAGTTCGTGGGTTTCGGGATGGTCTAAGCCTTGGAGGACGTTTCTGGCCTTTGTCAGCTGTTTGAGCCGAATGAGTCGCTTTGCCTGTTCGATGTCCATAGTCTTACCTGTCTGTTTATGGCGTTGATTATACCAAATTTGATTTTGGGGTCTCAAAAGTCTAAAAGGTGCCACAAATGGTTGTTCGTAGTTGCTGTGATGTCCTTGGACCGTAATGCCATAATTTTTGCTGTGATTGCATAAGGGAGTGGTGAATTTCGTGGAGATAACTTGACAATTAGAGAAAATGCCCGAGTACAACCATGAAAAGCATGAATCAAGCCCAGACACAACCCCACCCGTTTCCCATAAACTGAATCTGTATGAATTTACGAATGACCAACTCACTCGATGCCTGTTTTTACTGCAATTTGCCGCAACTTTCCCCTTTCCTCCCGTGTTGCGGCAAACTTTTTTGTTTGCTGCCACAACAAGCCATGAAGTCACCCTTTTGCCCCGAATCTCAGCTCTCCTCGCCCGTCATATGGACATCCACGTGATTCCCCACTCCTAAGGAGTGTCACATTTTGCACCGCAAGATGCAAGAGGGTATAGTTTATCTGACTTGCTTAGGTGGTGTTGACGGCAACACCCCACAGAATCGTCGCTTTACTTTTTGCTGTGGGAGTATGTCACGAGGGTTTATATATGGCAATTGAAACTGTGGTTTTACTGGATGCGCTCAATTCGGTCATTACCATTCCCATCATTCCGTTTAATGGTGACCAGATTGATTATGATGCGCACGCCAAAAACATCGACTACTTGATGAACAACAATACACTTTCGGACAACCGTCCACGTGTCATTTCACTGGCAGGTACGAGTTTACTCCATCATGTTTCGCCCGATGATCAGATCAAGCTCTTGGATGAGACGGGAAAGTGTATGGGTGATAATGGTGTACTGATGAGCGCGGTGGTTCCCAATCCAATCGGAGTCGCAAAAGAGATTGTAGAAGCTCATGCCAAACTCAACCGTCCGCCGGATGTCACGCTGGTGATGCCCTTGACCGGGGTCTACAGCCCAGAGGGAATGTACGAGGGCTTGCTGAAATTTGGCGAAACCTGTGCCCATTGGTTTGGTTCGCGTTTCCTGTATTATTACCGCAGGCCACGTGACCGGGATTGCATTATCAAACTTATCCGGGAGTCTCTGTATTATATTGGCGTCAAAATTGGAACCACAGAAGACGATGTCCCCGCTTTCCTCAATGGTCTAAGCAACGACAAAATTGTGATCTGGGGAGTCGGAGATCGCAGTACGAGGGCGGCGCGGATGGGCACAAAAGGGCATACATCGGGGATCGCAGTAGCGGCGGTTAAGGCGTCCGATGCTATTAATAACGCGCAACGCCAAGGCAATTTTGAAGCATCGCAGCAAGTTGAAGACGATATCGCAGTTTTTGAGGAACTGCGCTTTGCCAATGAACGGGCTTATAACTATGCTGCCGTCGTTGAGGTGATGAATCGTTCCGGTTATGCTGATATTGCGGGTGGTACAGGCGGCCCATTTAATCCGCGTGTGCCGGATGATATCATCCCAACAATTGACAAAATCGTGGAAGCTATCAAATCGTATCATTGATTGATCCCCAGATTATAGTTTGGTTCTTGGGGAGCTTGTAGCCAAATTGAGGCCAGTAGATAACTCTTGCCATTTTCCAGGTGCTCTCAATTGTTGCAGCATCGTTGACCAGCAGCTGCTCAATCCTGGTAAACGTGAGCTGCTCATGTGATGCGCCTCATCATATCTAGTCTCAAGGGAGGTTGCTGCACACGCTATCTTTCTGGAGCGACGAACCAAACCTGAAGCCATCATATCAGGATTGAATAGGTATTGACACCATTCCTGTATCAGCGAAAGAGATGAGAGATGACAACAGAAGTCTATGCCTTAACCCGAGGAGAAGTTGATTTCTTTACCCAGAACGGCTATCTTGGCCCGTTCGCTGCCATGAGGGAAGATGAAATGGCAGCAATTCGGGCTGAGATCGAACATGATGTTTTGACAACCGACGGCCCTAAGCCCAACAATCGAGTCGGTTCACGGCATATGGACAAGGCTGTGATATATGACCTTGCCACACATCCAGCGATCATCCAGCGGATGGCCTTGATCTACGGGCCAGATTTGATTATGTGGGCAACGAACCTATGGCTCAAAGAACCTGGCGGCGCAGAAATTCCCTGGCATCAAGACATCAACTTCTGGCCTCTGGAACCGCCTGTGAACATTTCGGCCTGGATTGCTGTTGATCATGTGACGACTGAAAATTCTTGTGTTAGGATAATTCCTGGGTCACATCGAAACACCATCCCACATATCAAGGCCAACGAAGATATGGCTTTTGGGGAGATGGCGGACCCTGAGTTTTTCGATGTGACCCAGGCCGTTGATATGGAATTACGCCCGGGTGAGTTTTTCTTGTTTACCGAGCGTTTGTTGCATGGCTCGAACAAGAATGTCTCTGATAAGCGGCGGCTGGGGATGTCCGTTCGTGTGACCTTGCCGATTGTTCACATCTTCCAGGATGACCCACCATTGCAACCCGGACACACGGCTGTGATTGCATCAGGGCGTGATCCAATGGGTTTTAATCGCTATGCAGGACGCCCGGAATAGGGGAAAATATCAACGAGAAATCTTTGCATGGTGGCATGATTGGAGCAGGAACATGGAGTAATAACCAACTGACTGCATGGCAAGCGGTTGATGGTGCAATTATCATCGCTCTATGTGATCGTGATGAGGCCCGTCTAAAGGCTACCGCCGCACAGTTTGACATTGGGCAGACCTTTAGGGATGCGGCTGTGATGTTCAGTCAGGCTGAATTAGACTTTGTGGATATCTGCACTCGTCCTATGTCCCACGCAGAATTGTGTCGTTTAGCGGCAGATCACGGCCTCAACATCTTGTGCCAGAAGCCATTTTGTACATCATTTGCAGAGGCACAAAGAGTCATTGCCTATTGCCATAAGGCGGGCGTTCGGTTGATGATTAATGAGAATTTTCGCTGGCAGGGTTGGTATCGGACGCTTAAAGAACTTCTAGATAGTGCCGTGATTGGGCAGCCGTTTCATGCCAGCTTACATCACCGTCAGAACGTGACCATGCCGCGATTTAACCACAATCAGACCTACTTCCAAGAGATGCCGCGCCTGATCGTCTATGAGATGGGCATTCACTATCTCGATGTGATGCGTTTTTTGTTTGGCGACCCAACCTCGCTTTATGCTCGCTTGCATCATATCAGCCAAGAGACTGCTGGCGAAGATGTTGAAATTGTGGTGTTGTCGTATCCTGATATGACAGCCGTTATGCAGCACAGTTGGGCGTCGCGGCCTGTGCCCATGTTGGATTATCAGGCAAGCGATGATGCCCTGCCCAAGCCGCCACCTTTGTTTGGCGTTGATGGCACCCTCGGAACCATCAACCTTCAATCGGATGGATGCCTTACGGTACGGACACATGACGGTTTGATACAGCAGTTTACATTTGATGCCTCGGTTCAGCATGAAAGCCGCCGAAGTACGCAGCAGCACTATATTGAATGCTTGTGTAACAATGTCCTGTTTGAATCTGATCCTGGCGACACACTGAAAACGCTACAATTGGTCTACGCCGCCTATGAATCGGCTTCAACGGGTCAGGTCGTTTCCTTCTTATGAAGCTCGATATTGAAGACACCCGGCAACTTAAGAATTATCTGATAGAACACGGTTATGTTTCCAATGCAGACCGGCTTGTCATCTGCCCACTTAAAGGAGGGGTAAGTAACCGCACTGTGTTTGTTGAGTTACCAAATGGTCAACAGTGGGTGATGAAGCAGGCGCTGAAAAAACTGAGGGTGGAAGCGGATTGGTTCAGCAAGCCAGAGCGCATCCACCGTGAAGCATTGGGAATCCACTGGCTTGGTCAATTAACGCCTCCTGGCACAATTCCAAAGGTGATCTTTGAAGATCAGATAAACCACTTGCTGGCGATGGTCACCGTGCCACAACCTCACGTCAATTGGAAGACGGCGTTACTAGCTGGCAGACTGCAAGACGATCATGTGCGGCAGTTTGGTGCGCTGTTGGCTCAAATACATACGGCAGCGTATGTTAAACGCAACGCCCTTTCCGAAACTTTCGCGGATAGGCATTTCTTCGAGACGCTGCGGCTAGAGCCATATTACGCTTATACTGCGTCCAATTTATCGGATGCTGCGGCATTTCTGAACGATCTCATCGTCGATACGCGTCAGCGGGCGATCACGTTGGTTCATGGCGACTACAGCCCAAAGAATATTCTAATCTTTGAGAATAAGATGATCCTCTTGGATCATGAGGTTATTCACTGGGGTGACCCTGCCTTTGATGTGGGCTTTTCCATGACACATCTGCTGAGCAAAGCCCATCATCTCGCTTCCCAGCGGCAGCAATTCACTCAGGCTGCCCATTTTTATTGGCAGGCTTACGTGCAGAACATCGAATCGACAGGCTCGTTTAATGGCATGGAGCCTTTTGCTGTTCGTCACACAATGGCTTGCTTGCTGGCACGGGCGGCGGGACGATCACCGCTTGAGTACTTAAGCAAACCTCAGGAACAGATAGAGGCTGTCCTGCGTTTGCTGCCGGACATGCCCAATACCATGCCTGACCTAATAGATCAATTTATTGAGGGGCTCGATGACTAAAATTAAACGCCTCTATGCACTTGAGATTCTTGATAGCCGAGGTCGTCCAACGGTACAGTCAACCTGTGTCTTGGAAAGTGGTGCATCAGCAACGGCTTCAGTACCATCCGGTGCGTCCACTGGGCAGGCAGAAGCCCATGAATTGCGGGATGGTGATCTGGCCCGTTATGGTGGCCTGGGCTGTTTGCAGGCAGTAGAGAATGTCAACACCACTATCAATGAGGCGCTCTCTGGCAAGGTGTTTGCCAGTCAATCCGATCTCGATTTGGCGCTGATTGATCTGGATGGAACCGGACAGAAATCCAATCTGGGTGCGAATGCCATCCTCGCCGTGTCGATTGCGTTCGCCCGTGCTTGTGCTGCAAATCAAGATATACCGCTGTATCAGCACTTTGGACAGATGATCGGGCGCAAGGCACTTGAATGGTTGCCGCGACCAACGATTAATCTGTTCAGCGGCGGTAAACATGCTGGGGAACAGGTGGGTTTGCAAGATGTGTTGGTCATTCCGTCTGTGCCAACTATGCATGAATCGCTGTCAGTCGGATATGCAGTCTATCAAGCAGCAGCAAAGCTCATCGCCAAGAAATATAACATGCGAGCGTTGACGGCTGATGAAGGTGGGCTTGCACCGGATTTCCCCGATATACTGACCATGTTCAAGGACAGCATCCAGGCAATAGAGCAGGCAGAGTATGTGCCCGGAAAAGACGTGTTCCTGGCAGTAGACGTGGCCGCATCGCATTTCTATTCGGATGGTGTCTATCATATTGATGGATGCAATCTGACCAGCAGTGAAATGATTGAGGCAATCGCAGGCTGGGTCGAAAGCTATCCAATTGTTTCGGTTGAGGACGGTCTTGCAGAGGAGGATTGGGGAAACTGGCCTGATCTTTGTAGCCGAATCCAAGATCAGGCATTAGTCCTAGGAGATGATTTCCTTTGTACTCATCCCCAGCGTATTCTACACGCCATTGATTCTAGTGCGGCCAACGCGCTGCTGCTCAAAGTCAACCAGATTGGCACGTTGAGCGAAGCAGCTGAAGCCTTGGCCCATGCACGGGACGATGGCTGGCAAGTGATCTTGAGTGCTCGCAGCGGGGAAACCGAGGATAACTGGTTGGCAGATTTAGCAGTCGGTTGGCAGGGCGATCAAATTAAGATTGGTTCAATTACTCAATCCGAACGGTTGGCAAAATACAACCGTTTGCTTAATATCGAAGCGGGGACGAACCTACCCGTTCGACAATGGCCTGAGTAAGAACTTCAATCAGGGATGATAAACATGTTACGAGTCTGTGTGGTGGGCTGTGGCCCAATTGGCAACCTACATGCCCGTTGTTACCACGAAAATCCAAAGGCCGAACTGATCGGGGTCTGTGACAAAATCCAGGAACGTGCGGACGAGACCGCCGCCAAATTCGGCGGGGTTGCCTGTTATAGCGTGCCGGATATGCTTGAAAGTTTGCAACCTGACATTGTAAGTGTGGCAACAGGTGGTTATGAATACGCCAGTGACCACTATCTTCCGACTGTGCAAGCACTTGAAGCTGGATGTCATGTGTTAGGTGAAAAACCTATCTCCAATCGCATTGATGAAGCTAAAGAGATGGTTGCGACTGCAAGCGCTAATGGTGTGTGTTATGGCATAAACCTGAATCATCGCTTCACACCCGCCTCTAAGTTGGCCAGACAATGGGTGGAGGAGGGCCGTCTGGGGCATCTATTGTTCATTAATATGAGCATGTGGATCATGAACCCGCGTGAAAGTTCGCCATACTTTCACCTCAAGGCCCTACATCCACACACGATTGATGTGATGCGCTATTTTTGTGGTGATATTGAGGCGGTTCAATGTTTTGCAACCAAAGCACCAGGACGCACTATCTGGTCAACAGCACAGTTTAACATGCGCTTCAAAAATGGGGTCGTAGGATCACTGACAGGGAGCTACGATATACAGCGCGGACATCCAATGGAACGTTGTGAAGTGGCAGGAACGGGTGGGCGCTTTGTACTCGAGGATATGTGGCGTGAACTCACCTTGTATCCCGCAGGTGATCTGGAAAAGACGGTCTATACCAACCCGGCCTTTGGTGGGATGCGCGGCTTTGATGAGACCTTTGTCAATCGGATCAACACCTTTGTTGAGCAGGTTAGCAACAGAGTTAAACCAGAAGACATTGATGGCTCTGGTACAGACGGTTTAGCTGCACAAATGGTACTAGCCGCTGCCATTGAGTCGCTGAATACTGAAGCAGTAGTCCATGTCTAGGCGCTAAGGTTTCACTGAATCCACAGCGATCTTCAATGCGATACTGGGAACACTCAGTATAGCTAAAGGCAGGGGGTTCTTATCGGCCATCGCACGCTCTCCCGATTGGGTACGGTACACTATCCGCAGCCTGAGGCGACTTCGGACAAGCTTACACGGGCAACCCACTCTGACTCCGGGATAATCCGAAGCTTGCGGGCAAAGGCCCTTCTCTCGTTGATTCCATTCCACTCAACGCCAGCTGGAGGAGCGTATCTACACCCGACCATACCGCCCTGGCATGATCCGCATTAAGCGTATTGCCGCCAAAAACGTACTGTACAGATCGCGTTGGGCTTCAACACCACATTCACAGTGGTGCCAACGCTGTGATAATGGCTTCTTCACCAACATCCGCCAGCACGCAGAAGCCCGCTATGTTACGATCAGTTTGGTGATGTCGCCGGAAACAGTGACCCTCACGATTGAGGATGATGGCTGTGGATTCGATCCATCTGAGGTACAAGAAGGTCATTATGGGCTTGTCGGGATGAACGAGCGCGTCAAGCTGGCAGGGGGCAAAATGACCCTTCGCAGCAGTCCAGGTGAAGGCACAGGGATTGAAGCGACCATCCCAATTGAGGGTTAAAGGAGAAAAATATGGCTGACCCAATTCGCATACTCGTTGTCGACGACCATCCGGTTGTACGAGATGGTCTGATACTGGTACTACAAACCCAGGATGATTTTGCGGTCATTGGTGAAGCGGATAACGGACGGGCTGCTCTGGATCAGGCGCAATCCCTTGCGCCCGACGTCGTGCTTCTTGACCTCGAAATGCCAGAGTTGGATGGTGTGGAAACGCTGCGGGAACTGCAAGTCTGCTGCCCTGAAGTGAGTGCCTTGGTGTTTACGGCATACGACACCGATGAGCGTATCGTCGGCGCGATTGAAGCTGGAGCCAAAGGTTATTTGTTGAAAGGTGCACCCCGCGATGAGATATTCCACGCTATCCGCGTCATAAGTACTGGGGGATCGCTGTTGCAACCCGTCGTCGCCAGCAGGCTGATGTATCACGTCAGCAATCAATCTCTGCAGCCAGAGGTCGAGACTCTGACCGAACGTGAATTGGATGTCTTGCGTCTGCTGGCGCGCGGGCAAGCCAACAAGGAAATCGCAGCGGCCTTGTTCATCACCGAGCGCACCGTCAAGTTCCATGTCAGTTCCATCCTTGGCAAGCTGGATGCAGACAACCGCACAGAAGCCGTTGCTATTGCTGCCCAGCGGGGTATTGTCGATCTGACCGGCTAACCTGTACCAAAGTCCAGTTTGGAGACAGTTCGGCTGTACGAAGCACCGGCACAGCGCAATTTTGTAAAGTGGAATCACTTTGATAAGACCCAACTGGAGGTGATTTCATGGACAAAACAGCACTCATCACAGGTGCTTCAAGAGGGTTCGGCCTGGCACTGGCAAAGCAGCTTGCCGAAGTGGGCTGGAATCTCATCATCACGGCACGGGGTGAAGAAGTCTTGAGAGATGTACAGGCGCAACTTGTTCAAAACACCCAAGTAATTGCCATCGCAGGCGATGTCTCAGATGTGAATCATCGGGCACAACTGGCACAGGCACTGGTAGACAGCGGCAGACTGGATGCGGTCATCAACAATGCCAGCATCCTTGGTCCTAGCCCACAACCGGTCTTATTGGACTACTCACTGGATGTACTAAGCCATCTTTATCTCTTTTGTCCCGTAAAACCCACCAGCATTAGGCGAACCTAGGGTTCGGTGGGATAGAAGGGACTTTCAGCTTGCTTCAGCCAATCAAATATAGTATATAATCTATTGGTTTTGATAGATGGAAATAGCTGGACATGACAAAAAATACTGTACTTCTCACAATATTGTATATGGCTGTCCATATCACGTCATTTTCTGTCCAAAATATCGACGCTAGGTATTGACTGGTGAGGTTGAAACACGCTTGAAGAAACGCATTCTTGAGAAGCAAGCTGACTATACTTGGTTCATGAGATGGAAGTCATGCCCGACCCCGTGCATTGGCTTCTGGATGTTGACCCGCACATTGGGATCAACAAAATTGTGGGTTCAGTCACATGAGAAGTGGTGAAACAATCCATTGAAGATCAGAAGAACGTATAAGTACCGCCTCGATAGCAATAGCAGACGCAACCGACATCTGCAGCAGCAGATTAATGTTGCTGGCTTGATCTGGAACCATGCCCTGGCATTGCAGCGCCGCTCCTATCGGCTGACGGAGAAACACACCTCACCTGGACGTATGAAGCAACATATTGCAAAGCTACGGATGAAAACGCAGAAGTATGACTTTTGGAGAGCACTCGGCTCGTAGGCAACCCAGGAGGTATTGCAGCGACAAGAAAAAGCCTATGAACGCTTCTTCAACAGGCAAGGTGCAGAAGTTCCGATCATTCACGCTCAAACAAGCGGGCTGGAAACTGCTCGACAGTGAACAGAGGTATGATCGGGTTCGTATCGGCACGAAAGTCTACAAGTTGGTGTATCACCGCCCGATGCAGGGCGATATAAAGCCAGTCACGATTAAACGCGATACAGCAGGACGGCTCTGGATATGCTTCTCAGTGGTGGAACGATTTGTGGTGCAGAAGGAAGTCAGCGCGGGTCAAATCGGCGGCTTCGATTTTGGCCTCAAATGCTTTCTTACCAATGATGAAGGGCAACAAATAGCATCGCCTTGGTTCTATCGGGATGATCTACCCCGTCTGCGCAGCATTCAACGACAGCTGTCGAAGAAGGTTAAAGGGAGCGCCAACCAACAGAAGGGGAAGCATCACCTCTCCCGTCGTCACATTCGGATTGATGACAAGCGGCGCGATTTCCACTTTAAGCTGGCTCATGCGCTGTGTGACCAGTATGACCTGCTGTGCTTTGAAGACCTGAACATCAACGGGATGAAATGCTTGTGGGGACGCAAGGTGAGTGATCTGGGTTTTGCACAGTTGATGAACATTCTAGAATGGGTCGCTTTCAAACGTGACAAGCGGGTGGTCAAGATAGACCGTTGGACGCCGACGACCCAGGTCTGTTCTGGCTGTGGGCAGAAGCGCAAATTGGAACTGAAAGACCGGGAGTTGAACTGCGCTTGTGGCTTGGTCATAGACCGTGACCACAACGCAGCGAAGAATATTCTTGAGGCGGGGCATCGCCCTGATTTATTCAGGCGGCGTCCGGCGTTCATGGCAGACGCCCACTGAACCTTTGGTTCGCCTTTTGCTGTGGGAATATGTCACTCAGTAAACTGCACAATAAGAAAAGATGGAGCTATGTCTAACAAACGCATTTTTTACCTCGCCAGTTCAAACGAAAAACTGTCTTACCCTTCCAACGAAGACCAGTCGGCAGGCATTTACATCTGCACCTTTGATTCGTCCGATGGCCGCATGGAAATTCTGAGCCGTGATAGGACGATCCCTGCCTGCCAATATCTGGCACTGAGTCCTGACAAGAACTATCTCTATGCTACTTGGCTTAATGGTGAAGGTAAACCGGGCAACACCAGTTCCGTCAATGCTTTCTCGGTAAATGCAGAAACGGGAGGGCTGACGTTCATCAACAATGCTAATACCCTTAATAACTCACCCTGCTATATCAAAGTGGATGCGACTGGGAAGAATATTCTTGGTGTGAACTACAATAGCGCCGACGATCAAGGCAGTGTCTACGTTTTCAAGCGCAATGATAACGGCTCAATTGGTGAGATGACAAGTTTTATCAAACATGAAGGTTCCAGTGTGAACGCCATTCGGCAGCAGAACAGTCATCCGCATATGATTTTTACTGACCCAACCAATCAGGTTGTGCTGGTCCCTGATCTGGGGACAGATCATGTTTGGTTATACAACCTCAAACATGAAAGCGGCGAGATAATCCCACACCATCCACCACGTCTGCCAATTCATGCTGGTGGTGGCCCGCGTCATCTGACCTTTCATCCAGGGGGGCAATATCTCTATGTCATCAACGAACTGGACAGCACCATCACCGTTTTCCATTGGGGTACAAACAGATATACTGAGATTGAGACTGTGCCCACCATTCCTGCCGATTTTGATGGGGAGAGCTACTGCGCCGACATTCATATCACCCCATCAGGCGATTATCTGTATGGCTCCAATCGCGGTCATGAGTCACTCGTGATCTACAGGATTGACCAGTCAACAGGCAAACTGATGCTGGTCGGAAACAAATCAACACAAGGCAGTTGGCCGCGTGGATTTACGCTTGATCCGTCGGGTGAATATGCCATTGTCGCCAATCAACGCACGCATGAGGTCGTGTCCTTCCGCATTGATCGGGCTACAGGCGATCTCACCGCTACTGGACATCAGATTATTGTTCCAGGGCCAATTGCGATCCCTGCATTTCTTTAGTACCTTGAGACCAGCGGCAAACGAGGCCAGGAACACCACAGCCGGGTATTGGCTTTTTGGTAGCTGCGTATCTAACGGTAAGTCAGTTGTATCCTTGCTGTTTCTTCAGTCATCATTGGGTCGTCTATTTTCGTCTCACTCTAGCTACTGCTACGATGTGGGCGGATAGGTACGAATGATGCAAAGGTTCATAAGATGGGGATGCCACAAACAATACAGCAAGCTGATCTAATTTCTAAACTCTTTGGACTGGCCCTGACTCCGCGTCCAACCTATGGATTTCCGATTGTGCCACCACCGAGGGAAAAGAGTAATAAGTGATTGTCTATCGGGAAATCCACAACCCGGATGAAATGCATCAAGCTGTCGAGCTAGAAAAGTGTGTTTGGGGATCGGCTGCCATCAGTGTAACACCCGCCAACATGCTAATGGCAGCCGTGCATAGCGGTGGTTTACTCCTCGGCGCAGAACTCGACGGCGAATTGATTGGCTTTTGCTTTGCTATAGTTGGCAAATATCACAACGAATTGATTCTGTGGTCACATATTACAGGTGTCCTCCCAGAGTATCAGGGAAGCGGCATCGGCAAGGCGCTCAAGCTCAAACAGCGCGATTGGGCACTGGCACATGGCTATAAGCGTATCCACTGGACAACGGATCCCTTGCAGCGAGGCAACGCCAACTTTAATCTAAATCGCCTGAGGGCGTCGGCGATAGCGTATTCAGTTAATCATTATGGCTCAATGGCGGATGGCATCAATGCAGGCATGCAAACAGATCGCTTTGAAATTGCCTGGGAACTGAATTCGGATCGTGTCATTGCTGCTGTGGGAGATAAGAATTTGCCCCAATTCAGAATAGATACCAACCAAGTTTTGCTCCAGGCAGACGCCAACGGGAATCCTGTTGATAGATCGCCCTCATCCTACTCGCAGCCCATCTACTACGTCCAAATCCCACGCAGCATCACTAAACTCAAACAGCAGGACATCAGGCGGGCAAAAGCGTGGCAGATGGGTCTACGAAATACTATCATTCCGGCGTTCAACCAGGGTTACGCCGCCGTCAGCTTTGTCGATCAAGACGGCAGATGCTGGTACGTTTTGGCCCAGATGTTGAAGTAATTCTTGAATCCGATTAACTTCCATAGCCATTAGTCATGTAGATTCCTCTCAAAAATGCGCTAACATATATGGGAATTGGTTTCTATAAGGCAAAGACGATTATGGTGAAAATAGGCATTATTGGCGCAGGACGTATCGGCAAAGTTCATGCCGAGTCGCTGGCGATGCAAGTCCCTGAAGTTGAAGTGGTTGCCATCGCCGATTATTATCTTGAATCAGCGCAAAAGCTAGCTGCCTCGTTGGGAATCCCCCAAGCAGCACAAGATCATCAGGCTATACTCCATAATGAGAACGTTGATGCAGTGGTCATTGCCTCGTCAACAGACACGCATGCCCAATTCATTATCGAGGCGGCACAAGCGGGCAAACACATCTTCTGTGAAAAACCCATCGACTTTAACCTCAACCGGATTGACGCAGCGCTAGCAGCTGTCGAAGATGCAGGAGTCAAGCTACAGATTGGATTCAACCGTCGCTTTGACGCTAACTTTATGCGAATCAAGCAAGCAATAGAAAGCGGCGAAATAGGTCAACCCCACCTGCTCCATATCATTAGCCGTGATCCCACCCCACCCCCACTGGAATACATCAAAGTTTCTGGTGGGATGTTCTTCGACATGACCATTCATGACTTCGATATGGCCCGTTTCTTGCTTGGCGAAGTCAACGAAATCTATGCAGCAGCAGACGTGATGGTTGATCCCGCCATTGGCCAAGCAGGCGATATTGACACTGCTGTTATCATGCTCAAGTTTGAAAATGGCGTCATCGGCACAATTGACAACAGTCGTCAAGCTGCTTATGGCTATGACCAACGGGTTGAGGTGTTCGGCAGCAAAGGTGCTGCCAGCTGTGACAACCTATTCGTTGATTACGTCACGATCAGCGATGGCAGCAACATCCGCACTGGACTCCCCCTGAATTTCTTCATGGATCGCTACATTCCGGCTTATGTCAACGAGATGAAGGCCTTCGCCCGTAGCATCATTGAAGACCTGCCACCAGAAGTCACGGGCTATGATGGGCGCGTACCCGTCCTCATGGCGAAGGCCGCCCTCAAAGCTTATCAAGAACATCGACCTGTTCGGCTTGATGAAATCACCGCAGGAGACAACGCATGAGCAAGACCTACGATTCGCTCCATATGGGGCGCAATTCCATTGATCTGTATTCCAATGATGTCGGCTCACCCTTTGTCAATATCACCAACTTCGCGGCCTATATTGGCGGTTCCCCAACCAATATTAGTGTTGGAGCTAAACGGCTCGGTTTGAACTGCGCCTTGCTCACAGCAGTCGGTGAAGACCCAGTGGGCGATTTCATCCTGAACTTCCTCGATAATGAAGGGATCGTGACTCAGTTCATCCCACGCAAACCAGACCATCGCACCAGTGCTGTTATCCTGGGTATTGAACCGCCAGATCGTTTCCCTTTGGTCTATTACCGCGATAATTGTGCCGACATTGCCATCACCATTGATGATGTGTTGGCTGCGCCTGTGACAGATTGCAAAGTGTTTCAGTTTGCAGGCACAAATCTGACCCGCGAACCCAGCCGCAGCGCGACCATGTTCGCCGCAGAAGTCGCATGCCGCTCGGGGGCAAAGGTCATCTTCGATTTGGATTTCCGCCCCGATCAATGGCATGACGTTCGTGCATTTGGCGTGTCAGCACGGGCCATCCTTTCTCAGGTCAATGTCGTGATAGGCACAGAGGATGAGATCAACGCAGCCATGCTAACAGATCCCTCTCAGATTGAATTGACCCATTCCCAAGTATCGGATACCAAAGTGGGGGGGGATTCGCGCAGTGCCATCGAGACCCTCTTGAGTTATGGCCCTGAAGCCGTTATTGAGAAAATTGGTGCGGAAGGCGCACGCATTCACCTGAAGAACGGTGAGATCATTCAAGCACCCGGTTTTCCGGTGGAGGTTATGAACATCCTCGGCGCGGGCGATGCCTTTGGCGGCGGCTTCATCTATGGCTTTGTCAACGATTGGGGCTGGTACAAATCAGCCCGTTTAGGCAACGCCTGTGGTGCCATTGTCGTGACCGAACATGGGTGTGCCAACTTCATGCCAACGATGGAGCAAGTGACGGAATTTGTGAAACCTTACGGTGGATTGGAGTGAACGATGTCATTTATTCGTCTTGATAGGCAACTCAGGAGAGTATAGTCATGAAAACCAGACGACTCACCATGTCGCAGGCGCTTGTCCTCTATTTATCCAAACAATATGTTGCCCGCGATGGCAAAGAGAATCCGTTTTTTGCAGGCGCCTGGGGGATTTTCGGTCATGGCAACGTGGCAGGTGTTGGACAGGCCCTCCTCGAATTTCAGCACGATCTCAAATATTATCAATCTCGCAACGAACAGGCCCAGGTTCACACGGCTGTTGCCTATGCCAAACACAAAAACCGCTTGCAAACCTTCGCCTGCACATCATCCATCGGTCCTGGCGCAACCAATATGATAACGGGTGCAGCAGTCGCAACAGTGAATCGTATTCCAGTTCTGCTGCTCCCCGGCGATATCTTCGCTGAACGCATCCAGGCTCCGGTGCTGCAACAACTCGAATCGGAACATTCACAGGATATCTCTGTCAATGACTGCTTCAAACCCGTATCACGCTACTGGGATCGGATCAATCGCGCCGATCAACTGATAACTGCTCTGCCAGAAGCGTTGCGTGTTCTCACCTCCCCAGCAGAGACGGGCGCGGTCACATTGTCTTTACCACAAGACACCCAAACCGAAGCCTATGACTATCCGGCAGCGATGTTTGAAAAGCGCGTCTGGCACATTCCACGCAATCGCCCGGATAGAGAATTGCTGAACCAGGCTGCCGCATGGATCAAGTCGAGTAAGCAACCCCTGATTGTGGCTGGCGGTGGGGTGCATTACAGTGAGGCAAACGCAACCTTGGCAGAGTTTGTTGAGTGTACTGGAATTCCCAGCGGAGAAACGCAGGCAGGCAAAGGCGCGCTCAATTACGACAATCCGCTGAACCTGGGCGCAATTGGTGTGACAGGAACTAATGGCGCAAACATCCTGGCACGAGAAGCGGACCTGATTATTGGTATTGGCACACGTTACAGCGATTTCACCAGCGCATCTAAGACAGCCTTCCAGAACGAAAATCTGCGTTTCATCAACATCAATGTGGCGGAATTCGATGCGTATAAGCACGCAGCCTCGCCATTGGTCGGGGACGCGAAGGTCACGTTGGAAGAGCTTCTTGAATTGCTGGGCGATTATCGCGCTGCCGATGATTATCAAAATCGTGCCAGAGCATTTAATAAATCTTGGGATGCTGAAGTTCATCGTATCTACAACTTGGAACATGAACCCCTGCTCAGCCAGGGTGAAGTCATTGGTATGGTCAATTCACTGACTGATCCGAAGGACGTTGTCTTGTGCGCAGCTGGCAGCCTGCCTGGTGATCTGCATAAGCTCTGGCGGACACGCGATCCGCGTGGCTACCATCTAGAGTATGGTTACTCGACCATGGGCTATGAGATTGCAGGCGGCTTAGGTGTCAAGATGGCTGACCCTGACCGCGAAGTATATGTGATGATCGGTGATGGCTCTTTTTTGATGATGCACACCGAAATTGTCACCATGGTGCAGGAAGGTATCAAGGTGAACATTATCGTGCTGGACAATCACGGCTATTCCAGCATTGGTGGCCTCTCAGAAAGTGTTGGCAGCGGCGACTTTGGCACAAAATACCGCTATCGCAACGAATCGGGTGGTTTAGAGGGTGATACCCTACCTATTGACTTTGCGGAGAACTGCCACAGCCTGGGCGCCTATGTTATCAAAGCGACCACACGTGCGGCCTTCACTGCCGCATTGGAGGAAGCAAAATCGATCTCAGATCGACCTGTGTGTGTTGTGACCGAGGTTGACCGTGAACAGCGAGTACCAGGTTATGAAAGCTGGTGGGATGTCGCGGTTGCGGAAGTCTCCGATCTTTCTTCCGTCCAGCAAGCCCGCCAGGATTATGAATCTGCCAAGCAAAATGAACGCTACCACATTTAACCGTGACAGCTCACCGGCGCTTCTCAGGCTACGCACGTTCCAAGCAGCGTTCACGTCTCGATCCGCCAGTCTTTTTTCACCATCGGACCACACCCGAAGCACCGCTTGTGTCACGCAACAGCGACAACGGCAACCTAGGGACGTTTATCATCATCAACAGTCCTGACCAGAGTGACAGAAACAGGCTTGAGCCCGCCGCAAGCCGCAGCGAACCTTTGGTTCGATTTCAACAGGAGTGGTTAGGCGTTGTGTCGCACGGCGATCATGTCCGCATCGTACAAAGGCTGTCACAGCCGTGCGACGCGGGCGGGACACGCCCTTGAAGGTGAACGTAGAGGTGATGAACTCATGCGTATTTCAGAAGCTGCAGCGAACTGAACGTTCGACTTCAGTCGTAGCAGAGCGTCACACAAGCCTGGAAGTCTGATCTGGGTAGTGGTCATTTTGCCATGTGCAAGGTGCTGCTTAACCCCGATTGCTAGTGCGCCCGCTTTACCACGGATCGAGGACGTCCTTCACCGGCAGTGTGAACCCCGGCAGCACAGCGCCACCATCGAGTATGTCATCCATCCCCAATGAGCGCATGGGCTGCCCTGGTGGGTAGACATCAATGCGCTCATCATCGACATAGACCTCCCAATATAGAATGTCCGCATCCCGGTAGATTTGGCGCTTGCGGGCAATGTCTGCTTTCCTATCCGTCGGTGAAATCACCTCAACGGCAAACTCCGGGGGCACAGGATCAGGGTAGACATTACTCAAAGGCGTCGTCTTGTAGGCCACATCCGGGGCGATGACGTTGCCCAGCACGTTGTATGTGCCAGCCTCACCTGTGACATGGCTGGGCAGACCCTTCTCTCGACAATAGGGGACAATCGCCCCAATAATCATCGCTGCAACACCTGAATTTTTGGTTCTACCTGGTGACACTTCGACAATCTCCCCGTTGATAAGCTCAAACATACGATCCACATTCTCATCGCGGAAGACGAACTGAACGAAGTCGTCAAGGGTGACGTGTGGCTCTCGAACGGCCATGATGTGATCTCCTTTCATATCTATCTAGTATAGCAGACGGCGGGGCGCGCCAATTCTATGTAAAAGTTGCACCATTCTTGCCATACGCGATTTGATTAAGGCAAGGGAAATACTAGCGGACGTCGATCATCCAACAGCCGAAAATTGGCTTATAAAGATACAGGTCAGGCTGTTGCGGGGCGTGGTGCGTTGGGGTGTCTGTTTGCTTTGGGTGCGTCCCCATCCCTGTTGTTTATCGGATATATTGCCGGTTTATTCGGTTTCTAGTCGATAATCTAGACCAAACAACTCATATTTACCCGGCAAGACGATTTCTGTGCGCGAAGCCAAAGGCCAAGATGCCTTCCACCAGCCGTATCTGCTGCACGATCTGGTTGAAAAAGTTACCAGCCAGATAGGGGTTGAGCGCGATCAGTTGCCCGACCTAATCTGGGGAGACATCACTCGCTCTGGGCTTCCGGTTTATCCGCGTGTGACCGCCCAGGAATTATATTTGACTTACCAAGCCCTGATGGATGCACCATTCGCTTTAGTTGAGAATTGGCGGCAGGCACTCCACAAGAGCGACCTGGAGACACCCCACCCAGAGGACTAGCCGATCAGCTGGAGTGGTTGTTAACGGATTTCTTGATCTTCATCGAACTGACTGACGGCAACACCGATAAAGCCAACACAAGGTTCGGCGAACTGAAAGTTCGAGGGCGCTTGCCGGCTCTACCACGGATCGAGGACGTCCTTCACCGGCAGTGTGAACCCCGGCAGCACAGCGCCGCCATCGAGTATGTCATCCATCCCCAATGAGCGCATGGGCTGCCCTGGTGGGTAGACATCAATGTGCTCATCATCGACATAGACCTCCCAATATAGAATGTCCGCATCCCGGTAGATTTGGCGCTTGCGGGCAACGTCTGCTTTCCTATCCGTCGGTGAAATCACCTCAACGGCAAACTCTGGCGGCACCGGATCAGGGTAGTTTACCCTATCTGTTGGTGTTGTCTTGTAAGCCACATCCGGGGCGATGACGTTGCCCAGCACGTTGTATGTGCCAGCCTCACCTGTGACATGGCTGGGCAGACCCTTCTCTCGACAATATGACCAGATTGCACCGATAATTGACGCTGCAACTTCAGAATGACCTGAACGGCTGGGTGACACTTCGACAATCTCCCCGTTGATAAGCTCAAACATACGATCCACATTCTCATCGCGGAAGACGAACTGAACGAAGTCGTCAAGGGTGACGTGTGGCTCTCGAACGGCCATGATGTGATCTCCTTTCGTATCTATCTAGTATAGCAGACGGCGGGGCAGAGGTGGTTTCTATGTAAAAGTCGTGGCCTTCTTCCCGTAACTCTGGAGCAAGGCAATATAATCAAAGTATGGGCGCACATCGCGCCTTTTTTATCGACAAAAAGTGAAATCCATGCCAGATATAACCTTTACCTACAACGGCGCGACGATTACTGTGACGAACCTGCGGCATTGGTACGCGAGTGGCGCGACGCTATGCGAAAAAGCAACTTGGAGACACCCCACCCGGAAGACTAGCCCGTCGTTCACAGATCACGGATAACGTGATTAACGCCATTGAACGGCGGGTGAGGGCACGGCGACACGGCCTACCAACCACCGCCGGCGAAATTACAGCCCGATTGAGCGAAATTCAGACTGCTGCGCTACCGATTGAGCAACGCTATCGAGACAACCAGTGGTTGCCCCGTTCAGACGCCTCTTTTCTCTACTGGACATTTTTCGAAGCAAGCAACTATCCGACGTTGCCCTTCGCCAGAGGACTAGCCGATCAGCTGGAGTGGTTGTTAACGGATTTCTTGATCTTCATCGAACTGACTGACGGCAACACCGATAAAGCCAACACAAGGTTCGGCGAACTGAAAGTTCGAGGGCGCTTGCCGGCTCTACCACGGATCGAGGACGTCCTTCACCGGCAGTGTGAACCCCGGCAGCACAGCGCCGCCATCGAGTATGTCATCCATCCCCAATGAGCGCATGGGCTGCCCTGGTGGGTAGACATCAATGCGCTCATCATCGACATAGACCTCCCAATATAGAATGTCCGCATCCCGGTAGATTTGGCGCTTGCGGGCAATGTCTGCTTTCCTATCCGTCGGTGAAATCACCTCAACGGCAAACTCTGGCGGCACCGGATCAGGGTAGTTTTTCATATCAAGAGGGGTCGTCTTGTAGGCCACATCTGGGGCGATGACGTTGCCCAGCACGTTGTATGTGCCAGCCTCACCTGTAACATGACCGGGCAATTGCTTCTCTCGACAATATGACCAGATTGCACCGATAATTGACGCTGCAACGCCTGAATGACCTGAACGGCTGGGTGACACTTCGACAATCTCCCCGTTGATAAGCTCAAACATACGATCCACATTCTCATCGCGGAAGACGAACTGAACGAAGTCGTCAAGGGTGACGTGTGGCTCTCGAACGGCCATGATGTGATCTCCTTTCGTATCTATCTAGTATAGCAGACGGCAGGGCGCGCCAATTCTATGTAAAAGTTGCACCATTCTTGCCGTACGCGATTTGATTAAGGCAAGGGAAATACTAGCGGACGTCGATCATCCAACAGCCGAAAATTGGCTTATAAAGATACAGGTCAGGCTGTTGCGGGGCGTGGTGCGTTGGGGTGTCTGTTTGCTTTGGGTGCATCCCCATCCCTGTTGTTTATCGGATATATTGCCGGTTTATTCGGTTTCTAGCCGATAATCTAGACCAAACAACTCATATTTACCCGGCAAGACGATTTCTGTGCGCGAAGCCAAAGGCCAAGATGCCTTCCA
Source organism: Phototrophicaceae bacterium (assembly GCA_965223785.1). Taxonomy (GTDB): domain Bacteria; phylum Chloroflexota; class Anaerolineae; order Aggregatilineales; family Phototrophicaceae; genus CBDCXN01. The sequence continues at coordinate 249,280 of CBDCXN010000001.1, read as the reverse complement.
CCAGCCGTATCTGCTGCACGATCTGGTTGAAAAAGTTACCAGCCAGATGGATTTCTCGCCCTGGTCAAACGAGCGCGAGGTCAAGCGTTCATCTGGCCATACAAGCCGACAACGGCGCATTGAGGAGCTGCTTCGCCGCTTGTTGCAACCTGGTGACACCTTGCTTGTAACTGAGTTGAGCCGCTTAGGTCGCAGTACAGGGGAAGTTATCCTACTGATTAACCAGCTTCTGGGTCACGGAATAACGCTCGTCATCATCAAACAAAATCTCCAATTTGGTCAGGAGCTTCAGGACATCACGACCAAAGTTATGATTACCTTGCTGGCTCTGTTTGCAGAGATTGAGCATGATTTCATTTCGCTACGCACCAAAGAGGCATTGGTGGCCAAGAAAGCCCAAGGTGTTGTTCTTGGTAAACCCAAAGGGACTATCCAAGCCAGCATGTATGATAAGGATCACGACCGAATTGAGGAATTGCTCTTGCTCGGTGTCCCGCAAAAGCACATTGTGGAACGACATCTCAATTATGGCACACCAAAAAGTCTCAGCTACTCCATCAGAACACGAGCGCTCCCGAAACCGTAACTTTCTGTTCACATGCCCCTGCTCATCCTTCTTGGGAGGCATGATGACAATGGAGATAATCAGATTGCTGCCAAGTGTGAAGCGCTTTACATTGACATGCGGTCCACAACATATACTCAATCAATCCGACCCGATGACGGCCTTGACTTTCAACGAGTTCCCCTTTTTCTTCAAGACCTTTTTGATTGCTCGGATAGATACTAAAGCTGTTGCTAATCGGAGTCTTGATGAAGTGCTAGCGCCAATAATCTACTCCCCCTGATTAGGGTAGGCCATAGATCAAGTGTTTGCAAGTCATAACCATCAAGTGCGCTACACCGCTAGTGAGCTTAGAGGCGATCTTGGATTGAGGGCAGGACAATGCTCAAATCCAGATCAAAGCTGTTGATGAGCAAATGGAACCCATGGTTCAGTTTGTCCGCTGGCAATCACTTTAGCGCAGCGATGTATAGGTCGTCATAGCCTTGATCTGAGCTCACCATCATAAACAAGCCGCCACATCAATGCGCAAAGCTGCGAGATCGTTCATCAGACGCGGTGCAATCCCATGAATTGCAGGAGTGAACTGATAGATGAATAGCCCAGCAGTGATTGTATGGTATCCAGGTCACGTCCACCTTCATACAGTCGGCGGGCATAGGTGCAGCGCAAATCCGGGAAAATCAGTTCACGCTCACGTCCCTCAACGATGACGGGATATTTTTGCAGCATTTGGGTCATAGCAGCTGCACTTAGGCGGCCTTCTCGTAGCCGTGAACTACGTGTGTAAACGCTGCGGAAGACTGCACCATGTTTGATGTTCGCAGCGTTCAGCCATGCCAGCACCCAGTCTACATCGGGCATATCCGGCTGATAGGGGACAAAGCGTTCCGGTTGTGAGTCCGTCGCAGGGAACAAAACGCCGGATGCGCCATCTCGCCCTCGACAAACATCAAGCACATCAAGGCGTTTGATCTCAAATGGTTTTGCACCTGTATAAAGTGCCAGTCCAATAATGGCGCGATCTCGTAGCCCGATCAGAGTGGAGATATTGGGCTGTGAGATGAGTAAACGTTCCTGCTCCGGTGACAACCAGAACGCCCAACTGGAGGGATCATCCTCTACCCGGAACTTCTTGTCGTAGACATTGCTATAACCTAGTCGATTGTTCAGATTTTGCAGAAAATCCTCGCGCTGGCGATGGCTTAGCATCGCCAGGATGTCCTTATCTTCCCGTAGCTCTTCATAGCGTCTGCGCACGGTCCTAATGTAGTTTTTGACATTTTTAGGTGTGAGGCCTTCGTCACTGAGAACAGAACGATAATAGGGAATATCGGGTTCTGTCCAGGGTCGTCCGCTTTCATCCAGCCAGCGAGCGAAACGCTGCAACATGGTGCTGGATGACCCATCGGGCACGATTACCCAGAGATTTTCCGTTTTCGCTTCTGCATTATAGAGTACTGTCTGTGGGTCTTTGAATCCGACCTTATCAAGAATATTCTGAATGAAATGGGCGCGTTGCTCGCCAGGCAAAAATGTGATGGTATCGGGGTGAGTCAACACAACACGATAATGGTTGCGGATGCGGGAGAGTTCGCTGACAATCGTCTGGTCGGAAAGGCCATGCGCTTCGGATAAAAATAGTCCGTATGCTTCCAGATCAGGGGCTTTCCAATCACTGCCAGTTGTGTCCAGCCAATTGAGATAGCGCCGCAGCCGAAAACGCCCAAGTTTGGAGACATTCTCGGTCATCAGAAGCGCGTAAGGATCATCCTCCCACAGTGGCTTTTGGATCACCCAATAGTCTCTCATCACATGACAGATGAGATAAAGATAATTCGCATTGTCAGATGATGCAAGTTAAAGTTTCTGCTATAATAAAGCAGTAGAACATATGTTAGAAAGCGGTGCGCTTGGAACTCAACATCTTACAACAAGAAATCGCCAATCAACATCATGATAAAGCAATCTTTTTGGAGGGAATGGCAAGTTCAGGCAAGACTACCGCAGCCGTGCAGCGTCTCAGCAGTCTGATTGAGGCCAATGTCCCTGCTGAGACGATCACTATCCTTGTGCCACAACGGACACTAGCCTTGCCATACTTGCGACATCTTGAAGAAGCGCAGCATCCAGCCGGAGGTCAGGTACGGGTGACGACACTCAGCGGCCTTTCCCGGCAAGCAGTTGATTTGTTCTGGCCTATAGTTGCGCCCGATCACGGATTTGCTAACCCAGATAAAGACCCGACCTTTCTTTCATTGGAGACATCACAGTATTTCATGGCACGGGTGGTCGAACCTTTGGTGGAGTCTCAGGGCTTATTTGATACAGTTACGATTGATCGCAATCGGCTCTATAGTCAGTTGATTGACGCGATGGGGAAGGCGTCTGTTGTCGGGTTTCCATTAGAAGAAGTCGGTGAACGTCTGAAGAGTTCAACGGCAGATCATGAGCAGCGTCGAATCTATGATGATGTGCAGCGTGGTGTTGATGCCTTTCGTGCCTACTGCCTGGGCCACAATTTGCTTGATTTTTCACTCCAGCTTGAGCTTTACTTGCAGCGTGTCTGGCCTCTGATTGAATATCAGGATATGCTCTGGCAGCAAACCCGACATATCATTGTGGACAACATTGAGGAAGATACCCCGGCTTCTCATGGAGTTGTGCGAGAACTGTTACAGCGGGCTGGCTCTGGGTTGATCATCTACGATTCAGACGCGGGTTATCGTCGTTTTCTGGGGGCAGACCCAATCAGTGCCGCGACCTTGAAGGAAAGCTGCGACATCCATGTCCAGATGGCGGGATCATTTGTTCTACAACCAGAACTTGAGGCATTCGGTACACAGATTGGCATCAGCCTGAATCGTGGCGACGGAAGTCAGCAGCGTGACCCACGTGCCAGCCTTTCTTATGACAATTACAAGTATCACCCGGAGATGATCCATGGTGTAGCCGAACGGATTGCATCGCTGGTGCACGATGCAGGGGTCGAACCAGGCGAAATTGTCGTGCTTGCCCCATTTATGAGTGATGCACTGCGCTTTAGTTTGATGAATCGGCTGGAAACACATGATGTTCCGGTTGGCTCGCACCGACCATCTCGGTCATTACGTGAAGAACCCGCGACACTCAGCTTGTTGACTTTGGCTCAACTTGCGCATCCTGAATGGAAGTTGTTCCCGACAGCGTTTGATGTCGTCTATGCGTTGATAGGTTCCGTTGAAGGACTTGATCTTGTTCGGTCACAATTGCTGACACACAATGCTTATGTGGTCAAGAACCGGGTTGGAAGGTTACAGCCATTTGACATGTTGAACGCAACGGTGCAAGAACGCATTACCTATGTAGTTGGGGATCGCTATGATCGCCTGCGTAACTGGATTGACGATTATAGGGTGTTTGCAAATGACATGGAACCGCTGCATCTTGATCATTTCTTCAGTCGTTTATTTGGGGAGGTATTGTCCCAACCCGGATTTGGTTTCCACAATGACTTTGATGCTGCCAAAGTCGCTGCCCAGTTGATCGAATCCACCCGTAAATTCCGGCGCATCATCACCTCCTGCGGCGCGACACCACAGACTCGATCTCTCGCACAGGAATATGTGGAGATGGTGAATCAGGGCATTATAGCCGATCAATTCTTACGTGGATGGGAACTTCAACAAGAAAATGTCGTGTTGCTCGCACCCGCTTATACGTTCCTCATGAGCAATCGCCCGGTAGGTTACCAATTCTGGCTCAACGTGGGTGGTCGCGGGTGGTCGGAGCGCCTATACCAGCCGTTGACGAATCCTTATGTATTGAGTCGTCAATGGCCTATTGGCAGAATATGGCGCGATGCTGATGAGCAAGAGGTTGGATTGAACGCGCTGCATCGCTTAACGTTGGGCTTGGTACGGCGCTGCCGTAAGGCAATTTTCCTGGGCTTTAGCGAATTAGGAGAGCAGGGCTATGAGCAGCGGGGCGAATTACTGGGAGCGGTCCAGCGGATGTTGAGACGCCTATCGGATGAGGGGTCCAATGGATTTTAAGCCGCGCCCAAAACAGCAAGAAGTTCTTGAATATGCCAGCGGGCTAATGGGGGTCTCGTCGGTTCCAGGCAGTGGCAAAACGCGCACGCTTTCCGCATTGGCAGCTAGATTAATCGCGCAACTGACGATAGACGATGATCAGGAAGTCTTGATTGTGACATTGGTCAATTCCGCCGTTGGTCACTTCGCCCGTCAGATTGGGGATTTTATTCAGCAGCGCGGGCTGCTTCCCAATTATGGCTATCGGGTACGGACGTTACACGGAATCGCCAATGACATTGTGCGTGAACGACCTAAATTGGTGAATCTCGCGGACGATTTTAAGATAGTGGATGAACGTGAAACCAGCGACATCTTGCAGGCAGCTGCAACTGCCTGGATTCACGCTAATCCAACAGCGGGTGATGCGTTTTTTAATCCTGAATTGAATGAGGGGCAGTATCGGCGTGTGACTGAGCAGGATTGGCCGAATGAAGTCACACAGATTGCCAGTAACTTCATCCAACAGGCTAAAGATTTGCAGCAGACACCGGATGATGTGCTGTATGGTCTGGATCGCTTCAACATGCCATTAGCGCTGGCTGAGATGTGCCATGCGATTTATGTGAGCTACCAACATAGTTTAGCCTATCGTGGGGGGGTAGACTTTCAGGACTTGATTCGATTGGCGCTGCTGGCACTCAAGCAGGATGAGGATTATTTGAAGCGATTACAATCCCGGTGGCCTTACATCTTGGAAGACGAAGCACAGGACAGCAGCAAACTCCAGGAAAATATTCTGAGCATGTTGGCTGGCGAGAACGGCAATTGGGTGCGGGTCGGTGATCCCAACCAATCCATCTATGAAACTTTTACCACTGCAAAGCCCCAATACTTGCGTAACTTTAGTGCTCAGCCCAATGTCCTTAGCTGTGAACTACCCAATTCAGGCCGTTCGACCCTCAGCATCATCAAGCTGGCCAATTACCTCATTGACTGGGTAAAAACGGGGCATCCCATTGAAGCGATCGCAGAGAATCCGCCTTTGCAGCCACCCAAAATTGCACCTACACCGCGCGGCGATCCCCAACCCAATCCGAAGGACAACCCAGCAGGCATTGTCTTTGTTGAGAACGAATTCACTGACTTGCAGGAAGTCGCATACGTCGTGAAGGATGTGCGTGAGTGGTTACAGACTAATCCGAACAAAACCACCGCCATCCTCGTCCCTAGAAATGATCGAGGGGCGCAAATCGTCAAGGCGCTCAAGGTGCAGGATGTTGAAGTCATTGAGCTTTTGCGCAGTACCAGTTCAACTCGCGAGACGGCAGGTGCATTAGTCTTTGTGCTCGATGCCTTGTCTCGCCCCAACACACCGCAATCTTTGGCGATGGCGTATAAGGTTTGGCGGCGCGATGATCGAGAGGAATCGGAGGCAAATACTCGTTTGGAGCATGTGACGCGGGCGCTAAGGCGCTGTCAGCAGGTCGAAGATTATTTATGGTCGCGTGCCGATAACGACTGGTTAGACAGCCAGGATGTGATCGAACTGGGGGATAGCTACGAGGGGATCATTGACCACCTCAAGGACTTCCGCTCGGTGATGCGGCGCTGGCAGGCGGCAGTAGTGTTGCCCATTGACCAACTGATTTTGACCATTGCCCAGGATTTATTCGATACAGCGGCTGATCTGGCAATCGCCCATAGTTTGGCGGTCCATCTGCGGCGCGACGGGGGGTTGAATCCGAGCATGCGGTTGCCGGATTTTGTCTCTGAACTGACAGCGGTAGCACAAAACAAACGCCGAGTGGCGCAAATTGACGAAGACGCTATGAGTTTTGACCCAGATCGTCACAAGGGTAAAGTCTGTGTGGCGACCATGCACCGGGCCAAAGGGCTTGAATGGGATCGAGTGTATTTGATGGCCCTTAACAATTATAGTTTCCCCTCGGCCGAACCCCAGGACTCATTTATCTCCGAAAAGTGGTTTACCCGAGACCGTTTGAATCTACAGGCAGAGGCGCTGGCCCAGCTTAAAGCCCTGTCGGATCCGCTGCCATACCCCTATGAGATTGGCGTGGCCTCCCAGGAAGCCCGAACGGAATATGCCGCCGAACGGCTGCGTCTACTTTATGTTGGCATCACCCGGGCACGTACCGAACTCATCCTGACGTGGAATACAGGACGGAAGGGCGACTCACATCAAGCGACGCCCGTCTTTGCACTGCAAACATTCTGGAATGGACAAGGCAAATGATCTACCCATTCAGCCAGAGCAACCTACAAGACTACGTTGATTGTGCCCGTCGCTTTGAACTGCGACATATCCAGCGACTCCTGTGGCCTGCGGTGCAGTCAGAACCTGTTGAAGAGTTTGAGCAGCATATGGAGCAGGGGAGTCAGTTTCATCGGCTGGTGCAGCAGCACTTGATGGGCCTACCAGAAGAACGACTGGGCTTGCGTGCAATGAACCCTGATCTGCGCCAGTGGTGGCGAGCATATCTGGAGACGCCACTGGCACAAAACATCCCGGAACAGCGCTTTGTGGAAGTGCAACTTTCGGCTCCTATCGCTGGACATCGTTTAACAGCCAAATACGACCTGATAATGGTCGATTCAAACGGCCAAATACGCATCATTGACTGGAAAACCTCACGCCGTAAGCCCAGCCGAAGCGTTCTCGAACAGAAAATCCAAAGCCGCGTTTATCCCTATTTGCTGGTGTTGGCAGGGGTAAGTCTTAACAGCGGACAAGCGATCGAGCCACAACAGGTTGAAATGATCTACTGGTTTGCTGCCCAGCCCGATTCGCCAGAACACTTCGTCTATGATCAGGCCACACATGAAGCTAACCACGCTTACTTGGCGGGGATGATCGCCGAGATCAAGAATCGTACCACTTTTGAACTCACAACGGACGAACGCAAATGCAAATTCTGTACCTATCGTTCATTGTGTGCTCGTGGTATTCAGGCAGGTGATATAGATGAATTTGATGTTGATCTAGATGATGTTGAAGAGATTGAATTCGATTTCGACCAGATTGCCGAAATCGAGTTTTAAGCTTTCAACAGCGCTTCGTACATCTGAATGACCTGTTCCGCAACAACTGGCCCAGAGTAGCGCGCCTGGATGATTTCATAGGAACGTTCGCCCATCGTGCGCAGTTGCTCTCGATCCTGTGCCGCTTGGATCAAAACATCGGTCAAAGCCTGTACATCTTCTTTTGGGACGAGCCAGCCGTTGCCGTCAATATTTTCGGATAATCCGCCAACATTGCTGCTGATAATGGCCTTCTTGAAACCCATCGCGGTTATCATTGCACCACTCTGGTAAATGTGACGATATGGATAAACTGCCACGTCCGCTGCCATGTAATGGGCCCACAATTCGGTGTGGGGGATGAAATGATCGTGAATATGGACATTGGGATGATCGTGAAGTTGCTCCAATGCAGGTAGCGACTTGAATTCTAAGGGATCAATACGGCCTGTGATAACTAACTGCACGGTTGGCACAGATTTTAGGACATGCTCAAAAGCTTCAAGCAGGATGTCGATACCCTTGTAACGTTTGATACTGCCAAAGAATAGAAATACAGGATCGTTTTGTGGCAACCCTAGCCGCGCCCGTGCTGATTCTAAGCTGGCGTTGTGCGGGACATCATGGTTGGCGATCTCAAGATGCGGAATGACGTGAATATGATCGGCGTTGATCGCTGGAAATTCTACCAGCAAATCATCAACATTGGCCTGGGTATGGACCATCAGCGCATCTGATTGGGCGTAGATGCGTCCCAGAGTGTCGGTTGCATTAGAGGCAAACAACGGAATGACATCATGGACAGTATGCACAACTGGGATGCCTAGCGCCTGGATCTGGCTAATTAAGCAAATATCGAACTTTGGCAGGCGGCTCCATTGAAAGTGGATCACATCTGGTTTTACTCGTCTGGCCTGGCGATAAAGTGCCCTGTGACCTAGTGGGTAACTTAGCGCCCGCAGCCCTCGGCGCATATGGGGTAGCTTGAGCAAGATAGGGTGTGATAGTCCCCGAAAATAGAGATTGTCTGTGACAAAACTATCTGGAAATCGCAACCCCTCGTCATAAAGAAAGCGCGTGGTGATATAGCGTACTTCACAACCCGCCTGAGCTAATGCGTGACAGAACGCCAGATTATAGTAGAAGGTCATGTTTGCAGCATCAATTTGCCAGACAGTCAGTGCCATTTTGCGACCTCAGTTGTGCGATGGTTCAGTTTATTTTCCAGCACAGCGTAATATCCAACAACCGGGAAAATCACCTTTCATATCCTCGGATTTCAGCCTCTTTTATCTGGCCCAGAATGGTTCACAACCTGTTGGTAGGGACACACTATCGCGTGTCCGTTTTTCAGATGCTCCGTTGGGTGTCCCTACAGGTCTATTTTGAGCCGTTCTGGTTCATTTTGAAGCAATTGCTCTGCCTGCGTGGTTAGTTTGTTTTCGTTAGATATTCATCATAATCTTAAATGCAAAATAGCTTATAAGACAGTTTAGGAGATCTTGAAATGACTCGGAAACTCTTACTTATTTTGTTGGTTTTGCTGGTTGGCTCAACCGTCGTGGCACAGGATGATGAAATTGTCGTCTCAGCGGATGGTGAAGTTGTGCTTGGTTTTGCTGCTTCACTCAGTGGTGACACTGCCCCGTTTGGTATCGATATTTTGCGTGGTGTTGAGGAAGATCGTCCGACATATCATCCACATGCTCACACATGAGATTATCAAATTAAGTATAAGTCGCCCGAAGGCCGCAAGATATTTACTCGTCTGACTGTACGCGAAAACCTGGAAATCGCTGCGTTCCAACGAGAAAGAGAGGCTGTGACCTGGCGTTTGTGTTTGAACATTTCCTGCGCTTGAAAGAGCGAGAAAGGCAGCTTGGTGGCACACTTTCCGTCTGAACTTACTGATTCGATCATAACAAATTAAAGATGCTGTCCTAAATGAACCCGGTCAATGCAAGACTGAATCACATCAGATTGATGTCGTAATCGAGCAATGGCTTTGCGCAGCTCATCGCGCAGTTCATCCAGTGTGTGGCAGCACAGGTTTTTCATTCATCTCCACGTACTTCAGATACTGCCAAATGCCCTCGGTGGGGATCAAATCGGGTGCATAGCTCGGGAGCTGCTCCACGTGAATACGCCGGGCAGCGCCTGCCCGGCGAAAGTCTTTGAGCGCTTGTCCCCGATGAGCGGTCAACCCAGGCCAAATAATGAGCAACGGGCCGGCAATTTGCCGGAGCAGATGCTTCAAAAACGGCCCGATCGGCTCCCCCTTGAAGGCTTGCTCTTGCATCTGAACATAGAGCTTGCCGTCTGGCGTGATCGCACTAATCACCGAAAGGTGATCCCACCTCAAGGGAACACGCAGAAGCGGTGTTTGGCCTTTGGGAGCATAGGTCAGGACTGCCGCTGCCAGCAGATAGCAGCCCGCTTCATCCATAAACACTAGGGTTCGTCCTTCACGTTCGGCTTTTTTTGAAGCTCCTGCCATGTTGCAGTCCGCCACCGCTCAATCGCTTGCTCATTGCGTTGCGTGGCACGCTCAATTGGCTTCTGACGGCTCCAACCGATTTGACCTAACAAGCGCCCCACAGGGCTGAGGGAACACTGCACACCAAACTGTTGCGTGATGACCTGGGCAACACGGGCACGGGTCCACACATCGCCACCAAATCCAGAGGCTTCTGCACCGCGACTTAACACGGTCGGCAATTGCTCCACTTGCTCCGATTTCAGGCGGGGTTTGGACCCACCTCCTTTGCGATGGCGCAACCCGTCCACGCCTTCATCGCGGGCTTTTTTAAGCCATTGGCTGACTGCCCCTTCGGTGACCCTCGGCTATATCTTGCTGCTTCCAGCCTTGTAATCGTCTGGCTTCTCGCCAGTTTTCCGGTTGTTTCTTCTTGTTCTCATTCATTCCACCATTTTACAACATCTTCTTGAGAAAGTTGTGGCTGGATCAGTAACACGACGATCCTGTTGGTCGAGCAGAATGCACGGATGGTGCTTTCGGTGGCGCATCGAGGTTATGTCTTGCAGTTGGGATCCATCACGCACACCGACAAGGCAGTTGCTGTGTAGCAAAATGAAAAAACCGTCGAGGCCTATTTGGGCGGTTGATAGACTGGATCGGTCAGCTTGTTCTGAAGTTCGCGCAAATCCCGAACTGAATTACGTAGATAACGTACTAAAACCCGCATGACCCCCCGTGCTACTTCCCCTCGATCTGAGATGAGATCATAAAACGGCTGTTGGTCGATCCGAAAAAGAATCGTTTCCTCAATCGCTGTGACGGTCGCGATGCGCGGCTCAGGATCCAGCAGAGCCAATTCACCAAATACTTCGCGCTCCCCTAGGGTGTTCAACGTTAATTCGTCATCATGAACGCGCACGCTGCCGCTAACAATGACGTACATGCTATCTCCTAAGTCGCCTTTGGTGATGATGTCTTCGCCCGCTTGGGCAATTGTTTCGTCTGCGATGGATGCAACATCTGCCAGGATCTCGGAGGGGGTTTCGGCGAAGATAGGCACGGTGGTCAAGATCAGCACTTTTTCAATTGTCGAATAAGAAGACATGAGCAGTTCCTTTTCCTCGTCTGTTACGATAAGTTCAAAAGCATCGGGATCAAGGGATAAAAGAGTCCGCAGACCGGTTTCACGAATGAGCGCATCTGGTGTTTGGGCAGTGGCACGGACAAGATTGACCAGCGAATGATCCTCAAGCCGACGGATGACATATAGGGCACACGCCTGAATCCAAGTATCACTTCCGGCTTCCAACCCAACGCTCAGCTGCTGGATACGCTGGATTGGGCAGCGTGAAGGATAATCAAACAATCCCTCAAGTTGCGCGCGGCGTTCGTCAGTGGTCATAACATCCAATGCAGGTATAGCGAAAGGTCGTAGCTCACCGGGGACTGCGGCCTCAAGGAGTTCAAGGGCATAGGCCCGTTCACGCTGAACGGGGCTGTTTAAGACTTCGCTTAACCGCCGCAGTTCCATGTGATCTGTCGCACAAGCTAACAGCGTCAAAATCCGTCGCTGACCTTCCGAAAACTGATAAACCAACGCATCCTGAAGCAAGCTCAGGTCTGTATCGAGTTGTAGGTCCTTCTGAATTACCAGCAATTGAAAGAGTTCCTCAGCCTCTGCTCGAATCCGCTGCTGTAGATACTGGGTCTCTGGCGCAACATAGTCGCACAAACCGAGCGCGTTTATTGCGTGGGTGCGAACATGTGGATTCGGGTGGTCAAGATACCCAAGAAGCACCTCAATTGCATTTTCACCCCCGATTCGCCCGGTAGTTCGCAACAGTTCGATCGTGATCTGTCGGGTTTGTCCGGGTTGACTCAGGGCTTCGCTGATAAACGGCAGTACATGGCTCCCCGCACTAATCAGTGCCGTTGACGCCGCGAACTTCAGTTCAGGATGGGCCAATGCCTGAATAACATCGGGCCACAGCCGCTCGTTGTTGAGTTTGCCCGCCGCTTCGATTGCAGACCGCCGTACATTCAGGTTGTCGTCTTCCAGCAGAGGACGAATAAAGCGCGTTAATGTCAGATTGCCGACGCCGCCGATGACCTGTGCCGCGAAGATTCTATCGTGTTCGAGATCGCTTTCAATGTGCTTGGTGATGTATCGCAATACATAGGGCTGCACAACATCATGGCTGAGGAGACCAATGATTGCCCCTCGGCGGACTTGCCGGTTGCTGGCGGCAAGATTGTTTTGTAATATTGCAACGACCCGACGACGATTGTCCTCTCTAACTAGGGAGGGTAGAATCGTCAAAGCTCGTTCCCGGACGGCATCTGATTGGTCCGACTTTATCAATTTAATGATGTCATTCAACAGCGATAACCGCTTCATTTCACCGATTTGATCAACCCCATATTTACGCACTGTGGGGTCCCAATGTTTCAATATATCAACATAAATACGATCATCGATAGCGATATTGTGGGCATCCAGCAGTTTCATGGCGTGTAAAACAGCTTCGGGATAATCGTTTTGCAGCGCCTGCCGCAGGATCCTACGTCCCATACGTGCGCCAAAGTCGATTTGACTCAAGCCAAAGCGACGCTTTTCAATGGCCCGTTGGAGGGCACGCGGATACTGGGCAAATGTCAGATAGGTAATCGGTAACCACAGGGCCGCTACGCCAATAAATAGCATGGTTCGCCCAACAACAGACACATTCTGCTCAAATACAAGATACAACAACACAGCACCGCCGATTCCCTTTGCCAACGGTTCGACAATGCCCTGAATAATGGTTTGGCTGCGCGCACGAATATCCGATGGCAAAGGCTGATAGAGTAGATTGCGCATGTTGGCATCGACACTGAATCCCAGGCCGCCATTCACTAGCTTGATAGCTGACGCCGCCAGGAACAGGACAACCAGCGCCGAATCCGTTGCCTGAAGTACAACCAGCACAAGCATCAGAATCAGTACCAGTGTGGGCATCAACATGCCGCCAGCCAGTAAACTGAAGCGTTGGAGCATGGCACCAGTCAGAAAGTTGCCTATAACCAGTAGCGTCCCTTGAATCACACCATAAAAGATGCCGAGGAAACTGGCGATCTGGTCGGCATCAACAAAGACACGCTCCATGTAGGAGATGAACACATTGTCCACGAAATAGAAGGCAACCCACCATAAGAGCGCAACCATAACAATTAAACGAATGTATTTGTCCCTTATAAACATTGAAGGTTTGTGATTGTAATTTGCTCGCTGGCGGTGGCTGCCGACAATTTGCTGATGCCGTCCGAGGTCTCTCAGGATAATTAGCGTGCAGATTGCACACAACGCGCTCAGGATTATCAGATTGCGTGTCTGAATCAGGTTCACCAGTGGCAGGATTGCAAAACCACCGATGATATTGCCGATCCACAGAGATAACCGGACGATCCCGAAAAGCCGCCGGCTTTGCCGGACATCAAACACCTGATTGACCAGCGTAAAGAAGCCTGTGCCGCCTATGGTCGTGACTACCTCGAACCATACAGGCAGTAAGAAGATTAGCAGCCTCCAATGTCCCAGATCCAGACCATACCGGAACGCAATTGTGCCCAGCAAGATGAACAACAAGCCTGCTTGTAACTGCTGCAGCAGCGAAGCCCGATCACCGATGATGAGGAGTGTAAGGGATGTCAGGGACGAAAATATGGCAACTGTGACATATAAATAAGGGAGGCTGCCCGCACCGAACGTTTCCAGAAACAGTGCAAGGGCTGGCATCTGAATGAAGACATACACCAGCCCCAGGAAAAACCCAAATAACATGAGTGACCTGACAATCGGGAGTTCGTCAGGCCGGATATCAATTGCTATCTGCTTGGTTAATCGCTGCATCGGTTCATATTTTTTGCTCGCACTGATTGAATCAGGTCTTGCTTGAGATTCCAGAGCTTTTCCGTCAATGACACATGATAGATGTGTGGGTTCATGATACGACGAACACCCGAATCAAGATAGCGTAAGTCTTGTTCTCGGATAGCACGCATCTCGTCAATGGTCGGTGAATCATAGACTAACTTGCCATTTCTATAGACCTGGACTTGCAATGGTTCTATGTTAGAAATTTGGGATTGCTCAAAGGTGCGGTAGATATTGTGTTGTGTCGGGTGATGTAAAAACAGCGGCTCCATGTTGCACGGGTCTTCGTCTTCCAGGCCCAATAGGTCAGCGATGGCACGTTTACGTTGGTCATAGACACGCCATGCCCGTTTGCTGCCCGGATTCGGGATTTTCGATGAACTTTCAGAGATTTTGATTGCTGGCGACCACTCATCGCCTTCACAGATTGCCATGAGCTTATAGACCCCCCCCAGCGACGAATCGCCAGCGGATGTAATCAACTGCGTGCCCACACCATAAACCAGCCGCTTAATAATATGATCAGCATCCAGACCGAGGTGCTGTGCCTCATCCCGAACCTGAGCGATAATTTGGAGTAGAACCAGTTCTTCCAGGTTATTTGACAGGACAATACTGACATCCTCAAATCCTGCCTCGTCGAGCATCTTAGCTGACATGATGCTTAAGTGCGCCAGGTCGCCAGAATCGAGCCGAATACCAACAGGTTTGTGCCCTTTGCACCTGAGTTCTTCAAACACTCTAATCGCGTTAGGTATGCCGCTTTCTAATGTGTTGACGGTATCCACCAACAGCAAACAGTCATCAGGATAGACATCAGCATAAGCGCGGAAGGCGTCGATTTCGCTTTGACCCAGTGCCATGAACAACTGCACCATACTGTGGGCGTGCGTGCCTTTAGGTGGATACCCCAAGACATGCGAAACGCCGACGTTGGATGTGAAATCTGCACCACCGATCATGGCGGCGCGTGTGCCTGCAACGGCGCTCTTGCCATGGGCCCGTCGTGCGCCGAATTCAAGCATCAATTGGCCTCCGCCGGCTTGATGAATCCGGGCCGCTTTGGTGGCGATGAGGGTCTGGAAATTAAGTTGGTTGAGGAGTTGGGTTTCTAAAATTTGTGCCATCGCCAGTGGCCCTTGCACCGTCGTCAACGGCACATTGGGATGCACCACACGGCCTTCTGGGATGGCGAACATATTGAGCGAATCGAATGATCCATTCCTACGCAACCAGGACAGAAAATCATCATCAAAGGTGTGTTTGCCAGAGGCATTCGTTTGTCTGCGCAAAAGCTCAATCTCGCCATCACCAAAATGAGCTTCCTGCATCCAATCGACCAACCATTCCAGACCGGCGGCAATGCAATAACCTGCTTTGTGATCACCATAGTCCGGGTATTTTCTGAAGAAGTGGTCAAAGTGGGCGGTACGCTCATGCAAGCCATAACGAAAATATAGCTGAGCCATCGTTAACTGATATTGGTCAGTAAATAGAATGCCTTCGGCGAGATGTCGATCATCGTGATTCATCGTGTTGTCTCCAGGGACCCGATCACAAGGCGTTGCCAGGAGGAATTCAGACGACTTCAAGCTTATCGCGATCTGGCAACTTGGGATACCTCCCGTGTGGCTCAGTCTGATACCAGTAGACTGTCGAGGCGATGTCATCTTGCAAGGGCAGATACCGTCGCCCAGAGCGCCAACCTAACGCCTGGATCGTTACCCGCAGGTCATCCTTGAAACGGATTGGATCCATTATATGCCAACGATACATCCCAAAGCGATGTTGCGAATTGTAAAGACCGTCCGGTTGAATGACCTGATGTAAACCAAGGTAAGGCGTGCTAAAAACACCATATTCGCCTTTAGGATACTCGAAATTCCAGGCTCCGCCAAAATAGTCTTCGGTTCCTGTTCCACAAATCGTTGGGAATTCCTCGTCCCCATCCATATAGAATTTGATCTCGCCCTCGCCCCACCAGCCACGATTGTTCACGCCCCAGGCGATGTAGGTTCCAACATAGTGTCCTGTTCCTTTGATTCCATCAACTAAGGTGTGGACAGTTTTATAGGGCAGGGGGTTGTTCCTGCGCCATTGGGCATGGAAGTAGGCCATATCATCGGGTACATCGGTCAGTGTATAGGTGATTTGATAATAAAAGCCCCGTATTTCTTCAAGTGAAAGGCTTTCCACCGTGATTTTGGCACATTTCCTGAAGGGCATTTGCCAGTAAGAATTGAATCCGCCCGCCGGATTCACGGCAATCGACAACGAACTGACGTTGCTGCGCACACACCAGCCGTTGCAGAAAAAATCGCCGACGGGTACTTCTACCGAGGGCGTTTCTTCATCATCCCAGTAGAAGCGCAGGATCAAGTCACGCCATACGTGTGGATGAACCGTCAACCAGATATGCTGGATTGACCCCGGTCCCTCAATCTCTGCCAATGTAACGGTTGATTCGGGTGCAATGTGAATAGATGGCGAGACTTTCCAGCCCTGTCCAAGATCGCGGGCGGCCTGTGCACCTGTGCCATCGGTTGCTTTACCCCCTTCACCCTTCGCGCCGTTGAAGTTCTCTGCACTGATCGAACGAGTCTCCGCTTCCGAAAGATATGCCAGATTGCCCAACCCCATATCCAGGCCATTGAATGTTCGCATTGTCAAATCTCCAGGTTTCTAATCTGCTACTGTTTGTGCCTGAGTTAAGTAAACCACTATGTCAGAAAATCGTCCAATTGTTCACCGGTTTTGCAACGCCTATATTAAGATGTGGGGTTGGCGGAAGACTTGTGTGGGGCCATCAGCCGATTTGCTCAATAAGCTCCTTGATGATGATGAAGATTCTGACGATCCTAGATCAATCAAGTTGTTTCATAATTAAGGTCATTGGTGAAAGCAGGGACAGTTATCTTTAGGGCATATCATGTGCTCTCGATTTGGGCCCTTCCGTTGGTTCTATATTCGCTTCCCTAAACGTGCTATAGTGAGGCGACTTCATAGAGTATGTTTGAGTCTCGCTAATGCTACCCCAGCCCGAACCAACTTCCCAACGAAAGCGGCATCCATTGCTGCGCTTCTGGAACTATGCGCAGCATCGTCGTAGACGCTTAATTATCGCGTCATTGTTGTCCGTTTTCAATAAGCTCTTTGACCTGGCGCCACCTGTCCTGATTGGAGCAGCAATTGATGTTGTTATTTCCCGCGAAACATCCGTTTTTGCCAGAGTGTTGGGCGTTGAAAATCTGACGCATCAACTTTATATACTGGCGATACTCACGTTCATTGTCTGGGGGTTTGAGTCGTTTTTCGATTATCTGGCCGCCGTTCAATGGCGTGTGCTGGCACAGGAAATTGAACACGAAATCCGCATTAACGCTTATCAACATGTGCAGTCACTGGAAATGGTCTATTTTGAAGATCGCAGCACGGGCGGCCTGATGTCGATCCTGAATGATGATGTTAATCAGTTGGAACGCTTTTTGGATCGTGGCGCAGATCAGATTATCCAGACAGCAACGACGATGGTCGTTGTCGGCGGCTTGTTCATCTATCTAGCTCCTAATATTGCCTGGTTGACAATTATTCCCATGCCGTTCATCGTATGGGGATCGGTGGCGTTTCAGGCGCGGATTGGCCCTCGTTACAGCGCTGTACGTGAACGGGTTGGCATCCTGAATAACATCTTATCGAACAACCTCAGTGGTATAGCCACCATCAAGAGCTACACATCTGAGGCTTACGAGGTTGAGCGTGTCAAAAGCGAAAGCGATAACTACCTTGAAGCGAATCGTCGCGCTATCTCCTTGAGCGCGGCCTTTATCCCGCTAGTGCGGATGTTTATCTTGATGGGCTTTATTGGTATTTTAGTGGCAGGTGGACAGCGGACACTCAACAACGAGATGGCAGTTGCCAGCTACAGTGTGATGATCTTCATGACTCAGCGTTTGTTGTGGCCTTTGACAATGCTCGGTGAGGTGCTGGACCTGTATCAGCGGGCGATAGCTTCAACCGCACGCATCCTTGATCTGTTGGATACTCGGCCACAGATCATTGAAGGCTCACAGAAGCTGAAAGTCCGTGATGTACAGGGCGATGTGAACATCAACAATGTATCCTTCGGGTATCATCCTGAAATGCCCATTCTCAACAACCTGACGCTCTCAATCCCTGCTGGCAAGACGGTGGGCATTGTCGGGTCTACTGGTTCTGGCAAGAGTACGCTTGTCAAACTGCTGCTGCGTTTCTATGATGTGAATTCGGGTCAGATCACACTCGATGGACACGACATCCGTGACCTGCCATATCGTGATTTGCGTGGTGCAATTGGCTTTGTCAGCCAGGATGTCTTCCTGTTTCATGGCACAGTTCGCGAAAACATCGCTTATGGTACCTTCGATTCGACAATGGACGAGATTGTGGAAGCAGCCCACACCGCCGAAGCACACGACTTTATTATGAGCCTGCCAGATGGCTATGACACCGTTGTCGGTGAACGGGGGCAGAAACTTTCAGGGGGGCAGCGCCAACGCATTTCAATTGCGCGTGTTGTTCTCAAGAACCCGCCTGTTCTGATTCTGGATGAAGCAACAGCCTCGGTAGACAATGAAACGGAAGCGGCGATTGTCCGTTCAATGGAGCATCTGACCAAGAATCGTACCACAATTGTCATTGCTCATCGCCTCTCGACAGTCAAGAATGCCGATGAAATCTTCGTCCTGGAAAATGGCGAATTGCAGGAACGCGGTTCACACGAAGAATTGCTCCAGAACAATGGAATCTATAAGAGTCTGTGGCGGGCATAGGCCCGGTGGCGTAAACTCATCCAAAAGCGGATGATATTCGGGAGAATACCACATGATTATTGATGCTGATTGTCACATCTCTTCGGCCCACCACGATGGTTTAGCGATGACTGGCGACGACCTCGTCGAACACATGGATCGAGCGGGCATAAGCAAAGCTATTGTTTGGCTCAAACCACGCTATGATAAACAGGTTGAGCCGGAAAACAAAGCCATTTATGAATCCTGGAAAAAATACCCAGATCGTCTCTTGCCCTTCGGTTGGGCGAATCCGCATCATGGCAAAAATGCGACATTGGCGACGATAAAGCGCTGTTTTGAAGAGTACGGTTTCTATGGCGTTAAGTTCAATGGCGCGCAAGATGGTTATGTGATTGATGATGTTCATTTCACCATGCCCTATATCGAAAAAGCAGCGGAATACGGCAAGATGATTGCTTTTCACATCGGTGCGGATTTCTATGAGAACACGCATCCCTACCGTCTCGGCAACATTGCCAGACAGTTCCCAGAGACCCAATTTTTCATGATTCATATGGGCGGTGCAGGAACACCTGCTTTGAGTCGATCTTCAATCGAGACCGCACAAAACCATCCAAATACAACCATTATCGGCAGTGCCGTGCCTTATCCGGATATTTTGCGTGCGATTAACACCCTGGGTGCAGATCGGGTCTGCTTCGGCAGCGATATGCCATTCAAGCTGATGCATGTTGAACTCGCAGCCTATAAAGCACTCCTCCGTGACACAGAGGAAGCAGACAAAGCAAACGTCTTCAGTGGTAATGTCTGCCGACTACTTGGGCTATAATCTCGTGACGGCTCACCCTGCTAAAGGCGAACCTTTGGTTCGAAGGCGCTTCTTAGGCTACGCACGTTCCAACGAACCACGTTAGCACCTGAAGGCCACGTCCTGGCCTACTTACTACTAGGCTACTGCAAGATCGAGGATATTCCGCGCAGCGTTCACGTCTCGATCCGCCGTGAAGCCGCATTCATCGCACTGATGCGTACGAACCCGCAAGTCTTTCTTCACCATCGCACCACACCCGTGGCATCGCTGTGACGTGTTCTTGGGGTTGACCTTCACCACCTCAACCCTGGCCTCGATAGCCTTGTCGTCGAGGAGTTCGTAGAAGATACCCAATGCAACATCGTGTGCAGCACGGGACAAGTTGCCATTACGCACCATAAACTGAAGGCTTAGGTTCTCAATCGCAATCAAGCCATAAGTGTTCACCAACTGGTGGACAACCTTGTGCCACCAATCCCGGCGCTGATTAGCGATGTGTTCCAGTTCCTTCGCTAGTTGATGTACCGCTTTGCGGCGGCGATTGCTGCCCTTCTTTTTACGGGCAATGCTGCGATGGAGAACCCGCAGCTTCTTGAGCGAGGCTTTCAACCACTGCGGGCTGTCGATCACGGTGCCAGCGCGTGATGGATACCGACATCCACACCAACGGCGGGCTTCTGCGATGGGGCAGGTTCTCTGAACTCGGCTTCAACCTGGAGGCAGACGTACCAGCCGGAGGGCTTACGCAGGATGATGATGTTCTTGAGCTTGCCTTCCAGCAACGGACGATGCCACTTAACCGAAATCAAGCCGACATTCTGCACACGCAGTTTGCCGGTTTTCAGACCCGCACCATCGCCCGGTTTGTAGGTCACGCTATCGAACCGTCTCCAATTCTTAAATCTGGGTCGGCCACGCTTGCCTTGCATGAACTCACGGTAGGCTTTGTCCAGGCGACGCAAGACCTGTTGCCCTGCGCTCATATTAACCAAGCGAAGTGGGTTGTTTTCTGGTTTTTCGTTGCGCCAATCACGCCACATCGCAGATTGTTCGTCGTAGGACACACTGTAGCGCGATTCCTGCCAGCGTTTGCGGCGGTAAGCCAGGGCGTGGTTGTAGACCCAGCAGGACAAACGCAGGATTTCGTTAAGCGTCTCTTGCTGTTGGGGGCTGGGATACAGGCGGAATTTGAGCGTACGTACCATATGTATATTATAACACATTTGAAAGGAGAAGGCGCTTCCCCACCCCGCTCAAGCAGGGTGTCCCCGCGCCAAAATTCTATGGAATGAGCAAATGCAGGTCACCAAACTCATGCCATAAGTAGCGTTCATCTAACGCTTGCTGATAGGCAAATTTCAGGTGAGAGCGCCCTGAAAAGCTTTCCAGCATAGATAAATGGCTGGCCCGCGGTTCATGGAAGCCCGTCAGCAGACCATCAGCAGCGCGAACGCCCCGTTCTGGCGAAATGATGGTATCTGTCCAGCCCTCGCCTGCATGCGTGATGCCGCGCTCATCCGTCACTGTTTCCAGTGCCCGTACAACCGTTGTCCCGACGGCGACAACGCGCCGACATTGCTGCCTCGCATTTGTCACGAGTTCTGCCGTCTTATAGGGAACACGGTAGGGTTCCTCATAAGGTGGCTCATGATCTTCCTGGCTGGCAACTCCGGTGTGCAAAATCAGGGGCGCGATCTCAACGCCTTTCTGACGCAGTTGATCGAGAATTGGAAATGTAAAGGCACGCCCCGCTGATGGCATTTCTGCGCTGCCCATCTCATCGGCATACACAGTTTGGTAGTATGTGGAATCCCACGCCTGATCAACGTATTGATAGCGAATTGGCATCCCATAAGCTGCGAGATACGCCGATATGGAAGTCGCTGGATGGTCAATCGTAGCAATCCACAGGCGAGTATATCCCGGTGAGAGGCGCTCAGATGGGTTGTAGGGCGTCAATATCGTGGCGTGTGCGCGTCCAGGTAGGCGATAGTGTTGACCTGCTCGTCCATGTCGATAAGGCTCCGTACCCTTGGTAGTTGGCTTACGTAATTCGACGATCCATAAGTTCCCCGGCAACGCGGTTGAAACGTGTAGCCTCAGAAAAGTCCCATCTGCTGGAACGGCGTTCAGGGCGGCATTCATCGTACCGCTTGTATTGATGACGAGTACATCGCCAGCCTGAAAGTGATTGGCAATGTGGTGGAAATGGGTATGTACTATGGTGTCACTGTCGTAATGCGAGACCATCAACCAGACATCATCGCGGCCGCTTCCGCGTACTTCGGGCGGCTTGGTTGCCTCCAGTTCGGACGGCAGGTGAAAATCCAGACGATCTTCTATGGGTAAGACTGCCATCATGATGTACCCCTTTCGGGCATCGCCTGTAGGCGATAGCGTCCACTGGGTAAATCACCTGCAAGCAGCTGCATCAGACCGGGCACACTGACTTGTGGCAGGGGGCGATCACTGATGTCTTCGTTGGGGAATGCTTCCTGGTGCATTTGGGTCCGTATATTGCCGGGATCAGCCCAATAGACGTGCCAATTGGGATTCTCAACCGAAAGAATGGCGGAGAGATGTTCGAGCGCTGCTTTGCTAGAGCCATAGCCCCCCCAGCCTTTATAGGCTTCTATACCTGCATCGCTTGTTATGTTAACGATGACGGGATTGTCATTGAGATAGTCACACACAGTTTGTAACACACCCAACGGTGCGATGACATTTACGTGATAAAGATGGCTTAGTACATCCAGTGAGTAGTCCAATAAGACCGGTTGTGGGCTAGGACCAAGGATGCTGGCATTGTTGATGACCGCATCCAGTCTGCCGCTGTCTACCAGTGCCTGTGCCAGTTGTGCCCGATGATTCACATCTGAGACATCGCCTGCGATGGCAATTACTTGGGTGTTTTGAACAAGTTGCGCCTGTACATCTCTCAAGACTTCTTCACCCCGTGCCGTGATGATGAGATTCCAGCCCACTTCGGCAAGCTGCTTTGCCAGTGCCAGGCCGAACCCTCTTGAAGCACCTGTGATGAGTGCTGTTTTGTCCATGAAATCACCTCCAGTTGGGTCTTATCAAAGTGATTCCACTTTACAAAATTGCGCTGTGCCGGTGCTTCGTACAGCCGAACTGTCTCCAAACTGGACTTTGGTACAGGTTAGCCGGTCAGATCGACAATACCCCGCTGGGCAGCAATAGCAACGGCTTCTGTGCGGTTGTCTGCATCCAGCTTGCCAAGGATGGAACTGACATGGAACTTGACGGTGCGCTCGGTGATGAACAAGGCCGCTGCGATTTCCTTGTTGGCTTGCCCGCGCGCCAGCAGACGCAAGACATCCAATTCACGTTCGGTCAGAGTCTCGACCTCTGGCTGCAGAGATTGATTGCTGACGTGATACATCAGCCTGCTGGCGACGACGGGTTGCAACAGCGATCCCCCAGTACTTATGACGCGGATAGCGTGGAATATCTCATCGCGGGGTGCACCTTTCAACAAATAACCTTTGGCTCCAGCTTCAATCGCGCCGACGATACGCTCATCGGTGTCGTATGCCGTAAACACCAAGGCACTCACTTCAGGGCAGCAGACTTGCAGTTCCCGCAGCGTTTCCACACCATCCAACTCTGGCATTTCGAGGTCAAGAAGCACGACGTCGGGCGCAAGGGATTGCGCCTGATCCAGAGCAGCCCGTCCGTTATCCGCTTCACCAATGACCGCAAAATCATCCTGGGTTTGTAGTACCAGTATCAGACCATCTCGTACAACCGGATGGTCGTCGACAACGAGTATGCGAATTGGGTCAGCCATATTTTTCTCCTTTAACCCTCAATTGGGATGGTCGCTTCAATCCCTGTGCCTTCACCTGGACTGCTGCGAAGGGTCATTTTGCCCCCTGCCAGCTTGACGCGCTCGTTCATCCCGACAAGCCCATAATGACCTTCTTGTACCTCAGATGGATCGAATCCACAGCCATCATCCTCAATCGTGAGGGTCACTGTTTCCGGCGACATCACCAAACTGATCGTAACATAGCGGGCTTCTGCGTGCTGGCGGATGTTGGTCAGGGCTTGCTCGACCACGCGATAAATACTGGTTTCCAGGCGGACGGGCAGCCGCCTCGACTCAGATTCTGTAAACTCGATGGTCATAACAGAAGTCTGTCGCACAGATTTGATTAACACTGAAATTGCCTCCCCTAACGATCTGTCCTCAAGCGGAGCCGCACGTAAATCCATCACCGAACGGCGTACTTCCTCCAGATTTTGGCGCGTCAGGGCGAGGGCTTGCTGGACATATTCACGGGTTTTCTCGACCTGAACATCTGACTCCATCAGTGCGTCTACGGTTTCCAGCTTGAGCGCCAATCCTGCCAGCCTTTGCGCAATCGTATCATGAATCTCACGGGCAAGGCGGTTGCGTTCTTCCATCACGCCCATCTGGATACTTTTCTCATAGAGGCGAGTGCGCTCAATCGCCATGCTCAACAAATCACCGACGGTATGCAGCAAGCGCAAGTCATCATCTGAGAGTTCGGGACGATCTGCGCTGGCAACATTAAGCAACCCCAACTGCTTGCCGTTGGCATTCAGCGCAATCACCGCATGATAGTCAAGTTCGGGCTGCTTTTTGCCCAGATCACGCAGTCGTGAGCAACCGATACTCTGCACATTTTTTGGTCCATCAAGATCACCACTACGGTATTCATCCAGGCAATAGCAGTACAGGCGTCCATCCATGATGCCTGGTGTATCCTTAAGGCCAGCCGGGAGGTGTTGCTCAGCGGCGAGGTAGGCTTCATCAGTCTCTCCATCTAGTAGCCAAATCCAGCCTGTTTTGAGACCCATGAGTTCTGCTACAAGTGCCAATGTTGTGCGCAAGGTTTCACCCAGATTAACTTCTTGATTAAGGGCGTCAGCAATCTGGTTCAAAACGTTCAATTCATAGTTCCGGCGCACAAGTTGATCAGATTCGGTCTCGCTCATGCTTTGTCTCCACTTAAGCAGCGTTGGGCACTGGCTCGTTCGATCAGCGTTGGTTGGATAAGCAAATGCTCCGCTGGTAGCTTCCTATCTGATACATGTCGAAGCAGCATATTGATCCCGGCTTCGCCCAACACCACGAAATCCTGCCGGATGGTGGTCAACGGCGGTACAGAGAACTCCGCTTCTGGGATGTCGTCAAACCCGACAACGGATACATCATCTGGTATGCGAAGCTGAGCTTCGGCCAGTGCTCGGATCGCCCCCATCGCCATCTGGTCATTACCCATCACCAAACCCGTAAACGACGCACCACTCGCCATCAATTTCTGGATACAGTCATAGCCGCTGCGAGCTGACCAGTTGCCTGCCGTCCAGTTGTTGGTATCTAATCCGTTGATCGCCATCGTTTCTGTCCATCCGCTGTGGCGTTCCTGTGCCCCGTACCAATCCAATGGCCCAGAGACTTCAAAAATATCCCGATGTCCCAGATCAATCAAGTATTGGGTGATTTGCCGGCAGCCGGCTTTCTGGTCAACCGCGACAACAGGGCAGTTGGCATCCTTGCCTGCGTCAATCTGAACAATAGGAATCGCGCTGGTCGCTATCATATCCTTTAGGGCAATGCCAGAGACCGTCGCAATTATTAATATGCCCTCGACCTGCCAGCGCCTAACATCGCCCAGAGTCTTTTGCACATCCCTCACCGACGGTTGATTGATGTTGCTGATGATCAGATCGTAGCCTGCGGCTCTGGCAGCCTTTTCGATGTTGACGAGCATCTGATTCGGGCCATAGTAATCAATATTGAAGGCAATCACGGCAAGCATCTTGGAACGTCCTGTGGCCAGACTCTGAGCAGCTTTGTTGGGATGATAGTTCAGTTTTTCGATGGCTTTCAGCACACGAGATCGGGTCGAATCAGCAACATTCGGATGGCCATTGATAACCCGTGAGACTGTTTGATACGACACGCCACAGTGGGCGGCAACGTCCATAATTGTGACTCGTTTCTGCATTCCGATTGCTCCCGAAGATTGGTGGCAAGTCCCTCTAGTTTATGTTATATTGTGAGCGTTCACAAATAGTTAGGGATTAGAAATGGCAATCAAAATCGCAATGATCGGGGCGGGTTCCATCGGATTTACGCGGCGGCTCATGCGGGATATCCTAGCTGTTCCCGAATTGCAAGATACGATTTTCGCATTTATGGACATCTCTGAGGACAATCTGGAAATGGTGACCCAGTTGTGCCAGCGCGAGATCGAGGTAAATGGTGTCCCAGCTCAGGTCATCCCGACAATGAGCCAGCGGGAAGCCATCGAGGGCGCAGATTATGTCGTCTCAACCATTCGCCAGGGTGGGCTGGAGGCCTTCAAGCTGGACATTGAGATTCCCCTCAAATATGGCATTGATCAATGTGTGGGAGATACAATCTGTGCAGGCGGCATTATGTATGCGCAACGCACGATCCCTGCGCTGCTCAACCTCTGCAAGGACATCCGCGAAGCCGGGCAATCTGATGCGATTTTCCTCAACTATTCAAATCCAATGGCAATGAACACCTGGGCCTGCAACAAATACGGTGGCGTTCAGACCATCGGCCTGTGTCATGGGGTGCAGGGCGGGCATCGGCAGATCGCCAGTTGCATTGAACTTTGGGCCAAGTCTGAAGGCTTAATCGGAGAAGATGAGACTGTGACCCAAGCAGATGTGGACATCATCGCTGCTGGGATCAACCATCAGACCTGGTACATCCAGATCAAATGGCGGGGTATGAACATGATTCCAAAAATGCTGGAATTGTTTGAAGCCCATCCCATCTTCTCGGAAACAGAAAAAGTCCGCATTGATATGCTGCGTCGCTTCGGTTACTACAGTACCGAATCCAACGGACACCTGAGCGAATATGTCCCCTGGTATCGCAAGCGGGTGGATGAAATTCCATCGTGGATTGACCTGCGCAACTGGATTCATGGCGAAACAGGCGGTTATCTGCGTGTGTGTACCGAAGGTCGCAATTGGTTCCAAACAGACTTCCCCAACTGGATGCAGGAAGAACCGCCCACGTTCAATCAGGCATTACGTAGCTCTGAACACGGCTCGTACATCATTGAGGGGTTAGAAACAGGGCGGGTGTATCGTGGACACTTGAATATCATGAACCAAGGTCACATCACGAATCTGCCGGATGGCTGCGTGATTGAAATTCCAGGCTATGTCGATAACAATGGGATCAACGTGCCCATTGTGGGCGATTTACCCATGGCGTGCGCGGCGACCTGTTCCGCTAGTGTGCGAGTACAGGAAATGGGCATGGAGGCCGCCGTTCATGGTGATATAACGCTGTTGAAACAAGCGATGCTCCACGATCCGTTGACTGCAGCAGTCGCAAATACAGAAGAAATCTGGCAAATGACGGATGAAATGCTTGTCGCTCAAGCCGAATGGTTGCCCAATTATCAACATGCGATTGCCGATGCTCAAGCCAGATTAGACGCCCATGTCGCCAATGGAACTCGCGTTAAGTTGGTTAAGACCGAAGGCGCTGCACGCCTCAAGACGCGGACAGTCGAAGAGATGGCCCAGGACAAAGAGGCAGCCCGGGAAAACGCGGATGCAGCTGATAAGGGCAAATTAACGAAAGCAGGTTGATCTTATGTACACAATAGGTATTGACTTTGGTACGTTATCGGGGCGGGCCCTGCTGGTCGATACCCATGACGGTTCAGAGGTAGCGACTGCTGTCTGCGATTATCCGAACGGCGTGATTGACCAACATCTGCCGCAGAACAATAAGCCGCTTCCGCCGGATTGGGCCCTGCAAGACCCGCTAGATTACATTGAAGTGGTCAAACAGACTATTCCTGCCATATTGAAGAAGAGTGGGGTTGATCCAGCAAAGATCGTTGGCATCGGCATCGATTTCACAGCCTGTACAATGTTACCTGTCAAGGCAGATGGTACGCCCCTGAGCTCACTAAATGAATGGGTCGACCAACCCCACGCTTGGGTGAAATTATGGAAGCATCACGCTTCTCAACCCCAAGCAGACCAGATTAACGAGACCGCCCGCAAGATGGGGCAGTCGTGGCTCAATCGTTACGGTGGCAAAATTTCATCTGAATGGTTCTTCAGCAAGGCGCTGCAAATTCTTCAGGAAGCACCGGATGTCTACGCCGCTGCCGATAGACTGTTGGAAGCCGCTGATTGGGTGATCTGGCAGCTTACAGGTGCCGAGACCCGCAACAACTGTACAGCAGGTTACAAGGCCATGGTACAGGATGGTGATTATCCTGCGCACGAGTATTTTGCAGCGCTGCACCCAGGCTTTGCCGATATTGTCGATACCAAAATGACTCGTGAGTTTGCCCAGTTAGGGGATAAAGCAGGCGGCCTGACAGACGAGATGGCGGCTGCAACGGGCTTGAAACCCGGCATTGCGGTGGCTGTTGCGAATGTCGATGCTCATGTGACGGCACCCGCTGTGAAGGCCACTCAACCAGGCGTGATGGTCATGATTATGGGGACCTCTACCTGCCATATCATGTCGGGCGAGACCATTCAAGATGTCGATGGGATGTGTGGTGTGGTTGATGGTGGGATAATCCCTGGACTATATGGTTACGAAGCGGGTCAATCAGGGGTGGGTGATATTTTCGCCTGGTTTGTAGATCATGCTGTGCCGCCAGAATATCACGATGCTGCTGACGCTGTCGACATGGATTTGCACGATTACCTTGAGCAGGAAGCCGCCAAGCAGAGTGTCGGTGAACATGGCTTGATCGCGTTGGACTGGTGGAATGGTAACCGTTCTACGTTGGTTGATGCTGATCTAACAGGTTTGCTGGTCGGCACAACTTTAGCAACCCGCGCACCCGATATCTATCGTGCCCTCATCGAATCGACTGCATTCGGAACCCGTGAAATTATTGAAGCCTTTGAATCGCGAGGTGTGCCTGTCAAAGAATTGATTGCGGCGGGTGGCCTACCGGAAAAAAACGTGCTGCTGCGACAGATTTATGCTGATGTCACCGGGCGCTCGTTTAAGTTGGCAGGCTCAGCACAAGCTCCCGCATTGGGTTCTGCCATGCACGCTGCAGTTGCAGCTGAGGTTTACCCCGATATTCAGGCCGCTGCCAATAACATGGGCAAACTCAAGGGCGAGGTGATTGAGCCAATTCCAGAAAACAGCGCCATCTACGACAAACTCTACGCTGAATACAAGAGGCTGTACAGCTACTTTGGGCGTGGTGAGAATGATATGATGAAGCGGCTAAAAGCTATCAAACGAGAGGCACTGGGACAGTGAAACTACACGCCCTGCGGGAGGCAGTTTGTACATTACACAACGAGCTTCCAAAAAACAACCTGGTCGCCTGGACAAGTGGTAACATCAGCGCTCGTGATCCGGATTCCGGTCTGGTGGTTATCAAGCCCAGTGGCGTGCAGTTTTCAGACCTGACGCCAGAGAGCATGGTGATTGTCGATGCCAATGGTAATCAAGTTGAAGGCGATCTCAAACCCTCATCGGATACCTACTCCCATTGTTATATCTATCGCCATATGCCAGAAGTGAACGGAATCGTCCACACACATTCACGTTATGCAACAGCTTTCGCAGTCGTAGGTAAGGAAATCCCTTGTATCACAACAGCGATGGGTGATGAGTTCGGGGGAGCCATTCCGATAGGCGGATTTGCACTGATTGGTGGCGAGGAGATCGGCCAAGCTGTGGTCGAGGTGCTGGCTGACAGTAACAGCCCTGCCTGTATCTTGCAGAGTCACGGTGTATTTGCCACCGGGCCATCCGCTGAACAAGCAGTCAAGGCTGCCGTCATGACCGAAGATAACGCGGCCATTGTCTGGGCAGCTATGCAGATTGGCACACCCTTGACGATTGCACCGGAAGATATTGAAAAGCTGTATGATCGTTACCAGAGTGTGTATGGTCAGTAGCGTTATGCGTTGCGTCGGTGCTTCATGTTAAAATTGCCGCTATACTTATTCTGAAGGAGGTCAACATGGCTTTAGCACAAGTACAACCTGTTCCCGCAGCAAGCCTGAATGCCCGTCCGGTGACCCTGGCTGTCATTGTTGGAAATCGTGGATTCTTCCCCG
Organism: Phototrophicaceae bacterium; assembly: GCA_965223785.1. GTDB lineage: Bacteria > Chloroflexota > Anaerolineae > Aggregatilineales > Phototrophicaceae > CBDCXN01. Next base: position 219,560 of record CBDCXN010000001.1, on the reverse strand, counting down.
ATCATCTGGCTTTGAGTGGACGCCAGATCATCTTGGAGATTCTGGAAAAGGCAGGAATCAATGCTATTATCACTGACGAAGACAGCACCAACGTCGGTGCAATTGAGTCGTTGCAGGAAGCGCGCAAGGCCGCTGACTTATTCAAGCAGCATCGGGACGAGATTGATGGTGTACTGGTCACGCTGCCGAACTTTGGTGATGAGCGTGCCATCGCCAACACACTACGTTTCGCTGGTCTGAATGTTCCAGTTCTGATCCAGGCATTTCCTGATGACGCAACCCAGATGGACATCTCTAACCGCCGCGACAGCTTCTGCGGCAAGATGAGCGCCTGCAACAATCTGCATCAATATGGCATCAACTATACATTGACGGGCCTACACACGGTTGATCCAGTCAGTGACGAGTTCATGACTGATCTGCAACGCTTTGTAGGAGTTTGCCGCGTGGTACGTGGGATGCGGACAGCGCGGATGGGCATGATGGGCGCTCGCCCCGAAGCATTCAAGACCGTGCGCTTCAGCGAAAAGCTGCTTGACCAAGCTGGAATTAGCGTCGAAACGCTCGATCTATCGGAGGTATTTGGTCGGATTGAACGCCTAACTGATACGGATAGTGCCGTTGCTGCCAAGCTCGAATCGATCAAAGTCTATGCCCAAACTAAGAACGTGCCGGATACATCCTTGATGCGGATGGCGAAGTTCGGCGTTGTGCTGGATGGCTGGATGGCTGACAACGAACTCGACGCAACAGCCATTCAATGCTGGACGAGCATGGAAGAATATTTTGGTGTTGTACCCTGTACGCTGATGAGTATGAGCAGCAATAAACTGAATCCCTCTGCTTGCGAGACGGATATTGTTGGTGCGTTGGCAATGCTGGCCTTGCAATTGGCGTCTGGCAAACCTTCGGCACTGGTCGATTGGAACAACAACTATGGGGATGACCCGGATAAGGGCGTTGTGTTCCATTGTTCCAATCTACCCAAAGACGTGTTCGTCAACGAAATCCCCATCATGGACTACCAAGAGATTATCGCAGGTAGCGTTGGCAAAGATAACACGTTCGGTACGATCTATGGGCGCATCAGTGCGCAACCATTCAGTTACCTGCGCCTCACAACCGATGACTTCGCAGGGCAGATCCGTGCCTATACGGGCGAGGGTCAATTTACCAATGATCCGATTGATACCTTCGGCGGATATGGTGTTGTACAAGTCCCACGCTTCCAGGAACTCCTGGCGCATATCTGTAACAATGGTTATGAGCATCATGTCTCTGTTAATCAGGCACATGTCGCCCCCATCATTGACGAAGCCTTTAACAAATATCTTGACTGGCCCACCTACTTTCACAAATAGACCAACCAAAAATGGGGCAGCACTTGGCTGCCCTGTTCACTCTGCTATACTTACCTGCATTGTTTGGCAGTATAGGGCATCATGAATCCGCTTCGATTTATCAGCAAGGGCTTTAACATCGTTTATCGCCGAATCCGTGACCAGGGCGTGCTGATAACCTTGGTCTGGCTTTATGGGCGTGGCCTGCCCAAGTTGACGGGTGTTCCCTTGATGCAGTTTAGCGAAATTACACCGCAAATCTATGTCGGTCCGCAGTACGGCAAACTTGGTAAGCAGGTCATTATGCGGCAGGGCATTCGCTATAATGTCAACCTGCGGATTGAATTTGATGATGCCGCACACGGGTTGGCACTAGAGAATTATTGCCATCTACCGACCATTGACGATGATGCCCCCAGTATCGAACACTTGCAGCAGGGTGTGGCCTTTATCGGAGATGCAGTGACCCACGATGGCAAGGTCTATATTCACTGTGCCGGGGGAGTCGGTAGAGCGCCCACCCTAGCCGCCGCCTATTTTATCAGCCAGGGGATGTCGTTGGATGATGCGCTCAACCTGATTAAGAAACACCGCCCCTTTATCTACGTGATGCCTGTACAAATGGAACAGTTACGCCAGTTTGCGAAGATGCCCGTGTCATGATGACTTCTGTATTTGATGCCAGTGTGCGCATCTATCGTAGCACATTCAAACGTATACGCTCCTTTCATTCGCTATTTCATCACATCATGCGGTTGTTCATCTTTCCGTTTCTAGAAACGATTACCAGTTTTAAGACTATGCCGGATGATCCCTTCTGGTTCCGCCTAGAGTTGCTCACTCGTCGGCATGAACCAGAGACATTGACACAGATTAAATCAATCCTCAAACCGGGCATGATCGTTCTAGATATTGGTGCACATGTCGGCTACTATGCCTGCCGTTGTGCAGAACTTGTGGGCGAGACAGGTCAGGTCATTGCGTTTGAGCCCCACCCCCGCACCTTCGCCATACTGAGTCAGAATGCTGCCCGCTTTCCCAACATCATACCGATTCAGGCCGCTGTCTCAGATCGTGTCGGAACGGCCCAACTCTATGACTATTTAATGATGTCTGCTAGTGGTTCGCTAAATTATGATGAATCGCTGCTGAACTTGCAAAAGTCCAATATGGGCAGCGGCGACGTTGCTCCACGCATCCGAGAAGATTTTCCAGTCAACACGTTTGAAGTCGAAACAGTACAGATTGATAGCTTGCTAGCCAAACAGGGCATCAAAATGATTGATTTTATCAAGATGGACATTGAAGGTGCAGAAATGAATGCGTTGGTAGGTATGAAGGATACCATCAAGCGATCCGAAAAGCTGGCGATGGTGATGGAATTCAATCCAAAGGCATTGGAGACCTTCGGTTATGAACCGGAAACAACGGTGAGCATGGTGCTTGACCTGGGCTTTGATTCCGTTGCCATCATTGAATCCGATCGGACGCTGACCGAAGTGACGGGAGATTCCAGGCGGATTGCGGAACTAACGCAAACACTTATGCAAAAGATGGACGTTGCAAATCTCTTTTTCACTCGTGACAGCTTATCTGGATAAAGCGAACCTAGGGTATCCCCAATTTTCTATGGATAATAGGCAGTTGCGTGCCTGGATTGACAAGCACAAGGCCGAATTCAGGCAGCGTCTTAAAGCATTTGTCGAAATCAACACTTTCACAGCCAATCACGCTGGTGTTGATGAGGGGATGGCGTTGCTGGATCAACTGGCGGCCGCGTATGGCCTGCAATCTGAGCCCGTCAACTCCCGACATCGCCTCTTGAGTCGTTCCAGCGGAAGTGGTAAGCGGATTCTCCTTATCAGTCACATGGATACAGTCTTTCCACCCGATGGTGAATTCCTCCATTTCGAGCAATTGCCAGATGGATTTGTGCGTGGCCCCGGGGTCGGTGACATTAAAGGTGGGATGCTAATGGGGCTGTGGGCGCTGCGGGCGATCCATCTACTGGCAAATGAATTCGACCTACAGATGATTGTCAGTGCTGATGAAGAAATCGGCTCCCAATCCATCCGTGATTGGTATCTGGGCGGTCACACAGGTGCGGATTACGCTATTGGTCTTGAACCGGGATTCCCGCAAGGAGACCTAAGTGCAGATGTGCCACTGGGGGTTGTCTATCAACGCCGAGGCTACGGCGCATTCAGCTTCACGATTCATGGCAAAGCTGCCCACTCCGGTACAGCATCCCTCGGTCTCAATGCCATTGAAGCGACTGCACATCGAATCACACGCATTCATGAACTGAGCCAACCGCAGCTGGGCATGTCTACCAATATTGGAACTATACATGGCGGCATTTCACCGAACACCGTTCCGGGTAAAGTAACTGGAACCGTCAGTTTCCGCTTTGAGCGGAAGCGTGATGGCGAATTACTACGCGATCAGATCAAATTGATCCTGACTGAATCTCTTTTGCATAATGAGGCGCAAGACCTTTATGATAAGGGCACATGCACATTGGAAGCTTTTATGCCGCCGATGGAGCACACCGCAGCAAACCAAAAGATGATCGACATCGTGCTAGAGGAGGCAGAGCGGCTGGGACACCGTGTTATACCGATTGTGCGAGGTGGGGGCAGCGATGCCAACTGGATCAGTGCCAGCGGAATACCCGCAATCTGTGGACTGGGGGCGCCGACACATGGTTTGCATACAACCGAAGAGATGATCTACTTGCCTATGGTATATGAGCGAATTGCATTGCTGACTTACACCATTTATCGACTATTGCAGTCAGATCGTTAACATTATGGAGGGAGTGGATCTGAGCAATCAAGGGTAGGGTTGTGGGCAAGATCATCACTTTGTTGCGGCAGCAATTTCCTCCCATATTGCTGCAACAACGGACATTGGGCAGGTTGTTAAACAGCAGCATACCTGAAAAATGATGAATTTGAGTGAATGTGGGTTCTGGTTTCAGAAACCACGGTGCTCTAGGGAGTATGAACCCCTTTTCACCACTCCCCATTTGGAAGTCATGCGCCAAATTTCACAACTATTTGCTATACTTGTAGCCATTCGGTCAATAGATATACGGAGACAAGATACCCATGCCCAAAATCGGACTATTCTATGGCAGTAGTACAGGCAATACGGAGTTTATTGCCTATCAGATCAAAGGCGAGTTTGATAACAATTATCCGAAATGGGATGTCGAGATTACCAACATCGGCGAAACCTCCCCGGAAAAAATGCTCAGTTACCAATATATCATCATGGGTATTCCAACCTGGAACGTCGGCCAGCTTCAGGATGATTGGGAAATTTTCCTGCCGAACTTCGCAAGCATGAATATGGACGGCAAGGAAATTGCAATTTTTGGTCTGGGTGACCAAAATGGTTATGGTTTTAACTTCATAGATGCCGTAGGAATGCTGTGCGATGAACTACTCCTGCGGGGTGCGAAAGTAAATGGTTTGTGGCCTGATCAGAAATATGAGTTTGAGGAATCGAAAGCACAAGTCGAAGATCATTTTCTTGGGCTGGCCATTGACCAAGATGGTCAAGAAGATATGACGGCTGCCCGTCTAAAAGAATGGGTTCAGCAAGTGGTCGAAGAGTTCGAGCACAAATACGATTAATACATAAACCGCCTCCCCGATTACAAGCTTGTAATCGCCTTGCAATCCCAGTGAAATTCTGCGGCTGCATAATAAGGCATGGTTACTAAACAATAATATAAGGAATGGGTTTATGCATCATCTTGCAACATACCACGCACGTTTACTTCTACTCAGTACGTTGCTTTTTGTGTTTATAAGTGTGGCAATTGCCGCACAAGAAACATCAGCTATCAAACTTTCCGTATCCGACTTGCTCGTAGATTCAGTCCAACCTGTCGTTGATGAGTTTGAGCAACAGACAGGGATTCGCGTTGAACTTGTTCCATACAATGGATTTGGTCCCCCACTCAACCCGAGCAATGACATAGATGACTATCTTGACAAGGCAGAGGAATATTTCAGTTCGGCAGATGTGGTCGTTGTCAGTGAAAACACAACACCTGAACTGACCCGCGCAGGCTATCTGCTCAACCTGGAGCCGCTGGTTCAGAGTGATTTGTCCTTCAATGCCGCCGATTTTTACGATTCGATGCTCCGTGCTTTTGAATGGGATCGCGGCCTGTGGGCATTGCCACTGTCTGCCAATTATATTGTCATGACATATCGCCCTGATGCATTCGATGAAGCTGGGCTGACATATCCCACAGGCTCATGGTCGCTGAGTGATGTAGGCAATGCTGCTCGCACTCTCATCAAACGGGATGCAAATGGAAACGTGACAACACCTGGACTGCTAACGTTCGGATTTGGGAACGAAGTTGGTGCCCTTATGATCAGTTTGCTTAGCACACCAGCTTTCGATACAACCGTTTTCCCAAGTGAGCCACAACTTGCTAATCCACAATTAGCTGAACTCATGGCACAATGGTTGGAGTTGGGAAAAGACCATCTATTTGATTTCCCTACCTCAGGAAACGTGGACGCCATGCCGTTTCAACTCGGGCAGGGTATTATTTTCGACATTTTGAGGGAAGATGGGGAGGAACAAATAGAAAAACAGGCATCTCTTTTACCTGGAGGACAGGCTGGGTTATTGGTGAGTGGGTATGGCATCAGTAGCGGGTCCCAGAATCCAGACGCTGCCTATGAATTAATCAAGTTTCTGATTAACAGCCCAACCATCGTCAATACAAGCTTCGGCGCACAACCCGCTCGTCGCATTGTGGATGGTGCAGAAAATGAAGATGAGATAGGCGGATCCTTCTTCAGCGGTATGAGACTACCACCTGAAATTGAGACAATTAAAGAAGAATTGCTTGCAAATGCTATGACGAACAGCGATCTTCTATTTTCAGATAGTATTACTCGTGCTTATGAACTCATGGAATCCGACAACTTAGATGCTGAGTCAGCCTTGCTACGAGCACAGACAGAGCGTGAAAAACGCCTTCAACGTGCTGTAGAACGAGGGCAAGAAACACAAGTGGTTGTTGAGCGGCCTGCAGAAGCATTGCAACTTGCTGAGGGTGAGATATCGTTACGATTTGCCAATGTTTCGTTCGTCTCAACTCTACCCAATCAAGACTTATGGGATACGGTTGCTCAGGAGTTCGCTGCTCAGGATCCTCAAGTCGGTCAAGTGAGCATCAAGGCAGAATCTCCTGGTGTCTCACTGGACAATTTCACTGAGAAATTTGACTGTTTCTATTCAACCCTTAATTACATTGATGACGAAAACCTGGGACAATTCCTCAACATTGATCCGTTAATAGCCTCTGATCCAACCTACGATCCAAATGATTTCGTGAATGGGACATTGGCGCAGGTACAGATCAATGATCAAATATGGGCCCTGCCCATTACCTTGATACCCAGTATCATCCGCTATAACAATGACCTCTTTAACCAGGCAGGCGTTACCCCGCCACAAGGAACGTGGACAGTTTCTGAATTTGAGGATGCCCTCCGCAGCCTCAAGAATGTCTTACCACAAGATAAGGCCTCGTTTCAGCCATCGCTGTTTGATAACGGTTATATTTTGAGTCTCATTGCCGCTTATGGTGGATTGCCTGTCGATCCAAGAACTCGACCTGAAACGCTGAATTTTACAGAGCCAGAAACAGTGGCGGCCATTCGTCAGGTACTCGATTTGGCCAAAGAGGGTTTAATTGATTATAGTTCACTAAGCGGATTGGAGCAGTTTTCCTTCTTGCATGACGACACCAGCGAACGGGTACCAATGTATACCGAAACTCTGAGTCCATTTGATACTAGTAGTATCATTATTGGTGGTGAGACAGACGAAGGAATGCCTTCTCTACCGAACACGGACGGGATAGTCTCTTACCCTCGTGGTACGCGCTATAGTATCGTTCCCCTTGATCTCGGATCGGCCTATATTAGTGCGAAAACCCTTCATGCTGAGCCTTGCTACCGTTTTATCAATTATATCGCCCAGCGTTCCGAACTGTTTGAAACGATGCCCGCCCGTCGATCCATTATGAACAATCCAAACTTTGTCGCCACCCAAGAACCAAATCGCCTGGAAATGTTTCGTACAATCGACCAGATGCTTCAAGAACCCGACGCACTCATGGTTCCAGTCAACATAGCAGAAGATAGTTTTGATAAAACTCTTTGGTTGTTCGAAGTGTTTGATCGCTATGTTAAGGATGAGGTCAACGACCTTGAAGCCGATTTGGCACAGGCACAACAATTCACCAATGAGTTCACAACTTGTGTCGGTAACATTACGTTGGAGACCGCCTCCGTCGACGATCTGAATGAGTATTTCGACCAGATTAAAACCTGTGCAACCGATATAGACCCTAATGCTGGGCGTTTCTTCCCATAGAAGATGTTTGATGATGGGTATGCCGGGCGTATACCCATCAATCCGTATTGTATTGGCCATGGCCCCCTTGCTTGATACATACCTGGAAAAGTGGTCATTGCAAAGCCCTAAGCTCCTTGCTCAAACAGCAACGAGCAATGTGTTCACAGTTTATCTAGACGGTGAAATGGTCGTATTGAAGCTCCTGACACCACTCGGCGTAGCTGATGAACAAGAAGGGGCAGCGGCATTGCGGTATTTCGACGGGCATGGAGCAGTTCGGTTGCTTGCGGCGGATTCTGATGCCCATTTACTAGAATACGCGGGAGACAACAACCTCGCAACTATGGTCAGGCGAGGGGATGATGAGCAAGCTACACACATCACGGCGCAAGTGCTTAATCGATTACACAGCACATATAATGGCCCACAACCCAAGGATCTAAAACCACTTCAACGCTGGTTCCAAGGCTTGTTTCAACGGGCAGCAAGAGATCGTGAGGCGGACACACGATCTCTCTATGTTGAAGCAGCCGAAGTGGTTGAACACCTCTTATCAACCGCACATGACGAAACCGTGCTGCACGGGGACATCCATCATGAAAATATACGCTTGCATCCAACACGCGGCTGGCTGGCCTATGATCCTAAAGGGCTGTGGGGCGAGCGCTTGTTTGATGTCTGTAACACCGTTTGGAATCCGCCGGGAATGCGTGACTTGGTGTTGCAGGAGTGTCGTCTGCTCAAGAATATGCGAATCCTGGCAACTGAGTGCGACTGTGATTACAATAGGCTCCTGCAATTTATCTTTGCCTATGGTTGCCTGAGTGCAGCTTGGACAGAAGAAGATGGCGCTGACGCCCATGATAGCCTGAGGATTGCAGGCATTGTCCGTCGACATTTGGCTTAATTGAGCCAATTCCCCTCAATACCATATGTTTCAGCAAGAGCCATCAGATCATTCCACACAGGATCAGGTAAGGGAATGCCTTCTACTTGACGCTTAGCGATACTGATTCGTTCCGGTTCGCCAGGGAGCAAGACCTCATCCACACCATCAATAGTCGTGACGCTCTTGATCTTTTCGACCAGTTGATTGACCAGAGTCATAAAGCGATCCGTTGTTGTGAACGCTTCAATGGAAATCGCCATCATCATCGTCGGATTGCTCTGTTTGAACTGGGATGATGAGGTTGGCGCTTCACCAGAGAGCAAGTTCGGCAGAATCTCCATCATCATCGCCAGACCAGAACCTTTGTGCTCACCAAAGGCTTTAAGCAGCCCGCCCGCCATCAGATCGTTGGGATCAGTGCTGGGCTGACCGTCTTTGTCTAGAATGAGACCCTCCGCGAGTCGCTTCCCTTCACTTCTAGCGACCATCGCCTTGCCTTGAGCAATCGCGGCAGTGGCGAAATCGAGTAGGATAGGTGGCTGATCGTTACCACGGGGAACTGCCCAGGCCATTGGATTCGTCCCAAAAACACGTTCTCTACCACCGAATGGGGCAACCCATCCCTGGAACATCGTGCCACTGGTGAAAACAATACCGATCTGTGTATTATCGCTGGCGATGATCTGACCGTATTCGCCTAATCGTCCAATATGATTTGTCCTGCCCAAAGTGACACAACTGATTCCATGTTCCAGACCGAGATCACGAGTGACCTCTGCCGTATCCTGAGCAGCGATTTGCCCAAATCCATTTTGTCCATCGACGACGGCAGTTGCACCGAATCGCTTCTTGATCTGCGGACGTGCATCAGGTATGAGCTTGCCTGCGTTGATCCGTTCGATATACTGGATTACCCGGAGAACGCCGTGCGAGTCGTGTCCCATCAGGTTCGTCTCTACAAGGCATTTTGTGACATAGGCAGAAATATCGGGCGGTGCACCTGCGGCCTCAAAAATATGCTGGCATAGATCGGCAAGTGGTTCGGGCTGGATGATTGGCATGTCAGATAGTTCCTTAGTGGGGATCAGTTAATAAACTCGAACTGATCCCTTCTGGGATTTGTGTGTTTCTTCTGGTTTAAACAGCAGTGACGCTCTGCTACGACTAGAAGTCAAACTTTCAGTTCGCTGCAGCTTCTACAGCACGCATGAGGAACCTCCCTCTACGTTTCGCTGTACAGACCCGTCCGATCTGGCTCGATTAAGTCTTGCAAAGCAAGGGCCTTGCTTTTGCAAGGATCTTGATTGCGGCATTGCGATCTCTATCGAGCCAGAGACCACAAGCACATGCCACCCAACAATCCTTGAGTGTTAAACCCTCCAATATCACACCGCAGGTTGAGCAGGTTTTGGATGTGTAGGCGGGATCAACCAACAGCACTTCACGCCCGGCACTTCCAGCCTTGTACGTGAGATATTGTTTGAAAATACGCCGAACCGAAGGTTCGCAGCCACTATCCAGGATGCTCTTGCTCAGGTGTTTGTTTCCGACCCTATTGCGCACCCGCAGGTCTTCCAACACGATCGGCACTGAGCTTGTGCAGGTAATCTCTGCACTGATTGGCCACCTGCTCTTGCTGGCGCTGGACGCGAACTAAAAGTTCGAGCAGCAAGGCTTTGCGGCGGTTCTTGCCACCCTGTTTCTTACGGGCCAGTGAGCGGTGCAGCACCCGGAGCTTGGCGGTAGCAGTTGGGGTTTTGAACCTCCTCACCCGCGCTGGTCGTGATCCATGCGGATACCCCGACATCCAAGCCAACCAGTCGCTCAGTTTTTGGCAGCTTGGATGGCTCTGGCATTTCAACGGCCAAGCAAGCAGACCAACGCCCTGCCTTGTGGGTGATCTGCAGCGTCTTGACAGGGAACGAACCCACCGATGGCTCGATGCCAACGCCCAGCGATACGACCCACACCCGACACCTTCAGACGACAACCAGCCCTCCTGAAGCCCAAGCTATGGAAGCGATGGCAGCCCTTGAAACGTGGATAACCCCGGTGCCTCACCCTTCTTGACACGATGGAAGAAGGCTTCAAAGGCCTTGTCGCAGTCCGCAGCCACCACTTGCAACACACGACTGTGAACGATCTGCGCCTGGGGAAAGGTCTTCTTATAATGCTTCACATTCCGAAGCTGAGCCGTTTTGCTCACGTTCTCCTGCTCAAGCTGCCACAACCACTTGCGTTCCTTGTTGTCGAAGTGCCGAGCGCAGCCAGAGATTGCGCTCCTGGCTTTTGCCGGGATACAAGCGGTACTTGTAAGTCTTGAGCATCATTTCCCTTTTGGGGCGCGATCTCCTTCTTGCCGACAATTATATCAACGCTCAACTCTGGTTGAAACCCTCGAAAACCGCCTCACCGCTGCCATTCAAATCGAACCGAAGGTTCGCCGCGGCTTGCGGTGGGATCAGGCCTGTTTTTGTCAAGACGCTGTCGCTCTCGTAGCTTGAAAATACGTTCTACAGACGACTCATCAACAACAAAATCGCTGGCTTGGGTCGAATCTTATTGATTGAGCATAAATTTTGAGTTTCAATGGGATAAGCCTTGTTGCTCGGCGCGGTATTCACGATACCAGGTAAGGGTTTTTTGTAAGCCTTCCATGAAATCCACTTTGGAGTGCCAACCCAATTCTTGCTCAGCGCGGCTGACATCAAGTTTGCGACGTGGTTGACCGTTGGGTTTGGAAGTATCCCAGCGTAATTCTCCCTTAAATCCGACCACATCGGCGATGGTTTCCGCCAGGTCTTTGATCGAAATCTCAAAGGCACTGCCGATGTTCATCGGTTCACTAGAGTTATAATTGGCTGCAGCAAGAACAATGGCTTCGGCTGCATCCTCTACATACAGAAACTCGCGGGTGGGTGTGCCGTCACCAAATAGATCAACATGCCCAACTCCATTGATCCGTGCATCTTCCATCTTGCGCAGAATATCAGGGATAACATGTGCAGATTTCGGATCAAAATTATCGCCAGGGCCATAGAGATTGACAGGCAGCAAATGAATGGCATTAAAGCCGAATTCTTGCCGATAAGCCTGTGCCTGAACCAACAGCATTTTCTTTGCCAGTCCATAAGGAGCGTTTGTTTCTTCGGGGTAGCCCGACCACAAATCATCTTCTTTGAATGGCACAGACGTGTATTTGGGATACTCACAGATTGTCCCAACACCAACAAACTTGTGGATACCCATCTGCCGCGCATGTTCCATCAGCAGGACACCCATCATCAAGTTGTCATAGAAGAATGTTCCCGGATGTTCGCGATTGATGCCGATACCGCCGACTGTCGCGGCTAGATGAATAATCATCGTGGCATCTTTGTACTGTGCATACAGACGAATAACATCGTCCTTTTCGCGTAGATCGTAATCAGTCTTGCGGGGAACAATCACATTCGTGCCGACTGCTTCCAGATTGGCCACCACATGACGACCTAAAAAGCCGCCGCCACCTGTGACAATCACGACCTCTTCTTGCCAGTTAAAACTATGCTGAGACATATTGGCATCCCTGATAACATCAAATGCGATTCCTAGTATAACCTGATTTGCCACACTCGTTGCTTAACAGTACCATATATTCGGTTTGGCTCACATCTGGGGTTTGCCTATGGATCAACCCAATATTCTCTTAATCATCACGGATCAACAATTTGCAGGTGCGATGAGTTGCACAGGCAACGACGACTTGATTACGCCCGCGATGGATGGGTTAGCGGTTTCTGGTGTGCGATTTGATCGCACTTACTGTACCTACCCGCTGTGTACGCCGTCGCGAGTGAGCATATTTTCTGGTAAGATGCCGCATGAATTGGGCGTTGTCCATAACTATGTTGAATGGAGCGATGAAGATCGCCTGCAAACTTTAGGCCATGTGATGAGGGCCCAGGGGTATAAATGCGGCTATGCAGGCAAATGGCACGCGCCCAACATCAGCATGGACGATGGCTTTGGGTTTGAGATTGTATCCGGATTTGATGACAATCAAGTTGCCCAACAGTGTGAGCGATTCTACACCAGACGCTCAAACCAGCCCTTTTTCCTAGTGGCATCGTTTGATAATCCTCACAACATCTGTGAATGGAGCCGGAGTGAGGTGCTCCCCTGGGGGCCAATCCCGGAAGTCTTGCGGCTTGAAGAGTGCCCGAATCTGCCTGCTAACTTCGGCATTCCGCCATTTGAACCACAGGCCGTGCGCCTGTATCAACAATCGTTGCCGATCATTGATTTTGTCAAGGAATACTCGCTCGAACAGTGGCGGCGTTATCGTTATGCTTATTATCGTCTGATCGAGAAGGTAGACTACGAAATCACCCGGATTCTCGATGGGCTGCATGAGGCATCACTCGAACATGATACACTGGTCATCTTTACTGCCGATCATGGGGACATGAACGGCGCACATCAGCTTATTCAAAAATCTGTTCTATATGAGGAGGCAGTACGTGTACCCCTCATTATTTCTTGGCTTGGCAAAACCGTCCAGGGAGTCGATACAACACATCTGGTATCCAACGGGCTTGACCTGTTCCCAACTATTTGCGACTATGCCGGGGCAGACCTTCCTGATGGCTTACGGGGACGGAGCCTCCGCCCGCTGCTCGAAGGCAAGAGCGTAGACGATTGGCGAGAGTTTCTGGTGACAGAAACCTGTTTTACCCAAGGCAAGCGCAATGATGGGCGCATGGTCATGACGGATCGCTATAAATATTCTGCGTTTACCTGGGGCAACTACCGAGAACAACTGATTGATCTGGATAATGACCCCGGTGAGATGGTCAATCTAGCAGTCGAGAACAAACATGACTATTTCTTAAGTGAACACCGGCAGTTCTTGCAGATGTGGTGTGAGGAGACGAGGGATAATTTTGGCAAGCACTACAGCCACCCCAATACACCTTATATTCTGCCGGGTGATGATAACTTGAAAGGTCATGAGTGAACTACCGCAAATTAGGCATCAGTGGTTTATCCGTATCCGAGGTGGGCTTAGGCTGTAACCGCATTGGGGAGACTATCCATGATGACGACCACTGGATCAACCTAATTCAGCATGCAATTGATCTCGGAGTCAATATCTTTGATACATCTGAGCGCTATCAAAAGAGCCGTAGTGAGGAATTGCTCGGTAGGGCAGTTGGCAATCGCCGCGACATCTACATCGCAACCAAGATGGCTCCAATCTCGAATACGAGGGGTGAGTTCACATTGGCACGTATGGTCAAGACCGTTGAAAACAGTCTGAACCGTTTGCAACGAGAATATATTGACATTTACCAACTGCACAGCCCGTCTCGTGAAGCAATAGAGCAGCATGACTGGATCGAAGGGATGCTGAAGCTACGGGCACAGGGCAAAATCCATTTGCGTGCAGTTGCCATTCGGACTGTGGAGGATGGGATCTGGTTGATCGAGAACAAAGCAGTTGACGTACTGCAAATTACCTACAACATATTTGAGACTGCGCCAGAAAATGGATTGTTTGTGCTTGCCAAAGAACACCAAATTGGCTTGATGTGTCGGATGCCATTAGCACGTGGTATCCTGACAGGCAAGTTCAGGCCAGAGGAAAGTGTCACTGACGATCACCGCGCAACTTTGCAGGGAGATCGGCTGGCCCAGCAAATTGACCAGGCTGAGCAACTGCGCCCATTGGGAGAACTTTATGAAGGGGGTATGACGCGCATGGCCCATCACTTTAGTCTGAGACCGGATACCATCTCTTGCATTATTCCCGGCGCACGTAATATCAACCAACTTGACCAGAATGTCGCTGCGTCAGGGAAAACTCGAATGTCAAATGATATATACCAGCAGATCATAGATGTTCGGGAAGGCTGGTCGTAATCGACGGAGGCAGGCATGGCGTTAGATTTACTGCGCTGGATTAAACACAATCTGATTCCCTCACCAAGCAACAACTTCCAGTTGTTTCAACGCGGTCAACTACTGTACATCGATTATAAAATCACTCCCAAATCGCGCTACAGCCACGGCAAACCACCACATCCGAAACTTTACGAGCTTATCGATTCTAATCGTCAGCAATATATTGACTTGCTGACATCATTTTCAATCTATTATGATCGCTTACAGGTGATTGCCAAGAATAAACCTGGGCCAGGAGTTCCAACCTTTTACACGAACTGGTATACCGCACAGGATGCAACGATGCTATATTGCCTTGTTCGGACATTCAAACCGAGGCGATACATTGAGGTTGGTTCTGGCAACTCCACCCATTTTGCTCGTATTGCGTCAGATGATGAGAACCTCGATCTCCATATCACATCAATTGACCCACATCCTCGTCGTGATATCCACGAAACTGCGGATACGATCATTGATACTTATCTGGAAGATACGGATTTATCGATCTTTTCTGAACTAGAAAGAAATGATATTTTCTTCCTTGATGGATCACACCGTTCATTTATGAACAGCGATGTTACGATTGCCTTTCTGGAAATCATACCTTATTTGAAATCTGGAGTACTAGTACAGGTTCATGACATCTGGATACCCTGGGATTATCCTCAAAATTGGGCAGACCGCCACTACTCTGAGCAGTATTTGTTAGCAAGTTATCTTTTAGGCGGAGCCCATGATGTCGAGGTGATTATGCCTATTCAGTTTGTCATCCACGATGAAGAGCTGAACAATATTTCACAACCCCTGTGGCAATCGGCGGCTTTTCAGCAAGTGCCTTACGGTGGTGGTGTCGCTTTCTGGTTTAGAAAGATATAGCAATCAAGATTCGCCTCGTAGACTATCGGCTCGAGGCTGCCTTGCTCGGACGGAACCAGCCATCGATAAAGAACAAGATTAATAAAAATTAGAAACGTTCGATAAACGATTGATTTGAGGTATAATTAAAGGGGATACTCTAATGGTCACAAACCGCACCCCCGCAAACCCCCAACTGACCGACTTGATCGGCGCCCACCCGAATATGCCGAGGGCAAGGTCAAATAGACCCCATGATCCGCACCTACAAGTACCGCCTGTATCCCAGCGAAAAGCAGCACGAGATGCTCAACGAAATCCTGCGCTTGTCCTGCTGGCTCTACAACCATGCCCTGGCTGATCGCCGCAAACGCTGGCAGGGATCGCGCTACAGTGTCACCTACAACGAACAATCTGCGATGTGGAAACAGTGGCGCAACGAGGAACCGGAAGATAATCCGCTTCGGCTGCTGAATGCGAACGCTAGGGTGCAGGTCTTGCGCTGGTTAGATAAAGCCTACCGCGAGTTTATGCAAGGCAAACGGGGCCGTCCCCGCTTCAAAAACTGGCACCGGTTTGATAGCGTCAACTACAAGCCCGGTGACGGTGCTGGCCTCAAAAATGAAAAACTGCGGGTGCAGAATGTCGGCCTGTATAGAGTATTGAGGATAACTCCTGAGGTAGCTTCCTCACATCGTAACCCCGTAGAATAACCACTTTCAAACCTTAATTTTGCTTTGGAGATGGGCTCTGGAAAGTGAATGGGAGTGAGATCGGGTCCGTCTGTATCAGACTGGATATGTTTAAAAGTCGCTCACGTGGGCGGCGTTGCGGCGCACGTGAGGTGGTGCGGGTTGTGCGAGACGCCATTTTGAGCTTGCGCGATAGTTTGAAGGAGCGTTATGGTCGCGTTGTCGGCGCCAAAACTCTTCTTTATCATCTGCATCGTGATCCTGTAGTGCAACAACAAGGCCTCGCTGTTCCCCGATCAACCCGCACCATCTGGAAGGTGTTGAAGGAGGGCGGGCGTATTCCAACCCGAGTGCGCTACCATCAGCCCATCGAGCGTCCAGACCCAATGCAGCATTGGGAAATGGACTTTGGTCAGATTAGTGATGCCGTTGAGTTTCTAACCGTTCTTGATCGCGGTCCCTCCATCCGGGTTGATACTCAGCCCCGATCTCATTTCGATGGCTGTTACCAGCCTGTTCATTTCGCACACTAAAGCATGAATGTCTGTGGGTTGATCCACCGGAAAACTGGGTCGAGGCCGGGGACTTGCTGGAACTTTACCGCTCCTTCTACAACCATCAGCGTGCGAACCAGTCTCTAGCATGTGGAAATCGACCGCCGTCTGAGGCGTTTCCACAACTACCTGCGCTACCGCATCTTCCACAGACAATCGACCCTGACCGCGGGTGAGACTACTGTCATAACCAGCTTGTCCGGCGGCGAGCGGACCAGAGTGGTCGCGTCACTGTTGGACCTCCTGATTATCGGGTTGGTAAACGCTATGCCAGGCAGCGTATAGCAGTTCTACTCAATGCCAAGCAAGGCGTTTTTCAACTGTTGGTTGGTGGGGCAATCGTCGCAGAGCATGCAATCCGAGGGTTGATCCGTCATCCGATGGCATTCGAAGACTAGCTTAAGCACATGCTTGAGCAGACACGTCGGTCTCGCGACAGCAAGCGGTAAGCGCCGCACAACATCTTACTACATTCCATAACATCCCTATACTGCCCCATCGCCTAACATAGGCCACGATCTTGGTAAACCAATTCGGGAGTTATCCTCAATACTCTATACAGATCGCCAATCAGCGCCGTGATTGGTGGCACAAGGTTGTCCACCAACTGGTCAATAGCTATGGCTTGATTGCAATTGAAGACTTGAACCTCAAGTTTATGCTGCGCAACGGCAACTTGTCCCGTGCTGCACACGATGTTGCTCTGGGTATCTTCTACGAACTCCTCAACTACCAGGCTATCGAGGCCGGGGTTGAGGTGGTGAAGGTCAACCCCAAGAACACGTCGCAGCGATGCAACGGGTGTGGTGCGATGGAATATCCTCGATCTTGCAGTAACTTAGCAATAAGGTGGGCCAGGACGTGGCTTCAGGCGCTAACGTGGTTCGTTGGAACGTGCGTAGCCTGAGAAGCGCCCCCGAACCTTGTGTTCGCCGAACCTTGGGTTCGCTTTATCGGGCTGAGCCGTCACCAACCGAAGAAACCTTCTTTGGACCTTGAGTTTGTCCATTCTCTTCAGTTCGCTTAAATAAAATTTGATGTTGTTGGCCTGGGCCTTTGTGCTATGAAGGTTGACCGATTGTGTTAGCGATGTGAGAATGGAGGCATTTGCCACTAGCTGACCTGGAGTCATCATGCAAATCACCAATGAACGTGTTATCCAACAAACAAAAGAACACCTCGCCGTAATCGGACGGTTACTCTTTGATCGTAAATTGACTGACGCAGGCGGAGGGAACGTCAGCGTACGCGTCGGCGATGTTGTATGTATCTCGCCGACGCTGGCAGGCCATAAGCGTCAATGGCAGCTTGACGCCAAGGATTTTATGGTGATTGACCTGAGAGGCAATATTCTAGAGGGTGATGGTGGCCTCTCGAGGGAGACAAAAGTGCATCTTGGTTTGCACAATGCCTATAGTGATCACGGTACGGCTGTTATTCACGCCCACCCCCATCACCTGATGGTCTTTGCGGCGATGTCACAGCCCATGCCACCTGTTCTGGAAGCAACGCTAAAATTTGGTGAGATCCAGTGTATTGATTACGCACCGGCACATAGCCCTAAACTGGCGCAGAATGTCGTGAGTATGATGAAGGGGCAAGAAGCACGGATTGCTAAACACGCGGCAGGTGTCCTCGCACCCTGGCATGGCTTGTTCTTGATGGGCAATGACCTGGATGCTGCTT
Source organism: Phototrophicaceae bacterium (assembly GCA_965223785.1). GTDB lineage: Bacteria > Chloroflexota > Anaerolineae > Aggregatilineales > Phototrophicaceae > CBDCXN01. The sequence continues at coordinate 201,214 of CBDCXN010000001.1, read as the reverse complement.
TTGACGCGGTAGAACGGATTGATACCAATGCCTATTGTATCCTGATGGCCCATCAAAGCTTTGGCGTGACCGATATGCTCAAGGCGCAGCGGACTGCGCTGGATGAAGCCCGGGAGGAGTTTATGTAAGCCCAGTTATGGATAAGGAAAGTTGGAGACCTATAGCGAAAACCGCTACTCTTGAGGTGTGAAAGCCAAAGAGAAAGCTCGCCCGATGGATAAGTTTAATCAATGCCATTGATGACTTTTGGTGCGTATTCTGCCCAGTCATCAAAAAGCGAGATCATGACTATCGTGATCCTGTTTCATCAAAGTTAGTATCGCCATTTCAAAGCCTTGCAATCACAAATCATCTATCTTGAATGAGTTGAGAAGGGGTGTTGTGTCGAAATGGTCGCAGAGCCGCTTCCGCGACACGTTGGGAGTGAGTTCACTATCGGGTTCACATACTCCTCGTTTCGCATGAAGCCAACGGGGTTGAATCGGATTGAACCAGGGACTTTTCGTTGTGAACGAGACGGTTCTGCACAACGCAGGATCTGGCGCTTGAAATGTGCTACCAGAAAGATCAACTGTCGCATCTGGAACCGGGTGCAATTCAAGGTAGATGCTCCGTTTTGAGTAAGCATAGATTCGATGAAGGAGAAACGCCCTTCGCCCAACTTGATGTTCATGGAGCATGGGCGAAGTCCTCAAGCGAACATAGGTTCCTGGCGCGATAGTTACGGTCATTCACGGCAGTGTCAAGAATCCCAAGCCGATCTAACAAGGCAAGGTGAGGAACAGCTACCCAGGATAGCCACTGCCGCTGATGTCATCGGAGCCGCGTGCTTCGGCGGCTTTCTTGGCATAATCATCCGCTTCGTAAGCCGCCATTGGGTCAGGATTGAGCCCAATTTCGCTACGTACCTGTGCTAAAAGTGGACGGACATCAGTCTCATAGGCATCCATTAAGATGCGGTGCGCTCCTAGGACATCGCCTGCCTGTTGTTTGGTGCGCAAGGTGTCGAAGTCTACGATAAGCGCTTTGGCATAAGCGGTCTGACAGTTTAAAATACTGAGTAACATGGCCTCAAGTTTGGGTTCAATATTGTGGCTCTGGTCAATCATGTAAGCCACATCATCCGCCAATGAACCAGCCGATACCAACTCCACGAATATCTCAAACAGGTGAAGGGGGTCATTTGTTCCGACGATCAAGTCATCATCGCCGTAACGCCGTGCATTAAAGTGGAAGCCCCCTAATCGGCCTTCATCCAACAAGAACGAGACAAGGTGAGCGATATTCGTGCCCTGGGCGTGATGGCCTGTATCAACCAAGACCTGGGCTTGCAAACCAAGTTTGATGGCGGTGGCATAGGCTGTACCCCAATCTGCGAGATCCGTATGGTAAAAGCCCGGTTCATAGAATTTATACTCAATTAACATGCGTGAATCTGCCGGGAGTTCTCGATAAACTTGCCCCAGCGCGTTTTCCATGCGGTGTTTGCGTTCACGAATGCTGTCCTGACCGGGATAATTCGTGCCATCAGCAAACCACAGGCTCAGCAGTTTGCTGCCCGTTGCGTTCATGATCTTCGTACACTCCACCATATGCGCAATCGCTTTCTCTCGCACTGTCGCCGATGGGTGGCACATACTGCCCAATTTGTACTGGTCATCCTGGAAAACATTGGGGTTGATCGCGCCAATTTCGACGCCTTTGTCCTCGGCGAATTGCCTCAATGCTGACCAGTCATCAACCGTGTCCCAAGGGATATGCAACGCAACTGACGGTGCGACTCCGGTCAATTGATGGATGTAGGCGGCGTCTTCCAGCTTTTCGTGGATATTGCGAGCTGCTCCGGGCCAGGCGAACACTTTGAAGCGTGTGCCACTATTGCCATAACCCCATGAGGGTGTTTCGATCTTTTGATCCTTCAACTTTTGCTTAACATCATTGACATGAGTGCCGTTTGTAGAAAGCCGATCTGCTAACCGTTTGTAGTCATCCTGAAAGTCCATAGTATGTATTTCCTTTTGGCTTATCATCCGATCTAGGTGGAGTCTAACATTCGAGGGTCAAAAAAAGCAAAAGAGCAGATCAACCGGCAGTGGCGAATCTCATGGCCGACGAGCCAGCTTATGAATGGGTTTGGGTGCTTGCCGCCGGAAAAGGGCTGGCCAGACGGAGGCAGGATGGGGTGTTAAACAGCAGGGTCGTACCAATTCAACTTCATTGAAAATGTATCCGACAAGAGGCTGGATTGGGGGAGCGTGTTGCAGAACATACATTCTGTTTTTAGGAGCCAGCGCGCTCCTGGTGGGAAGTATGTGTGGATCTCTATCCATGAAATTCAGCATTCCTGAACAACCCATGTCATCTTGCCCTCGTTACTATCTGTGGCCTAATCAGCCGCCAACGATTCGATATATTCCAGGCTTTGATGGCGGAAGTATGTGTTATAGAGTTTGGCATAATGCCCCCCTGCGGCAATCAGCGAGTCATGACTACCTTCCTCAATGATCTCGCCTGAATGGAGCACAACAATTCGATCCGCGTTCTTAATGGTCGAAAGGCGATGGGCAATCACAATCGAAGTGCGCCCTTCCAGTACCATATCCAACCCCTCTTGAATGAGCGATTCGGTGAGAGGATCAACACTGGCAGTTGCTTCATCGAGGATGAAGATGGTTGGATTTTGTACCAGGACACGCGCCAGCGCGACCAACTGCCGCTGCCCCATCGAGAGATTACCACCACGCTCGCCAACCTGCGTTTGGAGACCATCCTGCAAGCTACCGATCCAATCACCGCCGCCAACTTTATTCGCAGCTATTCGCGTTTCTTCTTCTGTCGAATCAGGCTTACCGTATTGGATGTTCTCTAAGACTGTTCCGTCAAACAAGAAGGGTGTTTGTGTCACAACACCTACCTTGGAGCGGTAGGAAGCGAGGTTGAGTGTGCGAATGTCTTGCCCATCTACCCAGATATGTCCAGATTGAAACTCGTAGAAACGTGTGATGAGCTTGGCTATACTCGACTTACCTGAACCAGTATGACCGACCAATGCCAAAGTCTCGCCCGGGTTAATCGTCATCGAGAAGTTTTTATAAACCTGCTCGTTTTCGTTATATGCAAAGTCCATATTGACGAACTCAATTTTGCCGGAGATGTTATCCTGCTTGATGGAATCGGTCTGTACCACCTTCGATTCGGCATCAAGCAGTGCAAAGACACGTTCCCCCGCTGCCAGACCGAGTTGGAACTGGCTCCAAAACGAGGCAATACTTGTCAACGGGAACCAAAACATGCCCATGCCTTGAATGAACAGATACCACTCGCCTGCTGTCAGCACACCACCCTCGGCGAGGTTAACACCGAACCAGACAATCGCTGCTGTTCCGAGGCCTGCCAGCGTCGTCAGAATGGGGAAGATGCTACTGAATGTGAACCCAGTCATGAGATTGATGCGATAGGACTGGTCGTTGATGTCCATGAACTCATCATAAAGCATTTGCTCGCGCCGAAAGGTCTTGGCAACGCCGATACCACTCACAGTCTCCTGAACCTGTGAGTTGACAGTTGCCAGGATCCGGCGGGAGTTGGTCACAGTCGTCCGGGCTATGCGCCGGAACTGAAGTGCTGTGAAGACGATGACGGGTGCCATCGCCAGCAACACCAACGTCAAGCGCACGTTGACAGTGAAGAGATATAGAATCAATAACCCAACCAGCAATATCTGGCTGAAAAAGTTAATTGTGAGGTCAACAACCGATGAGAATGCCTGCGTATCCGACGTCACACGACTGACAATCTTGCCCGATGGATATTGGTCATAAAACGACATATCGCGCTTGGTGACTGCATCAAAGGCATCTTCACGGAGCTTAAGTGTGACGTTACCGACGGCTTCTGAGGAGAGGCGTCTGCGGGCGAAGTTGAACACCCAACCTAAGCTAGCAATCGTGGTCAAGATGATACTCGCGGAAAAGACATTAAATGATTCGGGTGAAAACTGCATGTCATCAAGCAATTGAGACAGAAAAACGGGTAACGCTGTGTCTGCTAGCGCATTGAGCAACACGACAAAGCCAACAATTGACATGCGCCGTAGCTCAGGTCGGAAGTAAGACCCAATGCGGCGAACTAAATCGCGGTCATCATAAGATCGATCATAGGCCTCGGCATCAAGGCCATCCATAATAAAGCCCATAAATGCTTGTCTCCTGATTATTCTTCAACAGATTGTGGCAGCACAACATCATAACGTGCAAAGATACGGCGGTAGTGTGGTGAACTCATGAGCAGATCCTCATGGGTTCCACTGGCGATGAGCCTCCCTGCGTCCAACACAAGAATCCGATCTGACCATCGAATCTGTGATAGGCGATGAGTAATGAGGAGTGTTGTTCTGCCCTGCTGGGCGCGGCGCATCGCCTTTTGAATCTCATCCTCGGTGGCGCTGTCAATGGCGCTGGTCGAATCATCCATGATTAAGATGCGTGGGTTCTTAAGGAAAGCACGAGCCAACGCCAAACGCTGCCGCTGACCGCCGGAGAGGGTCACACCCCGTTCGCCAATCTCTGTTTCATAGCCGTCCTTGAAGTTCATGATGAACTCGTGTGCTTGGGCTTCTTTCGCTGCGTTGATAATATCCGCTTCATTTGCGTTGGGTGTCCCAAAAGCGATGTTCTCCCGGATAGAGCGCGAGAACAGGAATACATCCTGCTCAATCTTAGAGATTTGAGAACGGAGCGAGTCAAGATTCCATTCTCGTACATCAATACCATCAATCAAGACACGCCCTATCTTGGTGTCATAGGTTCTACCGACGAGCAGCGTCAGCGTGGTCTTACCAACACCCGTCTGTCCGACAATGGCAACCGTCTGCCCTGGCTCCACATCAAATGAAATATTGTCAATGATGGTTTTATCCCCATAAGCAAAGGAAACATTCTCGAAGGTAATAGAACCTTCGATTGTGGCTTGATGACCTTCTGTATTCTCATCAATGTCAGATTCTTGTTGCATCAACTCGATGATTCGGCGGGCACTAGCAACACCCATCTGGATCAAGGTGAGGGCAAACAACGACATAAACACCGGGAAACGGATCAGCGCCATCAAGCCCATCACAGCAATCACATCAGCGATGGTCAGTGTCCCACGATCATAGAGTGTGTAGGTGTGCAGGAACATAAAGCCAAAAGCAAAGGCATACAACAAGAACGGAAGGTAGAACGCTTCGATCCGCCCCTGTTTGACGAACAAATCACGATACTTGCGGGCATTGTTATAGAATTTGACACGCTCGAAGGCTTCCCGTGCCGTTACCTTGACAATCTCGATCCCGGTGATGGTCTCTTCTAGCCCAGCATTCATAATGCCATTTTGCCAGCGTTGCTCACCAATGACCGGATCGAGCCGCCCGATGTAGTTACGTATCGTAAAGAAGTAACCGATAAAGAATAGCACTGGAACCAGCAGTAACTCAAAATTCACCGAAGCGATGAATAGCATTGGCATGAGGAAGCCCAGTCCCATATTGAACATGAACAGCACACCGGGCGAAACGGTAAATGTGAGCATCCGCATGTCATCGGTTGCACGTGCCATGATGTCACCCACGCGCTGCTGATCATGAAAGGTCTGGCTCTTCCCAAGTAGGCTGATGTAGAGTTCCTCCCTCGAATCGCGTTCAACGCGATTGGCAACAACCTCTAAGCTCAATGCTGCTACAAGATCAGATAGCCCCGCAATCAGCATCACGACCAGAACAGCCAGACTCACTTGAGTAATTGCATTGCCGCCTGACGGGTTGATAATCTCATCGGCAGCCCGGCCGATCAGAATACGCGAATAGGAAACAGCGGCATAGTTCACGAAAAACAGAATCGATCCAAGAATGACGAATTTCTTGTTCCGCCAAGCATGAGAAATAAGCCACAGGCGCGGCCCACGCTGATTGTAAGTGCGTACATCCGCTACACTAAACTCACTCAGATTTGCCAAGATACATCCTCTAACTGTCTGCACCAGAACAAAAGTTCAACTTTATTGTACCTTATGAAAGCAGAATTGTATACGCTAGAGTGCTAAAAGAAGGTGAGAGTTATCTAGCAATCATAAAAGGTCAAAACAGGCGACGCTTTAGTCTGATAATCTGGTTGCCAGTGACATCGAGTGCGATTCGGCTGGCCTTTGTCGTTGTGATACTCAATAAGATGCCAGAACGACGCAGCATCGTCACGATTTTTCCACATATTTAGTAATCCTGTAGAGTATGCCTACAATCTGAACGATGAGAGTGTAAATCATCGAAAAAAGTTGGAGGCAGAGGGTCAGAAAACAAGGGAGGCTTCGTTTCTAGTTGAGTATTGTGTGCAAGTAATCGCGGCGACGATGTTACTGGTGGTCTATAATGTGATCGAATTGTGGGACATCCCAAATTAAGCTGGACGCCTCGTTTGATAGACACTGTAGACGACCTGAGCTACCATAATGACGGCAATGATAACAACAAATAAAGTTGGTGTTGCCCCCGTCAATGTGAGACCCACCACACCTACGAGCATAGCACTGATAAAGTGAACAAGTGCTTCACGGTTCTGGCTTTGATGCGTCTGTTCGTCATCAATCCCCAGGTCAATCAGCGCTAAAGCCACCAGATAGAGCCCAATGGCGATCATGTAAAGCAACCGATAGTCCGGGTTCAGCGCTTGGTCTGGATAATCGCCTGCAACAGCAAACAATTTCTTGGCTCCCACCCCAAACGCCACTAATCCAGCCGCAAGCGGCAAATGCCCGTAGACCCACAACACGGGTCTTATTTCATTACTAAAGTCAATCTCTTTCCCAGCCGTATCCGAAAAGTAGAGCCACCAGAGCGTGTAGACGACTGTCAACCCGAAGATGCTGAAGATGAACAGGTCTAGGTTGAGCGTCGCCCCTTGAGCATCATCCAGGATTTTTACAAATGATTCACCCAACAAAATGATGGTAAAAATGCCAAAACGTTCTGTAATATGATGGACATCCACCGTCCACCGACGGCGCTGCTCACTTAAAGATGGGAACAGGGGTATGGACAATTCAAAACCGATGGCAGCGAGCCAACCCACCCAATGGATATCAGCAGGTAGCAGCAGCGACCCCAACCAAATGAGAATACTGATGCTAATGGCAAAGGCATATCCTCCAGAATTGGCGATGCTTTCCGGATGACTGCGGGTTGCTCGCACATACATCAGGACGAGAATCAATCGAGTGATGACGTACGCTATGGTAAACTGGACATACAGACTGCCGAAGGCATCACTGATACTTAAGCCTAAGGTGGCAACGGCAAAAATTTGGATAAACACCAACAGCCGATGCACGAGATCGTCCGCAACATACTGATTCTGGAAAAATGTTTCTCCTGCCCAAGCCCACCAGACAACCACAAGTAGTATCATCACTTGACCAAATCGTTGCAGACTGATTTCATCGCTCAGATAATTCCCAATCTGGATCAGAGTCGCCACATACACCAGATCATAGAAGAGTTCGAGCCAACCGATACTCCGATTGGTATGGCGATGAAATTGCACTTGCTGGAAAAAACGGGGCGGCGTAAATAAGCCCGACATAACGATCAACCTTTCTCACCGAACAATACTCTTTATCGTCTAGATTATAGGTTGATGTCGGATACCAATGCTACCATCCATTGGGGTAGGTCATAGAATCATGAGGCCGATCTATGCAAGACCAATCACAGAAGACGAACGTAAAACGCTCCATCGCCGACAGCTCATTTTGATGAGACGATGGGTTAGGTTGTGCAGCGGTTCAATGTCAGCGATCTATCCGAAATCGACGACCTGCCCGGATAACCAGCGTGCGTTCAAGGATGCGGCATAGGAGCGTTTGAAGCAGATCGTGAGTCAAAGCCCGCGTGCGTTTGGTTTTGAAGGTAGGATGTCAGCAGCACCTAGCAGATCATAGGTTTGATCCGGGCTGGCTGGCTGATTCTTCCAGCGTCGTATCAGGCATATCCAGCATGTGCAACGCCAAAATCAGGTATTCAGGATGGGTTGCCCCTTCTTTTGCCAGATGTCGCATACAGTCGTCCAAAATGTGAACTGAGGTGATCCCCAGGTGATCGGGTGGCAAGTAGTCGATCAGTTTAGCGAAAGCTTTCACCCCTTCATTGAGTTTATTGTTCGACAAGAGGGCAATACTTTCATCAAAGATGGGATTTGATTCTGCTGACCCCATGCCCCGTTTCATACGTGTCATAGCCTGTGCCATGCTTGTGCCCGGATCATTGCGATACTGACGCAGGAGTTTCACAAACGCTTTGTCTTCACCAACGATACGACCCAGCGACAGCGCGATCTCCATCCGTGCGCCGGGGTTCTCAAAACCAGCCAGAAGTTCAAGTAAGGGATCAGCCGCATCTTTGCTTTTCAGACTGCCAAGTGCAGAGGCATAGGCCATTTGCAGCCCTTTGTCTGGCTCGGCCTCTAGGCGATCTAGCAGTAGTGGGGCAATGGACGTATCACCTAATGTTCCCAACGCACGTGCACAGTGTGCGCGAATTGAACGGTACTGCGAATTCAATCCATCCTGGAGCACCTCGACTGCCTTTTCATCCCCAATACGTCCTAATGCCCAAGCCGCGATGACAGCCAATGACAACTCTGTGCCCGATAGAATATCTGCCAACGCTTCAACATAGCGAGGATCAGGAGTTGCTCTGGCAATCGATATGATGGCCTCAAAACGCACATTGAAGCGGGGGTCGTTGAGTGCCAGCAATAGCTCATCTACAGTCAATGGACTATGGGATACACCGAGTCTTTCTGTCATGGCAACGGCAGCCCGTTCATCTTTGGCGCGATAGTAACGGATCATCGACTCGAACGCCATGATTGGGTTGCCCCGCACAAACATGCCTGCAAAGGTCCTTACACCAACGGAACTATCAGCACGAACAAAGCGAAATAAAATAAAGCTGATACTGCACAAGACAATGCCCAAGACATGGATGAGTGTAAATGGATTGATTTCAACAAAACCGATTTGCCCGCGAACGTTGGCGGTCAGGTCAATGATGAACCCGCCGAGTAGCTGACTTGCGCCGCCAATGACACCAATCGAGGCATAATACACCGCCATATACGAAGTTTTTTCTTTAGGTGGAACCACATTAACAAAGAGTAATCGTCCAAATCCAATCGTCCAGGCAAGGGTTGCCATGCCATGAAAAACGGCGATGATGAGCGCAATTGAGAAACTCGCATTAGAAAATTTGGGCATAAGGATCCAGGCAATTGGTAGCATAATAATGACTGCCAATCCAGAAAGCATGATGGGCTTGCTGCCATAACGATCCGCTGCCCAACCAACAAGTATTGTGGCAGAGAGCGCACCAATCTGTATCCCTGTCGTCAGCAAGACAGTGTTACCTTCTGATAACCCTACCTCCTGTTTCATAAACAAGGGGAGGAACGAAAACATGGGAACGGTTCCTACAATGACCAAACCTAGGCACAGAATAAACAACCAGAAGTTACGATCCTTAAAGGTCTTGAGCATGTCCCGTTGTGATCCGCTTTCGGCTTCTGTGCCTTTAGTGGATGCACCACCTGGAATGCGGGAGGCCAACGTCACCGAGATGAACCCAGCCGCGACACCGATTGTGAATAAGATTGTGAATCTGCCCAGGCCGGTCCATTGGTCAATAATGATGCTGGCAACACTCACCGCGATAATGCCTGTAATATTGCCGAAGAGGTTGGCTGTCGCCGAATAGCGTCCGCGCAGGTTTGCAGGTACAAACTCCTGATTCCAGGGGTAATAGCCAACCTCGGCAACAGCACGGCACAAACCAAAACCCATGACAATGAGCGCGACAAAGACCAGCGTCACCCGTCCACCATACTCATTTTGGACAAATGGGACGAGGAGTAAAAGGGCTGCTACGAATTTTCGAATGCCGAAGAAAGTGATATAAGTGCGTTTGTAGCCAAAACGAGCCACTCTAGGTGCGATGAACAGGGCAACCAATCCGAAGAAAGGAAAGAACGAGAGAAGCAAGCCAATTTGCGATTTATTCAGCTTCAACTCATTCAGGAAAAGGACAAACGCTGATCCAAAGAATGTGAACTGTACAAACACCGTATTGAAGGTGATCGCACCATAGCTCCAGCGCAGTCCTTGAATCTTCTCGATGGTGGTGGGTTGTGTGGACATGACGCTCGCTATCCGTTGACAAACGCTCATCTATCTTATATGTTTCCAAATCAAAAAACCAACTTAGGAGAAGCCAATATGAAGATTAAGTGGTATGGACATGCTGCTTTTCTGGTCACAGCCACAGATGGCACGTCCGGCATCCTTGATCCTTATACTCCCGAACTCGCCGGACATCAACCCATCACTGATGAACCAACATTTGTCATCACATCCTCCGCTACGGACGATGCACATTGTCGCAGCGACCTGATTCTTGGCGATCCGATTCGCATCAATGCGCTTGACATTGCAGAGGCCAGCGGCACACAAACTGTCGCCGGTGTGGAGATCAAGGCGATCAAAGCAATGGAAGCGCTCACACATCGTGACAACAACCCTGATCAAAATGCGATGTACCGCTTTGAGATGGACGGTGTGAGCGTGGGGCATATGGGGGATGTGGGCAATCCGTTGACACAATCCCAGATGGATTTTTTCAAAGGCGTGGATGTACTACTGGCACTGACGGGGGGGTATCCTACGATCCTACTTGATGATCTGAAGACCGCCATTGACTATATCCACCCCAAATATGTTGTGCCTATGCACTTTCGCACACTGCGCATTAAGTTCACAAATTTCTTGTGGATCGAATCATTCCTGAAATACTTTGATGAAGAGAAAGAAGTGGATTTTGTACATGACTATCAAGTTTCATTGACTCCTGATGACCTACCATCCAGCACACGAGTACTCGTTATGAGCTACTCCAACTAGGGGCCATTCTGGATCAGGTCATCACATTTCATGAGGTGTTTCGTGGCAGGCGGCGCAGCGCCAGAAAGATCACACGCCAGATTGAGCGAGCCGCGCATCAAGGACAAGCCAAAACCAGACCCTTGTACCAGAAACTGCTCAAGATGAGCCGTGCCAGTATCAAGCAGGCACAGATTGTGGTGGCGCATTTGGCTGAGGAAGGGGGCAACAAGCGGCGCATGTGCGCGCTAGGATACAAACTTGCATGGAGCGGACACAGCAGGTGATTGACCAGATGGTGCGGCGCGTTTTCAAGCAAGAAAGCGTGCCTGCCGAGGACAAAGTGCTGAGCTTGTTTGAGCCACCTACAGACATCATCAAGCGTGGCAAAGCCAACCGACCCACTGAATTCGGTCATCAAGTCTGGCTGGATGAGGTCGATGGCGGCATCATCAGTGCTTATCGTATCCTGGATGGCAATCCACCCGACAGCGATCAGTGGCCACCAGCCATTGACCACCACATTGCACAATTTGGCAAGCCACCGCGTCAAGCCAGTGCCGATCGCGGGGTGGCTTCTACCCCCAATGAACTCTCTGCCACAAGCAAGGGGGTCAAACGGGTGATCTTGCCCAAAGCTGGACACAAATCTCAAAAGCGACGACAGCATGCTGGCATTGAAGGCCGCATCAGTGTCCTCAAACGCAAACATGGCTTGGATCGCTGTCCATATCACACATCTTGCCACTTCCTTTGGTTGATATAGAAGATAACGAAACTGGACAGCGATTTTGGAACGATGTGACTGGACTTTTTCGCCCTTAATCTGAAAATCCCGCACAGACCTACTGCCAAAACCGGATACCTTTCTGCTTATTTCCGAGTTTCGCACCAGAAACTAGCTAGCCTAACCTCAATCCTGGATAAGAGAGGTTGAGGCGAGGGCACGATACTGAGTGGGATCAAGTTGGATAGAAGGTTTGCGCTCGCGCCGACAATAGGCAATCAAGCCAGCCATCAGATTGACAAAGAAATTATCGACACTGCGATGGCGTGTGTGGTCAATTTGGGAGATGTTTTTCAGTTGGTCATTGATGGTCTCAATGATGGAGCGTCGCTTGAGCATGAGCTTGTCGCAGAGGGGCATCAATTGCGGTTTCATGTTGCGTCGGATCGAGGTCATCAACTCAATCCCCAGTTCACGCAGATCATCTTGTAAGGGCTTGGACAGATAGCCCTTGTCCCCAAACAGCTTCTCGTAAACGTGCTGGATGAGACCGGGCAGCGGTGTCCGATCATCCACATTGCCCGGTGTGAGATCAAAGGCAATGAGTTCGCCGTGATGATTGACCACCAAATGCAGTTTGAAACCATAGAACCAGCCCATGCTACTCTTCCCTCGTGCTGCCCAACCATCAAACACCCGATGGCGTTGAATGCGTCGATTGTGGCACACCCGCAGCGGCGTGCTGTCTACAAATGAAATGCCTGTGCAGGTTCCCATACTCAATTTCAAAAAAGCATAGAGTGGCACACCGACCCGTTTCTTCAATTCCACAAAGCGTTTGTAGCTGACCAACTGGGGAAACTCGGCTTTGAGGTGGCGACACACATAGTCCAGATAGAAGGCTTTGAAGGTGCGATACTGGGCTTGATGGAACAGGATCATGATGGTCATCACTTCGCTTTCACTTATCTGTCCTTTTCGGTAGCGCTGGCGTTCACCACTTGCCAACAACTGCTCATACCAATCAGGTTGAAATGCTTGCCAGAAATCATCGACATGAACGAATAACTCAACTCAACTTTCCATATGGGATATCCCTTGCTTCTTCGCTTTTACACTTGGAGCTTACCGCTTTTCGCGGGTGGTATCCCACTCTTTCTTATCCAAGACTGAGGTTAGCCTATACACAGCGAATTAATTCTGTAGTTGACGACGCCTCAACACTTGCAGCAATTTGGAAGAACCTCTGCCAATTCGCTTTATCACGTTGTAAATGCGATTTCGTCTGGAAGTGTATATATGAGAGTAATTGATTGGTTAATTCATTGTCAGAAGAAATTTGCTGTGGATGCATCAAAGGAAATCTTAATGTCCTGGCTGGCAATCGACTCAGTGGCGATGCTTTCCACGTTGTATGGGTGGCGAATTCATCAAAGCCTATATTTGAAATGAGATTATGAGAAGGGACAATTGAAACACCATTGATCATGCATGTGTATATCCAGGGATAGTCCCAAGTGTTCAATTCTCCACTTACGATTTTATTTAGATTGTATTCGTAACGCTTGTAGAAATTATCGTTGGCTATGATTTCCTGTAATTTTTGCCTGGTTTCATGTTGCTGCCATCTATTCAAACTATCCTCGTACTTTGCCCAAGCACGACGCCACGTAGCCCAACCCCAAATTAAAGCACAAATTGTGAAATGATAGCTTTAGCTTGTTTCTTTCCAGCGCCCCAGAAAGTTTGTCCCAGAAATCATCATGACGTCTTCACAATCTTTGTACTTCTTCAATAATTCCTCACAAAATGGAAAAAAAGACGGGTCAGGAACACAATCGTCTTCCAGAATGATAGCCTGCTCAACTTGATCGAAAACCCAGGTGATTCCGCTGGATACTCGCTCCCGAAGACCTAAATTTTCATCTGCATAATGGCGATAAACATCGCAGTCCCAATCAACTTGTTCCACAATCTGGCGAACCTGTTGGGTTAGCTGAGCTTCTCCAGGACGATCTGAACGTGGCCCATCTGCAATGACAAATAAAGTCTCAGGTTGAATTTCGGCAATGCGTTCAAACGTTTGTCGCGTGTGTTTTGGTCGATTGAAGACAATAAACGCTACTGGTGTTGAAAATCCCATTATTGCCCCTGCCGATCATCTACTGTTAAAAGATTAGATTTCAGTGACCAATGATTCTCGACTAAGAAAGTACCATGTTGCTCTAGTTTGCCTGAGCCAAAAAAGTCGCCGTCTTCCACCTCGAATCTGGCGGCATCATGTAAATAATCGGATACTTGGCCATTGGCCCAGCAGATGATATTGATGATGTATTCTCCACGAACAAGCTGCATTCGAGGGAGTTGGCAGCGGAACACCCCGCTGCTGGGTACAACTTCAAAATCACTTCCGGTCATTTCTGTCGAAACTCGAAACAACATGTGTCCCCACATATCCGAAATGGACAAACCAACGGATATGTTATGGTGTGGCCTGTTTGGTTCTCCCTCATATTCGATACAAAAGCTCACTGAAGCACCTGTTTTGGCTCGGTCTGTTTGAATACCAGCGTGATCTAAGAGCCAGAAACCAGTGAACCTGATTTGACCGTTCCCTTCACGATCCTTTCTTTGGTTCAGTGGAATGCGTGCCGCCTGATGAACTAATGACATGTGTTTTGCAATAACGTTGGGCGTATCTGCATCATACAGGAGTTGGCCTTCATTGAGTAGAATACATCGTGTGCATAGGCTTTCTACGGCTGCCATATCATGACTCACAAATAGCACCGTACGACCTGACCGGGCAACATCACCCATCTTGCCGATGCACTTCTTCTGAAACGCCGCATCACCGACTGCCAGGACTTCATCAACCAGCAAGATTTCTGGTTCCAAGTGGGCAGCGACAGCGAACGCCAAACGCAAATACATACCACTGGAGTAGCGTTTGACGGGTGTCTCGATAAAGCGCTCCACCCCGGCGAAATCCACGATTTCATCAAACTTACTGTCGATCTCATGTCGGTGCATCCCCAGGATCGCGCCATTGAGATAGACATTTTCGCGTCCTGTCAGTTCGGGATGGAAGCCGGTGCCAACTTCAAGCAAGGAACCCACCCGTCCACGCAGGCGAATTTCACCAGCACTTGGTTCGGAGATGCGCGTAAGCAACTTGAGCAAGGTGCTTTTGCCCGCGCCGTTGCGGCCGATCATGCCTAAGACCTCACCATGTCTGACTTCAAACGACACATCCTTCAAAGCCCAGAATAACTCGGTGTTTGATGATGTGTTGCGACTGCTTCGATTGATAAGCTGGCTGACTTTGCGTGCAGGCCAAGTGACGGAATCAGTGATCGTATCCCGTAGCGACCTATAGCCGAAACGCCCTCCACCTGCAGATGTAATCTTGAATTGTTTGCCTAAGCCTGTAACCTTGATTGCGTAGTCGCTCATGGCTATATCACATCTCCGAAAGACCGTTCCATCCGCCTGAAATAGAAGACCCCGCCTACTAATACCAAAGATGCAACCAGAAACGACACAAATATCATTGGGCCAGGTGCGGCGATTCCGGACGTGTTGATCCAACCGAAGCGATTCAATGTGATTGATTCGAGCAGGGCCATGCCCTGAACTGCATCAGATAGTAATATCCAACGAAATCCCTCAATAACACCGGCCATCGGATTGATCCCATAGAGGGTGCGGAATGGTTCATCGAGCAAACTAGACGGATAAGCAACAGGCGTGATGAACAACCAAAACTGTGTCAAAAACGGGATGACGTAGCGAATATCACGATATTCCACGTTCAATGCCGACAGCCAGAAGCCAACTCCGAGTGCTGTGATAAATGCCAACCCTAACAATGGCAGCAAAATCAAGAGTTTCAATGGATGCGGGAAAATGCCATAGTAAAGCATCATCCCCAACAAAACGAGGAAGGCTAGGAAAAAATCGGGCAGCGTTCCTACAACTGCCGATGCTGGCGAAATGAGATGGGGATAGTAGACCTTCCGCACAAGGTTGGCGTCTGCGACAAGGCTGTTCGCCGCCTGTGCCAGACCCGTTGCAAAAAATGTCCAGGGTACAAGCGCCGCATAAGAAAAAATGGGATAGGGTACACCATCAGACGGAATCTGGGCAAGATTGCCAAAGAACAGGGTAAAGGCGACCATCGTCATAAACGGTTGGATAATGGCCCAGGCCGCACCCAATGCTGCCTGCTTATAGCGAACTTTGACATCGCGCCAGGAAAGAAAATACAACAGTTCCCGATAGTTCCAAATTTCACCCAGGCGAAGCGCTGCCCATCCTGTGGTTGGACGGATGACAATTTCCGGTAAGTTTTCCAGCGTCATCAACGATCTTTATGGTTATCCACTTACGTTCCAATTATAATAGCATAATTCACCTATGCGAATTGAGGTCGGTCTTTATGCTCATCACGGTTGTCACACCTTCCTACAATCAGGGACAGTACATTAAAACCACAATAGAGAGTGTTCTCAACCAGAATTATCGGAATGTTGAGTATTTGGTGATGGATGGTGGCTCAAGTGATAATACAATTGAAATCCTCAAGAGCTACGATGATGAACGATTGCAATGGGTGTCCGAGCCGGATAATGGACAATCGGATGCCATCAATAAGGGAATGCGGCAGGCCACTGGTGACATCCTGGCTTATTTGAACTCAGATGATGTCTATGAACCAAGTGCATTTTCGCACGTGGTCGAGCATTTTGAGCAACATCCTGAAACAGACATTCTCTATGGGCATTGCTATACCATTGACTCGAGGGGGAATCGGGTTGAACCATCTGACTACGCGCGACCGATTTCCACCAAACAGTGGATGACGATGCGCCTGCGTTTTCCCCAGCAGGGTGTATTCTGGCGGCATAAAGCAGTTGATGAGATTGGTTTCTTCAACGAAGATCTGCACTATCGAATGGATTTTGACTATTGGGTGCGGATGGTTATCGCGGGTTACCAGTTTGCCCCCATTGACAAATTCCTGGCATCATTTCGGTTACATGATACGAGTAAAACGGTCAGTCAGGCCGACTTGTTCTGGAAAGACTGGGAAACGATAATCAATAATGTATATCAGCGGGATGACTTACCTCCTGAGATTGTGGCGCTGGAGCCACTTGTCAGGGCTTATGTTCATCACTATGCTGCCGAAGACTTGCTGGATTATGGGGAGAAGGTAGAAGCCAGAAAGCATCTTAAGTGGATTATTCAACATAAAGCAACATTTAATCTCAAGGCATTGAGCGTCGCCATGTGGATGGATAGCCATTTCAACACACCGTTTACTCAACTATTACGGATTCTATACAAACAGGTTGTCAAGCCCAAATGGTGAAACTCCTTGTATGTTTCGATTCGTTGGTCGCTGGTGGTGTCGAACGTCAAACCTCAGCGCTTATTATCGGGTTGCAGCAGACACAAATCCAACCAGAAGCTGTTGCCTTCTATGGCCCCAAGTCGGGTGCAAGTCTCCACTTTAAGCCAGTTCTCGATGGGGCTGATATTCCTATCACTGTGTTTGATGCAACCAAGTCGCCATTGGGTAAATTGGTGATCTTTTTGAAATTGATGTTGACCCTCTGGCAAATCCGTCCAGATATTGTTCACACTGTCAATTATCATGGGAATATTTTGGTTGGCCCAACACAATGGTTCGCACCTCGTAAGACTCGTGTGATTGTGTCAGTCCAGGCAGAAAATACACCCAAGCAGATTCGAAACCAGCAGCTAACATGGCGACTAGCGGATCATATTATCTGTATTAGTCCGCATCTCAAACAAGAACTCATTGAGAACACCAATCTGAACCCAAATAAGATTCACCACATCCCAAACGGGCTTGACGTGGAACGTTTCGCACATGAACCTACGCCCGAAACAATCCATTCCATTCGTGGCGATGCCCGCCGCTTGCTGGTGATGGTGACACGCATCAGTGAACGTAAAGCCCCTGAGCTCCTCCCCCAGGCCCTGGGTGTCCTTAAACAGCGCAATAAACTACCGGCTGATGTCCAGGCGCTTATCATTGGTGAAGCTGAAGATGCTGATACACAGGCCCGTATTGATGCACAGGTTGAGACCTATGCTTTGCAAGGTATCCTCAAGCAATTGAACCAGACCGACCAGATCGCCAATTACTATCATGCTGCCGATGTGACCATTCTGCTGGCCCTACGAGGTGAAGGGTTGCCGAATGTCATTCTAGAATCGCTGGCGGCTGGCAAGCCCGTGATTGTTTCTGAAGCGGCTAACCGTGCTGACGTGATCGAACATGGTGTAACAGGCTGGGTGGTTCGTACAGGCGATGTTGAGCATCTGGTAGAGATGCTTGCAGAAGTTTTGTCGCTTCCTCCTGAAGACTTGCAAAAGATGAAAGAGCGTTGTCAGCAAATTGCACAAAATTATTCGATGGACAAAATGATCAAGCGACACCTCACTCTTTACCTTGATGTACTGAAGGAAGGTTCATCAAGATGATGAAAGGCATATTTATACTGAGCGCGGATGGCTACCAACAGCTTTATCAGCCATCTGTACGGCAGGCAATTGATGAGTTAGTTGACATCATCGCTCCACCCCTCACGCCTATCACAATGGCAGATCACCCTGATGCTTTGGCATCAGCTGATGTATTGTTTTCTGGTTGGGGTGCACCCATGTTGGATGAAGCGCTTTTGTCTTCCATGCTCAATCTCAAAGCGGTTTTTTATGCGGCTGGCAGCATCCGCAATATAGTGACACCTGCGTTTTGGGAGCATGTTATTCCAATTACCAGTTCGGCCATTGCCAACGCTGTACCTGTAGCAGATTATACCCTAGGACAAATCCTGTTTTCACTTAAAGGTGGTTGGTATTATTCCCAGCAGATGAAGGCGCTGCGGGCCAAACCCGAACGAATCCAACATGCTGGACTCAATGGCAGCGTCGTGGCGATTATTTCGTTGGGTATGATTGGCAAACGGGTTTGCCAGCATCTCAAACACTTTGATGTCAAGGTGTTGGTCTATGATCCGTTTGTGGATGCTTCGACTGCCGAAGCCTTCAATGTGGAGATGGTCTCACTTGATGGGGCCTTTGCTCAAGCTGACGTGGTGTCTTTGCACACACCCAATTTGCCCGAGACCAGAGGCTTAATCAAGGGCAAACATTTCCGTTTAATGAAGGAATGCGCGACCTTCATTAACACTGCACGCGGAGCCGTCGTTCGGGAAGATGAAATGATTAAGGTATTGGCGGAACGCCCGGAGATTTACGCTCTTCTGGATGTCACCCATCCCGAACCGCCACCGCCGGAATCGGTGCTATATGATCTGCCAAATGTGGTATTGACGCCACATATTGCAGGGGCTATTGATTGGGGAGATTTGCGCAGAATGGGAGAGACAACTGTCGCCGAACTCAAGCGTTTCTTGAACAATGAACCATTAAAGTGGGAAGTCACTCATGAGAAATTCGACATTACTGCGTGAGGTTATGGCATGACATTTATGCCAGGGCTTGTATCCATAACATTTCGTCAACTTTCGCCGGAAGAGATTATTGGTCTGGTCAAACAGGCTGAGTTCTCCGCAATAGAGTGGGGCGGCGATGTGCATGTGCCCCATGGTGATGCTGACGCTGCACAGCACGTAGGGGCCATCACCCATGATGCTGGCTTGACAGTTTCGGCATACGGCTCCTACTATCGCGTGGGGGTGCCAGGTTCGCCCAAATTCAAGGATGTGCTGGCGTCGGCTGTTGCACTTCACGCTCCTATGATCCGCATCTGGACAGGCAATCAATCATCTGCCAATGTCCCAACAGATCAGCGCAAAAACATGGTCAGCGAAATCCAGGAAATCGCGTCAATTGCCCAGGATAAGGGCATTAAGATTGCTTTTGAGTACCATGCCAGTACGTTGACAGATACCGATGAATCCGCATTACAGTTACTTCGGGAAGTCAATCATGAAAATGTCTGCACCTTCTGGCAACCGCACAACGGCATTGATGCAGATACTAATCTGACAGGATTAAAGGCTGTATTGAATTGGATTGAGTCAGTTCACATTTTTCATTGGGATAGCGGACGCGCCAGCCAGCACCCTCTACAAGAAGGGGAGAATGTTTGGCTGCCTTATCTTGAGAAAGTTGCTATGACAGGACGCGATCATCACCTCATGTTGGAATTTGTAGTCGATGATTCACCTGACCAGTTTATTCGGGACGCTGCAACACTGAAAACATGGATTGAGGAATTTTCATGAAGAACAAGTGTCAGGCATGAGTGCTTGTTGGCTCATGCCTTCCGGCACTTTTTAAAGAAGGCTGTTGATGCTGCGGCCTTGACGCTTCAGGAATTCTTTCAGGCCGATTTTGTCAATCGTCTTGATTTCTTTTGCTGTGACCTGAACACGTACCCAACGATCTAATTCTGGTACAAATATCCGCTTGTTCTGGATGTTGGGCTTAAACTGACGTCGAGTAGCCTTCATTGAGTGGCTGCGACGGTTGCCAAATTGTGGCTTCACAGCCGTGATTTTGCGCTTGCCCGCCATATCCGTGACTCCTGTATATTGTGTAGCCGCGCCATCTTATCACATTGTCTACGGCGTGTCAAAGATCATAGATAAATTACGATTGAGGTAACTACAGCCTTCTCTAAGTGCTTCATCCGGCAAATAGTCTAAAATAAGGTGTGCTGGTGAAAGCGAAAGAGTGACGGATGCCCAGGGAGTTATCGCTGCGACCACGGGCATTGTCGCTGGGAATCATCATGACGCCTTCAATCTCAAATCCAACTTACAAACGCCTCGAAATGACCATTCAGGACACAGTTTTCAATGCTGATAGTGCCTTTGACACCAAAGCCGACCGAAAAACCTGTTTCAATCATGGGATCATTCCCAACATCGCTGAAAACAAATGCAACCGCAAGCAGACCAAACGAGGTTGAAGACGCTTATTTGACCCGGCAATCTATAAGCGGCGTTTCACCAGCAAACGATCGTTTGCCTGGATTGACAAATTTCGCGTTCTGTCGATCTGATTTGACCGCGAGGACGTGTTTTTCCTGGGGCATTTCATCGCCTACGCTATGATTAACTTACGTCATGTCTTGGCTCATTAAGTTTCAATCGAGGCAGTCTTTTCGTGGATACCCGTTGCACCATCTGGTCTCACGCCTCGGCTGCTTTCGATCTGCATATTGCCTGCACCATCGTAGCAACGTACATGGATGCGACGATTGCCCGCCTCGAAGGGCCAATCATAACGCCAGATCGCCCAAGATTTGTCGGAGAGTGGATTTCGTAGCTGTGCCTCGTTCCATTCGCCATCGTCAATTTGTACTTCCACTTTTGAGATTCCCCGTGCGCCTGCCCAGGCCACCCCACCAATTGGAATAAACTGCTGATCGCCTTCTATAAGGGGCGAATCGACAGCAACTGTGTCAATCACACTGGTCGTTACAGCGATGGCGTCGGCCGACCAGCCGCGCCGCACCCAGTAGCCTTCCTCCCACTCAGGTATAAATTCCATCTCAGTGATCCACTTCGGCTGTTTCATGCCAAAACGATCTGGGATGTGAATCCGCAGCGGGAAACCATGTTTCGCCAACAGAGGCTGATTATCCCAGGCATAGGTCAGCATTACACGCTCATCCTCGCGAATCATGTTAAGGGCAATGACCTCATCAAACCCATCCGCTCCAAAAATCTTGATGTGAGTCGCGTTCTCTTGCGGCTGCACAAGTTCGAGAATGCGTTGCATACTAATCCCTGTCCACAGCGTTGTACTGATGAGATCGCCTCCAAGACGGTTGGAAATACAAGACATCGTGATGAACTGGTTCATCGGCTCGTAATCATCTTTGATTTCGTCGAGCGATAGATCAACTGGATTATCGACCAAGCCGCCAATTTTGAGCTTATACTCCGCTGCGTTGATGTTGGGTGGCCTGCCAGAGCTAATATCAATCCGATAATGATCTTCCAGAGGTGTGTATTCGGGTCGAGTACCCGCAACAGGGATGACCTCGCCGTCTGCATTAGGAAAACTCGCCAGGAGTTCCTCAGCAGACTTCACCCCTTCAATGCCTTTAGTTGTGGCTTCTTCTGTCAAGCGGCTGTTGAGGATTGAGGCCAATCCCGTGCCAGCAATCGTAATAGTGGCGGTTGATACACCCAGTTGTACCAAAAATTGACGACGGTTGAGGGCATGGGTGGAAGCTACTTGCTCCTGTGGTTCTGCCCCAAACCGACGCAGCACAAAGCCATGCGCCAGGCCCCAACCCGTAAAAGCACCCAACATCCAGATCATGCTGAGGCCACCGCCAGCAGTCGCAGAACTATTGATGTTGTTCGAGATATCAATCATCGGTAAACCAAACGACAACCCGAAAATGACACCGGAAATCAGGCTGTCCCGCTTGAAGGAGGCCACACTCTTGAGTAGGGATTTCGTCACCAGCAGGTAGACGACACCGGAAACAAGACCAACTGTGACAAATGCGCCCACTGCCATAAGTTGCTCGGCTGTTTTTGCTGTTGAATCGGTGCGTCCGATGTTCAGGGCGGTAATGGTATCCACCATTGTATCAATGCCAAAGGTCACGACATCACCGGGGAGATTTCTAGAAATAAAATCAAACAAATCAAACGCGGGGAACGGCACATTAAGCAGTACTTCGGCAAGGAATAGAACCGATGTGAGTGCTACAATCAAGGCAAACGCGACCAAAATCGCAATCGCAGGTGTCATGTGTCTCATACTTTACGACCTCTCACTAAACGCTCTGATCGTATGTTAGGAGACAAATCTAACGGTAGAATGACAGGAAGATTGCCAAA
Source organism: Phototrophicaceae bacterium (assembly GCA_965223785.1). Lineage (GTDB taxonomy): Bacteria > Chloroflexota > Anaerolineae > Aggregatilineales > Phototrophicaceae > CBDCXN01. The sequence continues at coordinate 178,654 of CBDCXN010000001.1, read as the reverse complement.
ACATTAAGAAGCGTGTTGGAGTGGCAATGTAAAAATAAATTCAGTCCCAACTTCTGGACTGCTATTGACCCACATTTTGCCGCCATGTGCATCGACAAAGCCACGTGCAATCGCAAGCCCTAGCCCGGTTCCACGATGTCCACCATCCAACTGCGCACGAGACCGTTCCCCACGATAAAAGCTTTCGAAGACACGCGAAAGTTCGCGTTCCTCAATGTACGATCCCGTATTGTGGATGCTAACACGAATAAGACCTTTACCGTCCTGCGTGTTCAAGGTAATCTTGCCATTATCAGGGGTATGGCGAATGGCATTATCCAGCAGGTTGAAGAGAACACGCTGAATCTTATCTGGGGCAATGTACAATGTATCAGATTTGTGCCGAATGTCGCTTTTCAGTGTGATGTCGTTTTGTCTCACCTGAACATTGAAGCGGCTCAATGTATCTGAGATTAGGTCGTTTAGGGAAGTTGGTTCACAGTCGAGATTGATGCGACCTGTATCCAACTGGGTTAACTCGAACAAGTCATCAATTAGACGACTCAGATGTTGGACTTCCCTCAGGGTGGTATGTAAGTAGCGATTGACTGTCTGCTTGTCCTGAACAACACCATCCAGAATCGCTTCGTTCATGGCGCGAATGGCAGCCAGAGGCGTACGTAAATCATGCGATGCCCAGGCAATCAGATCACGACGGGTTTGTTCCAGCATCCGTTGCTGTTCATCGACTTCTTGCAAACGCTTGGCCATCATATTGAAAGTAGCGGCGAGCTGCGCCAGTTCATCGTTGCCCTGCAAATCCACCCGTGAGTTCAAATCACCTTTTGCTAGTCCCTCTGCCGCATGGCTTAACGCATGGATGCGCTCGATGATAGTGCTGGAGACGAAAAACACCGACACGACCGAGATCACACTGGCAAATACCAACAAAGCCGTCGTCAGGATCAAATCGTGCGTGCTGATAAGCATCAATTGAAACGTCAGCCACACATTGAAGAAAATCAATAGGACGGTCATGACAATGGTCGCTAACAGCGTCCAACGCAAGCTGCTGAACCACTGCATCACATCGCGCTGATAGGCGAAATATGCGAGACCGCTGGTAATGGTTCCTGTGCTCGACATGAAAATGAACAACAGTTGGATGTCTTTCTCTGGCGGATGAAGCGTTGGGATGATAATGAGCATGGCAATCAAGAATGCGCCGAGAACACTGATGATGAGTGAAATAATGAGATAGATGGGTTTCATGTTAGATCAGGCTCGAACTTATAGCCCATGCCCCATACCGTCCGTAGGAAGCGTGGTTTGGAGGGATCGAGTTCAATCTTCTCACGAAGGCGGCGGATATGCACGGTCACAGTGCTTTCCCCGCCGTAGAATTCGTAACCCCAGACATGATCCAAGAGTTGCTCACGAGTGAATACTCGCTGTGGGTGCTGTGCCATCAGCCATAGCAGATCAAACTCTTTGACTGTCAGCGTAATGGACTCCTCCGCTAGCATCACAGTGCGACGAAGCGGGTCAATCACCAACTGTCCAAACGTCAACGGGCCTTCTGATGGCACCGTCTTTTCTTTCTCTCCTGCAACTCGCCGTAGAACCGCTTTCACTCTTGCCACCAATTCGCGTGGGCTAAAGGGCTTAACCACATAATCATCCACCCCGAGCTCAAAGCCCGCGATCCGATCCGCTTCAGTGCTGCGAGAGGTCAACATAATAATGGGCACATCGCCATTGACGGTCAGGAGACCCGGATCAGTCCTGCTGCGCAATGAACGTGTAATCGAAAAACCATCAAACCCTGGCAGCATAATATCCAGCACAATCAAATCAGGAGAATGAGTTTGCAATAGTTCCAGCGCTTGCGGCCCGGTTTCAGCCTCGATCACGTTATAACCATCAAGCTCTAGATAACGGCGCACGACATCACGAATGGTATGTTCGTCGTCAACAATAAATATCGTTTGTTTGTCCATAGTGTCGAGTCTACCTTGGATTAATTACGAATCGGTTATGGTAGGCCACCCTCGGTTTTGATCTGGATATCTCCGTTTGCATCTACCCAGCCAATCGGCATCGCCAGTGTGGAATGGGCAGCACCCAGATTGCCTTCTTTATCAACCATGATAAGTCCCGTTTCCGGCTCCTTGAACAAGCTCAACATATAGTCAATCGCGGTATGGGCTGCTTCAGTTGCCGATTTGCCTGTACTAATCTGATCAACGGCAAATTTGGACGTAAGCGCCCGCATGATGAACTCACCCTGACCCGTCGCACTTGAGGCTCCGGTTCGATTGTCTGCATAACCGCCTGCACCAAACAGGGGCGAATCCCCCACACGGCCACGCGGCTTGTTGCGCGTCCCCCCTGTTGAGGTCGCGGAGGCGCTGTTGCCGTCCTGGTCAATGGCAACAGCGCCCACTGTCCCCAGTGATTTCTCCTTAACAGATGGGGACCTTGCCTGGAACTCAGCAATTTGCTTTGAGGTTGCGAAGGTTATATTCGGGCGTGTCACCAGCCCAAACTGTTGTGCCATCTCATCTGCACCTTGCCCCACAATCATACATTGAGGGGTATCATCCAAAATGCGGCGAGCGAGTGAGATTGGATACTGCACTGTCCTGACTGCGGCAACCGCGCCAAAACTGACCTTTTCACCATCGACAATCAAGGCATCCATCTCGACTTCGCCATACTGGTTGAGAAAGCTGCCAACGCCCGCATCAAAGATGGGATCATCTTCAAGAATGTTGACGGCCCTTTCAACTGCATCCAGTGCCGAACCGCCTGCTGAGAGAATCTGCCACCCTGCTTGTATCGCAGCTCGAATCCCCTCCTGGCTATCTTCTTTGCCTTCACCAATCCAACTTCCGGCTCCACCGTGTACAATAATGGCAGGAATAGGCATGATCTCATCTCCAATTTGTTGCATGAATTTTAACCGATGTTGGGAGGTTTACGGAATGGGCAGGAAAAAAGTGCTGTATGTTATTGATTCGCTAGGTGCAGGCGGCGCAGAGCGCCAACTGGTCTACACACTTCAGGGTCTTGATCGTGAACGCTTTGATCCTGTCGTGCTGACGCTCTATAACCAGGATACAATACCCTATCACTATGGTAGCGCAATAACGGCACTCAATATACCAATTCACAGCCTGAATCTACCTCTATCAGGAGGCTTAAAACGTTTGCTTAGGGGCGCATTCCAGTACACATGGTTGATGTGGCACTTGCACCCTAAAGTTGTCCAAGGATGCTTGCATACCGCTAACCTCATCACACGGCTGGGACGGTATCTTTGCCCCCCACATCGGCTGATCACAGTTGCTCAAGAACAACGCTATAATGCAACAAAGCTAGCAAACGAACGCCGCACTGCTTTTCTGGTCAATGGTATTGTGGCAAACAGTGAGCATACAAAACGGATACTCATCAATCAGGGAAACGTTCCTGAACACAAAATCGAAATTGTTCATTGCGGGGTTGAGTATCAGGCATTTGAAGCCAATACAAATCCAGATCTCCGTAACGAGGATTTCAGCAACGCAACATTTATCGCTATCATTGTTGGTAGGATTCATAGGAACAAAGATCACAAGACGCTACTTAGTGCAGCCTGTTTGCTCAAAGACAAACTACCTGCTGGCTTTCGTCTGGTCATCATTGGGCATGTTTTCGATGAAGCCGTACAAGCCGAGCTTGAAAACATCATCGCAGACTGTGGTCTAGGCCAGTTCGTCGTGCAATTACCCGCTATCAATGATGTTGCGCCCTACTACCATGCAGCGGATGTGAAGATTCTGCCATCTGTTGCCGAATCCTTCGGCCTCGTTGTCGTCGAAGCTGCTGCTGCGGGCACACCCGTCATTGTCTCTGAGGCAGCAAATGTTCTTGGATTAGCAGAAGATAAAACGACTGGCTGGGTATTCAAAACAGGCGACGCGCAGGACCTGGCACACTGTATCGACGAGGCGATCAGGATGCCTGAAGCAGAATTAAAAGCGCTGGGTGAAAACGCAAAAAAACGTGTTCCTCAGTATGCTGTGGACAAGATGGTTGAAGGCTATATGGCCTTATACAAGTAGACCGCATCTGTACAAGATCCATACAGACACGCACTACAATTGCCGCCCCCCACAAATCGACTGCACCAAACTCTGTAACGATGTAATGGACATCATAGCGAGTTGTGACAACGCCAGCACCTGGTTTGAGCGCTGGAACGATACGGCTCAGTTCGTCTTGTTGCCGCCGCCGCCGCGCAACTTTTTTCGGCGGCAATGGCGGGAGGGTTTCGGCTTTAGGCAAGCGTTGCCAATCTCGTAGGGTGCGGGGGTATGGGTATAAGGGCAAGACATGATATTCCAAGTTTGCTTAAATGAACAGATGTTCTTATTATAGCACAGAACAGGGCACTGTTGAGAACATATGTTCTGTGTTTTAGGGAATTAGTTGGGACGCAGGGGAAGGGAGAGGAGGCGGAAGATTTTCCCTGGGGCGAGGCTTGATGTGGATCGTCATAATCAGAGCCTTTGTCAGCACATAAGGGTTGGATTTACTTCTTGGACGAGCAGAGGCATGTGAACAGAAAGTTACGGTTTCGGGAGCGCTCGTGTTCTGATGGAGTAGCTGAGACTTTTTGGTGTGCCATAATTGAGATGTCGTTCCACAATGTGCTTTTGCGGGACACCGAGCAAGAGCAATTCCTCAATTCGGTCGTGATCCTTATCATACATGCTGGCTTGGATAGTCCCTTTGGGTTTACCAAGAACAACACCTTGGGCTTTCTTGGCCACCAATGCCTCTTTGGTGCGTAGCGAAATGAAATCATGCTCAATCTCTGCAAACAGAGCCAGCAAGGTAATCATAACTTTGGGAGATTTTGTTTGATGATGACGAGCGTTATTCCGTGACCCGGAAGCTGGTTAATCAGTAGGATAACTTCCCCTGTACTGCGACCTAAGCGGCTCAACTCAGTTACAAGCAAGGTGTCACCAGGTTGCGACAAGCGGCGAAGCAGCTCCTCAATGCGCCGTTGTCGGCTTGTATGGCCAGATGAACGCTTGACCTCAATAAAATCATTGATGTGCCAGGCTTGCCGATTAGCAAACTCTAAAATCTCATGACAAAAACGGGCTTTAGCCCGCCGCAAGCCGCAGCGAACCTTTGGTTCGATTTTAATGGTCGCGGTTAGGCGATTTTCAGGGTTTTAACCAAGGTGAGAGACATGCCTCGAACCTCGGCCCCGCCGTCTGCTATAATAAGGAGGTACAAAAGGAGCCGGCTTTGAGCGACGAAATCCTCACCGACAACCAGGGCAATCCTGTTTATCTCAGCGAGGTGATGAATAGTTGGATCGACACCCGCCAGGCTGCCTATCGGATGAATGTGACTTCCCCGTCACTACATCAACGCATCCGCAATAAGTCGGTTCGAGCCGTGCAGATAAACCGCAATTGGTACATCGATCCAAACAACATCAAAGGATACAAGCCAGGCAAACATCGCAAGCCGCCCAAAGGTTAAAGAAAAATTAGAATACACATTGACAATATGTATTTATGCTATAATGAGAGTATCGAAAGCAAGCAAAAAGGATACTCGAATGGCCACAAATCTCACCCCCGCAAACCCCCAACTGACCGACCTGATTGGCGCCCACATCGAATACGTCTACGCCGAACCCTACGGCGGCTCCCCCATCGTCAAGACCGGCACCATCACCGAAATCAACCAGCACAAGGGCACGTTCTACATGCGAGTGCAGCCCGACGACAGCAACCGCCTGGGCAAGTGGCGCACTGAACATCACTTCATCCGCTACTTGGCCGCCATCAACCAAATTGAAAAGATCGTAGCTTAAACAGCTACGACCCCAAAACATACAGGGGGCGCGGGTCTTTGGCGAGAACACGCTCCTCACGACTAGGAGTATAGCATGAATACCGCCGAACAAACCAAAACCGAACGCAAACAACAGATCGTTAACTTCGTTGGCACCTACGTCCAAGAGCACGATCTTTCGCCCACTCAAAAGCAGATCAGCGACGAACTTCAAATCCCGGAGGGAGCGCTCAGATACCTCATCAGCCAGTTGGTCGATGAAGGCCAGTTGCTGCGCAATCCTCACCAGCCGCGTAGTCTGCGGCCACCCGAATATGCTGAGCCGTTCCAGGTTAATCGGGACTGGCTCAAGCGCACGCAGGTGGAACCCTACCGCCATCTCTTCGAGCAGGACGCGCTACACGTTGCTAACACGGTTGCCGATCAACTGGGCATTCCCTCAGGTAGTGTCAGGCGTGTCACCTTGTACGAGTGGGTGCTATTGGCAATGAGTGAACTCCTGGCTGAGATGGCCGAGGGCAAGGTAAAATAGGCACCATGATCCGCACCTACAAGTATCGACTGTATCCCAGCAGAAGCCAGAAGCGTCATCTCTGGCAAATCTTGGCCTGTGCTCGGCACTTCGACAACATGTGTGTGGAAGAACGCAAGTGGGCATGGCAACTGGAAGAACGCAGTGTGAGCAAAACCCAGCAAATGCGCAATGTCAAGCACTACAAGCGCACTTTCCCCCAGGCGCAGATCGTCCACAGTCATGTCCTACAGGTGGTCGCAGCCGATTGCGACAAGGCCTTTCAAGCCTTCTTCCGTCGTATCAAGAAGGGTGAGACACCGGGTTATCCCCGTTTCAAAGGTCGCCATCGCTTCCATAGCTTCGGCTTCAAAGAATATGGCAATGGTTTCAGGATTGATGGTCGGCGCCTCAAGGTGTCAGGTGTTGGGCGCATTCCTGTGCGTTGGCATCGGGACATCGGCGGTTTTGTGCCCTGCGATATTAAGACGCTGCGGATCACCCACAAGGCAGGGCGGTGGTATGCCTGCTTCGCGGTTGAAATGCCAGAACCATCTGAGTTGCCCAAGACAGGCCAACAAGTCGGCTTAGATATGGGCATCTCAGCCCTGGCAACAACGAGCGAGGGCGATCAGATCGAAAACCATCAATACTACCGGGAGAGCCAAACGAAACTTCGTATCCTGCAACGGTCATTGGCTCGGAAGAAGCGCGGTAGCAAGAACCGTCATAAGTCCTTGCTGCGCGTCCAGCGTCAGCAAGAACATGTTGCTAACCAACGACGGGATTACCTGCACAAATTCAGCGCCCACCTGGTTGAGCACTACGATCTGATCGCGTTGGAAGACCTGCGGGTGCGCAACATGGTCAGAAACAAACACCTCAGCAAGAGCATCTTGGATAGCGGCTGGAGTATTTTCAAACAATACCTCACGTACAAGGCTGGAAGTGCCGGACGTGAAGTCGTGTTGGTTGATCCTGCCTACACATCCAAAACCTGCTCCAACTGTGGTGCCATCTTCGAGGGTTTAACACTCTCGGATCGTTGGGTGGAATGCGCTTGTGGTCTCTCGCTCGATAGAGACCACAACGCAGCAATCAATATCCTGTATCGAGCCAGACCGGACGGGTCTGTACAGCCTAACGTAGAGGTAGGTGACTCATGCGTGCTGTAGAAGCTGCGCCGAACCTTGGTTCGCTTCATCCGCAGCAGAGTGTCACGCTGGTGATTTACGTCCTGCAAGAGAGTTGAGGTACGGACATAGGCAGTGAGTGTTTCAACAACTCCCATCTTTACCACACAGGACACTTTTGCACCAGAAACTAGCTAGCGATGTCGTAACATCATGCTTGTTGCAGCGGCACCAAAGAGGGTTAGACTAATCATCACAAAATCAGATCTGATGTCTAACTCCCATCCCGCTATGATAGCGAGTCTTGCACCGTTTGCACCACACTTTTATCGGCAACGGATAGGGGAGAAGGGCAAGATGTTGTCACCACAAATTCTCAGATAAAGGTTGCGATCTGTTCGAGGGATTTTTTACTAATAACGGGAACCGTAGCACCATCGGCTGGATAGCCCACGACAAGCAACAGGAATGGGCGTTCATTGGACGGGCGATTTAGGATTTGGTTTAGGAATCTCATTGGGCTGGGGGTGTGCGTCAGTGTGGCTAATCCAGCATGATGTAAGGCCGCGATCAAAAAGCCTGTTGCAATACCAACTGACTCACTGGCATAGTAATTTTTTATCTTGTGGCCTTCATCCAACAGATCATAGGGCTTGGAAAAAATCGCAATCAGATAGGGAGCCATCTCCAAGAAGGGTTTTCTGGCGTCTGTGCCGAGTGGGGCAAGAGCGTCCAGCCATTCTTGCGGTGCCCGTCCGTTGTAGAAGGCTTCCTCTTCCTCCTCAGCGGCGTCTCTGATCTGTTTTTTGATCGTCGCATCTTGAATAGCCACAAAATGCCAGGGTTGCAGGTTCGCGCCGTTGGGGGCTGTTCCCGCTGCCCGCAAGCAGTTCTCGATAATTTCAACGGGCACAGGCCGATCTGAGAAATCACGGATGGTGCGGCGCTTTTTGATTGCTGTGTAGAATTCCAATGCCCGCTGTTGCATTTCGTCCGGCGGATACGCTTGATAATCGGTATGGGGTACAAACTGCGCTTTGGTCATCAGCGATCTCCAGGTGGTTTATAGGCCATTGTGACGCTCTGCTGCCGATAAAGCGAACTTTGGGTTCGGCGCAGCTTCTACAGCACGCATGAGGAACCTCCCGCTACGTGAGGCTGTACAGACCCGTCCGATCTGGCTCGATAAAGCTTTGGCAAGGATATGAATTGCTGCGTTGTGGTCTCTATCGAGCGAGAGATCACAAGCGCATGCCACCCATCTCTCCGAGAGTGATAAGCCCGCGAAGATTGCACCACAGTTAGAGCAGGTTTTGGATGTGTAGGCGGGATCAACCAACAGCACTTCACGTCCGGCACTGCCAACCTTGTACGTAAGATATTGTTTGAAAATACGCCAAACCGAAGGTTCGCAGCCACTCTCCAAGATGCTCTGAGGTGTTGGTTTCTGACCCTGTTGCGCACCTGCAGGTCTTCCAGCGCGATCAGATCGTCGTGCTCAACCAGTTGGGTACTGAGCTTGTGTAGGTAATCTCTGCGCTGATTGGCCACATGGACTTGCAACAGAGCTTTGCGGCGGTTCCTGCTACCTCCACCTGACACCTTCAGACGACGTCCAGCCATCCTGAAGCCGAAGCTATGGAAGCGATGGCGGCCTTTGAAACGTGGATAGCCTGGGGTCTCACCCTTCTTGACACGACGGAAGAAGGCTTGAAAGGCTTTGTCGCAGTCCGCAGCCACCACTTGCAAGACATGACTGTGAACGATTTGTGCTTGTGGCAAGGTCTTTTTGTCGTGCTTGACATTCCGCATTTGCTGGGTTTTGCTCACACTTCGTTCGTCCACACACCTGTTGTCGAAGTGCCGGGCGCAGGCCAAGATTTGCCAGAGATTATGCTGCTGGTTCTTGCTGGGATACAAGGTCTTGAGCATCATTTCCCTTTTGGGGTTAGATCAACACTAAACTCTGGTTAAAACCCTGAAAATCGCCTCACCGCGGCCATTGAAATCGAACCAAAGGTTCGCTGCGGCTTGCGGCGGGCTCAAGCCCGTTTCGGTCAGGCGATCATTTGCATCGATGTCGGTTGAGGGACGCCCGGACATAGGCTGACCTAAAATGAATCGTACAGGGTGAACCAGTCTTCTGATATAGCGATGGGCGAATAGCATTCTGTCCACGGACGGGCATACTGATTCACCAGATGGTTTAGGATGTTCAGCCTTTCTTTGCCTGTTGTTGCTAAGAATGCCCTGCGCTTATCTGAAGACATAGCGATTGACTCTTTCCAAATGGCCCGGCCTGCCAGGAACCCGCTAGCGCCACTTTTGCAGGCAGTCTCGACTTGCTGGCGATAGGTCTCAAAATCGGCCCCAGCACTCAGTAGTACCCAAGGAACCGGGGTAGCAGTGCTTAATGTTTCACAAGTGCGTCGCCACTCAGCTTTGTCCTGATTGTAGGTAGCATCAACCGGAAACTCCATCTTGAGGACATCAACACCCAGCGCACCCAAACGTCGTGCTGTTTCAATGACCAATTCTGGGCGTTGTTCTGCAAATGCTGGACTGTCTTTGGAAACATTGGCATCCAGACTGTAACTGAGGGGCTCGACGAACAACGGGATATCGTACTGTTTACAGGTCGCCACGATCTCACTCACCATTTGATCTAATCCATCCGTGAGTTCACTTGCGTTAGGATGATAATAAACCAACAATTTGACGGCGGAGCCACCCACTCGTTTGATCTTCTCGACTGACCAGCCGTCGATAAAGTCCACTTCGCGGTTGGTTGATTCGCCACGATACCCTGTCTTTTCCAATGCCAGCAACAGACCACATGGATATTGCAAGCTCATAGCAGGTCGCAATCCATAAACCGGATCAAGCAGCACCGCCGAGACATGCGATGATAGGCCGACGACCACTTCATCTTTAATCTGGACGGCTTGCTCGTAGTTGGCGTTATCGGGTAACATGCGACGATAGCTGCCACGCTGGTCAAAGGCCAGGACGGTGAATTTGTTCTGTTGGTTACTGGTGGCTTGCAATCCGCGCCATTTTCCAGGTGAGAGTTTGTGCATTGTGTTTCTCCTATGTTATGTGGCTTCGCTCACTTCGACTTCTTGCGCCAATGACGGAGCTACCACGACGACCTTATCGCCGACGGTTAAGGTCAATGGCCCATCAAACGGCGCAATAGCATTGATCTGGACAACAGCGCCAGGGATCAACCCCAGGTCTTTCAAATAACTGAGCTTATCATGATTGAGGGCATTGACCCGCCGCACAACCACTGCATCACCGGGATGATAATCGTTCAGGGTATGGTAATGCAAATCTCGGATTGTGCCGTCATGGGAAGGAATAGGATAACCGTGTGGATCAACTTCTGGGTTGCCCAGCATTTGTTCGAGACTATCTGCTAAGCGATCGGAGATGGCATGTTCCAATCGGCAGGCTTCATCGTAAACCTCATCAATAGGATAGTCTGCCATTTTGACCAGGAAAGTCTTGATGAGGCGATGTTTTCGTAAGACGGAGACTGCAATACGACGGCCTTCTTCAGTTAGGCTGACGCCGTTTCGGGCATTATAAGTGACGTAGTTTTGTTCCTCCATGCGGCGGATTTTCTCCGACACGCTAGAGTGATGGATGCCCCGTATATCTGCAATTTCGCCAACGCTCGCATGTTCAGATTTTGTCGTGAGGCGATAGATTGTAATAAGATACATTTCTGTCGATTCACTGAGCATTTTCCCTCTCCTGATTGAGTCGTACTCGGTTCTCAATGATGGTGTTCAATGTAATCCCTAGTATACTCGCTCCGGCGACCATCAGGAATGCCAGTATGCTGATAATCACCTGGAAGCCAAGCGTTTGAATCATGACGCCACCCAGAACTGGGCCGATTACCTTACCAAGATTCTGCATCATGCCAACAAAGCCCATACCAGCCCCCAGGTTCAAACGGTCAATCTGGTCGGATACCAGAACGATTGTTGCCAGGAAGATAAATGCTTGCGCAATTCCTGTAATTATTGACGGTACGAGCAGTGCTAGCCCTGAGACCAGCGGAATAATCGCTAGGCCTGTCCCTAGCAAAAGCAGTCCTAGAACAATGGCATTGAGGTATCCTATTCGGTCAGCGACACGACCCGCCCAAGGACGCACAACAATATGAGCGAGTTCTTGCAACGAGAAAAACAAGCCAACCAACCCGATGCTCATGCCAACATCAAGCGCATAAACAGGCAGAAAGGCTTTAACGGTGTAAAGCACGATGAAAACCGACGCTTCTAATGCACCTGATAGCCAGATAGCAGGTGTCTTGCCCCCCATGAGAAATGCCTGTTTCAGTTGTGTCAGGATGGACGTATAGGTCATGTTGTGCTCTGAACGTGTGTTCGATAGCGACAGTACCGGGATGAACGCCAGATTGCTCAGCAGCCCAATGATTGTGTAGACCGTCACCGGATCAACAGTATCAAGCATGGCCCCAGCAACGGCAGGCCCAACGATGTAACCGCCGCTGCGAGCAAACCCAAACCAACCCAGGTTTTCCGCTGTGTTTGTCGGTGCATTCTCCACCACATAAGCTAGCGTGACCGGGCCATAGATTGCCGTTGATAGGCCATGTATCAACCGAATGACGAGCAATTGCCCTGGGGTCGTGATGAAACGATACAAAAATGGCATCAATGCGAAAAACAACGTCCCGATCATCAGCCACAACCAGCGCCCCCACCGATCGGACAAGATACCAAATGCTGGCTTCAACGCCAAGCCAGTCATCGTAGAAATAGAGACAATTACCCCCAGGAAGGCATCACCAGCACCCAGTGTTGCCGCATAAATGGGCAAGACGGGCGTCTTGCCCATTTGGTAGGCCGAACGAACGATGAAATCGGCTGTGGTTATTCTCGCAAAGTCACGCGACAACTTCATAAAATAATATGATCTAGCTCTTTGAGTTGGTCCTCAAAATCTGCCAATTTGCCTGATTTCAGTTGGTCAAAGGCTTCCAGTTGATGTCCGATTTGCGCCGACAGTGACTTGAACACCTCAACAGCTTGATCGGTAGGTTTGTAGTCACCTGCCTGTACTACCGGGAGAAGTCCAGCCAGTTTTTGTGCAAGTTGTGTACCGTTGTTCATTCTTCCGGGCCAGCCGTCAATCAGATCGGGTATCAAGAGGGCCTTCTCGATGTCTAATACCCTTTGAATCAAGTTACTGGCAGCCTCCGATAGGGCGTTGGTGCTGTTCTCTTCGGCGAGACGTGTGCTGAAGCCATCAAGTTGCTGCCGGATGCCGCGCATGGTGTTCAACGTGCTATTGACTTCGGAGAGCTTATCCCGGATTTGGAGCAGTAGATCAAATTGTGCCTGCAGGTCCTCATCAGAAACATCTGCTGTCGCATCTTTGACCAGTTCAAGTGGTTGCGTTAAGATTTCATCGTCGACAGTCAGGCAGATTTGATATGAACCGGGTAGGGCAGTTGGCCCGCTGACAAATACAGCCTGTGGATCATTCGCTTCCAGTCGAACCGAATCTTCGTAACGCAAGTCCCATTCAAAGCGATTCCATCCACCATTTGCAGTGAGATAGGTGAGTTTGGGTTTGTCGTCATCTACTTTGTTGGCTGCACGATCTTCCTCATCCATGCTGGTGAAGGCCCGAATAACTTCGCCAGCACCGTCCATGATTTCCAGCTTGATCTTTTGTTCTGGCGTGTTTCTGAGATAGTAGGTGATGATTGCTCCAAAGGGAGGATTATCACCCGAATCAAGAAATCGAGGTATCTTAACATTTTCCTCGGACGTTTCAATAAGGTAGGCTGCCACAACGCCAAGTGTTGTCATGTAATTTTTGCCTGGTGCGCCGGAGGCAAACAGACGATCAAATACGGGCACTGCTTGTCGTATGGTGGGTGGCGGTTCAAACAGATGGGCAGCTTTCCCCATGATATCATCCGAGAGTTGATACAACAGTCGACGGTTATCCAAAATCCAGATGGAGCGCCCGTGTGTTGCTGCAATCAGGTCATTTTCTTTGACGATTAAGTCATGTATCGGCGAGACCGGCAGGTTAAGCTGGAAGACTTGCCAGCTACCGCCATCATCAAACGAGACATAAACACCTGTTTCTGTACCTGCATAAAGCAAGCCTGCTTTCTCCGGGTCTTCGCAGATGACGCGGATAAAGTCGTTTTCACGGATACCATCCGAGATGCATGTCCACGTTTGACCATAGTCCGTCGTTTTGTAAAGGTAGGGGCTATAGTCATCAAGCTTGTATTTGGTAGCAGCCATGTATGCTGTTGCTGGGTCGTGCCGTGAGGGTTCGATGCCGCTAATTAGAGACCATTCCGGCAGGTCTTTGGGTGTAATGTCCACCCAATTTGTGCCATTATCTTTTGAAATATGCACGAGGCCATCATCAGAACCCGCCCACAGGATGCCTTGTTCCAGGGGGGATTCTGTAAGGGCGAAGACAGTGGCGTAGGTTTCAGCTCCGACGGCATCACGGTTAATAGGCCCACCTGTTGGCTTCAGTTTTTCTGGGTCAGCTCTGGTCAGGTCGGGGCTGATGGCTTCCCAACTTTGACCTTCATTGGTCGATTTGAATACCAGATTCCCGCCGATGTAGATGGTATTGGCATCGTGGGGCGAGATGAAAATAGGGTATGTCCAGGCAAAGCGATATTTGTGCTTCTCTGCACCTTCACCACTGTAAAGCTCAGGCCAGGTTGTCACCAGTCGAATTTGCTTTGTCTTGTGGTCGTAACGTTGTAGCGCATTTCCACCGCCCGGTGAACTGCCGATTGCGCCAACATAGACGATATTCGAATCTTCTGGATTGACGGCGATGTAGCCGCTTTCGCCCGTGCCTGCAGGGTAACAATCCGACCACATAATTGAGGCGTTGTGTGTCCGGCTGGGCACGCTAATGCTGGAGTTGTCCTGCTGCGTGCCATAAATGCGATAGGGTGTCTGGTTATCGGTCGTCGCATGATAAAACTGGGCCGTCGGCTGATTATAGATGGTTGACCAGGTTTCGCCCCCATTCAAACTGACGCAAGCGCCGCCGTCATTTCCTTGCACCATGCGTTGGGGATTGTTCGGGTCAATCCACAGATCATGGTTGTCACCGTGTGGTGTTTGAACCTGGACAAAGGTCGATCCACCATCCACTGACTTCCACAAATTAAGATTGTTGACATAAACCGTATCGCCGTCCTGCGGATCAGGTGTTAAGTGCATGTAGTACCACGCACGAGAAACAAGATGTGGATTATCGGTCAGATGTTTCCAGGTTTGACCATAATCATCAGAGCGATACATCCCGCGTTGATCCGATTCAACTAGTGCCCAGACACGCCCCGGTTTCGCGGGCGACGCTGCAATCCCAATTTTGCCCATAATGCCCGCTGGTAATCCTTTATTAAGGGTAATATCTGTCCAGGTTTCGCCACCGTCTATGGATTTCCAGATGCCGCTTTCTGGGCCCCCACTCGAAATTTGCCAGAAGTTGCGATAGGCCTCCCAGATTGCAGCATACATGATGCGAGGGTTATTGGGATCAATACTCAGGTCAATTGCACCGGCTTTGTCGCTTTTGAAAAGTACCTGCTTCCAGGTTTCACCACCATCAACCGACTTAAAGACACCACGCTCTCTGTTCTTGCCGAAAGCATGACCGAGTGCCGCCACCAATACAATATTTGGGTCTTGAGGATGAATGCGGATCTTCCCGATATGGCGCGTATCCGATAAGCCGATCTGTTTCCAGGTGTGTCCGGCGTCAGTCGATTTGTAGATACCATCACCATGAGACACATCAATGCGAATGGTCGATTCACCCGTTCCAGCGTAAATGACGTTGGGGTCAGCTTCGGATACTGCCAACGCACCAATAGATGCCGTGTTAAAAAATCCGTCGGTGATGCATTCCCAATAAGTGCCTGCATCCTCCGTTTTCCAGATACCGCCAGCGCACGCGCCAAAGTAGAAGCGTCCAACAGTCTTGACATCACCCGCAACAGTGACGACACGCCCGCCCCGGAATGGCCCAATGCAGCGCCATTCTAGCAAACCGTTTAAGTCCATATTCATCTAAGCAACTCCTTCAAAATCTATTTTGGCGCCTATTGTAACGTTAGTTTGGGCTAACACGCTCAAGAAAACTGATAACTCCCCATAGCTAAAGCGAGGGGGTTCTTATCGCCCACCGCACGCTCTCCCGGTTGGGTACGGTACACTATCCGCAGCCTGACACGATTTCGGACAAGCTTACACGGGCGACCCACTCTGAACTCCGGGATAACCCGCAGCTTCCGGGCAAAGGCCCTTCTCTCGCTGGTTCCATGCTGCGATAAGAGCTTCTTCATCATCGCGCCACAGTTATGATAGGTCTGGCTCAGCTTCGTCGTCCCCGGTGCTCCCATCCCCACTGACTTGCCAAACCGCCGTTGAAAGGTGCAGTACGATCGCTTCTCTAACTGAACGACATGCCCCATCCGCATAATCTGATTGACCAACTTGCCATGCAGACTGTGGGGGTGGGCCGCCTGTTTGTGCTGCCGTTCATGCAACTTTGTATTGTTGCCACATAATGCAATTCCCGCTCAAACCGTCGTTTCGCGCCCTACATTCCCATCGATCAATTTAGGGGCTTTGGGTGCGGTTCCGGTAAACTCGCTGAGACATAGGGGCGGTTTCTCAGGTTGATGACAATAGGCACTCGCGGCGAGTATACTCAATTTGTGAGCGATTCTTCAACTGCTCGTTTGCGTAAGACATGGTGATCGCACCAAATCTTTTATCTGGTCCAAAACAGAGGCCTTGTCATCTGTATAACTTGTTCGCCCAAGTGAAGTGTCATTTCGTTAACCATGCTGAATTTGGGGTCAATCGGGCAATGCCAAGCGATACCCCACCTTGTCTGCTTGTGCGAGCACATCTTTATTGAGCCTCTTTTCCAGTTTTTGAAGGTACTTTGTGATCTGCTTTTTCCCAGTGATACGAATGGCATAGAGCATGAGCTTAGTCATGATGGCAGTGTAAACTTCCACCTGGCGTTGGGGGCCAGTCTCTGAGGATATCAGTTCGGATACAACCCGGTTGTGCTGCCAGCGTATGGGCCAGCCATTTTGCCAACCCGTGTCATTAATAAGTGTCTCGACTGCGCTGCGAACGCTTTTGCCGCCAATCATGATCATATAGTCAGCGACACTCTGAAGATGCAAGGTAAAATAGGTCTCAAGCAGATGGACATCAATCTTACCAGTGTGAATCTTGGCGGGAATTGCTTGGCTTTCATCCATAACTGTTTCGAGTGAGAGATCGGCTCCGATGAACAGACCACGATGGTCATAAGTAGCATGTCCAGCAAAGCGTACCTGAATTGCCTGGCCAGCCATGTTTTCCAACGTTATGGGTCTATCAAAAATGTGGCCTGCTTCCTGGAGTTCATCCACGAGTTGGTTGATGGCGCAGGATGCGTTGCCCAGGGCATGATTCAGTGGTTCGCCGATCACCATCCCGGCTTCTTCATAGCCCATGATTGTGAGGAAATGGCTGTCAACAAACACCACCTTGCCCATGTCATCAGTCATTAGTATGGCAGTCAAGCTTGGAACTGTTCTTGGCATAAAATTGGCCTTCAAATAGAGTAAAGCATATTCTCTTCATCATACCTGCATAGTTAATATATATATTATCATGGTATGCATTTTATACAATTTGTTTTAACTTGATAATTAGAATCTAGGGGATATTATATCTGTCGAGTACTATCATATAGTGATGTTAGCGCCGAGCGTGTACGTTATAGTTAGATTGGAAAATCACGTAGGATATACACATGAAACGTTGCGAATGGTGTGGGGATGATCCACTGTATGTTGATTATCATGACAATGAGTGGGGTATTCCCCAACACGATGATCAAAAGCTGTTTGAGATGCTTATTCTGGAAGGCGCGCAGGCTGGCTTGAGTTGGATTACGATCCTGCGCAAACGAGAAAATTATCGGGTGGCTTTTGAGGGTTTCGATCCAGAACTGATCGCCTGCTATGACGAGGCGAAATTCGAGGAACTGATGAACAATGCAGGCCTCGTGCGGAATCGACTCAAAATCCAGGCAACGATCACCAATGCCCAGGCTTATCTGAATATTCTAGAAGCATATGATAGTTTCGACAGTTACATCTGGCAGTTTGTGGATGGGCAACCGATCATTAATCAGTGGGGGACATTATCGGAACTCCCCACAGACACGGCTGAATCGAAGCTCATGAGCAAGACTCTCAAAAATGCCGGGTTTAAGTTTGTAGGCTCAACCATCTGTTATGCCTTTATGCAGGCGACAGGCATGGTTAATGATCACACGATGGACTGTTTTCGTCATGATGCTCTCAGGTAATGGGAATGATGCTAGACTTGACAAATGAGCATGAAATATCCGCACTGCCAAAACGAAATAGCGCAAGCTCAAGCGGGCAAAACGAGGTTTGGAAGCCCTGAATTTACCCATAGTTGACGCAGAACTCAAAATTGTATCATAATGCAAATGAGACCCCATGACAAAAGGATGTCTTCAGTTTATGCGTAAAACCTTTCTGCCCTTTGCTCAACCTGACACCGACCAACGCGAGATTAATGCTGTCAGCGCCGTGATTCAATCCGGCTGGCTGACCACTGGCCCGAACACACGTCAATTTGAACGGGAGTTTGCCGAAACTGTGGGAGCCAAGCACGCCATTGCCGTCAACTCTGCCACTGCCGCCATGCATCTCGCCTTGGAAGCCTGCGGAATAAACGAAGGTGATGAAGTTATCACCACAACCATGACCTTTGCTGCCACTGCCGAGGTTGTGCGTTATTTCAACGCCAAGCCCGTTCTGGTGGATATTGACCGCCTATCTATGAACATGGACGCTAATCAGATTGAAGATGCCATCACGTCCCAGACCAGAGCCATCATTCCCGTTCATGTGGGCGGGCAAGCGGCTGATCTGGATGCGATTCAGGCGATTGCAGATCGTCATGACTTAATCATGATTGAGGACGCGGCTCATGCCCTACCCACTTACTATAAGGGGCGTATGGTTGGCAACATTAGCGCCTTCAGCGCCTTCAGCTTTTATGCCACCAAAACACTTGCAACGGGCGAAGGCGGCATGTTGACAACGAACAATGACGAGTGGGCAGATCGCTGTCGGGTAATGTCACTCCATGGCATCAGCAAAGATGCCTGGAAACGCTACACGTCTGAAGGCAATTGGTACTATGAAATTGTCGCCCCTGGATACAAATACAATATGACCGATGTTGCCGCTGCGATGGGTTTGGTTCAATTAAGCAAACTACATGTCATGAATGATCGACGTGTGGAAATCGCAGAACGCTATGATCGTGCTTTCTCTGGGCATCCAGCACTTGAACCGCCGACCCAGGTCGAATACAGTACACATCCCTACCACCTCTATGTGCTGCGCCTGAATTTAGACCGGCTTTGTATAGACCGTAAGGAGTTTATTAACAAACTGCGGGAAGCCAACATTGGCGTCAGCGTCCACTGGATTCCGCTTCATATGCACCCTTATTACCGCGAGACTTACGGCTATAAACCAGAGGACTATCCAGTAGCCTATGCTGAGTATCAGCGCATTATCTCGCTGCCCATCTACTCAGCTATGTCCGACGAGGACATCGAGGATGTCATCAACGCTGTGACCGATATCGCGGATGAATGTGGTATCTAGCAACAATGCTCAAACGCCCATTTGATGTGGTGGTTGGTGTGATCGGACTAATTGCCCTGTCCCCTCTCCTATTGGTACTTAGCTTGATTGTCAAATTCACATCAAAAGGCCCTGTCTTCTATCGGGCGAAACGAGTTGGACAACATGGAAAAGAGTTTCGGCTGTTCAAGTTCCGTTCGATGGTGGTCAACGCAGACAAAATTGGTCCAGGCGTGACCGGCAGCGGCGACCCGCGCATTACCCCCGTCGGCCATATCCTGCGTAAAACCAAAATGGATGAACTGCCCCAACTCTTCAACGTCATCAAAGGCGAGATGAGCTTCGTTGGCCCGCGTCCCGAGGATCCACGCTACGTCGCGCTCTATACCGACGAACAGCGTCAGATCCTGGATGTTCGTCCTGGCATCACCAGTTTAGCAACGGTCAAATATCGTGATGAAGAGGCCATGCTCACAAGTGACGATTGGGAAACTTACTATATCGAAGAGGTGATGCCTGCTAAGATTGCCATTGACCTCAAATATGTGCAGAACGCCGGATTGATCCGTGACATCGGCATCATCCTCAGTACGCTACTGGAAGTCGTCCGGCCCACTCACCCCAATCAAGATATGTGAGTTAACCACTTTACGTCCGCCCGGACCCTGCTAAAGCTCGATTGATACAGCTAGCCCAATATGTCAATGGCGATGATTTTCCCTTCACTGACAGACATCCCCTTGGGTCTGTTTGGCGAACGTCGATCTATTGCAGGTGATTCCAAGCCACATCTGGGTATAATTGACAAGATTTGAAGGAGCAAACCCATGAAATCACTTGCTAATTTGCCGGAAGCAGCACGGCACTGGACAACTATCGCCATCCAATGGGCAGATCAATATTGGAATTCTAAACTGGGATTGTTGGGCAGCCCCGATGACACAGATCGTGAACCCGACGCCCCTACAGGACACTCTGTGCGTGCCACTATCTGGTATGTGACTGGATTGTTGCTGAGACGGGAGGGCAACGATATTGACCATGCCATCCAGTCTATTCGCAGCATTCTGACCTATCAGTTTGATGAACCAGGTATGGTATATCACGGTACCTTTTATCGTTCGCCAGAGGAAGATCATCCGCCGCCAGAGCCTGTGGAATGGCAGGACTACGATCCAAACTGGCGCGAATTCATTTGTACGGTGTTCATCGTACTGCTGGATGAGTTCCCGTTATTATTGCCTGATGATCTTAAGACGGATATGATGACCGCCATCCACAAAGCAGCAGAAGGAGCTTCCACACGCAATGTTGATCCAGGGTATACTAACATTGCGCTGATGAGTGCATTCCTGCTCGATTATGCTGGCGACCAGTTCGACATATCCGCATGGCGAGAGCAAGCATACACAATGGCTCAGGCGATTCACAATCTGTTCAGGCGAACGAACACCTTTTGGGAGTACAACTCGCCCACCTATTACGGTGTCGATTTCTTCGCGTTGGCGCTCTGGCGGATTTATGGTCTGACTCGTGAAATGCGTAAATTGGGTGCCGAGATGGAAGCTGACCTCTGGCGGGATGTGGCACAATTTTATCATGCAGGCATGAAGAACTTATGTGGGCCTTATGATCGCAGTTATGGCATGGACATGACGGTTTATTTGGCAGTTCTTGGCCTCAGCATTGCAGCTGTCGTACCTCCTCAACATGCTCCGCTGCCCAACCCTAAGACTGTGTTTGGTCATGCCGGGGACTTTTACTTTATGCCGCCCATTGGCTTGCTGACACCCAGCATCCCCAACGACGCCTTACCCCATTTTCTGTCATTTCAGGGCGAGCGCAGCCTTGAGCGAGAAATTGAACCTGGACGAATCGCAACGGCTTGGCTTAGCGAGAACTTGATGCTTGGTGCTGAGACAAAACACCCCGCACGCATTCCAAATTATCAGTTTCATCCATTCACAGCGCATTGGTACACGCCATCTGGCTCAATCGGTTGGATTCGGCTTCGAGCCGAAACGCATGTCAGTACGACAGTCACAAAGAATCAGGTGACTGTTTCTGGTGAAAGCGTTGAAGATTTCTACTTTGGCATCCATGCAACCCATATTGAATCACAAGGTATCCAGGCTGACACCTGGCAGCTTCCTGGTCTAACGGTTCGGATTGACGCCAATGGAATCGAGCCATCGGTTGTGCAAGAAGGCGACAAGCTAGCGGTTCGTTTCCATCACCCAGATGGCATCAGTGGGCATCTTATCACATTGGACTTCGCAGCAGCCCATACAACTCTCCAATCTAATTTTGGAATATGAAGAGGCATGATCGCTGAAATAGCTTTTATCAGTGTGCTTGATGACACATTGGGTTCCATCACAAGCCCTAGAAGTGCAAAGACCCATCTGACCTTGTTCTAGTAGTGGCAAGAGATTGATTAGCGAGTATCACCTCCTACGATTTGCGAAATCCGTTGTCAGTGATTAAGCTCTCTTCATCAAACAGATAGCAGTGTTGATTTCTGATTTGATCTCAAGTTGGGCAACGAATAGGAGCAGTACAATGCAATATCATCACACAGTAATCGGCAAAGCGCTCAGAGGTCGGGTACAGATAGTCTGGGTGTTGGCGACAATTGCACCCCATGTCACCCTTTAAAGGCCAGACCGCAATCGTAACAGGCGCGGGCGCGGGCATCGGCTATGAAGTCTGCCGCCAGCTTGCTGCTGCCGGAGCCAACGTCGTCCTCAACGACATTAGTGAACCTGTAGCCGAACAAGCCGTCCAGCAACTCGCAGCCGAAACTGGAACTTGTGTCCCCTGGGTTGGGGATGTTGCCCAAGTAGAGACAACACACAATCTAGTAAATTTCGCCGTGCAAAAGTTCGGTCAGGTGAATCTGGTCGTCAGCAACGCGGGTTTAACAAGCTGGGGCGATTTTTTTGATTACAAGCCCGAAGCCTTTGAGCGTGTTATCAACGTCAATCTACGCGGCTCGTTCTTTTTGGCACAGGCTGCCGCTAGGCAAATGCGTGCCCAAAGAACAGGTGGCCGCATTGTTTTTACCTCATCGGTCACAGGCCGCCAGGCAGTACGCTATCTCGCGGCCTATGGCATGACCAAAGCTGGTTTGGAGATGCTGGCCCGTAATCTCGTGCTGGAATTGTCGCCATATGGCATTACAATCAATGCCGTTGCACCAGGATCGGTCCTGACACCACGCAACCTAGCAGATGATACCAACTATGAAGAGAACTGGGGTAATTTGATGCCAACCGGAACCATTGTCATGCCCGAAGATATCGCCCATGCAGTATTGTTTCTGCTCTCGCCACAGGCTAGGCAGATCACCGGGCAGACGATTGTGGTTGACGGTGGTTGGACTGTGACCAGTCCTACGCCGCCAATGGAAGATGTGAAAAATACAAATCAGGAGTAACCGATGACCCCTCCCGTACTTTCTCGCTATTTTCGCCCTGAACACGGCGAAGGTCTTGGGGTTCGCTTTGGCGCTGTTGTCCATGACGTGACTGACACCATTCCTAATATTCGCACTTGGCTTAATTTGAGTGAGGGCCGGGTGGAAGACGCTATCGCCGATTTGATCCTGTTGGCAGAAGACTCTGAGCATGTTCTTGATGCAAGCGACTTTGACAATGCCCCGTCAGAAGACAGCACACACTGGCTGGCTCCGGTTGATCCGCAAATGGATATCTGGGCATCTGGCGTGACCTACGTGCGCAGCCGTGAAGCCCGCCAGGAGGAAGCGGTGGATGGGGGTGATGTCTACGCCCGTGTCTACGAGGCCGAACGCCCTGAACTCTTCTTCAAGGCACATGGGGGTGCAGTGGTTGGCCCTTATGGTGATGTCGGTATCCGAGCCGACGCAAGCTGGTCTGTGCCGGAACCGGAACTGGCCCTGATTATAAATCCAGCGATGGAACTGGTCGGCTTTACCATTGGCAACGACATGAGCAGCCGCGACATTGAGGGCGAAAACCCGCTGTATCTGCCACAGGCCAAAGTCTATAATCGATCATGTTCGATGGGGCAGGGCATTGTTCTGAGGCCGTCTGAAAACTGGCCTCCGTTGACAATCAACATTCAGATCACGCGCAACAGACGGGTCGCCTTCAGTGGTGAGATTCACACATCTAGTATCAAACGGAGTATTGGCGAACTGATCGACTATTTGGGGCGCAGCTATGATTTCCCCTTCGGTGCAGCCTTGCTCAGCGGGACAGGAATCGTACCGCCTGCCGACTTCACATTAGCGGCAGGCGATGTGATCGACATTGAGATTGAGAACATCGGCAAACTAAGCAACCCGGTGGTTGTCGTCTAACTACCCCTGTCTATTTGGATTGAAGGAACGGCGACGGTTGCGTCTGCGGCGTCGCCGTCGCGAGTTCTTGACTGTGTTGGGCTTACGCTCTGATTGCAACCGGGTTGGGGCTTCAACCTCAGAAACAAAGGGATGATCCTCCCTTACCGGGATGTTCTGTCGGATCAAACGCTCAATGCTGACCAGCTGCTTGCGTTCCTCCACATCACAGAACGAGTAGGCAATACCCGACGCACCTGCACGCGCTGTTCTGCCAATGCGATGCACATAACTTTCGGGTTCATTGGGCAGGTCAAAGTTAATCACATGAGTCACGTCGTCAATGTCGAGGCCGCGTGCTGCGATGTCTGTTGCCACCAAGATACGTGTCTTGCCATCTTTAAAATTAGCCAGCGCTCGTGTCCTTGCAGTTTGCGATTTGTTGCCATGAATGGCTTCGGCTGGCATCCGCGCCCGGGAAAGAATTTTAGCTACATTATTCGCCCGGTGTTTGGTGCGCGTGAAGACCAGTACACGTTCAATCGTCGGGTCTTGCAGTAGATGTTTGAGCAGCTTGCGTTTGCTGTTGCGCTCGACAAAGAAAATCGATTGGTCGATCTTTTCAACGGTTGTAGCCTGTGGCGTTACCTCGATCTTGACCGGGTTGATCAGAATACGTTGGCTCAGTTCTTGGATGACTTGGGGCATTGTCGCCGAAAAAAGCAGCGTCTGACGCTTGGTCGGTAGTTTGTTGATAATGCGTTTAACATCGTGAATAAATCCCATATCCAACATGCGATCTGCTTCATCTAGAACGAAAACTTCTAACCGATCTAGGTGAACAAAGCCCTGGTTCATCAGATCAAGCAGGCGACCTGGTGTGGCAACCAATATGTCAACACCACGCTTGATAGCCTGGACCTGGGGCTGCTGACCAACCCCACCAAAGACAACTGTGTGTTTGAGCCGGGTGTGTTCGCCATATGTGCCAAAGCTTTCGCCGATCTGTGCTGCCAGTTCACGGGTAGGCGAAAGCACCAGCACCCGAATGTGGCACTTGCCTTTGGTTGGTATAAGCCGCTGAATAATTGGTAGGGCGAACGCTGCTGTCTTGCCTGTCCCGGTTTGCGCACAGCCAATCACATCCCGGCCTTCAAGGACATGAGGGATGGCCTGGGCTTGAATCAGTGTTGGTTCAGCGTATCCCTGCCTTTTGATAGCACGAAGCAGCGAATCATTCAATTTGAGTTCATGGAATTGCATACAATATCACATTTTCTGGTAGTTTGGTTGGAATTGTGACCTTATTGTCGGGGATGATTCACAAAAAAGCCAGCCTGTAACGATAGTTTGAGGGAATTGGGTGCAGGATGGACTGCACCCAGGTCATTCTATGGTTGCTTGTACTTCTGAATCCAATCAAGGACGTTCTTGGTGCGCTCGGTGATCGAGGCATAATCGCCTGTGGCAAGACTTTCTTTGGTGATGAGTTTTGAACCCATACCAACACATGAAACGCCTGCCTCGAACCACGACTTAATGCTCTCCTCAGTGGCATCGACACCACCAGTTGGCATGATGCTGGTACGACGACGCGGCCCCTTGATTGCTTTCACAAAGGCCGGCCCACCGACAGATGAACCAGGGAATATTTTGACGATCTCCACCCCCAATTCTTCAGCACGGATGATTTCAGTCAGGCTGCCGCAGCCCGGCGAGTAGGGCACCTTGTGCTTGTTGCACAGCAGGGCACTGGCTTCATCGATATTGGGGGCAACAATAAAATCTGCACCGTTAGCGATGTACATAGCAGCGGTGGGTGCATCAACCACTGAGCCGACGCCGAAGACCAGTTCTGGATTGGACGTATAGTATTTTTCACGAAGGTCACGAAACACATTGATGGCGAAGTCACCCCGATTGGTGAACTCGATGACGCGGCAACCACCCGCGACGACGGCATCAATCACGTTTGTGCAGACTTCACGATCACCGTTATAAAACACAGGGACGAGACCCGTCTCGTACATGGCATTGAGAACCGCCATTCGGCTGTGAAGTGCCATAGTTGTTGATCCTTTCTTTTCTGAAGAATGCGCTTATTATCCAATGTTTTGGGGGTGGCGAATATGCCTAATTTAAGCGACGTATGCTTTCATTCAGGCCATATAGATACATCGCGCCCAATGCCCGATCATATAAACCATAGCCAGCGCGTCCTTCCTCACCCCAGATCATACGCCCATGATCGGGACGAATTGGCCCATCAAAACCGACTTTGACCAGCCCTTTGATGACTCCAAACATATCCACATCACCGAATTCTGTTGGATGTTTTGATTCATGAAAATCGCGATCTGCTGTATGTTTCACGTTGCGAGCATGGACAAAGTTGATCCGATTCCCAAACTGCTGGATCATTGCCAGAAGGTCATTGTCTTTTGCCGCGCCCAACGAACCCGTGCAGAATGTCAAACCGTTATGAGGACTATCTACCGCTTGCAGCAGTCGGGCGAGATTGGGGGCGTTGCAGACAATGCGTGGCAGGCCGAAAATCGACCAGGGCGGATCATCCGGGTGAATTGCCAAGTAGACCCCGGTTTCTTCAGCAACAGGAACCACAGCCTTCAAGAAGTATTCTAGATTCTGGAACAGGTTCTCTTCATCAACTGCCCTGTATTTCTCCCGCAGATCATTGAGTTGGTCAGCATCGTAGGCATCCGACCAACCAGGCAAACGACCTGTGCCTTGCGAGAGATCTATCTTCGCCAGATCAGCATCAATATAGTTCAGGGCAGTCGAACTATCAGGATTGACCATCGCCAGATCAGTCCGTGTCCAGTCAAAGACAGGCATAAAGTTATAGCACAGCGTCGAAATCCCTAGTTTGCCCATATTGCAGATGCTTTGCTGATAATTTTCGATGAGTTGGTCACGCTTCGGTAAGCCAAGTTTCACCTCTTCTGGCACAGGGATGCTTTCAATCACATCAAATCTTAAACCGGCGTCTTCGATTTCTTTCTTCCGTGCTGCCAGCGCTTCTTCAGGCCAGATTTCCCCCGGTTTGTATTCGTACAATGCTGTGACAATCCCCACCATGCCCGGAATTTGCCGAATGTTTTCCAGGGTGACTGGATCATCTGGCCCGTACCAGCGAAATGTCATTTTCATATCAAAATCTCTCTTTATTAGGATGCTCGAATCCAGGTTGTCTTTTCACCTGCAAAACGGGCCTCATCAATGTAACAATTGCTTTCAATTGATTAGCCGGGAATCTAAACGCCACTATAAGCTGCGAATCCCCCATCTATCGGGACGACGATGCCCGTAACAAAACTGGATGAATCTGATATCAGCCATAATACCGTGCCCAGAAGATCGGATGGATCGCCAAAACGCGCCATCGGCGTATGGTCAACCACTTGCTGGCCGCGTGCAGTATAATCACCTGTATCAGCATCATATAACAAATAGCGATTCTGCTCGGTCAGAAAGAAACCTGGTGCAATCGCATTCACTCGAATATCCGGTGCATATTCCTGTGCCATATGAACCGCCAGCCAGGCCGTAAAGTTATTGACCGCACCCTTTGCGTTGCCATAAGCGACCACGCGCGTCAGCGGGCGCAGCGAAGTCATTGACGACGTGTTGAGGATGACGCCACGTTTTTGCTCCGCCATGATCTTACCAAACACCTGTGATGGCAGCACTGTACCGATAAAGTTCAGGTTGAACACCCACTGAAACGCTTCCTGAGGAATATCGAAGAAGGGCTGCTCTGGAGTGGTTGTAGCACGCGCATGATTACCGCCGGCACCATTGATGAGGATGTCTACCTGCCCAAAACGGTTAAGGATCTGGTCAGCGGCGGCTTGTATGGCGTCTTTGTCCAAGACGTCGGTCTTAACAGCAATGCCCTCACCCCCATCAACCTTGATATCATCAACCACATGCTGCGCCGCTTCCTCCGATATATCCAGAACCACGACCTTTGCACCCTGTTTTGCCAGCATCTTGCTCATGGCGCTGCACAGGACCCCTCCTCCTCCAGTCACAACAGCAACCCTGCCCGAAATATCAAACATGTCTTGATCCCATTTCTGCATTCGTCTGTCAAATTCGCGTAGATTTTGAACCATCTTCCCCGCAAGTACAAGAGTAGTTGTTATAATAAGGGACGAATCAGGAGCATAGCCTATGCGTTCACAGATTATTGTCGTCGGTAGCCTCAACATGGATTTAGTTACCCGAACTGCTCATATCCCCCAACCGGGCGAGACCATCCTGGGCAGTGATTTGCAATATTATCCCGGCGGCAAAGGCGCGAATCAGGCTGTCGCGACGGCGCGTGCTGGTGGCAAGGTCACGATGATTGGCCGCGTTGGCGATGATGCCTTCGCCCAGCCCTTACTCGACAATCTGACGGAGGCAAGTGTCGACAGCACCCTCGTCCATCGTACCGAAGGTAGTGCCACCGGTGTCGCTCTGATTGTTGTTGACGATCATGGCGAGAACAGCATTGTTGTGGCCTCCGGCGCAAATATGAAACTCACACCGCAAGATGTGGAAGCTGCTGAGGAAACAATCGCTGCCAGTGGCTATCTGCTGCTGCAACTCGAAAGTCCATTAGAAACAGTACAGCGGGCAGCAGAAATCGCACGTCAACATGATGTTCTGGTGATCTTGAATCCCGCTCCTGCTCCGGTGCAGCCTTTACCCTCTTCGCTGTTGAAACATGTCAACATCCTGATCCCCAACGAAACCGAAACAGCGCTATTGACCAACATGCCCGTTGAATCTATAGAACAAACGCATACTGCCATCAATGCCTTGTCCCAATTGGGCGTCGAAACCGTCATCGTGACCCTTGGTGAACGTGGTGCATTGCTGGCTCAAACGGGGGAGTTCATACAAATCCCGGCCTTTAAAGTCAATCCAGTCGATACGACAGCAGCAGGAGATGCCTTTGTCGGCGGCTTAGCAGTGGCATTGGCAGAAGGTCAACCATTGGCCGATGCAGTTCAGCGTGCCAATGCCAGCGGAGCCTTGGCGACGACTCTGGCAGGCGCACAGCCCTCCTTGCCAACTTGGGCGCAAGTCGATGCCCTTCTGAATAAGACAAAAGCGTAACCTCTATGACATACCTCATCACTCATGCTCAAATCGTCACCGAAACCGATGTTATCCCTCGCGGGTGGCTTCTGACTGATGGCGACAGGATCAAATCGTTCGCAGCAGGCGACCCTCCCAATTTTGACAATATCGTCGCCCTTGATGCTGGTGGGCGCATACTGGCGCCCGGATTTATCGACATCCATGTTCATGGTGGTAATGGCTTCGATACGATGGACGCCGATGAAGATGGCCTGTGCACGATGGCGCGCTATTTCGCTGCCAATGGTGTGACAACTTTTCTGGCCACGACCTGGAGCCATACCAAAGAGCGTGTTCGGACAGCGATGCAAGCGGCGAAATCTTTACAGGGCATAATCAATGCAGGCGCAACGATGGCAGGGGTCCATATGGAAGGGCCATATTTGAACATAACCCACGCTGGGGCCCAGAATCCGCAGTATATTCGCCGCGCTGATCACGATGAGATGGCAACGTTGTTTGAACTTGACATAATTAAGCTACTGGCGCTGGCACCTGAATTTGAGGAGAATCACTGGCTCATCCGCGAGGCTGTTCGACGCGGTATACAGGTTTCGGTGGCACACAGCGACGCAACCTATGACCAGATGCAAGTGGCCTTCGCACTGGGTATTACCCATACTACTCATACTTGTAACGGAATGAATAGCCTCCATCATCGTGAACCTAACATCCAGGGAGCCGTTTTGACCAATTCAGCAATCTATTGTGAATTGATCCCTGATACCATTCATGTCCACCCGGCGATGATGAAAATCATCTGGAAGACCAAAGGCCACAACAAGACCATCCTGATTACCGATTCAATCCGTGCCGCTGGCTTGCCCGATGGCGATTATCCAGTCGATGATCGGGTGATGACCGTTAAAGATGGGGCATGTCGACTGGAAGATGGCACCCTGGCGGGTAGCATCGTTAAAATGAACGACGGTGTCCGTCACTTTATGCAAGCAACAGGGGAACCATTTGAGAATCTGTGGCAAACGACGAGCTTGAATGCAGCGCGGGCTGTCCAGCTATCTAACCAGACGGGCAGCATTACCGTCGGCAAATTGGCAGATTTAGTTCTTATAGACGAAGATGTCAACGTCGCCTGGACAATGGCACAAGGAAAGTTGGTGTATCGTGCATCTTGATGACGAAATTCGGGAACAGCCAGAAGTCCTTAACCGCTTGATTTCCGAACAGGTTGAGGCCACACAGCAGGTTGTTAGCGCAATTCAGGCGTTTGCCCCCACCTTCATCTGCCTTGCCGCCCGTGGTACATCCGATAATGCCGCCCGCTACGGACAATATTTGTTCGGCAGTTTTAACCAACTGGCGGCGGTTCTGGCAGCGCCATCCCTCCATACCATCTACGAAGCACCACCCAATCTCTCCAAAGCGCTTGTCATTGGCATCTCACAATCGGGCCAAGCAGAAGATGTGCGGCAGGTACTAGAAGACGCCAACCACCAGGGGAGCTTGACACTTAGCCTGACCAACTATCCTGATTCGCCGATAGCACAGACCGCACAACATCATCTGGCGCTGCTGGCCGGTGAAGAACGCAGCATCGCCGCCACCAAAACCTATACCGCCGAATTGACCGTCATTGCCATGCTTGCCTGTATGCTCAAAGGCGGCACAGGGGTTGATGAAGCGCTCAAGCGCCTGCCAGAATTCGCTTCAGCGACACTCGAGCTAAGCGAACCTGTCCTCCGATCTGCCGAGCGTTATCGCTATATGGAACAATTCGCCGTTATCGGACGTGGCTACAACTATGCAACCGCCTTCGAGATCAGCCTCAAGGTCAAGGAACTGGCCTATATCGAGGGCGTGGGCTACAGCGAAGCTGATTTTCGTCATGGCCCGATAGCGGTGGTTCAACCCGGATTTCCGGTGATGTTGGTCGCGCCAAGGGGCAAGATGCTGCCGAAGATGCTTGATCTGGCGGATAAACTAGCAGAACGCAGCGCCGAATGCTTGGTTATCTCCAATGATGAGACCATGTTAGAAAAAGGCCGCCAGATGATGCGCTTGCCACGCGATGTGCCGGAATGGTTGTCACCGATTGTGTCGGTCATTCCCGGACAGTTATTCGCCATGCAACAAGCGGTTGTCCGGGGCTATCCGGTAGATCGCCCACGGGGGCTAAGCAAGGTGACAGTAACAGAATAACAACGCTGTTACATCAATTGCCCGCCTTCTACCTTGGGCATCTCGGTAATATCCAGCGCCTCAACAGTCACGCTTCCATCATCCCACACCAGCGTACCTGTGCCCATCGCTTCCACTGCGACACTGCCACCAGGAACCGTTAGCTTGAGTGGGGCAGGGGTTGGCCCATGATAGCCCACAACATAGCGCTTTCCATCGGGATTAGCCCACAACCATGCTGCCTCCTCGCCACAAGTCAGCGTGGCATCACCAATGGTGATGTCACCACCACGATTCTGCAACGCCATAGGCGACTTTAACATCGGAAAGCCCAGATCGCCGTCTTGTGTCCAGCGCCGCTTGAGTTCCCAGTGCATCAATTCAATCTGGATGCCTAGCGTCTCGTCGTCCCGAGAATACGCCACCGTCCAGTTGCGGTCTGTCGTGCCATCAAACACAAACGGTGCATCCGCCTCATCAATTAGAGTCCCGCTGTCGATTGTCTGAACAAAGGCTTGTCCATCATCATAAGCGCTGCGCTCTGCTAGTTCTAGGTACACACCACACTGCGGGAAGCCCTTAAAAAACGGGCCTTGAGGCCACATTTCCCAGAATGGCTTCTGGGAACCGAGATAGTTATAAATCTCCAGCACCAGATCGCCCTGACGCTCTACAATCCGAATCGGTGCGCTTCGGCCCAAATCCGTGCGGCTCAGTGGACGAATACCAATCAAGGCGTCACCCGTGCCAATCACGATAGTCTTGCCTTCTGCGACATCCACCGGGAGTGAGTCAACCTGGTCTTCACCCAGCCAGATCTCATCAACATATTGGCGTTGTGTGATGATAAAGGCAGCTTTGGCGCTCGTAGTGGTACCAATGTCCTTCGGCGTGTACAGGCCAATTGCACGCGCTCCTGATTGTGTGCCAAAGAACAGCCCTTCTTCAATCAGGTTACGTGACTTGGTGCGATCTGTAGCATGATAGAAATCACCCAGCCATTTATCGCCCGTCAGATAACGTGTGTAGAGGACACCCGGACGGTCTGCGCCTTCACGATGGATATGCGCCATCATCACGTTCGACTGTCCACTATATTCCCGCGACGAGATTCCTAGCGCAAATGACGCACTTTGATAGGTAGTGATGACACCCTGTACCTTTGCCAGCGCGGTCTCGGTGATCTGGAACGGCTCGGCAGGATATTGCAGTAAGTCCGCTGTCCAGTGGGGTAATGCACCCTCTTCGATCCAGGCATTGACCAGTTCGATCTCAGGCGGTGTTTCTGCAACAACACTCGGTTGGTAAGCGCGGCTGTGTGGCCCCGCCCAACGTCCTGTCTTGCGATGAATGTGCAATCCAGTGCTAAGGGCCATCCGGGCAGCTAGCGTCCGGGCACGAATCCGCGTGGATTCGTGCTGCACATTGTCGGTCAGGCGTTTTAAGGCGCGGATCACAACGGACGTGTAGGTCGGGCTGTTGCATTCAGTCGGAATACCATTTTGATCGGTGAACAGCATCCACTTTATCAGCTTATCATAGCCCCGCCGCGCTATGGCTGCATTGCCAAGGAGTTCACCACCCAGGCAAGTATTCACAACATCAAGTGCAGTAATGTTGGAGTACATCACTGCCACATCAATCCGCTGGATTTCCTCTAACCCAAGCTCAATTGCAGCCAGCACTCGCTGCTGCATTGCATCCGATAACCGATCAGCATGGTGGAGCATCATGGGTATGAGCTTCTCCAGATTGAATTCGACGGCGTTCAAGTCGCCAACAACATCATCTTCCGCCATCCAGTAGAAATTGCCCCGATGCGGATCATCTAGAGCGGTTTCCTGGCAGTTGAGTGTTGCATCAAGAACTCTATGAGCCAATTCAATATCCTGTGGTGCGCCATTGGCAACCAGTTCTTCCGCTAATCGTGCACCCGCCCGCGATTCATGAAACAAGCCATTTTCTGTTGTTTTAGAAAGAAGGTAGGTATCTGGATTATAGTTCTCCGGTAGAGTTAAGGGTTCAGTCATTAATTGTCCTTAGTGAATATAGGGTTGTACCATCTCGCGCTCGACAGTTAATCCAGCCCACTCGTCATCATCCGGGCCATCATAAATCAGGGTATAGGGGCCGTTGAACCCCGCTTCTTTGGTGAGCTCTAGGCACTTGACATAATCGGCACGATCTGGCTCCAACCCTTGTGGAAAATAACATTTGGTATGGCAGGATTCAGCATACTGCATAATCTGTGCTAGATGATCGTACTTGGTCGCACCTTTCCAGTTACCAAAATCCGCACACAAGCTCATTTCCCCATTAAACGTGTTCATCACAGCCGAAACATCGTTCGGAGTCGCCAAGACATCGAACCAGTTCTCAGTCATTAAGCGGATGTTGTTGGCTTTGGCAACATCAACCAACCCCGCCAACCCCGCTCGACTGCGTTCCAATGCCCCCTTACCAGTGGTCTTGCCAGCGATCACTCGCGCCCGTTCAGAACCCAGTTGCCCTGCTGTTTCTAACCAGCCTGCGATCCAGTCAATATCGCGCTGAGCATGTTCTGGATCGGTGATGTCACCATCGTCAATTAGAACGGAAAACAAACGAATGTTGGCCTCGTCCAGCGCAACACGTAGCTCGTGCAAATAGCTCGCCTCACGACTTGGCAAATGGAAATGGCAAATTTCCAGCGTGTTAATCCTATAGTCGTTTAGTTTTGCCGGGAGTTCCAACAGTGTGATGTTGCCAGCCCCCCAAGGCGTCGCTTTATCACGTGACGGATCGGACGGCTTATCCCAGTACGTCGGGCCAAGTGCCCGATGGAGGCTCCAGGTTGAAACAGAAAGTTCAGTTGACATAGCGATTCACCCCTAGGGACGGGTCGGGCTGCCATCGGGCAAGCGTGTTTGTGTCCAGTCTTCCACCATATCTGCACATGGATACTGAGCCGCTAGGGCCTCATCAATATCGATGCCAAGGCCAGGTTGGTTGTTGGGATAAAGATAACCTTTGCGAATCTCTGGCAGACCTGGGAACATCTCATATTCTAACTCAGATGGGCGATACCATTCCTGAATACCAAAGTTGGGCGACCACACATCCAGGTGCAAGTTTGCAGCGTGTCCCACAGGAGACGTATCGCCTGGGCCATGCCAGGCAGTACGAATGCCATACTGATTCGCGAGAATGGCGATGTTGCGTGCTGGGGTGATCCCACCCATCTGACTGATGTGCATACGGATAAAGTCAATAAGACGATTCTCGATGCAATATGTCCATTCGTGTGGACTATTGAATAGTTCGCCCATTGCAATAGGTGTTGCACATTGTTCTCGAATCCGATGGAACCAGGCGATGTCTTCCGGTGCGAGCGCATCTTCCAGAAAGAATAGCTTGAACTGCTCTACATCTTTTGCAAACTGTACAGCGTCAATGGGTGCCAAACGCTCATGGATGTCATGCAGGAGTTCGATTTCCGGGCCAACATGGCTGCGCACATATTCAATCATGTTGAGCATGTTGCGGGCATACTCTCGCGGATCAAAATAAGCCCCATCTGGCGCGTTTTCTGGTTGGACTAACTTCGATGCTTTGCCGCCGTAGCCCCCCATCTGAACCCGGATGTAGCGATATTCTTGCTCTAGGTAGCCCTGGACGCTCTCTAGCACGGCTTCTGGGGTTGGGCCATTGGCATGAACATAAACATGGGCCGCCTCGCGCGATTTCCCGCCAAGGAGTTGGTACACAGGCATCCCGGCACGCTTGCCCTTGATGTCCCATAATGCTTGATCAACACCCGAGATGGCGTTGTTCAACACCGGACCGTTGCGCCAGTATCCATGCACCATCGACATGTTCCAGATTTCCTCAATCCGGTCAACATCGCGCCCGATCAAGAATGGCTTCAGGTGCTGCTCAATCGCGCCATGTACTGCATGAATCCGCTGTGTAAATGTCGCACAGCCCAGGCCATAAAGTCCAGGTTCGGAGGTGATGATCTTGACAATGACCAAGCGTGAGTGATTGGGCTGCGTAAGGATTGTTTGCACATCTTTTATCGTAACTGCCATAAACCTTGACTTTCTTTAAAATCTGCTTTAGAAAAAAGGTGAGGCGACACATGTGCCGCCCCATCAAATACTGTTTCAATCCATTGTGATAGCTTGACCTAGTTTGAAAGCGACCACTCATCAATGAAAGAGGCATAACCGTAAAATACCCAGTTTGGCCCTGGCTCAAAACCTTCAACACGACTATTGGCCGTCTGCCAGATATTGGGCACGAACGTGAAATCATAGGCAACCTCATCGTGCATGATCTGCTGAATTTGCTTATAGATTTCCGCACGTTCTTCCTGATTGCAACCTGACAAAGACTTGCCTCTCTGGATTAGTTCGTCAACTTCTGGGTTGATGTAAGATGCCAGATTATTGCCGCTTCCCGGTACATCCTCTGCAATCTGAGCCAGAGTTGTAAAGAAGTCAGGATCGGGTGGACCGCCCGCGCCGCCACTATTGCTCATCGGCGTGGCGTCATAAGTTTGCCCGAAGTAAATATCCGTTAGGTAATTTGCCCATTCCACCAATTCAAGTTCCACATTGAAGCCGATGTCATTCAGTTGGTCGGCTGCGACAAGAGAAGTTGTCTCAAAGAATTGGAGAATGTCACTGTAAGAGATTGTGAACTCCAGCAGTGTACCATCTTCGGCGGTGGCGCAGCCGTTGCATTCGCGGATCCCATCGCCGTCACTATCTGTCCAGCCAGCCTCGTCAAGCAAAGCCATCGCTGCCTCAGGATCGTACTGATACGGTGTAATCGCGTCATCATAAGCCCACCCGATAGCAGGATGTACCATACCGACTAAGGGTGTACCCCCTTGTTCACCGCCGAGCGTTGCCAGAATATCCTGCTTATTATACCCCATGGCGACGGCCTTGCGGACGTTCACATCGCTAAACAAGGGATGGGGGACTTGCTCTACAGCATTCCCGTCTTCATCAAACGCCGGTGCAGGGCTACCAGAATCAACCCAGTTGAGTGACATGAAATTGACCGAGAACTGGGGGAAGATTTCCCATTGCAGACTGCTCGTGTCTGCAATCTGCTCGAACAGATCACCCTGGAAGTAGGTGTAGTCAATTTCACCTGTCTGGATGGAGAGGATAGCCTGGGCCTGTTCGCCCATCACACGATTAATCAAAAACGGAATCGGTGGTTCGCCACGCCAGTAGTCTGGATTGGCGCGGAAACGTTGGAACTCATCAGGTGCCCATTCTTCCAGGATATAAGGCCCACCACTAATGTCTGGATCAGTATTCAGAATATTGTCATTAAAGTCACTGAAATCTTCTGCAAATCGGTGCGATGGCAGAAAACGTAAACCACCAATATCAGTCATTGCTGCGCAATTGACGTCACTGAGCACAATTTCATAGGTCTTGTCATCAATGATATTCACTGACTCAATCAGCCGGACATTTTCTTCCCAAACCGACGCCACTTCTTCTGACTGCACAGCCTCAATGACAAACTTCATATCTTGCGAGCTAATCGGCGTGCCATCGCTCCAATTGGCATCAGGATGGATGGTAAAGGTGTAGATCAGAGCATCATCGGAGACTTCCCAGGTTGTTAACCCTGGCACAGCTTCACCTGTGAACCGATCAACCTCAAAAGGCTTCGGCCACAATAGCTGGTAGGCTTGTGACGATGCGCCGTCACTCAAAAGGGCCGGGTTGAAGCCTGAAATGTTGCCAAAACCACGTATAACTATTGTTTCATCATCTTGAGCATGAACTGCTGATAGTGGGATTGCCACGATGAGCAACATGATCAAGAACAGCATAGTACGTTTCATACAGCCACTCCTCATACAATATTCGCTGACTGAATTCTACCAATTGGGCGGTGGCGTGGCAAAATCCAACAAATAGATTGGACTGAATCTCCCTCACTCCAGTTGAAAACGATCTTAAGCGGGAGTGCTGAATTTGGTGGATCTAACTTGACAATTTGGATAAGCCCTATGTTTTGCCATCATCGGAAGCCTCGCCCGAATACAGAACACACGTTCTGCGATGCGTTCTCCCAAATCAACTCTTTTTCACATACACTAAGGCTGTATCGATTTGGAGACCGCTTTGACTACCATTTCCCGTTACTTCCCGCCAATATCTTCCGCCGGTATCTTCCGCCATTGCCGCCGCCGTTTTTTCTTCTGCGGCGGCGGCAACAAACGAGCGTTCCGTTTGTGGTATAATATATATTCGTTTGTGTAAGAAATGCCGTTGCGTTGTCCAATGCCTTTTGTTATTTGTTCTTTCGGTTGTTTGGGAACACCCAATGGACGATATTTTACAGCAACTCCGAATGCCTGGTGCAACTTTGGCAACTCGGCTCAAGGTTTATGATACCACTGCACCAGACGGCAAGATTGGGGGTACGCCTCATGTTCACTTTCTGTGTACAGAGATGTATTTTGTCACGGAAGGCTCTGGTTGGGTCGAAATCATTGATATGGCTGGCCTAGATCGCGTTGAGCTACACAAGAATTCGGCATTGATCTTCAGCCCCGGCACCATCCATCGCCTAATTAATCCCAATGGTAATCTCGAATTATTCATTGTTATGCAAAATAGTGGCCTACCAGAACGTGGGGATAACGTCGTGTCGTTTGCCGAAGCCTGGATGTCAACCGATGCTCACTACAAAGAGGCCATGCATGTTGCCACACCGGAGGACGCGAGACTTCGCCGGGATCGCGGTGTAGAAGGCTTCAATCACATTCAAGCCGCGTTCGATTCGAGCCCAGCAGAAGGTCAGGCAACACTCAAGCGCTTCTACCAGCTTGCATCCGAGCGCACCGCAAGTTTACGCTCCGAATGGGAAAAGATCGTCCGCGAAGGCGCGTTAGCAGAGGCCACGCAGACCCTCGAACGGCTTGACGCCTTCAACAACGGCTCATTTGACCATCTGGGTGATGCCCGCCATTTTGCGATTCAGCCCCAGGATTATGCCGCGCTTGGCTTCTGTGGCACGCTTAACCGATATTTTGATCCAGCAACCCTGACTCCTGAAGGAGTAGTCAAACGCAATGGTAACAGATAGTGACCTCTACTTTTTTGATTTGCGCGGGTATCTTCTGCTCAAAGGCGCACTACATGTCGTGGAACTAAATGCAGGCATTGACGCTATTTTGCCGTTGAAACATGGTGAGTGGGCTGAAACGATCTGGCGATATATTGATGAGCAAAAGAGACAGTAAGTGATTCGTACACTGAAGTACCGCCTGTACCCAACCCATGAGCAACAAGAGGCGCTCAACGAAATTCTGCGCCTGTCCTGTTGGCTCTACAATCGGTCTTTGGCTACCGCCGCAAACGCTGGCAGGAATCGCGCTACAGTGTGTCCTACAATGAACAATCTGCGATGTGGAAACAGTGGCGCAATGAAGAACCTAACAACAATCCGCTTCGGCTGGTCAACAGGTCTTGCGCCGGCTGGACAAAGCCTACCGGGAGTTCATGCAAGGCAAATGCGAACGTCCCCGCTTCAAAAACTGGCGCCAGTTCGATAGCGTCAACTACAAGCCCGGTGATGGCGCTGGCCTCAAAAATGAAAAACTGCGTATCCAGAATGTCGGCCTGTATAGAGTATTGAGGATAACTCCCGAATTGGTTTACCAAGATCGTGGCCTATGTTAGGCGATGGGGCAGTATAGGGATGTTACGGAATGTAGTGAGATGTTGTGCGGCGCTTACCGCTTGCTGTCGCGAGACCGACGTGTCTGCTCAAGCATGTGCTTAAGCTAGCCTTCGAATGCCATCGGATGACGGATCAACCCTCGGATTGCATGCTCTGCGACGATTGCCCCACCAACCAACAGTTGAAAAACGCCTTGCTTGGCATTGAGTAGAACTGCTATACGCTGCCTGGCATAGCGTTTACCAACCCGATAATCAGGAGGTCCAACAGTGACGCGACCACTCTGGTCCGCTCGCCGCCGGACAAGCTGGTTATGACAGTAGTCTCACCCGCGGTCAGGGTCGATTGTCTGTGGAAGATGCGGTAGCGCAAGTAGTTGTGGAAACGCCTCAGACGGCGGTCGATTTCCACATGCTAGAGACTGGTTCGCACGCTGATGGTTGTAGAAGGAGCGGTAAAGTTCCAGCAAGTCCCCGGCCTCGACCCAGTTTTCCGGTGGATCAACCCACAGACATTCATGCTTTAGTGTGCGAAATGAACAGGCTGGTAACAGCCATCGAAGTGAGATCGGGGCTGAGTATCAACCCGGATGGAGGGACCGCGATCAAGAACGGTTAGAAACTCAACGGCATCACTAATCTGACCAAAGTCCATTTCCCAATGCTGCATTGGGTCTGGACGCTCGATGGGCTGATGGTAGCGCACTCGGGTTGGAATACGCCCGCCCTCCTTCAACACCTTCCAGATGGTGCGGGTTGATCGGGGAACAGCGAGGCCTTGTTGTTGCACTACAGGATCACGATGCAGATGATAAAGAAGAGTTTTGGCGCCGACAACGCGACCATAACGCTCCTTCAAACTATCGCGCAAGCTCAAAATGGCGTCTCGCACAACCCGCACCACCTCACGTGCGCCGCAACGCCGCCCACGTGAGCGACTTTTAAACATATCCAGTGCAGGCTGTTCAGCTTCACGGAAACGTTTCAGCCATTTCTTGACCCAACTCAAGCACCGTCCTACTGCATCTGCGAGCTGCTGCACCGTCCATTCTGGATGTTGACGCCGTATCTGATACAGACGGACCCGATCTCACTCCCATTCACTTTCCAGAGCCCATCTCCAAAGCAAAATTAAGGTTTGAAAGTGGTTATTCTACGGGGTTACGATGTGAGGAAGCTACCTCAGGAGTTATCCTCAATACTCTATACACATCGCCAATCAGCGCCGTGATTGGTGGCACAAGGTTGTCTACCAGTTGGTCAACAGCTATGGCTTGATTGCAATTGAAGACTTGAACCTCAAGTTCATGCTTCGTAATGGCACCCTCTCCCGTGTTACGCACGATGTTGCTCTGGGTATCTTCTACGAACTCCTCAACTACCAGGCTATCGAGGCCGGGGTTGAGGTCGTGAAGGTCAACCCCAAGAACACGTCGCAACGATGCAACGGGTGTGGTGCGATGGTGAAAAAAGGCTTGCGTGTCCGTACGCATCAGTGTCTAAATTGCGGGTTCACGGTTGATCGAGACGTGAACGCTGCACGGAATATCCTCGATCTTGCAGTCGCTTAGCAATCAGGTGGGCCAGGACGTGGCTTCAGGCGTTAACGTGGTTCGTTGGAACGTGCGTAGCCTGAGAAGCGTCCCCGAACCGAAGGTTCGCCGAACCTTGTGTTCGCTTTATCGGGCTGAGCCGTCACATGAAGCCGGGCGATGTGATTTTATTTGTAGATGCATTATCTCATGGTTCAGCCGAACAGGTCAATCATGGTCTTCCGCTATGGGCCAATTTCCGGCATGGCTATCAACCGTCGCCAGGGTTGCTCGAACGTTTGACGCCAGAACGACGCAACATCGTGCAACCACAGAAGCCCACATAATCAATTGTATGGTATAATTTTAAGTAACTTGTGCAAGAACACTGGGAACTAATCTGTGAACGAAAAACCAACCATTGCCCAGGAAGCAGCAACTATACTTGCAGAAAAACTTGATGAAACGAGTAAAGCCGCACTCAAACAGATTGAAGATGTTCTGAATATCTGTGGTGAAGACTTTGCCCATGAAACCCTCGAAGAGACCCTTAAAACCGTAGCTGACGGTGGTATGCTGACGCTCAAGGGTGATCGCAAGCGCACAACAGGGGGGGTGTTTTTTGCGCTTGCAAAAGATAAAATGACAGCGGAGCAGCGTGCTCTAATCTTTCCACAAAAGAGTTGGCGGCAAATGCGCGAGAGCCAACGGAATAAGATCCGTGAGAACATTATGGATTATGCCAACCGTGGTCAAGTCATCAAGCGAATCAAGTCAAAAGGAGAGATCGTTGACGTGCGAGTAAAACTCATAGGCTACCCTGGCGATATTCGCCGTCAGGGAGAAACAATTGTTATGCAGATGGAACATCTAGGGGGGGGAGCCTCATTGCCTCTTGGCGTACCAGATATCCCGGATACCCCCACACTTTATACAGTTTATATTGCCAATCAACAATGGAAAAGAGTCCAAAAATCATTTGGAAAGGACGAAGACGATAACTGGTTGGTCGTGGAAGGTGTTTGTACATTTGACCCAGACTTGAACGGAATCGCTGTCTTCGCCACAGGATTGAAAGTCCAACGAGCGAAGAACAAGCAGAAGACCAACAAGTCTGTGACGAAACCATCAAAGACAGACATTACTCCAACACCCCCTCTCGTAGTTGAGCCCCTTAAGATGGAAATTCCAGACGGGATGCCCCCATCTGCAGAAAAGAAACTACGTGAGCTTTATACGGCTGCCGAGCAGTTTAGGCGTAAAATCGAAGACCTACAAACACGTCCTGAAGACAAACAAACCGGTCTGAGCATGACACAGAAACTCCTCGCCAGCACCGAACGCCAGATTGAGAATCTCGTCAAAAAACACAACTAATCAGACAGACCCTCACCTAACTAAGACAGGTTCTGCAAGTTCTTTAGGCTAATGGCGATGCTCTCCATGCGGGGAATTTTGTAAGCTTCCTGTTCCACAATATACCATTTGACAACGGACGGGTCCGTTGCCTTGATGATGCCCGTAACGTCAATGATTCCATCACCAATCTCAGTGTCGTGCCATTCATTGCGGTCTTGAGAATCTTTGAAATGGATGTAGGTACAACGGTCTTTGTTATCCAGATAAAATTGAAGCGCATTGAGACCGGCACGCTCCACCCAATAGGTATCTGGCTCAAACGATACAAGGGATGGGACAGTCTCTGACAGAATAACATCCATGCCTGTTTTGCCGCCAACATCAACAAACTCATGTCCATGCAAATGATAGACGAAGGTCAATCCGGCTTCCTTACACTTTTCTCCAAACTGATTGAAACTGTCTGCAATTTCTTTGAAGAAATCCTCAGTTTCCGCTTTGACCCGAAACCCAGGACAAATGAGGGCAGGGCAGTCAATGGCTTTGGCATATTCAATGTTGCTGTCGATATCATCCTTGAGAATTTGCATTCCAAGATGTGAACCAGCCGCCTTCAATCCACTCTCTGCCAGAACTTGTCTCAAACGATGAGCAGATACACCGAAATACCCGGCGAATTCCACACCATCATAACCAATTTCACCCACTTTGCGCAGTGTTCCCAAAAAGTCTTCGCTTGTGTCTTCTTTGATGGAGTAAAGTTGTAGCCCAATGGGAATCGTCATATTTAATTTCTCCTGGTGGTCAGTCGTGTACAGACTCTACCATATTCGACTTGCATGTGCAGGGACAGAAGCAAACACTTCGACAACTACGCCTTTGTAAATTCGGGCTGTATCGGGCACAATTGCCTGCACTGAATCGTAAAGGTGAGTGTATGAGTAGTTATCTTATCCGACGACTGATCCAGACAATCCCAACATTCTTTGGCGTGACGATTTTTGCTTTCCTATTAATGATGTTTGCGCCTGGTGATCCAGTCGCTTTGATTACATTTGGCCCACGCAACAATGAAGAAATGGCAGATGCGTTGAGGCGGCAACTAGGACTGGATCGACCTCCGGTGGAACAATATGTGTTCTGGTTAGTCGGCAACGATTGGGCAAAATTCGACATTGATGGTGACGGCGAGCGTGAGACATATGGTGAGAGGCTTGGACTGCTACGCGGTGATCTTGGTCATTCTATTCGATATCGTTCACCCGTTTTGGGTCTCATTTTGGAGCGCATCCCGGCGACGTTGCAATTAACTTTCAGTGCGTTGGCGGTGGGTTATGGACTGGGCATCACCTTAGGTGTGTTAGCGGCAGTTTTTCATCGAACCTGGGTGGATCAACTGGTCAGGATTATTTCGGTGATTGGCAATGCAGTTCCAGCGTTCTGGTTGGGTCTAATCCTGATAATCGTCCTCAGTGTCAATGGGGATTTGCTACCCATGAGTGGAATGCGGGACATTTCCAGTCGGAGCTTCAATCTAATGGATATGCTGAGCCACATGGTCATGCCTGTCGTAGTGTTGTCATTGGGGACGATTGCCTTTGTGTCTAGATTTACACGCACAGAAGTGCTTGAAGTTCTGGAGAACGACTATGTTCGGACAGCACGCTCGAAAGGCTTGACACAGCGCGTTGTTTGGATTCGTCATGCCTTGCGCAACGCGCTGCTCCCAGTGGCGACCTTTATTGGGCCAGCATTGGGCACGCTGCTCAGTGGTTCTGTCATTATTGAGCAGGTGTTTAGCTGGCCTGGGATGGGGCGGCTGGTGGTCAATGCTGTGTTTCAAAGAGATTATCCGTTGGTCATGGGATCAGTTGTGATGGCCTCAGTCATGTTTATGTTGGGTGTCCTCTTTTCCGACATTTTGTATTCGTGGCTCGATCCACGTATCCGCTTTCGCTAGGGTCTCATCATGGCTGATTTAACTACACCTGTTGCCAATCTCGGCTCACAAGACGAGATGATCCAAGTTCGTTCACTCTGGCACGATTCACTGATTCATTTGTTCCGTGATCGTCTGACTATTTTTGCATTCGTTATCCTCGCTATGATGACCACTGCTTGCTTCCTTGGCCCACCCATCATTGAGGATGTGCTGGAAGTGGACGTGGAAGACACTCGTGTCACAGATCGCTTTAAGCCACCCGGATGGGAAGGCCATATACTGGGAACTGATCATCTGGGGCGCGACCAACTGATTCGCTTGCTTTATGGCGGACGCATTTCGCTGGCGATTGCCTATATTTCCAGCCTGATGATTATCTTCATCGGGGTGACATTGGGCTTGCTGGCGGGATATTTCAGCGGTTGGCTCGATGATGGTATTTCCTGGCTTATCAACACACTGAATGCTATTCCACCATTGTTCTTGTTACTGGTAGCGGCTGCGCTGTGGGAACCGACCGCTTCAACCTTGATCGTCATTTTGGCGCTGCTTGGCTGGGTCGGGACAAGCCGGCTCGTCCGGGGTGAAGTGCTGTCAATTCGTGAACGTGAGTATGTGCTGGCGGCAAAGGCACTGGGTGCTTCTAACTTCCGTTTGCTCCTGTACCATATCTTTCCCAACCTGCTGTCGATTGTCATCGTGACCGGAACCATCATCGCAGGCAATCTGATTCTGATTGAATCCGGGCTGAGCTACCTGGGCGTGGGTGTACAGCCGCCAACACCGACCTGGGGAAATATGCTGACCGATTCACGCAATTATTTTGTGACTGGGACACACCTCGTCATCTGGCCTGGGTTGCTCATCATGATAACCGTCCTCTGCTTCTATTTAATTGGTGATGGTCTACGTGATGCACTCGATCCTTATAAATCCAACAAGGGCTGATAAGAGGGATTCCTCCTAGCCAGCACCCCCCCCCGAAATGTTACAATTCAGTTTGAAAATCCAGCGATTCACTTGCATCTCCCCTTGGGGTAGGTCGCACACTGTTGTCATCAGTAATGGAGGAGGGACATGTTGAAAATCGGCGACTTTTCACGAATTGCGCAGGTGACAATCAAGACCCTGCGGCACTATGATCGTCTAGAACTGCTGGTTCCAGCAGAGGTTGACCAGTTTACTGGGCATCGATCTTACACTATATCGC
Organism: Phototrophicaceae bacterium; assembly: GCA_965223785.1. Lineage (GTDB taxonomy): Bacteria > Chloroflexota > Anaerolineae > Aggregatilineales > Phototrophicaceae > CBDCXN01. Next base: position 134,057 of record CBDCXN010000001.1, on the reverse strand, counting down.
AACTGCAACGCTTGAATCGTATTCGGACATTGAAAGATGTCGGTATGTCGTTAGAGCAAATCGGTGCCCTGCTGGACAGTGATCTATCACCAGAGGAAATACAGGGTATCCTGCGCATGAAACAGGTCGAACTCCAAGCTGAGATGCAGCATACGCAGAATCGTTTACAACAGCTTTCATCTTTAATGGAGCAGGAGGGCAGCATGCCAAATTATGATGTGGTCGTGAAGAATCTAAAATCACAGCGGGTACTTTCTTGTCGGCAGACTGTTGATGCCGAGGATATTGAATACATCTTTGTCCAGATCAGCTCAGCGCTCAAGCGGAGCCGTATCAAATCAACTGGTCCCTGGATCGCCCTTTATCATCACGATGGGTTTCGATCTGAAAACCTGGACGTTGAGATCGCGGTTCCAGTGGCATTCGATATTAACAAGACGATTGACCTTGATGGGGGGAAGGCCTTGGAACCACGCGACCTGGAAGTTCATCAAATTGTGGCGACAGTGATTGAGAACGGACATAACGAGAGCTGGAACGGGAGCTATGCTCGGCTGGGCGAATGGCTCGAAACGAATGCGTATGACATTGTGCGCCCCACCCGTGAAGTTTATTTGACACAACCCGACGACGAAGATGGCTGGCTGATCGAAATTCAGTTCCCAGTCAAGAAGAGGTTCTAGAATGATCGAACAAAATGTACACGACATCGCTGGGCGCGAGAAGCATGCGCAGTTTGTGGCAGCCGCCGAGATGCATCGGATGGCGAAACGCGGTAACGATGAAAGGCAAATGCTATTCGTACTAGGGGAAGTGTGTACAAAGGAACGAAAAATTGGTCTAAGCGAAGTGCTATTTTGCCTAAAGGGTGCAATGGTGCTTTCTCGAAGCCTATCTCATACTTGCTTTTCTAAATAGGGTACTGTGCATAAACACTCCAAAATGTGCATTAGAAAGCAAGATTTTAGCCGAATCTTGCTCAAAATCACGACTCTTTGGGAGGTCACTGAAATTCATTCAACGATTTCGGCATTTGGAGGTACATTGACCACGCCACATGAAATGACTCTACTGTCGTTGAACCGCAAAGATCGCTTCCGAACCCAACCCTATTGCATAATCCTGCGCGAATATGCATAGTACCCAAACCTCAGTTCCTATGGCGGTTTACGTACCTTTGTTGGATTTTCCCAAACTTTGGTGACTCTCACTTCATTACACCCAGCCAAAAGCATCAAGCGGCAACGCTGACTGAATGGCAGTTTCGGTATCTGCAAATAAAGCTGGATTCACCAAACGGTATCGCAAACGCAAATACCCCTGTTGGCTCATAGGGAAGTTCGTGTGCCAATAATGGTTCACTGGCATGGATGCGAGTAGGCCATTCCATGACCAGGGATCAATCTCCCAACGATTATAATTTGTTTCGTTTGCCATCACAAGCGGCGCATCTAGCGGCAACCAGAGTAATTTCCGGTCATTATCCGTCATTCGTGCGGCTCGTTGAATGGTGTAGAAGCTGGATGACGTGCCCGGTAATTGACCATTCTCATCATGGCTGCCCGGCTCAAAGAATCCCCCAGCCGTTTCAAGCTCCAAGCGGGCATCCGATACCGCAAATGGGAATGCAACATAAGCCGCTTCGGGCAAATCACTCCAGGTCTTGTACCAGTTGATGACCAGTTCAACAACCGGCAATTGATGATAAAGTCGCCAGGTCATATTGAGCCGGCCAGATTGATTCGCCTCTCCTTCAACCATCAGGGAGTCAAAAACAGGCCCAGATTCTCTGTGAATCTCCGGTTTGAAGGTTGCCATATGGCGCTCAAAGATCGGGCTGTCACCCATCAGTTGGTGCGCTTCTTCTGATGCACTGCCCAGCGCAATCAACCGTGCCAGATTACCCGCCGCATGATGTTTCAAAGGGTGAATCACTTGTTCGCGAATGACTTGACCAAACGACTGTGCATGGGCTGTATCTGCCCAATTGTGGCTCTGGCTTTTTTCTTCTAGTTGCTTTAACCCGCCAGTCGTTGGGTCGATCTCGATTGTCCAGAAATCGTTGCTTAATCCGATCTCAGTTCTGGGATCATTATCTTCTGAAGGCGTTTTCGCTGGACTTTCCACGAGGAAGAATAGCGGTGTGTCTTGTTGTGCTATCGGCAATGAAGCGACAAATTGTCGCGTTCGATCATTATCATATTGGAGAGGATAGCTGTTGTTGGCCTCATCTGTCAGTACATGCTTTTGGGGGTCAATGTCATGATCGCCAGCATCAAAGTTGACCAGGTGTTTCGAAGTTTCGCGATTAGGGATGACCAGTGCTGCTTGGTCACCACTGACCTTATCGAAGACTTCATGTGAGCGTAAGGCGGTTCCAACTGCTTCATCAAGGTACAACTCGGCGCGATGAAAGGTAATGTCTTTTGCCATTTGTTGGAACTGGTTTGCGGCTGCTTCAGGTCGTTGGCTGGTTGACCAAGCACCAAAGGTATGTTCTAGTGATGTCCATTCTTGCCTTTGCGACTGCGCCAGGAATTCGCGGGCAACTGCTGAACCAGACGAAGCCACAAGGGATTTAACATCTTCTCGTCTCCGTTGGGTACGGCGTGCCTGGGCAACCTGTGCCGTAGAGGAACCCAGACCATGCGCCCAATGATCCGGCCAGGCGACATGATAGCTGGGAAATGCGGTTGTATCCACATTGTTTAATGCCTCAAACCATTCGCTCAGTGTGGCGGTACGGAGGTGAATGTTATCATGTTCCGCATTCCACTTCGCAATAACTTCTAGCCAACGATCATCTGGTCGGGAATTATCAATATAATAGCCACCTGTACTCAGAAGCATAACATTGTGCGTGTATCCTGCCTCCCGAACACGGTCAACATAGCGGGGTAACTCATGTTGGGCAATGTCATACAGATCACCTGAATTCAGGTGATCCGTCTCATAAAAATATTGTGTTTTGTCGGTGCCAAATGGTTTTGGGCTGGAAATCCCCAGCACATTGCCAAGCAAATAATGTTCGTTGAGCCAATGTAAAACGCGCCCATTGTTCGGCCCAACCCACCAGAATCCTTGTGGCACTCGAATAGGGGCATCAGAGCGGATATAGTCACTTTCCACGGTCCAATGGTAATGCACACTACCGCGCTTACCTAATGGGTCTGTCGCGTTATCAATATGAATCTGGCTGCAAAAATACGGGATATTGTTTTCTGCAAGAATATCGGCCACACTCCAGCCCCAGCCATTAATGTCACAGTGCATGGCGGTTTGCAGAGGCAGGTTGTGTTTCTGGCAAAAATCAACCGCGAGCCGGATACTTTGCCGGTATGCATCTGCATCAATCATATCGGTGAAATGCAGGTAACTGGCGGTGATCTCAATCTGGCCTGACCTCACAAAACCAAGAAATTTCTCCAGACGTTCCGGGCGATTTTTTATATAATTTTCAACTTGCCAGAATGTCTCACATGTCCACTTAAAGCGTTCCGATGCGGGCTTATTGGCTGTGCGCTGGCACAAATCCAGCACACGATCATAATGGTCGAGATACATCCGAGCCATTTGCTCCTGGGGATGCGTATAGCCAATATCGGTATGGGCGGATTGTATAATATAAATAGTTAAAGCAGACATAAAAATCCCCTCAAGATTATCAGTCCCAGTCACGGCCTCTTCGCAAATAGCATCAACATTATATAACCTCAATGTCGGATGAAGAAGTCAGTGCTGGGCAGCTAATGCCTGGTACTGACTAGAATCGAGTTGAATGGTTGGTTTCTTAATCACGATGACAATAAGCAACCAGGCCTGCCATCAAGTTCACAAAGAAGTTGTCTGCACTTAGTGCTTTATCCGGTAAGTCTCCAAACAAACTATCGAGAGTCGGATGACCATAAGACAGGTAGATGGGAAGAAACAACGCATTTTGAGACAGTTGCCTTGTGAACTCTGTGATATCAATATTTTGACTATTTGCCGGATACAGCACTTCGATGGTCTGTGTTTAACATCTTTGCAACCAGGGGTCGCTTTTAGATTTTTCGGCGTAACAACCCCTGTTTCTGGTAAGCATGCGCCGCCTCACGAACAAAGTCTGCCGTAACCACAGCATCATAGAGCGATTCCATCCGATCCGCAAGGGCCAAGAGGCGTTCAAATGATGACCGTTCGGGTCGTAACATCTCGTACATTTGTAACAATTCGTCATTGGGCACAGCCGTCAGTTCTGCTGCCCGGGTAAGGTTTTCTGCCAACTGTATGAAACCCGATTCACGAGCGATTGTTGCCTGTGCCCGCAGTGTCTCGCCACTAATACGCAAATCTTCTAGCGAAAGATCAGCCAGGCTGTCCAGGTTAATCTCCTGTGCAGCGCGTCCATTGGCGGCTTTCAGGTGCTCATCATCCATCAGCGGATAGGTCATACGTTGGGTTCCCAGTTGAAACGCATCTCGATAGGTGGCTGCTCTGGCTTGACCTGATCGGTCTCTCGACGGTGAAGCAGGGCAGTTTTCACAATCAAGCGCAGTCTTGCGCCGTTGTCAATCTTGACACTGACTGGCTCGATGGGTGTTTGCATCGCATAACAGGCCGCGTTGTAGCCGATTTGTCGATATGTCTCAAGCGTCAGGCTGGGTGACATGGGGAACAGTTCGAGGTTATTCAGGCGTGCCAGTCCTTTCTTGTGAATGACGACGGTGCCGCGTGATTGCAAGCCGATGCCAATGCCGCTACCGCTGAGGTGTGCGCCAACCTGACCAATAGCTGCGCAATCCGCGGTGTGATAGACTTTGATGATACGCCCGACGAGACCCTTCTGGGCGATACCCGTTAGAAGGGCTTCTAAAACGGATTCATGATCGAGTTTGCCGATAGTGCTGGTAAGTTCTGTGCCGAAGGCGGGCCCAACAGCGACCACAACTTCGTTTTGAGTGCCCACTGTAGCAAGACCAACTTCAGCGAGTCGAGATGCACCCTCACCAAGCTGATCCTTGATGAAGTCGTGGGGTGCTCGCGCTTGTCGAATAGCTTGGATATCGTTCCAGCGAGCCTCGCCAACACGATAACCTGTGCCAGGGCCAGTGTAATCATTCGGCTGATTGATGGCACTGCAAACAGCGAAACCTTCGTTAAAAATTGCGGCTGGCTGGAGATAGTCGCCAGCAATACGTTGTCGACCCATTTCAAGCACATTGGCAGCAACATCCTCAAATCCACTTTGCTGCAAGGCTACCACGATGTTCAGAATCGTCTGATCACTTTCTAGAAATCGATCTGCTGCTTCCAGATCAAGCACCAAGTCACGCTGGGGCATGTCATCAGAACTATGCGCCACAACTGCAGCTTCAATCTCCTCCTCTGTAATGGGCGGAAAGCCACAGCTTGCATAAACAGCCTGTATTGCCCGTGCACCTTTGCGCCGGATCATGAGCGCTTCTTCTTCTGAGATAGATTTGAGGCCACCATCCACCTGCATATCACGCTGGAGAACATTGTAGTCATCAAAATCCTCGGCATCAAAGTTACCACCGCCAAACAGATTATCGTGCTTGGGAACAGCACTATAGCCGGAGAAAATGAAATCTGTTCCAGGTAAAAATTGGAGCATGAGCTTGGCTGTCTTGCGGATTTCTGAATGGGAGGCCAGGGCATCGTTACCAGATGCGACTTCCAAGCCTAACATCGCTGCCAGTAAGTTCTCTGCCAGCACCGCCCGCACTCCACCGGGCAACGCCTCTGGCAGGGCAATACACGAAATCGAACCATTTTGTACACCTTGGCTGCCACCACCTCTCGTCACCATGAGGCAGCGCGCTTCAAGATAGAGCATGGAGCGTTGTTCAGCGTGGCCCATAAGCGCTTCGGAGCCTGTCCCTGATGTGAACCGGACTTTGACACCGCGTGAAGCATAAGCCGAGGCCAGAAATGCCTTTGACCAGGGGGTATCGTCACCATCCACAAATGAGCGTTCTGTGCCATAGACCGAGAGTGTTTCGGCGTATGAGATCAACCCCTTCATCGCCAGCCGCAGGCCGAGCGATTCTTCAACTGCGCACTGGGTCAATACCCCGCCACGTCCTGTCTGGGTGCCGACCAAGATCGATAAGGCATTAAACGGCGCGAAACGAGCCACACGCACAGTTGTTTCCACTTCGGCAAAGCCACGCAGAGCAGCCTCCGCTGCATCCGCCGCCAGCAGCGCTGGGTGCTCACGCCAGTTGGTGACATGCGCCTGGTTCGCGGGTACACGACGCACTCGCATTTTCGCCAGCCCCATCATCATCTCCAGGACATTCATATGGCGGATGATGTCAGTCAGCTTAGCTGGGGTACAACCATCAATCAACCGCCGCACATCCTGATGTGCCACGTTGATGTCCACCAACATTCGGGCAATGTCCCTAGATGGGGTTGCCATCGCTTCTTCGGCGACTTCCAGGTCAATGCCATGTTGGGTGATGAATATGTCGAGTGAGTCAAAGTCATCAAGTAGGCGTCCATCCATCTCCACAATTTGACCGTTTTCAATGGCTAGACTTGGCTCTGGATCATAGGGGCTATCAACGACGGTCAGACCAGCTTCCGGCCAGGGTTCAACGAACGTTTCTTTATTGATGGGGCGCTCCGACATCATCAAAAAGCGCTTGGATGTCATGGGGCTGATCCTTTCTCTGATAGTTACGAAGATACCGTGATGTGGGGATAGAGGCAAGCGGCGGGAGTGGGGAAAAACAAGGGCAGACAAAATCGTGAGTGGATGGATACAGCATGTTGCCGCCGCCGCCGAAGAAAAAATGGCGGCGACAACACGAGAAACCAAGGACAATGGCGTAGAACCGGCGGCAAGTTGCGGCAGAAATAGGTCTCCAATGTTAACCCCAAAATGGCAGTCAAAACGATCTCCAAGTCGTTGATACAGCCTGAGTATAGTTGAAAAAAGATGATTTGGGAGAACACATCGCAGAACGTATGTTCTGTGTTCAGGCACGCCAAATTGTCAAGTTCTATCCACAAAATTCCCCACTCCTCAAGCGGCTGAGTCAGGGCAAACTATGAATATTGTGTTATGCTCATGACGCTTGTTTTTCCAGGAGACCTCCTCATGACCATTACAACTTCTGAACGCATTCCGGCATTATGTGAGGTGAATCGTCGCTTGCCGTCTGGCGATCCAGTCAACACAGATGTGACGCTGGAAACAGAATGGGATCGGCTTGGTCTAGAAGCTCAGGTCAAAGGCAAACGCATCGCACTGGGATTTGGCAGCCGAGGTGTGGCGAAAATTGCCCTGATCGCGCCAAAACTCGTGTCGTTGGTTAAAGCCAGTGGAGGTGATCCGTTTATTGTGCCCGCGATGGGCAGTCATGGCGGGGCGACCCCGGACGGTCAGGTTGAAGTCCTTTCAGGGTTGGGTATCACCGAACAGAGCGTGAGATGCCCAATTCATGCTACAATGGAAACGGCTGTGCTGGGGACAACCCCCACTGGCTTGAAGGGCTACATTGATCGGAATGTGGCAGAAGCTGATGGCTTGATCCTCACCAACCGTGTCAAGATTCATACGGATTTCCACGGTCCCCATGAAAGTGGTGTTCTCAAGATGCTGGCGATTGGTCTGGGCAAAGAGGCGGGCGCTTTGCAGATCCACAGCCATGGTGTCAGCGGTCTGCGCGAATATATCCCGGAGGTTGCCAAGCACATGCTGGGGCAAATAAATTTCGTGGTTGGTTTTGCAACAGTGGAAGATAGCTATCACGAGTGCGTTCATCTGGAGGGCTTTACAAGCAATACAATTATGCAGGGCGAGCAGCGCCTCTTGCAGAAATCCCGTGAACTGATGCCTAAGTTGCCTGTTGATGATATTGATGTCCTCATTATTGACTATATGGGCAAAGACATCAGTGGGGCAGGGATGGACACCAATATTATCGGGCGCTGGTATATCCCTGGTGAACCAGAGCCGGAATCACCCCGGGTGAAGCAAATCGTCATCCTGGATTTGACACGGGCTTCACATGGTAATGCAACTGCCATTGGTATGGCAGACTTCACAACACGGCGAATGTTGGAAAAGACTGACTTCAACAAGACGACAACCAACATTTTCACGAGTGGCTTTTTGCAACGAGGGCGCTATCCACTCGTTTTTGAGACCGATGAGGCTGCGATTGAGGCTGCGATTACTGCGGTGTATCGTTCTAGACCAGAAGAACGCGATCAAGCACGAGTTGTCCGCATTAAGAATACACTCGACCTGGGAACGGTCTGGGTCAGCCAGAACTTAATAGACGAGGTGGGGGCGACGAATGATGTCATCTCATCCGGCGAACCCATTCCCCTGCAATTTGATGATGGTTCATTAGATCTAATCGAGTAAAGTCGACATTAATGGAAGTCTTGAAGTACAAAGGGAACAGCTTGGCGCTAGGAGCCAGCGCGTGATGCGGAGTGACCAAGTTGATGTGGCACTCTGCTACGACTAAACGAACCCAAAGTTCGGTCCAGCTTCTGAAGGACACACTACGTTCACCGTGCGATCAATGACTACTTCCTCATCCGTATTCGCCGCCACCCAATCAGATCATCAGCGAATTTCTGAATCGGCAGTAACCACCATGACAACACAGATAAACCTTGACCAATTGCTCACTGATATGACGCTTGAAGAGAAAATCGGGCAGATGACACAGGTCGAAACAGACAGTATTGAGGCGGATGCCGTTGCGAAACTAGGAATTGGTAGTGTTGTAACCCTGATCCTAACACACCGGCCAGCTGGCGACAGATGGTTTGTGACTATCAAGATGCTGCTCTCAGTTCGCGGCTGGGAGTTCCCATGATTTGTGACGGCCCACCCCGATAAAGCGAACACAAAGTTCGGCGAACCTTCGGTTCGGGGGCGCTTCTCAGGCTACGCATGTGCCAATGCACTACGTTGACGCCTGAAGGCCACGTCCTGGCCCACCTTATTTGCAAGATCGAGGATATGCCGTGCGGCTTCACGTCTTGATCAACCGTGAAGCCGCAGTCAGGACAATGATGAGTTGGATACGAAGTTTTTCATTTTTGAGGCCAGCACCGTCACTGGGCTTGTAGTTGACGCTATCAAACCTTCGCCAGTTTTTGAAGCGGGGACGGTCCCGTTTGCCCTGCATGAACTCCCGATAGGCTGCCGCAAGACCTGTTGCCCTGCGGTCATATTGACCAAGCGAAGCGGATTATCTTCCGGTTCCTCGTTGCGCCACTGTTTCCACATCGCAGATTGTTCGTCGTAGGTGACGCTGTAGCGCGACTCTTGCCACCGTTTGCGGCGATCAGCTAGGGCAGCAGGACAGGCGCAAAACCTCGTTAAGCGTCGCTTGCTGCTCATCAGTTGGGTACAGGCGGTATTTATCACCTACTGACCCTTTTGCTCGTCAATCTATCGCTGGATTGTCTCAGCCGATACGTGACCTGCTGTTCCTGCATAATACGAATGAGGCCACAGGGAAGGCAATCGGGATTTCAGGTGTGGGAATTCCTTTCGCAGTCTGTGCATGATTGGGTTAATTGCCATCGTTGGGGGAAACGAGGCAAATGATCGTCTTGCACGGTCATGGTCAACACATGACCTTCCAGGACCAACATGACCCGCCAACACAGGTCGCCGATACTTTGGACACCATACCAGATGAGAGTTGATGTTATCATGAGCATGTCGCGTTTGATTAGTCATAGTAAACAAATTATAACACGTTCTTCTGAGAGAGACAATCATTCGTTTAGTGAGAAAGGAGGTCGACCGTTCAGTTCGCGGCGCACGAACTTCTAGTTCACCCCCCAACCAAAGGTTGGCCCCCGCTCAAGGCGAACCGAAGGTTCGATGGTGTCCCCGCGCTGATTTTCTATGGCACGACGCTGCTGCAAGCACTTCAAAATACTCTTAGCAAAAAGGTCCAATATAGTATATCCGGCGAATTTGAGGAACAACAGGCCGTGATAGGCATTGTTGCTGTTGGTGAGCATCCCTATGCTGAGGGCGAAGGCGATAATCCTGTTTTGACCTTGAGTGAAAAAGATGTTTTTATCATACACCGTATGCGCCAACAGGTCGAGAAGTTGATCGTGGTGCAGATTTCTGGGCGTCCATTGGTGATCGGTGATCTAGTTGATTTAGCGGACGCTTGGGTGTGTGCTTGGTTGCCTGGAACGGAAGGACAGGGCATTGTCGACGTCCTGGTGGGCGATGTTCCATTTACCGGGAAGCTGTCGTTTTCAATACCAAAGCACATGCCACCCAATGATGGACATACACCCCTGTTCCCAATTGGCTATGGGCTAACAGTCTGAGAGGGGACAGGTCCCCAGATAAAGGCTGTTAGGTATTCACCTGGAAGAACTCGACGACTTCGCCACTGGGGCCATTGAAAAATGCGATGGTAACGTTAAGACTACCCAGATCAAGCGTTTTGGGTTCAATCGTGATCTCCATGCCGGCGGCTCGAACTGTTTCAATGGCAGCATGCACATCGGTCGTGGTAAACGCAAAATGAATGACCGGATCATTGACTGCTTCGTCGCCTGGTTGCGGTGAGTCGGCTGTTGGCTCGAATAACTCTATATGACTGCCATCGCCGACGTCATATAAAGCAATCCGGCGGTTTGGTGAACCAAATTGGACGATTTTTTCCATGCCCATAACTTCAGTGTAGAACTTCTCTGATTCATCCCAATTGCGTGTCTGAATTGCAATATGGTGCGAACCTAATCCGGGAATCGTTTTCTTGTCATTTTCCATTGGCAACGTCGTTTTCTCCTGTTTTAGATGCTTACCAATAAATCACGTAACGCCTTTACAGCCATTTTTGCGCCGTCTGCACCACTGAAGCCACTGCTGTGTCCTGCAACTTTGAGGTGCGGTTCCAGCGCATAGACATCATCATAACCCAGCTCTGCCAGCTTCCTCAGCAACAGGGCCATCTGCCCATCACCTTCGCCCGCGACTTTCACCGCGCCGTCTGCGAGGCGAGCATCTTTAATGTGAACATAGCCGATGTAGGGGCTAAGGATATCCCAATAGATATCAACTTGATTGGCGACCCCACACTGGACGAAATTCGCCGGGTCCCAGATAAAGCGCATGTGCGGGCTATCCACACCTGCCATGAGTTTTAGACAGCGCTCAGGAATATCACCCACAATTGCCTTCTCATTCTCGTGCAGCAACGTCACGCTGCCTTCATCCGCGATTTCTGCCAGTGTGCCCAGCCGATCAATGACCTCATTCACATATTGATCGTAGTGGCTGTTCGTTGAAATGTCATCAGGATAAAACGAAAAAATGCGAATCTTGTTGGTTCCAACAATCTGACAGATCTCGATCAACCGGTGTACGTTGTTCGCTTCAGTTTCAATTGGATCAGCCAAGGGGGATTTCCCAACTGGGCTGCCCAGACAAGCAATCTGAACGTTGTAATCATCACACAAGGTTTTGACTCGTCTGGCTTCATCGTCAGTCAGCCTGAGGACATTCGTACCCCAAGCAGCCCGGAGATCGAGGAAAGGAATGGCCAGTTCATGCATCGTTTTTAGTTGTGTCTCCAGGTCTGCAGCGATCTCATCACCAAAGATGCTAATTTTATGCGCGGTCATTGCATGCCTTTGCTGATTATAGCGGATACTGTTCTTATTCTAGTACGAATCAAGACAGAATGGTATGGACACAGAACCATGATACGGGGTGATCACACCAAATCTTTTATCTGGTCCAGAATGATTCACAACCTGTTGGTAAGGACAGGCGACGGCGTGTCCATTTTCCATTGGGTGTCCCTACATGTCTATTTTGAGCCGTTCTGACATGAATATTCATTTTGAAGCGATTATCCTGAACCATGATAGCTTATAGGTTACAATAAGAGACCGTTGATGAGAAGAAAATGACTTTGGAGCACGTCATGTCCGATAGAATAGAATTAATCGATTCTTCCCCTAGAGGGATTGTCCCGTTTGAGAAGCTGGCAATTCGGCTGCATCCTGATGATGATGTTGCTGTTGCTAAATCGAACTTGCAGGTTGGGACAACACTGGATTTAGATGGTCTGCACATCCTTGTGCAGCGCTTTGTCCAGAGTGGTCACAAAATCGCCCTTCATCACATTGCACAGGATGCCCCGGTTCGGCGCTATGGTCAGATTATTGGCTTCGCAACAGAACTCATCACACAAGGCGATCATGTCCATTCCCACAATATAGCGGTCAAAGATTTTGACCGGGATTATGCCTTTGCTCAGGAGGTTAAGCCTGTTGACTTTGTGCCAGAATCCCAGCGTCGTGCTTTCATGGGCTATGCCCGGGAAGGAGACAAGGTGGGCACACGGAACTACATCGCTGTCATCTCATCAGTGAACTGCTCCGCCCACACCACTCGCGAAATCGCCCATTATTTTACACCAGAAAAGCTCAAAGATTATCCGAATGTAGATGGTGTTATTCCGCTGTGTCATCTTTCTGGCTGTGGTAATCGTCTGAACAGTGCCGACTATGTGCTGCTACAACGGACATTGGCTGGAATGGCGAACCATCCGAATGTCGGCGGATATGTTATGGTTGGATTGGGGTGTGAAACGAATCAGATGGTTGACTTGATCGACAACTATGACTTGAATAGCAATGGCACAGCCCCGCCGCATCTCACCATTCAGGATTCAGGGGGCATTCGCAAGACGGTTGCAGCAGGTATTGCCGCTGTTGAAAAGCTGCTGCCGAAAGTTAACAAAACAGAACGTACACCACAGCCTATCTCTGCGTTGATGCTAGCACTGCAATGTGGTGGCAGCGATGGCTGGTCAGGCATAACAGCAAACCCGGCGCTTGGGCTGGCCTCCGATATGCTGATCAAACAAGGGGGGACGGTTGTACTGGCGGAAACGCCCGAAATCTACGGTGCCGAACACTTGATGACTTGTCGTGCCACTTCTGCGGCGGTTGGATATAAACTCGTCGAAAAGGTCAAATGGTGGGAACATCATACCGAAAAAATGGAAATAGAAATTGACAACAATCCCTCCCCAGGCAATAAAGCAGGGGGCCTGACCACAATTTATGAAAAGTCTTTGGGCGCGGTGGCAAAAGGTGGCAATACGCCACTGACAGGCGTCTTCGATTATGCTGAACCTGTCAACGTACGTGGCTTCACCTTTATGGATTCGCCCGGCTATGATCCGGTTTCTGTGACGGGGCAGGTAGCAGGTGGGAGCAATCTGGTCGTCTTCACGACAGGGCGTGGTTCTGTGTTTGGGTTTAAGCCAGCACCGAGTATCAAGGTGAGTACCAACTCAGCGATGTATGCTCAAATGGAAGATGATATGGACATCAACGCGGGCAAAATTGTGGAAGGCGTACCCATGCAGGAACTCGCCGATGAAATCTTCGAGTTCCTGATCCGCATCGCATCAGGGGAACAAACCAAGAGTGAAGCCCAAGGTGTGGGTGAGGAGGAATTCAACCCCTGGAATCTGGGTGGCACGCTTTAAGGAGATGTCGGGGCGTTTTAGTGCTGCATCCGGCAAATGGTCAAAATACTGATATCACAGAGTTCACAAGGCAACTGACTCAAAATGCGTTGTTTCTTCCCAATCTTATGGTCACCCGACTCTCGATAGTTTGTTTGGAGACTTACAGGATGTAGCACTTAGGCGCTGGCATCAAGAACCACAACAAACTTGATCAACCGATTGGCGTTTATAGGTACGCACCAAACAGACTTTGGTGACGGCTCACCCGGATAAAGCGAACCTTCGGTTCGGGGGCGCTTCTCTGGCTACGCTTGCCCCAACGGGCTACGTTAGCGCCTGAAGGCCACGTCCTGGCCTACTTACTACTAGGCTACTGCAAGATCAAGGATATTCCGTGCAGCATTCACGTCTCGATCCACCGTGAAGCCACAGTCAGGACAATGATGCGTCCGAACACGCAAGTCTTTCTTCACCATCGCACCACACCCGTTGCATCGTTGCGACGTGTTCTTGGGATTCACCTTCACGACCTCAACCCCGGCCTCGATAGCCTTGTAGTTGAGGAGTTCGTAGAAGATACCCAATGCAACATCGTGTGCAGCACGGGACAAGTTGCCATTGCGCAGCATAAACTTGAGGTTCAGGTCCTCAATTGCAATCAAGCCATAGCTATTGACCAGTTGATGTACCGCTTTGCGGCGGCGCTTACTGCCCTTCTTTTTACGGGCAATGCTGCGACGCAGAACCCGCACCTTCTTGAGCGAGGCTTTCAACCACTGCGGGCTGTCGATCACCGTGCCATCGCTCAGTGCCAGGGCGTGATGGATACCAACATCCACACCAACGGCGGGCTCCTGCGATGGGGCAGGTTCTCTGAACTCGGCTTCAACCTGGAGGCAGACGTACCAACCAGAGGGCTTACGCAGGATGATGATGTTCTTGAGCTTGCCTGCCAGCAACGGACGATGCCACTTGACCGAGATCAGGCCGACATTCTGCACACGCAGTTTGCCGTCTTTGAGGCCAGCACCGTCACCGGGCTTGTAGTTCACACTATCGAACCGGCGCCAGTTTTTGAAGCGGGGACGGCCCCGTTTGGCCTGCATGAACTCCCGATAGGCTTTATCCAAACGTCGCAAGACCTGTTGCCCTGCGGTCATATTGACCAAGCGAAGCGGATTGTTGTTAGGCTCTTCGTTGCGCCACGCTTTCCACATCGCAGATTGTTCGTCGTAGGTCACGCTGTACCGCGACTCCTGCCAGCGTTTGCGGCGGTAAGCCAAAGACCGATTGTAGAGCCAGCAGGACAGACGCAGAATTTCGTTGAGAACTTCTTGCTGGTCTTCGGTTGGATACAGGCGGTACTTGTAGGTGCGGATCATGGTGCCTATTTTACCTTGCCCTCGGCCATCTCGGCCAGGAGTGTCTCTTCGTACAGCGTGACCCGTTTGACGCTACCTGAGGGAATGCCCAGTTGATCGGCGAGCGTGTTGGCAACGTGCAGCGCGTCCTGCTCGAAGAGCCGCCGTAGGGTTCGGCATAGACGTACTCAATGTGGGCGCCGATCAGGTCGGTCAGTTGGGGGTTTGCGGGGGTGAGGGTTGTGGTCATTCGAGTATCCTTTTTGCTTGCTTTCGATACTCTCATTATACCTTAAAAAGGGCGTAGTACGTGTTTTATTAACATTATACTAACCTTGAGAATAGTGATGACCTTTCTTATAATTTGCTGCTGATTCCGGCTCAACATACCAGATGTTACCAAGCCGCTTAGCACGAACGTTCTTCTTCTCGCACTGTTTTCGGACGGTGCTGGTCGATTTGAGGTTCATCACATAAGCCGCCTGGCGGGTATCAAGCCAGCGTGTCATCACCTCGCTGAGATAAACAGGATTGCCCTGGTTGTCGGTTAGGATTTCGTCGCTCAAAGCCGGCTCCTTTCGTACCTCCTTATTATAGCAGACGGTGGGGCGGCCACGCCGTGTTGCCGATAATACGCTATATATCTTGTATCGTTGAAGATAATTCAATCAAATTTGAAAGGAGAAGGCGCTTCCCCACCCCGCTAATGCAGGGTGTCCCCTGCGCCAAAATTCTATGGGTCGGTCTCATTCAGTTCTGTTAGATTCCCTCTCAATATCGTCTTGTGACATACTCCCACGGCTAAAAAGGTTCAGAGGACTTCTGCCGTTGACGCCAGAGCAAGTCACAGCCTGAATAAATCAGGTTGGTCTTCTTCCAACTGAGACAGAATGAGTTGATGCTCCAATCCCACTGTTAAAGCCTGCGGGTTTTATAGGGCGCTGCTATAAACCTAGTTGCTGCCGATTCCACGCTACTTGCTTTTTGAGGCCATCCACGAGCCCGGTCTTGGGTTCATAGCCCAACTTTTCACGGGCAGCGGTGATGTCTGCCAGCGTTCGGCTTTGTTCCCCTTTGCGATCGGGCCCTTGCTTGCGAACAGCCTTCTGACCAATCAGTTCTTCTAGCAAGTCTAACAAATCGTTCAAACTGATTTCGTGCTCCCCACCGATGTTATAGACAGTGTTGCACTCAAAATGAGTGGAAGCTCGCATTGTTCCGTCTATGATGTCATCAATGTAGGTGTTGGCGCGGCGCTGGGTTCCGTCTCCAAAAACGGTGATTTCTTTGCCCTTCAGGATATGTTCAATGAAAATTTGATAGCCCATGTCTGGGCGTTGGCGGGGGCCAAAGACCGAGAAATAGCGCAGGATGGTGCTGGGTACATCAAACTGATCTTCATAGGTTCGGACAAGATGCTCCCCGGCTAGCTTGGTAATGCCATAAGGCGATACAGGATTCAGCGGCCCGTCCTCTGCACCAACCACGTACTTACCATAGACGCTGGATGTACTTGCGTAGATGAACTGTTGGACATTTCCTTGCAGTCGCACTGCTTCCAACAGACGCTGGGTCGCCTGGATATTGCAGGTCATATACAGATCAAACTGCACCCAACTCGCCAGTAGACCGGGCATTGCACCGAGATGATAGACTGCATCCGCGCCTTCCAGTACAGGGGTTAGATCATCGGTGCGCATGTCCGCTTCATGAAACGTAAATTGTGGATTGTCGTAGAGGGGTTTTAGGTTGCCTTCTTTGCGTTCACGTGGATAGTAGGGAATAAAAGCGTCTAACCCAACCACGCTATGTCCGGCATCAAGTAAAGATTGACATAGATGGGAACCGATAAATCCGGCGGCCCCTGTCACAAGATAACGCATTGTTTGCTCCTCTAGGATAGTGGCTATCTTCCATTCTACTTGATATTTCGGATTTCAACGCAAGAGACTATAATTCGTCAGGTGGTTGTCATCAAGAAAGGAAAGGGCATGCAAACCGAAGGTTCGATGGGGTCTCTTTGATGAGTAAGAAACGCAAACAAACCACCGCCGTTCCTAAACGCCGGACGTTAGCAGCTTCAATGGGTCGGGCGGTCCAGTTAACGATGCGTAATCTGGCAGAAAATGGCATCATCACCGAGATGTTGAACCAGCATGGTCGTGGGGTGTTCTTCGTTGATATTGCTGGGGCATTGGCCTTACGACGCAAATCACCCCCCACCACCTATCGCGAATTGGACGAACTCTTGCAGTTACAGGCTGATCTTGATGATCCTGATGCCCTGCAAGACCTGGTGGATTCTGTGTCTGAATATGATCCAGCACATGAGGTTGTAATCTGTCTGGCACTGCCTGACCAAACTCTGCGCACCAGTGTGGAGCGTGTCAAAGGTATCGACCAAAAACCAAACCAGAGTAGAATCAACCCATCCATACGATAAGTACGAAACGACCTGTTTCCAGACAGTTTTCAGATACAGCGACAGAAGAGGGAGGCTGAATCTTGCTTGGTGACTTTTTGATGATTCTGATTCGTATTCCCGTATTTGCAGGCGGGGCGCTGCTAGTGATCTGGACGGTCAACCAGGCACTTCGCTCATTTGTATTACCCCGCAGTGATCGTTCTTTCCTGACCAACAACACCTTTCGGCTGGTTTATTTGCTGTTTTCCAAACGCTTCAAGGGGCAAACACGCTTTGCTAAGAAAGACCGCATCTTGGCTATGCTCTCGCCCACAGCCATGTTCCTGCTGCCTTTGGTCTGGCTAACCCTGATTACCATTGGCTATGCGGGCATGTACTGGGCAATCAAACCCTCACTAAGCTTGTACGATGTCGTCGTATTAAGTGGTTCATCGTTGATGACCTTAGGCTTCTCTTTCCAGGATAGCTTACCCATGATTCTTTTGGCCTTCACTCAGGCCGCTCTGGGCATGATGCTAGTAGCTCTTTTGATCGGGTATCTGCCCACCATGTACAGTGCCTTTTCTCAGCGAGAGAGCATGGTCACTAAGCTAGAAGCCTATGGCGGATCCCCCCCTGAACCTGCCGAAATCATTCGACGGCTTGGCTTTGTCGGAATGTTAAACAAACCAGACGATATGCGTGCTTTCTGGTTAGAATGGCAAGATTGGTTCGTCCAGATCGAGGAAAATCACACGACGCTCGCGCCCATGAACTTTTTCCGTTCGCCTAACCCAGACCGGCACTGGGTTGTCGCCGCTGGAGCCATCCTCGATTGTGCCGCCATTATTGCATCGTCGGTTAACGTCGAACAGGCCGCCTCGTCTGGTGTCGTCATTCGGGGTGGGTTTCTCGCGCTGCGTTCCATCGCTGATTACTTCCAGATTGCCTATAATCCTGATCCCAAACCCAGTGATCCCATTAGCGTCAAACATGAGGAGTTTATGTCGATGTTGGACAAGCTCGAATCGTATGATATCCCCCTACATCCAAACCGCGAGGAATGCTGGGATCACTTTGCAGGTTGGCGTGTCAACTACGATGAGGTGCTGCTGCGCTTGGCGCAAATCACCACCGCACCCTATGGTTTCTGGAGTTCGGATCGTGTCTTTGATTGGTTGCCGGAAGATCGGCGCGAACCAGAAGAAAGCGCCCTCACCCGTATCCGTACCCGCAATGGGGACTAGCCGCACGAAAATCGCTCTTCACCCTGACTGCAAAACACGGGACGAGACATATGGCAAACCAGGTCAATCATCAAGTAGATCTTGTTGTGAACATGGGGAACGGCCGTATCGTGCCATGTTAGAGCATATGTGAGTCGCACTGCACTTCAAAGATCAATATGTATAAATTATCCCTCACGTTCACCCAAAGCAACTCTTTTTCAGACTCACTAAACATGAACTATCCATGATATTCACTACTGCCCGTGCGGAGCAACTCATCACTCTTCAGTTTTGCTTGCATGATCTCAGCGACAGCCTGCTGCATGGTATCCTCCGAATCTTCCAAGTTGCACGATCACGGCTTCACGGGGGGACACGGGTCTTATTCTGGCTCATCTTGAACTTGCCTTCCACCCGACCAATCTCAATCCCAACGATAACCTGGAGCAAAGGGTAGGGCCGCTTCAACATCAATGTTCGGATCATGCTGCTTCACCAGCGCCGTGACGACGGCTTTGAGTTAGTCAGGCTCATGGATCAATTGTGGTTTGCCACTAACATGAACCGCTGTGTAATTCCAAGTCGGGACAACTGTCGGCGGGGTATACCACAACGACGAGATATAGCTATGTGGCCCCTGGAACACCACCAATACCTCTGTCTCCGCTGTCAGCGTCTCCCAATGGAGGTTGGCCTTCGCAAAGTGCGCGATCAGCACACCATATGTCCCCGTTCTGTGTCCAGCATAAACGGTAAATGAGTGGCAGCCGGCACATTCTCTTGGCTGCTGATGAGAAGTGCAAAGCTGTTGAACGCTTGCAGTTTGGGTAAATCGGTCTCGGCAAAATGTTTGGGCGTGTACATCGTGTCCTGTTTCTATTCCTCGGCCTCGAAATCAAACAGCGAATGCTGGAAAGGTCTATCCTACTTTCATCGGTGCCGTCCATAATAACCAATACGGGGTTCATCTCGCGATATTTTGGAATTTGACATTTGGTTCGCAAGCTGTTCAACACCACCACCCTGCAATTGACTGCCCGGACTAAGTGTGATAACGATCACAATACGATTATGATTAAAGCTGGCTCTGGTTATTGCCAACACTTGCCCATCACAAACTCGTGCTTGAGTTCACTCTCACGCTCAAATGCCAGCTAGCAGGACAGGGAGTGGCAGGGGAATCGCTTCAAAATGAACATTCATGTCACAACGGCTCAAAATAGACCTGTAAGGACACCCAATAGAGCATCCGAAAAACGGACACGCGACGACGCAGGGAGTAGTGAATGGCAAGGAGGTCGCCGAACAATCCTGTCGTGGTGTTGGTGGTTGTAGGCCGGATCGTCGGTTTGTTGCGGCGACACCGCTTTTTTGCTGCAATTTTCTTAGCGGGATGTAAGGTAGTTGCTGTGTTGGAGTGCTTCAATGTAATGACGAAATATGCTATTCCAGATCAGCTTATTATAGTACAGTTTCGATCACTTTTTAGAATATACATTCTGTGTTTTGAGGTTTGTTGGAACGCAAGGATGCTCGGTTAGATGAATTAAACTATTGATGCAGAGGGAAGGTGATTGACAACCCCCATAATCGGATACGACTGCTGAAGAGTGAGCGCATTGTCAAGTTCTATCCAACTCGCCAGTTTTGGGCGGTTTGTCGCCCGCTAACTGGACGGTTGCAGCCGCGCTCTCCCACACCGAATTTCTGCGCGAACCGAAGGTTTGGGGGTGTCCCCGCATCATTTTTCTATGGATTCTGCCTCATGAGCGGTATTTTGGCAACGTGAAGGCCGTGGTGAATCGCATGAGTGTATGGGTTTCTGTGGTTTGGGTGAGATTGGGAAAATCGTAACTTCATGGCTTGTTGCGGCGGTGGCAGCAAAGGCGGACGGCGAATGGGTTGGTAAATAGCAGAATCATACAAATTACCTGACAAAGTAGGGGCATTAAGTGAACGGGTTTCAGAACATATATTCTAGATTTGAGAGTGGGTGGGGGTGTGTCATAGCCAGATCGCAAAGCTCTATCCACAAAATTCAGCCACCCCAGGGACAAAATCGCGGACATGAAAAGCGTCCTTCCCTAGGATAGCCCATACGCTGAAGCTGACACGAGTGCCAAGTGAGCCAGATCGTGTCATATCTCAGCTAGGCCTGGTTCTTGTCGGACATCGCTATATAGCGCCCAAGACTTACGATAAGTGGCATAAAGATCGCTGAAATAGAACGCTCCGGTTGATGTCAGGAATATTCTGGCAGATAACCGGATTGGCTTTTATAGTTGTTGTCATGTCGAGGTGACAACACGCTCGCGATTGTCTTAGGATGTAGGTTAGTATATATAATAAAATATAATTTATGTTTGTCTATTAATAATAGAGAAGTTGGTCACTTTATAGTATAGTATACAGTAGCGCTAAATAGAGACGATCAACACATTTACTGTAGGGCAGGAAACTATGATTGGACAACAAATAGGCCAATACAAAATTGATGAGAAGTTAGCATCAGGTGGATTTGGTCTGGTTTACCGAGCACATCATGTTGTACTTGATCGTGAAGTCGCAATCAAAGTCGTTCTGCCCCATAGAGCAAATGACCTTAAATTCATAGATGACTTTGTGAGGGAAGCTCGGCTCGTTGCTAAGCTGGAACATGATAATATTGTGCGATTATATGAGTTCTGGCAAGATGAAAATGGTGCGTTTCTAGTCATGCAGTATATGAGGGGCGGAACGCTTCGAAATGCATTAGAAATGGATGGAATTTCATTATCTTATGATAAAGTTAAAGACATTGTAGGCCGAATTGCAAATGGACTCAATTTTGCTCATAGCAAAAATATAATTCATCGAGATGTGAAACCTGAAAACATTATATTTGACGAGCAAGCCAAGGCGTTTTTAGCGGACTTTGGCATTGCGAAGGATTTATCTTTGTCGTCTAATACAGACGGAAAGCCTGCTACACTGGCATATGCTGCCCCCGAACAACTCAGAGGTGAAAAGCTTTCTTTTGCCACTGATATCCATGCATTGGGTGTGATTTCGTATGAAATGCTGACAGGTAAACATCCATTTCATGATTATCAGCGCAATCTAGCTGCGATGGCCCAGCATCTGCTTAATACCAATTTGCCTTACATCAATGAATTATCAGATGATGTGAATTCTGTTATCCAAAGGGCAACTGCTAAGAACCCAAAGGATCGTTATCAAAGTGCCCTAGACTTTTTTTCGGCTTTTGATGCGACTTTTGACGGTATCCAAACACGAAATCATATGAGAAAACATCTGGATGATGCTGTCTATGAAGAGACGAGTAAAGTTGACAGATTTCAATATGATGGTCCTGCCGCTCTTTTATCTACCAAGATTAATCCCAAACTAGCTGCTCGTAAGGAACGACCTTGGCCCATCGTTTGGAAACGCTTACCGAAAAGCATTCAAATTGCCGTTTGGCTATTTTTAGGGCTGATGTTAGTCACAACATTGGTCATTGCAGTTAGGCTAGAGAGGTATGATATCCAATGCCAATTAAGAATTATCCCAGAAGCTCTTAATATAAGATATGGGCCATCTGTAGACTACTCTCGTTTTGAACTGCTCTTTGCTAATGAATTAGTTGAGCCAGATGGGCAAATAGAAAATATTCATGGAACTACTTGGTGGTATTTGTCAAGTCATGTTGGCTGGATTAGTGGTGCTTACGTTGGCGAAACTGGCAACTGCGATAATGTGCCATCAATAACCAACAATCCTTTAACTCCTTCAGTGACATCACAGTCTATCCCCGCCGAGGCAAATGGTTGCATTATTATCATGCAAGAGAAACAGCGTTTATTTATTCATAAAGACCCGAATTCCGATATTTACGCTGGAATAAGAGTATTGTATCCCGGCGAGTCAGTGCATGTCTTAGATCAATATGACAGTGGCGAGACTACATGGTGGCATGTTAGGGTTGACGATCAAACAAAGGGTTGGATCAACCCACATAGTAAATATCACTCAACCGAAGGTAGACTCTGTGAAAGGTTGTCGAATGTGGTTGTAGTAACACCACCTATACCATAGTACTCTGCTAAAGCAACCACACCTGACCAAATCACCCACTATGCAATTGTGCTCACACTGTGGAGCTACCCTAGTACGGCTTCTGGCCTTTGCTGATGCAGTGGTTAACATCGCTCATAAATCGACGCTCCCGACCCGCCAGTTTCCTCTTGCTGATGGTGTGACAACTCAAGCTGACGTTCGCCCGGCTGAAAGGGGATACAAGCGTCCAGATTATCCGTTCACTCCATACCCAACCAAGAGTAGGCCCCTGCTGAAGCAGGGGCCTACTCCCATTTTCCTATGAATGCGGCGCTCTATCTATTGTGCAATCAGGCCTTAGTTGCCACAAGAGCCTTCACCTGTCAGCGTTTGCTGTATGCACTGGGGTACAAGCACATCATTGATAATGTGGACCACGCCATTGCTGGCTTCAATGTCTGTCGCTACCAGATTGACACCATTATTTAAGTAGGGGGTGCCTGTGCTATCAAAGTAGACGGCGAAGGCATTCTGGGTGTCTGGCAGCAGAGTAGAGACGCTGGAACCATCTGGCAATCCGACCACATCCGCCGCCCACGTCTCACTGGGAACGACGTGATAGAGCAGAACCTGGGTCAAAACGGCTTCGTTCTGTGGGCTGAGCAGTTGTTTGGGGGTCAGACCAAGTGCCGCTGTCAAGTTGATGAAGCCTTGGTTAGTGGGCGCGAATACGGTCAGTGAGCCTTCGCCACTGAGCGCTGCTAACACCGACGGATCGGCATTCTGAACTGCCGCCAACAGATAACTGAATCCATCGCGGTCACTGTTGCCGCCTTCCGAGCCAGCGATCACAATATCGGCAATCGTTTCACTAGCCATGGACTCGTCACTTGAATCCATTTCAGCTTCCATCGGTGGTAGGATTACGCTATCAATTACATGGATGATGCCGTTTGTGCCTTCAATGTCGGTGGTGACTATATTGACTTCGCGGCTCATGCCGTCAACCAGTGTCACACCATCATCACTAATATTCACGGTAAAGGTTGCACCGTTGATAGTCTCTGCTTCCAGGCCATCACTCAAGTCGCTTGCGTAAACACTGCCGTCAATCACATGATAGGTTAGGATGCTGGTCAGCAAGTCGATATCACCGACGACATCGTCCAGCGTCAGGCCCAGTTCATTCAATGACCTGGCAAAAGCGTCATTGGTCGGTGCGAACACTGTGAAGGGACCGTCACCGCTCAGCGTCTCGACCAGATCAGCTGCTGCAACCGCTGCAACCAAAGTCGCGAAGTCGTCGTTGTTAGTGGCGATCTCGACAATCGTTTGTTCTTGTGCTGCAAGCGGAATGGCAAGGCTCAGGACAAGAACAATAGCTGCAATGACCATAGATACACGTTTCACATCAAATCTCCTCAATAAAATCGAATGTCCGTGTGTCTTGTAGCAATCAAAGATAAACCTCAGATGATGATTGGATGAGATTTCACCTGCTCCTGAGAAACCTCCAACATGATGCTTATCATCATACACCCGCTTTTGGGGTCTGCCCATCTGTGACATTTCTGATAGGAGAAACGAAGCGAGCCATGCCTTTGACCGACAAGGGCGCCCCAATAGGACATCCAAAGCACTGGGCACCAGACGGTTGGTCGGGCCCAGATTCATCTGTCCATCAGGCCTGTGGAAGTATGTCACCAGATAGGGTTACCTAAAGCGGTTGAGTTCGGTGCGTAGATTGCTGAAGAGCATTGAACTAATGAATACGTCCGTCTCGTCTGCAGCACGCTTACAATGATCCTCGTAAATAAGAGACATTGGCGAATCTGAATCTTTGATCAAGTCACGAGCAGGACCGAATGCTTCATCTTCTTCATCCACACGTTTTTCAAGATAATTATAAGAGAGAATAAATAATTCACAGTTAAAGCTAGAAGGTGTGCCTAGATCATCTGCTAAGATCGCAATGAATTCATCAAAATCCGGTGCATACGGTGTCAGCGTGACCGCTGTGGTTTGGATCGCCTCGTCAATAACAGCGGCCTGGGTCTTTACTGGGTCAGATGTACCATTTTCCGATGTGCTGCGCCCGAGTAGATACGCGATGAACGCCATTATAATCGAAGCAATGATGACGGCTCCAAGTCTTAATAGCACCGGATTCGGACGTCTTCGTTGGATTTGCCGTGCACCGCTCGATTTCTGCTCTGACCAGTCGAGCGGTGATTTGGCCGCACCTGTAGAGGGTAGGGCGGCTGCACTGCTGAACACCCTTGATTCAGCGTCAATGACAGATTGAGCGAGTTCAACTGGGTTGTTTCGTCGTGAGGCCAACATAACATTGAGTTTACGGTGACCGTCGGTTGCTTCCAGAAAGGCTTCGCTGAACTCTGTAATCGCTGAGAAGCGATCTGCTGGGTTTTTCGCCAACGCCTTGAGCAATACTCCATCCAATTCTTTTGGCAAATCTGGGTTAACCCTTGATGGTAGTGGCGGCTGGCCAGATAGGTGTTGGTTAATGATGACAATTGGGTCAGTTCCCTTGAAAGGTAGGCCACCGGTTGTCAGCAGGTAGGCGATAACAGCAAAGGAATATTGGTCAGATAACGGATCGAGCTCGGTTGCGCCACGTGCCTGTTCTGGCGACATATAATGCGGTGTCCCCGGCATGTTACCGGTTAGTGTCAACATGGTCTGCTCAAGGACACGGGCGATGCCAAAGTCTGTGAGCACAGCATGACTCTTATCCCGAAGGAGGATGTTCCCCGGCTTCAGGTCGCGGTGTACGATATTCTTAGCATGAGCATAATCGAGCGCATTGGCGATTTGTGCCAGAAGTTTCGCGGAACTGCCCAAGTTAATCTGCTGAACTTTCTTTAAACCTTCGGCGAGGCTACCACCTGGCATATATTCCATGACGATATAGGGGCGGCCGTTAATCATGCCGAAATCACGAAATTCGACAATATGTGGGTGTTTGAGTTGGTGCATGATGCGGGCTTCGCGCTCAAAGCGGTAGATGACCTCTTCATGCTGCGCCCAGTTTGTTTGCAACAGCTTAAGCGCAACGATCTCACCGTCGTTGTTGGTGTCCATGGCTTCATAGACAACCGCAACCCCACCTGCCTTGATGCGTCGTTTGATGTAGTAATGGTCAATTTGCGAATTGACGATTGACTGTTCCACTATGGAATTTCCATCGGTTTAACCGCCCAATACCCGTTTCCCTAGCGCAGAGTCTTCTCATGGCAAGTGTAGCACAAAAATAAGATACTGTCTCAACGATAACACGGGCTTAAGTTATCTTCTTAAGGGGTGAGCTTGTAACCAATACCTGGTATCGTCAAAATCAGAACGGGATTTGCCGGATCATGTTCGACTTTTTCCCGCAAACGCCGGATGTGAACATTGACCGTTCGTTCGTTCTCTATATCTGCGGTATAGCCCCAGATTGCATCAAGAATTTGACGCCTGGATAGTGCCTGCCTGGGGTGTTGGGCAAGATAGGTCAGCAGCCGAAACTCTGTCGGTGTCAGTGCTAGGGGCTGATTATTGCGCAAAACTTGTCCACCTGTACGATCAATGACCAGATCACCCACGTACAGCGTGTCTTGATCCTGGTTTGCATAATCACCATAAGCTCGTCGAAGTTGGGCTCGAATGCGTGAGCGCAGTTCTTTTAGACTATATGGCTTGGTTACATAATCATCCGCACCCATCTCTAGCCCGATGACTTTATCCACTTCGTCACGGCGTGCTGTCAGCATAATGATTGGTAAGTGAAGACGTAACTGGCGAATCTTGCGGCAGAAATCAAACCCAGAACCGTCCGGTAAGCGCACATCCAATACGATGAGATGCGGCGATTGCATTTGCACAAATCTGACACCTTCCGAACCCGTCGTCTTCCAGGTTACAGTGTAGCCTTCAGTTTGCAGGCCATCTCTCAAACTTTCGGCAACAGCTGGGTCATCTTCGATAATTAAGACATGCGAATTCATGGCAATTCATGTATACTCATGATGTGTGACAGCAAAATATATTATCCTCAAATGGATAAATATTATAGATGTAATTAGGAGCGTTGCAATGAAGGCGCGATCTATTCGTTGGCAGCTTCCCTTAAGTTATGCAGGTATTGCATTCCTAGCTGCGCTGTCATTGGGCATTGTCCTCTTAACTGTTGTGCGTAGTCACTATTTTTCAGAGGAACGAGGTTATCTTGAGGCACAGGCCATCTCTCATAGTTATTTGTTGGGCGACCTGCTGCGTCTTCCGGACATACCTGTAGAGAAAATCGCTGAATCTGTTAACCAACTCTCATTTTTGAGTGATACCCGCATCCAAGTGCTAGATGCTGATGGTAACATATTGGCCGATTCAGGTGTACCCAGTACGATGTATTTCGAGTTCGTTGCCGGTTCTGAAGCGCCTGCGCTCGTCGAATCGATGATACAGACAGGGATGGAACTGATCATAGAGGATTTCTTTGGAGGAGTTCAGGTTCCAAATAGTTCTGATGATCAAGATCAAACAATCAGTATCAATCTTTTATCCGATTATGTAACGACCTCAGATATTGTATATTTGCCTCTATCAAAGTCAATGTTTGGCTCGTTTGTGGCGAGTGAAGACACAGCAAACTGGAAGGAAATTCAACGTTCCTCCCAGACATTCACCCAACCTATCCGAGATACAGAGGATGATATGTTGGTTGGTTCACTGATTGTTTCTGATGGCCCTGCAATTGGACGTGAGATTCTCAACAATGTAACTTCTGGTTGGCTTGTGGCCAGTTGTGTCGCCATTATGATAGCGGGATTAATGGGTTGGCTCATCAGCCTGCGAATTACGCGACCTCTGACTCGATTGACCGCAGTGACGGTTGCCATGTCGGACGGTGATCTATCGGTGCGGACAACGATCAAGCGGTCTGATGAATTAGGCATATTGGCCGAATCATTCAACACGATGGCGTATCGGGTTGAGAACACAGTGATGGCACTTCGGCGCTTTGTTGCTGACGCGGCTCATGAGCTGTATACACCACTGACAGCCCTGCGCACCAATCTTGAACTGGCACAGGAACAGCAAAATACCCACACCATTGGGCGGGCACTAGATCAGGTTATGCGGATTCAGGCCTTGGCCGAAGGGTTGCTTGATCTCTCGCGATTGGAAGGGCTTGGCGACACGACCTGGGAACCTGCAATTGATATGAATGCGTTAATTCAGAAAACAGCTTCCAGGTTTGCGTCGCGGGTTGAACAAAGCAATCTTCGCCTAAGTCTTGGGCTGGCGGAGGCGATTTCGCCTGTATCTGGGAACACGCAGCTTCTCACGCGGATGTTGGAAAATCTACTTGATAATGCCGTCAAGTTTACACCACCCGAAGGCTGTATTCAGGTCACAACGCAAGCCATTGAACAGGGGATTCAGATCACCATCAACGACAGCGGAATCGGTATTCCAGAGGATGACCTGCCCCATCTGTTCCAGCGTTTTCGTCGAGGACACAACACGGCAGACTATCCGGGTAGTGGGTTAGGACTGGCAATTGTTAAGGTGATTGCGGATAAACATCACGGCGAGGTGATGATTCACTCTTCTGGGTCCGGAACCTGTGTGATGATGCAGTTACCAATACTGGCAACTCCTCATAGCTAAAGCGAGGGGGTTCTTATCGGCCATCGCGCTCTCCCGATTGGGTATGGTACACCATCTGCAGCCTGACGCGACTTCGGACAAGCTTACACAGGCGACCCACTCTGACTCCGGGTAACCCGAAGCTCCCAGGCAAAGGCCCTTCTCTCGTTCGTTGGTTCCACTCAACGCCACCCGGAGGAATGTGTCCACCCTGGCATGATCTGCGTTGAGCGTCTTGCCGCCAAAAACGCACTGTACAGATCGCGTTGGGCTTCTTCACCACCGCACCACAGTTAACTCAGTTTTGTCGTCCCTGTCGGGAACTCGTTGACCGCCATGCCAGCACTCTCAGCCTTGCGTCGCAATTGCTCAACCAACATTCCTGGCGCTCTCATCCCCACTGCCATTGAAAGGCGCGGTACGATAACTTCTCTAACTGAACGACAGCCCCTATCCGCATAATCTGATTGACCAACTTGCCGTACAGACGTGTCTTGCGTTGACGCCCTGAAGTGCGCCGCGTCTTCTTGCCGGGTTTGATCGTGCCGTCCGGGTTGTTGGCGCGATGCTAATTCAGCGTAGAACTGCTTGAGAAAGGCAGCAGTTTTGGCCTAAAGGTCTGTTCGTCAGTTAAGCACCCGTGCGAACAGGGTTGGCTCTGTCCGAGGAAGGTATCTCTACACCAATTTTCTATGGAACAGGTTAGGAGGGTTTTGTATATTTGATGTTGGTCGGTGACGGCTGGGTTATGTGAGAAGAAAGGGCTGACTAATGAAACTTATCCAAGATACGCTGCTCGTGCCCGTTGCAAAAGCGTTACGTAGTGGTGCGCTTGATCTAATGGATTATGTGGATCAGGCATGTGATCGCCTGGAGAGAATCGATCCTCAAATCGAAGCATTTCTAATTGAACAAAACCGCCGCGAACGGCTGAATATCGATGCACAGCAACTTCTTGAGCAGTATCCTGATTCTGAGAGTAGGCCGCCGTTGTTCGGGGTAATGATAGGAGTCAAAGACATTTTTCATGCTGATGGCTATACGACTCGCGCCGGCTCAAACCTACCGGTGGAAGCATTGGCAGGTGCTGAGGCTGCTGCGGTAACGGTGTTCAAACAAGCAGGTGCACTGATCTTGGGCAAAACAGTCACAACTGAGTTTGCCTATTTTGAACCTGGTGCTACTCGTAATCCACACAACCTTGATCACACGCCCGGTGGTTCAAGTAGCGGATCGGCTGCTGCGGTGGCTGCTGGATTGTGTCCGGTGGCGTTTGGATCACAGACGGGGGGGTCAATCAATCGCCCAGCCGCCTATTGTGGTGTAGTTGGTCTAAAGCCCACCTTCGGGCGTATCAGCCGGAATGGTGTCGTGCCTATTTCCGAATCATTGGATCATGTTGGGCTGTTTACGCAAGATGCCGAAGGGATGATTCTGGCTTCAAGCCTCCTGCTGGATAGTTGGAAGGAGCAGGAGATCAACACCAAAACGCAACCAGTAATTGGTGTGCCAGATGGCCCGTTCTTACAGCAAGCAGACATCAAGTCGTTGACCGTTTTTGAGACCCAACTCGAAAGACTGATGGCGGCGGGTTATATCGTGCAGCGTGTACCGATGTTTGATGATGTGCGGGCCATTCTGGACAATCACATGATCCTTATGTCAGCAGAGATGGCGCAAGTGCATAAAGGATGGTTTGCTGAATACGAAGACATCTATCGTTTGCAGACAGCCCAATTGATCCGCGAAGGGCAGGGGCATTCAGCCGCAACATTGGAACAAGCACAGGATTTCCAGCGGCGGTTGACCCAGCGGGTCGGCGATACGTCTTCCGAACATGGCGTTGACTTGTGGGCGTCGCCTGCTGCAAGGGGGGTTGCACCAAAAGGACTGGAATCAACGGGGACGTTTGCAATGAATTTCATCTGGACACAAACTGGTGTGCCATCGATTACCCTGCGTACTCGCGACACCATTAGCAGATTGCCGCTGGGCTTTCAACTGGCAGCCCGCCGCCATGATGATGAAAGGCTGTTGGCGTGGTCAAAGCAAATAGAACAAGTTTTGTGATGGCTATACGCCAGCGATCTCCTTGTGTATGTCCCTCGCCGATATAGCCGAGTGTAGTCTGAATGTCATGATGTCCGAGGTTTTGACGAATTCGATTGAGATCAACGACCAAATCATAAAGTCGGCGGGCATAAGTCATGAGGTTTCACCGGCCCGGACGCTGATACAATTGGGGCGAAGGGTCTTGTTTCCTTTATCTCTTTTGTCCTGTAAAACCCACCACCTCATGCAGCTTAACAATTTAATCATATAATAGCCCAACGTAGCGCAAAAGGTCAGTAGAGCCAGAAGCAAAGGCTTGTATGAAATCCCAAACAGCTTGCTTCAGAGTTTGCCCCTCATCACTGAACCACTGAAGATGCAGGACATCTTGTCGCAGCCATCGCCAGAGTTTTTAGCCAAGAAGCATTGGATGGCTTTGGCTCGTGGCTGATCAGACCAATTGCCCGCTACTTGAGCCCAGAAAGGGGAGTGCTGCTCTTGCAAGCGTATCACGACATCGGGATGAACATGGACGGGCCCGTTATCTTGTGCCCCATAAATCACTTCAGCCGCAGGATAGTCGCGTTGAGGCTCATACCCTGCTCGCATTCGACACAAGGTTAAATAGCTGACTTTGGCCTCATAATCGGGGGCAGGCCTATGGACATAAGACTGAGCGCGTTTGAACCGCATCCCTCAACGCTTCAGCAGAGCCGACAACCCGCCGTGTGTTCTGAGTTTGAGCCAATCACAGGTGTCCAAAATGGCCTCAAGTGACCAACGGCTTTGCTGATGTCCCAACAGGCGTGGCTGACGACGCCCAACCATCAGGAGGGCTTCTTTCGCCCTCTGGTCATCCAGGAATTTAGGGGGAACAAGCGGCCTTGCGTCCCCGTCCTTGACGGATCATCAAGCCCTCGACCCCTTCTGATTGCTAGCGTCGAACCCAATTACAAACCCTTTGATACTGGCGTGGTTTCAACAAACCATGCTGGGCAACTTGGCTGGCTGGCATGCCATCTGCTCCTTTGATAATAGCTGCCGCACGTTCGTGCAGGTAGGCTTTCAGCAATTGCTCTAGTTCTGGTTGGCTTAATTTGATCTGAAGGGCCTTTGGCATTGCAGCGTTGCTCCTATCGGCTGACAGACAAACACATCTCACCTGGACGTATGAAGCAACATATTGCAAAGCTACGGATGAAAACGCAGAAGTATGCCTTCTGGAGAGCACTCGGCTCCCAATTGGCTGATAAATGAAGTTAGGCGACCCCGGTTACCTGCCAGTTCTTCAGCCTTGTGGGTGATGCGTGACCTATCCGATCTGGATACTCACAATCTGCTTATTCGAAGCCACTCGCAGAACCGAGGCAACAGTCTTTCGGACGAGGCTTTTCCTCAAGGACAAAACGTTGACCTCAACTTCTGGTGTGGATTGCAGCGCTGGTACAACCATTTGCCAGCATCTTTGTCCGTTCACTACATAATACAAGGGACTAGATGCTTCATCCTGTAAGTCTCCAAACAAACTATCGAGAGTCGGGTGACCATAAGATAAAGTAGATGGGTTGAGTCAGTTGCCTTGTGAACTCTGTGATATCAGTATTTTGACTATTTGCCGGATACAGCACTAAAGGGTCATGGTAGCCTAAAATTGCACACTTCATAATACTAATTGTGCAATCCAACAGCGTGGTCCTTGGGATTGGGCTTCTTGCGACTGATTTCTTGCAGTCCTGCTTCGCCATGCTGGTCGTACAACTCCTTGAAACGGTAGAAACTGTCACGTGAATAGTCCATCACTTTGCACGCCTGGCTCATGTTCTGCTAACTTCAGTAAGCCCAACTTGGTTGCGATGATCTTCTGTTCATCAGAATGGCAGATTAAGTCTTAATTATTTTATGTTAGTCCTTCAGACTGCTGTTCTCGGTAATCACTTTGGCATCTTATGGAAAAATGTACCTTTGCACCAACTTGAAATGCACCCATAACGAAAGGAGCGCTGAGATGAGTTCTACCCAGCCTCTTATCAGATACACTGAAGTTGAATCTGTATGACCCGACTGTTTAACAACCCATCTGGCCTCCGTTTTTGCTGTAATTTTTCGCCACTTCCCGCTGTCTCCTCGCTGTTGGAGCAAACTTTTTTGTTTGCCGCTACCGCAATCTCACCCTCGATGACCCGGCTTATGGGCTTTCATGATTTTCATTACTGCCGAGAGTGAAACACCTAGACGTATGTCCACCACTCCCTTGGATGGCGGCATTAGCACTTTGCGGCGGATTGCGTCAAAATTAGATCAATTCTCTGATTAGAAAATTACATTGTGAGGATAGTATGCACATTACTGATATGCACATTACGCCCATTGCCATTGTTGATCCGCCCCTGTTGAATGCCGCAGGTCTTCATGCCCCCTATGCCATTCGCATCATTGTGGAGATTGTCACCAATGACAATCTGTACGGTTTGGGTGAGATTCCCAGCCATGATGAAACCCTGACCGCACTTGAGGAAGTGCGTAAGATTTTGATCGGCAAAGACCCCTTCCAACTCAATGAGATTGAAGCAACACTCCAGGATCGCTTTCAGGAACTCAGTCTAACTGCTCTGGGCGATTTTCCCTGGGAACGTCGCCTCAAACATGCCTATAGTGCTATTGAGGTTGCTTGCTTCGATATTATGGGAAAAGCAACAGACCGACCAGTCGTCGATTTGCTGGGTGGCAGGGCACGGGATCGCGTTGATTTCGCCGCCTATCTTTTTTATAAATATGAAGGTGCAGGCGGGACGTTGGGACTCCAGACCGACCCAAGTGCCACAGGCTGGCCCGCTGCCCGACAAGCCGAGGCCGTTGATCCTGATGGCGTAGTGCGGCAGGCCCAAGCCATGTGCCAAGAATTTGGGTTCAAATCCATCAAGCTCAAGGGTGGCGCATTCGAACCCGATGCCGAAGTGGATGCCATGATTGCGCTACAACAAGCCTTCGGCTCAGATACCCCCTTGCGCTTTGATCCAAATGCCATATGGAAGGTGGAGACGGCTATTAAGGCCGGCAAACGATTAGAAGGCGTTCTGGAATATTACGAAGACCCGGTACGCGGTCAGGAAGCGATGGCAGAAGTCGCCAAACAGGTTGATATTCCACTGGGCACGAATATGTGTACAACCTCATTTGATGACATTCCAGGCAGCGTCCGCCTGGGCAGCGAACAGATCATTTTGAGCGATCATCATCATTGGGGCGGCTTGCGGGCGTCACTAAGTCTAGCGAAGATGTGCGAAACATTCGGACGGGGCTTATCCATGCACTCAAATTCGCATCTTGGCATTTCACTGGCCGCCATGACCCATCTGGCCGCCGCAATTCCCAATCTAACCTATGCCTGCGATACCCATTATCCTTGGCAATCTGAAGAAGTCATTATTGGTGGACGATTCAAATTTGATGATGGTGCAATTGAAGTCTCCAACGAGCCCGGCCTTGGCATTGAACTGGATCATGATGCCCTTGCTCAGTTACATGATCAATACAAAGCCTGGGGCGGAACCCGACGTAATGATGAGATCGAGATGCAAAAGCTCAACCCCGACTGGAAATTTATGTCCACCCGCTGGTAGGAACGAACCATGAAAATCACTAAACTCGAAACACTCTTTGTCGAACCTCGCTGGCTGTTTTTAAAAGTTCACACTGATGCGGGCATTGTTGGTCTGGGCGAACCTATTGTTGAAGGTCGCTCACAAACCGTAGCCACCGCCGTACAAGAAATTGGACGCTATCTGATCGGGCAAGACCCAACCCGCATTGAGCATCATTGGCAGGCGATTTATCGGGGGCAGTTTTATCGCGGTGGCCCAGTTTTGTGCAGCGCTCTTTCCGGAATTGAGCAAGCCCTCTGGGACATTACAGGCAAATATTATGGTCAGCCCGTGTATAAGTTACTGGGCGGGGCAACCCGCGACAAAATCCGCATGTATGGCTGGGTCGGGGGCAAAACCTATGGCGATTACATCGAACGCGCCAAAATCAGCGTCGAAAGTGGTCATACTATGCTCAAAATGGGCATTCCTGGCGCACTCAATATTGTTGATACACCTGCTAAAGTCGATGAAGTTGTTGAGCAATTCTCGAACGTCCGTAATACTGTAGGTCGCACAGTTGACATCGGAATCGACTTTCATGGGCGCGTCAGTCCAGCGATAGCAGTACGACTAGCTAAGGCGTTGGAACCCTACGATCCGATCTTCATTGAGGAACCTATCTTACCAGAAAATGTCGATGCGTTGGTCACTGTTGCCCGCAGCACTAGTATTCCCATCGCCACCGGCGAGCGCCTGTTTACCAAATGGGGGTTCCGCGAAGTATTGGAAAAGCAAGCTGCTGTTATTCTACAACCTGATTTATCTCATGCGGGCGGTATCCTGGAAGGGAAGAAAATCGCGGCGATGGCGGAATGTTATTATGCAGCTATCGCACCACACTGTCCTCTAGGGCCAATTGCGCTTGCTTCGTCCCTACAACTTGATGCCTGCATCCCGAACTTCTTAGTCCAAGAACATGTCACGGTTGGAGAAGGCTACTTGAAAGAGCCATTTGTTGTCAAAGATGGCTACATCGAACTGAGTGATAAGCCAGGGCTGGGCATTGAACTTGATGATGAGGCGATTGCCGATAAGCTTTATGACGGCAGTTGGGAAACCCCGCGCTTCTGGCACGCTGATGGGTCAGTGGCGGATTGGTAAACAGCTGCGCCACAAGGATTTGACTCCCCTAGCAAGGGCCAAGTAAGCCTTTGAGTTCCTGATGCCAGATGATGCCGATAAGGATACCGTCATCGGCTGAAGTATTTCCTTATCTGGTTGATGAGCGCAAAACGTTCCTGGTTGGAGTCTAATCTGACGGCGCATCGTGATTTTCTACTCCGTGACGGCTCAGCCCGATAAAGCGAACACAAGGTTCGGCGAACACAAGGTTCGGCGAACACAAGGTTCGGCGAACACAAGGTTCGGCGAACTGAAAGGGCGAACCTTCGGTTCGGGGGCGTTTCTCAGGCTACGCACGTTCCAACGAACCACGTTAACGCCTGAAGCCACGTCCTGGCCCACCTGATTGCTAAGCTATTGCAAGATCGAGGATATTCCGTGCGGCGTTCACGTCTCGATCCGCCGTGAAGCCGCATTCATCGCATTGATGCGTTCGAACACGCCAGTCTTTTTTCACCATCGCACCACACCCGTTGCACTTTTGCGACGTGTTCTTGGGGGACCTCAACTCCGGCCTCCAGAGTCTTGTCTTCGAGGATTTGGTAGAAGATACCCAATGCAACATCGTGCGTAACACGGGAGAGGCTGCCATTACGAAGCATAAACGAAAGGTTTAGGTTCTCAATCGCAATCAGACCGTAGCTGTTGACTAATTGGTAGACAACCTTGTGCCACCAATCATGGCGCTGATTAGCGATCTGTTCCAGTTCTTTTGCCAATTGATGTACCGCTTTTCGGCGGGCAACTTTACGCTGCAATTTGCGCAAGCGTACCAACGAGGCTTTCAGGTATTGTGAACTATAACCGTGCCATTGCTCAGAGCGAACGCATGATGAATACTGACATCAATCCAGCCAGAGGGCTTGCGCAGGATGATAATGTTTTTGAGCTCGCCATCGGGCAGAGGGCGATGCCACTTGATCGAGATCAAGCCGACGTTCTGTACACGCAGTTTGCTGTCTTTCAGACCAGTGCCATCACCGGGTTTGTAGTTGACACTCTGAAACCGGCGCCAGTTCTTGAACCTGGACGTCCGCGTTTGCCCTGCATGAACTCCCGATAGGCTGCCGCAAGACCTGTTGCCCTGCGGTCATATTGACCAGGCCAAGCGGATTATCTTCCGGTTCCTCGTTGCGCCACTGTTTCCACATCGCAGATTGTTCGTTGTAGGTGACGCTGTAGCGCGATCCCTGCCAGCGTTTGCGGCGATCAGCCAAGACCCAGCAGGACAGGCGCAGAATTTCGTTGAGCATCTCGTGCTGCTCATCGGTTGGGTACAGGCGGTATGTATCACCTACTGACCCTTTTGTTCGTCAATCTATCGCTGGATTGTCTCAGCCGATACGTGACCAGCAGTTCCAGCATAGTATGAACGAGGCTACAGGGAAGGCAATCGGGATTTCAGGTGTGGGAATTCCTTTCGCAGTCTGTGCATGATTGGGTTAATTGCCATCGTTGGGGGAAACGAGGCAAATGATCGTCTTGCACGGTCATGGTCAACACATGACCTTCCAGGACCAACATCGCCTGCCAACACAGGTCGCCGATACTTTGGACACCATACCAGATGCGAGTTGATGTTATCATGAGCATGTCGCGTTTGATTAGTCATAGTAAACAAATTATAACACGTTCTTCTGAGAGAGACAATCATTCGTTTAGTGAGAAAGGAGGTCGACCGTTCAGTTCGCGGCGCGCGAACCTCTGGTTCGACCCCCAACCAAAGGTTGGCCCCCGCTCAAGGCGAACCGAAGGTTCGATGGTGTCCCCGCGCTGATTTTCGATGGGCAGATCAAGCTTGTTTAAGGTAAAATAAGATCAAGCAGGGTAATCATAAAGGCAGCAACTATGTCCGCTTTAGAAAATCGGTTCACCGAACCGCAACTCGCCATCCTACCCCCATCCACTATCGCCGACTTCGAGACATTTCTCGATCAGCCGGAGAACTATGATCAGATTTTTGAACTCATCAACGGGGAGATTGTGGCTGTGCCTTCCAATCCGTATGTGTCCTATATTGCTGGGCTCATTACCACTTTCATCAACTTGTATCTGACGCAGCAGAATTCTGGTGGTTACGTCACAGGCGAAGCTGCTGGCTACATCATCCAGAACAACGTGTACGCACCCGATGTCGCCTATGTTTCACACCAACGGCAAGCGGAACTCCCCCGGAAGGGGTTTAATCCAGGACCACCCGATTTAGCCGTTGAGGTCATCTCTGATCCAACCAACGGGCAGGAGCAACAACAACTCCGCCGCAAAATCGTCGTCTATCTGGAAGCCGGCGTAGTGGTCTGGATAGTAGATGCTGAAGCTCGAACGATTGAGGTTTACACCCCAGGGGAGCCCATGCAACTCTTGGCCATCCAGGACACCCTCACCGTTGAGAAGTTGCTGCCGGGGTTTCAACTCTCCCTGGCTGATCTATTTAGCAAGGAGAAGGAAGAGGAGTAGATGCTTGCGTATTCAGCGCACCACAAACGAAAGGACACCATATCGAAGGCGTTAATTGTATATCACAGCATACATGTAGGGAATTGCCGGTGTTGTGTCCGCGAAAACGTGACACCGACAATCCATCATCTTAAGCCAGAACAGCATCTGCACGACACAGTTCCGTTTTCTGGTAACAGTGTAGCAAAGATTTTCACAAATAGATCGTTTCGTTATGGTGACATACTCCCACAGCAAAAGGCGAACCAAAGGTTCAGTGGGCTTCTGCCATGAACGCCGGACGCCGCCTGAATAAATCAGGTTGGTCTTCTTCCAACTCAGACAGTATGAGGCGATGCCCCGCCTCAAGTATATTCTTCGCTGTGTTGTGGTCACGGTCTATGACCAAGCCACAATCGCAGTTCAACTCCCGGTCTTTCAGTTCCAATTTGCGCTTCTGCCCACAACCAGAACAGACCTGGGTCGTCGGCGTCCAACGGTCTAGCTTGACCACTCGCTTGCCACGTTTGAAAGCGACCCATTCTAGAATGTTCATCAACTGTGCAAAGCCCAGATCACTCACCTTGCGTCCCCACAAGCGTTTCATCGAACCAGAGGTTCGCCCCGTCCAGGTTCAGGTCTTCAAAACACAGCAGGTCGTATTCATCGCAGAGCTTATGCGCCAACTTGAAGTGGAAGTCACGCCGCTTGTCATCAATCCGAATGTGACGACGGGAGAGGTGATGCTTCCCCTTCTGTTGGTTGGCGCTACCTTTGACCTTCTTCGACACCTGTCGTTGGATGCTGTGCAGACGGGGCAGATCATCCTGATAGAACCAAGGCGATGCTATTTGTTGTCCTTCATCATTGGTAAGAAAGCATTTGAGGCCAAAATCGAAGCCGCCGATTTGACCCGCGCTGACTTCGTTCTGCGCCACAAATCGTTCCACCACTGAGAAGCATATCCAGAGCCTTCCTGCTATATCACGCTTGATCGTGACCGTCTTTATATCACCCTGCATCGGGTGGTGATACACCAACTTGTAGACCTTCTTGCCAATCTGAACCCGACCATACTTCTGTTCACTCTCGAGCAGTTTCCAGCCTGCTTGTTTAAGCGTGAATGATCGGAACTTCTGCACCTTTCGGAAGTGTGGGAGGCCGCCTTGCCTGTTGAAGAAGCGTTCGTAGGCTTTCTCTTGTCGCTCAAGCACATCCTGCACTGCCTGGGGGTCTACCATGTCGTTTTATGTGGGGATTGATGTTGCCAAACGCCAGCACCGGATTGCCGTCTTGGATGCCAGCGATAGAATCTGTCCAAAAGCCATTTTCGATCCAGAATGACCGCGACAGGATTGATGACTTGTTGCAGCAGTTGTCGCAATGGTCGGATGAAATTGAGATTGGCTTGGAAGCGACAGGGCACTACTGGTTGGCATTGTTTGAGCAGTTGAGCCAAGCGGACTACACTGTCCATGTCTTGAATCTGCTCCAAGTCCATGCCTATCAGCCCAGTGGCATTCGCAAGCGCAAAACGGACACGGTTGATGCCATCTGGATTGCCGACTTTGTACGCATTGGTGGCACACGCCATACGGCCGATCCCGACACCATGCCGCTCTACATACAGTTGGCGTCAACTGGCGCGCCTTCGCTTGAGCTTGATGGATCGTGTTTTCCCTGAATATGAACGGCTCTTTCCTTCGTCTTTCTTGCAGACATCGCGCCGCTTGCTGACCGAAGCTGCCACCGCGCAGGATTTTGCTGATTTTGATCTGGACGAATTGACACAGCTTTTGAAACAGAGTAGTCGCGGGCGCTTTGGTTCTGAAAAAGCGCAGGCGTTCCAGGTTACTGCCCAACGCTCGATTGACCTGTTTTTTCTGGCAGATGCTGCTCGTACACTGCCGCCGCTATTCTGGGCGAAATAGGGGATACTCAGCGCTTTCCTTCTCTCAAACAACTCGTCATTTCTTTATCATTTTCGTCCTTGACACCATCTAGCAGGTCTTTCGTTTACAGTGCGTTGGATACGCAAGCATCTACTCTTCTTTTTTCTCCGTGCCAAACAGATCGGCCAGGGGGAGTTGGAACCCCGGCAGTAACTTCTCAACGGTGAGGGTGTCCTGGATGCCCAAAAGTTGCAAGGGTTCCCCAGGAGTGTAAACCTCAATCGTTCGAGTTTCAGCATCCACTACCCAAACCACCACGCCGGCTGCTAGATAGACCGAGACTTTACGCCGGAGTTGTTGTTGCTCTTGCCCGTTGTTGGGATCAGAGATGACCTCAACGGCCAAATCGGGTGGTCCTGGATTAAACCCCTTCCGGGGGAGTTCCGCTTGCCGTTGGTGTGAAACATAGGCGACATCGGGCGCGTACACGTTGCCCTGGATGATGTAGCCAGCGGCTTCGCCTGTGATGTAATCATCTAGACCATGTTGGGTCAGATATGAGCCGATCAAAATGACGATATGCATCGCAATACTTGACACATACGGATTGGAAGGCACGGCCACAATCTCCCCGTTGATGAGTTCAAAAATCTGATCATAGTTCTCCGGCTGATCGAGAAATGTCTCGAAGTCGGCGATAGTGGATGGGGGTACGATGGCGAGTTGCGGCTCGGCGAACTGATTTTCTAAAGCGGACATAACTGCTGCCTTTACAATTACCCTGCTTGATCCTATTTTACCTTAAACAAGCTTGATCTGTCTATTTCTGCATAGTGTAGGTTTCGTCATGTCCTGCTAGACAGTGGGCTAGATACATTGTATGCTCTATGTGAAATAAAATGTAGATTAGGAGACCATTTCGATAAAATAGTTACTTCTTCAGATCACCTTCAGGTGAGATTGCGAATTAGATTATAGTATACAGAGTTTGAACCAATATGAACTCTAGTAAACCTTACTTAACGAAACTAATTTCACATTAGGTGCACTGTGCATTATCGGGGTAGTGTTTCTTGTTAAAACGGTGGTTAGCTCACCCTTTAACCCAGGGAATAGACATTGATAGCCCACAAATAACCAACTTGCGTCGTCAAATCATCCGCAACAAGCCGTTTCTTCTCAACATTTACAATGAATGGTACGAGAAAATTGTGAAAGCATTACCAGATTCACAGGGCCAAGTTCTAGAAGTTGGCTCTGGGGCAGGTTATCTGCAGGATTTTATACCTGATGTAATTAAAACAGAAATCTTTTATCTACCAGGAATGGATGCTGTGTTAGATGGCCAGCGAATGCCGTTCAAAAATGGGTCATTGAGTGCAATTGTGATGACAGATGTATTTCATCACATACCAAATCCGCGCTTATTTCTAACAGAGGCAGCACGTTGTATACATGTGGGTGGCGTGATTGTGCTGAACGAACCATGGGTCACACCATGGTCGCGGTTTATCTATCATAATCTACATCATGAACCTTTTGCACCTGATGCACCTGATTGGGAATTTCCAATGCAAGGGCCACTTTCTGGAGCAAATGGTGCTTTACCCTGGATCGTTTTCCAACGCGATCGGGTGCAATTTGAGCAAGAATTTCGGCAGTGGTGTATCCAGCGGATTGAACCCGGAATGCCCTTCGGTCATCTTCCCATCCCGGTTATCATACACATTATGTGGTGGATGGGGGGGGGGGCGTCGTCGCATCATTCTCGGGACTTTAGTCACGCTAGCCAGTATTCAAGATCATTTCCCCATGCTTGAGTTCATTCGCTTCTTAGGTTTTCGCTGGCAAATCCATCCTAAGGTAGCCGTTGGGGATAGCAAATATGGCACGATTGATAATATTACGTGACAGCGTGTTGCAAAAGGTGTGAGAGGGGAATGAAGATGGACTAGCGACCAAAATTACTCATGATAAGAATCATTATCGCGTGCTAATTGCTCCGCACGTTGCGTAGACCACTCATCACGCCGCCGACGTGGCTATCTGGTTGATTGTTGATGGCGTTGATCATCCCTTCTCTGGCGATATTGCTTGCACCGATCAACCCCCAACCCAATGACTCATTTGTTGACATGGAATACACTCTCTTTTAAAAATCATGGTCAAAGACTATTCCTGACACCAGCTGGTGTCACTGGCTACGGCGCGGCATAAGCTTAATGACCGCGTACAACGCAGCCAGCCCTGTTCCAATTGTGATGAATACCACCGTCCACCAGATTGTCAACAAGCCACCTTCTAACAGTTCAATAAATATGTAGAGGCAGATGACAGGTAACACAATCATGCGGGTTATACTCATAAACATAGGTAACAGCGGACGCTTGATCCCCCGCAGGGCAGCAAATCCGATGAAACTAAGAGGGCGTGATGGCAGTGCAACTGCACTGATGCGTATATAAACCGTGCCAATGTCTATGATGATCGGATCATTCGTAAAAATCTCTACCAGCGGACGAGCAAAGATGAACACCAACACACCGCTGAACATCATCAGTATCAGACCATAGCGAATCGCGGTATTAAAAGCTGACCACGCTCGATCAAAACGCCGCGCACCGTTGCTTTGTGAAACCAGTGTTAGCGTAGCAATATCAAGCCCAAACAAAGGGATCCAGATCAGCCCATCAATCCGGCTCGCGATCCCATAAGCAGCGACTGCATCCGTGCCGAAGCGACTGATGAAATAAGTTAAGACAAAGCCACCAACTGAGACAGTACTCAAATCAAGGGCCGGCGGAAGCCCCTGCCAGATAATTTGGCGCATCACATTCGAGCGTGGAAACAACATACCTCGTCTGAAAATAGTGAATAGTTGAGTATGGAAGGCGGTCACACCGAGATAGATAGCACCGATTGCCTCAACCAACACCGTTGCAACCCCAACACCTGAAATTCCCATTGGTTTAATGCCCCATCCGCCATTGATGAACCAGGGATCAAGGAAGATATTGACAACGAACCCAAAGAACAAGAAATTGCGGAACGGGCGCGTATTCCCTTGGGCAGAAAGGGCCCCATTAAACATGAATACTAGGTTGTAAAAGATCGTGCCCTGGAAGATAGGGGTGATATAACTCATGTTCATGTCGAGGTCGTCACCAGAGGCTCCTAGAATGCCAAACAGAGTCGGTGATGCGGCCAATCCAACGACGGCAACTCCAACGCTCAGGATAGAGGTGAGTACCAAGCCCTGGCTTGCAATATGACAGGCTTCCTCTTGTCTGTTCGCACCGAGTGAATTACCGATGAGTGCCGACGTACCTGTTGCCAATCCAGCTGCCACACCAATGATGATGAAATAAATGGGAAACGAGAGCGCCAATGCTGCAATCGCTTCTTTTGAGATTGTACCAGCGTAGAATGTATCGACGATCTGGAACAGGCTGTTAAATAAGATACCTGTTGCCACTGGGACACCGATCTGACGGATCAGTTTGGGGATGGGCTGGATCAACAGGGGATTGTTGGCACTCATGAAATACTCACCAATCTATGCGAGGCGACAACCCTGACACCCTGCTCTAGCTCCACAAGCGGTCATGGGCGCTTTCATTGTCCCATGCGTCCGTTGGCTGATCGAAGAAGACTGGGTCATCTGGATCAAGATATCTACGGAACATCTCTTCATTGATGTCATCAAATCCCAGGCCGGGTTTCTCTGGTACAGCGATATGACCATCCACAATTAGCGGACTTGGCAAACCTGTTACCAAATCGTTCCAATCGGGGGCGTCAACGGAGTGATTCTCCAGTACCAGGAAATTCTCGGTGGCTGCGGCACAGTGGACGGCAGCCAGCGCTGCAACCGGTGTTTCTGCCATGTGAATTGCCATCGACACACCGTAATCCTGTGCCATGTCGCCGATCTTTTTGGTTTCCAAGATGCCACCAGACGACAGCAGATCAGGATGGATAACTGAAACGCCACCACTTTCCAGCAACGGGACAAAACTCTCTTTTAGGTAAATATCCTCACCTGTGCAGATCGGCGTCGTGACTGATTCTGCCAACCGGCGATAATGGTCGGGGAACTGCCAGGGAATCATATCTTCGTACCATGCGAGCGTAAAGGAATCAAGCGCCTGTCCCAGACGTATACAGGTCTCAAGACCAATGTGTCCAAAGTGATCAACGGCAATGGGCACTTCGTAACCAACACCTTCACGTACCGTCTGGACATAATCACAGAGCAGATCAATGCCTTTATCTGTAATCTGGATGCCTGTGAACTGATGCATCACATTACGTGATTCGAGCATTCCTGGCGGCGCGATGAGCGTATCAGGATGATCTTTGAGAAGTTGAATGCCCACATCCATCTTGAGGAAGCGGAAACCGCGATCCATCCGTTCTTTCAAGAAACCTGCCATTTCTGTCGAATTCGATGTGGATGGCGTATCGCAATAGCAAAGTATCTGGTCACGAAATTTACCCCCCGCCAGCATGTAAGCTGGAACGCCATAGGCTTTGCCTGCCAGATCCATCAACGCGACTTCGATTCCACACACCCCCCCACCCTGCCGTGCATGATGACCAAACTGCTTAATCTTGCGGAAAATCTTGTCGATATTACAGGGATTCTCACCCATGATGCGGCTCTTGAGCATCAAGGCGTAGGTCTTACTCCCCCCATCGCGCACCTCACCATAACCACTGATGCCCTGGTTAGTGTCAAGGCGGATGACAGTTGATTTAAAGGGCATGCCCTTTAGGTTGGCAATCCGTACATCGGTGATGCGTAAATCTGATGGGTGTGAATGAGTATTCACGTTGTTTTCTGCCGATTCGATCATTGAGCTGTCCTTTCATAAAATTACCAATCGACTATGCAGGTGTTACCTGTAAATTGTGAACTATTTTCAGTGTATTCTTGTACCTCAATGGCA
This sequence comes from Phototrophicaceae bacterium, assembly GCA_965223785.1. Taxonomy (GTDB): domain Bacteria; phylum Chloroflexota; class Anaerolineae; order Aggregatilineales; family Phototrophicaceae; genus CBDCXN01. The sequence goes on along the minus strand of CBDCXN010000001.1, from coordinate 89,770 downwards.
ACGCCGCTGAGGCCTTGGTTCTTGTCAGTTACTTCCCATGACGCATGATGGGACGTTCATAGTTGGCTTCATAAGTCTAAATAAACACCTCTTGAGGCGGAGAACCTCAATGTAAAAGTGTTCGCTCTCTGCCAGATCATTTGCCCCAAGACTATTCCAAAACGCTGTAGATGGTAACACGTCAATCGAATACTTGGTACTATCCTGTTTAGCACGTACAATCCCTGTGTTTAACTCAACCAATATAGGATAAAACCAATGCACATCCTAAATCCACGCGAAAATATTATTGCTATGACCCCCTTGAACCCGTTTGATCGCTTTGAAGACGGCCGGCCTCATGTTCCCGATGATTTGTTGGAGCGGATGAAGAAGATCACCAATGAGCAAGCCTGGGCGATTCTAGAAAAAGAAGGTTACAAGTTCCAGTTTGAGGGTAACTGGGTGCGCTCACATCTTGATACTGTGCTGGTAGGTCGTGCTGTCACCTGCCAGATGGTTCCCTATCGACCCGACTTCCATGATGTAGTCCAACAAAAGGGAGAAAATGAGAAACGCATCGGCGGGCAAAACTCATGGGTCATTGACACGCTTCAACACAATGATGTGATGGTTGTGGATATGTTCGGAAAGATCAAAGAAGGCACGTTCGTCGGTGACAACCTCTCAACATCGGTGGCCGCTCGCACGCAAGCCGGAGCAGTGATTGATGGTGGTGTGCGTGACTACGATGGTATTGTGCAACTACAAGACGTGGGCTTTTTCTTCCGGGGCATGGATCCTACACCCATCCGCAACACGACATTGGCCGGCATTAACATTCCTATTCGCATTGGCGAGGCGACGGTACTTCCAGGTGATATAGTCCTTGGTACACCCACTGGCGTTACCTTTATTCCACCCCATTTGGCACAGCACGTCGTCGAGCATGGCGAAGATGTCCACCGCAGAGACACATTCGGTAAGCTACGGCTGGCAGAAAAGAAATACACGCCCGGTGAAATCGATGTACCCAACTGGCTAGAACACATCGAAGCTGATTATCAAGAGTGGCTCAAACAGCAATAGATTGCCCTGGGACGGGGAGACTCGCCTAGGCCATGCGTACTTTGTGTTCGTCTTCAGTTATAGCAGGGCGTCACAATCGGGTGACAGTCTCCTGCACGATCACTTGTTCTTGCAACATATATGGACAGGGTTACTATCTGTTTAGGCACATACGAAACACATTCGCCTATCTCTGACCCAATCGAAAGACATGCTCAATCAATGGATTTCGATACCGTCATCCGACAGTTGCTGGATGAGGCAAATCAAAACTTGACAATCTTACAACTTGGTTTTGTCATCAATAGAATCAAAGCTGATGCGTTCATAAACATCTGCCAGACGCAATGTACAATCAATGGAGATCAGGTCAACTTCGGTTTCATCGTCCATCGCATCCTGGAAGTGCCACCCGCCATCAGCCTCTCGTCGGAAGCACTCAATGTGCGGTGCATCCTGGGAAATTAGCACATATTCCTGAAGTGACTCCAGTTCACGATAGCGCAGGAACTTCTTGCCCCGGTCATAGCCCTCCGTGCTGGATGACAGAACCTCGATAACAACAATCGGATTGAGGAGGATGTCGCCATCAGTTGGATCGACTTCAATCGAATCGCAGGCCACCGTGATATCGGGGTAAAAGTAAGAACCCGTCACAGGCGAGCGGACTTTCATATCAGAGGGGTAAACCTCACAGGGTTGGCGCCGTAGTTGTGGGTGAATAGCAGCGATAATGTTGCCTACAATTACATTGTGCGGGCGGCTTGCCCCGCTCATGACGTAGACTTCACCATCCATGAACTCATGCTTCAGATCGCTTTCACGTTCAAACACCAGATACTGGGATTCTGTCCATTTCTCTTGCTGTGGGAGTGCCATCAGTTTATGCCTCGCGCTTGTGGTTAGCTTGATTATACCAGTATCATATGAGCATGAGAAACGACTTCAAATGGGGCTTTGCCACGCCTAACTACCAATACAGCGTCGAGCATGTCCCAATCAAGGGGCATATTCCTGATTGGCTCAATGGCACACTCCTGCGCAACGGCCCGGGTACATTCGAGGCTGGCAACAAGCGGCTACAACATTGGTTCGATGGCTATGCCATGCTTCATCAGTTCACGATTGCAGTTGGACGAGTATCCTATCGTAATCGTTATCTCCAGTCCAACGTGTATCAATTGATGCGACAACAAGGTGAAATGACCTACTCAGAGTTCGCCACCGATCCCTGTCGTTCGTTGTTCCAGCGCATAATGTCTACATTTTGGCCCAATTTGAATGACAACGCCAAAGTCAACCTGATACGCTTTGCCAATCACTTCATTGCCTTGGGCGAAACTCCGATTCAAGTCCGGTTTGATCCGAAAACGCTGGCGGCAGTTGGGGTATTTTCCTATACCCCGAAACCCACCGGGCAAATGACAACAGCGCATCCCCACTTCGACAAAAACCAAATGTACAATCTGGTAACACAATATGGCCGCCGCAGCCACTATAATCTGTATCAGGTTGATCCTGACCTGAACGCCCAGCTAGTGGGGACGACGCCAGCCCAAATGCCAGCCTACATGCACAGCTTCGGCATGTCACAGAATTACGCCATCATCACCGAGTTCCCGCTCGTGGTTAATCCGTTCGACCTGTTACTGTGGCGGCGACCTTATATCGAAAACTTTAAGTGGTTGCCGCAACGCGGTACACCGATCACACTTCTCAATCGGCACACGGGTGAGCTTGTACGTCAGTACGACTGTGAGGCGTTCTTCGCATTTCATCACGTTAACGCCTTCGAACAAAGCGACGAGTTGATCGTTGATGTAGTCGCTTATCCAGATGCTCGTATCGTCATCGAGTTCTACTTGAAGCGCCTACAGGCCTCTGATCTGACCATTCCATTTGGCGAACTGCGACGCTATCGCCTACCGTTAAAGGGCGGCACCGTTCGCTACGAGACCATCACTCCAACATGCATCGAACTCCCTCACTTTGACTATGTGCGGCACAACATGGATGCGGTCTATCCTGCAGTATATGGCGTTGGCTTGCGCGAGGATCGTCGGCATGAATTCTACAATCAGTTGGTCAGGATTGATATGCAAACAGGGGACACCCTGCTCTGGCAGGAGGACGATTGCTACCCCGGTGAACCGATTTTCGTCCGATCACCTAATGCAAATACAGACGATGATGGTGTGCTCCTGTCGGTGGTGCTAGATGCACACAAAGGATACTCATTCTTGCTGGTATTGGATGCCCAAACCCTTCTACCCCTTGGACGGGCAATACTGCCACAACCCGTCGTCTTCGGCTATCATGGTAACTACTATCCCAATAATTAGACCTATTACCTATACATAACCTAACATGAGTTTTGTTTAAGCGATCACGAGAGCATAGACACCCGGTTCAAGGACGATTTCTTAGGCTGATGGCAATAGGCCCCAAGACATTCCCGACTCGTGGAAGCATGGCTACATCCGTAAATACGCAATTTTGCTGATGTCCCTAGAGGCCAGCAGGCTAGAATCATGCTTGTTTACGATGCGAAAGGATGTGAGTTGTATGTCAGACACTTCAGTACCAAAAACTTACGCAGAATTAGGATTCATGCAAGGGTCCCCATCCCAACGTGTTGTCGATATTTCCAAGTGGGATAAGGGTGAAGAGTGCCGCTGGGCGTTCCAGCATATTAGCGAATTCTTACCCACTGCCAACGTCAGCCGGGGTGGTGGAACACCAACTGTCCTGCCCTCTAAGACACGCGATCTATCCAGGCTACAGTTTCAGACCCCAAATGCCAACCAAATGACCATCCAGGAGATGTCGGATTATACCTATACCGATGGTCTTATTGTTCTACATGATGGCGAAGTCGTATATGAGAAATATTACAATGGTATGACACCCCACACCCGACATCTGCTCATGTCCGTGTCAAAATCTGTGACAGGAATGCTAGCCGGCGTGCTGGTGAACGACGGGCGGCTCATTCCCGATAAAAAAGTGGTTGATTACATTCCCGAAATGGTAACCAGTCCCGGCTATGCCGAAGCCACTGTCCGCGAAGTGCTGGACATGACCACGGCCATTATCTTCAATGAAGACTATGATGATCCCAACGCCGAGGTCGTGGCACACGAAGTCGTAATGGCCTGGCGTGGTCGCTCCGAAGACGCTATGCAAGGGATTTATGCTTTTGCACAGACCATCAAGAAAACAGATCGAGAACATGGTGAAGCTTTCCATTATGCCTCAATCAATACCGATGTTTTGGGCTGGCTGATCGAACGGGCATCCGGTCAGCGCTTCGCTGAGTTTATGAGCCAGATGATATGGTCAAAGCTCGGAGCAGAGCATGACGCACAGATCACAGTTGATTTTCAGGGATCACCCGCTGCCAATGGCGGTTTCTGTATCACCTTGCGCGATCTGGCCCGTTTTGGTCAGATGATGCTCGACAATGGTTACTACAACGGTCAACAAATTATCAGTTCTGGTTGGATAGATGACATTCGCTTCCATGGCAATAACGCTGCCTGGAAACAACATCCAGTATACCCCGCCGTGTGGCCTGATGGCTTCTACCGGAATCAGTGGTATATCACGGGCGACGATCAGGGGTCGTACTTTGCGGTGGGCGTGAACGGTCAACACATCTGGATCAACCCGACCACGCGCACCGTCATCGTCAAGTTTTCATCTGGCCCTGTCTCAGCCGACTATGACCGAAGTCCAATCATCCTCGCTGGCTTGGACGCACTGGCACGGTCATTGAGCTAGGTCATTGGCTACCAGTGCGCCAGGAGCGAATCATGTATCTACAGTCCTACAATCATGTAAAATATGGTAGGCTGACGGGCGTTGATTGAACGAACCCGCAGAGGAGAATCCATGACCGACAGCGTACTGGCTGCACAGCTGTATACCGTCCGTGACTTTACCCAAACACCCGAAGATATTGCCGAGACCTTCAAGAAAATCCGCAAGATTGGCTATGAGGCCGTGCAGGTTTCGGCCTTTGGCCCAGTGGATCCACAGGATGTCAAAACTATGTTGGATGACAACGGGCTCGTTTGCTGTATCACCCATATTAGCTATGATCGGCTCACGAATGATCTGTCTACCGTCATCAATGAACACAAACTGTGGAACTGCCGCCATGTGGCCATCGGCAGCATGCCCCAGCAATTCCGCGAAGATGGTGTTGACGGGATTCGCAAGTTCGCTGCTGAAGCCAACAAGATTGGGCGCCAACTCGCCGAGGCTGACCTGACCTTCAGCTATCATAATCACAGTTTCGAGTTCGCCCGTGCAGGCGAGACGACTATGATGGATATTCTGTTCAACGAAACCAACCCACGCTATGTCAAAGCCGAACTGGATACCTACTGGGTGCAGCATGGCGGAGCCGACCCTACTGCCTGGATTCGACGCATGAAAGATCGGATGCCCGTCATCCATGTGAAGGACATGACTATCCAGAATCATCGCGAGCAAATCATGGCAGAAGTGGGCGAAGGCAACCTCAACTGGCCTGCCATACTGGAAGCTTGCAAGGAAGCTAACGTGGAATGGTACGCTGTCGAGCAGGACATCTGTCAGCGCGATCCCTTCGAGAGTCTCGCCATCAGCTTCAAGAACCTTAAAGCCATGGGCTTAAATTAGAATCAGCAGCGTAAATGAGGATCAAACACGTCACGCAGCAGGTTGACACCTAATGATGTGACGCTCCGCTACGACAAGAGGCGAATCCTCGGTTCGCTGCAGCTTGCGGCGGGCTCAAGCCCGCTTATGTCAGGATCATATTTATGCTTGACCTACACCGCCGCTTGCCGTTCACACAACACCTTGAGATTGTCCATATCAGCTTCGAATGCTTTGCGGGTCGCGCCTTTCATTAAAATGCCCAGCGGCGTCATCAACTTGGCAGCTAAGGAAACAGGCTTACCAGAGAAAATCATCTCAACCAATGTGCCATCACCCTGCTCTTTGAAGGTATAAATGGAGTGGTAGTCCATCCCATGTGACGAGGCCACGACCTCATAGGATTGGTTGAGAGTTAAGGCACTAATCTCCATCTCTTCGGTAGCCTCGCGCCCAAACATGACACGAGTCTCACGCCAGCGCGTGCCGACCCCCGAAGATACATCAGATAAAATCTCGACCTTGCTAATGCCATCAATACGATCTTCAATTTGAGTAATGTCGGAGAAAACATCAAACACAACATCAATTGGGGCAGCAATTTGCTTGGATACACGAACATCCATGAGGCACCTCACTCATCTTACTGATAGCAATATTATATAACGAATAGAACATTCGTGCAAAACAACGTTAAACGGTGATTCCTGGCAATAGCTAACGGAAAGCTCTCATGTCCTTACCACACCTTCCAAGGGGCTTTGCCGCGCTCCCACAGGTCAGTTAGATAGAGTTGGTCCTTATAGGTATCCATACCCAAAAAGAAACCGTCATGTTTATAGGCCACAAGTTGCTTTTCGGCGGCAAGACGCTCTAATGGGATGTGCTCCAACGCCATCATGGGATCATTGTCAATGTAATCCAGCACCTTGCGATGGAAGACAAAGAATCCACAGTTTATCCAATCATTGAGTTTGGGCTTCTCAGAAAAGTCCGTGACACGATTTTGATCGTCCAACGAAAGTGTGCCATAACGTGAGATGGGATGCACCGTCGAAATCGTTGCCAACCGCCCATGGGCATGATGAAACTCGACCAGCCTACTTATGTTCAGGTCACTTACCCCGTCCCCATAGGTCACCATAAAGTAATCACCCTTCAGGTAACGCTCAACAGCTTTGATCCGTCCGCCTGTCTGCGTTTCTGTACCTGTTTCCGCCAATGTGACGGTAAAGTCCTGTTCTTCGTGAGAATTATGATAGTTGATCGTATTACTGTGGCCCAGATTGATGGTGAAGTCATTGTTCATAGCCTCATAGTTAAGAAAGTATTCTTTAATCATCCAACCACGATACCCCAAACACAACACAAAATCGTTGTAACCATACTGCGCATAGTTCTTCATAATATGCCATAAAATAGGACGGTTGCCGATGTTGACGAGTGGCTTGGGGCGATACTCGGTTTCTTCGCGCAGCCGTGTGCCCTTGCCACCACACAGGATCACTGTCTTCATGAGTCATAGCCTCCTTCGTACCTATGGTATCGCAGATTGAGACCCATGCTAGAGTGTATTGCGTTCGCTGGGGAATGCTGGTTAGGGCGTGAACACCGGCCCTTTGACCCAGCCATCAATTACACCGCCTATCGCGGTTCCACCGGGGCCTTCCGCCTGGACATACCAGGAGTAGTTACCAGGGCTGAAAATCATGGGTGGCATATAAGTACAGGTCTGTCCTATCGTGCCACAACCAAGATCAATTGCCGAGGCTGCGGTGTGGTGCATAGTCTGGATGTTGGTACCCGGTGTGACAATGCCCACCCAAATATTATAGCGATTCGCATGATCCACGCCCATCCAGGTCAGTTGCACACTCCCGTTCAAGACCCCGCTCAAGACCGAGGCATTCAGACTCTTCACCGCTGATGGCCTGGGAAGATTGGCCGAGAACTGGAGTTCGTCACTCCATAGCTTGATATCGCCCCCATTGACCCCCCCTGGCCCCCAGGCTTGCATGAAGATGGCATAACTACCATTTTCTGGATAGAAGTCCACATTCAGCGAGCAGCTACCGCCACAGCATATCGCGGTTGTCTTTTTGTACCACTGGTAGTGCCGCATCGCATAGGTACCTTGATCGCCGACATAAACCCAGTAGTAGAGCGCGTTGTCGTCTTGAGGCCAGGTCAGGTGTGGACGCCCCTGCAGCGTGGTGACCGTCAAGCCCATGGCCTTCGATATAACCATAGGCGCGGGCAGATCGACTCGTGGCAGCGTCGCCACCTGTTGATAATCGGAGAGGGTGCCGTTGGCGTAAGTGCGAACATAGAGCTGATGCTCACCATTGACGAGACCATAGGGCAGCATTGATTCCACTGGGAACCACTCGATAAAGCCTAGCAAATCCGCTGTCGAGTTATACAGCGCCAGTTCGTACCACTCGGCGGTCTCGCTGGCAGCACGTGTCCAACTGAGTGTTGGACGAATGGGGGGGAGTGTTTAGTGTACTCGTACCACAGGTTGCCGCACCCTGGATGGTGATGGCAACAGTTGCCACGTTGGAGTCATGGGTGCCATCGTTGACCTTATAGGTGAAGGTATCAGTGCCGACAAAGCCCACATTGGGCACATACTCCAGTGAGCCATCACGATTCAAGACCAACGAACCACTGCTGGGGCCCAAGATCTTCACGGCAGTGAGGGGATCCCGGTTGGGGTCTCTGTCGTTCCCCAGCACACCCGGAGCCAGAAGCGTCAGTTTCGTGTTGACCGTGGTGATGTACGTGTCATCCGCTGCCACTGGGATCGGATTCTGGAGTTCAAACGCGCCGATATCACAGTCGTTACCGCCAGCGGCGTCGGCCTTGTTCCTAATGTCGATGGGTCGGGCGAAGCCACGCTGATCCCGGCCTATTGCACAGTTCCCTGCATCCACAACGGGGCTGGTCAATGGGAACGCGTGGGTTTGCGTCGGGCCACCATTACGACCGGGATGTTGATTGTGTCGGTCTCGTCAGGGTTGCCATTGCCATTAGCAGCGATGATGGCCTCGCGCAAGGAGCAATCATTGACCTGACATCCGTCAGGATGTGGGTCATCTTTTACGGTTACATTAAAGGTGGCAGGGGCTGCTTTGACGGGGAAAGTCGCCGCCTCCAGAGCAACAATAAGTATAAGAAGGATAGCAAGGTAAAACCTATTTGAAACACATAGATCTTTCATAATTTATATGATCATATAAATTATATAGTATAAATCAAACCTAATAAATTCTTGTTCCACTGTATACAATAGGAGGATCGTACCTCAACATTGTGTACATTGTCAAATTAGAGAGTGCTGCGTTTAGGTGTGATCTGTAGTGCAGATGACTGAGTATCGCTTGAATTGTATGGCAAGGCCAAAGCAGACTGGCTCGGGAGTTTCTTAGATTGGAGCAAAGGAATTCCCTCCCACGACACGTTTGGTCGTGTCTTTCGGTGGCTGGATGAAGAAGCGTTTGAGCGCAAATTCACAGACTGGACAGCCCAGATTTTCAAGCAACAGGGGGGCAGGTGGTAGCAATGGATGGTAAGAAACTGTGTCGTAGCCATGATGGTCGTCATGAACGAGATGGAATTTGGATGGTCAGCGCTTGGGCTAGTGAGAACCAAATCGTGTTGGGACAAAGCAAAGTGGATGAGAAATCACACGAAATCACAGCCATTCCGCAACTTCTGTCTCAACTTGATCTATCTGGATGTGGGATAACGGTAGATGCCAGCAATACCCAAACGACAATCGCCCAGCAAATTGTTGCGGCACAAGCCGATTACATTATGGCTGTCAAAGGCAATCAGGGGACCTTCACAGCTCGCAGTATCAATCAAGGACATGGGCCGCCAAGTTTGGGTGGTCAACCAACCTCAGTATCGCTCTTATCTGCGGCAAGCCAACCAATGGGCGAACTCGCATCGTCGCATCAAGCTGGTGACTGTGCGCTATGTCCCCAACAAGGACAAAATGGAAGCCACAACCCGTTATTTTATCAGCAGTTGGCAGGCTTCTCCTTCCGCTTTCTTGACAGCTATCCGGGATCATTGGCAGATTGAAAACGGATTGCACTGGGTTTTGGATGTTGCTTTTCGGGAAGATGAAAGCCGCATTCGCAAGGATCATGCGCCAGCCAACATGGCAATTCTGCGACATATCGCTGTCAATCTACTGAAACAGGAAAAGACCCTTAAAGTAGGCATCAGCAATAAACGCAAGCGAGCTGGATGGGACAACAACTCTCTCGAAAAAATTGTCTGTGCTTAAACCTTTGATATGCAATCGCCCTAGCTGAAAATCATGGGTGACATATAAATACAGGTCTGTCCTATCGTGCCACAACCGAGATCAATTGTGGTGCATAGTCTGGATGTTCGTGCCCGGTGTGATAATGTGAAATAGTCGAGACTTAGTCTGACACTCTGAGTAAAGAACCCCGCAGCAAGCTGCAGAGCATTAATCGTCCCATAGAGAAAGTTGTCCTGCCTGATGATCGCTGTCTTGATAGCGAATATAGTTCCGAATCACCTCCGCCGTCACTGCGTCACCGACACTGTGAACAAAGTACCCTGCACTCCAGAACTTGCCTGCCCACAACTGCTTGCTCAACTGGGGAAAGGCAGCAAACACCTCACGCGCCGTTATGCTCTTGAAAATCTGCATGACCTGCGCTGGCGCATAACGGGGAGCCACCTGGATGAACACATGCACATGATCTGGCTGCACCGCCATCTCATCGATCACCCATTCATCTTCCTCTGCGATATGGCGAATCGTTACTTCCATAAATTCAGCGACATCCCCTCTTAATATGTGCTTGCGATACTTGGGGGTCCAAACAACATGGTATTTCAGGTCATAGACCGCGTGACGGGTTCGTTTGATAGGACTCATTTCCCTATCTTAACTTCTCCTCCCTCTCACGCCCATTCTAACGCATTCATCTCCGCAGCAAGCTGCGAAGCATTCTGCGGAGCTTAGTAAACTATCATAAGGATACAGGAGAATGTCAAATGACGAATGGACAGAAGATCATCGCAACCAAATTGGGCTTACTGAAGTTAGCAGAACAACTGGGGAACGTGCAAAGTGATGGGCTATTCACGCGAGAGCTTTTATCGTTTCAAGGAGTTGTACGATCAACATGGTGAAGCAGGGCTGCAAGAAATCAGTCGCAAGAAGCCCAATCCCAAGAATCGACCCCAGCGGCGAGTTCATCAACGGCTCAAGGGGCACCGGCTTCGGTGGCACCTGCTCGGACGCGGCATATCTCGTGCGTTCCGCAACACCAACCGCCACACCACCTTTGTGTCTATTATGAGATCCGATCTTGCACTAGGCTGCCCAATGACTATCACACATCAACAAGGGGTAACTGTCATAAAAGCATGGGTTTGTTGGTACTGTATGGTTTTGATACACGTTAGTGGATCGAAAAACATGCTGAACGATTAAACCACTTGCTTTGTCTGCATCAGGTATAGTGACTATACGAACCATATAGAGTGGAATGCGCTTTCCTTTTGCTTTATAATAGGCTTTGCGTTTATGAGGTTTGATCAATCACATGCCTATCAATCTACAATCGATATCACTCAACGATCAACTGCGCTGGCTATACAAAAATCATCCTGATGATCTCGCCCTTGTACTTATGATTCAGGGTGAAGAACGACACTATACCTATGCCAGTTTGTTTGAGCATGCTGCCCATTATGCCCAGACACTCAAGGCTGCAGGCATTCACCCTGGCGATCTGGTTGCACTGGTTCTGCAGCACGGCGAAAGCGTTATTTTCGGCTTCTGGGGTGCACTAATGTTGGGCGCAATTCCCTCAATTTTTCCCTTTCTGACCGAAAAGCTCGATAGAGATCGCTATTTTGAAAATATGCGGGCATTGATCCAACATGCCCAAGTGCGTGTTGTCATCACTTATAGCGACCTGATGGAACCCCTTGAGGATACGCTGGCAGGACTTGATACGCTCAATAAAGTCATCAATGCAGATGAACTCGCGTTTGAAGGAGACACGCTGGCCTTGTTGGAAACCGTCAATCCGATTGGAGAAGATACCGCTTTCTTACAGCACTCATCTGGCAGCACCGGACTTCAAAAAGGCGTGATGCTGTCTCATGCCAGCGTCTTGAATCATATCCGATCCTACAGTGAAACAATTGGATTAACACAATCCGATGTGATCGTTAGTTGGCTACCACTTTATCATGATATGGGATTGATCGCGGGCTTTGTCATGCCCATATTGAGCGGTTGCAAACTGGTATTGATGTCACCATTTCAATGGATACGCGATCCAAAAATCCTGCTTCAAGCGATTCACAGACATCAGGGTACGCTCACCTGGCTGCCGAACTTTGCTTATAATTTCCTGGCTATCCGCGTCCAAGATGACCAGATCAAAGGACTTGATCTTTCTTCGTTGCGGGCGGTCATCAACACTGCAGAGCCTATATATGCAGAGAGTCACGCGAGCTTCCTGGATAAATACATGCCGTACAACTTGAACCCAGCAGCGCTGGCAACTTCCTATGGAATGGCAGAAAACACTTTTGCCGCAACCCAATCAATAATCGGGCAAGAACCCAACGTTGATCGCATTGATCGCATCGCACTAATGGAAAATCGGCAGGCTGTACCCTGCGACGAACAGACACAATCCCAAACGTTTGTATCCTGTGGACACCCCATACCCGGTTGCACAATCAAGATCATTGATAGTGAGGGCACAACCTTGCCCGAGCGACAGGTTGGTGAAATCGTGCTGCGTAGCACCTCAATGCTATCTGGCTATTATCGGCAACCAAAACTTAGTGCAGAAGCCCTTCGTGACGGCTGGTATCTAACAGGCGATATGGGTTATATCGCCAACGGCGAACTGTACGTCACAGGGCGAAAAAAAGATCTGATCATCGTGGGCGGCAAGAACATCTATCCCCAAGACATTGAAAACCTACTCAATGACATCCCCGGCCTTTATCCCGGAAGAGCCTCAGCCTTCGGGGTCTACAATGCTCAGTTGGGAACAGAGGATGTAGCGATTGTTGCCGAAATCGACTCCCGCAAAGTCAACCCTGATGACAATGACGCACTCAACGACATTGTTCGCATTGTGCGGACACGAGTAGCTCGGAATATGGATGTCGCCGCTCGATTTGTTAAACTAGTTGATAACAAATGGCTCATCAAGACCAGCAGCGGCAAGGTCGCACGCCGAGCAAACCGTGAGAAGTTCCTGCAAGAAACCTTGCCTTCTTGACCCTTTCCCTATGTTGGTTGCAGCATTCACCAAGCCTTGCTAGGATTGCATCTATGTTGCGATTATTCACGCTGCTTACCCTGACACTCATTACGCCTTCCTTACCCGCTCAAGATACGAGTCGTGTGACAACCGTTTTTGAGCGGGTGATTGTGCGTGCGGGGCCAGGAAACACTTATCAACAGGTGATGGTTTTAGGCACAGGCACTCAAATCGAAATCCTCGAACGTAACTACCCCGGTCAATGGCTGAAGATTATGCGCCCAGCAGCACCAGACGGCATAGACATCGTTGGCTGGGTCAAGACTGGTTTTATCAACTTACCCGATGATCTGTCCTTTGAGGACATCCCTCTCAACTCCGAACTGCCAGATGCCGATACCTCGGCAATCCCTGATAAGGACATTGTGCGCCTTTACTCTAGCTCTATCATTCCATCTATCTCCAATGAAGTAATTGACATCTACAAAATGGGCCAGGAAGCGGGACTACACGCCAACGTCGTGACGAAGTTGGGCGACTCCAACAGCGCATCTTACAATTATCTCCCGCCTGTTGTTGATGCCGATTATAACCTCGGCCCCTACCAGTTCCTTGCAGACACAGTTCAATTCTATGGCGAATCGTTCCAGACAGGCAGCATCGCAGCACGAGTCGGCATGAATGCCTTCTCGATCTTTGATCCTATCTGGGCGGAGCAAGATCAATGCGAAGCCAACGAATCCCCCATTCAATGCGAGTACCGTGTAACACAACCTGCCATTGCTCTCATCATGTTCGGGCCGAATGATCTGAAAGCACTCAACACGGAACAATATCGAGAGCAACTGTCACTTATTGTCGAATACAGCAAGCGACACGGCGTTATCCCCATCCTCTTAACCTTTAGCAGCAACCCAAAGGAGGACACCTGGTTCCAGGCAGTACGCTTCAACCTAATTATTCTGGATGTTGCGGAAGCATATGACGTGCCTGTCATCAACTTGTGGTCAGCTGCACGCAACCTACCCCACTATGGCATTGGCAGTGACAACATCCACCTGACGGCAGCCGGAACCAACGTCGAACTTGGTAAGCACGAATCACGATATGGCATCGCGCTACAGAACCTGATCGTCTTGACAACCTTACACGAACTTATGCTGGCATTAAAGATCGAACCATGATCCTAATCTCTCTAGCATCTTGCGGTTGTGCCACTCATCATCTTACCTGCCACTTGACAAAACGGATCACAAATGATATGTTACATACATGTCACATATCACAATCAGAGAGAAACAATGACTGCGCCAAAACCAGGCCGCATCACCGCCCATGGCTATAAGTTGTTGGAGGGGTTGGAGCGTCGGCGCAATCAGTGGTTGACGCGTAAGGAGGTCGCATTGGTCATAGGCAAAAAACGCCTCACCCCATACGATATTGCGCTGCTCGAACTCCTTGCCGAGCAAGGTCGTATTGATATAGATCAACAAGAGGGCTACTCCCGCGATGGTTATCGATGGATTTATGGCGTATTTGACCCTGAATTTGACAAAGAAGCAGCAAAACAAGGATAACACGTTGAAACCAACGATCTGTTTGCTCCTCGCTTTCGTATTGGCCCTGCTATTGGCCGGATGTGTAGACGAAGATGGTGGCGATCCTGGCAAGGTCATTGAACACTATTTGCAGGCACGAGTTGACAGCGACGAGATAGCGTTGCAAGGGCTTGTCTGTGCAGAAATGGAAAGCCAAGTCCTGACACTGGCAAGTTCTTTTGCAGCAGTTGAAGCGAGCTTGCGCGAAGTCTCCTGTTCTGCTGGCGACAACAACATTGTCAACTGTGAGGGTGTGATTTACATTGACTATGGTACCGAAGACACCGAACTTCCTGCTGGCTCCTATCAGGTCAAACAAGAAGACGGCGAGTGGAAGATGTGCGGAGAAGCCTGATGCGTCTCTTCTCGCGTGAGAATCTCTATGCAGTTGCGCTATGCTTAATCGTTATTCTGGTCATCATCGTCACAAGTGATACATCACCACAATGGATTTACCAAGGTTTCTAGCTTGTGACACTTGACGTAAGCACTGTCACTGCCTTTGGCGTCGGCGGGGTCATTTTCATTGTCTTTTTATCGAGCAAACTACGCGAATGGGCCCTGTTTTTCGGCAGTGTGAGCGCTGTTTACTGGTTACAATCACCCCTACCCATTCGCTTTCTTGACTTTGAACTGCCCACCCTCACGCTCCTTGTAACTGTGACAGTATGGTTATTCGTTCGGGACAACACGAGGCGCCAATTCTCAACTCAGGATCGTCTTGCGCTGGGTGGGATTTTACTCATCATCCTGGTGATGGCAGCTATGCGTTACGTCCAGCCTGTCTATCGCCTCACGCCCTCACGGCCTCCGCAGATGGAACTGGTCATCACGGGCCTAATCATCTGGGGATTTGTTGCTGGCGGTCTATGGCTGATTTTGAGCAAGCGCAGCCTCGCGTTGGCACTGCATGGGCTGCTACTGGTCATCATTGGTCTGTTTTTCGTCTTTAAAACCGAATCGATCGCAGTAGAATTGAGCCGCCTACTGCGATCTCAAACCGGGCAGGATACCACCATCGCCAAAATGAGCGAACTGAGTTGGCTGGGTTTTTCATATATTGCATTCCGGCTCATCCACACCATCCGCGATAAGCAAGCGGGGCGTTTACCCGCCTTAGAGCTGCACGAGTTCATAACTTATGTCGTGTTTTTCCCATCATTGATCGCAGGGCCAATTGACCGAGCCGAGCGCTTCAGCAAGGACTTTCGCACCCTCTCTACCATTCACGCCATTGATCCTCACCGCTTTATGGTTGGCGCTGGTCGCATCACAGTGGGTATCTTCAAGAAATTTGTCATCGCAGATACACTGGCACAAGGTATAGCACTCAATGTTGCCAATGCCTCTGAAACAACATCAACCCTCTTTCTATGGGTGCTACTCTATGGGTATGCACTGCGGCTGTTCTTTGACTTTAGTGGCTACTCTGATATTGCGATAGGCATCGGGATGCTGTTTGGAATCACGCTGCCTGAGAACTTCAACCGTCCCTACCTGAAGACCAACTTGACAACCTTTTGGCAAAACTGGCATATGACCCTGAGCAATTGGGCACGCTTCTACATCTTTACGCCCTTGTCGCGAACACTGTTGACCCGCAAACCCCGGCCATCAAATACTCTCATTGTATTAGTGACACAGGTTTCGACGATGATTATCATTGGGCTCTGGCATGGCATATCCTGGAACTTTTTAATTTGGGGGCTCTGGCATGGATTCGGGCTATTTGTGCATAAGCTTTGGAGTGATCGAACCCGCGTATGGCATCTAGGGATTCGCAACGACAAAACTCAACTACGGCTGTGGTCAGTCGTGGGATGGTTCATCACTTTCCATTTTGTCGTGGTCGGTTGGGTATGGTTCGCCCTCCCCAGTGTTGATCTCTCACTTTCCGTTCTGATGCGGTTGGTAGGAGTATAGCTATGTGGGGATGGCTCCAAAACCCGGAAAAAAGCTATGACTGGATGTTCGGCATTCGAGTAGTTATTAAGGCCATAATTCTTTTTATTCTGGCAAACCTGATCTTTGCCTGGGCCGATCCCATGGAGATGATTGGGCGTTGGTCGATTTATGATGGGGTTGTGCCACCCAGAAATCGGCTGCCTTATAGCGAAAATGCCGACCTGTCCTACAGTGTCAGTCTTGACAACATACCCGCCATGTTCGCTACCCATGTCATCACGAACAAGAAAGCTCATGATGAATTCCGCGTGCTGTTGATGGGTGATTCGGGTACATGGGGCTGGCTACTTAATTCAAACGAGGCGCTCGCAGCACAAATCAACAAACTGGGCGAATCGATCGTGGATGGCCGGCAGATTATCGCCTACAATTTGGGTTACCCGATCCTGTCGTTGACCAAAGACCTGCTCTTACTGGATTACGCTATGCAATACGAACCCGACCTGATCATCTGGCTGGTTACACTCGAATCTTTCCCGCGTGAGAAACAGATGAAACCCCTTCTTGTGCGAAATAACCGGGATCGAGCGATGATGCTCATCTCCGCTCATAAGCTGAATCTGGACGCGAATGATCCACGTTTCAGAGAATTGTCACTCCTTGATCAGACTATCATTGGGCGACAGCGTGAACTGGCAGATTGGCTGCGCTTGCAGACCTATGGTTTTGCCTGGGCAGCAACAGGCATCGATCACTACATACCAGAGGAATACAAGCTGCGTTCGTCCGATTTTGATGAAGATATAAGCTGGCAGCAATTTGATACCCCCGCTGAGCTCACAGAGAAAGATCTAGCATTTGAAGTATTAGCAGCTGGGGTTGAGATAGCGGGCGATGCGCCTGTCATCGTGGTCAATGAGCCAATGTTCATCAGTACCGGTGAAAACAGCAACCTGCGCTACAATCACTTTTATCCCCGCTGGGCATATGACCAATATCGTGAGTTGATAACGCAAACTGCCGCCGACAATCAATGGAACTATCTCGATTTGTGGGATGTCTTACCAGCAGACGAATTCACCGATACGCCCGTACATACCACAGCGGCTGGCGCGGCCACTGTGGGGCAACTTCTCGTTGATGAGATTGTCCGCATCATGGAATAGGTAATCTGCTAATTGTGTGACGGCTCACCCCGATAAAGCGAACACAAGGTTCGGCGAACTTTCAGTTCGGGGGCGCTTCTCAGGCTCCGCATGTGCCAACGCACTCCCTTGTCGCCTGACGGATGCAGCGGACTGATGAAAGTCCGACCCATCCGAGAACTTTCGTTTCTCTCTTAAGTGCGATTCAGATTTTACGCGGCGATCTACTCGTCACAACCTGCTATCTGAAGTTGTTAAAAAGCCGCGTTAGGCAACCACCAGGCCTTGATGTCCTCAGGCAGTCTCGGCCGAACCGTAATATGTTAATTTGAGCACAGATATGCTTACTCTGAAAGGAGGGCGGCATTCCCCACCCCGCTCAAGGCGAACCGAAGGTTCGAGGGTGTCCCCTGCCGCGTTTTTATGGTTGACGCAATCCTCACTATAACCGCAATATTATATACATTAGGCACCGGGTTCCTGGTGATATTTATCGGAGGGTTTGGCGTCCTCCTGATGATCTATTTCCGTACTCGTCAGCAGATTCCACAGCGTCCTGATGTGAATGATGAAGACTTGCTTTCTGTCACGGTGCAACTGCCCATTTACAACGAGCCGCTCGTTGTGGATCGATTACTCGATGCTTGTGTGCAGATGGATTATCCCACTGACAGGCTTCACATCCAAATCCTGGATGACTCCACTGACAACACATCAAATTTAATCCAGAAACGACTGGCTTGCCTCAGTCCAAACCAATTCGCCACTGTGAGCTACATTCAGCGTAAAACACGCAGCGGATTTAAGGCCGGGGCACTTGCCAACGGTTTAGCACAAGTAAAGACCGATTGTGTGGTGATTTTCGATGCTGATTTTGTCCCTAATCCTGATTTTTTGCGTCAAACGATGCCTCACTTTAATGGGAACTCAAATCTTGGTTTGATCCAGACTCGATGGGATCATCTTAATCTGGATTATAATCTCCTGACACGGGTACAAGCATTGAATATTGACGCACACTTCGCGGTTGAGCAAGTCGCCCGTAACCGAGGCCGTTTACCGATGGCGATGAACGGCACAGGAGGGTTGTGGCGCGTAAGAGCTATCCAAGAATCGGGAGGTTGGTCTTCGGCGACGTTAACTGAAGACCTTGACCTGTCTTATCGAGCTTACATGCAAGGCTGGGGCTCTCTCTATTTGGTGGATGTGGCTGTTCCTGGGGAACTCCCACCGCTGATCCAGGCTTACAAGACACAACAGGCCCGTTGGGCAACGGGTTCAACCCAATGCCTGATGCGGCATGTTCGCAACCTGATAACCTGCCGGCATTGCTCTCCATTAAAGAAGCTCATGGGTTTTCTGCATCTGGCGCAATACGTTGCCCAGCCCGTCATTCTAATGTTGTTCCTTCTGACCCCTGTGCTCATCTGGGGCAACATGTTCGAGCGCCTCCCTGACTTGACCATCCTGGCGTTGATAGGCTTGATTCCGCCTTTGATGATCACTATTGGACAAATGGAACTGTATGACGATTGGCGCAATCGTTTACTCTATTTTCCGGTGCAGTTCGTCGCGGCTGTTGCCATCGTCCTAAACAACAGCCGTGCTGTCTTTGCTGCCCTTGGTTCGGGTCACGAGTTCAAGCGGACCCCGAAATGGCGCTTAACCCAGCGGCAGGTCAATCGCCCAATCATCCAATCAGATTCCAATCTCGATGCTGTGACAGTCGGTGAGTTGTGTTTGGCACTTTACGCTTTGCTCGGCTTTGAGATCGCGCTTGAAAACCTTCCGGCTTTGGCCCCGTATATGCTGAGTTATGCCACATCTTTTGCAGTTTTCGCGTTGTGGAACATCTACCAATCAATCGTGCAACAGTAACGTCTTGAGACGATCCAACTCATCACGAAAAACGCCAGGGTGGCCAGGCCTCGAACATGCGCAATCAAATGCTACAATGGGCACTCATCTGCCAACAGGAATGATATGCGGTCGTTCGTCAATACGCTAAAACGTCCTAAGGGACGGCCTGCGGACCTGGCAAACGGATAGTATTTGTTGTTCTGGATTACCGTCGCTGGGAGCACCTTGGGTTTCGGGTAGGATGATGATGGTTGCCATCATCTAGACTACCAAATAATCCTGAGTCTTACCATCACCGACAAACCAATGCCTTAACATGACTGAGTAGCCAGTCCATCACAAGCGGATTGGCATAAACCATATCCCAGATAAAATGTGTGCCCTCTGGGTAGATTGTCAAACGAGCATTGTTCCCGCAAGCTTTCAGCTTCGCTGCGATTTTTTTAGAATCCTCAACGGGAACAGCTTCATCCATAGCCCCATGAAATATCCAGGTTGGCTTGTCCCTCAATTTGCAGAGCTTGTCCATGAAGTCCAAAGCCGGTGGGATACGTCCGCAGACAGGCAAGATTGCCGCGAATAGCTCGGGATAGTTGACCGAAAGATTCCACGTACCCTGCCCACCCATGCTTAATCCGGTTAGATAGAGGCGGTTAGGATCAATCGAATACCCTCCAATCATGTTCTGGACAAGCTCATACAAGGTATCGGTGTAATCTGTCCAGCGTTTTTCCAGAGGACATTGTGGCGCAACCAGGATGAAGGGATAACTGCCAACATCTCTGGCAAATTTCGGCAAGCCGTGATTGCTTACCA
This sequence comes from Phototrophicaceae bacterium, assembly GCA_965223785.1. GTDB lineage: Bacteria > Chloroflexota > Anaerolineae > Aggregatilineales > Phototrophicaceae > CBDCXN01. Next base: position 69,463 of record CBDCXN010000001.1, on the reverse strand, counting down.
AGGCGATATCATCCCCCCTCTCGCCACTTCCGTGCAAGAACAGCACTAGCGGCCACTTCAGTTGCGAATCAAGGATGTGTGGCATATATGTAACATATCGAAGACGGTTACCAGCGCCATCGGTAATTATGTTGATGCTGCAGTTCAAGATACATTGTCCTCTCGTTTGATCGAACTTCCCCCTAAGACAGAACCAACTATGGCCCACTAACGGGTCCTGGCTGTAAGGGAGACTTTGTAGGCATGATGGCTTTGGTGAAAATGGCATGATAGCTCTCTGGGCAACCCGTTTGTAGGAAGTCCAAACCAATTGGGAACACGCGCCAACTATATGTTGTACCCTTCGGCAGTTCAGTTAAGTCTAGTGTATAGTAGCTCTGGAACTCGGTCAGATATTCAGCAATATGGTCACCAGTGCCTGTATTATTTTCATATATCCGTACCAGATAGCGTGGTGCCGCCGGACCATTCCAGTTAAAGGTAATTCGACCTGCACCAGGCACGGTGATCGTACCATTAAACGGTGTCAGCAGTTCCCAGCTACAATCCGGCGCGGGTGTGCCAGGATGGGCTTCTCCTGGCACACGGAGGAACTGCCCGACGACAATCAGATTTGGATCGTCCAAGCAATTACCCGCTGCCAGATCAGCCGCATATATGTTGTACTTTTGTGCGATGGTCTCCAGCGCGTCATTGGCTTGCACTTCATAGCGCAGCCTCCAGTCTTCGTTAGGTGTGCAGGCGAGCTCAGTCCCTGATCCAGGCGTTAGCGTATGCAGTCCTTCCAATGACGGCAAATTACCAGATAATTGAATCGTCGGTGTTGGGGTAATCGTTGGCGTGTTGGATGGTCGCGGTGTCAGTGTCGGTGGCTCAAAGGTGGGCGGTGGACGCAGTGTATTGGAGGGTGTCAGCGATGGCAACGGTGTTGATGGAAACGGATCGGTTGGTTCTTCTACCTGTTCAGTGATGGCTTGCGCAATTGGCTGCTGAACATCGGTGAGTTCTTCACGCTCAAGGTTGCACGCCCCACTGATCATTATCACAACGACTAGAATCACAAGACGATTCAAGGTCATACGGCTTCTCCATTCATTGAAAGTGCTTGCCCAGCAGTTGGGCTCCGCGCTATCAGGCGCCCCCCCACCAGATCATAGGCTGTATCAACGTATTCGATCACAATTGGATCATGTGAAACCACCAGGAAAGTGGTCTTTTGTGCTTCGGCAATTGCCCGAAACAACGACATGATGCGGCGCGATGTGCGCGTATCGAGGCCGGATGTGGGTTCATCCGCCAAAATTATGTTCGGCTGCAAGGCTAACGCCCGCGCAATTGCCACCCGCTGGCGCTGCCCCCCACTCATCTCCTCTGGCATATGCCTTGCCCAGGCAGTTAGGCCAACAGCATCCAACGCAGTCCGGGCACGGATGCGGCGCTTGAAATAGCCCAGCCCCGGTAGACGCAGCGCCAGATCAATGTTTTCAAGAGCGGTATAGGTCGCAAAGAGGGTGTTACTCTGAAAAATGAAACCGATATTCTTGCGGCGCAGCTTCGTCCGATTGCCATCACGCATCCGCACAATGTCACGCCTCATCAGCGTGATTTTGCCTTGTGTAGGCCGATCCAACGCCCCTACTAGATTAAGCAATGTCGTTTTACCACTCCCTGATGGGCCATAGAGCGCAATAATCTCCCCTGCTCGAACAGTGAGATCCAGACCACGCAAGACATGGACAGCACGACTGCCATCACCAAAAGAGCGATGCACCCCTTCCACTTCAATCATCCAATCAGTTTCAGGATCATATTTGTTCTTGCTGAAAAATCGCCTCAACATCCCCTATTCCTTCGTTGTCTTCTCGCGCCGCCTACGGAACAGTCCGCGCCGTTTCTGTTCTGGCGGTACATCCTGGGGAAGCATCTCCTGTAAAACCGCCTCTAGGTTATCTTCATCCTCGGCTTCAGGACGCAGCAACACACCTTCAGGCCGGATTTCCACCGAGATATTCGCGGCCTGATCAAGTTGCCCACGCACCGCATCTGGTAATCGAATCCGGCCTGCATCATCCATGGCTAATGTGCTATCTACCCCTGCTTCCGAAATATCCTGGCCCAATGCGCCGTCGCGTAGCGTTAAGATGCGGTCTGCATGATCGGCAATTTCCAGGTCATGGGTGGTCATCAAAATTGTCAGATCCAACTCGCGCCGTAGCTCTTGTAGCAAATCCATGACTGTCTCCGCAGTCTCGCGATCCAATGCGCCCGTTGGTTCATCTGCTAATAGTAAGGGTGGTTGATTTGCAAGTGCGACAGCAATCGCCACACGTTGCTGCTGACCGCCTGATAGCTGCATCGGCTTCTTGCGCATATGAGCCTCAAGACCAACCGCTTCCAATAATTCACGGGCTTTATGCCGTCGCCTAAAGATAGAGATATTAGCTAGCATCATTGGCAGCGTGACATTACGGATGGCGGAACGATGTTCGATTAAGTTGCGATCTACTTGCTGCCACAGGAATCCGACTTGATGCAGACGATAATGGGCTAAATGGTGTCCTTTGAGTTCCAGCAAATTCTGCCCGTCAACCTCAAGCTGTCCTGCCGTTGGCGTATCCAGTCCACCCAGCAAATTGAGCAACGAGCTTTTGCCCGCACCACTTGGGCCGATAATGGCAACCATCTCCCCCTTTTCCATCGTGAAGTCGATACCACGCAGCGCCACGATTTCATGTTGGGCAACCCGATATGCCTTAACCACCCGCTGACAAATTACAAACGTCATTACGGCCCCACCACAACATCGCCTTCTTGAACACCACTAATGACTTCAACGTCATCAGGTGTTCGCAGCCCAATCTCAACATCAACACTTTGGCCACCATCCGGTGTGTCTAGAACCACAAACGTCCGATTCTGGAAAGTTCGGATGGCTGCCTCTGGTAGTATCAGAACATCTTCACGAGTCTCTAATGGCATCTCAACCCGAATAACAGCCCCATCGACTGCAATATCCTCCATTGAGGCAGCGACTCGGGTCGTCTGGTCCGCATCGCGGGCACTGTTTGGAATCTGCCGCACTGCGCATTGAACCGTCGTGTCTGGTTGGTTATCTACATAGCACAAGCCAACCTGTCCTACACTGAGGCGCTGTGCGTCGCCCAGTGCCAGATTCGTAATAACCTCGCGTGGTTGTGGGATGCCAATGGTCATCACAGTCTTGAACGCCTGCACACTATCGCCCGGTTGAATGGTCACTTCGAGCACAACACCATCAATTGGGGATATGAGTGTTGAACGCGCAATATCCTCCTTCAAGCGATCCATTGTGATTTGATTCTGACGAATAGTGCCTGAGTTAGTAGAGCCAGCACCTGCACGCACATCTTCTAGCTCGCGTTGTGCCAAAGTCAATTGATTTTGTAGATCAATCCGAGTGTTCTCCCATTGAACAACCGAATCGCCGGCGGACTTCGCTGCTGTTCGATAGCTGTACTCGGCGTCTTCCACCCCCCGGTGTGCCGCTTCAAGTTGTTTCAATGCGCTGTCAACGGCACCCGGCCCCCCTGAACCATGTCCGCCCAGCGCATCAGCATAGGATTTTTCAGCTTCAGTTAAGGTACGTTGAGCATCCTCTAGTGAGCGAATTGCAGAGCGCACACTGCCTGACGGCACAGTGTCGAGATGGCGTTGCAACGCTAATTCAGCATTGAACACAGCCAATTCCTTGCTCTCGACGCTGGTGACCTCGCCTTTGGTCTTGTCCTCTTGTCCGCGTAAGGCTGATTCAAGATTGAACTCAGCATCTTCCAGTTGCTCCTCTAGTTGCTCAATAGCCAGATCAGCCAACAACTGCCCAGCAGTTACCGTGTCACTTCGTCTGACTTCCACCCGCCGTACTGTGCCCGCGACCTGAAATGATAAGGTGATCTGGTCACGGGGCTGCCAACGTCCTGTGAATTCCAGTGGATTTATCAAGTCGCCCCGAGTTACCGTATAACGTGGGCGAGCAACGGCTGGTGCAGTTGGTATTGGTGTCGAAGTCGGTTGTTGGGCTGTCTGTGTTTCTGGTTGACAGGCCACAGCAATCAGGCAAGTCATAAGCAACATGAAACCGTATTTCAGCATAAGCTAGACATCTCCCAGCTTCACAACAGTGGAAAGCTGCTCAAGGCTGGCAATCAAGGTTGTGAGGGCCGTTACAAAAAACAAAACTCCTGCAAAAATGGCGTAGACAACGATGATTTCATCCCAGGCAACTCGCACCAGATACGGCGGCAATCCGCCACTGAAATCCAGCAGCGGCAGGAACAACAACGTGGTCAGAACACCAATTGATGTACCACCCAGAATGCCACTAGTGGCCGCGATCCCTTGCAGTAGGATAAGATACACGCTTGAAGTTATACCACTCAAGCCCTGTGCCCGTAAGGTTCCTACCTGCACTGCCTGGGCACGAAACGAAACGGTGTTCTGGATGATAGCGGCCACCAACGTTAAAAGAATCGAGGCGACGAATCCAACCGACAAAAACCCCAACACGCCACGACGCGATGGATCAGCCTGAGCTTCGCGTAAGGTACTAGCAGGGTCGCGCCACTCAAGAATCGGATACTCCAATTCACGAACACCTTCAATCACATTTTCGAGAGGAACATCGCTGGCTAAATCTAACCAAATATCGTGTGGCAGTTCTGTACCAACCAGTTCATAGAGTGGGTCCAGGTTGCTGATGACAAAAAAGCCGTCTCTTGGATCAAGTGTTGGAAAGAATTCCAACACGCCTAACACAGGGACGCGAGTCTCGTACCATTCACCTAGAACTTGAATCTGGAGGTCAATTTCCTGCCCAATAAGCAGATTCTGCTCAACTACGACCTTCTCACTAACTAACAAACCATTACGATTAGTCGCCAAGAGATTAAACAGATCAGCGGGATGAGCTTCAGAGTAATCTGTTCGATGTAAGACAATGGACGGCATGGTTGCACGATCTACACCCATGATCGTCCCATCTATACGCTGATTGCGAATGACCAGCCGCGCAGGATATTTGCCAACCCGTGACACATTCTTGACACCTTCAACCTTATAAAGATCGTCTATTGGTAAAGTGTTGAAGCCCGTCACCGTAAATGTCGCTTGTTCACTAGCAGTCGCGGGTTCATCCTCTTCCATCTGCGCATCCACTACTGTGACAATGACTGAATCTGCACCAACTCGGTAATCAACTGCGTCAGCGAGACTCTGGTCGATTGTACTCGCCATGGATGCAGTCAGCCCTGTTAAGCTCAAGGTGAAACACATCATTAACAGGGTACCGCGATAGCGCCCAATAGAGCGCGTTAACTCACGCAGCGCCATTAGCAAGGCAATGTTAGTAGTATAGGCAATCAGACCGCCGACCACACGCATTGTGAAAGGCCAGAGTCGCAAAAACAGCAGCGTTAAACCAAGCGCGAAGAGGGTAGGGCCGAGGAAGATCAAAGGATCGCCGAAGGGATTGTCAGCTTCTGTTGCTAATCCACCTTGTTGCGACAAAGTAAATAATACATAGGCCCCTGGCACTAGCAACATCAAATCGAGATACATTCGCTGCCACCAAGCTTGTGATGCCCGTGCAGCCTGCCGCTTGAATCCGGTGATTGTCTGTCCTGTGGAACGCCATGCCATAAATAAACCGCTGCTGGCTGCTAGCAACGCCGTGCCAATCCCAACGGATAATGCTTGCTGTGCAAAAACAATTTCAAGGCTTTCGCCAACACCTTCAAAACGCAGGAATGAAGTCGTCCTTCCAACCAACCTGACTACATAGGGCGAGGTCCCGATGCCGGCGGCTAACGCAACACTAGCCAATAATAGCCACATCAAAACATAGATGCTGATGAGCATGCGGCGGCTCATACCACGACTGCGCAATACGACATCTTCGCTTTGTTGCCGGCTCACTAACAATCCAGCCACAAGTGACACAAAGTACAAGATTAAACCGGCAACGGGTAGAATGATGATGACAAGTTGCTGCGTTAGTCGGTTGACTTCATCCCTAAAGATTTGTAAGGCAGCTTGTGGCGATTCCATACGCGTGCCTGGTAAAACCGTCGTCACATCCCGTTCACCATTCGAGATGTTGTTTAGCAAGGCAGGTACATCAGATGTTCGGATGTTCGTACCATCGAAGATTAAATACCACGCTGCCTCGCCAATTGGGTTCTCGATCCCTTCGGTCAACTGCCAGAAATCCTCTTCAGCAACCAGCATCAACTCGTTGAAGAAGCGAGGGGTGAATATCCAGGTGGGATCATCGGGATTAATAGGTTGCCAGAGGGCTGCAATCTCCAGTTTGATTGGTTGTCCGCCACTTTGCTGAATCAAGAGTATATCGCCGACTTCCAAACCCATCTGAAATAACATAGTCTCTGATATCAGAACAGGTACGGTTTCTGCGTTATCCACAGGCCATTCTCCAGCGGAAATTTTGATGAGGGACTCGACTCCATCTAATATAGCCAGGTCCGCAGGTTGCAACGGAATGGGTGAACCCTCCGGTTGCTGCAAGGTCACACGCCAGGGGATACTGCGAATAAACTGCACGGATAACTGTGTAGGCCAGTCAATCGTTGAACGAAAACTCTCCTGGATGGCGACATCCGCACTCTGAACATCGACCTGTCCGATATTGCCTTCCCAACTACCTAAATAGCGAAAGCGAAAGGCATATGGTGGGTTATTAAGCTGCGATGAGAGGAGATTGGTATTAACCGCATCAACGTATAGAATCAGGCTTAGGGCTAGTGTGGTTGCGAAAGAAAGCCCAATTAGCACCCAGAAAACCAGGATCCGATGTTGGCGCAGGCGTTCCAGTGTAAGGGCCAATATGTCAAGAAATCGTAGCATAAATCATCGTTCAACGCGGATATAAGTCGAGCATAATTATGAGATTCCAAGATTACACACCGATTGACAACAGGTTACAGTTCCGCAATCGCTCATTGACTTCATTGTACAACGTACAACAGCCTTTGCCGATAATCCTGCCCTCTTAAATTCTGGGAGTGGTGAATCTCATGGATAGATGAAATTGATGAGATGTGCGGTCTAGGAAGCGTTGGCGATAAAGTTGTCGTGCGTTCCAAGCAAAAACAAACAGCTTGATCGTAGGGATGAGCGCCTTGACACATTTAGAAAAACACCGAGTTTTGCGTCGCAAGCGGGCGAGGTCATGTCGTAACTCGGCGTTCACACCTTCGACGCGGTAAGTTTCACTCTTATCAGGCATCGGTGTATGGGTGCTGGGTGTATAGAGCAACGCTTTGTAAGTAGCAAATAAGTCACTGTAGTAGCAAACGGCTTGCGGCGTATCATCAAGCAAATCCTGTAACGTTGCTTCATCACGCTCTAGCGCGATCCGCCACCCCACAACACAACGGGTCTTTCGCTCGACAAACGTCACGAGGTAGAGGCGGTTGTTTTCTCGCCGACAAATGTGAACAACTCATCCATCTCGACAATATGCAACGGCTCGTCATCGGGCAACAGCGCAGCTGGTAACTGATCCGTAGGGGCCTTCACCCAGTTCATGATCGTGACATGATCCACATTGAAGAGGCGGGCGACTTGTCGGAACCCAGCACCATCGGCGTACATCTGGATCGCTTGCCGTTTCATCTCATCGCTGTACCTCTGGCGCGGCTCTGGTGTGTAGCGGCGGTTGCAGCGCTTACATTTCCACCGCTGGCTTCCTACGCCCGTCTTACCCGCTTTCACTTGATTGTCTGTATCTTGGCAGTATGGACATTCGCTCATCTCAATAGATTAACCAATGTCCACCAACTTCACCACTCCCTAAATTCTCGTTTATGAGTCGCTGTTTGCAGTTGATGAATTTTAGTTTCTTAGTAGAATAATTATCGTAATAATCCAAAGGTGTTGTGTTGAGGCGGGTTGTTGTGTTTTGGCTAAGTTTGGTGTATACTGATAAACATTAACAAAAAACAGGTGGATACCGTTAAACATCCACCTGCAATATTAACCGGTTAGTCCCATCCGGTCATCACATAACAGCAACAGTGTATCACAAACTGGCGATAAATGCGATAGACAATTATATTTTAGCAAGGATGGGCAGATTGAAGAATTAAGAAAAGCCCGTTTCCTGACCATTTGGTTTCGCCGCCAAACAGGAATTACGGGCCTAGCTAAGGGAAACGTTGCCACTCACACGGGTATGCTCAGTGGAACGTTCGGTAAACAAGAGAATCAAATTCACTGTTTACTTGAAGTCAGTATACCGATTTTTCTGGCATTTGGCAACACGTTTTTCCCTAAGAAAGGTTGAAAGTTGCCAAAAGTTGGAAAAACGTACACCTCTTTGTACAAGCAGGCGGTTGCCTTTAACCAGATGGGATGGTCGTGTATTCCCTTGCGTGGTGAGGCAGACCTATCTCATGCTAAGGCCCCCGCCCTTGCCTCATGGAAAGCATATCAAACCCGGCTGCCTAATCAGAACGAATTGCAGAATTGGTTCGTTTCTAGCCAGTGTTCTGCGATTGGTGTGGTTCTGGGTAACATATCCGGTATCGTTGTAATTGATATTGACTCACCACAGATGGCAGAAGCCTTTGCGCAATGCTTTCCCAAGTTGACGGATACCTTTACGGTGCGCTCCGGTTACCGTTGTTTACCCCATTACTATTTTGCAATCGATTCCGATCGGGCGGTTTATCCGATATATGGCGAGGGCATTGAGTTAAAAGCTGATGGACAGTATATTGTGGCTCCTCATTCATGGATCGGTGGTAAACACTGGCAGATTGTGAATCAGGAACCACCTCTAAAGCTCTCAGAAGCTGATTTGAGCGATTTAACGGCATTTATCGGGTCATCGTCCCAAAAGACGCAAGAATCGCCTGACAAGGTAGATTTTACGAATTTGGGTCATAGTGACGTTTCCGGTGCGTATCTAGTCCATTTGTATCATAAGCTGGCTGCAAGTATCGGGCGCAATAATGCACTGTTTCGTGTGGGATGCTTTGCCCGTGATCGTGGATGGACACAAGATACCATTAAATCTGTGTTGGTTGAGATACATGCCAAATTTCAGTCTAAGGACGGTTCGAGTAGAGAATCTGTTACCAATAGACGACGGGAGGCTTTGCGAACATTAGCTAGTGTGTTTAGTCGTCCAGGGCGAAAAGTGTCGACGAGTCCAAAGTTGGCAAGGATAGTTCCTAACGTTTTGCGTGAGTATCTCTTGCAATCGGAGTTAGACCATGTTGCGCGAGTTCTGGATGGATTGATGTTGGCAGCAATTACACCATGTACCATTTTAACTGCGGCAAGTATCTATGAGAATGTCCGTCATTATGGCATCGGGAGGAACACTGTTTATGCGGCATTACGTGATGGCAAAATGGTCTTCAAATCCCCCCACACCCCCCAATTACAAACCGCTAACGCTGTAAAACCATCTCACAAAATAACCAATCAATGCTTGATTGGTAGGGATTCAAACCCGGTAAAAATGGCAGGACGCAAGTGCAATGTTTTTGTGATGCCCGATTTAAATGACCTATGCCATCAACTTGATCTAGAAAACAGAGGTGGCGATCTCTTGAACCCGGACGACCTCAAAAGCCCACGCGCATACCGTGCTGCAATGCATAAAGCCCTCATTAAACGATCTCCTGGCAATTATCCTAGGCGTTGGCTGGCGCAGCGGTTGGGTGTTTCAGAAACGACCTGCCGCCGCTACGAACGGCAATTCAATATTCACGTTGTACCAACCTTCCATAGTCAGAATTTGCATTGGCTTAATCTTGAAAAGGTGCTGCCAGATGATCCCGAACCTGGTCAATTTATCCAGGATGATCAAGGGCGTCGTTTCCCCGCCCTTGCCTCAATTGCCCGTCGCCTCCTGGCACAAAAGCGGTCTGTGTTCTTTCGGCGGCAGGATGCCAATTATTATTGTGTTGTGGAGGATGAGAATCTGCCTGCCAGGTCGAGTTCAAATCAAGCGCCTAAGCCGACATCTGAACTCAAATTGTGGCCGCGTATTATAGTGAAATCGAACACGCAAAATCAAAATGCACCCATCAGGAATTCTCAAATTGCGCAGTCCGCCGCTTGCACTCCTCAAACCATAGGGGAAACAGCGCACAATACGCAGGTTGATGACACGCTTCTGGATCGAATCTATCGGACGTTACGCCAACGGAATCCTCAGCGGGCGATGTCACGCAAGCGGATTAACCAGTTAATTGAGCACTATGGTGGTGCGTTGTTAGAACGGGCGCTGGTAGTTCTCAGGTCTAAATCTGACATCAGAAATCCATCAGGATTCTTGATTGGTTGGTTGCGTTATCAAACGGGTGAAGCAGCAGAAAAAGTTGCAGATAAATCCGCCTCTGAAGATTGGCTGACACGCTTTAAGAAATCACCCTATGCTCAATATTGTGTGTTCTGATGAACTGTTTCGGGCCGAAACAATTCCATTGATAAGTCCTTGTGGACTAATCTTGATTATTTGTCGATGATAAGTTTTTGTGCCCTGCCCTATTCACTCAGGTACTTGTATGAACCTTGTAAAAGATGTCAAAAATCGTACGAAAATGGGGGATTTTGGAATTGGACGGTCTATGAACCGTTCCGGGCCGGAACAGTTCAGTCCATGAATTTCATGATCCGATCTTCCTGATCGTCCAACCATTGACGAAGCTCTCGGAGCGATTTGAGTGCTTGGGCATTGAACTTGTGTTTGCCCGGTGCGGCCTTTAAGATGGCCCGGGTCATCCGCGCAAAATGACGCTTGGTTCCGGGGGCTTCTGGTATGGCTGGTGCGACAGATTCTGTTATATCAACAGGATCTGCTTGCAGATTATGATACTCAGCAAGTGCCTCTTGATGGGGTAGGCGGGACAGATTATAGAGGGTCTCTTCCGGCAGATTGTGGAGATCGGCATCGAACCAGATTTCGGCTGGCAGGCTAAGGATTTTGCGATAGCGTGTAAGTGCTGCACGACCCGTTATGCCCATTGCGTTACGGAGTTGTTCGCTTTTGCCATAAGGCACATTCAAGTTGGCCACCTGCGCATAGTATTCCTGCTCAGTTTGGCATTCGGCTAATGGCAAGAAATTTTCTTGTCCATGCAAGTCCATCATCAGCACAGCCCATTGACGTGCTTTACCGATAGCATTCAAGTTGGCGCGGGCGTTGTTTTCACTGGCTTGTCGCCATACGTTGACGGCATCCACAACACGGGTTGGAATGGCCTCCCAAAGAGCGCGTTCATCCCGACGACCATCATGTCCATCGTACCAGGCATAAAGCAGGTGAAAGGCCAACCAGCGACGTTCACCTGTTTCGATCCGGTAATGTTCGCCTATGGAAGCAACCGTTATCGGATTGGTGAGGCCATCACGCCGGATGCTGGCCGCCAGTTGAATGACTTCCAGAAATGCCGCTTCGATAGGGCCAGGGGCAACCGTCTCAGCTTGTTCATAAGTTTCAAGATATGCCCCCAGGTCAAACTCTCCACCACGCTCATCCTGCGTCAATCCCCACCAGATCATGAGGAGCTCAGTAATTGAATCTGTACTGTTTTCTAGAGCCTGATTGACAGTGGCGGGGATTGCTCGCCGGGGTTGCCCAGGATCCGGTTGGATAGCAAAGATGCTGATCTTCTTGATCCGTTCAACCCGTGAATCAGCGACTTCCAGTTCACCGAAAATCTGACTGCCAGTATTGACCCAAGAGCTTGATACTTCGGAAGATTCATTATCAAAGGGATCGTCGTTGGCGAACTTGCGCTTTGTCATCTAGATTGCCTCTGCAAGCTTAACCGTCTGCCATGCCTCCGCAGCAGCTTTGGTATCCGGGGCAAAATTAAACAGGATTTTACGTGCAAAAGCGGCTTGGCTCCACACAGTACGAAGCTTAATCTCAGGCCAGACCAGATTGCCAAAACGCTCTTTGAGCATCTCAATACCATAGTCATCGGCTTGTGTGCCAGTGCGATACATCATGGGAACAATGCCGCCAACCCGCAAAGCAGACATGCCCAGATTTTCTCTGGCTTTGGAGGCCTCCTCCCGGTGTTTCATGCTTTCCACCAGACCATCAAAGCTGAGGTACTCGCATTTGGTTGGATAAATGATAGCGTCCGTTGTCATGTAGATGCTGCCATGCAAGAGTGAGGGTGTGGGGGCCGTATCGAAAATCGCCATGTCAATCACATTCCCCAATTCTTGAAGGCGGTTCTTGACGATCATTACATCCGATGTCATCAAGGGGATGACCCTAGTTGAAATGTCTGATGGAATTACCAAAAGTTCACCTTCGACCTTTTGACCAGGAATACCATATATCTCTGGTGGAACACGGCGGACCGCCTCGCGGAATGGCATGTCGCGCACAAGCAGATCATGGAGCATGGGTTCTTTCTTCAGGCCAAACGCAACCGTTGCGTGGGCTTGCGGATCAGCATCCAGGAGGAGGACACGCTTTCCCCGAATTGCCAGGCCCGCCGCGATGTGTATTGATAGGGTTGTTTTGCCGACCCCACCCTTTTCATTTAACAGTGAAAGCACTTTCATCGCAAAATCCACTCATAATCGCCATTTGTGGCCTATTTTACGTCTGAACAAGTATGCCAGCAAGCACACCAACATAACAATTCTGATATACTGTAATGTAAACTGTAACTTTTGTGTGGGCTGGCATTCTTTTTGCACATCCAAAGGAATGCTGAATTTCGTGGATACTACTTGACAATTGGGGTAAGCCCTGAGTTTTGCCATCATCGGAATCTTTGTCCGAATACAGAACACACGTTCTGAACACGTTCACCCAAATCAACTCTTTTTCATATACACTCAGACTATATTGCCATACTTGGAGATCGTCTTGATTGCTATTTCCCGCTACTTTCCGCCGTTCTTTCTTCTGTAGCGGTGGCAACAAAAGGACTATCCGGCCCGCAAGCTCACCCGTGAGCAAGGCTCGTGCAAACCATAGCCACCCACACCTCATGCGACACTCATGCGCTGTGTCGTCGGCCACCCCTCGGATGACCTGTCTCATAGACATCATGATTCACCACTCTCCATCCAACACTGGCTCTTGCAATACTGCTAAATTTGTTACAATCAGAGAGGACTTTCAAACGAGAGAAAACAGATGCAGTTAACATTCTTGGGTGGTGCAGATGAAGTTGGGGCAAGCAGTACCCTGATCGAAATGGGCGGCAAGCGCATATTGGTGGATGCTGGAATCCGAATATCGCCGCGTACCAATCGCGGTATTCAAAACGACCAACTGCCGGACTTGCATCCTATCACTACCAGCGGCGGTCCAGATTACATCCTAGTTACACATGCCCACACCGATCATACCGGAGCACTGCCGCTAGTGGTTGAGCAGTATCCACATGTACCTGTGTTGGCCACACGCCCGACACAGGTGTTGACTCGCATCCTGCAAAAGGATGCCCAACGCATTATGCAATCCCGAAAAGATCAAGAAGGTGAATTGCCGATCTTCGATGAAGTGGCCTCGCAGCGGCTCATGGATTTGTTCCAAACGGTGGAGTTTCGTCAGCCGATCCGACTAGGCGACGGTCTGCAAGTCACATATCATCCAGCAGGCCACATCGCAGGGGCAGCTACGCTAGTTCTAGAGGGCGAAGAGGGGACGCTAGTGATGTCGGGTGATGTTTCGCTCAACGACCAGCGGGCGGTGGTCAGCGCGATAGTGCCTAATATCAAAGCCAATGCATTGGTATTAGAGAGTACCTATGGCGGTAAACTGCACGCTAATCGTGTAGCAGAAGAACGCCGCCTGATTGAAACACTTAAGGAAGTGATAGGTCGTGGTGGCAAGGTGTTAATCCCTGCTTTTGCACTGGGACGGGCCCAAGAAGTGATTCAAATCATATTGGCCTATCGAGATCAGGTGGATGCACCTGTCTATGTTGATGGTATGGTACGAGCGGTATGTCATGGGTATGCAGGATTTGCTGATCTCCTGCCACAGCACTCCGTCAAAATGGCGGGCGACGATCATTTGTTCTTTCGTGAAAAGATCAGACCTGTCGAAAGTGCAGCTATGCGTGAAGAGGTTGCTCGATCTGCGCAACCATGTGTTATTGTAGCCAGCAGCGGTATGTTGACTGGGGGCGCATCGGTAGCCTACGCCAAGCACCTTGCTAGTGGGGAGGAAAACGCGATTCTACTGACTGGGTATCAGGATGAGGAAGCGCCAGGACGCTTCTTGCAGCGGATGAAATCGCAACGTGAAGAGGGTGAAACCCCATCCCTGCGATTGGACGACATGACAGTCACCGTGCGCTGTACAGTGGGAACCTATTCGCTGTCGGCTCATGCCGATGAGAGTGAACTGGTCAACGTAGCGGAAGCACTGGAAGCGCAAGAGATCATGCTAGTACATGGGGATCCCTCGGCGCGGCATAGTCTGGCAACGGCACTCCGCCAGCGTGGACGGCGTGTACTGACACCCCGCATCGGACAAAAGGAAACGTTCGCCTTTGCCAAACGTCCCTGGGCAATCGGACAGGTCAAGTCCGGTAACCAGACCGATGCGCTTGACCCAGCGAAACTATGGGCGGCGCTCAAGAATCAAGCAGGCAGTTTCTTCAGCTCTAAGGAACTGGCACAAATGTGGTGGGGCGATTCAGGAAGAGAGAGCGAAGCCACCGGTATCCTAAAAGACACTGTATACTTTAGTGCAGATTGGCGACGCAAGAACACCTTCCAGGTACGGTCTGAAAAACAAGTCGAACGGGCACAACGACAGCGAGCGATTATGCTGGCAAACCCCGATATCGTGGGCAAGCTCATTGTAATGCGTGATAGCAACAATCGACCTCGTGCAGCCGTGGTGGTGAATGCTAGCATCGATTCATTTGAAGCTGATGTGCAGGGTGCCAAAGGTCGCAATCATCCGGCGGATGCGCTGTTGTGGGTCATTGGACAATGGGAACCCTATGGAAAAGGCAAAGGCCGCAAAAGCCAACTCAATGCGTTGGTCAAAGACGCAAAAGCACAACGCGATGGATTGTTACCCTTTGCCCGCAGGCAGCGACTAGTCCAGGCTGGAGAACCTGTCAATCCAGAAATGTTGTTGTCCGATCCCTTGCCCAATGGCTTACGGCGTGATGTAGCCTTGGTGGCCATTGTGCTAGCATTGGCAGGCGATGCAGCCACGGTTGAGCAAGGTGGTTTGCTGCCTAAACGTGCATTGGAAGAAGGCCCAGTTGAGCAAAATCACGCCCGACAAATCGCCTTAGAGGCGTTCCCTCCAGAGGCAAGATTGCGTAAAGTAGGGATGGAAAATCATCGCAAGCGGCTGGTGCTGACGCTCGATTTTCCTGATCGTGCTAACGATACCTATGCCGACATCATCACCCAAGTTGAGGAGACAACAGGTTGGGATGTTTACGTCAAGCCGGGTGTCAATCAACAAGCGCTCAGTGTGGCCATTGATGAATTACTGCCCGAAGGCGGCTCCATCATCAAAGGCCCATCCTTCTATATGGATCGCTCGGAAGTTCAGGTTAATGTTGAAGGTATCAATGATCTCAAAGCGTTTGAATCTGCGTTCTTTGAACTAACAGGCTTTAAGCTCATCACCACGTCGGTTAAAGATGATGATTCAGTTCCTTCTGCGGTAGCTGCACCAACCGACGTCGAGCAAATGGAAATCAATGAGGCCTATGGCGTTATCCGAGAGGCATTGGGGCCGTTGGGTTTGAACAAAGTCGGCCTCAAGCAAGGGCAAATTGTCCTGACCTTTGTCTCGCCCCAGGTTGGTGAACGTCACCGAGACATCATTGTCCGTCTGGCAAAGGAAACAGGTTATCCACTGATGATCTACCCGCATCCCAATCAGCAGCAAATCTCGCAGATGGCCTCAACACTGGCACGGCAAGCAGGTTGGGTCGTCCGCAAGGGGCCGGGTATCCACATGGATCGGTTGGAAGTGACCTTCACGGTTGCGAAACCGCCGAGTGAGGAAGAGATCGAGAAGGTCAGTGGCAAACTGGAAGAGCAGAGCGGGTATAAGTTATCGGTGAGTTAGGCTGGCTGGTACTGATTCTATGACATAGGGAATAGGACATGTCGTATCCTCTGTTCGAGTTTGTTCCGTTCATGGATCAGATTTAGTGTGGTCAGGGCAATCATCATACCAACTATGGCTGCACTCACAAGTGCACCTGGAATTGACCAAAATAAGATGATAACAGGCACGATATTAATTATGATGTGAAGCAGCACGACTTCTGGCGAGATCCCAACTCGAAACGTTACAAGTGTTCTGACATCCGTAACCAACTTCATATCCCCAATGGCCCACAAAATCCACCAACGAGAGCCGCTACGAATACTGAAATGCGTGTGGGCGGCATCGCCCGAGATGTGGACGTACGTCGGATTCGAGTCCAAGAAATTGACCTGATGTAGTTTCTGAATGAGGTTTATACATGTTTCTACACTGAATAGGGCATCGCCTTCGTGATGAGTCTCACGTAGGAGCAATGTTGGGGGCACGTACTTTGAATGCTTCTTCTGTTTGTTTTTCAGTTCAATTCCTCTGAAGTCCTGTCTTCATGTCAATTATATGGCACAATCAAGCGCAAAGGAGCGAATAGACGATGACGGAAGCTCACCATCCAGGACGATAAATTCTATATCGACGCTGACATCACGTATAAAGGCCGCACCTTAGCCGCATGATCCAGGCCACATTTGATGATGAAAACCCGGAAACCGTGAGCCGCTGGGCTTACCCCAATATAGGCAAATGGGATGCTGAACGCAATGTGGCCGAATTTATCGAAGCCCTGCCCATTTACCGCGAACATGGCTTACTGACGGTAACGGCTAACTTCCAGGGCGGCAGCCCAGAAGGATATTCCAAAGAACAGCCCTGGATTAATACCGGGCTTACCGCTGAGGGCGGCCTCAAGCCCGTCTATGTGGATCGCATGAAGCGCGTGCTAGACAAATTGGATGAACTTGGCATGGTCGGCATCCTGGGCTATTTCTACTTCGGTGACGCTCTGCTACGACTGAAGTCGAACGTTCAGTTCGCTGCAGCTTCTGAAGTACGCATGAGTTCACCACCTCTACGTTCACCTTCAAGGGCGCGTCCCGCCCGCGCCGCATGGCTGTGACAGCCTTGGACATGATCGCATAAAACACCGTGCGACACAACGCCTAACCGCTCCTGCTGAGATCGAACCAAAGGTTCGCTGCGGCTTGCGGCGGGCTCAAGCCTGTTTCTGTTAGGACGAGTTACAGGGGCAATTTCATCCCATTGGAGAATGTGGTCAGCGATCCTAACCAGATTGCTGAAATGGTTGATGAAACACGCCAGGTTTCCGGGTATCGTCCGATGCCAATTCTATTTAACGAAGATGACCATGCGGCGGTATCCAAAGGCACATCCTGGGGGTAGGCGATAACAACTATGTGGATGGTTACCAGAATGTACCCGTGAACTGGGGGCTAAAACGCAAACGTGGATTCTTCAAACTGGTTAAGGAGATGACAGGGGACATCTGAATGACGAACCACCGAGTGCCTATAGAGATTAGATAGGCTCTTTGAGAGGCCGTTTTTTGATGCCGTTGTCACACCCGCCCTCACCTGAACGACGCAGATGTACCTTCGAGAGATCAGCGACACCTTTGTAACTGTAAGGGTCGGTCCCGGCGATCATCACAATGTCGCGCATGTCCGCAATGGCCATCCATTCACCTTCATTTGGACGATGCCAGGGCAGTAGTGACTCTGCACTCATGTAATGGTTGACCAACACCCGGCGATAACCCGCTTCGGCGTAATTAGGCAGTGAGCGATGGAGCAGATAGCCGTTGAAGAACACCATGGTCCCCGCTTTGACCTCGACAGGTATTGCATCCTCATCTTTATAGGGGAAGCCACCAGATTCAACCGTACAGTCAAAACGTGGATCGTCCTGTACATGCTGAGGCCAAAGAATGCCGTGTTTGTGTGAACCAGGAATAATCCACAAACAGCCATTTTCTATGGTGGCGTCATCCAGCGCAATCCAGCCGCCCGTCAATGAGCGATCACGGGTGGGGATAAAATCCTCGTCTTGATGCCATGCTTGTCCAGGTTTGCCTGATGATTTGATAAACAACATCGACTGCATACATTTGACATTCGGGCCGATCACCTTAGTCAGAGCATCAACGATTACTGGATGTGCCAGATAATCCAACATCACATTCGAAATCTTGTGCGGGAAGTGGATACATAGGTAACGTTTGAGGACATCCTCATCAAGTATGTCTGGCGTGACCTGCTCAACACCTGGAATCTCGCCTGCTTCACCACGACAGATACGTGCGGTGTCTTTTCGGAGAGTCTCAAGCTCGTCAGTTGATAAGGCATTTTCAATGATCAAATAACCCTTTTCATAATAGAATGCGGCATGTTCGTTAGTAATTTGGGGATAGCTCATAGTTTCGCTCCAGTTGCCGTCGCAGTCGATCTCAAGTGATTCTAGCATATTTACTAGGTTGTGTTGACATTTCAACGTAACCAGATAAGTGAACTGACAAAATGCAAGAAGCCCAAATAAGAGCGATCCAGTTTTTCAAACCGTGAGAAGACACGCCGAAAATGTTTGATCTTGTTGATAAAACACTCGCCCAAATGACGCTGCCGATCGAGCCACTCATCATATTCACGCAAGACTTTGGCTCTTGGGTGAGGCGGGATCACCGCTTCAATACCGCGTTCAAGCAAATAGTCAATGAAGTGTTCAGCCGCATAGCCACGATCTGCGATCAGATGCTCAAACTCAAAGCCTTCCAGCAAGTGATAGGCTTGGGTGATGTCATGGCGTTGTCCAGCCGTCAAGCACAAGCGCAAGGGATTTCCCAACCCATCGACTGTCACATGGATTTTGCACGAAAAGCCGCCGCGACTGCGCCCCAGCGCTTGCTCAGCGCTTTTTTTGTGCCCCAGCCGCACAGGGATGGGCACGGACAATTGGACTACCCACCATCCCGTTTTCCATGTCCGGGTCGTCCGCGAAATAGTCCAACATTCGCTCCCACACGCCGTTTTGACACCAGCGGGCAAACACTTATTCCAGTTGGCGTATTCAGGTGGCAGCAAACGCCATTGTGCCCCACTCCGGCTTACCCAGAGGATGGCTTCGACGAAACGACGGCATTCGGCCTCGTTTCCTACATAAGCATTCGGGTCTTGTTTCAACTAGTCCCGAATTTTCGTCCAGTTCTCATCGGTTAAGGTCACATTACTCATAAAACCATTTTATCGACTTTTCTCAAATGTCAACAGAGCCTAGCAACCACGGGAATCCACTGACCCCAGGGCGGTAAGCCTTGTCTGAATACAGAATATATGTTCTGAAACACGTTCGCCCAAATCAACTCTTTTTCAACTACACTAAGGCTGTATCGACTCTTGACCAACCCACTCGGAGACTGTTTTGACTGCCATTTCCCACCAGCTTTCCGCTATTCCCTGCCGATTCTCCCCCGTTTCCCCCGTTTTCCGCGTTGCTGCTGCCATTTTTTTGTTGTGCCGCAGCAGCAACAAAAAAACAGTTCAGCCCACAAGCTCTCCTGTGATCGCCAACCTCATGGACATCCATGCGATTCACCACTCACGAGTATGTTAGTCAATGAGATCCCCCAACCAAGGCAGGCATATACCCCACAGCACGATTAGAGATTGACGCAGACAACGTGTTGATTGAGGCCAAAGCTGTTGGAACCTGTGGGATGGATTTGCATATACTCAAGGGTGAGTGTGAAGTGATCTATCCGATTGAAATGTAAATGGTCTTAACTCCGATTCTGATACGATACCAATATTCGTCCAATACGACTCATATCGAAGTTGTCTACCATAGGATATACGAGATGGGTTGTAACCAAAGGACGCGAATATGTTTGGTCATAACGAAACCAAAATCGATGACATCCTGGCACATCTACCAAATGAGTTGCCGGTTCTGCCATTGCGCAATACCATACCTTTTCCTTCAAGTATGCTGCCGATTGTTGTCGGTACGCCCAAATCATTGTCTCTGGCAGAAGATGCTGCCCAGGGCGATCGGCTGATGATGCTAGTTGGTTCACTCGACCCCGAAATTGAGAATCCCACGTCTAAGGACGTATACGAAGTTGGCAGCATCGCCATCATTCAGCGGGCTGCACCGGGCCAGGATGGCACGATCCAGTTGATTGTACAGACACTCGAACGAGCGCGAATTGATGCCTGGACAGCCGAAGAACCCTATTTAAAGGCCCATGTGAGCCTTGCGCCAGAAACCGAAGAAACAGATACCAAATCAGAAGCGCTCAATCGGGGTTTGCTGGCGATTTCACGGGAAATTGTTGCCTTGATGCCTAATGTACCAGATCAAATTGTCGAGGCGCTGGAGCAGATCGAAAGTAACAAAATTTTGGCCTATACCATCGCTTCAAATGCTCGGATTGATGATGAAAAGCGCGTGGAAGTGCTGGATGCTGATAGCGTAAATGAGAAGATGCGAATCCTGCTGGATGCCCTGGCACATGAGAAACAGGTGCTGGAAATCGGCGAGAAAATCAAATCTGATACGCAGGAGCAGGTTAGCAAGGAACAGCGGGAATACTATCTGCGGCGTCAGCTAGAGCAAATCCGGCATGAACTGGGTGATGGCGAAGACGAAGCCGCCGAAATTGATTTATATCACACACGCATTGAAGAAGCCGAAATGTCGGACGAGGCCAAAGAGCAAGCGCTCAATGAACTCAACCGTATGGAGAGACTTTCACCCCAATCAGCCGAGTACGGTGTGATCCGCACATATCTAGACTGGTTGGTTGATGTTCCCTGGAACGCTTCCAGTGAGGACAACCTTGATATCCAGAACGCACGCTCAGTGCTGGATGCCGATCACTATGATCTAAAAGATGTGAAAGATCGCATCATCGAGCATCTGGCGGTGCGAAAGCTGGCGGCGGAACGTGGCTTTAATCATGATGCTGATACTGATGGCGCCCATACAATCTTATTGTTCGTCGGCCCACCAGGAGTTGGTAAGACCAGTTTGGGCAAGTCGATTGCGCGGGCATTAGATCGTGAATTCGCCCGGTTGAGTCTGGGCGGTATGCGCGATGAAGCCGAAATTCGAGGGCATCGCCGTACCTATATTGGCGCGATGCCAGGGCGCATTATCCAGGCGCTGAAGCGTGTAGGCACCAAGAATCCAGTCATGATGCTGGATGAGATTGATAAAGTCGGTTCAGACTGGCGTGGCGATCCGGCCAGTGCGCTGTTGGAGGTACTGGATCCGGCCCAGAACAATACTTTCCGCGATCACTACCTGGATGTTGACTTTGACTTAAGTGACATCATATTTATTGCAACGGCCAACCAACTCGATACGGTTCCGGCTCCGCTGCTGGATCGGATGGAAGTCATTCAGCTTGACGGCTACACCGAATATGAGAAGGTCAAGATCGCGCAGGAACATCTCATTGCCCGCCAACTCAAGGCCAATAGCCTACACGAAGGTGAGATTTCATTCACTGAAGATGCTCTACGTCGCTTGATTCGCGAGTATACTCGTGAAGCGGGTGTGCGGAACCTTGAAAGGCAGATTGGAGCCGTGATGCGCAAAGTTGCTATTCAAATTGCGTCCATTGAAGCCGAGTTTGTGAAAGTCACGGTGGAACTGGTGCGCGAGTATCTGGGTAAGCCGCGCTTCCGCTTTGATGCAGCAGATCGCGATGAAATACCGGGCGTAGCGACAGGCCTGGCCTGGACTCCGGTGGGTGGTGATGTTTTGTTTGTAGAGGCAGCCCGCACACCCGGTGATGGCAAACTGACCGTCACAGGACAATTGGGCAAGGTCATGGAGGAAAGTGTTCGGATTGCCTATAGCTATCTTTATGCTCATGCAGATAGCCTTGGAATTGATGTCGAGCGTTTCAAAGATCATGATGTTCACATTCATGTACCGGAAGGGGCTGTTCCGAAAGATGGGCCGAGTGCCGGGATCACGATGACGACGGCGCTCTATAGTTTGTTGACTGGCCAATTAGTGCGGGCGAATGTGGCGATGACTGGGGAAACGACGCTGCGTGGGCAAGTTCTGCCGATTGGTGGGCTTAAGATGAAGGTTCTAGCAGCACATCGTGGTGGTATTGATACCATCATTTTGCCAGACCGCAACGTTGATGATCTAGATGAACTGCCAGATGAAGTCCGTAATGAGATGACCTTTATCCCCGTCAGCCGAATCGATGAGGTGCTTGAGGCAGCTATTCGATTGGTGGAGGATGTAGGAGCATTGGCTGCCTAGGAGCAGGTACCTAAGCCCTGATCCTCAACGCTGTGCTAGAGAAGGGGGATGCCATCTGTGAGTTAAGAACCATTCCCTACGCGCATAGGCTCATGTCTCCTCTAGGGAAATATGGACAGTATTCTGGCAGGTAGAGGGGAACAAAAAAAGACACGCCCCAGGCTAAATCCGGAGCGTGTCTTTGATTTCTGCGAATCTGGGTTAGGCCAGTTCTGGTTGGAGCATCTTCACGAAACCGTGTTCTACCAAATACTCAAGGATCAGTTGCGCGTTTTGCTCTGGTGTGTTGTCTGTAGTGGTCAATGTGAGTTCTGGATTGACCGGGGGTTCGTAGGGATCATCAATCCCTGTGAAGCCCTTAATCTCGCCGCGTCTCGCTTTGGCGTATAAGCCTTTGGTGTCGCGCTCTTCGCAAACTTCTAGGGGAGTATCGACATAGACCTCCATGAAGCCTTCCCCGACCAAGTTGCGTACATCATTACGGGTAGCACGATAAGGGCTGATGGCGGCGCAGATGACGATCCCCCCATGCCGGACGATCTCTGATGCGACAAACCCAATCCGGCGGATGTTGGTGTCGCGATCTTCTTTGCTAAATCCAAGCCCTTTCGATAAATGGGTACGAACAATGTCGCCATCCAGCACTGTAACCTGCCGCCCATGTTCTAGCAACAATGTTGTCAGGTGTTCAGCAGTTGTCGATTTACCAGAACCACTGAGTCCTGTAAACCAGATGCATTGGCCCTGACGGTGACGAGGTGGGAATGATTCAGCCAGAATGTCGGCAACTTCAGGTCGAGTGAACCATTCAGGTAGCGACCTACCTTTACCAAGATACTCCTCGCGTACTTGTGTGCCAGAAATCGAGGCTGTTTTCATATCAGGTGTGACTTTATCAATTTCCTCATAACGGTTCTCATCAGGCAAATGCACCAACATTTTGAACGGAACCATCTTCACACCGATTGCTTCCTGATACTGGATGACCAACTCTTGTGCATCATAAGGGCCATAGAATGGTTCTCCTTGAGAATTGCTGCCAGGGCCAGCATGGTCGCGTCCGACGATGATATGATTAGCGCCATAATTTCGGCGGATAATCGCATGCCACAGCGCTTCGCGGGGGCCTGCCATGCGCATGGCTAAGGGCAGTAGCGAGAGAACAACCCGATTTTGATCGTAATATTGGCTGGTCAGTGCTTTATAGGTCCGTACCCGGATATAGTGGTCAACATCGCCGGGGCGCGTCATCCCAACTACAGGATGCAGCAGGAGTACACCGTTGACTTCTTCGGTGGCGCGCTTGGTCAGTTCTTCATGGACGCGGTGCATGGGATTGCGTGTTTGGAATGCAACCACGTTGCTATGTCCAGTACATTCTAGAACCTCACGAGTCTGTGCAGGCGTTCGGCGTAGATCACGGAAGTCAGCCCGCGGTGGCAGTTGCAGTACCCGCATCGCCCCTGCGAGATTAGTCTTGCCCCAGCGCTCCATTTCAGCAATGAGGGGGTGGCGTGGGTCAGTTGAGCCGAAGGTTTTCTGGGCGAATTCGGCCTTGTCCCACTCGTAAATTTCTTCCAGTTGCATGATTGCTAGAATGTTGTTGCGCCGATCGCGCAGGGCAATTTCCTGATCCAGCCCGATTCCATCTGGCAAGTCAATCGGCAGAGTGACAGGCATGGGAAAAATAGATCCATTGGTTAGGCGCATATCATCCAAGACACTTTGCAAATCTTGTTTGCCCATGAACCCATCTAAAGGTGAAAAACCACCGACTGCCAGTAGTTCAAGATCGCAGATGGTGCGTTGGGTGAGTTGGATGGAGGGCAGTGTACCTGCATGAGCTTTGAATTCTTCGAGTTCCTCTTCAGGTGGCAGGAGATTAATGAGACGGCCACCATAGGGGGAAATCAAGATGTTATTGGCATTGGACACAGTATGGCTCCATAGAATGGTTTGACGAAACCATAGTATGCTATCAGTGGTTTGGGAAATCTACAATGGCATAACGTGGTCTGGTTGCAGCGAATACCCCAAACAACTATCATCGTGGATAGTTTGTTGAAATGAGAGGCTCAGGAAGGCAACATTGTGAAAGCTGTGCATATTTATGAACGGGGAAAGGCCAGAATCATAGAAGTGGATAAGCCGGAACCCAAAGATGGTCATGCGTTGATCCGCTGTCGTCGGTTGGCCTTATGTGGTAGCGATACTCGCTGGCTATACTATAACTCTGATGATCGTTATCCGTCGAAGCCGGGCGCAACCGGGCACGAGATGGTCGGTGAGATCATGGAGATTTATGGTGAAGCTCCAGGATTCGAGATCGGTGAAACGGTGCTGGCACTCGCACCTGATCATGGAGCTATGCAAGAGTATTATTTATCGAAAAACGAAAACATGTTGAAGATTCCAGAAGGGACAAAGATTGAACATGCGCTACAGGCCCAGCAGATTGGTACGGTGATTCATGGTGCCAAATATCTGGCTGAAGTCAAGGACAAGACGGTTGCTGTGATTGGGCAGGGATCGGCAGGTCTTTGGTTCAATTTTCTTATTAGGCGTCGTGGTGCGAAGCGGGTCATCGCGCTTGATCTGCAACAGCATCGCCTGATGTTCAGTGAACGCTACGGTGCATCGGCCACTGTGCATAATAAGGAAATTGATGCCGTCCAGGCAGTGATGGATGTCAACGAAGGTGAGTTGGCTGATGTTGTAGTCGAAGCGGCAGGCGAGACTAGTTCGATACTGCTAGCCTACGATTTGGTCAAACGTTTCGGCAGCATTTTGTTCTTCGGTATTCCCCGTACAGATAAGATGGAGTGGCCTATCTTGAAGCATTTTGGCAAGTGTGTTGATACCAAGTCGATCTTTGGTACAGCCGATGAACCGGGCCATGTCTCAACACACGAAGCCTTGCGCCTGATTGGATCGGGTGAGCTTGATGTTGCGCCAGTCATCACCCATCATTTCCCATTTGAGAAAGTGATGGAAGCTTACGAACTTCATTCAACCTATGATGAAGGCTCAGTTAAAGTTATTGTTGATATGGAAGCATAAGGCTTGTGAGACATCACACGAAAAGAGCCCAGGCACTCTGGTGCCTTTGGCTGTTCTGGGTTATTGTTGACTCCTTCCACCACCTATGGGTATCATGACCCGTAATGGAGCCCTGAACGGACGGAGTTTGGTCAGCATGAGCTCTGACATGCTTGGCGTAGATTTTTCCATCGTAACAATCTCCTTAATAGGTCAGGTTTGCATCAGTCCGTTAATTTGCAACGGCTAGAATTTTCGTCTAATATCTACCACATTGGGGGCATTTTTCCAACTAGATTGTCTATTTTTGACTAGGAGAAGTACTATGACATTACGAAAACAAACGTTCGCATGGGTGATATTGGCGCTTATTGTTGGCCTTATGCCAATGGTTGGCGCACAGGACGACAATGTCGATGTTTACGGTCTGCCCTTGCCGGATGATGCTGCACCATATGATGATCAGGTGATGCGGGTGATGTGCGATGCAACCGCACCCAATCGCACCTTATCGGCAGTGGTGTTTGTTTACCAGCGCCTCTGCTTTGCTGATCAATTCAGTGATGCTCTTGTCTATTTAAATAATGATCTGCAATTGATCCCAGGTGCTGCTGAAAGCTGGGAACCTTCGGAGGATGGTTTGACGTGGACATTCCATTTGCGCCCGGATCAAGTTTGGAGTGATGGGACCCCATTTACTGCACGCGATTTTGAAGCATCATACCGTTATACAGCAACCCCTGACAGTGGATACGATTTTACCTGGATGTGGGCAGGCATCATTAAGAATTATGCTGAGGTCGTAGCTGGTGAGCTTCCCCCAGAAGAACTGGGGGTGGTTGCGGTTGATGATCTGACGCTGGAAGTGACAACAGAATTTCCTTTCCCGCCACTTCCCAATACTTTGTTCTTCTGGCCACCATTGCAAGCGGACGCTTTGGCGGAACACGGCCCGGATTACATCATTGATCCTGAAACCCATGTTTCAGCCGGGCCATTTATCTTGACAGAATTCACGCCAGGTGAAAGTGCTGTTTTTGAGGCCAATCCGACTTACACTGGGTTCCGTCCTCCAGTTTTGAATCGGGTAGAGGTTTTCTACGGTGATACCTCCACCCAGTTTCTGGCATTCCAGGACAGTGATCTTGAATATGTTCAGGCGGGTGCCTCGCTTGGCCCAGCAGAATTCGAGATTATCAATGCTGATCCGGTTTTGTCGGAAAACTACTTCCCGAACCCTGGTGACTTCCGGACTGATTACCTAGGCTTTGATGCGTACAATCCACCCTTTGATAACGTTCTAGTGCGTCAGGCATTCGCCAAGTCGCTGGATCGTGAATCGATAGTCAGCAACATTATAGGTGAACAGCAATCTGTCCCAGCTTATTCGATGCTTGCTCCTGGTTTCCCAGCATCAGATGTAGAGGGTAATTTGCGCCAGTATCAGGAATATGACTGTGAAGCAGCCCAGGCATTGTTGGCGGAAGCTGGTTATCCAGACGGCGAGGGCTTCCCTGATGTGACATTGCAACTTCGGAATGAAGGCAATGTTATTCGTCCCCGTTATGATGCTGCTGCTGCCTCGATTAGTGAGTGTTTAAATATCAATATTGAGGTCGAAAATCTTGACTTCACCACCTTTATGACAGGTTTGAACAACAAGCCGACAGATCTGCAATTCTACGCCGTTGACTATGGAATGGATTATCTTGATCCAGCAAATATGATGGGGACGTTGTGGACGTCTGATGGACGCCATTCGTGGCGGAACACCGAGTTCGACTCGATTGCTCAGGAAGCCAACTCGTTGGTGGGCGATCCTGAACGTCGTACCCAGTTGTATCAAGAGGCAGAACGGATCCTGGTTGAAGATGTTGGTGCTGCATTCCTGGATCATCGCATTTCTGGGCATGTCTTCCAACCTTACCTTCAGGGAGCGTTCCGTGATCTTAATTCACAAGGGCTACCTGGTTGGCAATGGGGGAATGACTGGATGTGGAGCACCTTCTATATCAGCGCGGATGTGGCCGAATATGACACGTACCGCAACAACTAACTAACCTCTGGTCAAGGCAGACTCCTGCCTTGACCTTTCACTTTAAATCAGGAGTTCTTGCATGACTGGCTATATCATACAGCGATTGCTTTCGCTTTTGCTCGTCATGTTCATAGTAGCGACAATCGTGTTTTTTTTGATGGATGCGGTTCCAGGTGGGCCATTTGCAATTGGTGATCGCGGTTTTTCGGAGGAAGCGCTTAAGAATATTGAGGCCAGGTATGGGTTGGATAGGCCCGTATTTGAGCGATATGTCAATTTCTTAGCGGGAGCAATCCAACTGGACTTTGGTTATTCGTTTTCTCAACCTGGCTCACCGCTTGTAACAGAAGTCATTGCCCGTGTCTGGCCCGTTACGTTACATGTTGGTCTATATACGATTCTGCTCTCATTTACAGTTGGCATCACTTTGGGCATAACCGGCGCGTACTATCGTAATAGTCTAATTGACAATAGTGTTACGTTTTTGGCAACTTTAGGAATCACGGTTCCCAGTTTTGTTATTGCCGCTTGGTTTCTCATTATCTTCGGCTTTCAGTCTGGTTGGGGGCAGAAAGAAAATTGGATCATCGGGCCAATTACCGACGGTGGGAATGCACTGCTGTCTTGGGATTATTTTCTCCCAGTTATTACCTACGCGCTCGCCCCGTTGGCGATTGTGGCTCGATATACCCGGTCAAGTGTCGTTGATGCGTTGAATGCAGACTACATCCGAACTGCTCGTGCAAAAGGGCTAACTGAGCGACGAATAATGAACCGCCATGTGATGCGCAACGCAGCCATTCCAATGGTCACCGTTCTTCTGCCAGAGATCCCAAATCTTGTAACGGGCTCCCTATTTATCGAGGTTGTTTATGGCATCCCCGGCCTTGGAAAGTTCTTTGTGACCAGTATATTTGCCCGCGATTATCCGATGATTATGGCCCTGGTGTTATTGATTGCGTTTTTCTGGGGAATTACCTATCTCATCACAGACATATTATATACAGTGATTGATCCTCGCATTCGATTAACAGGGACGGCGAACTGATGGAAGACGTTTCTGGTCGTGTTGTCTCGCCAGAGAAAATCGAGCATCGTTCTCTCTGGCAAGACAGTTTTCGCCGTTTCCGCCGCAATCGACTAGCAATTGTAGGTATGGTAATTGTTGGCTTGCTACTATTTCTTGCGACATTTGCCGATATCATAACCCCCTATGCGTTTGACAAGGTGTTTTTTACGATACGTCATCCTGTACTTCCGTTTGAGAACCCCAACCATCTTTTAGGTACGGACGCCGTAGGCCGCGATTACTACACCCGCCTGGTTTATGGATCGCGTATTTCATTGCTGGTCGGCTTTGTGGGGGCGACTATCGCGTTTTCTATTGGTATACCGCTGGGGGCTGTTGCAGGTTACTGGGGTGGATGGGTCGATTTTGTCATCCAGCGGATTATCGAAGTTGGAACAGGTATCCCTGGTCTCATATTTGCCTTGTTGTTACTGAGTATAGCCGGGTCTGGTCTTGGTAACCTCATCCTTGCGTTATCGATGACATCCTGGATTGGGCCGGCGCGTATCACTCGTGGGCAGTTCCTGTCCATCCGTAATCGTGAATATGTCACAGCCGCAAAAGCACTAGGAGCCAAGACCCCACAGATTCTCCTGCGCCACATTCTGCCTAACGCGTTTTCGCCTTTGCTCATTGCCTTTTCATTAGCTGTGCCACAGTTTATCTTTGCAGAGGCTGGTTTGAGCTTTCTTGGATTGGGTATCACCGAGCCAACGCCAAGTTGGGGTAAAATGGTAGGTGGCAGTGTCGGGTCAACGGTTACAGTGTTTTGGCATCTGGCACTTTTTCCAACGCTGATGATTGCGCTGACTTTACTTGGTTTCTCATTTGTTGGTGATGGATTGCAAGAAGCGCTCGATATGACAAGGGCGCAGTAGCCCCGACTGGGAGGAATCACCATGTTCATCAGAAAGATTATGCTATTTGTTGTTTTGTCTATGATTCTAGCTGCGTGTGGTGGTGAGGATCGTGACTCTGCTAGCCAACCAACAGCTTTCCCAACATTTGCCTTCAGCGCGCCGACGGAAGCCCCTCAAGTTGCCACTGGGGCTGCACGCTCCATGACAGAAACGGCTGTTGCAGCAGAGTCAGGTGCGCTTGATTTGGCTGCCGTTGAACGGGGCCTCGGACGCTACGAGGTATTGGAATGTGGCTCGTGTCATGGTGCTGCGGGTGAGGGGACTGACGATGGGATGTCGCTCTTGGAATATGAAGCATCGCAGGATGCATTCGTTGATTTCATGCGCTCTGGTGGCGATTTAGGAAACGACCATCTCTATGGTGCAGAACGTCTAAGTAATAGTGGAATAGCTCATCTTTATCAGTATGTGCGTTCGCTAGGACAGTAGGATGACCAACATTGCGCGATCAATATCTCCTTGAAGACGATGTTGTGTTTCTCAATCATGGGTCGTATGGTGCTTGCCCACGGCCCGTGTTTGAGTCTTATCAATATTGGCAACTGGAAACCGAGCGTCAGCCGGTCACATTTTTTGGCCGTCGCCGCCATGACCTCCTTGAAAATGTCCGTAACGAATTGGGCGGCTTCCTGAAGACATCGGGCGATAATTTGCTGTTGGTGACCAACGCCACATCTGGTGTGAACACTGTTGCTCGTTGTCTGGAATTGCAACCCGGTGACGAGATTCTTATGACAGACCACGAATATGGTGCTATCTGCATGACCTGGCAATACTATGCTGATAAGTTGGAAGCTGTCGTGGTTGAGCAACCTATTACAGTGCCGTTGACAACACCGGAAGAGTTTATCGAGAGCTTCTGGCAAGGTGTAACTGATCGCACTCGCGTGATTGCCATCAGTCATATCACCTCGCCGACGGCGCTCATTTTGCCAATAGAGGCCATCTGCAAACGGGCACGGGAAGCTGATATCCTGACGGTAATTGATGGGGCCCATGCGCCTGGACAGATTGATGTTGACCTTCACACCATTGACCCCGATTTTTACTCTGGAAACTGTCACAAATGGCTAAGCACACCCAAAGGGGCAGCCTTTGTTTATGTACGCCCTGAATTGCAGGTGCAGATTGATCCACTGGTCATTAGCTGGGGCAGCGGGAAAGAAAACGCCTTTGTTGATCGGCATGAGTGGCAGGGCACACGCGATCTTGCAGCATTCTTGTCAATTCCCGCTGCCATCAAGTTTCAAAGTGACCATAATTGGCCCTCGGTTCGGGCAAGATGCCACGATCTTTTGTGCAAGACACGCAAACGGATTGAACTCCTTGGCGATATGGCTCAGGTTGCGCCCGCTGGACGAGTGTGGAATTCGCAGATGGGTTCAATTAGCTTGCCGATGATCGAGTACGACGCCTACAAACGTCTTTTCCCGGATTTCAATATTGAAGTGCCTATTTTCCCCTGGAAGGATCACATATTGATGCGTCTTTCGGTTCAAGCCTATAATTCGCAGAGTGACATGGACAAGCTTGTGGACGCTCTCACTCAAGTAATTGCTGAGACCACAGAGGCCGATGAACGCCTATAGGATTTAACTGTAATGATTGCCAGTGTGAGCGTGATTAGTCTATCAAAACTGTTTGCGTATGACATGGAAAACTTTCCGCATTATTTCTGGGAAGATCATCTGTCGCCAATGGGCGCGTCGATGTGGTTTTTGCAACCAATTTTTGGGATAAGTTCGGAAGGACTTGATGAAGTAGTCTCGGCGTTCACGCAGGGTGGCTGCGCGATCTCCCGCTTCAAAATAAGCTGATGACAAAGTTTCTGCTTTTAGGCTTTTGATGTCCTCTGGCAAGTTAGGGTTTTGGAAGTAGGCATCCAGCATTTCGATAATTTCATCGCCGACAATCGGTTTGAACTGAACACCTGCCGACGACGCATGAGTGCGGTGGGTGGCGAGTGCTTCCGGGTAGCGTGCTAAGGGGCCATGCAATCCCAGCCGCAGCCAATATTCATAATCGGTCACGTATTTATAATTGGTGTTGCGGGCGTTCTCCAGTTCGATACCTTTGCGTCGGATCAGTGTGCCTGGCCCGGGCACACAACCCGCTTCACGTAGCATTCTTTTATAGTCAAAATCCCAGACACGGTTATAAAATAAGATTTCCGACTCTTCGTCAATGCCATACCAGTCAGGGTAGACGGCAAGCACATCCGTGTGCTTTTCCATGAATGCCACCAGTTTCGAGAGCATAGTTGGACGAATTGGGTCGTCAGCATTGACGACAACGATGTAATCACCCTTCGCCATCGTCCATGCCTTGTTCACGGTGCTGGCTTCGCCCATGTTTTCGTGTGTTTCCCAATATAGTTTGCCAGTGTAATGGGAGAGAACTTCGCGGGTGTTGTCCTTGGAGCCATCGTCTAGGACAATGTATTCGATGTTATCATAATCTTGATCCAAGATGCTGTCGATTGTTTCTGGCAAATAATGTGCCAGGTTATAAGCAGGTGTAATCACCGTCACAAGAGGGAGAGGGTTGCTCATGCCTTGATTGCCTGCTGGTATTGTGCGATTGCCAATGCGCGGATTTTATCATACGGGATGCGGTGCTCAAGTTGGGTTCGGTTGTGCTTAGCCCCTTTATCGACCAGTTCATCCTCTGTGACCGCCCGTCGGATAGCTTGGGCAATGCCTTCAATATCATCTGGTTCAACGCTGAAACCTGATTCGCCATTCACAAACCACTCATCGGTACAGGCAGTATTGGTTTGAATGGGAAATGTCCCCATTGCCATTGCCTCTACCATAGAGGTGCTGAGTCCATCGGAGATGCTAATCCCTATGTACGCTCTGGATTGCGCATAGGCCTCAAGCATCTGCTGATGGGAGACTGTTTGCAAGAATTCGATGTTCAGACCCGTATCATGCATGACGAGTTCAGCCGCGATTTTGACATCCGGCGAAGCGGAAAAGCACAAAATCTTATAATCATGTAAGTCGTCTGCGCAGCGTTTCATTGCTTCCAAAGCATTCAAGGCACGTCCTGACCAGTGCTGATAGGCCTTGAGCAAAATCTGTTTCCGTTGTGATGTGGGTGTCTGCTGCCATAGATGAGCGGTATCCTCAAACCTTATACCGCCAGAGTTGGGCATCACGGGCATCGCTTTCTTCTCATCAAGGCCATACTGTTTGGCGATTTCGACATCGCGTTCGCACTCGCACCAGTAAAAGTCGCAATCGGCTAAGACCTGTGTGATCGGATCATAATGGGCCTCTAAGCGACCAAATAAGTAGATGTCGTTGCCCCAATTTGTAACCATCCATGTTGGGAACCTATCCGCACCGATCAGTTCACGAGCGCCGAGTACAGTATAGGCTCCATGCTGCATTTCGAGGGAATGTACGATGTCTGGTTTGAGTTTACGGATCGCTTTCGCCAGATGACGCACACGATAATTGGGACGGAAGTGTTGTAAGTAGGTGCGGCCCAGATGTTCAAATGTTTTGCGCAAAATGCGCCGTTTTTCATTCTGGAAGGGTAGCCGTACATGCCATCCTGTTGTTCTCACATTGGGATTAAGTTCTGGGCTGCGCGAATAAAACGACATATGTACCGTTGAATGGGCGAGTTCAGGCCGGATATAGCCAAGATCAATAGAAGGGAATAGGTGGACATCCCAGCCCAGTCCCTCAAATTGATTAATCCAGCGGACGGTATGGATGCTTTCAGCCATAGCGACAAACAGTATTCTCATGACAATGCCTCGTAAACTTGGATAGGATGTGTCTCATCCTCAAGAGTGTACTTCAAAGGGGTGTTAATCGCTGCCAGGTTTTCTGGGGGTTCTCCATCTGTGATCCGTTTATTGGGGTGGATGCTTTCGCCCATCGCCACGATCAGTATTTTCATGTGCTTAGATGTTCCTTTGAGAGTTCAAAGACGTCAAGCCGTCTGGTCATGTATTGTGCATATGACTGCTAAGAAACTGTTGAAACTGTGTTTGCAATTTATTGGCATCAAAATCGATCTCTGCTTGTAATCGGGCATTATTGGCGTAGCGTTCACGACGGACCTGGTCTTCGAGAATCGAGGTGATCTCATCCGCAAGAAACTGTGGGTTGAGTTCATCTACTACCAGGCCACAGTCATGACGAGAAAAGTAGTCTGAGAGAAAGTAATCTTTGCGTGTATGAACCAGGATAGTTCGTCCGACAGCCAAGTATTCACCCATTTTGGAAGGTGATGTGTTGACCAGAACTTCATCGATATCTGAATGGAAGGCCAGGGGCAAGAATAGAATATCTGCATCTCGCAATACCCGTGCGACCTGTCCATGAGGCATATGCTCATGGAAGATAATGTGTTTCCCAGTAATGCCTTGTTCGGCAAGCGATTCAGGGGTTTGGCTAGAGAAGATGTGAAGTTTGATGTCATCTCGATCCAGGATGTCCAACGCCTGAATCAGATTCCTGAAGGCATCGTAATGTGCATGATAGACCGCACCAGTATACACTATATTGATTTTGGATTGATTCAATACATGGCCTTGCATATCAAGTTCGTCCAGGTTTGGTAATTCAGCCGGGATGTGCAAGACAGTGCAGTTGATCTGGTAGCGGGCATGATATGCTCGTTGCACATAGCTGTTTAAGACTAATGCACCCGTCGCCCCTTTCATAAATTTGGGTTCATAATATTCGCTAAATAGTCGATTCCTTCTGCCATAATGATAGCGATAGTCGTCCATAATATAGGCAAAGAACGGAATGCCACATTTGACACTTGCCTCATAGGCAGCAGGCAAATCGTATAGATCGCCAGTACACGCCATAATCGCATCACACTCATTTTCGTAAATAAACTCTACGAACTCCTTCGACCTGATTCGAACCGTAAACAGCCGTAGTAGAATAGTTTTCAGACGTGCTCGCATGAAACTATAGACGATCCACAATGGCCTCAGAAGACGGCGTGTATGTGGATCAACAGGACGGAGAAAGCGCAGAATCGCCATTTGCTCGATACCCATGTCATCTGCAGCATGGATTGTGTGGATGTTGACAGGCAGCGCTGGAAATGCGGCGTGTTGCTCCCACATAGAGTAGTCTCGTGTACAGATTAGTCGATAAGACTCAGGATCAAGTACACTGAGCATATAGTTGAGAACCATTGATTGCCCAGAAGGGTGTGGTGGGAAAATGTGTGAAACGACGAGCAACTTCATAGCAGACATTGCTTACTGGGTAAGAACTGGTTTGGCCCACTGCATGTACTCAGTGAGACCCGTCTTGAGATCAACGATGGGTTTAAATCCAAATGCCTGCTTAGCAGCATCTACATTTGCGCGACTATGACGCACATCACCGAGGCGCTCGGGGCCATGTTGAACATGGGGCTCTAAACCAGTGACTTCCTTCATGAGGTCAATCAAATGATTGATGGTAATCGATGTTCCACTGGCGATATTAAATGCGCCAGAAACACCGTCGGCCCATAGGGCTTTATAATTGGCCTGAACAACATCGTCTACGTTGATAAAATCGCGAGTTTGCTCACCATCGCCGTAGATTGTTACGGCTTTATTGTTGAACATGCGATGGGCGAAAATTGGGATGACATTGCCGTAAGCATCAAAGCGCTGATTAACACCATAGACATTAAAATAACGAAGTGCAATGGCATCCAATCCATAGAGTTTACTGTATGACAGGCACAGCTTCTCTGCACCAAGTTTGCTAGCTCCATAGGGGGAATCGGGTTCAACAGGGTGATTTTCGTCAATAGGCAGGGTTTTGAGTTGACCAAAGATGCCAGCCGATGACGAAAATACGATCTTGCCTACCGCATATTTGCGCATGGCTTCCAATATGTGTAGGGTACCGATGATATTTATCTGCGAATCGTCAATTGGGTATTGTATGGAACGGTAGTTGCCAACAGACGCAGCGAGATGTAACACGGCATCTTGGCCTTTCACGACTTTGTCTATCAATTCTGCGTTGCGAACATCGCCTGTAACAAACTCGACTTCAGGGAAGGGGTCCAGGTTGGCTTGGTAGCCTGATGACAGATTATCAAGTACAATGACGTCGTGACCTTCTTTTAGAAGCAACTTGACGATGTTTGAGCCGATAAATCCAGCCCCGCCTGTAACTAGAATGTGAATGACGATTTCTCCTCGGATGACAATGACGCAATTCTAAACCAGATAGCAGTCCTTATCAATCTTCAACACGCAGTAACCTACGCCAGACCGGGCGTAACCAATTATAGAGTTTTCGTGGGAACAGGGTACGGACTAACAAGCCTAAAATTTCTGGGTGCAGAAAGCTGGATGGCGTGTGCATGATTGAGGCCAACACAACTGCGTAGACATCACCATGAGTCAAGTCAGGCCATTGATCATAAAGCTCGCGTGCAGCAAGGCGATAAGCGGCCTTGAGTTTCTTGCGTCTGAAACGCCAACTGAGCTTCTCATCCGAGTCGATCAGTGTCTTCCAGAATAGAAGATAATCTGCTGCATTTAATCCTTGCGCTCCCTTTAGCTGTGAAAGAGGCTGTGAAGTCATTGCAATCGATGCTTGCCGAAGGATCTGAAGCATCAATTCGATGATAGCCAAGCCTCCCAACTCTGGGCGTATGCCATCGATTTTCTCAGTTATAGCGCGCCGCAGCAACAAGGTTGCTTCAGGTGGGAAATTCTCGGTGTGCAGCAGATGATAGTAGCAACGACCGCCATACTGGTTGGTTGAGATATAGGCAGACCCATCTGTTTTGTTATCAATATAATCGTAACTAGAGTAGCATACGCCAACTTCAGGATAGAGCTCCAGAAGGCTGACTTGTACAGCCAGTTTTTCCGGTTTCCATGTTGCGTTGTCTGTAATGAAAGCGATGTATTTCCCGTTCGCCACTTCGAGAGCTTCCTCAACCGAGGGAATAGGGATAACACGAGTATCTAATAGTGATGATCCCCCGATTGCAAAGACTTCAATGTTAGCATAGGTTTGCTTCAAGACTGATTCTAGACCTGCTGTGAGATCGGGTAGACTATCTGTTGAAATGGCGATGACGCTTACAAGCGGCAGATTAGTGTTGAAGTCAATGTATTGATGGGGTGCAAGACTATAGTCTTGTAGCTTATCATCAAAGAGAGGGGGAACAGGCTCAATCGCGGATTTCAGCAGATTCCATAGGTGTTTGCCCTGGCGTCGGTTACGCCACAAAAAGCGCGTCCAGGAGAATTGGTCCTGTTGAGGGATATTCTTTTGGGTAAGCATCGCTTGAACCGCTTCAGCCGAATGAGATAACACCACCGTCCGACAGCGCTCAATTTGGTCAACGGGCACGCCCAGCTTGATATAGTTATCAAGCATTTCTTGTAATAACTCTAACAGCAGGATTTGGGTGAGGGTGACCCAAGGCTGCTCACCTGAAAAGGCGATGGTGCAAGGATAACCAAGGTAGTAGGCTTTACGACCTAGGAAGGCTTTTGCCAGAATTTCGGTGTTGAAATAGTTGAGGCGATGGTTTTGTTCAGGATCAACCGCCAGTGAGTTGAGAGCATCTTGCCAGCGTGCTAACCGAAACACGGATACCATGATTGCCCCCAAAAACACCTCATCATATTTAGGATCGATCAGCTCTTCCCAGCGCTCAACCTCGTAATCGGATAGGTCGTTGCTCTTGAGGGGCTGTAAGCGCGGGAAATCCTCGGCATGAAGTGGTTGGCTGTTGTTGAAACGCTCGACATGCTTGAGCATAGTAGTGTTGGCAAAGACATAATCAACCTCTGGGTTGTTGCGCAGAATTTCAAGAATGCGTTCAACACTGTCTGGCCTTAAGAGGTCGTCATCGCCCAGAACCCAACAAAACTCGCCTTGTGCCAGTTCGTTTGTCAATCGAAACAAGTTGCCATAAAAGCCGAGGTTCTCCCCGTTGCGATAGGTGCGTACAGCCGTTCCCACGCATAACCGCTCGATCACCTGGGGTGTTTCATCTGTTGAGGCGTTGTCACAGATGATGATTTCGATGGCACTGCCGTGTTTGTCTAGCTGTGGCAGCAGATTATGGATTGCCGATTCTAGGGGCGAAGCCCGATTATATGTCGGCACACAGATCGAGAGTAGTGGTTTCATCAGCCCATGTCCTCAATGTTCACCCCCTCCAGTACCGCTACTTCGCCTATAAATCCCTCTTTGTCCCGAATCTGTGCGAGGATTTCATCTTTGTAGCGGGCCGCAATCACCAGGATCACACTCACTGGATCATCTTTCAAGTGAGAGGGCGGTACGATGGGCAAATGCGAGACAGGTGTGTATTTGTGCTGCTTATAAGGTGCGGAATCAATCACATACGCAATATGTTTCAAGTCGAGTGTGGCGAAGAGTGTCAGTGCCTGGAAACTCGCACCCCAAACAGCGACCCGCTGACCCTTCTTCTCATGGTTGTTCAGGAAGTTTCTCAACGACGATTGAAGTTGATGGGTGTGTTCATTCAGAGATTGAAGCCGATTGGTTGGATGCTTGCGCACAATGGCAGTCAGATTCTCATCGTTGCGGTTAACTTCAATGTGCAGCACATCAAAACCACTCAATTCCAGGCTCAGCCGGAAGGTATCCACCGTGAAATAGGAGAGATGATCGAGAATGAAGTCATAAAAGCGATGTTTCGCCAGTAGATTGTTGACGTTGTGCGTTTCAATCAGACCCATTCCGCCTTCCACCAGATTAGCTGCGATGCCCTGTAGAAAATCCTTCAAATCGGGAATGTGTTCCAGCACATCCGTTGAGACGAAGGCGTCGAAGGGCGCACCTGTTACAATTGAGTCTTTGCCAAGATAGCCAACATGGGCGTTCAGTCCTTTGCCTCGTGCTGACTCGATGGCTTCCTCCGCTGCGTCTATGCCAACAGCATTGATGTCAAGTTCAGAAAGGATGCCCAGCAAGAATCCATCGCCACAACCAACATCAACGATGTTCGTACCTTGCAGGTTATATTTTTCGACAAAAGACTGCATTTGCTGGCGTCGGTAGTTCATCATGACTTCAGAATAAGCCGATGTTGAAGTCATGCCATGCGACGTATAAACAACAGGTGGTGTGTTGAGTTGTACCAGACCGCAGCCGATGCATTCAAACACGTTAAGGGTTGCGCCTTTGTCCTGTACCAGTTCTTCCAGCGCGGCAGGGAAGTATTGCACTTGTCGGGGTACATTATTGAGCGTAATGGCAGCTAGTTCAGGCAGTTTTGTCCCGCATAAACGACAGTGTGTTATGGTCAAATTGAGATTCCTCCTGTTTACAGGATGGCTAGCAATAATAAGCGTTTTGCCTTGCCCTTGGTGATCTGATTACGGTCACCTGTGTCGATCTGGTCGTCAGGGATGTATTCACCCCGTCCACCAATCGTAGCGTTCAAACCTGACATGGGCTAACCTTTACATGAAACTGACGGCGAAAAGCAAGTTGGAAATCGTGTAGTTAGTCTGCGCTGACATCAATGCCGTGCTGCGTCTGCACCCGCTTGCATTCCACACACCACAGAAACTTGCAGACATCTTCCGAGCCACTGGCTATAAGTGTATTTCACGTTTTATCTCCACAAAGCTGCTCGGTTTGCCAGGCCAATCTTGGCCTGACCACACCTCGCCAGTTTCCAGTATATTCTTTGTTCATCCCACCTGATTCATAGACATGAAACGTAATGGCATCCGGTTGATGGAGTTGTAAGTTGCTGATGTTATTTGTCATCGAGACATCAACTGTATAACGTCCTTCATTCAGGAAGTTCCCAGGGATTGTGCACGTTGTTCGGTATAACCCGTCAGGGTGAGGTTGGCCAAACCAGTCATCCTGCACCAAATTCGCCGATGGCAAGTTTGCAGAAGTCAGCACATCCACGCCTAACCCATCGCGCAGATAAATGCCCGTTGTCACCTTTGCACCAGGCTCCAATACCCAGAATTCAAACACCAGATCGACATCCTTCTGTATATCAACTTCGGGTGATAGTCTCCCTTGAGAAACGACGGCGATCCGGTGCAAGCGCACTAAGTCGCTCCCTGGCGCTTCTTCGGGTGTATGCCAAATAACTTCACCTGTCTCTGTCGCCGCTGACTGGGCATAGGCCTGTATAACCTGTGTTGTTGACCCGTCCATCACTAGTTTGCCATCGGAGAGCCAAATGAGGCGAGTACACAGGGATGATAAGGCGCTCATGGTGTGGCTGACAAACAACACAGTTCGGCCTGTGCTAGAAACCTCACCCATTTTACCCAGACTCTTCTTCTGAAACTCCGCGTCACCAACGGCTAACACTTCATCCACAACCAGAATCTCTTGCTCCAGATGAGCGGCGACGGAAAACGCCAGCCGCATGTAC
The DNA here is from genome assembly GCA_965223785.1 of Phototrophicaceae bacterium. GTDB lineage: Bacteria > Chloroflexota > Anaerolineae > Aggregatilineales > Phototrophicaceae > CBDCXN01. Next base: position 29,630 of record CBDCXN010000001.1, on the reverse strand, counting down.
ATCCCGCTGGAATAGCGTTTGATGGGTGTATCAATAAAGCGCTCTACTTCGGCAAAAGCGATGATTTCATCAAACCTGCGGCGAATTTCCTGCCGCGTCATACCCAGAATAGTCGCATTCATAAAGACGTTTTCGCGCCCAGTCAATTCAGGATGAAAACCGGTTCCCACTTCCAATAGACTGGCAACCCGCCCACCGAGTTCTAAACGTCCAAGTGTCGGGGAAGTGATACGTGAGATAATCTTGAGCAGCGTACTTTTGCCAGAGCCATTATGCCCAACAATGCCCAGAACTTCACCCTGTTTGACGGCAAACGAAACATCCCGCAGGGCCCAAATATAATCGACCCCTTCCGCTTGAGGTCGGCGTGGCGTTCTTTTGACGAGTGAACGGAGCGATTGTGTCATCTGACCGCGCAGGGTTTGGGGCTCACCTGCTGCCGTGATGTTGTAACGTTTATGGACCGTGTCAACTTTGATGATGGGTTCGGTCATCAGATGATATCACCAAATGAGCGCTCAGTTGTGTTGAAGTATACCAGTCCGCCGATGAGCATAAGCAGTACAAGAACCGTCCCGATTGCCGTCAATTGCAGGTCAGGCACGGGCGAATCGACCAAGGCCCAGCGGAAACCCTGGACCACCCCTACCATCGGATTGAGCCGATAAATGTCCACAACCCAGGCGGGCAGCTTATCCTGTACAACCGAAAGTGGATAGATGATGGGTGAGCCGTACATCCAGATTTGCAGGATGAAGGGCAAGAATTGACCTACGTCACGATAGCGGACGTTCATCGCCGAAAACCACAAGCCCATGCCTGTTGATGTAAGCAGAGCGAGGCCCAGGAACATAGGCAAAAATACCCAACGGATCGAGAACGGATTCAAGCCAAACAGCAGAGTCGTTACCAATAAGACACCAAACGCCACCAAGAAATCTGCCAGAGGTGTCAAGACGCCTGAAATGGGCAGAAGCAAGCGCGGAAAGTATACCTTCTCCACTAGAGGGGCATTATTGACGATGCTATTGGCGGCTCGTGTCACACCTTCAGAATAGAAGCGCCAGGGGATCAACCCACACAAGAAGAAGACTGGAAAGGGCAGTCCGTTGGATGGGGCATCCATGAACAGACCAAAGACCACGCTGAACATGGCTACAGTGGCGATTGGCTGCAAGATAACCCAGCCTACACCGAATGCGGTCTGCTTGTAGCGGACGCTCCACTCGCGCCATATCAGAAACAGCAACAATTCCCGATACTGCCAGATGGTATTGAACCGTATAGGTGTTTGGGGAGAATCCGCATCAATGATGATACGAGTCTGCTCTGTCATGAAGCCTTCAACTAGCCGATACATAAAATGGCTAGTATACGCATGAACATAATGAGCGACAAGGTCGTGTTAACCTGGGAGCAGGGCGATTGCGTCAAACATAGTCTAGGATGTTCTGAAGGTATGTGGTATTGAGCGCCGCCTTGTAACGTTTGGAGCGCAAACTGTCCTTAGAAGGATAGTCTTTGAGGATGTTGAGTGCCAGTTGGCGCAAGATCACCATGTTGTGGGCTGCATGTCCCACCCGTATCCGAGCATCATCCTCCCGAAAGGCCACATCCAACACCCAATGCAAGCTGTTTTCAACTGCCCAGCGAAAGCGGGTAGCCAATAACAACTGTTCAGCATTCGCATTCTGACTGCTGCTGATGTAATAAGCTGTGTCCAGTGTCGTTGACGTTGCACGCGCACAATCGTGCTTAAATCAGGCCAACCATCATAAGTGCGGATGTAGTCGAAAGCGAGTGGATCACGGATGGCCCAACAGCGTCGAATTTCAATCCGTCCAGAGAGTATAAAATAAAGTGTGTAAGTGGGATGCCCCTATAGCAGGAAATGGCATCCAACACACAAAAGACTGACAATAAGCCGCACCTGCCATCGGTGGAGACGATCCAGCGAGAAGCGGGTAGCGCAGAAAGTATTGACGACTTTTTCGGACGCGAGGGTATCTTTGCCCGCTTGTTTTCCAAGAGAGCGGAGTTGACGGTGCATCTGGGCTATGAGAAACATGCCTCAGAGGGACGCAATTCAGGCAATAGTCGTAACGGGAAACGCAGCAAGAAACTGCGCACGCAGACCGGCGATGTGGACATTCAAGTCCCACGAGACCGTAACAGTGAGTACCCGTCCCCTTTGCTGGAGCAACACGCTGGAAGAGAAGATCATCAACCTGTCCAGCAAAGGGAGTTCGACACGAACTCTTCAGGATACGATGCAAGACCTGTATGGGATCGACGTGAGTGCGGCGACGATCAGCACAAGCACGGACAAAGTCTGGTCGAAGAATGGCAGAACCGCCCCCTCGAACGCATCTATCCGATCATCTATCTGGATGGGGTGTATGTGAAGCTGCGTCAGGATGGCAAAGTAGACAACTGCGCTGTCTAGGTGGTGCTGGGTCTTGAGGTTGAGCGTTCTGAGTGACTTGCAAGCACGGGGTGTTGAGGACGTTTTCATCGCCTGCGTGGACGGTTTGAAGGGTTTCAAAGAGGCCATCCAATCTGTCTTGCCTCAGGCCGCTGTGCAAAGATGCCTCGTTCATCAAATCCGCAATAGTCTCAAATATGGGACTTGGGAAGACCGCAAAGCGGTTGCCAAGGACTTGAAGAAAATCTATCGTGCGTCCACACGCGAAGAGGCCGCAACTCACTTGCTTCAGTTCTCTGAAATCTGGGGCGAGAAGTATGCTATGGCGGTACGCTCATGGGACAACAACTGGGAAGACCTAGCGACCATGTTTGACTATCCAGCAGAAATTCGGCGGCTGATCTATACCACCAATGCCATTGAAGGCTACAATCGCCAGTTGCGGCAAGTGACCCAAAACAAAGCCGCTTTCCCTTCTGCCAAAGCGCTACGCAAGCTGCTGTTCCTAGCAAATCGCAATATCACGGCCAAGTGGACGATGCCTGTGCAAAACCTCAATCAGCTCGCCAGCCGCTTTGAAGGACGTTTTACATTTTGATCGAGGGAAACCGTTTACACACAATACTTGACACTCTCCCGTCCATGCCCTTTGTTCACCGTTTCGGTGTAGCTGTGTGCCATGTTCTCAAAGGCAACCTGATCGCCATAAGCAAACCAATCTTGAACATCCTGATACAAGCATTGACGAGATGGATGGCATCTTTGCCAATCGTGCGATCATGACTGCGACGGACGGTTTTCCCGTCAATCGCAATCACTTCACCCTCGCTGACACAATACATCCCTTCCACCCAACGTATAAATGTCGCCTGAAACGCTTCCGCGTCTCAAGCAGCAAAGAACCGTCCGAAGGTGTCATGGGATGGGATACCCGTTGGTAATTCCAGAAAGGTACTCAACCCAGCCTTCTGCACCCGCAATCACCGCACAAACGGTAATCACGATGATGTCAATGAGTTTGTGGTTGCAGCGGCCCTCAACACGCGGATCGGGCAACTCCTGAAATGGGGATAATGGCGGTCATATGAAATCAATGAGGTGAGCGGGATAAGAAGGATAGCGCTGACGTGCATTCCAAGCGAAGACAGGAGTGCTGAATTTCGTGGATCTAACTTGACAATTTGGATAAGCCCTGAGTTTTGCCATCATCGGAAGCCCTACCTGAACACAGAACGCACGTTCTGCAACACGTTCTCCCAAATCAACCCTTTTTTATATACACTAAGACTCTATCAACACACTTGGAGACTGTTTTGACTGTCGGTTATCCGCCATTTCCCGCTACTTCCCGCCGCTTCTCCCCTCTTCCAGCGGTGTCTTCCGCCAGTATCTTCCGCGTTGCCGCCGCCGTTTTTTCTTCTGCGGCGGCGGCAACAAAAGGACGATTCGGTGTATTGATCGGCGGACATCTATGCGATTCACCCCTCCCTTAACCTTTGCATGGGAGCTTGAACAGGTCTTCCACCTTAACCATCTGGCCTGTTCGCATGGACTCATTGGCGCTTATACCCATCATGATTGAGGCAGCACCATCAAGATGGGAGGCAGCACGATTGAAGGGGTCATCCGGTGGGTTTGTGCTGAAAATTTGTTCTAACATGACGGGGTCCGCGCCACCATGTCCACCTGCAGCGGCAGGAATCTCTACCTGATAAGGTTTTTGGAACATAGGATAAGCGCGGATCTCTTTATGTTTGAATGTGCCTTTGCTCGCGGTCAAGTCAATGTCTTTGTGGTTGGATTTGTCCTGTTCAATAGCTTCAACCACATCGAGTTCAATGCGGCCTTTGGTTCCAGTGATGGCGACCTTGAGGCCCTCCCAAGGGGCATAAGCCACCAGGCTATAAGACAGCAGGGCACCGTTTTGATAGCGTGCTGTGACACACATTGTATCTTCAATGGTGATGGGCTCGCCAAAGACATTCTGATCGCGTAGGTAGCCCGTTTCTTCTTCGGCATCCAAATAGAGCCGCTTCAGGTTGGGGTCTTTATCTAAAAACAGGCCGAAGGGATCATCTTGTGCACTGGGTTCACCTGTATAGCGGATGTAATCGTACGATTCGCCGCGTGCTTCAGCATTGCCCTTGCCATAGAACTTCAAATCACCCAGGGCGAATACCTCTGTGGGATATGAATCGATCCACCAGTTGACCAAATCAAAGTGATGAGTAGCCTTATGTACCATCAGCCCACCGGAATTGTGCTTTTGCCTGTGCCACCGACGAAAGTAATCGGCCCCATGATGCGTGTCCAACAGCCAGGAAAAATCAACAAACAAGGGCTTGCCAATAACACCCGCCATCACCAATTCACGCAGTTTGGTGTAAGCGGGCGCATAACGGTAGTTGAAGGTCACAATTAATGACTTGCCTGTCTGTTCGATCGTATTAAAAATTTGCTGGGCTTTCTCGGCATTGGTCGTCATCGGTTTTTCGGTAATGGCGTCACAGCCCAGTTCCATTGCCCGTGTGATGTATTGATGATGAGTTGCGTCCATTGTGGTGACAATCACTGTATCAGGCTTTGTATCCTCAACCATCTTATCGAATTCATCCGCATGGTATGCTGGCAGCGCATTCAAACCATGTTGAGTGATCCGATCATTGTAAAATTGCATCCGTATCTGGCTCAGGTCACAGAGGGCAACCAGTTCGTTATTTTCTGGAAATTGCTCAAGGATTGCCCGTACATACATGCCTGCGCGTGATCCAGTTCCAACCAGGGCAAAACGCTTCTTCATTCTAGGAGTTGCTCCTCATATTTCGGCATCACGACAGAACTGTACCACAGATTGATATCCCTCACGAATACCACTAGCAAATGGACACATCTGATGTGCTATACTCTGGACTGTTTGATGCCTATTGAATGGGGGGAAACATGAAAAAGGTTGTTGCATTTGGTGAAATTATGCTGCGTCTTTCTCCACCTGGATTTGAACGTTTTGTTCAGGCGCGGAGTTTCGAGGTGATCTATGGGGGTGGTGAAAGTAATGTGGTGACTTCGCTGGCGAATTATGGTTTCCCGGTAGAGTTCGTAACCCGCCTACCGGCCAATGATATTGGTGATTCCTGCCGGAACTTCCTGCGTCAGTACGGTGTAGGCACCGATCATATCGTGCGTGGGGGGGATCGCCTGGGTATTTACTACTATGAGAAGGGGTCGGCCCAACGGGGTAGTAAAGTCATTTATGATCGCGCTGGGTCAGCATTGGCGACCATTGAACCCGGTATGGTGAATTGGGATGCTGCTTTTGAAGGGGCCGATTGGTTCCACTGGACGGGGATCACGCCCGCGATCTCGGAAGGTGCTGCAAAAGTGGCACTGGAGGCTGCGCAGGTTGCCAGCGATAAAGGTTTGACCGTTAGTTGTGACCTGAACTACCGGGCGAAGCTCTGGAAATGGGGCAAGCACCCTGGTGAAGTCATGAGCGATCTGGTTGCGCTTTGTGATGTTGCAATTGGTAACGAAGAAGACGCTGAAAAGGTTTTTGGAATCCATCCGGCTGATACCGATGTCACTAGCGGGCATCTGGAAGCAGAGGCCTATGAACATGTCGTGAACGAACTATCGAAGAAGTTCCCACGCCTGAAGACCATCGCTATCACACTGCGTGGATCGGTTTCCGCGAGCAACAACAAGTGGAGTGCCATCCTTTCTCATGAGGGGCAAATCCACAAAGGCCCAGATTTCGAGATTACGCCAATTGTTGACCGTGTCGGTGGGGGTGATAGTTTCATGGGGGGGCTCATCTATGGGTTGAAGACTTATGAAGATAAGCAAGATGCCATCAACTTTGCAGTATCTGCTTCCTGCCTCAAGCACTCCATCGTTGGTGACTTCAATCTGGTCAGTGTCGCCGAAGTCGAAAAACTCATGGGTGGCGATGCTTCTGGGCGTGTCAGCCGCTAAACAATCAAAGCGGGATACAGCAAACTGTATCCCGTCACCTGCCTTCCTCAAAGCGAAAACGCCTTAAGAGACCGCGTGGAAAGAAGCGATCCTATCAGCAATCGATTGAAGGTCGGCTTCTTGGTTTGTGCATAAGAGGCAAATGGTTTTATACGCACCAAGCGCATCATGGATCAGGATCCAACAAAGGGGCACAGCAGGCTTGCCATAAATGAAACCAACTGGCTGTATTCGATGCCAGTTCCATTTTACGTATCTGACCGTCAGACCAGCGCGGGTCGACCTGTGGCTATATGGTCTGGTCATCTTCCAAGAATTACAGTGCTGTTGGCAAACGCTTGCCTTTCTTACGGGGTCGTCCCCGACCAACAGAAGCGGTTGCAGGTTCATACAAAGCTGCATCCATTGGCAGGCTACCAGCAAATCCAGGGCAGCATAGGGGCTATCACTGACAAACACAATCGCCTGTTGAGAGAGCCAGTGTCGAACCAGAAAGATCGTCTGCTTGGCGCGTTCAATGAGGGTCTTGGCCTGACAACCCCGCCGTTCTGAAGGCGCAAGGACACTCAGGACGGGCAAGGCCCAGGGAATGCAGGTCAAGAGTATCACACTCACCCCAGCCCAAAGCACGGGCTTTCACGAAGTGGCTCTGGTTGGAACGCACCGGATCAGGGTAAATGCCCCATGCTGTAATCTGACGCCCCAACGGCGCTCAATCGTCTCATCAATACCAAACACGACTGGATCACATCCACTACAAAATGCCTTGATCAATCGCAAAAGCAAAGTCCGGGCAACCGCCTGAGACGACCAGACCGCTCGATTGAGAACGTGATGGTATTTCGCATAATTGCCACCCTCCTTCAGACCCAACACACAAGGCCGCTGTCACCGCGTGTTTTCCAGGGACTAGAATCGTTCCAATTACTAACAACTTCGTTTTCTCCCAGGTCGTTGCGCCAGCAAACACTGGCGCAAATGGGTTGAACAGGTCTATGATCTTCCCAAGCAAGGTGAGCATTAGTGGTGTTAAGTCTGCTTATTCTGCCTTACATCCGTCTGCTGTCCATGTACAAAGTCGAGCTTAGTTGATTGTATCAGTATTTGTGGGGACAATTGGTATAATTGAACTTCTGCTTGTACTTTTCACACGATCAGGGGAATAGCTATGATCTTACTGACTTTTCAGACAAGTGATGGCCTGAACTTGGGGATCAAAACCCAGGCTGGTGTCATTGATGTTGTCGCAGCTGGGACTGCGCTGGGGGTTGATGTGCCAGATAGCCCGACGGCCTTCTACAACACCGGGATTGATGCTAGGCAGTCGCTCTTGGCTCTGGTTGACAAAGCTGCGGGACAATCTGGCGCATGGTTGCTGGACGAATCTGACTTGACTTATGGTCCATGTGTGCCTGATCCAGGGAAGATAATCTGTGTCGGCTTGAATTATCGTCGGCACGCGGCTGAATCTGGCATGGAGACGCCCAAGACTCCCGTTCTGTTCAATAAATTCAATAACACGATTGCCGCGCCTGGCGAAGGTGTGCCGCTGCCAACAGTTGCCAAGCAATATGATTACGAAGCGGAACTAGTGGTTATTCTTGGTAAGAAAGCTAAGTATGTTTCCGTGTCCGATGCACTGGAGTATGTATTGGGCTATTGCAACGGGCATGATGTAAGTGCCCGTGATCTGCAAATGACCACGTCGCAATGGCTGTTGGGCAAATCACTGGATAAATTTATGCCAGTTGGTCCTTATACGGTCACGTCGGACATGGTGGGGGATCCACAGAGACTACAGATTCGCTTGTGGATGAACGGTGAACTGCGGCAGGATTCTAACACTGCCGACATGATCTTTTCGGTTGCCGAGGTCGTCAGCTATGTCAGCCAGCACATGACTCTCGAACCGGGCGACATCATCACCACAGGGACACCTGAGGGCGTGATCCTGGGGTTTGAGGACAAGGTCTGGATGAGGCCGGGCGATGAGGTCACGGTTGAGATTGAAGGTCTGGGGCGCTTGACGAACCCGATGGTTGCAGAAGGATAGGCCCAGATGTCTGATAATGTCTATCTTGTCACGGGTGCGATGGGGTGTATTGGTGCTTGGTCGCTGTATCATCTGGTCAAAGCAGGTAAGAAAGTGGTAAGCTTTGACCTCAGTGATGATCGTTCCCGGATTGATTTACTCCTTGGCAAAGATGAGCAGGAGACGGTTAGCTTTGCCAAGGGCGACATCACAGACCCGAAGCAGGTCGCTGATGTGTTTAGCGAATACGCCATTACTCATGTGGTGCATCTGGCAGCGCTGCAAGTTCCCGCCTGCAAAGCTAATCCGGTACTAGGTGCACAGGTGAACGTTGTCGGCACAGTCAATATATTTGAAGCAGCCCGAATCAATGGTGTCAAGCATCTAGGATATGCTTCGTCTGTTGCTGTCTATGGTGCGCCGGAAGATTATCCCTTGAACATGCTGGAACCGGATGCACCATTCCTTCCGCGCACACTTTATGGCGTGTATAAGGTAGCAAACGAGGGTACAGCCAAAGTCTACTGGTACGATCACGGCATTAGTAGCACCGTCCTGCGTCCGTATACAGTCTATGGAGTCGGGCGCGACCAAGGACTAACCAGTGAACCGACCAAAGCGATGTTAGCAGCGGCAGCTGGCAAGTCCTTTCATATCAGTTTTGGAGGCATGATGCAGTTCCATTTTGCCTCGGATGTCGCCCGCCAGTTTATTGAGGCCGCTGAATATCCGCTTGATGGTGCATATGGCTTTAGTATTGGTACACCGATCACCAAAATGGATGAGGTTGTTCACATCATCAATGAGATCAGGCCGGGTGTGGACGTCACGAACACAGACGTAGAACTGCCGTTTCCTGATGGCACAGATGGCACAGAATACAAAAAGTACCTGAATCAGGTGCAAGAGACGCCGTTGGAAGAGGGTGTTCGCCAGACCATTGAACACTTCGAGCAATTGCTTTTTGAAAACAAGCTAACTGCAGGAGATTAAGCATTATGGCAGACAAGATTCGTTGGGGCATTCTGAGTACAGCCAAAATTGGTAGACAAAAAGTAACCCCCGCAATCATGGAATCCAGTAATGGTGAGGTGGTAGCAGTCGCCAGCCGCAATCTCGAACGGGCACAGGGCTATGCCGATGAGTTTGGTATTTCCGAAGCCTTTGGCAGCTACGAAGAGCTTTTCGACAAAACCAAAGTAGATGCTATTTACAATCCTTTGCCCAACAGTGAACATGCGAAATGGAGTATCTATAGCGCCGAAGTGGGAATCCCGATGCTCTGTGAAAAGCCGTTGGCAAGGGACGGTGATGAAGCGCAGTTAATGGTCGATGCTTTTGCCAAGCACGATGTCCTGTTTGCAGAAGCGTTTATGTATCGCTTTCATCCGCAGTCACAGCATGTCAAGCAGTTGGTTGAAGAGGGTTCCATTGGCGAACTGCGCATGATAAAGGCGTCCTTCTCATTCACAATTGGCGATGAGAACAACATTCGCCTGAGCAAGCCACTGGCAGGTGGCTCTGTGATGGATGTTGGCTGCTACTGCATCAATGTGATGCGTTTCATGATAGGCGAAGAGCCAATGGATGCCAAAGCCTTCGCCACTATCGGTGAGGCAACGGGTGTGGATGAGACGATGGCAGGCATTTTACAGTTTCCGTCTGGCGTGTTCGGTCACTTTGACTCCAGTCTGCGAATTGGGCACAGTCATACCTATGAACTGCGTGGAACAGGAGGCCGGATTGAGGTTCCTGAAGGCTTCACAATGCCCTTTGACAAAAGCACGACCATCCGGTTGTGGCAGGACGGGCAATATCAGGAGGTCGCCATACCTCCAGCCAACTCTTACACGCTAATGGCGGAAGACTTTGCCCAGGCGCTTATCGACAACCATCCACCACGTTATGCACCACAAGATGGTGTCAATAATATGCGGGTGATCGATAAGTTGTATGCTTCAATAACCTGAGTAACTAGCGCTTATTGGCTCATCGATTAGTTCATTGACAAGCAGCCGGAGTATGCTAACTCCGGCTTTCTTAGTTTAACGAACCATTGAACAAATTAAGGTGTGAAGCTGCCTTCAGAGAAACCAGTTCTGGGCACTGTTCCTACCGTGAGACCACCGGGGCTCCATCCCTGGACATACCATTCATAAGGACTGGCGGCATGTGGTAATAGAGTGCTATTAACTTCGTAGACACACAACTCATCATCCTCACATTTGAGATCATATGAGAGCAACCAGCCTGTTTCCTTAGCGTCTACACTTGTGCTAGAGACCTGGCCTACCCAGAACTGATACCAAGTCACTCCTGGTTGATGTTCCCATCCAAAGTATACTTTGCCTTTTGCCTGGTCAAGCGTCGTTGATAAGCCAGCGATTGTGCCTGGTTTGGGTGCATTGATGGTGAAGCTGACTGGCCCAATCCAGCCTTCGTATCCGCCACCCTGACTGCCCGTACTCAGGCCCCCTGGCCCCCAGCTTGACATGTAGAGGTTATAGTTGTAGTTGGATAGAATGTCCTGAGGAAGTGGTATGGAACATGTCATGGCATTGCCACAGGCTTCCACGCGGCTGACCCAGGTATTGACCATCGAGGTAGGGTTCTGATCATCCGTGAAGACAACCAAGTTAAACCAATAAGCCCGAGCTGAGTTTTGATCTAAAGCCCAACTGATAATTGGTCGGGATGAATTTGGCTCAGGCACATCAAGATTGCTTGGGAGTGTGGGAGCAGCCACATTGATGGTGAAGCTGACTGGCCCAATCCAGCCTTCGTATCCACCACCCTGACTGCCCGTACTCAGGCCCCCTGGCCCCCAGCTTGACATGTAAAGGTTATAGTTGTAGTTGGATAGAGTGTCCTTGAGCGGTATGGAGCATGTCATGGCATTGCCACAGGCTTCCATGCGGCTGACCCAGGTATTAACCATCCTGGTGGGGTTCTGACCAGCCGTGAAGATAACCAGGTTGAACCAATAAGCCCGAGCTGAGTTTTGATCTAAAGTCCAGTTGATAGTTGATCGGAATGAATTCGGCTCAGGCACATCAAGATTGCTTGGGAGTGTGGGAGCAACCGCATCCAACACAAAGTTGGTGACTTTCCAATCATTTGTTCCTGATATTCTGACGAACGCGATATAAGCGCCGTCGCGTAGCCAGCCTTGATTCTTTTCAACTGCGAGATTGATTGAACATGTATCATCAACACAATAATCGCTTGCTGATAGTCCTATTGCATGTCCCATCGGGGCACCGCTTGCTGTGACAACACCAAGATCGTAGCTGTTTGCCGTAGAAACATGCGCCCATGAGTAGATTGGGAGGTCGGATACAGTTGAGCCATTGACAGGCGACAGGAATGCGAGTGTCCCCCTTGGATCCCCCGTCACGGTGATCGTTACTGTGGCAACATTTGAATCGACTTGTCCATTATTTGCCATGTAGGTAAAGGTATCCTGGCCGACAAAGCTAGCATTGGGTTGATAGGTAAAGCCACCGTCAGGATTGAGAGTTAGTGTACCATTGGTGACATTCTGTACCAGTTTTGCAGTCATTTTGCCCTTAGCTGGGTCATTATCATTAGAGAGAACACCCGTTGCGGCTGAAACAGTCAATAGTTGGTCGGCTTGGGTTGGATAGGCATCATCTGCTGCAGTGGGTATATCGCCAATCGTAATGGTGACAGTTGCGATGTTCGAGTCGTTTGTACCGTCATTAACCTTATATGTAAACCGATCAACGCCTGCATAGCCTTTATTGGGCTGATAGGAAAACGATCCGTCGTTCGCCAAGGAAAGATTTCCCTTACTGACGTTTTGAACAATGATAGGGGTCAGGTTCGAACCTGTGTCGTTGGATAGGATGCCAGTTTTGGCATCGATTATGAGTATCTGATCGACCCTCGTCTCGTACTTGTTATCCACTGCGATTGGCCCACCGCTTGTGGTGTTGGCAACAACGATTGTTACGGTTGCACGATTGGTGATATCTGTGCCGTTTGATGCGGTGTAGGTAAATGTATCTGAACCTGTGAAGCCTGGTTTGGGTGTGTAGCTAAAGCTGCCATCCCCGCTTGATGTCAGGGTGCCATTAGTGGTTTTCGAGACGACGGTTGCAGTCCAAGTCTTTTTGTTTCCACCAGGATCAATATCATTGCCTAAGAAACCTGGGGCAGGCACCGTCAGCAGGGTGTTTACAGGGGTTGTGTATTTGTCGTTTACTGCGACAGGAACTGAAGAAGACACCACAATGGAGACTCTTGAGATATTCGAATTCTTTGTGCCATCGGAGGCATGGTAGGTAAATGTGCTGGTTCCCACGAAATTCGGCTGAGGTGTAAAGGTAAAAGAACCGTCGCGCTTCAGAGCGAGGGTACCTTCACTCGCTGGCGGTGATGTGTCGACAGCGGCAACCAACCCGTCTTTATTAGGATCGGTATCATTGGCGAGGACTCCATTTGTCGCGTTGACAGTAATTGGGGTATTCTTCGCCGTTGCATAGGCATCGTTTCTTGAAGTTGGTCGTGTTTGAGACACGACAATTGTCACAGTGGCTAGGTCTGACTTTGTTACCCCATCCGTCGCTTTATATGTGAAAGTGTCAATACCGTCGTAGCCCGGATTTGGAGTGTAGGTAAACGAGCCATCTGAATTCAATATGACCTGACCATTGGTTGGTTGACTACTGTCGGTGGCAGTAAGGGGCGAACCGTCCAGTGGATCAATATCATTGAGCAGGACCCCCCGACTTGCTGGAACCGATAATTGCTGCCCTGGTAGGATTGTGTAGGTATCATCCTGCGCCAGAGGTTGGGGCGAAGTCACCGTAATGCGTACCGTTGCTACGTTCGATTCGGCGAATTCGTCTTCTGCTATATAGGTGAAATTATCTTCTCCGGTAAAGCCATTATCAGGTGTATATACAAATGATCCATCTGGTAGCATAATAGCCGCGCCATTATGGGGAGCGACATCAACCTTGGCTGTCAGCGTGTCGCCTTCATCGTCAGTATCGTTGCCCAGTACACCTGGGGCAGTAACGATTAAGGGTGTTTGGAATGGTGTAGAGTATTTGTCGTCTATTGCTTTCGGCGCATCATTGCCAAAATCGCATTCTAATGGGGTATTATTGGTAATGGCCGAGGCGTTGTATTCAAATGCGCCAATGTCACAGCTATTATCGCGTGTGGCACCCCGTTGGTCAGTGGCTGTGCAGGTGTTACCCGCGTTGATGGCAACACTAGTTGATTGGAGCGCATGGGTGCAGGTTGGTCCACCATTATCTTGTAAGGGCATTAAACCAGCACTTTGCCCCACCTTGTCATTACCGCCACTACTTTCATCAACATAGGCTCTACAATATAGAATAGAATTTACAAGATTGTATCCTAACGTTCCTGTGCGTTGGTAGAGGTCATAACAGTTTGGCCCTCTTTCGTTAGCGCTGTTACCCGCGAGGATTGTATTTTTGACGTGCAGTGGTCCATACCCATCCTCACGCATATAATACCCTCCTCCAAAATCGGCACGATTAGAAGTAATGGTGACATTGTTGAGGCTCATGTTGTCATGTTTTTGATCCTTTCTCCCCCCAAGATAAAAACCACCGCCAGCATGTGCCCGGTTGCCGCTTAGCGTGACGTTTCCAAGTGACATATTGCCGTTGTTGTTAAATATCCCACCCCCACCAAGCTGACGCTTTTTAGTGCTTCCTTGGGCAACATTATCGCTGATTGTGGTATCGGTAATGGTTGCGCTGCTGTTAGCGTCCGCGTCTCCGAGATAAATTCCACCACCATAGCTTGCGCCCCCAACAGCAATATTACCTGCGATCACACTCCTGCGAATGGTAATGTTTTTCTCAATATAGATACCAGCCCCCACCCGTGCTTGATTACGTGTGATGTAGGAACTCGCTATGGTGGTCACCGCTTTGTCGTCTGTCCTGATACCGCCACCAGCGCCAGTGGTGGTGTTTTTGGTAATAGTGGAATTATTGATGGTCATTATGCCATAAATCCTGCGCTTATTGCGGGTAACATAGGTGTTTCGAATACCTGGAGAGCCTATGTTGCCACTGATTTTAGAATTAGTAATAGTCATTGTACCGTGGTTCCTGATACCACCATTCCGATTGTCAGTAATGAGCGAGTTATTAATGTTGACAATCCCATTAGGATCATTTAACAAACCAAGATTGGCGTTGGCTGTGATAGTCACGTTTGTCAGGTTCAATGTAACCGAGTATGCGCCCCCTACATAGACAGCCTGTTCCTTTCCTGTTGCGCCTGTTATGGTTAATCCATTAAAGGACACTGTAATGCTGCTGTCTGTGGCAGGTCCGATATCAAATATTTGTTTGTAGTTGTCGTCGCCAGTGATAATGACTTTACCACCGCTTGTATTGTTTATCGTGAGTGACCTCGCAATATCGAGATCACCCGTATTGTTGAAACCGCCTATATCGCTACCAACCGATAGGGTATAAGTCCCTGCCTGAGGTATATTGATGGTGTCGCCACCCTCCCCAAAGTTGACCTCAGAAATAGCTGCTCTTAATGAGCAGTTACCCTGCTTATCGGCGCATATCTGATTGCCATGATCGTCATCATCAGTGTCATTGAAGGTATTGACTGTATAGGTTTGTGGGTCTGCTGCTTGGGCAATGCCCCCAGACGTGATCTTAGGCCCCACCAGGCTGGTAACAATGAGTACCAACGCCAGCATAAGAGGAAGTAAAGATTTCTTGGTGATGATCCTGTACATTTTCCACATCAGTATAGACTCCTACTCTTCCTGATCTAACTTTTGAGTGTATATAATTATAGCCAACAGTATCAGATATCCGTTGGCATTGTTTTTAACAATTTCATGATACAATAATGTGGTTCTTGGTTAGGCCCCCGTCCATTCGTATTATATATCAAAGTCTATTTCTTGACCAGTTAGGGACTGCTAAGTCAGGTCATTGCATCCAAGGATGTCATGATAGCTATGGCTAACTATTTGTGACATCTGTTGAACTTGATGTGTTTGCCCTGGGATTGGTCAGGCTGGTTAGGGATTTTTTTGAAAACGTGCGCTAGTATTGTGAATAGATTTACGGCTTTATCAAGAAGGATGATTGCATGAAAGTCGTACAGGTGGGTGTTGGTGGGATGGGGAACACATGGCTAGGGGCAGTCAACGAATCCTCTGATGTTGAATATGCCGGGTGGGTGGAGATTAATAATGACATTGCTGCTGCCCAGGCAGAACAATATGGTTTTGACCCATCACTTATTTTCAAGAGCCTGGAAGAGGCCATTGAAGTGATCATGCCCGATGGTGTGATTGATGTCACGCCGCCGCAGTTCCATAAACAGGTTTCGACCACCGCGCTCCGAGCCGGAATTCCCGTGCTATCGGAAAAGCCGCTTGCCAATACAATGAAAGATGCCAAAGAAATAGTGCGTGTTGCAGAAGAAACAGGTGTGTTGCACATGGTTGCGCAGAATTATCGTTATCGTCCGCCTGTGCAGACTCTCAGGAGGCTGGTGCAGTCGGGCGATTTGGGGGTGTTAGGCTCTGTCCAGATGGAATTCTACAAGGGCATTCATTTCGGTGGCTTCCGCGAAGACATGGACTATCCACTCATTATTGATATGTCCATTCATCATTTTGATATGTTACGCTTTGTCCTTGATAGCAGCCCAGTATCCATCTATGGACGAAGCTGGAGTCCAGTGTGGAACTGGTTTAAGGGTGACGCTTCTGCAACGGTTTCCATGCAATTTGAGAACGGTGTTGTTGTGTCGTATGATGGCTCCTGGTGTTCGTCTGGCATGGAAACCAGTTGGAACGCCGATTGGACCCTGCGTTTTGAAAAGGGCGTTGTGCGAATGGTTCAAGATGAGATTAGCGTCCAACGTTGGGAGGGGGTGGAGGATAGAACGAATATCTATGCCAAATTGGAATTAATTGAACAGAACTCAATGGAACGTGAAGCCCAGGCGTATCTCCTGCATGAATTCTATGAAGCTGTTATGCAGGGCAAACCAGTTGCAACAACCTGTCAGGACAACATCCATTCCTTGCAGATGGTGTTTAATTGTGTTGCATCATTTGAAAGTGGCCATGTAATGCGCGTTGGCTAGTTCATGCGGTTTTTGATTGAGAAAGGGTACAAAAATGACCATTCGTGTAACTATTTGGAACGAATTTAGACATGAGAAAGAGCATAAAGCGGTTAAGAAGGTTTATCCCGATGGTATTCATGCCGTTGTTGCTCAGGGTCTCAAATCACACGGATTCGAGGTACAGACAGCAACACTGGATGAGCCAGAGCACGGCCTCACCGAGGAAGTTTTGGCGGAAACGGATGTGTTGACTTGGTGGGGACACATGGCTCATGGTGAAGTTGCTGACGAGATCGTCAACCGGGTTCACAAGCGCGTGTTAGAAGGCATGGGTTTGATCGTGATGCACTCTGGGCACTTTTCTAAGGTATTCATTAAGCTCATGGGGACGACCTGTAACCTGAAATGGCGCGAAGCCAACGAGAAAGAACGGGTGTGGGTGGTGGAACCAGGGCACCCGATTGCCGAAGGGCTTGGGCCGTATTTTGAAATACCGCACGCCGAAATGTATGGCGAACGCTTCGATATTCCTGCCCCGGATACGTTGGTCTTCCTGAGTTGGTTTGAAGGCGGTGAGGTCTTCCGTAGTGGTTGCTGCTATCATCGCGGCAAGGGTAAGGTCTTTTATTTCCGCCCTGGGCACGAGACCTACCCCATCTATTACCAACCAGAAATTCAGCGTGTTTTGGCGAATGGTGTGCATTGGGCCGCCCCCGTTGATACCCCACCCGTCGAGTTTGGCAATGTACCGGAATTCATGAAATAGGATAGAGACAACAATGACAACAATAACACCCGTCAGCGTCCAGCTTTATTCGCTACGTGACTCAATTCCTGATGATATGTCGGGCGTCTTCAACAAACTTGCCGAGGCGGGGTATGCTGGCGTTGAGCCTTATGATGGCATTGACCACAACATTGCTGCGCCCATATTGAAAGACCTGAGCTTTGAAATTGATAGTATGCACGCGAGCTTGCCTTTGGGTGATAAACAGGCACGAATTTTTGAACAGGCTGAGGCTTATGGTGTCCGGTATATCATTGTCCCATCAGGCCCCCGCGATGACTTTAGATCCGTAGCGGGTATCAAAGCCTTTTGCGACCAGATGAACGAAGCCAATCAGGTTGTGAAGGATAAAGGTTACATGTTAGGCTACCACAACCATTGGTGGGAATTCGTTGAGGTTGCTGGGCGTGACGCATATGATATCTTCTGTGAAATGCTTGATCCATCCATCATCCTTCAGATTGATACGTACTGGGTCCAAACGGGCGGTAGGGATGTTGTTGGTTTGATTAAGGCATTAAGTAATCGTGCGCCGCTGCTGCATATTAAAGATGGTTCCACCGTACAGGCAGATGATATGACTGCGGTGGGACAAGGCGTGATGGACGTGCCCGCGATTGTGCAAGCATCAGACGGTACTGCTGAATGGTTGATTGTCGAGTTGGATCGTTGCGCAACAGACATGATGATGGCGGTAGTTGAGAGCTATAACTATCTTGTTGAGAAAGGACTCGGACGTGGCAGATAAGGTTAAGATTGGCATCATCGGCTGTGGGAACATTGCGCCTGCCTATGTGCGTGGTGCAAATTATTTTGAAGTGCTTGATCTGGTAGCCTGTGCCGATATATTCCCGGAAAAAGCCCTGGCTTTTTCTGAAGAACATGGCCTCAAAGTCATGTCGATTGAAGAACTCCTGACGGATGATGCTATTCAGATCATTATCAACCTGACGATCCCAGCGGTACACGCTGAGGTGGATTTGCAGGTTATCAATGCAGGCAAACATGTCTATGCAGAAAAACCTCTAGGCATTGAGCGTGAAGAAGGTCGCAAGGTTGTAGAAGCTGCGAAAGAAGCAGGGGTTCGTGTCGGCAGTGCACCGGATACCTTCCTTGGTGGTGGGATCCAGACCTGCCGTAAGCTGATTGATGATGGATGGATTGGTGAACCTGTAGCGACGACAGCTTTCATGATGAGTCATGGGCCGGAAGGCTGGCACCCTAATCCTGATTTCTACTATCAAAAGGGTGGCGGCCCAATGTTTGATATGGGACCTTACTATTTAACCGCCCTGGTTAACCTGCTTGGCCCGGTCAGTCGTGTATCCGGCTCAACGCGCAAGTCGTTTGACGAACGTGTTGCAACCAGTGAGGTGCACTCTGGTCGTCGTCTTCCTGTGGAAGTGCCAACACATCTAGCGGGCACGCTTGATTTCGCCTCTGGCCCCATTGGTACGGTTGTGATGAGCTTTGACATCTGGAATCACCATCTGCCCTGCATCGAAATTCATGGTTCTGAGGGTTCGTTGCAAGTACCTGACCCCAATACCTTCCATGGTCCCGTCCATCTGTGGACGACCAAAGAGAAAGAATGGCGGGAAATTCCACTTTCGCACTCAGCTGAGATCGGACGTGGCGCAGGTGTAGCAGATATGGCCTATGCCATTCAATCAGGTCGCCCGCATCGTGCTAATGGCGACCTTGCTTTCCACGTACTTGATCTAATGCAGGCGTTTGGTGAATCATCCGATAGCAGCAAGGCGATCGCCATTCAGACTACAGTTGAGCGTCCTGCAATGATCCCGGTTGGATTGCAGGAACGCTATCTCGACGAATAATTCGTTCGCACGGGGCAGGGCAATCATCTTGCCCCGGTTCTTGATAGTCAAACTATTTATGAAGATTATTATTGCCCCTAATGCGTTTAAAGGTAGTTCGACGGCTCAAGAAGTTGCCGAGAGCATGTCACAAGGTGTACTTGGAGTCTTCCCTGATGCTGAATTGCTCAAGTTACCTATCGCCGATGGTGGTGACGGCACACTTGGTTTGATCCTACACGCCGCTAGTGGAGAAGCGGTCGCAGTTGATGTATTGGATCCATTTGGACAGTCCATCACAGCCCACTTGGGTGTTCTTAAACATGAAAGGACTGCCATCATCGAAATGGCGGAAGCTTCTGGCCTACGTCTTGTCCCCTCCGATTCGCTCAATCCTATGAAAACGACGACCTATGGCACAGGCCAACTTATCAAAACGGCGTTGAATCGTGGTTGTGAAAAGATTGTGGTGGGGGTGGGGGGCAGCGCCACAGTCGATGGTGGCATTGGTATGGCTCAGGCACTTGGGGCGAAGATCCTGGATGAACAGGGGGAGCAGGTACAGTATGGCGGGAGTGGGCTGGGGGAAGTTGCTCAGATTGATCTAACTGAGCTTGACTCACGCATTCAGGACACACAGATTATTGTCGCTTGTGATGTTGAGAATCCGCTACTTGGCCCTGATGGTGCGGCTCCCGTATTTGGCCCACAAAAGGGCGCAACACCGGAAATGGTCAAAATCCTGGCGGATCATTTGAGCCATTTTGCGGAAGTTATGGAACGCGACGTCGGCGTGGACATTCGCTTCTTACCGTCGGCGGGGGCTGCGGGCGGGTTGGCAGGTGGGTTGGTCGCCTTCCTAGGAGCAAGTATCGAACTGGGGATTGATACTATCCTCGACCTGATGGATTTTGATCGTCATCTGGTGGGCGCTGATCTAGTGCTGACGGGCGAAGGTCAACTGGATGAGCAGACCCTTTATGGCAAAGCGCCGATTGGTGTTTCCAAAAGAGCACAGAAGCTGGGGATCCCAGTCATCGCGTTAGCGGGCGGTTTAGGAGAGGGTGTTGATGTTGTATACGAGCATGGGATTGATGCGATGTTCTCGATTGTGGATTGTCCCATGCCGCTGGACAAAGCCATGAATAACAGTGCCAAACTCATTCAAAAAACAACAGAGCGTGCGATGCGTCTATTGAGAATAGGAATAAACCAAGGAGAGAAAAAATGAGCCAAGTTGAACTTGTTGTTGACATCAAGAATACCTTAGGTGAAGGGCCGTTGTGGAATGTGGGCGAACAGTGTCTCTATTGGGTTGACATTCAGGAGCATAAATTCTTTCGTCTGAATCCAGGCAATTACGAAACATTCGATGTTGGGCAGCCCATTGGGGCGTTGGCCCCCAATTATGATGGCAAAATGCTATTGGCGTTGCGTGATGGTCTGGGCTACTACGACTTTGATTCAGGCAAGGTGACATTGCTGGAAGACAACATCGCCCATCAACCACCTGGGCGCTTTAACGATGGGGCGGTTGATCGCAAAGGGCGCTTCTGGGCAGGTACGATGACACCGGAACCGGAGAGTCATCTTTTTTGCCTTGATCTGGATGGCACAGTCTCGATTCATGAGTCCAGCATTACAACCTCCAACGGAATCGGCTGGTCACCAGATAACACCATCATGTATTACTCGGATACTGGCCCTGGCAAAATCTTTGCCTACGATTTTGATTTGGAAATGGGCAAGATAAGTAATCGGCGCGTCCTGTTTGATTCGGAACGGGGGCGTGGCAAGCCGGATGGGCTGACAGTTGACAGCGAAGGTTACATTTGGGCAGGATTTTGGGGGGGGTGGCATTTGGCACGAATTAGCCCCGATGGTGAGGTTGTGCAAGAAATTGACATGCCTGTGGAGCGCGTGACTTCTTGTAACTTTGGTGGGCCGGACTTGAAGACACTCTATATCACCACGGCCAATACAGGTATGACGGATGCAGATTGGGAGAAACAACCCAGTGCTGGGTCCCTCTTCAAGGCTGAATTAGATGTTGCTGGAATCCCGGAACCCGTTGCTCAGATCAAACTGAGTTAGCTAAGAGTTTATCCGAGGGGGCGTGAGGGTGAAACCCACGTCATCAAACTTATGGCTGAATATACTTTAAGAGAGGACATGATGACAATTAAGTTAGCACAATTACGGATTTCTGATGATGAGTTTCGGGCACGCTGTGAGACCTTGTTGGGGCATATCAGGGGTTCGGATCTGGGCGGTGTTGTCTTGTTTGATGCAGACTACATTAAGTACTATACAGGTTTTGCCTTTATTCCAACTGAGCGACCAATGGCATTTGCGATGAATTCATCCGGGGATCGTGGTTTGTTCGTGCCTCGGCTGGAGTTGGAACATGCGCAATCCAATGCAATGACGGATCGGGTCGACCATTACTTGGAATATCCGCACAAAGAACATCCCATGCAGGTGTTGGCTGGAGTCCTGGCGGATATGAGCATTACGGGAAGCGTTGGGGCGGATGATGATGGTTATCCTTGGTTGTTCGGTTATCGTGGTGAGAAACTCTCTAAATTGGCTGGGGTGACAATTGAGCCAATTCGGGCATTCGTTGAAGATCAGATGGCAATCAAGACGAAATCAGAAATTGCCCTGCTCAAAGAAAGCTGTATCTGGGCCAATCTCGCTCATCAGCTTTTACAGCGTTATACCAAACCAGGCGTGACTGAAACCGAAGTTGAACGCCGCGCCAGCAACGAGGCGACGGATGCCATGCTAGATGCGCTTGGGCCGATCTATCGTGCCCAGAGCAGTTACTATGGCGGTGCAGTTGCCGGGTATCGCGGGCAGATCGGGCGCAACGCTGCCATTCCTCATGCTCTGGCAAACAACATGGTCTTTCAAGCAGGTGATGTGTTGGTAACGGGAGCAAGCGCCCCTGTTTGGGGATATGTTAGTGAGTTAGAACGCACCATGATTCTTGGCAAGCCAACCGATGACCAGAAACGTTACTTTGACCATATGATCGCCCTACAAGATCTGGCTCTGGAAAATATCAAACCAGGGCGGCTCTGTTCTGACGTGGATAAGGCTGTCTGGGGCTACTTTGAAAAGCACAAACTGGAAGGCAATTGGAAGCATCACACTGGGCATTGTATCGGTTTACGCTATCATGAAGGGCCATTCCTGGATGTGGGGGATGATACTGAGATCAAGAAGGGCATGGTCTTCACTGTTGAACCCGGTCTTTATGAAGCGAATCTTGGCGGCTTCCGGCATTCGGACACGGTGGTCGTTACAGATGACGGGATTGAGATGCTGACATATTATCCGCGTGACCTGGAAAGCCTGATGATACCGGTCTAGGGCAAGGTCGTCATCCGTAACATTTCTACCTGGCATACCAGTCAGGTAAACTGCTGATGGCCCGCATATACTGAGCACGTTCAAACTCGCTGGCGGCACCACTCTTGATCCGGCTCATGCTGCCCTGCATCTGTTTGATCGATTCGTATTCATGCGCTTCCATCCATTTACGGATTCCTTGTTCCATCACACCGAAGTGGATCACGCCGTTGCGCATGACGGCCGAGGCCATCATCGCCACATTTGCACCTACCATCATCATCTTGATGGCGTCTTCGGGGGAATGAATGCCGCTGGTTGCTGCCAAATCAAGACCGACGCTGCCGTACAGGATCGCAATCCAACGCAGTGGAAGCCGGAGGGCCTGTGGTGTGCTGAGCAAGACGTTGGGCACAACCTCCAGGTTCTCAAGGTCAATATCAGGTTGATAGAAACGGTTGAACAATACTAATCCGTTCGCGCCTGCTTTTTCCAGTCGAGAAGCCATGTTTGCCATGTTGCTGAAGAACGGGCTGAGTTTGACAGCAACCGGGATCTGGACAGTGGCTTTCACCATCTGTACGATCTGGACGTAGTTCTGCTCAATTTCGGCTCCGGTAATGTCTGGGTTGGTTGGGATGCTGTAGATGTTCAGTTCCAGGGCATCGGCTCCAGCTGCTTCGATTTGTTCGGCAAAGAACGCCCAGCCGCCAATGGTTGAGCCGTTCAAGCTGGCAATGATGGGAATATCCGTAGCCGTTTTAGCCTTTCGGATATGTTCCAGATACTCTTGTGGCCCAGCTTTGTATTCATCTGGTTCTGGGAAGTAACTGAGCGCTTCTGCAAAGGCTTCGTTGTGATAGGTTGTGTGATGGTGTAGTTCGTGCTGCTCTAGCCGTAGTTGCTCCTCGAACAGTGAATAGAGGACGACAGCCGATGCACCAGCGTCTTCCATCCGCCGGATGTTTTCTACATCCTGAGAAAGCGGTGATGCCGACGCGACCAGTGGCGATTTCAATTGTTTACCCAGATAGGTTGTTGTTAAGTTCATCCGTTCGTCCTCCTAGTGGCTGCGTTCTGCCAGGTATTGGTACATTTCCCAGCGTTCGTCGACGTCCATCTGGGCAGCTTCTGTTAGCAATTTGGCCCGTGATGGGTCGCTCTTGGTGAGCATCTTGAAGCGATTTTCCATGTCCATGAACTTATTGATGCCCATCTTTGGCTTACGTGAGTCGAGTTTCAGTGGGTTCTGGCCTTCTGCTTCTAGCAGTGGGTTATACCGATAGAGCAGCCATGCGCCTGAATCAACCATCGCTTTCTGGTTCTGCATGGCGGTCTTCATGTTGATGCCATGCGCAATACAGTGACTGTAGGCGATGATGAGCGAAGGGCCGGGGTAGGCTTCGGCTTCCAGGAAAGTGCGCAGCGTGTGTTCATCGCGCGCACCCATCGCCACACTGCCCACATACACATTACCGTAGCTCATGGCGATCAAGCCCAGGTCTTTCTTGCGGGCAGGTTTACCAGCCGCAGCGAACTTAGCAACCGCAGCGCGTGGTGTAGCTTTGGACATCTGCCCACCCGTGTTCGAGTAGACCTCTGTATCTAGTACCAGGATATTCACATCTTTGCTGCTAGCCAGCACATGATCGAGGCCGCCATAACCAATATCATACGCCCAGCCGTCACCGCCAATAATCCACATGCTTTTTCTAACCAACATATCAGCGAGCACAGCTAACTGTTTTGCTTCTGCTGTATTGAGGGTCGCTAGTTTAACTTTGAGTGCTGCCACTCGTTCGCGCTGGTCAAAGATGCCCACTTCCATCGTTTGGTTGGCGTTCAGAATATTCGCTGCCAGATCATCCCCAATGTCGTGAGCGAGTTTTTGCACTAGCTCTCGTGCGAATTCGCTCTGTTTATCCATCGAGACCCGCATACCCAGACCAAACTCTGCATTGTCCTCGAACAACGAGTTTGACCAGGAGGGGCCGCGTCCATCTTCGTTATAAGTCCAGGGGGTTGTTGGGAGGTTGCCGCCATAGATCGAGGAACACCCGGTCGCATTGGCGACAACAGCTCGATCACCGAACAGTTGTGTCATGAGTTTGATGTAAGGTGTTTCGCCACAACCAGCACAAGCACCGGAGAACTCGAACAAGGGGAGCTGGACTTGCTGCTGACGGATGCTGTTGACCTTGATCTTGCTCCGATCTAGTTCGGGGATGCTCATGAAGAAGTTCCAATTATCGCGTTCTTTTTCCCGCAGTGGAGCTTGGTCTTCCATGTTGATAGCCTTCAAGCCAACGGCTGATTTGTTCTTGGCAGGGCAGACATCCACACAGATCCCACAGGCGGTGCAGTCTTCGGGCGCAACCTGGATCGTGTATTTGAGTCCTTGCCATTCACGATCTCGTGCATTCGTCGCTTTGAAAGTTTCTGGTGCTTCGGATAACACCTGTGGTTCGTAAGCTTTGATACGGATCACGGCGTGGGGGCAGACCATCGCGCATTTGCCGCACTGGATACACACTTCCGGGTCCCAGACTGGGATTTCCTCGGCAAGATTGCGCTTCTCATATTGAGTTGTTCCGCTGGGATATGTTCCATCAACTGGTAGCGCACTGACGGGTAGCAGATCACCTTTACGAGTAGCCATCCGCCCCAGAACATCCTGGACAAACTGCGGCGCGGTGGTGGTTATGGCAGGAACCATTTCTACCGTGCTGCCCCCTGCGTCTGGTATTGATACTTCGTGAAGATTATCTAACGTCGTATCGACCGCATTGAGGTTCATCTGTATGATGGCTTCGCCGCGTTTTCCGTAGGTTTTGCGGATGGAGGTCTTGATCTCTTCGATCGCGATATCACGTGGCAACACGCCTGAAATGGCAAAGAAGCAGGTCTGCATGACGGTGTTAATGCGCCCGACCATACCTGCATCACGGGCGACTTTGTTGGCATTGATGACGTAGAACTTCAAGTCTTTATGGATAATGGCCTGCTGCACCGATTCTGGCATGTGTGCCCAAACATCGTTTGGCCCAAAAGGGCTGTTTAGCAGAAATGTGCCCCCCTGTTTGGCCGTTTCCAGTACATCATATTTTTCCAGGAACAAGAATTGGTGACAGGCAACAAAATCGCTCGTGCTGAGTAAATAGGTGGATCGAATTGGCTCTGGTCCGAAACGCAGATGGGAAACAGTCATCGCACCAGACTTCTTCGAGTCGTAAACAAAATAGCCCTGGGCGTAATTGTCGGTATTTTCACCAATAATCTTGATCGAGTTCTTGTTCGCACCAACTGTACCATCTGAACCAAGACCATAGAACAGTGCCCGCACGACTTCCAGTGATTCGGTTGAGAACGATGGATCATAGTCAAGGCTGGTATGAGTCACATCGTCGTTGATGCCGACTGTAAAGTGATTTTTCGGGGTTTGGACGCTCAGATTATCGAACACACCCTTAACCATCGCAGGTGTGAACTCTTTGCTGGAAAGTCCATAGCGACCCCCGATGACCCGCGGCAGGGCGCTGCGGTCAAACCAGTGTTCCATAATGGTAGATTGCACATCCAGGTAAAGGGGTTCGCCGGAACTGCCCGGTTCTTTAGTACGATCCAGAACCGCGATAGATTTGACGGTGGTGGGCAAACTCTCGATCAGGCGGCTCATATCGAACGGACGATACAATCGCACCTTGACCACACCTACTTTTTCACCCTGATTGACTAGATATTCGACAGTTTCATGGGCGGCTTCACAGCCGGAACCCATCAAGATGATAACCTGTTCAGCATCATCCGCCCCGAAGTATTCAAATAGTTTGTACTGCCGTCCCGTAAGTTGGCCGAACTGATCCATCACGTCCTGCACTCTATGTGGACAGTTGTCGTAGAATGGATTAACCGTCTCCCTGGCCTGGAAGAACACATCAGGATTCTGGGCTGTGCCGCGAATGACGGGAGCGTCCGGTGTAAGAGCGCGATTGCGATGTTCGAAGATCAGATCGTTATCGATCAGGGCCCGCATCACATCTTCGTCAATGAGTTCGATCTTGGAAACTTCGTGCGAGGTACGAAAGCCATCCATAAAATGCAGGAAGGGGACGCGGGTCTTGAGTGTGGCTACCTGAGCAATGAGTGCGAAGTCATGAGCTTCTTGAACAGAAGCAGACGACAGCAGCGCATAACCAGTTCCGCGTGCCGCCATCACATCACTGTGATCGCCAAAGATAGATAAAGCTTGCGCGGCTATCGAACGGGCAGCGATATGAATGACGGAAGCCGTCAGTTCACCCGCGATCTTATACATGTTCGGCAGCATCAACAACAAACCCTGTGATGCTGTAAACGTCGTCGTGAGTGAACCCGTTTGCAGCGCACCATGTACGGCCCCGGCTGCCCCGGCTTCACTTTGCATTTCAACAACTGATGGAACGGTATCCCATAAATTGGGTTGACCAGCGGCAGCCCAAGCATCTGCCCATTCACCCATCGGTGAGGCAGGTGTAATTGGGTAGATAGCGATAACCTCATTCAATTTGTAGGCTATCCGAGCTACTGCTTCGTTACCGTCAATAGTTACATAGGCCATGTAACGAGTCTCCCTGAGTAGCTAAACGTCAACAAAGCGGACTTTCTCCCGCTTATGTAACATTGTAGATTGCAGAGGATTGTGGCACAGTGGACATTCGTCACTTATATTGAGAAGAATGTCATATCAATTACGTTGTCGAAAGCGGCTCACCGCCAAAAGGGTAGCGAAGACGGCCAGATTATTCATGCTAACATCGTAGAGTGAGGGCTCACGATCCGGGATGTTCATCTGGTAAAGCTCAGTTCCAATTCCAAGCGGAAGTGTAATCAACAGGATGATGGCGGTACGCTGTATAGCTTGTTCCTCCAATGCCCAATACCACATCAAGGTTAGGCTGCCGAAGGCAATCAGATGCCCAACCGTTAGCAGGAGTTCACCTTCGACGGTACGTGGGCCAGAAGGTCGTGCTGGCCCAATGATCGGTTCGCTGCTAGATTGTGTTAGGATGACGGTGATAAAGACCGTCCACACGACAGCATAGAGCAAACGGAACGGTGTTGACTGTAATCTTTGAATAATCATGCTCATTACTCTATGCGATGAGGTGGTGCCTTACTTGACGGAAGACCTACGGTGTGTAGACTTCAAGATGTGATAAGCTGATGAAGCTCATAGGCTGGCCTTCCAGCAAACTTTTTTGTTTGCCGCCGCTGCAACAAGCCATGAAGTGACGATTTTGCCTACAATCTCACCCTGGATCGCCAACCCCAAATGGGACATCCATGCGATTCACCACTGCCGGGCGAAGATGGTTTGATGAGAATATATGTTCTGTGTTTTAGAGAAAGGCGGAGCAGCCCAACCCTGATGGGATGGGTTTTCTGGTTTATCTCCCAATTTTTCTTCCTCCCATCTGCTTTGATCATGACAAGACCCTTTTGCTGCCAAGTTTGAAACCAGCCCAACGCCAAAGCAGTCTTTGTGAACCGCTTGGCATTGACATCCGGTCCACAACCCGTACTCAATCCCATTCAACCCTGCCCTTCGACCCCGTTGCTTGGGGTGTTTGTTGACACCAAATTCAACGAACTCCCCCTTTTTCTTCAAGATTTTTAGATACTTAGCCTATGAGCAGGCCAGCGGTCATAGCAGCGAATTCTGTTTCTGCCAGCATCTGTACAAGTTTGCGTTGTTCAGATGCTGGCAGTGGACGCAGTGGCGATCTCGTCACGCCAACATCAAAGCCCATGCACCTCAACACAAACTTGACCGCAGCGATATGGGGCACAGCGGTCATCGCCATTAAAACGCGATTGGCTTCATACTGCAAACGCTGTGCTTCGGCGATGTTCCCCTTCTCAAAGTTGTTTTGAATCTGAATAAAGTGTTTGGGAAAGACATTGTAATTTGATCCCACCGCCCCGACAGTTCCAACAGTCAATCCAGGTAGGAAGGCCTGATCGGTTCCTGAAATAGCGGCGAACGGCCGATCCCCAGCCTGTTCAATGATCCGGCGCAGCAACGGATAATCGGTTGACGAGAACTTGATCCCTTGTACTTGGTCAATTTCCATAATAGCGGTGAACTGATCAAAGGTCGGCATGACATGAGTGGCACTTGGTACATGATACATCCACAGAGGTGTATTCGGCGCTGCATTGGCTATGGCTTGATAATATTGGCACAAGGCGAGTGTGTCGGCCGCATAGTAGATGGGCGGGATAGTAGCAACAACATCAACCCCAACCTGTTCCGCATGTTGGGCCAATGCCATTGCGTTTCGTGTGGAGAGCGCCCCCACATGCGCAACCACCGCCACACGTCCTGACGCAACATCAAGCGTGGTCTCCAGGATTTCTCGCCGTTCATTAGGGTCAAGCAACAAGCCTTCGCCTGTTCCACCAGCGACGAACAATCCACCGACACCCCAATCCACCAGATGATCAATGAGCTGTCGCAACGTCGTGTGATTGACGTTGCCCTGCTCATCAAATGGTGTGATGAGGGCTGGGATAATGCCTTTGATTGCTTTCATCATCTGCCCTATTGCAATTTGCCACGTGCAGCGACTTCCCAGACAACTTTGACCCTGTTATCGCGTACGCCGATGATCTGATTGAACAAATTCGAGATTGGGCAGCAATGATTGGGGATGATGGTCACTCTGTCGCCGATGTTTGGTTTGGAACGACACTTAGAGAAGTCAACATGTCCATGCTCTTCGGAGAGATTGTAAATAACCGCATCAGGATATTCTAATATCAGGCCATGTCCTCCAAAGCGTTCGCCCATATCAGATGAAAGTGTCTTGCTGCCTGAATCGAGGATACCCCGGTCTTCTGCGGGGCGACTAACCACCGTCGCCAGCACATGAAGTGCACAATCTTCAACCTCCATTGCACCAGATTTGAGCGTATAACGATCCCCATAAATATACATGCCTGCACGATGTTCGGTGATCTCTGGGTATTGGTGTGCCTTCCAGATGACGGGCGTGCCGCCACCGCTAATTCGCTCCGCTTGCAATCCAACGTCAGTCAACAATCGACGGGTCGTTTTCATGAACTCATTGGCCT
>OZ245017.1:4800000-6085856 GCA_965223785.1 Phototrophicaceae bacterium | reverse complement strand
CGATCCCCATCTGGCCCAACACGAGCCGAATCCGTACGATGAACCCAAAACGGATTTGTCCCCAGGCCCTTAATTGTCACTTCATGGACGGTGACACTGCCAGATAATTGATGATTCGGCCGGACTTTAGAACAGATGATATCCACGACAACCCGATCTCTTGGTGCCAGCTGAGAATAGTCAATCCTTTGGACTGCCTCAGTCACAGATCGCAAGCGAGCAAAGGTGATGATGGGATGGTCATAATTGACTGCCTTGGTATTGGCATCTGAGCGATTATTGACAACAAAAGCCCAATCTTGCCCCTTGCTGCCTGGGCCATAAGTATCTCGGCCCTTTTGGAGTGAGTAGGTTACACTGACCTGGGTCAGTTGCGTTGGTTCAAACTGAGTAGCGATCAGAACTCGTCTTAACTGTATATAGGGTGAGGTACTGGGTTCGTGTTGCCAGCCATTGGGACCGAGGTTGGCGATGTATCCATTCCAGCCGTGGCTTTGGGCACCGCGAAAGTTGAATGTTTGGGACCAACGCTGCTTCCAGTACCAGGTTCCTGAGGCATGAATGCTGACGTTCTGGCCTGCTTTGACCTGGATTCCGGTATTGAAGCCTGTATCATCGGTCACCTTGGCTGGAACAAAGACCGGTTGAGGTGGCTGATCCGTATGGGAGATAATGGTGATCTGGTCATCTTGATTGACGGAGAAAGCCTCATTCCAGCCACTATCACCACGAAATATCAGTTGTTTACTCCGAGTCATGTTGTTTTCCTTCATTCTCAGTTTGTTGTCTGTTTTTGTGTCATAGGGTGAAGAGAACCACCGTGGCCTGATGTCCCACTTTATGAGGGCTTGATCCTCTGGCTTAGGATGCACTCGCTTCGAGTTGCGTGATGCGCTTCAGCAATTGGCCATTTTGCTCGGTGAGGTGTTCAACCTGTTCAATAAGCTGCTGGATAGCTCGTAGGTTTAACTGCACCCCGGCCCCAACACTACGCCCTAAGGTCTCCTCAGATCGTTTTTCCCAGTCTTCAGGATTCTCCGTCTGATCGGGTACTTTGTCGGCCTCAAGCTGTTCACCGGTGCGCTTGTTGACATAGTGCTCTTCCATGAGGGTGATCTTCACACCCTCTGGTAGTGTGTTATGATCCACTGTCACCCAACCAGTCCCAGTGGATAAATCGGTTGGGTCATCACTGGCTTCGGGGCGGATTGACTTGACAGCAGTCAGTGCATCACCTATGAACATATCCGAGTATTCGATGTAGTTGTCCGCTCTGACATTGCCTTGAACATCCAGTTTCGCGGCGGAGGCTAGCAACACCTTCCCAATGCCGACATCGCCAGCAGGATTGATGTGCATACGGACATTGGACCCATCTCGCAGGTAGATATTGCGGGCATGATCCATTAGGATGTTGGCTTTTAGGCCATCCCGGATGACACCAATGCCGATTTGAGGGTTCAATGCATCTCCCCATGACGTTTCAATGGCGGCTGTAGGCTCTGTTCTTCCAGCTGTGATAGAACCAGAACCAAAGTAGATTGATCCCCCATTATTTGAACCGACGACGACTGTGCTTTGTGTGGGGTGCATCTGGATGTGGGTGTTCGCCTCCAAGTACTCAAATTTGGTGGCGGGATTTTTTGTGCCAATGCCGATCTTGCCTTGAACATAAAGCCCAGCTTCTGCACCTGGATTCATACTTGGGTCTGAGAAGATTTCCACTTGTCTCGTCCCCGATGCGGTATTGAACAAACGCAGGTTCGGACCATTGACATCAACATGCCACGCAGGATTCGAGCCAGCCCCTATCAAGGTCAGGTGTCCCCCCTCTACACTCTGGCTTTCGGGTTGAAGGGTGAGACGACCGCCAATGCGGGCCGTACCCATCACATCGAGCTTGTACGCGGAATCTGGGGCCTCGCCAACGCCCACATTGCCACTGCTGTAATACAGGTCATTACCTGTCTTGGTCCAGGGTGAGGATGCAGATGATGCGATGGTTGACCAGGTGCCATCGTCCTTCAGGTAACGACCTGATGTGGTTCCAGGGCTGGGGACTAGACCGGCTGCTGTCACGGTGAACGTCGGGGCCGTCAACTGCCCTTTGACCTCTACATCTCCACCGAACTCCACGTCCCCTTGCCCCGTCTGGATGGCATAGTTGTGGGTGGCATCTTGGACATCCTCGATCTTGAGACCATAGGCATGGGTCAGGGTGCCTTCATCCTGCACAGCGATCTGGAGCCCTATGCCGGTGCTCAAGTTGGCATTGACTAGATTGCTCACCGCCGCACGCACACCGACTGCTTGACCTACTGGGGTCGCCGAACTACCGGATTGGTTGACGACCTCAAAGCTGCCCCCTCTCAGGTCGGCAGCAGAAGAATCGCCTGTGTTGTTGTGGGTCAACTCGGCTCGTAGGGCAGTCGCTTGACTGCTCACACCGCCGCTGCCATGGAGTTGCAGCTTGTGCACCACCCACTCCAGCACACGGCTGGCGGCTCCTGATAGGGTCGCTAGGACCGACAGCCCCTGGGTGGGTTCGTCGCCGGGAGTGTCGTCTCGATGCACTTCGATGAGGGCGGTGGGTGCGCTGTCTTCCCAGTCGTTGCCGATCTGGAGACGCCCATCGTGGGTGACCTGGGCTTTGACGCTGTCTGCGTCGTCTTGCCATTGTTGCAGCGGCTTGGTCTGTCCAGCCGTGCCCTCAACCCGCAACTGGGTGAGGTCCCGGCTGCCCTCGATCACCACATTGTCTGTATATTTTGTCTCTGCCATTATTTGCTTTCCTTTTCTTGGTTGTCTCTTGGTTTTGCTGATTTCATTTGGGCTGGCTCCCCAGGCTGCCAATCTGTCATCGGCACCACTTGAAGCATCGGTTTGACAAGGATGGCTTCGCCCAACTGCTCGGGTTGGGCTTGGATGCTCAGCCGCATCCCATAGCGTTGCTGAAGCTGTTCCAGGCCCGCCTGGAAGCCTCGAATACGATCTTCTAGGGTCATTTCATCCATTGGCATGTTTCCTCTATCCTTTCTATTTGTTAGACTTGATTAAGAATTCGACAGATGGGGCACCCCCGTCTGCCCGTTCCCCTCCTGGCATCTTGGTGGATTACTTGGGAGGGGTTTCCTTTCTGGTGATAGCTGTTCGTCAGCCACTGCTGGAATAGGTCTTGCATTGCTCTCCTTTCTTGTCACGATCAACTCGCCCATGCGTTCAGTTGACCCTACTTGCAGGCCAACCTGCCCAACCACTCTAGCACAAAAGTTCGGGCGAGTCTTGAACACCTGTTATATTTTTGGGAATGGGCTCAATGACGAGGTGTGACGTAGCATTATCGCCAGAACGGTTTTGGCGTCCTTGACCAGGGTGAGAATTATAGGGGTGCGTTTTCTGCTACAATAAGGGCAACTAGGTAGGAGACAGATTATGGCGGTCCGAGAGCCGCAGATCACCCTTGACGACTTCATTCGGCTCGTCTTCCGTGAGGGGAATGTGAATCGTATGTTTGAGCTTATCAGCGGGGAGATTGTCGAAGTGTTACCCAGCCGTTCAGGTCATTCTGAAGTTGCAGCGTCAATTATTTTTGAAATCAAGCTTTTCTGCCGGGAGAAGGGGTTTGCCCGGTCATGTGACGGGCGAAGCTGGCACTTACGACATGCTGGGTAACGTTATCGCCCCGGATGTGGAACACCAACAGATAAGGTGAACTATCCTGACCCTGTGCCACCGGAGTTGGCCGTCGAGGTGATTTCACCGACGGACAAGAAATCCGACATTGCCTGCAAGTGGCAAATCTACCTCGATGCAGGGGGAAGTCTATGTGGAGGATGAACGCATCGACGTGTATGTGCCAGGGCAGCCGGTCCGCTCATTGGGTATGGATGACACGCTTAATGGTAGTGGCGTGTTGCTGGGGTTCACACTTCCTGTGAAGGAGGTCCTCGGCTTGTGGTAATCTCAGTGGAAGCATTAGTCAATTGAGCGCTGCAAAGCGGAAACACCGGTAGGGGCGCAAGCGGGAAACACGTTTTGTGTGAGAAGCCGCTGGCTTTGAATCTTGATGATGCTGTTGGAGATGGTCGCGTCTTGCAAACGGTCTGGGGTAATCGTGGGCACGAATCATCACCTGTGCAATGCGGTCACACACTGTAAAATGCGGGAGATGATGCGGTGGCATGATCCTGGACATCACGGTTCACGATACTGATGCCTTTGGTCTGTGGCAGGGTGATATGGTTGAAGAAATTGATCTGGGTGAACATGCGGTTGGCTTGTTTAATCGGGCAGTTCAAGAACAGGGTGAACCATCAGCCATGGCAGAAGGCGGTAGCGCTTGCAGTACAAGAATCGACTATTAAGAGGTCAGCATGTTGTGGTAGTAAGGTGATAGATGACAAAAACTCAGTTTATTGAGCTTGATGATGTGGCATCACTCATCCCTGATGGCGCGGTGGTTACGGTCAGTTCTTCCAGTGGCCTTGGTTGCCCGGATAGGGTACTGCGTGCGATTGGGAAAGCGTATGAAAGCGAGCAATCGCCCAAGAATTTGACGACGATTCACCCTATCGCGGCAGGCGATATGTATGGCATTGATGGCATTGACTATTTGGCCCAAGATGGCCTGTTGTCACGGGTGATCGCTGGCTCCTATCCGAGTGGGCCATCGTCGAAGCCGTCGCCCAAAATCTGGCAGATGATCTACGACAATCGCGTGCAAGCCTATAATGTGCCTAGCGGTATCCTCTATCATATGCATCGCGAAGCAGCTGCCAAACGCCCCGGTGTCTTGACCAAGGTTGGTATAGATACCTTTTTTGATCCACGTCGTTTGGGTGGCCGTATGAATGATGTGACTCAAGATGCGATTGTCAAGGTCGTGGACTTTGCGGGTGACGAATGGCTATTCTTCCCATCGATTCCAGTTGATGTCGCCATCATTCGGGGTACTTCCGCTGATGAATACGGTAACATTACAATGGAGCATGAAGGCGGCTATCTGGGTGCATATGACCAGGCGGTGGCTGCCAGGAACAACGGTGGCATTGTCATCGCTCAAGTTAAGCGTGTTGTTGTTGGTGGGAGTGTCAATCCTCAAATGGTGCGTGTTCCTGGAGTCTTAGTTGATTATGTAGTGACGGCACCAGACCAGATGCAAACAACGCAGACGCAATACGATCCTGCCATAAGTGGTGAAATCAAACGGGCGCAGGGCGAGATTCCGCTGCTGCCATTGGACATATCAAAAGTGATTGCGCGCCGTGCTGCGATGGAGTTATCCTGTGGCGAAGTGGTCAATCTTGGCTTTGGGATTTCAGCGCTGGTTCCACAAATTCTTGCAGAAGAGAGCCGGCATGATGCTGTCACCTGGGTCATTGAGCAGGGGGCAGTTGGTGGTTTTCCATTAACCGATTTCCAATTTGGGTGTGCCACCAATGCCCAGGCAATTGTGGCTTCTCCTGATCAGTTCACATACTTTCAAGGCGGTGGCTTTGACCGAACCATGCTGTCTTTCATGGAGATTGACCAGCATGGCAACGTGAATGTTTCACGACTGGCGGCGCGACCCCATGTCACCGCTGGGGTAGGGGGGTTCATCGACATTACGGCGACAGCAAGGAACATTGTCTTCAGTGGATTCTTCACGGCGGGCGGTTTGCGACACGAAATCACTGACGATGGCGTGAAGATTACACAGGATGGCAGGATCAACAAGCTGGTAGAGCATGTTGAACAGGTGACGTTCAGCGGGCGTGAGTCCTTGCGCAAGGGTCAAAACATCCTCTATGTTACAGATCGCTGTGTGATGCGGCTGACGGAGGATGGCATGATAGTCACAGAGATTGCGCCCGGTATTGACCTCAACACACATATCATGGATCGGGCGGATTTCCCGCTTAAAGTCAGTAGCGATCTGCAAATGATGGATGTGGGTCTCTATAAGGATGCCCCCTTGGGTCTAAAGTTGTAGGAGGAGTGATATGATGTTGAGCCTTAATCCACAGGAAAGACGAACCGTCGAAGCGGTCTTTGAGCGCATGTTCCCAACTGATGCGGATAGTCCAGGGGCAGCAGCGATTGGTGTTGTCGATTATGTGGATCGGGCGTTAGCAGGTGCATACCAGGATCACAAGGAAACCTATCGGCATGGCTTAGCTGCACTGGATCGGGCAGCACAATCAGCCTTCCATGCTTCCTTTTCTGATCTGCGTGCCCAGCAGCAGGATACCATGATCGAACAGCTTGAAAATGGTACGCTCCTCGATTTTCTCACGCCTGACCAGCAGACTTTTTTCGCTTTGCTGCGTAATCACTTGCAGGAAGGGTTATTTGCTGATCCACTGTACGGCGGCAACAAGAACAAATTAGGATGGAGAGTACTCGGACATCCGGGTGTTTGGCTGGAAAACTCTGCCGAAGAGAATCTGACACCTGATCCTGTGACAAAGGGTGGCAGAGTCCAATCAATGGCAGATCTGGGTTTTAGCCTAGAGGCATATGGTAATATCAGTCAACCACCTGCTGAACATGCCGACTATGTGCCTCAACTTGGTGCTGTATCACCCTCTGGTCCTGCGGATGTTGTGATAGTTGGAGTGGGTGCTATGGGTGGGATCATCGCGCCTATTCTGGCAAATGCGGGTCTGAAGATCGTTGGGCTAGAGGCGGGACCTTATCGCACTCGCCGTGATTTTATCCCTGACGAATTGGGGCACACGTATTACTGCCGTGCCTCTATGGGGCCGAAATTTGAACAGGAGACCCCTCGTTGGCGCAAGAATGCTGATGAACTCACGCAGGAGGCTACTTTCTCATTAGGTCGCATGATGAACAGCGTCGGTGGCTCAGTCATTCATTATGGTGCCTGGTTGCGGCGGTTTCATCCTCATCATTTCCGGCCGTTGACTCGGATAAAAGAGCGCTGGGGGCTCGATATTTTGCCTGACGATGCAACAGTTGTTGATTGGCCCATCAGTTATGAAGAACTCGAGCCCTATTATACATCCCTGGAATATCTAATTGGCGTTGCGGGTGATGATGATACACCCTTCATGCCGCGAAGTAAGGGTTTCCCCATGCGACCCATGCGACCATTTCGTTTGGGTGAGGCGTTTGCCCAGGTCACGAGAGATATGGGGTATCATCCTTACTTTGTACCGGTTGGCATGAATACAACCGAATACGATGGGCGCCCTGCCACCACCTACACCGCCTGGAGCAACGGCTTTGGTTCCTATAATGACGCCAAGTGGCATCCGGGTTTGAGCAGCGTACCAGAGGCATTGGCAACGGGTAATTTTGAACTGCGAACCCATTGCCGCGTGGTCAAGATTTTAACCGATGCGCAAGGGCAAGCGGCGGGGGTCGAGTATATTGATGCTAACGGCAACCTGCAAACCCAAGAGGCACGAACCGTTATTTTGGCAGGCTATACATTTGAAAACATCCGCTTGATGTTCCTTTCTGGTGACCCAAAGCATCCGAATGGCCTAGGCAATAACACAGGGCAGCTTGGACAAAACTTTATGACCAAGATGTTTGCCCATGTCGATGGTTTCATGCCCGATAAAATCTGGAATCGACATACAGGTCCGGCTGCACAAGGCATAGTCCTAGATGACTTTCTTGCTGATGATTTTGACTCGATGGAACATGGTTTTATCGGGGGTGCAACGCTGGGCGTTGAACAGCAGTTCTTGCCGTTGCAAATTAGCCGAGAAGCCTTGCCACACGATGTGCCGTGCTGGGGTGCTGGCTATAAGAATCATCTGAAGGAATGGCAACACTTTGGTGTTGTCCGCATCCAGCCGGATACCTTGCCATATTGCACCAACTTTGTTGATCTTGATCCGATCTATCGGGATCGCAGCGGGCTCGGTTTGCCTGTAGTACGCATTACCTATGATATGCGCGACAATGAGCAGCGTCTGGCAGATTGGATGGAGGGGAAGTCTGAGGAGATTTTGCGGGCGATGAGTGCAGCCAAAACTTGGCGTGGTCCACGTTTCACGGGGGTGGGCAGTAGTCATGATCTCGGTGGATGTCGTATGGGGGAAGACCCCAATAGTTCGGTAGTGAGTGCTGATCTTGCAGTTCATGACACGCCAGGATTATATGTATTTGGGGGATCAGCATTTGTGACTTGTCCTGGAATCAATCCCACCCTGACGATCTGGGCAATTGTGGTACGAGCAGCGGAGCGACTGGTAGACGGTCTGAAACACGGGGGATAGATATGAACGATCATGTGCTGGTTCGCCACGACGGACATACGGCAACGATCACACTTAATCGACCAGAGAAGCTCAATGCCTTGACACTGGATATGTTAGATAAGCTGGATGCCATTATCGTCGATGTTGGGCGGTTATCTGATGTGTGGACGGTGGTTGTGACGGGTGGGGGGGAGAAGTCGTTTTGTGTTGGCGCGGACATTTTGGCGTGGAGTCAGATGGAACCACTGGATATGTGGCGTGGCTGGGTGATTCGTGGACATCAGGTGTTTGATCGCCTCTCGGAATTGCGGCAGCCTGTGATTGCAGCCCTAAACGGCTATACATTCGGCGGTGGATTGGAACTGGCGTTAGCGGCAGATATTCGCATTGCAGCCGATTCAGCAACATTTTCTGCGCCAGAAGTCAAGCTCGGTACAATTCCGGGGTGGGGGGGAACCCACCGTCTGCCAGAGATTATTGGAATTGGACGCGCCAAGCAGATGATGTTTTCTGGTGAACGGATTGATGCAATTCAGGCTAATAATTGGGCGCTTGTCAATGAGATTGTCCCTGCTGATGAACTCATGTCGCGGGTGTATCAGTTGTGTGAGGTAATTAACAGTAATGCATCTGTCGCTGTTCAGATGACGAAGCAGTTAATAAATGGCGGCACAGGTAAGAATGTTGCCAGCACGCTGGAAGCATTGGCAAGTGCGTTGGCAAGTTCAACGGACGACTTACAGGAAGGAGTCACTGCGTTTCGTGAGAAGCGGACTGCACAGTTCAATGGTCGCTAGAGTGTGCGCCCTTGCCACACTTGTCCTGCTGTGCTTACAGCTAGCAACCATAGCCGAATGATGAAACCAATGATTTATGGAGTTTAGGGACGATACACGTAGGATACGAAGTGATGACGGCTACACCCCGCCGAAGGTTGGCTCCCACTCAAGCAGGGTGTCCCCACGTCATTTTTCTATAGATATTCATGCCCAGTGTGTCTGCCACACCATTCGTATCCAATTTGAAATATTTAAGTTCCCTTCAGCAATTCATCATTTTCGCGCCGCACCCGATACCCATGCACAATCAATCCAGGACGCCCCAGACTTTGGCCTGCCACCTGGTCATTATGCGGGTCACGATAGCCAACGCGCACCATCCGCCGCATCTTCTTGGTCTGGTTGATGTGCGAACCATGCACTGTGTTGATGCTGAAAAACACAACATCACCCCGTTTCGCCGGGACTGGAACTGTGTCTTCCAATTTCCATTTGTCTGTTGGTAGGTGCGGTGTACATGGCGTCCCATCTGGGCTCTTCAACACATGGGGCAGGAAGCCTTTCTTGTGCGATCCTGCCAAGAAACGAATCTCACCGTTTTCATGAAATGTATCATCCAGATGTACCAGCACATCCACATATGTGCTGTTGCTGTGTTCATAAAATGGCATGTCCTGATGCAAAGGGAAGGGATGACCCGTTTGTGGTGGCTTGATGTGCATAGTCGAGTGATGCAGTTCGACGTTTGGTCCGATGATTGCCGCCAATGCTTCCGCCAGTTCACGCTTGGTCACGGCATGTGCCCAGGCTGCCGAATACAGATGCAGATCATGCATGGCGGTCAACTTGGATTTCTTCTCCGTCTCTGGGTCCATATAAGCATCGCGCCAGGGGCCAGTCCACCCTTCGCTGGTAAACGCCCAATCCTGCACGAGCCGATCCATCTCGTCAGAGAGTTGATCAATTTCGTTTTTGTTGAACATCTGCGGTATGTGTAAAAAACCGTTATCGTGGAAAAAATTAACTTGCTTGGGTGTAATCATGGTAATTTCATCTCAGTTCTCTCATTATATGATGTTACAAGCATACCACGTAGCGAGGGGGGGCGTGTGCCAGCTATGTTGAAAAACCGGACAGACTACCCTAGGATAGAGGAGCGACGTGGAGTGTTTTATCAACAAAATCAAGCATTTTCGGCGTATCTTTTCTCGCTTCGAGAAACTCGATAGTTCCTATCTCGGTTTCTTGCACTTTGTCGGCACTTTGATCTGGTTACGCTAAAATGTCAACACATCCTAGTTTATTACCCCGTCGGTCATCATTTTCAACTATTTGATGGGGTTAATGACCCGAAAGGGATCAAAAGTCTTGCAGCAGACGAGCGTTACATAGAGATACTGGATCGGTTAACAGGTTTGTTGATCGGTCAATTATGTGACGGCTCACCCTGCTAATGCAAGGCGCTTCTCAGGCTACGCATGCCCCAACGGGCTACGTTAGCGCCTGACACCTGCGTCCCAGGTGACTTGTGACGAACATAAATAACCTACTGCAAGATTAAGAATATTTTGTTCTAGCATGTTATTTTGAGAGAAGCAATCATTTTAATAAGAGCAGGGCAATCGCATCAAAATGAAAAACTATGTCATTGTGGTTCTTTAAAATTCACAAGAGACATCATAGTATCTGCGAATCACCGCTTGCGACACTTCTTGAACTTTTTGGAACCCGAAATCAAATTTGGTGCAATCACCCTGTTAATAAGAGCGCTTCCCCACCCCGCTTAAGCAGGGTGTCCCCGCGCCAATTTTCTATGGCCTCGCATTTATGATCCAATCCCGTAAAAGTCGCTCTGAGGATAAAAATCCAGCCATGCCCAATCGAAGCTCGAAACCCAAGGAATTTCGCGCAGTGCCTGACCGCGCAGTTTCCCTGATGTCGCCAGCCCACGCGATGGATCCCACTCACTGCCTGTCACTGAATCAACCAGTGTTTCAGCAGTGCCTGAAAATTCAAGTACCGTGCCATTACTCAACTGGCGGATGAAAATGTGGATACTGCGGGATTCGGGATTAAGATGAACAACCAAGGGAATACCGCCCAGTTGATCATTAATGACAACCTGTCCTTCCAATATATCGTAAGGATAGGCACGAGCGAACTCACCGATGGCGACCCCTGCGACAAAATCGTCAATCGGTGCTTCTGGTGGCCCATATCCCTCATTTTTAAGTGCCAATGTATGGGGATGTTCTGCTCTCCATGTGCCCCAAGTCGTTAGATCAAACGGAATTAAGCGCAGTGTCGTGCCTTCCAATGGCCCGATCAACGCCCGTCCCCAAGGTTGTGACCAAATCGAATAGGTCGAGTGGTCATACCAGGTCATGGCATTCTGCCACAACGCCCCATGATTCCCAAACGTGTAGCTTTCACCATCAATGCGCCGATCATGCACGAGACCAGTGTAGCAGATCGGTCACCACGTCACGAGGATGGGCGTACCGCCTACCTCGTCATTGACCATCTCTCTTCGCGTCAGAAAGCCAACCGAATAGGCACGAGCATCTCCATTGATCTCAACGCCCATCACCAATTCTTCATCATCATAAGCATCCGGGTTATCTGTGAAGCGGGGATTATAGATGGGCATGATCCAATCTTGGGGGATAAGCCGCCGGACGATATGCTCCTGACCATCATCCACGATGATAACCTGATCGAGATTTCCGGGAAGGGGGGTTCCAGTGAGGGATGGTTCTAGTGTTACATTCGGGGTGGGGGTGAGAACCGTCTGTCCTTGCCGAGGGGTGCGTGTTGGTGGAGGGGAATCTTGTTGCACAAAGATCACATACCATCCTGCTAACAACACGATAGCAATACTGGAAATCAATGACAATAAATAACTCAGCTTCATCATCTCAACATAACATGTCTCTGCCTTGATCAGGCATGGTTCTTAGCAAATGCTCACTTGGGTAAGCCCTGCCCGAATACAGAACATACGTTCTGAAAAATCAACCCTTTGTCATGTATACTAAGGCTGTATCGACACCTGGAGGCTGTTTTGACTGCCATTTCTCACCATTTTTACTTGCTTTCTGCCCGTTCTCCGCCCCCTCTGTTGCCGCCGTTTTTTCTTCTGTGGCGGCGGCAACAAAGGCACACGCTGCGTCGTCGACCCTCTACCCTAGTGACTCGTCTCGTGGATATCCACTACGGCCCGGTTTTTGACACGACTTCAGTCGCCCTCTATAATTTGTAACGTGCGCCGTCCCACTACGGCGTCTGGATCGATGTTCTTATTGAGGAGTAATGAAGCGTGAGTAAAAATAGAGGCATTTCTAGAAGGACGTTTATTAAGGGAACTGCCGCAGCCGGAAGTGCGGCGTTTCTCACACCATTGACCGCGATCTTGGCCCAGGAAGGACTACCTTTTGAAGTCGCTGAGGAAGCCATGAATCCGCTGGGCCTGGAAGCTGGAACATCTGTTGAAGGTGTCTTTTTTGAAGGTGGTTTTGGACGGAGCTACATCGACAACGCGGCTGATATTTTCCGTGCACTCCATCCAGATAATGAGATGAGCGTTGAAGGCATTCAGCGCGTTCAGGAAGTTCTCCAACCTCGTTTCATTGAGGGCAATCCGCCCGATGTGATCGACAACAGTGGGGCAGGCAACATCCCGATGGATGCCCTTGTTGCCGATGAACAGTTGGCAGACCTGACACTCTTGATGGAAGCACCTGCCCTCGATACGCCGGGCAAGACCTTTGGGGAAACCCTGTTCCCCGGTTCACAATCCGATGGGGTGTTTGATGGCAAGCAGCTTTACCTGAACATTGCCTTTACTGTGTCAGGTATCTGGCACAGCAAGACGTTGTTCGAGGAAAAAGGCTGGGATTATCCTGAAACCTGGGACGATATGCTCGCCATCTGTGAAACTATTGCCAGTGACGGCATGGCCCCCTGGACTTATCAGGGTCGCTACCCGCAGTATATGGTCTTCGGCGTCTTGGACCCGCTCATCTACAAGAACGGTGGCCTGGAAGCCGTCATCGCCATTGATAACCTGGAAGAGGATGCCTGGAAGAGCGATGCTGTCCTGCAATCCGCGACAATGATGGCCCAGCTTCCTACCAACGATTTCATCATGGCTGGCACAGAAGGCTTGACTCATACCGAATCACAGGCTGAATGGCTTCAGGGTAATGCTGCCTTCATCCCCTGTGGCACATGGCTGGAAAATGAAATGCGCGACCTAACACCAGAAAACTTTGATATGGTTGTGAAGCCTGTTCCTGGTCAGGATGCTGATGTTTATTCAGCACTTCTGGCATGGCCCGGTGAACCTTACATTGTCCCAGTTAACGGTGCGAATGTGGTCGGTGGTATGGAATTCATGCGTTGTATGCTCAGTAAGGCCAACGCCCAATTCTTCGCCAAAGAGATTAGCGCCATTATGCCTGTCTTTGGTGGGAGCGATGGCGTTGAATTGAGTCCCGCGCTGGTTTCAGCACTAGATGCTGTTGAAGCAGCGGGTGACGAGGTGTTTGATCGCCGCTATCCCGGTTGGTACAGCGACATCAACACAGCAGCCCGTGACAACATGGGTGAACTGATGACCGGCCGCATCAGCCCAGAGGAATTCTGCGAAAATATGCAGGAAGTCGCCGATGAGGTTAAGGATGACGACGATATTCCAAAATACACCCGCGAAGCATAGTACACTAAAGAACAGGGGCACCAGAGGGACAGGCTCCTGCCCCTCTGGTTTGCCCAACAATAGACACGTCTGGTGTCATGTTTTAAGGAGATTGTTTGATGCGAAAGAATAAATATCACGTTATTATTCCGTTTTTATTCCCAGCACTGGCCCTATACGTGGTGTTTGTCATCTGGCCTTATGCTCGCTCCATGTACATCAGCCTAACGAAGTGGCGTGGCTTGACCCCCAAAGCCACTTTTGTGGGTCTCGAAAACTTTGAGAAGATGCTAACTGATGACAAATTCTGGAATGCACTCGGCAATAATGCAACCTATTTAATCTTTATTCCCATCATCACGATCAGTATTTCGCTGTATCTGGCGTTTCTGCTAACGCACGGCAAAGCGCGTTTTAGCAACTTCTATCGCATCACTTTCTTCTTCCCACAGGTTATGTCGTTAGTAGCAATTGGCGTATTGTGGAGCTTTATCTATCATCCAACCATCGGCATTCTGACGACGATTACCAAGTTTTTCGGTGCCGAGGAACCGATTGCATGGTTAGGCAATCCTGATTATGTCTTGGTTGCCATTGGTGCGGTGGTCGTCTGGCAGGCGGTTGGCTTCTACATGGTCCTGTTCATCGCCGGGATGGAATCCATCCCGACCTCGTTCTATGAAGCAGCGGTTATTGATGGTGCAACCCGCTGGGATTTGTTTTGGAAGATTACCTTACCCTTGTTGTGGGATACTATTCGTACAGCGATCGTTTTCCTTGCCATCGGCGCGACCAATATGTTTGCCATCACGCAAACGATGACGGAAGGAGGGCCGAACCGTAGCAGTGATGTGCTTGCCACCTATGTCTATGAGCGAGCCTTCCTCAGTTCCAAATTCGGCTATGCAACAGCGGTGGCAATGGCGATGTTCCTGGTAGCCTTCGCCTTGTCCGCACTCACGATGTTCTTCACACAGCGCGAGAGTCTGGAGTATTAATCATGGCGACAACGACCAAGGCTTCACAAG
Organism: Phototrophicaceae bacterium; assembly: GCA_965223785.1. Lineage (GTDB taxonomy): Bacteria > Chloroflexota > Anaerolineae > Aggregatilineales > Phototrophicaceae > CBDCXN01. Next base: position 6,071,131 of record OZ245017.1, on the reverse strand, counting down.
CTCAGCAAGCTCAACAGACCGATCCACTGGCGGCGCGCCGCTTCTTGGGCCAATCCATGATTAATGTGAGTCTGGCACTGTGGGCCATCATCGTGATCTTCCCGATGATCTGGCTGGTCTATACTTCCTTCAAGACCGACCAGGAAATCTTCTTTGATCCTTGGTCTTTGCCGACCATACCGCAATTTAATAACTTCGAGCGAGCCTGGAATGAGGTCCATATCGGACAGTATTTCCTGAACAGTATGCGGGTCGTCTTGCCCAGTTTGGTGTTGACAATTGCCTTGGCGGCGATGGCATCCTATGTTCTGGGACGCTTCAAATTCCCTGGTAACCGGGCCATCTTCTATTTCTTCATGGCTGGGATGCTCTTCCCGATCTTTATGGCGCTCGTTCCACTGTTCTTCCTGGTCAAAGACCTCGGCATGTTGAACACCTGGCGCGGCTTGATCCTGGTCTATACGGCCTATTCACTACCGTTTACGGTCTTCTTCCTAACTGGCTTCTTCAAGACCTTGCCCTCTGAACTGCACGAAGCGGCACTGATTGACGGTGCAAATGAGTATCAAGCTTTCTTCCGCGTGATGCTTCCACTTGCACAGCCCGGACTGGTCACAATGGCGATCTTCAACTTCCTGGGTATGTGGAATCAGTTCATCTTGCCGCTGGTCTTAATGACCAATCGGGATCGTTATGTGCTGCCACAAGGCTTGCAATTCATGCTTCATCAGCAGTACTATAACAACGACTGGAGCGCCCTGTTTGCTGCCGTCACGATCATCATGGTTCCGACTCTAATCGTCTATGTCCTGTTCCAAAGCCGGATCCAGAAGGGCATCACTGTCGGTGCATTAAAAGGCTAGCATTATGTAGATAACAATTCATCTTTCCCAGAAAGTACACATATTGTATGTCGGTTTTATTATGGACGGTGGTTATCAATCGTGAATACGTAAGCCGGGTTGTCGTTTTCTGCCAGAATCTGCTTCAAATGCCCTTCATCTGTTTTTAACCCTATCAAGCCTGGCAGTTCAGACGCAAGTTTCAGATGAATGCGAATCATATGTTGTTCAGTGGGATGCAAACTATCCCAGAATTCAGCATCACTTCCACCAAGCCGAGACCCGTCAGTAAAATCAAAGAATGAGAAGCCGAAGTCCTCAAAAACCGCTTCGAGTTGTGCAGCCGCCTCATCTACATAGGCAAAGTTTCCAGAAGTTTGCATCGCCACATATATTGTAGGGGGAAATGGTGAAAAATACCCAATTACGTAGATGTTGCTGTCACTTGCAATTTGTAAAATGTCTTGAAGCGTTTCAAAACTCGAAGTCGCTAGCCCTTCGGCATATGGAAAGTATTTGAACATTTTCTCGTCAGCCTGCACAATGCCCTCCGCAACGATCTGAATGTTCGACTGTGCTTTTGCCCAAAGTTTTGGGGCAATTTGGAATGATCCATCGTAGATGTAACCTCCAGTGCCCAATATGGCGGAGATTCCAAGCACGCCTTGCTGCTTGTTATGCGGGACAACCACATCTACCAGGGATTTTAGTGTAGCACCTTCTCCAATCATAGCGTTGGTCACATGTCCAATGGCCTGCCAATATCGCACTGGCGTTGAAGCTTCAGCGATAGCAGCCTCATCCCTCTGCAGTTTCCAGTTCTCCTGAAAGCGCCACTGATCCAATCCAATAATAACAACTTCAGGCGGAGTTTCTGACGTGGCAAGATGATGCAAGATCGTCTTATATCGATTCAATCCCCAGCCATATGATGAGGCATTGTACACCATGACATTCTCTTTAAAGAACGCTGACCGATAGTGCAATACTCGTGATGAACCGAGGATGACAACTTCAGGTTGATAGTGATTGATTGCTTGCAGTTTGTATGGGAGAAGTCTGTTGCCATCATATGGGCCATACTGCGTATAGGGTTTTGCGATCTGCGTCTCAATGATCTGATTGTAGTCCCATGATTCGCCAGAAGTATAGGCCAACCCTGACAGAATGCATATGACCAGGAATATTGGAAAGAAAAATACTATCAAGCGGATCAGAAAACGTCGCATCATACTAAAACCTGAAGTAAATGAACTGCTGTCGAGCCTGATTATCAGTCACACTGATGAATATAAACACGATAGCACCATAGTATGTGGCCCATCGAATATGCCGATTTTGAAGGACTTTCGTCGTCAGTTCCTTATGGGTATTCTGCCACTCGATAAACAACAGCGCCATAATCAGAATGACATTTAAGAGATATTCTAAGTTGCCGTCAAAACGCTGATCGGCTACAGGGAGTACCAGTTGTGCTTTGCCAAATTCAAACAGGTGAGTGATAATGTGCCAGGCATCATCCAGGCTGTTCGCCCGGAAGAATATCCAGGTGAAGCAGACAGCGATAAACGTGATGAGCCACTGCCAGATGGTAATCACCTTACCTTGGCGCAGCCTGGGGCGCCCATCCCAACGAATGTATATAGTTTCCACTACGACAAAACCCCCATGTAATATGCCCCAAACAACAAACGTCCAATTCGCGCCATGCCATAAACCACTAACGACAAAGACAACCATCAAATTCAACAGTTGGCGCAGAAGCACAACTTGATTACCACCGAGGGGAATATAAACATAATCGCGGAACCAAGTAGACAGTGATATGTGCCATCGTCTCCAAAACTCGCGTATCGACAAAGCAAAATAAGGCTGACGAAAATTCTCCATCAGGTCGAAACCCAGAATTCGAGCTGATCCAATAGCTATATCGCTGTAGCCACTAAAATCGCAATAGATCTGGAACGTAAAGAAGAACGTGGCAATGACGTAGTGTTGACCGCTATAAACATGTACATCATTGTATACACCGTTGACATATACCGCCACACGATCGGCAATTACCACTTTCTTGAAGACCCCCCATAATACCAGCCGCAACCCAGATACGACCCGATCATAATCGAACTGAAAGTATTTGTGAAACTGAGGCAGAAGACGTGGTGCCCGTTCAATTGGCCCAGCAACTAACTGCGGAAAAAACGCGATATATGTAGCAAACACCCTCAGATTTGTTTCCGGCTGCACGCGCCCTCGATAAACGTCAAAGGTATAAGCCATCGACTGGAATGTATAAAATGAGATCCCCACAGGTAGCAGGAAATTGTGCAATGGGGGGTTGATAGGGCAGACCAACAGACTCAAAGAAAACGGCCAACGACTGGCTAAAAAAGTTGAAATACTTAAAGAATCCTAACACAAACATATTCACACCGATGCTTGTTGACAGGAGCATCAAGCGCTTGTGACGTTGCTCATGTGATGTTTGATGAATTGCCTGTGCCAATACATAATCAACGAGTGTTGAGAAGCCAATCAATAGAATGTACTCGACTCGTGAAAATGCGTAGAAGAAATAACTGGCAACTAAGAGGAGTATCCAGCGTCGTTTCAGACTGAGTGAGAAATATAGTACGAATACAACACAAAAAAAAGCGATGTATTCAAATGAAATAAACGACACTGACGACCTCCAATCGTTTTGCGGTCGATGCAGTCTACATCGGATTACATGTCTATCCCCTCAACCTCGAACTCGCTGAGAAACGCGGAAAGTTCCACTATAAGCAATGTGTTGGCTCGTTTTTTAATCGTTACAATTAGCCGTTCCAAATATCGCGCTGGTAGTAGATGACAAAGATTGCGCTCAAAGCACAGGCACGCGCATCCAACAGAAGTTGCATGACCTCAGCATTCCCCAATCTCTCAAATCCAAATATTACCAAATTATATGATAGTTACCACGCCAAAACATGTGGTGCGGTGGCAGCAGTTAAGTCAGAAACGATGTCCCACGTCCTTCACGGTATTCCGAAGGGGAAACTCCTGTTCGTTGGCGGAAGACCGTCGCAAAATAACGATTATCCTGATACCCTGTGTGCAAGGCCACCTCACGTATAGATACCCCCGCGTTTAACAGGAGTTGTTTGGCAACTTGTAACCGATACTGGATTAAATATTCCTTGATTGATAGTTGGTAGATTTGTCGGAAAATGCGGTTCGTATGGCGTTCACTCAGATGCACATGGGCGGCTACATCCCGGATGCGCACTGGACGATTGAAGTTGTCCTGCAAATAACGCACAATCTGTTGGCTGATTTGCAGATTCGGATTAATGGGGTCGGGTTCCTCGGCCGTGTCCAGGTTTGTCACCGCACGGGCCGTGTCCAGGATAAGCTTGCTCGTCAGTGCACGGATAGCTTCTGTATAGCCCATTTGACGCTCGTAAATCTCATCAATGAGCAGTTCCAGTACCCGTTCCAAAGAGGGACAGTGGCGAGTAGCCTGCTGAGAGTGGGTAAACGCTTGGAGCAGTGGATCAACCGGAGCGCTCTGGCCTTGCTTGGGCACGAGCGTATACGCCCAAAAGTAAATGCCCATTGGATTGGTCTCGTCCGCGATAATCTCATGTGGATCACCGGGTAAGGCCACAAATACGTCACCAGGGTGGACGCTCAGGACATGTCCTTTCAGGCGAAAGGTACCCGCTCCAGCATAGACATAACACACCTCAAAGAAGGAGTGCTCATGCAGGTAATTGCGCCACCATTTGGGATCATAATAGCCCCAATAGAGTACCTCACAGGTGAACGCCCCAATGGGAACCTTGACCCGGAGTGTATTGAGGTCGGTGAAATGGTGGCGTGGGATCATAATCTCAGGCGCAAATTGATGATCTGGTAGGGCGTCATCTCAAACGTAACCTGGTTATCGGTCACAACCAGCGCTTCTTGGTCCTCTTCCAGGAGATTACAAACCTGCGCGGATTTCAGGGCAAAGCTTGTTTTAAGTGTCACTGGACCACGACTGCGATGATACTCATACAGGCGGACAATTAGCCCATCGCCGTCTTCAGCCCATTTGATTGTCTCAATGATGATGTTGGGCGCATCAACGGACACCAGTGCTTTATTCGGCACCGAATCTCCTCCGGCCTGTGTTACTAAGTGGAGAATCAAGGGGTCATTCAAATCATAACCAGCCTGTGTCACGCCATTACGCCAATCGCCTGTGTGTGGGAATAGGCTGTAAGTCATCAAGTGTTCGCCCTGGTCGGCTTGTGGATCGGGAGAAGTCGCACTTTTCAGGAGCGTCAGTCGGAGTAAGTTATCGTGGACATCGTAACCATACTTACAATCATTGAGGAGAGCAACACCGTAGTTCCCTTCTGATAGATCAGCCCATTTGTGGGCACAGGTCTCGAAGCGTGCCCAATCCCATGAAGTGTTGAAATGAGTAGTCCGTTCTACGTTGCCCCATTGGATTTCAAACGTTGCACGCGGAGACAAAACATTCACCGGGAAGCCTACCTTGAGCAGAATATTCTGCTCGTGCCAATCAATGGTGGTGAGGAAATCAATCCGTTTGTTCTCACGATAGAGGTAAATCGTTTGGTTGATCGTACTATTCCGATAGCTCCGCTTGATTTCCACCCCCGCACGCAGGGGGCCAGTCTCGACGATGGCCAGGCTTTCCAGCCCTTCGACCTTCTCCATCCGATCCTCAAAGTAGATATCGATGTCCCAGGCATCAAATTGCATGGGACGGTCTTCAAAGGCTTGCAGGAGATTGCCTTTCTTGCTTTCAGCCAGGACATCACGCGAGGCTTCCTTATCATAAATCTGTGTGATGTCACCTTTCGTATCAATCTCCACCCGAATCAGGTCATTCTCCAAGATGATGTTGGCTTCGCCCTGTTTGGCACTGACACCACCACTGACGGATACCGAGCCATAACCTGCCCCCAAGGGCACAAGAGCATAACCGTCGAGGTTGCTGATCTCGACCAGCATCCCCCCCTCAATGGATTGAGTGGGGAGAGCAGAGCCATCGCGCAGATCGATCAAACCTGCTTGGTCTCCTTCTAGCACGCCGAACCGATTGACTGTGAACGAAATCGGGTTGGCTGCAAACGCGATTGTGTTGGCGGGTAGGGCAGTTGACAATGCATCTAGCGCGGAAATCCGTACCTGATTTCCTAAGGCTGTAATCTGAGCATAGTCACGGTCAGCATCAATGTAAACTGGCGTAATCGAGGAACCGGGTAGGATGTCGTGGAATTGGTTCAAACAGACCAGTTCCCAGGCTTGATTTAGCGCGTCAGTGGGGTAGGCATAGTCGGAGTAAATCGAAGCCAGCGCCGCCAAAAACTCGGCATCATGGAGCAGAAACTCGCTCTTGCGGTTGTTGCGTTTGGTGCGTGCCTGGCTGGTCAATGTCCCACGATGGTACTCCAAGTAGAATTCGCCATTCCAGACGGGTAGGTCGTCTTGAACTTCGCTTTCAATGCGCTCCATATATTCCTTGACTGTTCCGGTACGAACACGAGGTGCTCCGGCATGGTTGGAAAGAGCACGGATGTTTTCTAGCATTTCACTTGTGGGGCCACCTCCGCCATCACCATATCCATAGGCCGTGATGAGTTCGTTGTGTGTTTCCTTCTGGCGGAAGTTATTCCATGTGCCGATGATCTCTTTAGGTGATACCACACCATTATACGTTGTCGAATGGGGCAAATAGACCGATCCTGTTGGTGTGGTCAAGAAGTGGGTCAGTACTTTTGTGCCATCGATTCCCTGCCACCATAAAAGCTGGCTTGGCATGTGATTGTATTGGTTCCAACTCATCTTGTGCGTGATGAAGTATTTCATCCCAGCCAGCTTGATGAGTTGGGGCAGTGCCCAACTATAGCCAAAGGTATCAGGCAGCCATAACAGAGGGGTATCGACATTGCCAAAGTGCTTGTGGAAGTAATTGCGTCCCAACAAGAATTGGCGTGCCAGCGATTCTGCGCCGATGGCATTGCAATCTGGTTCGACCCAGGTTCCGCCTATGAGCTCCCAACGACCTTGTGCCACACGTTGTTTGATTCCCTCGAAGATTTCGGGATAGTGTTCTTCGACGTACTTGTAAAGTTGGGGCTGGCTCTGGGTGAATTTGTATTCGGGATACTGCTCCATGAGCCGCAAAACATTGCTGAAGGTGCGTCCAGATTTGCGGACTGTGTGCCCCAATTGCCACAACCAGGCGACATCAATATGAGCATGTCCAACCCCAATCACATCAACATCCATCGGCACACCTGCACGAGCGATTCCATCTTCCAGCGTCTTCAAGGCGTCCGGAACAGAGTCATAGAAGGCATCGGTTCCTAATGGATCACGAGTATCGACTGTTTTGAAGGTAGCATCCAGTGCATTGTACAGACGCCCCTTGGCTGGATCATTGTCGTCCATCAAGTCGGCGATGCCTAAGGCAATCTTGGCCTTGATGTAGAGATCACGGGTAGGCTGGTCGATTAGGACGACAGCACATTCTTTCATAAAAAGTTGTGTGCCGCTATTGCGTTCCTGGTATTGAATACCCGTCCAGCCATGCAAATCAAGCAGATGTGGCTCGCCATCACGCACACGCTCCGGTAGGACAATCTCATGATGATGGCGATCTGCAGAAGCATAGGATTGACCGTCAATGTAGGCTAGTGCTTCCGGGTGGCTAAAATCACCTGCGTTGCCGAAGGGCAGATAAAGCGCAATAGGTGCATCCTGATCCCAATTTGTCGGGACTTCAAAGCGCGTTCGCAGCATGAAATCCGTGAACCATTGGCCCCAATAGGTGTTGGGTTCAACAGTCTCCCATTCGCTATCATCAATCCCCTCACCGATCTCTGGTTCGCTCAATGGGCCAGGCAGAGCCTTATATCGAAACAGCGCAAGCGGGTGACGCTTGCGATAGACTAATGGCTTGATCAGGTCAATGCGCTGGGCGATTTTTTGGGGTGTCCAATAGACTTTATGATCCAATGTGCTACTCCTGAGGAAGAACGGTAAGCTTAAAGAGGGCAGGATAATCCCGCCATTATATCGCAGGGACGCTATCTGTATCGTAGAGATAGCAAGACGCCTTGTGATCGACATCATCAATGTCATAGAGGGGTGGCTGTGCTGTCAAGCATCGGTCATGCCGCTGAGGGCAACGCGGATAGAAACGGCAGCCACTATGGACCGAACTACGCATCTCTTCCTCTGGCGGCAGCGTAATCTCCCCTTCCCAGTTGATGTTCGGATCGGGCACGGGGACAGAATTAATGAGCAACTGAACATACGGATGCTGCGGGTGATCGATGACTCTCATGGTGTTGCCTTTTTCGGCAATTGTCCCTTGATAGAGGATAAAAATCTGATCGCCAATTTGATAAGCTGTGCTGAGGTCGTGCGTGATATAGAGAAATGAAATACCACTATCACGTAATCGAAGCATGACATCCAAGATGGACGCACGCAGCGAGGCATCAACCATCGAGACTGGTTCATCGGCGACGATCAGGCGTGGTTTCACCATGTAGGCGCGTGCCATCATAATGCGTTGACGCTGACCACCGGAAAGCTGATGAGGGTATTTCCGCAGGACATCTTCACCATGTAGGCCAACGACATTTAAAGACTCTTCGATGAGATCGCGTATTTTTTGTTTACCTGTGGCGAGTTTAAAATTGCGTACAACCAGATCAAACACATGACGAACACGATAAAACGGGTTATAGACGCCGAAGGGGTCTTGAAAGACGGCCTGAACGTTGCGGCGATACTCTTTGATTTGTGCTGGGGTTGCCTGTGTCATGTCCTGGCCTTCATAGATAATCTGCCCCGATGACAGCCCAGTGAACCCCAGGACGACGTTTGCCAGGGTGGTTTTGCCACTCCCACTCTCGCCAGCAATAGTCGTGATGGCGGCTGGGCTGCTTTCAATGTCTAAGTTGAAGTTTTGCAAGGCTACCACTTCGTTCTTGCCGCCACCCAAGGCACGTTGGGTATAAACCTTTGTGGCGTTACGGATTTCAAGTAGCTTCTGCGACATTGACATAGCTCCCATCTTCTTGTTTCTCGTATAGGTGACACGCGACCAACTGGCGGTCACGGATTTCCTGGATATGTGGCGGGTCAGTGCGGCATTTCTCCATCACAAACGGACACCGTAGTTGGAAAATACAGCCGGGTGGCGGGTTGCGGGGATCATGCGTGATGCCTTCAGTGATCTTTAGCGGCTTGCGCTCTTTGAGCGATGGTACGGATTCAATTAACAACTGTGAGTAGGGATGTCCTGGATTGGCGAACATATCCTCAACTGATGTGATTTCGACAATCTTGCCAGCATACATCACAGCGATGCGATCCACCATCTGCGCCATCAAGCCCATGTCATGCCCAATCATAATCATGGAGACGTTCAATTCTTCTTTGACCTTGAGCATGGTCTGTGCCACGACGCGCTGCACCACCACATCAAGGGCGCTCGTGGATTCGTCGGCGATGATGACTGCTGGATTGAGTGCGACTGCCATCGCAATACAGACACGCTGCTTCATACCACCACTGAGTTCGTGCGGATACATATCGTAGATGCGCCCTGGCAGGCCAACCATCGTCAATAATTCCAGGATACGCTCTTTCATTTTGGGTTTGGATTGCTTACCCTCGTGCGCAACGATGACATCGGCAATCTGGGCACTAATCTTCATGGTTGGGTTGAGTGAGTTCATCGCACCCTGTGGAATAAGCGCCAGCTTCGTCCAGCGGACTTTGCGTAGCACATCATCGGTTAACCCCAGCAGATTGCGTCCTTCTAGTCTTACCTCGCCTGAAACAATACGACCTGGGGGGACAATTAATTGTAAGACGCCCATCGCTGCGGTGGATTTACCACAACCTGATTCACCCACCAGCCCTAAAGTCTCGCCTTGGTAAAGATCAAAATCAATCCCGTTGACTGCAAGAACATCACCTTTTGGTGTTTCGTAGTAGATGCGAAGGTCACGGACTTCCAGAACGGTCTTCAGGTTTCCTTTGTGTTCAGCCATAGTCTCTATGCCTTACTCTGATGCGCGCCGCAAACGTGGGTTGGCGACTTCATCCAACCCTAGGTTGATGAGCAGCAAACCGATAAAGATAACCGCTAGGATGAGTGTGGGAATACCCCACCACCACCACATACCTCGCAGCAGGGCGGATGATTCAATCGCAAAGTAGATGGTTCCACCCAGCGTCGGGATACGCTGGGGGCCAAGTCCAAGTGCTTCCAAACCAATCGCTGCCAGAATAGCCCCTGCCGCATTGCCGATAAAGCTGGCCGCCAGATAGGGCAGCAGGTTGGGCATCATTTCCAGGAACATGATCGAAGGTGTTGAAGAACCGGAAATCCTTGCCATTTGCACGTAACCGCTTTCACGCATACTCAGAACTTGCGCACGGATTAGTCGTGTTGGTGAAGGCCAGGTAAACAGCGAAATCAAAATGGCCATATCACGGACTGTGATCTGATCCATCACCGATTGAATCACGATCAAAACCATCAACGAGGGTATAGTTACGGTTACATCGGATGCAAGACGGATCAAGTCATCGACCCAACCTCCCAAAAATCCGGCGGTGAAGCCCAGAAGTATGCCAACCCCCATGCCAATAGCAGCAGCAATAATGCCAATCATCATCGAGTTGGGCGCGCCGATTATCATGAGGGCTAGCATATCGCGTCCGCTATTCTCTGTCCCAAGTGGATGTTCCCAGGAGGATTCAAGTTCGCCACGCAGGGTTGTATAGGTAAAGCCAACGGGCGGCAGATTTAACGGTGAACTCCCCGTTAGAGCCAGGTCTTCATCCCAGAAGATGCGACCTAAAACACCCAGCAATACGACCAAGCTGACGATAATGACACCCGATATAAGTTTCGTATTGAGCCAGGGGGTATCCCATTGATTGAAGCGGCCCATTGTCTGTTTCGGTTCAGCTTCAGCAGTGTTTGGGCTAATATCTTGTGGGGTATCTGAAGTTGCCATCATTTAACTCCCTTGAAGCGAAATGCGTGGATCGATTAGTGGGTAAATTAGGTCAATGATAAGTACAGCCAAGGCTGTCGTAAGAATGACAACAAACGACGCCCCCTGAATGACGGCAAAGTCCTGGTTACGGATGGCTTCAAAGATGAGGGTGCCCATCCCCTGGTAGGTGAATATGTATTCAACGAGGATTTGACCACTGACAAGCGTCCCCATTGAGATTGCAAGCGCCGTCACCTGTGGCAAAATCGCATTCCTTATCATGTAGCGATACAACACATAGAACGGCCCAAGACCTTTTGCCTGGGCCAGGTGCATATAATCTTCGCCCTCAACCGTAATCATCATCCCGCGCATTCCTAACGCCCAATAGCCGAAGCTCACCAGAACAATTGCCGCAGCAGGCAGCGTTCCATGCTCAATGACGCTCTTAACAAATTCCCAATTCAACGTAGGTTCCAATCCACTTGCATAGGATCCTCGCATAGGGAACAAATCTAATACGAAACCAAAAATATATAAGAGAAATAAAGCCGCAAGAATGGATGGGATCGCGGTAAAGACCATCATCATTGGGATGATCGTCTTGATGAGCCCAGGTGTTCTGCGCCATGCCAGTAGAGCGCCAAGAAAGTTGCCAATTACAAAGGTTAACGCCAGGGCAACAGTCAGCAAACCAATTGTCCAGGGCAGTCGGCGTGCAATCAGGTTGCCAACGCCCTCTGGAAATGCATACATAGCAAAGCCGAAGTCCAGCGTGACAATGTTGCCTAAATAGCGAACATACTGCACTGGGAGTGAATCATCCAGGCCGAATTTTTCACGCCAGATTCTAACCATCTCATCCGCACCTTCAACCGAACCAGATTGCTGACTGATGCGAGCGACCATTGCAGCAATAGGATCGCCGGGGGCCAGGCGCGGAATGATAAAGATAATGGTCGCACTAATCCAGACTGTCAGAACAAACACACCCATCCGTCGGATCAAATAGCTTCGTGAAATGTTCATATTTTGAGTGTCCTATAAATGCTGTTGACCCAAAAACCGTAAAAAGTGATTGAAGAGCAGGGCCAATTCCCCCTGCTCTTCCCTAAATTACATCACGGGTGATGCTCGAACGAACTAGCCAGCTTTGGTCAGATTATGGATGATCTGATGCGTGCTGTTCCACCAAGTTGCTGGGTGGTTGTAGTTGTTCGAGGCTGTCGGCCAGCCTTCCCAGTAAGTGGTGTTGAACGGAACAATCTTCTTGGCCTGTGTCAGAGCCAGCGCTGGCATTTCTTCCAGCAGGATGTTGTAGGCTTCAATAGCGAGTTCCGTGGCACGTGGATCGTCCAGCGCCAGTGTACCCAGTTCGTCAACAAGTGCGCTGTATTGATCAGCTTTTTCGCCAGACCAACGCATGATGTTGCGGTTACGGCCTGAGGTTTCTTCACCAATTTCGGCGAACCAACGAACATTGAATTTATCCAGCGAGGCCCAGGGTTCGTTAATGGAATCACAGAAGTCCCAGTCCATGATGGCTTCAAAGTTGCCACGGCTCTTGTTTTCGTTCCAGGTTGGGCCTGCAACGACCTGAGCAACGGCGTCGATACCAGCAGCACGGAACTGCTCAACGATCACATTCATGATCCGCCGTTTTTCGATGAAGTCTTCGTTTGCCTGGATGACAAGGCCGAGAACTTCCCCGTCTTTTTCGTAGAAGCCATCACTGTTCAAGCTGTAACCATTGGCTTCGATCAAGGCTTGCCCTGCTGCAACATCAGCAGTTGGGCTGAGTTGGGGAACGTTGTCGATGACATTATGCAGACCACCGTAATCAACATAGAATGACCGTGAGGGGATAGTTGTGCCTTCATAGGCGACTTCCACAATCTGATTGCGATCAACGATCAGATTCAATGCATTACGCATATCAGGATTATCCCAGGGTTCAACCGTGTGATTGACGGACATCTGACGGGCACATGGATCTGGCCATGCAAAGGGCATACCATCGAACCAGGCAACAACGTTCGGATTCTGGGCAATGATAGCGTCCAACGCACCAAGTGAAATATCCATTACGCTATCAAGATCATTGTTGGCGGCCAGCAGTGAGCGGGTTTCTTCTGAGCCAGTGATGATCCACATCAGGCGCAGCGGTTCAGGCAAACCGTGTACGTCCGCACCCCAGTAGTCGTCAACGCGATCATAGACCCATTCCGTTTCTGTGTTGGAGGTCAGGTTGTAGGGGCCTGTACCAAACGGCCAACCCTGATCAGAATCGTTGAAGGTGAAGGTGTCCATATCCTCAACCTGGCTAAACACATGCTCAGGCATAATGAGGACGCTACCCCAAATGCGAACCGAGAAGGTATCAAGCTGGAAGCGAGGATTGGGTGCGGACAAGTTGAACTGCACTGTCACATCGTCAATCTTTTCAACGCTGTCAACCCAGGGACCAATACGGCCTGATTCGTTGTAGCCAGCGTTGTCTTTGAGGAAGTTGATAGTCCAAATAACGTCATCAGCATTGAAGTCTTCACCATCATGCCATTTGATACCTTCATAGAGTTTCAAAGTCCAGACAGTAAAATCATCATTGGATGTCATGCTTTCGCCAAGCCAGGGTTGGATTTCGCCATTTTCATAGTTCAGAATGAACAATGGTTCCCAAACGGATTGATGCATCCCTTGATTGCGCGAAGAACCAGGAATGAAGTAGTTGTAATTGAATGGGCTACCCACGTTACCATCAATGTCGAAAATCACAGTGTCTTCACGAGCAACATCCTGCGCCGTTGTGACGGCTATCGCACCCAAAACGAGCGCGACAACGAGGATCAGTCTTACATATTTTGCCATTGTGCTTTACTCCTTAATAATAGATTTGCAGCGGTTGAAGTTATTACATTTTGAATTATGCTCTATAATCATCACCCCCTTTCGGGTATTGCTGGAATACTTGTCGAATCCCGCACCCGTAGGCGGGTTGGGATCCGCTCGATAACAGGGGGGCTGGTGTCCCCATTGATTCGATCAATGAGGCGTTGTGCAGCCCGCTTGCCCATCAAAAATCGATCCTGTGCAACGGTGGTTAACGGGACTTCCAGGTAAGCGGCCACGTCCGTATCATCAAAGCCTGTAACAGAAATATCTTGCGGCACACGCATGTTGAGCGTTTGCACTGCTCGCAGGGAAAACATCGCAATCTGGTCATGCACCCCAAAGATGGCGGTGATAGGGCGGTTGGCCTTCTCAAAAAACGCGGCGAAATCTGTAAAGACAGCGTGATCTGTGTCAGAGAACAATCGAAGGACCTGTGAGGCGCTGACCTCACCTAACTCTGGGTCAAGTGTCCAGGGAGTGAATGGTTCCAAACCAGCATCGATCATAGCGTCCTGGTAAGCTTGATAGCGCTCCTGGACGGTGGGCACGGCTATATTGTAGTGGCTGATAAAGGCGATGTTTTCATGCCCTAATTCAAGCAGATGGTGCATCACTGCCAACGCACCTGTATAATTTTCACTGGTTACACAATCACAATCCAGACCAGGAACCGGGCGATCCATCATCACCATTGGAATTTGAACAGAGTGATACTGTTTAGCGACATGGGGTTGCGTGTAATCGGGCCGAGGCCACAAGAGAACACCCGCGACCTGATCGTGTTCAAGATTATGGAGTACCTCAATCTCGGCCTGGTTATCTTCAACGTTGATAAACACTAATCTGAAAACGTTTTCGTGAATTACACTTTCTGCACCGTGCAGCAGAATGCGTTGATGGTCGCTGTCAAAGCCATTAGTTACAAAAGCGATGAGCAAGGGCTGTGCTGAATGGGCCGGTTCGTAAGTGACAAATGTACCTTTACCAGGAATGCGATTGATCAAACCTTCAACCTCTGCCTGCTGGAACGCAAGACGAACGGTACTCCGGCTGATGTTTAGGTGATGGGTGAGTTGATTCTCTGATGGAATTCGAGTGCCGTGCGACCAGCGACCCGAAAGAATCAGATGACGGAGCCGATTATGAAGTTGGACATGAAGTGAAATATAGCTCTCATGTGAAATGCGGATATCGGAAACGTCGGTCATTCAATTAATTAGGATCAACAAAAATCATATAGTTTGTATCTACTTGTATGTACAATCCACTGTAACACGCCTTAAGTTTTCGCGCAAAAATTGCTTTACCTGGGAGTGGTGATTTTCGTGGATATAAGTGGGACGGAGCCTGCGCAAATTGCAAAGCTATATCCACAAAACTCAGCAATACCTGAGTAGTTACCATTTAATCAGAGCGACCTCATGCTCATCGCGCAGGTTCAACGCAGCGTAAAAATACATATGATCATGCTGGGGATAGCACGGCCGCCCACCTGAAAGTACAGGTTCATCTAATCCATCGCTCGCATCCCCAGCGATAGACTCGTTCGGCGCGCTAATAGCTCAAATCGCCCTCGTGCAGCAGCGTGCGGTACACCGTATGGTGATACAGGCACGCACAAAACTCGCAGGCCTATACGCCTTTGTAGCGGAACACCAATCTATCAGATGTCGGCGTCACAACAGGTTCACCATTGCTCAGTTTCTCTCTATGCTACGAATGTGCCTCTATTGAACTTACCTTCAGCTGCTTGTTCAAACGCCCAGATGATGCAGGTTGGATTTCTGGTTCCATGCCCTCAACTTGCTTGATGTATTTCATGAGGCGGTCTTGCATCACCCGGCTGACTTCCTGATGCGCTTGAGAACCAACGAGATTGTTAAGTTCATACGGGTCTGCTAGCAGATCATACAGGGCTTCTTCCATATAAACATCACTGGCAGAATCGTCTCTTCCGCTTTTGTCTGGTGCTGAAACATGATACTTCCAGCGATGTGTGCGGACGGTGCGTCCGACCTGACTCTCGCTCACTTGTATAAACACATCATCAGGCCAATTCGCATTTTTATCATTGATAATCGACAGGATCGAATTGCCCTGCATTTCATTTGGCACAGGCAAACCCGCTGCATCCAGCAGTGTTGGTGGCAAATCAATCAAACTGACCAACTGCTGCAACTGACCGCCGCCATTGAAGCCTGGGCCACGAAATGCAGTTGGAACACGCAACGAACTCTCATGGCAGGAACGTTTGTACTCGCGATTTCGTGTCTTGAAGTGACAACCATGATCGGATGTAAACAAGATGATGGTGTTTTTGAGAATATCGAGACTTTGTAACGCATCCAGTAACCGACCCAACGCCTCATCAAGACGCTTAATCATGCCATAATACCCCCAAAGATGTTGTTGAGAACTTCCGCCCAAAGCCTGCAAATCTGGTGGGGTCCAGCCACCACGATACTTCTGCTCATAACCCGTCGGTGCAGGATAATCATCACGATGATTTTGATGATGCGGTTCAATGAACGATGAGAACAGAAAAAACGGTTCGTCTTTGTGTTCGTCAATATAGCGGATCATGGCGTCCATCTGGGCGTCCACGCGATACCCCGGCAGTTTAACAGCGTTCTCGTTGTTATCAAACAGCACCATGTCGTAAGCATCGGACACAAATTCGAGCAAATTCGCCGCCAGCCAGTAGTCATAGCCACCGCGATATTCTTCTGGAAGTGCGCCATCATACTCGCGTGGTGCAAGATGCCATTTGCCAATATATGCTGTCTGATAATCACCCTCTTTGAAGTAATGGGCAAGTGTTTTGCTTTTGGTATCCAGCGGGATCCCATTGCGGAAGCAGCCTGTTTCGGTGGCATAGAGTCCCGTTTGTAAGCTAGAACGCGCTGGGCCACACACAGGTTGACACGTAAATGAATAATGGACATCTGTGCCTTGGCGTGCCATGCGGTCAAAGTTGGGCGTTAAGTCCATCGGGTTGCCATGAATGCCTGTGGAATCCCATCGCTGTTGATCGGTGAAAAAGACGATTACATTTGGTCTCTCTGCCATCCTGTTCTATTCTCCTGTTGTGAGCTGGTAGCGGCTAGAGTATCACTCGCTTTGAAGATTTTCGCACCTGCTGGGTATAATGGGAGCAGGGAAAGCCAAGGGCATACAAGATCGTGAGTCGACAGGGGAGGAAGAACTGGATGGATAGAGCATGTGGTTGCCGCCGCTGCGGAAGAAAAAATGGCGGGGAATCGGCAGAAAATTGCTGCAAGTTGCAGAAAAAATAGGTCTCCAAGTAGTTGGTACAGCCTTAGTATAGTTGAAAAAAGTGGATTTTGGAGAACATATGTTCTGTATTCAGACACTCCAAATTCTCCACTCCCGGGTATAATCTTGGCCTGGAGGAACTCATGCCTAATCAACCCAATATCTTGGTCATCATGACCGATCAACAAAAAGCTAACTCAAGCCATCTCTATGGCAACACCTTCTGTGAGACACCCAATCTGGAACGTCTGGCCAATGATGGTGTGCTGTTCAAGAACACATTTACGCCCCATCCGCTGTGTATGCCCGCACGAGTCTCGTTCTGGGCATCGCAATTTCCACATACACATGGAGCGCGACGCAACGAAACCTGGATGCCGTCTGATACCGTTCATGCCTTTAAGTTGTGGAAAGCGTCAGGTTATCATTGCGGCTTGATTGGAAAGAACCATTGTTTCCAGCATCCAGATGATCTGGCGTTGTTTAATACTTGGTGTGAGATCAGTCATGGTGGCCTACCCGATGACCCAACAACAAAAGGCATGGGCTGGTTTCGCCCCACGGAAAGCATCAATGCCGCGCATGAAATCCGCAGAAATATGAAACGGCAAAATCCCCGCTTTGGTTGGGCAACCTCTGAACATCCACTCGAAGATTTCAGCACAGGACTAGTTGCTGGACAAACGACGCGCTTCTTGGAGAAATATCAGAATGAACCCTTTGTGTTGTGGGTGTCGTTCCCTGATCCTCATGAACCTTATCATGCACCTCAACAATACGCTGATCTATTCTCACCGGAGAAGATTGAGCTCCCCCCTTGGCGCGACGAGGAGTTTGACGAATCTGCGCCGATGCGTAATCGTATCCTGCACGAAATTCTGGGCGTTAGGAACGACCCCGAAGAGCATCTGTATCAGATGATAGCATCATACTATGGGATGGTGAAATTTCTGGATGATGCCCTTGGCCAAATCCTCGACAGCCTGGATACTCTGGGGCTGCGTGAGAATACGATTGTGGTGTACTGTTCGGATCATGGCGACTTCATGGGTGAACATGCAATGCAATGCAAAGGTGGTGTGTTTTACGACTGTTTGACCCATGTGCCGCTGATCGTTTCCTGGCCCAGGCACATTCCAAATGGGCAACACGATGCCAGCATGACGAACCTGATTGATGTTGTGCCTACGCTTCTTCAATTACAGGGGATAGACCTACCGCGTTCAATGCAAGGTGCTCCCCTACCAACGCTAACCAATGCTGAACCGCGTGATGCCGCTTTTTCCGAGTATGGCGCGGGTGGGCTAGCTTTTACCAGACAAGACCTGGAGCATATGCCCAAGCCCTGGGGCCGTACAACGCTGATGCACTCGTTGCGGTGGCGCGAGGCGGAGGGGAGGCGCAAGATGGTACGAACATGCGAATGGAAATACGTTCATGATCCGATGGGCGACCTAGATGAACTCTACGATCTGGTGAACGATCCTTGGGAACTCGCCAATGTCGCTGCTGATCCAGTGAACCAAGCTGTGATTTCAGATATGCGGCTACGACTGGCAGACTGGAGTATCCAAACTGAGGATGCCAAGCCCATACCTCTACCAACATTGGGTGCATGATGACACACTCGACAAAACTCACGTTACTGCTTGGTATAAATTGTACAAATTGGAGACATACCATATACAATAGGTTGTACAAGGAATTGACTTATTGGAACGTAAAATGGTTGCGATTAGTGTATTCGATATTTTCAAGGTCGGCGTTGGTCCATCCAGTTCACACACGTTGGGGCCATGGCGGGCAGCGCTGCGTGCCATCAAGACGATCAAGGATCGATTGGATACCGTAGCGACGGCCCAGGTTCACCTTTATGGTTCACTTGCGAAGACAGGGCGTGGACACGGGACCGACTTCGCCGTGATCCTGGGTCTGTGTGGTGATGATCCTGTAACCTGCGACACGACCACCATCTGGGACAAGATTTACGCCATCAATACCCATAACAAACTTATGTTGGGCAACGCAGTGGAAATTGGCTTTGACCCTAACCGGGACATCATCTTTCATTTTCAGGAGGCCCTGCCATTTCATCCCAATGGTCTCTCTTTGAATTTTACGTTCACTGATGGCACATCCCAGGAATTGACCTATTACTCTGTTGGTGGGGGCTTTGTCGTAGAAGAGAATGAAGCTGAATCAACGATTGATAGTGTAACCTTGCCTTATCCCATTGAAAAAGCCGATGATCTGGGCCGTTTCTGCCGGGAAGCAGACTATGCCATTCATCAGGTTGTGATGGAAAATGAGATCACCTGGCGTAAGGAAGAACAGGTGCGGGCTGATTTACTGAAAATTTGGCATACGATGTTGGATTGTGTTTATCGCGGCTGTCATAGTGAAGGCGAATTGCCCGGTGGGCTCAAGGTAGTGCGCCGTGCCAGCCGCTTGAACCGACAATTACTGACCGAACATCATGATGGCACAAAGACGCGCTGGCTCGAACTGCTTCAGGAAGAACGTCCACCGTTTCAGCGCACGCTCAACTGGATTTCGTGTTTTGCATTGGCGGTCAATGAAGAGAATGCAGGCTACGGTCGGGTAGTGACTGCACCAACGAATGGGGCAGCGGGCGTAATCCCCGCAGTCTTGATGTACTACACCAACTTCTGTGATGATGTGACGGAGGATGATGTGGTGAAATTTATGCTCGTGGCGGGCGAAATCGGCAGTCTGTTTAAGAAGGGTGCAACTATCTCGGCTGCGATGGGGGGGTGTCAGGCGGAGATTGGAGTCTCGTCCTCAATGGCGGCGGCGGCTCTGACGGAATGCCTGGGCGGAAGCGTAGAGCAGGCATTGATGGCTGCCGAAATTGCGATGGAACATCACCTGGGTATGACCTGTGATCCAGTGGGTGGGTTGGTGCAAATCCCCTGTATTGAACGCAATTCGATGGGTGCGATCAAGGCGATCACCGCCGCCAACATCGCACTCGCCAGCGATCCTAAAGATGCCAGAGTCTCGCTTGATGATGTCATCAAGACCATGTGGAACACCGCGCTTGATATGAACGAAAAGTACAAAGAGACAGCCGAAGGTGGGCTGGCAGTCAATATTTCTGTCAATGTTGCAGAGTGCTAATGGGTGTTCAGGGTGATGACAGCAAGTAGCCGCTCACCTTTGCGCAGATTAGTGAGTTTATAGTCGGTTCTGTCAGTGTTGCAGAGAGGAATTTCTGTAGGATCGGTTCTGATGATGCGGCGGGTGGTAATGCTGTAGAGTGGGTGGTTGGGCTGAAAGGCTATCAAGCTGATTGGGTTGGTACGAGTTACAACTTTTGAGCCTGTCGTGTTGAACGCCTGGATGTAAGGGATACAGTTTGACATGATCCGCTTGGCGTAGCCGCTGGCGGTTGCCACAAGTAACTCACTCTCTGCGTTGATATGAACTGCTCCCGCAATGTCGCTGTTGGGCGGGTTGGTGATGATCCGATTCTCATGTGTTTCCAGCATCGAAACAGGTAAGCGGGCGGCACGTCCTGTTTTTGCCAGCACGATCAAATCACCTTTGTTACTGATGTTGACCATTCCCGTTGGATAGCCCATTGCCTTTTCCAAATTGAGGGGCATTGGCTGGGCCAGTTTGTGTGTGAATGTTTCACCGATGAACAATCGGACATAACCCCGCGAGGTAACCAGCGCGATTCGGTTCGCATCTTCCAGTGATGGCCAGCGCACAATCGCATTCACCATTTCGCGCCCGAAGTCATCTTCATAAAATTGCTCGGTTTCTTCCAGGGTGGCATTGATAGTCTTCAGATCAGCGATTTGTTGCGCCGTCTTGTGGATACAACGGTAATCTGTTGTCAGCAGCACCACTCGATCTTGTGGGCGCAACAGGTCGGCGGGTTCGCCCAACACCTTAAGTTTGGGGCCATTGCCAGCATCTTCATACGATAGCAGCATACCTGCAAATGATTCATCAGCATTGTGTCCTAGAAGCACCAGTTGATCATCAGTATGTTCCGCTTGGTCTTCGCGTAGATCAATGAACTGCTTCATACGGTCAATATCCACCACTGGGATGCCCCCCTGGTCGGTGGCTGCTAGATAATCACCAGGGGGATAATCCTCAACTTGATGCGCCTGTAATGCCACTTCACCTGTTTCAATCTGATGGGCAATCACACCAAGACCTGATGTAACGCTGCTGAAGGCGTCGATCTCCATCACCCGTGAATTGGGGAAGCGCTCGGTGAGCATATCGACAAATGCAGGAATCTGTGACGAGCCACCGGTGCGGATCACCGCATCAATCTGATCGGATTTCAGCCCTGCATCCTTGACGACTTGATCTAGCCGCCCGGCAATGGTCCGGATGTCTGCGCGGATGATCCGCTCAAACTCAGAGCGGGTTGCCCAGTCCAATACCTTGAAGCCTATCCCCTCAAATCGGATGGTGGTTCGGTGTTCGTTGGAAAGGGTACGCTTGGCACGTTCCATCACATCGTACATTTTCAGCGCATAGCTGCTGGTGATGAGGTTAATCAGAGCGTCAAGTTTGACAGGTTGATTGGAAAGGCTCTTCATCCGCTTGAGGGCATCAAGACGTTGCGGCAGTTGCAACGTGAGAAGCTCCTGCCAATCGGAGAAGGCGTTGAAAAAGGCACTTGGCACAGGCAAATCTTGATTATTGTGTCGATAGGTCGCGCCTTCACCAAAATGCTGTGGCAGCTTGTTACGCACCAGTTTGCGATCAAACACGTCACCTGCGATGGGAATGCCCCCCGTCGCCAACACTTCACGGGTTTTAGGATTGCCCAACCGCATGACGCTGATATCTAGCGTACCGCCGCCGAAGTCGAACACCAGCACATTTTCCTCTTTGTTAAGCGATATCTCGTAATGATGGGCAGCGGCAATGGGTTCATATTGCAGGTAGATTGTCTTGTAGCCAGCGCGGAAAGCCGCTTGTAGCAGGCGTTCTTGAGCCAGAGCATTGTGCTGCTCGTCATCCGAAAAGTGAACAGGCCGACCCAGCATAATAGTATCGAGTTCGTGGTCAAGATATTGCTGGGCACGCTTGCGCGTAATATACAGGTATGTAGCGATGATGTCTTCCAGGTAGTAGAACTCCGTGCCGACAGTTGTCCCTAGATACTTGGGGGATGACAGGCCCATTTTGAACGAAAGAAACAACCTGCCAGGGGAGAAGGTGTCCTTCTCGATGTAGACATCGCGGATAAACGTGCCGATTTCGGCGAAGGTCATCTCGATTTCGCCGACACGTACCATCTCGATCTTAGAAGGGCGATTAAGATTTTGCTCGTAGTATACATCTGTGGCGGCGCGTCCGATGTGAATGGCACGGTCGTTGGCAATGTACATCGCGCTGCGGGCAACATGTGGATTCTGATTAGCAGGGTCCAGTGGAATGAGACGCAGATTTTCACCATCGAACACCGACATCCCGGAATTGGTAGTTCCGAAATCCATACCGACAATCATATCGCTATTCCTTTGTCTGTTTGCAGAGGAACAAACTAGTTTACTGGGGGTCAGAATAGATTACAAGTGTTCATTTTGCGGCTTGCTCCACCAGCGCCATCACATCTTTGAGGACGGGTTTGTTCTTGAAATAGAGAACTTGTGCTGGAACATCCGCCAATTTGTCTGGTGTCAGGTTAACGCCTTCATACACCAGGAGGATGAGGTTGTCCTGTTTAGCAGAACGAACTTTTTCCAGTTTACGTCGCAGATAGTTCGGATGCCAGAATCCCACAATCTCGATCAGCGCCCGCCGTCCATCCTGTTTATGAGTCAGAGCGAAGTCTGGGATCATGACCGTATCACCCAGAAGTAACACCTCATCTTCCCGGGTCAGCGACCACTTGCCCCGTTCATTACCAAACTTCTCGTGAAATGTCTGTGCGAAGTCGGCCTCCATCTTCGAGTCAAAGTTACCACTGCGCTTGAAGTATGAGGTCAATGGGGTTTGGTCACTCAGATCGTAAGGCAGAGTTTTGCCGATGTGCGGCGGACGAACGGACGCCACCAAGGACCATCTTTCACACAGGAACATGGCAGGAAGAAAAGCCGCAAACTGTCTGCCGTAGCGTGTGGTCGAACGGACAAAGGGCGAAATCGGGCCCTCCAATTCCACCTGATAGCCACCTTCTGCAAGGGGTGTTCCCCAGAACATGAGCTTAAACAGCTTGACATAACGCCAGAAATCCTTGAAGGTGTCATGAATCTCGACCATGATATGATCCGCCCAGTACAGCACTGCTCGTGCCACTTCCAGATTATAACGGGCAATGAGGCTTTCGGCTGTCCAATCCACATCGGATATCGACATACCATAGCTTGACGGTCGATCAGCAAAGAGATAATGCTCAATTTCAGCCGACTTCAGGCCAAGGTCATCACCGAGCGTAATCAGCAACATTTCACGATTAACGGGATTGAACAGGTCAGCGCGTTCAAAGGCGGGACCAGCGCCGAAAACACGCTGTCGGAGTTCCGCGGCTGAGATGGGCATGTCAATGCTTTTGAAATCGGCTGAGTCTGATAAGACTTTCGCCAATCCACGCACGATCACATAGTCGGTGCGTTCACCGATATAGTCGTCAATGGCTCGATTCCATTCACCTTGAGTTTTGCCGTTGTGGGCATGAAACAGTGCGATCAAATCGTCTGCGGTGCTCATGCTTCGCTTATCAGGCTGAAGCATGAGCACCTGAAGTTCGCCCTCGTGGGCGCGAATTCGGGGCCTAATCAATTTACCTGTGAGCATCAGACAGGGGCCGCCGCCGCTGGGCTTTGCCTTCGTCAACTGTGTTGCGGACGATCACCTCGAACAATGTAGCCCGGCGGTTGCCCGTCTTGCGCAAGACACGCCCCAGCCGTTGAATGTACTCACGGGCGCTGGCAGTTCCACCCAGCACAACGGCGACTTTAGCCTCCGGTACATCCACGCCCTCATTTAACACCCGCGAGGTGACAATGGCATGATAGTGCCCCTCTTGAAATGCTTCCAGAATGTGTTTACGCTCAGATGCTTTTGTTTCGTGAGTCAGGGCAGGGATCAAGTGGCGGCGTGCAATCTGATAGACGACAGTATTGCTTTCGGTAAAGACCAACACTTGTTCATGTGTGTATTCGCGCAATAAATCATCCAGGGCCTGGAGTTTGTTTTCTGCGCCCGCTAAGATCGCCTGGATGCGTTGGCGGGCCAGGAATGCCCGCCGTGCTTCTTTATCAAACGCGCTCAGCCGCATGAGTTCCAGCAACCATTTGCTGCCGTGTGAACGCTGTAGCTGCCGGGAGCGAAAGAAACCAGAATAGATGGCGTAATCCGCGTCGTATTGTTTGCGTTCCGTGGGGGTCAGGTCAACGCGAATGCGTTCAGTACGATATTCTGCCAGCCGAACGCCAACCAAGCTATCAATATCCTTTTCATAGACAATTGGCCCAATCAAATCATCTAAGTTCCAACGGCCATTGTCTTGCTCAACCTCATCAGGATAAGTGGCGGTCAGCCCTAACCGAAAAGGGGAGGGCGACATAAGGGCTGTTTCTCCCCACGAAGGAGCAGGAAGATGATGGACTTCATCGAAAATGATGAGTTTGAAGTGATTGCCGTGCTGCTCAATGAGATCACCCGCCGAATGATAGGTCGTGACAGTGATCGATTCGATGAGTTTCTCTGCCCCATAGTAAACGCCAATCAGTATGGAAAAGGCATTAACTAGCCGCGCATACCACTGATGCAGCAGGTCAATGGTCGGAGCGATGATGAGGGCTGAACGAGAGACTTTGGCAATAGCTTGAATGGCGACATAGGTCTTACCTGCACCTGTTGGCAGGACGATACTGCCGCGATAATTAGCTTGCTCCCACGCTTTTAACGCTGCCAGTTGATAATCGTGTGGCTGGCGGTCATCTGTGAGCTCAAGTTTAAGCCGCTGCCAACGAGGTAGGTTGTCTGAGATGCCTTCTAATTTGCCCCACGCTGCCACCGCTGCATAATGATAACCTTCGCAACGCCACCGTGACTTGATCCACTGAAAGGCCGGATGAACGGTTGCGCTTTGATCTATGCCATAAAGCACCAACGTACCTGCTTGATAGGCTAAATTGGGATCATTCATCTTTCATGAACGCTTTCAAAACCCTGATACGTTGATCCCCTTCATTTATCAGTGTATAACTTCCAGCCGCAGCCGGAACCACAAAGGTCTCGGCATAGTTGAAGCGTTGTTTCATACCGTTTGCTGTTTCAAGCATGATGGATTCGCCTTCAACCAAGCTCAAGACATGAAACGAGCCATGGGTTTCAGCTAAGATCTGCGTATCAAACTCCAGGCGATGAATATCATAGAAGTGTTCGACATGGGTAGGTAGATGAATGAGTTGCCAGTCATCTCCAGTCTTGATGATCTGCGGTTTGGAGACAAATTCGTCTTTGATGCGTTGTCCCTTACGATTAAAATACAGATTGGGGATACCGCGATCAATGTTGATGGGTCGTGGATTGCCGTCCAGGTCGAGGCGCATCCAGTCATAAAGTTTGAAGGTGAAGATATAGGGTGTTGCGCTGATTTCCAGAACCAGATTGTTCTTGCCAGAACAATGAATGGTTCCGTTTGGGATTAAGAAGAGGTCATGTTTGTGCACAGGTTCGACATTGACATACTTCCGCATATCAATAGCCTTGCCGTGTTCTTGACTATAGCGCAGCGCCGCCTCGAATGCCTGTGGATTAATGTCCTCATTGAAACCTAGATAGACCTCTGCCTCTGGGCCACAATCCAGGATGTAGTAAGTTTCATCCTGCGTGAAGTTCTCGCCGAAGTGTTCCTTGATAAACCTTGGGCGTGGATGTACCTGTACTGACAGATTACCGCCATCAAACGTATCTAGAAAGTCAAAACGCACTGGAAACTCGTAGCCGAATCGAGAAGCACAATCGCCCAAAACACCCTCATACGCCTGGAACATGAGCAGATCAAATGAGACTTCCAACATGTTGCCATCAGCTTCGAGTATCAACCCATTTTCAGGCACGATCAACTCAAATGACCAGGCGTAGTTGGGTACATCCTGCGGCAGTTGTGGGATTTTTTCTTTCATCCATTGACCGCCCCATGCTCCGGGTTCAAACCATGGACGCACCCGAAAATAGTTCTGGCTCATCTTGTTCAGTGTTTGCCGCAGCAAATCACCTGTCATGCTTGCTGGTGTAGACGGACGCTGCCCGTCTACCATCAGGTCAATGTCCGGCAGAAGTCTGGCTTTGTGTTGGTTGAGTGCAATCCAATCAACAAAATAGAAGCGTTTGTACATGGCTTTCGGTAGGCCGGATTGACAAACACCAAGATTGGTGATGCTGCCTGCTCTGGAACGAAATTGCAATTCATTCTTGGGCACGTCAACGTAGACCAGGTAAGCATTAACCTGGGGAACAAGTGCCGCGCCACAGCCATAGATAATCGTGAGATAGGGGTTAGAAAGCTCAATTTCTGCGAGTTTCCTACCATCAAAAAAGTCGGCTAATGCTCCTGTGAAACGTGTGCCAAAAATGGGATCGTCGCCGCCCAAGAACGGTTCAACCAGATTGTCGATTTCTTCCTCTGATTTTAATGCTAGTTGGATGTTGATCCATTCTGGGTCAAGTTGCAATTGGCCGAGCGCTTGCTTCAGTCTGTCCCGAAAATCGTCCCACAAAACACCAATATAGCCATCTATGATGATGAGTTTATGCTTACTCGTAGCAATGGCTGCCGCAATCTTGTCGAAACCAACCGCAACGGAACCATCCTCAACTGGGAAGGTTGGATAGATGTCGTATTGTCCGGCTCGAGTCGGTTTAGCCTGAGCAAGCATAAGAGTTTGAGTTGTTTTGTGCAAGTCGCGCTCCTTATGACTCAATCTTTTATTCTGACCTCAATCAGTCTTTGTCTTAATATCTTGCCCAGGCCCATTCCCAAATGCCATCCCCCCCAGGCCAGTATGGGATAAATTAACAAGAAGGCCGCCACTACATAGCGAAGTGGTACATCATAGAAATATTGAAACGGCAGCTTCGCACCAAAGACGAGGCTAAAGAAGATGAACAATGCGATTCCGACTCCCGTTTCCTGATGATGCTCGTTCAAGAACTTGGCTGTGACTTTCTGCCAACCGAATATCCCAGCGAGCAGTGCAAAGAATAGAAAAGCCGATTGCACTGCCATGTTTGGCGTTTGTAGCACCTGAACAGACAGAATCAGCGATAGGACGGTGAGCACCGTGACGTTAACCGTTGCCAAGACATTACCAATGGGTGGTTCGGCTTGGACTTGCGGCTGTTTCTTGCTTTCTATCTGAAGACCTGCTTCACGCCGTTCTTGTCGGTGCAGGTCTTCCAACCAGGTTAACCATTTCTGTGCAACGGCTGGATCAATATCCGATTCTGTTTCTAAGATTTCGCGGGCTTCACGATAGCGTTCTTCGGCGATGAGTTGGTGCATCTCCTTGAGTTTGTTAGCCATGGACGTTTTCGACTTTGGATTGCTCAAGTAACTTCTGTGCGCGTGCCAGGGCATGTTCAGTTGACGAGAAATAAACGTCGTTTGCCGGAAATAGATTCTCTTGCCCAAATGAATCGATCATCCCTGTGTCTTCAAGTTGTCCGACCACTGCCTCACTAATTCCGGCGAGAATGAGCGTACCACCCCTGGCCTTCAGCTTTTCACGGTAACGGTTCAAGATATTGATTCCCGTGCTACCCAGATAATCATTATCACGCATCCGCAGGATAACAATCGGGGATTGTGCTTCATCAGGCGAAGGCAGCAAGGATTCGAGGTTACGGACGGCGGCAAAGAACAGATTACCCGTCACGGAAATAATCGTAGGTTCACAACTTGCCAATTTTATAGGCAGCTTCGTATCGCGGAAGTGCCCATCTTCAGTGACAACCATCCGATGAACATGTATAGAGGTTGCAGACATATAGATATATAGGGCAAGGGACAGGACCACACCGATATAGATACTGTATTCCAACGGGAATAGGAGTGTGGAAAGGAAGGTTACAATCATTGCCAGTCGAGCGCTTCGCCCAACATGCCACACGATATTGATGGATTTATAATTGAGCAGACCCACAGCCGCAACGATGAGTTGTGCTGCCAATGCGGTCATCGTTACCTGCTCAATGGCGCTGCCGAACATCAGTAAGACAAGCGCGATAATGACACCAGAAAACACATTAGCCAGTCGTGTCTTTGCGCCAGCACTAATGTTGACCGCCGTTCGTGATAATGATCCGCCAGCAGGCATCCCTTGGAAGAATCCTGCGACGATATTCCCCAGGCCTTGACCACTAAAATCTTGTGTGACATCAGGTGTATTGCCATCTGGGTTTGGAACGGTACTGGTTAATCCTGCACTCTGAACACAGGCCAAAACTGCCATTGCCAAAGCGACACTCCATAACTGCGAGATGAGCGAAACATCAGGGAGTACAATTCCAGGCAGCCCCGACGGGATCAAGGACACATTACGCACAAGCCGCACTGAATCCAATCCTGCAATCTGTACAATCAAAGTTGCCAAGAGGATACCGATCAGTGTTGCCAGGGGCTTGAAGCGCGTCTTGCGCATCAGGACGATCACAACGATGACAACAATTCCGATAATAGTTGTTGTCAGGTCGCTGTGATGTAGATTGCTCAGCCATTCCCAGAAGCGTCCTAGTTTGCTCAGGCTGTGGTCCAGGTTGTAGCCCGTCAGATTGCCGAGCTGTCCCATGATAATGAGTGTTCCTGCGCCAGTAATGAAACCGGTCATGACGGCATTAGAAACAAATCGAGTCAAGAACCCGAGCCGGAGCAGGCCAAAGCCTAATTGGAATATGCCAACTAAAAAGGTTAACGTGAACAAATAGCCCGGAACATCAACCTGCTCCACGCCGATGAGCGTGGTTCCAACAACGAGGGCGAGTGCATTGGTCGGGACGACAGTCATATAGGTGGAACTGGTGGTCAAACTGGCAACAATTGTGGCAACAATCGTCGTATATAGCCCATAAACGGGGTTGACACCCGCTATGATGGCAAAACCCATCGCCTGGGGCGCCCCGGCAACAGCACCCGTCGCCCCAGCAATCAGATCAGAGAGGAGTGTATGTCTAGAGAGGCGAGGGGTTTTCTGCACGAGAGCGTTTGCCATGGCACTGTTTATATTTCTTGCCGCTGCTACACGGGCAGGGATCATTCCGACCCGCTTTCGCGAAAGCTGCCTCTTGATCTGCGTCGAGCTTCGCCATATAGAACATGACGTTGGCTGGTGGTTGCCGTGCCGCCAGTTCATTCGCCATGAACCCCATGGGTTCGTTCACATGGTTAAAGAATTTGCGATAACCCGCGCAGAGATAGTTCAATCCATCTTCACCATTGGGTGTTTGGATGAACCGATTCTTAGGACAGCCACCATTACATACAAACCGTACTTCGCAATCAAGGCAGTATTGAGGTAGCGTATCGTGCTTGTCCTGTCCGAACTTGAACTGTTTCTCTGAACTGACGATTTCGCTCAGCGGAATGACATTCAAGTTGCCGACAAGGTAATCCGGTTCAACGTAATGATCGCAGGAGAATATGTCCCCATTGTGTTCCATTGCAAGCGCCGTGCCACAAGTTTCTTCAAACACACATAATCCAGGACGATTCCCGCTCCAGGCAGCAAGGGCAACATCAAAGATTTGCACGAAGACTTTCCCCACATCCTTGCGTACCCATTCCTCGAAGATGGCAATCAAAAAGTTGCCATATTGCTCAGACCCAACGGATCGGAGCGTTACTTTATCACCTTCCTGATAGCCTGTATCATTGTCACGCTCAACGATAGGGATAAACTGCATGAACTGAGCGCCGACCTCATCCCGAATAAACCGATACACCTTGAGGGGTTGGGATGCGTTGGCGGCATGAACTGTCGTCAAAATGTTGAATTCAACACCATATTTTGTTAGATAATCAACACCACGCAGCACACGATCTAGGGTGGGAGCACCACCCTTATCAACCCGGTAGGCATCGTGCACATCATGAGGGCCGTCGATGCTCACACCCAACAAGAAGTCGTTGGCTGCGAAAAACGCTGCCCAATCATCATCAATCAAGACAGCATTGGTTTGCAGGGCGTTGTAAATCTTCATTCCTGGTTTCTTATACTTTTGCTGATACTCGATTGCCTTCTGGAAGAATTCCAGGCCCATCAAAGTCGGTTCGCCGCCTTGCCACGCAAACGTGACCTCGGGTACTTGCTGTGCCTCAATATATTGGCGCGTGTATTCTTCGAGCAGGTTCTCCGACAGCCGAAACTTGCTGTCGGGGTAGAGACGTTCTTTAGAGAGAAAATAGCAGTATTTACAGTCTAGATTGCAAATTGCGCCACGCGGCTTCGTCATGATGTGGAAGGCGTGTGGTTGGTAAGCAGGCATCATATTCCGTCTCTAAGTCTCATCGCCTGTACTATAACGTAAAACGCTGCCTGTGCCGAGAAGCGCCTCAGGATTGGCTTTGCGGAAATAGGCGCGATAAGCAGCCGTTTCTCGTAAAGCGGCGGCGAGTCGGGTTGTGGCATCGCTACCCCCCAGATTTGAAGTCGTACCCGGAGTAAACTGAAGGTGGATTTCACCTTCATCTGGCCCGGATTCCATAACGGAGATTTGCCTGTGTGCCGTCATCCATTCCAGTCCGATTTTGATTGTAGCAATGCGCTGCCCCATCGCACCTGCCAGTGCTATATGGGATGTTATCCCACTTTGCTGATTAATCGTGTGCTTGACCAGACCGCCCAGCCTTTGCAAAAAGGCCTGGACTGCATCGGTTCCTGTATCAAAACCCAGAAGATAGATTACAGCAGGGTTGACGGCTTCCAACGCCTCATGTAGTTCATCGGGTCCAGGCGGGGAAGTCCAGATTAAGAAGGTGTGGTGTTTTGTCAGTTCCATCCGAGAAACTCCATCCTTTAATGTGCCAGCCTCGGCCCAGATTATGCTATCATTCAAAGTTGAGAATGCGTCGAAATCAGTTGGTCGATCTCGTAAATCAATAACTTCAATCTCTGCACGATGGGCATATGTGGTGGGTTCTTCGTCAATTGGTCGGAAATCAACCAACTCTAGTTGCAGTCTCCGCTCGCCTTTATACGTATTCATCGTCGGACGATAAACCAGATCAATCCGTCCCGGTGGCAAGGCTTCCGGTTGCGCCCGCCACCAGATCACATCTCGCAAGACACCGTCCTCATCACCTACAACGAGTCGCAAGTGATCGCCTGCGCGTCCTAGTTGCTTTTGATCGTGGATTGTCAGTTGTGTGGAGAGCAAAGTTATGGGTGGATTACCCGGCCCGAACGGGGAAAGTAGATCAAGTGTCTGAACCAGATTGTCATCCAGATCGGACAATTTCACTAGGGCGTCAATCGCCAACACCGATTCGGTGTCCTGGCGCAATCTGCGAACGCTGACATTGAATTTGCGACGAAATTCAGATAAGTTCTCTTCAACCAGACTCAACCCTGCCGCCATTGTATGCCCACCAAAGGTATTGATCAGATCACGATGTTGCGAAATAGCCTGTGTGATATCCAGCCCTTCGACACTTCTAGCAGATCCTCGTAAGAAGCCACTATCCGGCCCGGACAGGAGAATGGTAGGTTTATTGTACGTCTCGGTCAAGTAGTTTGCCACAATTCCTAGGATGCCACCAGGCCATTCCTTGCCGTAGATTATCAGGGCAGGGGTGTCCCGTAGGGACACATCGTTTTCGATACGTTCAACGGCTGCCCTATAGATTTGCTGCGTCAGCATCTTGCGTTGCGCATTCAAGCCTTCGATCTGATTGGTAAGGATGTGTGCTCGTTCTGGATCAGTTGTGATAAGCAATTCAACCGCGAGACTGGCATCCGAGAGGCGACCAACAGCGTTAAGGCGTGGCCCAATCGAAAAACCGATGTCGGTTTCGTCCAGCAAATCTTGGGTTAGATCGGCGACTTCTATGAGTTTGAGCAGCCCAATTCGCTGCGTTGACCGTAAGGCCTTTAGACCCCAGTGTAGTAAATAGCGTGCATCGTCCTTTAGTACAGCGACATCAGCGACAATTCCCAGTGCCACGAGATCAAGCAACAATTGTAAATGCTGGGTTTTATCAAAACGCTCGAATAGTGCTTCGGCCAGTTTGTAAGCGCAGCCTACCCCAGGAAGTGGATGCAGCGGATGAGTTTCTGGTAAGCGTTGTGGATTGATATTGGCGAAGGCATTAGGCAATATCTGGGCAAGTTGATGATGGTCAGTGACGATAACAGCCATATTCTGGCTATTGGCATAGTCGATTGCTGTATGGGCGGTGATGCCTGTATCACAGGTGATGAGGAGTGATACACCCTGCTGTTTGAGGGTCTGCAAGCCAGAGATGTGTATGCCATGTCCTTCGTGTTCTCGATGAGGAATGTGATAAGTCACCGAAGCGCCAAGTAATGTGAGTGTGTCTATTAGAAGTGCGGTGGATGACTGTCCATCAACATCAAAGTCTCCCCAGACGGCGATCTTCTCCTGATTCTCAACTGCCTCCTCAATTCGATCTACTGCCAAGATCATATCAGGTAAATCGTACGGTGAAGCAGGCTGATAATGAGATGGATCAAGGAACGCCTGGACACGCTTCAGATCAGTATAACCGCGCTGTGTTAGCAACTGGGCTAGAAACTGCTGATCAGGAAATTCCGAGGTTAATGCGGGCGGTGGTGATTGTTTCGGCTCGATAATCCAGTCTGTCATGACTTTGCCAGAATCTCATGATACAAGGCAAGATACTGCTTGGCAACTAATCGACTGTCAAAGGTGTTTATGGCTTTTTCACGCGCTTGAGCAGAGAGCTTGTTGAGTCTGTCCTTGTCTTCCAGAACCCAGGCGATTCCCTTAGCTAGGTCATCTGACTCATAGGGCGTTGCCAGATAACCCGTTTCCTGATGATCGACAATGTCTAGCAGGCCAGTCGCACCAAATGCAACGACAGGTGTCCCGCAAGCCATCGCTTCGCTGGCAGTTTGCCCGAATGTTTCCTGGATCGAGGGAACGACCATCACATCGGCTGCTGAGTAGGCGACGGTAAGGCTGATGTTATCGTGGAGGTGTCCTAGATAGTGGACAGGAAACCCGAAGTCAGGTGGATTGTCCGGTTCTTTAGCGCCGAAAACAACCAGTTCAGCATCCAAGCTATCTTGCTGTGCCAGTCTTTTCAGCGCTGGCAGCAGGAATTCAACGCCTTTCCTTTTGTCGGTGAGGCTCCTCAAGGCTCCAAACAGTATGATCGGTTTATCAGGTGGCAGGTTGAGTAAATGGCGTGCCTCCAGCACAGACATTGGTTTGTATATAGTCGTATCGAGTCCGTTCGGAATGACTTCGATTCGGCTTTCGCGTAAAACACGACTGGAGCGCGTGCAATCTGCGATCCAGGTGCTGGGCGCGACAAATGTAATCTTCGTCCCTTTCCATTTTCTTAACTTATGGTGCAGAATACGCCTACTCAGATCATGATCTGTTGATGAATTGAGCAAAGGACAGGCACCACATTCCTGCTCATAGCGCTTACAATTGCCACTAAAATGGCAGCCACCCGTAAACGCCCACATATCCGGCAGGCGCCAGAGCATCGGTTTTTGGATACGGCCAAGAGCGCCAATAGGAATAAAACCTTTGCCAATCCAATTGAGATGTACAATATCAGGGTTTAGTTTATTAATCTGGCTAGCGATTCCGTTAGGCGTCATGTTAACACTCCAGGTGGTGTGGCGATCACGGTTACGATAGCGCTTTACTGCCCAGTTATCTGTCGTAATGGCCAGCTTCGTCATTTGAAGCGCGATTCGGCTGGGAATGCGAACAACATGGGGGTCACCGCTATCTCGATAATAGGCGAGCAATCGCGATTTTACCCCGATCTGATGTAATCCCTCATGAATACGATAGGCGGCACGGGCAGCCCCACCGTTAATATCAGATGTACTCACAAGTAAGGGTCTCACGTTGGTCTGCATTGGTTGTCCTAGATGAACACGGTTTCGATATACCAATATCTTTCGCGCAGATTGTAGCGACAATTCTTGCCAGGGTAGAGCAACCCCAGACTTGGCATGGTGAAGCGACCCAAACGCCCTGGTATATATTTTACTGAGAATTTGCGAATGAGCGAACCAATCGGACTGTTCGTGATTCCGCCATGCTGTCGTAAGGCACGTTTTCCCTGATTGATGTAGACATCCATAGCCGTTGCCGTTTGTTGTGCTGAGTGAACGCGAAAACCACCAATGGATGAATGCACACCGTATAGATCAGCGTAGCGATAGAAGCGCGCCCACAATTCAAAGTCGGCAGCCAAGCTATAGGATGTGTCCAGATATCCACCCACCTTGTCCCACAATGAGCGTCGCCAGAATGTCGACTCCTGTTGGATAAATCGATTCGAGAAGCCACCTACTGCCGACAAATTCTCGCCGTTGAAGAAGCCATGTCGCGTATACCCGGGCACAAAACTGGTAATCGCTTCGCCGTGATCGCCCCATGAAACTGGAAAGCACGTCGTGATCCAGTCGATTTTAGGGAAATGTGTAAAAATCTCATTGACGACTTTAAAGGCCCAGGGCGTGTACATATCATCCGAATTGATCCATCCCATGATTTCGCCGGATGTGTGTGCAAAGCCCTTATTGATGGCTTCGTACATACCGTTATCGGGTTCGCTGACCCAATAGGTGAGATGATCTTCGTAGCGTTTGATGATATCCACAACACCATCAGTTGAACAGCCGTCAATAATGACATACTCATAGTTGCTGTAGTCTTGAGTCAGCACAGATTGAATCGTCTGCTCAATGTACTGAGCCTGATTGAAGGAGGGAGTGACAATAGACAGAGATAGCTCAGGCACGGTCGAGAAACTCCAACTTAGACTAACCCAGGTTTAACCGCAACCCGTGCACTGTAGTCAATTCGATTCAACAGGAGCTTCAGATTATTCTCCTCAATGTACTGGTCAACCGCTTTCCGTGTGCCCTTAAAATGTCCATAGTCATCAATAATGAGTACGCCCCCTGGTGACAATAGAGGATAGAGGTGGATCAATTCATGATAGGTGGATTCGTACCAGTCGGTATCAAGACGTAGTAGGGCAATCTTCTCTGGTGTCTTCTCAGGTAATGTTTCCTCAACGGGACCTTGAACATATTTGATTTTTTCAGGAGGATAATGGGTCGAATTCATATTCTTTTGGACAAAGTCTAATGGGGCATACGTCCATTCATTATAGTCTGTTCGCTGGCTAGCCTTCCAGACATCATGGGCAGCCTCCCCACGCATGTCCAAATCTTCGTCTGTCGGTTTTGTCATGCCCTTAAACGTATCATAGAGATACAGTTCACGGTCTGTATCCTCGAATTTGAGCAACGTTAGGGCAGCCAACATGATGCTGCCTCCCTTGAATACACCACACTCAACAATTGTGCCTGGAATGCTGGCTTTCGAGACATATTCCGTTGCTTTATATAGACCATACATACGGTCAACGCTGGTCAGCGTATAGGGTTCACAATGACGAAACAACGGATGAAACGCTTCCTCCATCTCCCAGGGAATGGGTGTTGGCGGTTTGGTATTGGTGATGAAATTGTAAATCCGATGGGTTATGCTCGATAGTTTCATCTATGTTCCTCAAATCTGCACCGAAATTAGAACAAACAACAACTTATCAGGATCCGGCAAGGCCTTCGGGATTCGCCTGAACGATCCACTCGTTATGGATAAGGACACGACCATAAGATTCAGTTTTGCCGCTCCCAAAGTAATCTCCATTTTCGACACGGAAACTGGCAAGATCATAAATGAAATCTGTGATTGTTCCGTTCAGTTTGACTTCAACATTTATTACATATTCGCCCGTTACTAATGGCAACCTGGGAATAGTGCATCGAAACAGCCCTGATGAGGGCAATGTATCTATTTGCAGACCAGCCACTTCTGAGGCAGCTCTAAAAATAATCACATCCCACATATCCTGAACGGAGAACGCTGCTGTAATTTCGCCGCGGATATTGTCCAGTTTTTGGAAGCCGAAACAAAAATCATAGGTCTGTCCTGAAACTAACAGGTCAACCGCTTCCCCGTATCCGTCCTGGATATAGAATTCACTCAATCGAATTCTACCATCTCCCCGTCGATCTTCTCGATCCGTTACGGACGTTTGGATTGTCTCGCGTGCAATGCTCAAATAGTTAGCAATCGTTGCTTTTGGTTCGCCATTGGCGAGTAACTTACCCTGATGAAGTAGAATACATCGTGTACACAGGCTTTCTACGGCCGCCATATCGTGGCTGACAAATAGCACCGTACGACCTGACCGGGCAACATCACCCATCTTGCCGATGCACTTCTTCTGAAACGCCGCATCACCGACTGCCAGGACTTCATCAACCAGCAGGATTTCTGGTTCCAGGTGGGCGGCAACAGCAAAGGCTAGCCGGAGATACATCCCACTAGAATAGCGTTTGACGGGTGTCTCGATAAAGCGCTCCACCCCGGCGAAATCCACGATTTCATCAAACTTACTGTCGATCTCATGTCGGTGCATCCCCAGGATCGCGCCATTGAGATAGACATTTTCGCGTCCTGTCAGTTCGGGATGGAAGCCGGTGCCAACTTCAAGCAAGGAACCCACCCGTCCACGCAGGCGAATTTCACCAGCACTTGGTTCGGAGATGCGCGTAAGCAACTTGAGCAAGGTGCTTTTGCCCGCGCCGTTGCGGCCGATCATGCCTAAGACCTCACCATGTCTGACTTCAAACGACACATCCTTCAAAGCCCAGAATAACTCGGTGTTTGATGATGTGTTGCGACTGCTTCGATTGATAAGCTGGCTGACTTTGCGTGCAGGCCAAGTGACGGAATCAGTGATCGTATCCCGTAGCGACCTATAGCCGAAACGCCCTCCACCTGCAGATGTAATCTTGAATTGTTTGCCTAAGCCTGTAACCTTGATTGCGTAGTCGCTCATGGCTATATCACATCTCCGAAAGACCGTTCCATCCGCCTGAAATAGAAGACCCCGCCTACTAATACCAAAGATGCAACCAGAAACGACACAAATATCATTGGGCCAGGTGCGGCGATTCCGGACGTGTTGATCCAACCGAAGCGATTCAATGTGATTGATTCGAGCAGGGCCATGCCCTGAACTGCATCAGATAGTAATATCCAACGAAATCCCTCAATAACACCGGCCATCGGATTGATCCCATAGAGGGTGCGGAATGGTTCATCGAGCAAACTAGACGGATAAGCAACAGGCGTGATGAACAACCAAAACTGTGTCAAAAACGGGATGACGTAGCGAATATCACGATATTCCACGTTCAATGCCGACAGCCAGAAGCCAACTCCGAGTGCTGTGATAAATGCCAACCCTAACAATGGCAGCAAAATCAAGAGTTTCAATGGATGCGGGAAAATGCCATAGTAAAGCATCATCCCCAACAAAACGAGGAAGGCTAGGAAAAAATCGGGCAGCGTTCCTACAACTGCCGATGCTGGCGAAATGAGATGGGGATAGTAGACCTTCCGCACAAGGTTGGCGTCTGCGACAAGGCTGTTCGCCGCCTGTGCCAGACCCGTTGCAAAAAATGTCCAGGGTACAAGCGCCGCATAAGAAAAAATGGGATAGGGTACACCATCAGACGGAATCTGGGCAAGATTGCCAAAGAACAGGGTAAAGGCGACCATCGTCATAAACGGTTGGATAATGGCCCAGGCCGCACCCAATGCTGCCTGCTTATAGCGAACTTTGACATCGCGCCAGGAAAGAAAATACAACAGTTCCCGATAGTTCCAAATTTCACCCAGGCGAAGCGCTGCCCATCCTGTGGTTGGACGGATGACAATTTCCGGTAAGTTTTCCAGCGTCATCAACGATCTTTATGGTTATCCACTTACGTTCCAATTATAATAGCATAATTCACCTATGCGAATTGAGGTCGGTCTTTATGCTCATCACGGTTGTCACACCTTCCTACAATCAGGGACAGTACATTAAAACCACAATAGAGAGTGTTCTCAACCAGAATTATCGGAATGTTGAGTATTTGGTGATGGATGGTGGCTCAAGTGATAATACAATTGAAATCCTCAAGAGCTACGATGATGAACGATTGCAATGGGTGTCCGAGCCGGATAATGGACAATCGGATGCCATCAATAAGGGAATGCGGCAGGCCACTGGTGACATCCTGGCTTATTTGAACTCAGATGATGTCTATGAACCAAGTGCATTTTCGCACGTGGTCGAGCATTTTGAGCAACATCCTGAAACAGACATTCTCTATGGGCATTGCTATACCATTGACTCGAGGGGGAATCGGGTTGAACCATCTGACTACGCGCGACCGATTTCCACCAAACAGTGGATGACGATGCGCCTGCGTTTTCCCCAGCAGGGTGTATTCTGGCGGCATAAAGCAGTTGATGAGATTGGTTTCTTCAACGAAGATCTGCACTATCGAATGGATTTTGACTATTGGGTGCGGATGGTTATCGCGGGTTACCAGTTTGCCCCCATTGACAAATTCCTGGCATCATTTCGGTTACATGATACGAGTAAAACGGTCAGTCAGGCCGACTTGTTCTGGAAAGACTGGGAAACGATAATCAATAATGTATATCAGCGGGGCAGGCTTCTTCAAATGGGCAGGACTGCACGATTTTGATGTTTCTGACCCAGAACAATTCTGGCAATCAGAATTTCAGCGTGTCTGTGATTATTGGGAAAGGGAACAGTGACCTTATGCGGATTGTAGTAACTGGAGCAGGTGGGCGTCTGGGCGGGCGTCTGGTGCGCATTCTTTCTGATGAGCATGATGTCAGTGGTATTGATGTTGATCAGCTGGATATTACCGATTTTGAAGCAGCGCGTGAGATCATCAACGACTTTCGCCCGCAAGTGGTCATTCATACGGCTGCCTGGACAGATGTTGATGGCTGTGCCCGTGATCCAGAAAAAGCTATCCTGGTGAATGGCCTGGGTGCACAGAATGTGGCGTTGGCTGCTGCCAATGTAAATGCAGACATCGTCTATATCAGCACCAACGAAGTGTTTTATGGCCAGTTGAATCGCCCTTATCTTGAATATGATCTACCCAATCCTGCCAACTCTTATGGTTATAGCAAAATGGTTGGAGAGCGCTCTGTGATGGAGGTCAACCCCCGGCATTTTGTGGTGCGGACAGCCTGGTTATTTTCGCATGGGGGACAAAACTTCATCCAGGCTATTCTCAAATCGGTTCAGGACAGCATACCATTGCGTGTCGTTACCGATGAAGTAGCTAATCCAACTTACAACAATGATCTGGCAGATGCGATTGCCAAACTCATTGAAATCCAACGCTACGGAACCTATCATCTTGCCAACGAAGGCGCTTGTTCCCGCTACACGTTGGCTCGTTATGTCCTTGATAAAGCCGGATACGAAGATGTCCTCATTCAGCCCATTAGCAGCCGTGAATGGCCCCGTGTATCGATTCCTCCAGCCTATGCTGCATTGACCAACTTAGCGGGCGAATCTATTGGGATTACATTGCGTCCCTGGCAAGAAGCGGTTGATGCCTTCCTGAAGGCTGAAGGACTGCTCAAGCCCTGAAGTTCAGGTGCGCTACAATGGGAAGGGATGCCTATTAGTAAGGCGGTCAGGGTGATGTTGGAGTGCATGGGTAGAAGGGCGAGACATGATATTCCAGGTTAGCTGAATGAACAGATGTTTTTATTATAGTCTAGAACAGAGTATTTGATAGAACATGAGTTCTGTGTTTGGAAAAAGGGAGAGAAAGGCGGAGGCTTTTCCTTGTGACGAGGGCGAGGCTTGATGTGGGTCGTCATAATCGGAGCTTTTGTCAGTGCATCAGAGTTGGAATTACTTCTTGGGAGTCTTGACGACAATGGAGATAATCAGATTGCTGCCAAGTGTGAAGCGCTTGCATTGATATCTTTCAACAAGTTCCCTTTTTTCTTCCAGGCACTAAGTCATTCACTAAGCCACAAGTCGCGGAACTGATTCCATTCTGAATCCTCAGTGTCCCATTCCGCGTAGATACCCAGCGATACAATTGGAGCGGTTTCTTGATCCACATTAGAAAGACCGCGCTTGACGCCAACAATGGCTGATCCCAGATTCTCGACCAGGACATCATGAGCAGGGAGGGCATTGGTATGGGTGGGCACACTGATAACCAGTTCTACATCAGCATCCAGCGAACTGATCGCATTGGCTGTTGCCCCAACCTGATAGGCTATCCAATCTGCATATTCGTCAGCACGAGTAAGGTAACTGTTGTAAGCCCGCATTACGATCTGATCGACCTGAATCAGGACAATGCGTTGCTTATAGCGAGCGTCCCAAACAGTTCCTGGGGCAATCTGCTGTGGGGTGGGCACATCGGTATCTTCGGGTGTCCAATCTGGGGGAATGGCAACCGCCAATAATGCTGAATCGCCGATGGACTGGCGCACGCGGCGCAAGACATCCAAGAATTCTTCGTCACCGTTCCAAACAGGTTCCACATTGAGCAGAACACCATCGAAACCAAAGCTATTCACCACGCGCGAACTAAAACTGGCGATAGCCTCCTGCACCTGTTCTTCATCCAGACGATAGCCATCTTCACCAAAATCTGCCAGGACAGTCAATGTGCCATAAAGCTGGGAGTTAGGATAGGCTTCCTTAAAGGTTAAGGCAAAAGTACGGACAGATTGCTCCACTTCAATAAACTGATTCTCTCGGCCAGCCTGCCCTGTCCAGGTATTATCCAGATTGAGTTCACTGACATGAGCGTAGATCGTCCCAATTTCATGGTTACGCAACTGCTTGACTAGATCATACACTTCGGAGTCTTCACGCGGTTCATATGTCCAATTGGAGCCGATCCATATGGCGTTTCGGTCTGGTTCAACAGGATCATTCTTGAGCAGTCCAGCTATTATAATTAACATACCCATGAAGACCAACGCAGCCAAGCCCAACAGAATCGACTTCACCACCTTCAGATCGACTTTGGGCAGGTCGCGGTCACTCAACGGCCTGAGTCGTTGTATACTTCTGCGCGAGGTTTTAGAGGAACGTCGCTCTTGATTGCGACGGGCTTTGCGTCGCTCGTGACGTTCCCTAGCTCGGCTGCGTCGGGGCGCTTCCAACTCTGGCTCCTATCCCCCTACTTAGCTCATCAAATCCGACAGCCGTTCCACTAGGGGCGGCCCCAGTAAAACAAATGTGGTTGTAGCAGAAATCAAAGTTGCCATCAAAGTTGCCGAAGCTGCGACATCTTTGGCAACTTTTGCCATTGGGTGAAGTTCTTGCGTAACCAGATCAACCACCGCCTCAATCGCAGAGTTCACGGTCTCCGTTGTCCAAACCAGACCAAGCGAGATAAAGATCACCATGCCATGCAGCCCATCAATTTGTAGCCAGAGCGAGAGAATGAACACAATGATGGAAGTCATGAAGATGTTGCGGATCGTTTGTTCACGCCGCAGCATATAAAGCAAACCCGCCACAGCGTATTTTGTTCGGGCAAAATCAGTTTTGTTGGTTATCACTTTATAATGTTTGGGATTGATGCGCATCGTACCCATGAGTGAGTGATCCTTTTCTGGAGGGGTATTTTCTCTGTTGTATCGAGTACCTTCCATTGTTCAAATTCCCAGTTTATCCAACAAGGGTGGGCCAAGTATCAACAAACCAATTAGAACAGAAGCAACCACGCCTAGCAAGACCGCTGCTGAGGCGACATCCTTACCCACTTTCGCCATCGGGTGGAGTTCTTGTGCAGCCAGGTTAACCACCGCTTCAACTGCGGCGTTGATGAATTCTGCCATCCAGACCATCGTGATTGCCAGGATTAGGGTCGCAAATCCCTGCGCACTAATCCGCAACCATAGAGCTAGGATCATCACGACAATGGATACAATAGCCTGAATGCGGGTATTCTTTTGCCGCCTTAACATATACAGCCAGCCAGCTAGCGCATAACTCAGACTACTCACACGGTCGGTGCTGGTCATGGGGCTGAATTGATCTGGGTCAATTTTTGCCGTACCCACCAATGCTTCTACTATTTTATCACGTTTCGGTATCATGGTACGATCTCCGGCGCGATCTCTAGCCGTTGCAGAATTTCGTTCTGGATGCGCCACATTATCTCACGGTTATCTGGCGTGTCATGATCGTACCCCAGGAGATGAAGTGTCCCATGAACAACCAGCATCATCATCGTTTGCTTCAGGCTAAAACCAATGCACTGTGCCTCATTACGGGTATAGGCATAAGCGATAATGATATCCCCCAGATATAGCCCCTCATTGGAAGGAAACGAGAGGACATCCGTTGGGGCATCAAAGCCGCGAAACTGTTGATTAAGTGCCGCCACACGCTCGTTGTTACTGATGACGATGGTCATCTCGCTTTCGGGTCGTATCTCGTGTTCAGTCAACACCAAATAGGCTGCTCGAATTAAAGCCTGAGCATCAATAATGTAGTCAAACTCGTTTTGTACCTCGACCACGAAGCTCATTCGACAACCTGATCACTCTTTTGCTCTTCAGTCTTTGTGCCATTTTCATCTTGTTTGGATTCTGAGACACGGCGCAAGCGTGGGACTTCTGGCATTGGTGTGTTTTCATCATCTTCGGTAACAGGAGGCATTTCTAGTGTTTGGGTTTTAACAGGCACAGGTTTGGGCTTCTCTGTATCGAGCTGGGGCAGGACGACTTCAACTTCGCGTGTGCCTGGTCTATCTTTTTCTACTTTAGTTTCTGGTGCTGGTTTCTCTACTTTTTCTGATGCATGACGGACTTTAACAATCGCCTCAGTATAATCGATCCGGGGGTGGAAGACCGCCTGGAGCATATCGATGAAAATAGTCTCGATTGTCTTAAGATCATGCAAAGTCAAACCCGAATCATCTAATTGTGCGTCTTGGCGCTTGCCATCAAATACCATCCGGACAGTTTCTTCGATTTCCTTGCGGCTTCCTGGTTGTCGGGAACGAACTGCCGCCTCGCAACTATCGGCTAACATCAGAATGGCAGTTTCACGGCTGCGTGGTCTGGGGCCAGGGTAGGCAAATTCATCAGGGTCAACCAGCGCTTCATCCTCACCTGCTAGGATGACAGCTTGCTGATAAAACACAAAGACTTTGCTGGTTCCATGATGTTCCCGAATGAAGTCCCGAAGGCGGTTGGGCAGGCGGTATTGCCTTGCCATA
Organism: Phototrophicaceae bacterium; assembly: GCA_965223785.1. Taxonomy (GTDB): domain Bacteria; phylum Chloroflexota; class Anaerolineae; order Aggregatilineales; family Phototrophicaceae; genus CBDCXN01. The sequence goes on along the minus strand of OZ245017.1, from coordinate 6,027,739 downwards.
TCATCACCACCCGTTACATGCCCAACAATAATATCGGCGCTGCGATATGGATCATTGAGGCTATCGTGTGGATTACCTGTATAACGCTGATTTTCCGTGAAAAAGGCTGGGTTGAGCATTTTGCCAATGTCATGATAGAGGGCCGCCACATGTGTTAATGTCGCATTCGCGCCGATGGCTTCCGCTGCCTGTTCACTCAAATTAGCAACCTGTAGACTGTGCTGATAACTACCGGGGGCTTCCCGTAGTAGGCGCTGTAACAAGGGCTGGCTTGGCTGGCTTAATTCCACAAGCTTAAGAGCAGTGGGCAGATTAAATATCAGCGTAATTATATACAATCCAGCCAAAGCCGCAGCTGCTGTCAGGATACCGTTCAACAAGACATAGGTCACCCGCAAAATCAGATCACTATTGTTGATGCTGGCAGGTTCCACTAGACTGAAGATGCTGACAACGGCTACATTACCGACGCCAACCATCAATCCTGCTATAAAGAAGCTGTTCATCCGCTCAGAACGGCGCATAGTCAACGCACCGATCATCCCGCCTATAGTCACCAACGAGGCCATCTCAAGCGAACCCTGTGCCATGATACCCACTAAAAAGGCCAATCCCAAGACACCAATCACCGCTATCTGTGCGCCGACAATGGCTGAAAACAGCAAAGCCAGGGCAGCCGTTGGATAGATATAAAACTCACCAATTAATCCTAATCGGGCGCCAAACAGCACGATTAAGAAGATGGCGGAAAGTAGGGCCAATAGTTGAGGTTCATCATACAAAGAAGGCCGGAAACGTGCGACGTACAACCCAGTTACAACCATCACAATGACGCTACCGAGAAATGCTTGGACGATACGTTGTAAACGATTCTCGGCTGGTCTTAAGAAACCAAGCTCTTCCAAGGCCTCGAATTGCACCGCCGTGATCGGTTCGCCACCGGCGGCAACAATCTGCCCCCGCTCAAAACTGACAGTTTGCTCGGCGACAGCCGCCGCAGCCGCTTCACGCGCCTCATCGGTAGCCTCTTGATTCAGATTGGTATTGGAACGCACCAGATCGGTCACGATGGCGACAATGACGCTGGCTTCTAGTTCATTGAAACGCACGCTGACCTGTGTCGGCAAGAGTGATCGGATACGGTCAAGGTCTGTATCTCGAATCTCATCCTGGAACACGCTTTCCAGCACAACCATAATCTGGTCTTCAAGGTCTTGCCAAGTCTCAACATCAATTTCGAGAATCTGCTGGATAGTTTGTGGTTCCAGATCGAGTGCGGTAATTTGATTCAGGTCACTCGCTTTTTGATCAGGATCGGCATAAGGATCATGTCGGATATTCTCAATAAAGCTGAGGATCTGCTGTGCAAGACTCGCTTGTTGGCGGGCTACGACTGGGCTCGGCAGATCATAGCTGGGGGTAATGGCCGATCTAGCTTCTTCCTGGCGCTGCTGAGTCAGTACGTCGCTGGCATAGATGATGCTACGCGGTGCATAAATATCGTCCGCCGCAATATCACCGATTTGGACTGTTTCCAAGCGGTGTTGCCCTGGCATGAACTCATCAAAAACAACGATGAATGTCGCCAGGATGATAAAGACCAACGCCGCCAACGTCACGACCAGACGATTGAGATAGATCATCACCTGGTCATATTCCAGATTAAAGCGTTGTTCCAGCAAACGTGCGATTGAAGCAATCATGATATTATGAGTTCAACTGGTCCCGGACGATCTGATTGACAACCTTTCCGTCGGCTAATCCTTTTACGCGCTGCATCACGGGCCCCATCACCTTACCTATGTCCTTTGGAGAATCTGCGCTCACCTGCGCAATGACCTCCTTGACGATCTGGACGAGTTCTTCTTCAGAAAGCTGTTGAGGTAAGAACTCTTCCAGAATGGCGAGTTCTTCCAATTCATTTGATGTATGGTCACCACGCCCCGCTTTTTCCAGATCAGCGATACTCTCGTGTCGTTTTTTGGCTTCTTTTTGCAAAATGGAGACCACATCTTCCGGCGAAAGCACCTTGCGGGTATCAATCTCGACCTGCTTAATGGCACTTTGTGCCATACGAATCACATCGCGGCGGCGCTTGTTCTTTTCGCGCATTGCCTGTTTGAGTTCATCCTGTAATTTGATTCTTGGGTCTTCCATGCTATCCCCCTATGATCGCTTGTCCTACAAGCTGCCGCTGCTCTGGGTCAAATTCAACTATGTGTATCGGTGTAATCAAGTTCGTCAATACACGCGGATGAATCGTGCGGACCCGAACGTAATTATCAGTATAACCGACATTGATAAAACCGTCTTGTGTTGCGCCAGTGATTTGCTCCCATAAAACTCCTCGTTCGCTTCCAATGAAGTGCTGGGCGAACTGCACCTCTAACTTATCTGAAAGGGCCCGTAACTTTAAAACTCGTGCTTTGCGGGTTAGTTTCGGCACTTGATTCTGCATCCGGGCAGCAGGTGTTCCAGGGCGGACACTATAAGGAAAAACGTGCAGGCTGGCAAAGGCCATCGATTCGATAAACATCCGGCTCGTCTCGAATTCGGCCTCAGTTTCGCCGGGGAAACCGGCAATCACATCTGTTGTAACGCTCAGATTGGGGATTCGCGCCCGTGCTGCTTCAACCAATACACGAAACTGCGCCTGAGTTGTGTTACGCCGCATCCGCCGTAGCGTTGCATCACAGCCGCTTTGCAATGGTAGATGCAAGTGTGGGCACAGGCGGTCATTATCCCACAGATCAAAAAATGTTGGTGATAAATCCCAGGGTTCCAGCGAAGACACACGCACACGCGGGATGTTCGTTTCAGTAAGAATAGCCTGTATCAAATGCACCAGACCGTCTTGATCGCCAAAATCATAGCCATAACTGCCCAGATGCACGCCCGTTAGCACTACTTCCTGAAAGCCTGTGTCATGCAACATTTGCACTTCTGTGACAACATCCTCAACAGGTTGGCTTCTGCCTACCCCGCGTGCCAGTGTCGTCACACAGAAGGTACAGGCATTCTCACAGCCATCCTGCACCTTGACAAAGGCGCGTGTCCGCCTGGCAGCACCAGGCAACCTTTCATCCCGAATGACGGGCTCATGGTCAAAGGATTCAACAGATATACCCGTCACCTGCTCAACCAGCCTATCTTTGCTGGTGTTCTCGACAATCCGCCCCACCCCTGGCAAGACAACAATATCCTCTGGCGCAATCTGTGAATAACAGCCTGTCACCGTGATAGGAGCGTTAACGTTGGCTCGGTTGAGTTCACGAATTAATTTGCGGCTACTCCGGGCCGCTTCGTTGGTGACAGCACAGGTATTCACCACAAAATGGTCGGCGGCAGTAGCATCCACCACAATCTCATGTTCTTGCTGCTGGAACTGGCGCGCCATCGAATCGATCTCGGCTTGATTCAAACGACAACCCAACATCCGTAAATGTACTTTCATCTGTTCGTCATTCTCGTAAACTAAAGGGGCGTGGTCCATAGATCAACACGTTGTCAAATTCCACGACCAGACCAACAGGCTGCACGACATCTGCTTCTACGATCATACCAATCCGTCCAGCAGTGTGGGCATCGTCAATCAAAGTTGACTGCCACGACCCACCACGACACTCACCATTGGGCAGCGGCGTGCTTTCGGCATTATCTGAGGCAGGAATACACAACGCAACCCGCATCCCGTTGATATAGAACTGGAAACGATCTTCATAACCTACAATACGCAGGTGATTCTTCTCACCTAACCCTTGCTGAATATCTTCAGAGAAATTCCAGGCACTCAGGAACTTCGGTTCACCATCTATCATACGTTTGACCCGATAATAGCCGTCGCTACTGATGTAGAAGACGTAGTAGTTCATGTTGTCACGCTGGCGGAAGACGACACCAAAGCTGTTATTGTTCGTCCCATCAAAGACACCTTCCATCGCCCAGACATCAACCTCGAAATCGAAATCAGCAAAATAAGGGCTGGCAGCAGAAAATAGGGCTTCATCTTCTTGATGGACACTGATGGTGAGTACAGTGTTATTCACTTGAACAGAAAGCTGGTTGCTGTCGTATTTCTGCCAATCGTCCCCATCGTCAAACGACGCTGCATACAAGAGTTCACCGGGTTCTGCTGGGACAATGTAATGCCAGTTATTCACCACACGGTTCAACTCCACCATCGTACCCAGGATGATGATAAGTGTCAGAAAAATGGAAGTCCGTCGCAAAAACCTGATCTCCCCTTATCCAAATAGCGATCTGATTTTATCATGGGAAATTAGAGGCGAAAAGCAGCGCATAGCCTAGGGCAAACCAACTGTCCACTCATCGATTTGCTGCTGTGCAATATTGGCATAGTCGCTGACGGCCCCAGCCACCTGCTCCATGAGTGTAACCGCTTGTTGCAAATCACCCGTTGCCGCCAGCAGACGTGCCTTGTAGTACAAAGCAGAAGGATCGTCCGGTGCAAGGGCAAGGGCAGCTTCGATCTGGGCGGCTGCGCCATCGGAATCGCCCATCGTCTGCAAAGCCCATCCGAACTGCGCCATGATCTCCGGGTCAAGTGGCAAGAAATCTTGAGACCCTTGCAACGCCCCCAGCCGATCCGGTGACAGTCGGTAGCCCTCTTCAGCATAGAATTGGGCCAGACGTTGCTGGAACGGAAGTGCATTGTCAGAAACAGCCACGGCCATTTGCAACCAGCGTTCCGCATTTTCATAGTTGAATAGTAACCGATTGGTGTTGCTCAATTCGGCATAATAGGCTGGATTCAGTGGGTTGAGTGAAACGGCCTGTGTAAGCGCCACTAAACTCCCTGTGTAGTCTAGGCGTTCGCGTAAGTACAATCCCTGGACATAACGGATTGCGTGCTGGTTGCCTGCTCTATCAATGGCCTCTTGCATGTCCCTTTCAGCTTGCTTGCCCTGCTTGGAACACACGAGTGCCAGCAATGCCTGCGCTTCTGGATGATCAACCTGTGCTCCCCGAAAGGCATACTCTGCCTGTGGCCACATCCCCTTGTTCATATACAGCAAGCCCGAACGCATCGCAATGCGGGATGGATCAGTCTCATCCCTTAGAATCACCAGAAGGTCAGCCGACATCTCACCGTATTCTGGAATTCGCGCCAACACCCGCAGATGCTCCTCCGCATAAGTTAGATCGGCTACCATGAGTAGCCGTGTGAGATGATCGCGTGCCCAGTTATCATCCGAATCAGCCGCGACAATTTGTTGGAGAGCGTTGATGGCTTCGGGCCAACGTTCGAGTGTTATATAGCCTTGGGCTAATTCGCGTGATGCGATCTCGGCAGCTTCCCAGGCTGCTATCGCACCCGCCACATCACCGAGTTTGAGCCGTGCTTCACCCACTTGTTGCAGGCCTGCCGACGTCCAACCATCAATAGCAGCTTGTTCTTTGGTTTGATACATCAATTGGACAGGATTCACCAGGGGGCGGACAACATTATTGTTGGGTTCAGGTTGAGAAGTATTCTGGGGGATAACGTGGATAACAAGGACATACAAAATGAGCAGCGCGATCAAACGCACCACCCATCGTTGTTGCAAAATCATAAGGTCGAACTTCTAATGGCCTCTGTCACTGTTCGTTCAATTTCATCAGAAGTAAAAGGTTTAATCAGGTAGGTGTAGACCCCCTGCAATTTGCCCACGAGCCGATTTGCAGGATCATCGTAGGCCGTGATAACAATGACAATGGGCATCTTGCCACCTGCATCGCTTTGTTCTTTGATCGCATCCAGGATTTTCCAACCAGGCATATCGGGTAAGCTAATATCCAGTAGCACAACATCCGGGTTCATCTGGTAAAAACGTTCCAGGGCTTTATCCCCGCGTGACTCATGCGCCGTTTCCATGTCCATGCGTTCCAGCGTCGCGGTGATTACTTCAGCAAGTTCAACTGTGTCTTCGATAATCAATACACTTGGCATCTTATCTAAATGATCCTTTGCTTGCCTGAGTGAAGTTGGGGCCAGGTGTGTCTCATCCATTGTACGCGACGCATCCTGAGAATCAGCCGCATCTCGTCCCTCTACTTCCAACGGCACCGCAGAAATCAACCCCGTTTCGGCAATGTAATCAAAATCCCCTTGGATGGCAGGAAGTTGTTTGGTTTCTAGAGGTGAATCCGGTTCTACAGATTCAGTGTTGCTCGAAGAACCTTCAGCTTGATTGTTGATCTCAAATGGGTGACCAATAGATTTCATAGTTGTCCCAGAGATATAGCGTCAATGATTTTCATTGGCTATTATAACATAGCATTGACGTTCAGATCGCCAGATTCATTAAGTTTTGATACAAAACGGTAACATTTTTTCTGGAACACCAGATTATTGTACACAATCAGCGTCGTCTGCTCGACATCAGGGACTTGACGTTGCAGACTTAACATCTGAGCAACACTGGTACGACTGTACCAGTAGGTGAATATATTGGATGGGGCCTTTGTTGTGGAACAAACAGCGCTATCTGATTCTTTCAGATGGTGACGGTGAAAGCGAAAAGAATGCCAGACACATTTTTGAAGCACAAACGTCATGATTAGGTTATGCTTGGTTCATATGTATTGTAATTTGCTGCTCTGATGACTTTTTTCTTTGTTCTGCTCAGTTTATGGCTCAGCATCACCGATACCTGTCCGACGACACTCATCCAGCCTCGTCTTGCTCAATTCACCCCCCATGGGATCATCCTCACCGCCTTTGATAGCAAGGCTATCTGGGTTTATAACATCCGCGATAATAGCCGCTATCCCCTGCCGGATACAGTACCCTGTAGCGACAATTGTCACCTTTCACCGGATGCACGCTGGATCACATTTTTTGATGCCAGTACAGGTCTATTCAACAAAATGCGGCTCAATGGAACTGAACGTACGCCGCTGGCGCGTGATGCCTCTGAAGTGGCATGGTGGTCGGAAGACACGCTCATTATCTGGTCGCTAAATCAAAGTGCCTCTTTACGTTTAGAAGGCACAACTGAGCAACGCAGGTTGAACAGCTACGGCATCACACACATTCAACCAGGCGGAACATGGGGGCTAAGCATTCAACAGATAGGTGAGGAATTTCTGCGTCATCTAGTCAAGATGGACGCACGCGACCTCGATTGGTCAGCAACTGATCACATCGTGCTTGGATTGGACAAAGCCTATTACAATGCGGCAGCCTGGTCATCCAATGGTGAGATCTTTGCGTTTGTTGCCCCTGTCACTGGCGAGAATATTGACCTCAGCAGTGAATTGTTTATCCTACGTATAGGTGAAACCAGCCCGATCCAACTCACCAATCTCACCAGTCGTTACGGCGCAGTCCGTATCAATGGGCATGACCCTGGTGATTTGAGTTGGTCACCCGATAATCGTCATATTGCCTTCTGGGTGATCCCACAAACAGAATCTGCCCAGGGTGTGCTTCACATTATCAAGGTGGAAACAGGTGAACTGACACGATACTGCGGATTCAGTACCGAGGAATTTACGCCGAATCCACCACATCTGGCTTGGTCGCCAGACGCCACACACATCGCGTTCGCAGGTAATATCCCCGGTGATGACAAGGGCTACTTCCTGTTTGCACTCGACATTGAAACAGGCGTCTTCACAACCTTGAGTGAAGGCGTGTTCCCAATATCTGGGCGTGCTGATGTGATTGCCTGGGGACTTGAGCCATGATTTCGTGGAATCTGTGGCGGGCCTTCTGTACCCCGTTTGTTTCTCATCCTATCTATCAAATAGGTGGCGTTTGGGACACCCAAACGCTCGATCCTACTGCACATCCCTGGTGGCTAACGCATCTCTCGCGCACCATCCAGTTATTACTCATGTTGATCGTCGGTGCTGTCATAGTCGCCAGTTTCTTTATCGGGCCGTCGATCTTGCTCCTGGCCCTCTTTGGTATTCCCTTTTTCCTCATGATTGTCGTCCTACCCATCGCGTTAATTATCATTGGCACACTCTATGGTCTGGTCTTTGCTGTTATCACAGCCGAGGCCATCACGACTGAGCAGCAGCGGGGACGCTATGCACTGCTTAAACTCACACCAAAAGGGCAGGCGAGTGCGACCTGGGCCTTGTGTAATCTGGAGTTTCATCGGCATGAATGGCTCCACCAGATCCGGGAAGGCATCGTCTCAGTTTATATTATGCTGCTGACTCTTATGTTTTTCCCGTTTGGTTTCACCTTCATGCTGCTAATTGTTACACCATCTGAGCCAGAGGCACAGCACAGTTTTTTGACGGTCATCTTGTGGGGCATCATCGTCTTGATGCCCGGTCTGGATTTTGTGCAATCTACCAATGCCGGCGGTTTGATTGGTATGATTGTACCCTTGGTCTCGCCAGGGAAAACCAATGCACGCGGATTAGCCATGATCGTTTTCCTGGCGCTTCAGTTTGTGACTTATATGCTGATTGCTTTTGTCTGTTTGTTTTTATGGGTTCGGCTCTTTTATCGTCTGGAAATTGCCCTCGACTTCCGTTATGGATTATTATGTTTGGTAACGATCTACGCCCTCCGGGAATCGATTACCATCGGCTTGATATTGATACTGGTACATTATCTGGATACTGAACTCATTGAACTCGATCAAATCACGCGCATTGGAATCCGCCGATTGTTGCGGGGTTAAAACGGAGTAGATTACGCATGATTACGCTCAAACTGTGGCGAGCGTTCCACCTTCCCTTTTCGACGGTGATGTATCGTCGTTTCGTCACCGCCAAACCACAGCAAGTGACAGATATTTTGCATCGTTTCTGGACAAGCGACTTGGTTCCACTTTCGGTGTTGTTTAGTCTGATTCTCCTGGGATTAACAGGGGGAATGGATCGTGTAGTTGCCGTTTTGAGCCTGTTACCATTGTTATTTCTGGCAAGTGGCACTATTACCGGGATGTTACTCACGTCCAATGTGAGCAATATCATCGCCAGTGAACGCGAACGCGGGCATTATGAACTGGTCAGCGTCACACCGGTTGGTTCGGTAGGTGCGAGTTGGGAAATCTGCCACCAGACCTATCGAGACAACCGGCTGCTGCAATCACTGAAAGGGATACTGTTTGGGATTCACCTATTGGCGTTCTTCGTGGGGGTATTGTTTCTCGTTTTTGCGGTTGGGCTGTGGACGGTATTGGTTTCCACCAATTCCAGGCAATATGACCCGGCAGAATACGCTAGCATCTGGTACATGATTATTTTCTATTTCTCCATCCTGGTAGCCATACGCATTGATGTGATGCAATCAATTGTTGTTGGCGGATTGGTGGGCATGATCTCGCCTACCTATACCAGCAATCAACTGGATGCGCGTGGAATTGCTGTCGGCGTCTATCTCCTCATTCAGTTTTTCTTCTATTCAACTGTGGCATTCGTTTGCTTCAGGATCGTTCCCTGGGCCTATACTATCATGGACGTGACCAAAGGAGTTGAAGCGACAGTCATTCAGGTGGTCGTGTTCTTTTTGATGCGGGAGGCTGTCACCTATGCCCTTTGGTATGTTCTCGCCTATCGCCTGAATGCTAATCGCCATGAATTCAGCCACATAGCAGGCTTCATGCTATGATAACGCGCCGCCTGTGGTTGGCTTTGCGTTATCCACAATCACGTCATCCCCTCTATCGACAGGTAGTAACATTTCGGTCACAATCGTCTCCCTGGCTCTTATGGTTTGCCATGATGATATTCGCCCCCGTTCTTCTGATCCCAGCCTTGCCCTTTACCGCAACAGCCTATGGTTTGATCTGGACAGTCAACATCACCCAGGCCATTGTTCATCTTCATGCGACCAATCGCTACTACATACTATCTGTCTCACCTGATGGGGAACCAGGAATCAACTGGGCTGTTTGTACAGGTACAATGCATCGTAATGGTACATTTGAGCGTCTACACAGCAGTGGATTATGGGTTGCTCGGTTTCTTGTGGGGTTCATTGTACTCAGCACCATTTTTGATTCATTAGCCACACTCGATGAAAATGCTAATCCGGTCAACGGTATTGCACTATATGGGATAGTTGGTGTAGGTGTGATAGTCAATCATTATCAATCTGTTGTTATAAGTGCCCTTTGTTCAATGCTCATACCAACATTCCTTTCTGATTCATTTAGCATACGAGCAATTGCACCAACAACTTTCTTGAGTATCCAAATTATGACTTATCTTCTCACCGCCTTTACCGGCTCATTGCTCATAAGCTTGGTGGAGTTACAAACATCATCAATGGAACACCTCCTCATTCAATTTGTCCTTTTCGCCTTCATCCGCGAGATAAGCATTTTCGTTCTTTGGCGCAGTTTATTATATCGGCTTAAGTCCAATTGGATAGAAGCACAGCCACTGCTAGACTGGCGTTCGCACCTATTGGTATAATGAGGACGTTTTGAGAATGTGGAGCAATCTCAGTGGCAAACTTGATTAACCCAGAAACCATTCCTAGCAATGGCTGGCAGTCTGACCCAAAGCATCCGCGCCGTCGCCCACCCTGGATCAAAGTGAGGGCGCCCGGCGGCGAGACCTATAAACAAGTGCATCGCCTGATGCGAAGTAAAACATTGCACACGGTTTGTGAAGAGGCACAATGTCCCAATCTGGGTGAATGCTGGGGGCGTGGTACAGCAACCTTCTTGATGATGGGTGACATTTGTACACGCTCCTGCGGCTTTTGTGATATCAAAACGGGTCGCCCCAGTCCATTGGATTTTGCTGAACCCAACCGAATTGCCGAAGCAGTCAAAGCGATGAACCTGCGCCATGTAGTCATCACCAGCGTGAACCGCGATGAACGGGCCGATGGGGGCGCACCAATTTTTGCAATGGTCATTCGCCGTGTCCGGCAGTTACAACCAGGATGCAGCATTGAAGTCTTGATCCCAGATTTCAAAGGAAACGAAGACGCACTGCGAGTTGTGATGAACGCCCAACCAGAAATCCTCAATCATAATGTCGAGACGGTGCCGCGTTTGTTCAAGAAGGTACAGCCACAGGATAATTACGAGTGGGCCCTGGCCACGCTGCGGAACGCAAAACGCATGGACTCGCTCGTCCTCACCAAGAGTGGCATCATGGTTGGCCTAGGAGAAACATTCGATGAAGTTGTCCAAGTCATGCATGATCTAGTAGAAACGGGCGTGGATATTCTGACTATTGGGCAGTATCTACAACCAAGCAAGAAGCATCTCCCTGTTGAGCGTTTTTACTTACCGGAAGAATTCGATAAATTCCAGGAATTAGGGCAGGAAATGGGCTTCAAATGGGTTGAAAGCGGGCCACTTGTCCGCAGTAGTTACCGTGCCGATCAGCAAGTCCGCGAACTTTCCAAGTTGAACTTCATCCGCTTTCATGAAGAACAGATTGTAACATCCTAAATGCTGCATCCAGTAAATGGTATAAAATGGGGTAGGATGGTGAAAAACGAAAGAATGATAGATGCCCAAGAAGTTATCGCTGCGTGCTTTTAAGGAAGGTGAAGAAGCCGAGTTACGCCAAATGAGTCAGTCACGGACTGCGCCACAATGAGCCATAGAGCGTGCTCAGATCATTCTGATGTTTCGAGAGGGCAAGCGGGTAGAAGAGATTGCTCAGGAAATTGGTCGAACAGATGCGACAGTGTACTATCAAGTCCATCAATTCAATGATCGCGGGTTGGCATCTGTAGACGACCTACCGCGTGAAGATCGCCCTTTAGTTTACAACGAACAGCAGCGGGGTGAGATTGTAAAAGCAGCTAAGACCAATCCCCAACACTTGGAGCGTGAATTTGGACACTCGATTTGCTGATGAAGTATGTCAATCATGACCTTGAGATTACCATTTCTCGCAGTCAATTAGGGGATGTGCTCAAGCAAGAAGGCTTGAAATGGTATTAGGAGAAAACCGATTTCAGTGCCAGTCCCGATCCCCAATTCATGGAAAAAGGGGACGGTCGTGAGCTTATATCGCCAACCACCCGACGATGCCCATGGGTTATGCGTTGATGAAATGGGACCGACATCAGCCAAAACCTATGCCGCACCTCAATGGGATGAGAAGCGTCCTCATGTGGTGGAAGCAGATTATGGCAGGCGCGGCAAGATTTGGACATTTGGTGCTTTGAACCTGCCACTGGACAGGCCTTGACCGCTTGTTATGGAGGGCGAACGAGTGCCCATTTCGTTGCCTTCTTGGATCAGGTCGCAGATACATAGCTTGGCAAGACGATCTCCATCATCCTGGATAATCTACCCATAAGACATTTGATGTTCTCTTGTGGGCATTGGCTCACCCCCAGGTGAAGTTTCTGTTTCAGCCCACCTACGCCCCTTGGTTGAATTTGATTAAACCCCGATGGAGAACTCTGCGCTCATTGGCTCCAATTGATCGGGAACCGACTGATCGTTAGCAGTGTATTGGGTATGAATCAAACACTTCAGGTGTGATGGCGGCGCAAGCCAAAATTGTCCTCTATGTTGAAGATCAAGATGACGAATGGGGAGCATTCGATGAACCCTTTGATGTTAGATGGCACACCGTTCAACAGTGCTCTATTTGGTCAACTGCACGACGAAGATGATTTTGATGTCTTTCATCTGGAATATAAACAGGATGCATCGATATTGGGGATTCAACTGATGGTTCCAATATGTGATGATGAATTCGTTGACTTCTATCCATCATTGGCGATTGTATCGGAGGCGTTTGAAATATCAGAGTCTGATATGGAGCTATCATTTGAATTGACCAAAGAATAGGGGTTAATCGTGCTGGAGGAGCATAAACGGGGAGGGCGTCTACGGGGGCGGCAGTTATTCGATCAGGTCTACTATCACCAGGTTGAGATTCCCCCAGACACACGGGTGCTTATCTTAAATGAATCCAGTACAAATCATGATGATGACCGCGATGATGAAGAAACTAAAGCTGCCTTTCAAGAGTTCAACAGTGGAGACTGCATGGGGACAGACTGCGAGTAGAAAAATCGGCTGGCTAGACCAGATGGATTGTTGCTTGTCCAGTCAGCTTTTACCAAACACTACCGCGGCATCAGCAACCATAGTACAACGTAAATCAGAACACCATTCGTAGAAGGACACAATCGCCCCATCTACTCCGAACATCTGACATGACGTCCCTCTTAAATTAGGCATAAAATTAATTGGAGATTTTGCGGGCGCGCAGCGCTAGAAACAGCGGGATCTCGTCGTTTGCCATTTTTTCGGCTTTAGAGTGCTTTTGCTTGACACCGCCTTCGCCCACCGGAATCTCGTCCAGGCGCTCGATCAGCAAGTCACAATCTGCCAGCGTATTCACATACTCGCTGATGGGACGATGAAAACTGATCGTTACGCCACTTTCTCTACCAGGATGCTGCTTCATTGGTACGGGCAGAGGCGTCAAATAGCGGTCAATCCGACGATACTGCAATTTTCGATTCTCGTCGTAGCCCCAGCCACTTTGACGCGGCACACGAAAAGCTGGATGTGTCATCAAAATGACCAATCGCCCACCCTGTTTCATCACCCAGGCTGTCTCGCGCAGTACACCATCTAGCGGCGTCATATCCTGGATGCTCAACAGGAACACCACCGCATCATAAAGTTCAGCTTGCATTGAGGGTTCATTGTGAAGCTTGGCTGCATCGGCGTGTAAAAAGCGGGCACCCGTCCCGCTATGATACTCGCGGGCATAGTTCAGCAGTTTGTGGCTGACATCAATGCCGATATAATCTGCTCCAACTTTGGTGATATATGGAGCCAGGACTCCTTGCCCTGCGCCCACATCCAGAATCTTTTCGCTAGACTGCGGATTAAGGAGTTCCAAAACCGCAGGAATTGCGATTTTTTTGTGATGGATGCTGCCTCCCTTGCCCATCCAGCCATCGTACCACTGGGCAACAGCATCCCATCCTTTCGGACGCCCTCGATGCTTCGGTTGGTTTCTCGTCATAATCTGTGTAATGCTTGAACTAATTCAAACTAATGTGCAAAAAGATGGCGCAGGTTAATCAAAGCAAAAGCGATGTGATGCCCACCCAAGAAATTAGCATCTTTGCGGTCATCGCGGAGTCTCAAAGATCGAAATTTGTCAATCCAAGCGAAAGTGCGCTCACTGCTAAAGCGACGCTTATACACAGCCGGATTGAATAAGCGTTTACGCCCATGCTTGACCCGTTTGCGATTGCGCTTGTGCTCAGCCATGTTAGGAATCAGTCCGTGATTGAAACATACTTTTCGTGCATCCCGCGTATCGAAAGCACTGTCGGCATTAAAGAATGTCCCTGTAAGGTGAATGCCTAAGCGTTTGATGGCCTTGAATGCGACCTGCAAATTCGTTTTCAGATTAAATGCATCATGTCGATTACCTGCACTGATGCCCCTACTGGCGAGGATAAAACCTTGAGCATCGGTAATGGGCAATATGTTGCTCGTCTTGGCACGCTTACGATGTTGGTAAACAACACTTTGGCCGCCCTTTTTTGCAATCGCATGTGACCCATCCAGGTTCAGATGATCACAATCAAGCTCATTTTGGATCAAACGAATCCTGTGCTGCCAGATTTGTTCAAAACAACCCGCAGCGTTCCATTTCTGCCAGTGATAGTAGACCGCTTGCCAACTGATTTCTTTTTTTCTGGATGAGCTGGATCGGGTGCAATCGGCAATGCTTTCCACTGGCAGCCCGTATACAGACGTTTCAGGATGTAATTGAAGACTTTGTAGAGTGCGATCTTGCATTCGTAGCCTCTTTGAGCAGTTATCAAATACGGACGAATATGTTGCTCGAATTGCTCTTCTGTTACACTTGTCGGGATAGTGCTCATGGTTATTTTCCTTTGTTGGGGTTTTTAACCACTTTGCACTATCAATTCCTTTTCTAAAAGGTTGAATCAGTTCCTTATCTTGTCATCATATCATGCCATCGCTCATATTTTCACTAGAAGCAGATCACTGATAGCCCATGTGCGTAAATTCGGGACGATCCCTGCGGATAAAGAAGAAATCGGCCTGCCAGAAGGCATTGTCGTATTGACGAAACAACGGATCACACAGATCAATCATGTGGAAGCCACGCCGCGAAAGAAATTCACACATCTGATAAAATAGCAAAGCATCATGATGGATGTGGAAGTTGTAGACTTCGACAACGATAAGGCTGGTTTGCTCCAGGGTTGCCGCTGCACCATTCAAAATAGGCACTTCAAACCCGTGTGTATCCATCTTAAACAGATACGGCGGTTGCAAGTCATATTTGTTGACCAGATTGTCCACTGTCTGGATGGGAACGGACACAAACCCTTCTGTTTTATGCTGGGTGGCGATCCCGCCAAATGGCTCGGACATATCAAAGTAAATTGTCCCTTCTATATCCCCTGCTGCTACCAGTTCATATTGGACGTTTGGATGGGCTGCTGAATAAGCATCTAAAGCCATTTCATGCACGGGATTGGGGTCAATGAGCAGGTAGTCGGCATCAGGATAAAAGGAGTGTACCCGCTTTGACCAGGACCCATTCGACGCTCCAATATCAATTATGGTGTTGATGGGCATATCACGGCTTACCACACGCTCCAATGCTGCTTCCAATGCCAGATTAGGCACATCACCCACCCGCACCAAACGATATCCGAGTTGCCCCAACATGGACTGGATCAACCGTTTGGCTGCTTTCATGGACATTTACCTCTGAAGGTCATGCTTATTCTAGTGAGTGGCCTAAGCTTGTCAAGGCATAGGATTGCCGTGGCCCCCCTTGTCACATACAATGAACACCATGATAAAATATGCTCAAACCTTGGCCCTGTGCTTGCTGCTGGCAGCGTGTAGTCGAGGACAATCGCTTGGCCTGGAGGATGTGCCGACACCGATTACGTCGTTGGATGATCTGGCGACTGCACAGTGGATGACACAGAACGCCCCGCCGGAAGGTTTCCGTGATTCGGTATCGTTTCCCGCAATTGACGACAACCTAACTTCCCTCACGAATTGGCGCTATGACGTGTTCATGTCGTTCGAGGGTGTCTACAGCGGCACACCCCGACAAGTTGCTGCCGAGACCCGTGTTCATGTCTGGTATAACAACCTCGGCCCTGAACGGCGCGTGGTCATTGAAGGCAAAGGAGAATTGCTTAACCAGGAAGAAGGTGTGGTCCTGGAAGGCGTGCGCCTAGCCAACGATACGTTTTTGCTCCGCGATAGTTTTTGCCTGAGCGAAACCGATGAGGCTGCTTCTTTAGTGGCTGATCTGGGCGCTTCATCATTGGTGGGTGGTGTCCAACGGGCAGTTCCATTGGGGCACAATGCGACCATCAATAGCAAGCGTGTCTGGCGTTATGAGTTCTTGGCGGAAGATTTGATTCTTCAGCAAATCGACTTTGGCGATTCAGGTCGTATTTTGGATACTAGGGGTGAGTTATGGGTTTCACCGGAACATCATGTGGTGGTACGCTATTATGTGAACCTAGAAGTCGAGAACGCCATTATTCTGCTAAGCACATCCGAAACCCCGCTACCTGTTGATGGTTTGATCGTGATTCGCTACGATTTGTACGATATTGGCGTCAATCCCAACATCACCCAGCCATTCGGCTGCTAAATCCGCAACTCCTTGTCGCTTCACTCATCATTGAACGCCAAGTAGAGACGACCCGTTGCCAGAGCCGCCATCGTTCTGTTTGTGCCAATACAAAAGGCCGTGCCGTTCGTCCCGATTTTGCCGATGAGCGAGCCGAACCAGCAGCGCGTCCCCCTGATTGACGTCTCGCCCGGTGTCATGTCACCAGCTTTGGGGGCTGCCTGTGTTGGGGCGCCACCCATTGACGATTGTTGTGAAAGTTGACATGTTGTTCTCCTTCTCCTTGTCTTGAGGATGCTTTGAATTTAGGTTAAGCTCTGCAAGAGCAGTTGCGATGGTCGCTTGAGGGCGGCCCCGACTATTGATACGTTTTATGGTCGGGGAGTGTATGGCGGTCAAGACACGCTCAGGGTGATTTTGAAACGGTTGGACGGCTACTCAAGATTTCAGCATTGCTCATCCGGGTTCAACTATCATCGACCATGTTCATGTTGGAGAGCTATGTCCTCTTTGTAGAACAGAGGACCTGATTGGCCCCCCTCCCAGGGCAGGTCATGGGGGACATGGTGGTGGCCCTGAAAGAATGCCACCACCAGATTAATATCTTCAACTAAAGAGCGTTAGGTTAAAATCAGCACATATTGCTTGCTTTTGAGTGATTTGTGCTGATTTGCTCTGTGGCATATGGCAAAGAAGATATCATATAAAAATAACTTGAAATTGATGAGCACTTACCCTACAAAATCTGCGATTTATTTGTACTAGAAAACCGGGATAGCAAGGGCATCAAACGGCTGAGTTCAACATCAGAAAGAGGCTTGAGCGCTAACAATGCAATAATGTAGATTGCACCAGAGGCGGTTAGTACCAGAACAGGCTGAATTGACCAACCCACAACCAGAACTGCAGCCATCGCGCCAGAGGCTATGATAGGCCGCCAGATTATATCCAACCAGTTCATATGACCTAAGGTACCTGTCATTAGTAGAGCAAATGGGATGAACAATACAGCTTCGGAAAGGATGGTTGTGATGGCGGCAGCACGAAAGCCGAATGGGGGAATGAGCAGAATGTTAGAGACGATGTTAAAGGTGACCGCGACGACAAAAGCGGTGGTGATGCGACGCTGTAAATCGAGTGCGATTAAAGCGTACTGGGTTAGGCTGTTTGTCCAACCAACTGGGATGCTCCAGATCATGATTTGCAGAGCGACTGCACCTTCTGGTAAAAAATCCTGCCCACCTAGGATAAACGTCAATATCTCTGCCATGAAGGTCATGGCGACTGCTACAGGCAATGAAACGATCAACAGCAGTTTAACGCCCAGAGTATAGGTGCGTTTGAGCGAATCATGATCTTCGTTCGCTTGCCGCGACATTACCGGGAGTAGGGCCTGGGTAAAAAAAGCTGGGATAATGTTCAAGGCAAGGAGCCAGCGATAGGCGACACTGTACTTACCAACGATGGCCACTCCCTTTAACGTTTCCAGGATCACAATGTCAATTTGAAAGAAGATGGTTGCCAGAAAGTGGTTGAGCATCAAAGGCCAACCCTCGCGGGTCATGCTACGCACCAAGGTTGTGTCGAGTTTTGCCTGTGAACTGCCGCGCAAGGGCCGTGCTGCCCACAGGAGTACCATCAATGTTACCAGATTGACGAAGATGCTGACCGCTGCCAGACCAATAATGCCGTAGCCTAACAACAGGACGAATAACCCCAATACACGATTGTTGATGGTGGTGATGGTCGTAACAGCAGCGGGGATTTCTGCTTTTTCAAAGGCATAGAAGATAGAGGTCAGACCTTTGTTCAGGCTTCCTGGTGCAAGCCCCAGATAGAGCAGGCCGATGGTAATCAACGCCCGTTGTTCCAGAGGCGGCTCGATTAGCGCCTGTCGTAACAATAAGAAACCCAACAACAGCGGAATGCAGGCGAACATCAGCAGAAGGCGCAGCAGGCTTGAATTCAACAGATAATGACTGGATTGCTCCCGCCGTCGTGAAACTTCACGCATGATAAAGACATCCAGCCCAAAGTTGGTGAAAATATCAAACCAGACGAAGACCACAATCGCATAATAGTAGATTCCTGAATCTTCCGGGCCAAGAATACGCAGCATGACAAGGGCGAATGCGAAGTCGATGCCACGATTGAACAAGTTGAGGATGATGGGTGCAACGCTGTTGCGGGCAACACGGGAAACAGTCGCGTCGTTTTCAGTGGATGGCGCGACCAACAAACGCCACACCCACATGCCAACCAGAAATACCAACAATGCCGCGCTGACCCCCGATCCAAACACACCTACCTGAAAACTGATCGGGCTGTAGACGAGGCGGACATCGTATCCCTGGGATCGTATTTGCCTGATGGTTTGTGGATCAGCAGAGTTGTGCCATAAATCCTCAAATTGAAGCGCCAATTCCTCAGGATGGAGGCGTACCCCCTGGAAGTTCTCCCAGACCAGCTCAACTTTGACCTGCTGCTCAGTCGATTCGTCCATACCATGTGGACGCACAAATGCCCGCCAGCCGGGATCATAGGTTTCACTGATGACCAACCAATGGGTGTCTTCACTCTGGAGCTTGAGGTTGATGAACTTCTCGCGGTTGGTTTGGGTTGTAATCGTAACGCCATAGCTTGGGATGCTCTCGAAGTTCTCAAGCGCCTGCATCTGGTTATCAGATTCGGGTTGGACAACAAACACCCGTTCAAAAGCGGCGTTGTTGCGCCAGATTTCAACCGCCTCATCGCGGTAGACCTGTTGAAATCGCACAGGGGAACGGGTGCTCATGTTGGGGCCCCGTGGCATTGTAGTATTATGAACTACGATGTAGCGGACATTGAGCAGGTCAAGCCGCTTCCAGTTGATCTCATCGAAACGATTAATATAAAGGGGGGCGATGCGATTGAAATCGAGAACGTTCTGCAACGATGTTGCCCGCATGTAATCGACATATTGCGCGGAGATAATGCTGTCGTAGCCGCGTATATCGTCCAGTCCATAATGCATGGTGGAATTGGCAATCAGCAGTGGGGCGTGCTGATTTGGTGCTTCCAGCGTCGTATAACGAAATGGGGTTTCTTCGTGCTGGCGTCCTAATAGCCACGCAATGGAAGCGGGCGTAAATTCCAATAAGAGAGGATCAGAGGCGGGGTTAAATCCCCAGGACGCAATCAACAAGTCAACGGCAATGACTCCACTGGCAAACACGCCCCACAACCACTTTTGCCGTATGTAACGAACGCCAATCAACACCAAACCCGACAGAAAAACCATCACACCTAAGATCAGCACGTTGATGAGTTGGTAGCTGTAAAACATACCTGCATCGGCAAAAGCGAGATCGGCGTTTGCCAGCCCGTTGAACACACGCTCAATCAGCGATTCCAACGGATTATAAAAGATGCGGCTGATGAACACCCCCCCTAGAAGCACTACACCTATCACCAGCAGCCCATAGCCAATTCGTCTTGCCCACATCCGAAAGTCAAGGTTGCCAAGCAATTCGATCCCAAAGCCAGCCAAGATTGATACACTGAGTGTTACGCCAAACACCCAGCGAAATGGAGAGTTCAGTTGGTTGATACCAGGCAGCGCATAAATCACGGCATAAGTCGGCAAGCCGAACATAAATGTCAGGGATATAAACGCGAGTAGAGCGAAGATGATGATTTGCTGTCGTTGCCGGGGAATGAAGAATCGTGATAGTGCGCCAATTATTGCCAGCCCCGCTAGGATCAGGGGCATAATGCCGACATAGAGCGCACCCTCCACGTAATTCTTGATGCCCCATTCTGTATGGTGTCGCATTTCACCCGCTGCATTCTCAAATGCAACAGGCTCGGTCTGCATACTAAACACATCAAAATAGCGATTATGCGCCGGACTTCCATAAAAGTTAGGCAAAGCATATTGCACGATGTCACGGGGTTTGTGGGCATACCCCAACACGGTACTCAGATCATTGCGTTCAGCACGCCAATTATTCTGCGCGACTTCATACAACGGGACGAACTGGACCAAGGCTATCCCAATTCCAAGTGCCACCATAAGCGTCAACCATAATCCGGCCTTCATGCTTTCAGGCGTGATGCGGCGATTCTCCCACGCAACAAGTATCAATCGGGTAGCGCTATAATAGGCCAAGATGAGGAGTGTATAGATGGTCATTTCGACGTGTCCAGCGAAGATGTTACAGGCCAGACCGCCCGCACCAACCACAACCCAGGGCACGCTGGACTGTTGCCCAAGAACCGGCTGTCGTCGGATGATGAACTCGGCTATCAGTAACAGCAGCGGCATCCAGACTGCTGCACCAATAATCATTGGAAAGACTGCACTAGCGATGAGGAAGCCACACAACTGATAGGTAATGCCCGCGATGATCCCCCCCAGTCTTCCCATGCCTAACCCACGTAGCAGTGCATACATGAACAGCCCTGCTAGCCACAGATTCAGCACCGTAAACCAGCCATATGCCCAGACCAATGGCATCACATAGTAAAGGATGCTCAGTGGATAAAAGATTGATTGCTGTCCTGCCGCCAAAAACGGAATGCCGGAGAACTGATGCGGGTTCCAAAGTGGGATTTCGCGTTCAGCGATATTCTGCCGAATAAACGACTTCCACTGGAAATTTTGTAGGATTAGGTCGGATACGAGATGATTCTGTGGAAATTCAGGTGTGTCGATGACTTCACGGTAGGTGGCATAGGGTTCATATTGGTACAGGTTTTCGGTAGGGATGAGGGTGCGGCCTCCCAACGTTTGTGGCCAGAACATGACCAATGGCAACAGCAGTAGCACCATTGCAATCAATAAATCCGCACCATATCGCCTATAGGACATCGTTCCTAGAAGCCACCATTCCGCGCCAAGAACATCGCCGCCAGCAACATAATCATCAGACATGAACCATAGGCGATGGCGTAATTGTAAGTTCGTTTGAGGGGGTTGATATCGTCAATTGCTAGCCCTTGCGGATTGGTTGGATGGCGCTTAGGGATGAAGATTGGGCCAATGAACCAGGCAAGCACGGCTCCACCCGCAAAGCCGCCGATATGTCCCCAGTTGTCAATCTGAACACCACTGGTATTCAAGGTCGTAGCAAAGCCATAGAGCAGGTTGATTCCCGCAATTAAGACCAATTGGCGCAGTTGTTGGCGTCCCATTTCACCGAACAGCTTCTTGTGTTTGTAGAGGAACACCATCAACGCGCCAAAAAGGGCGAATACCGCACCAGAAGCGCCCACCGAGCGATCCAGCGGTCCATTCAACACAACACTCAAAATAGAACCAGATAGCCCGCCCAAGAAATAAATGATGGCGAACCGGGCATGACCGAAAAAACGTTCAATCGTTTGTCCGATCATATAAAGACCATACATGTTGAAAACGATGTGCAACGGATCACCATGTAAAAACATGGCCGAAACCAGGCGATGAAACTCGCCGAAATTGAGGACCGCCAGGTGATTGTTCGCGCCCCAATCGTAGAGTTCGCGTAGCTGCGATTCGGAGATGACGTAAAAGGCGACAAAGAAAATCACACTATTGATGGCGACCAGTGCCTGGGTTAAATAGGGGCCAACCACCGGGATGTGAAGCGTAAAGCGCTGGTTGGATGGCCCATCCCCTTGTGGACTCGGCTCAGGCTGCGGGCGTTGTTCCAGGGGATGAGGTCGGGACTTGTTTTGCGGTTCAGGGTCGTTTAACATCAACAATAGCTTTCAACAGGATTCTAATGTTCACACCGTATCATAGTTTCATGAATTGATGATAACAAGGTGCGTCATGCCAACCTACGACTTCCGCTGCAAAACCTGCGGTGAGCGCTTCAATCTGCTTTATAAGACCTTCGCTGATTATGATGCCGCCACGCCGGAATGCCCGCATTGTAACAGTGAAGAACTCTCCCGCTTAATCACCAGTGTTGCCATCCAATCCCCCACACGGGATTATACCCAGATGTCGTCGAAAGAAATGCTGTCGGTGTTTGAATCCGGCGATTCACGACAGGTTGGGGAAATGTTCGATCAGGTTGGGGCAGGCGACCCCAAACTGGGGGCACAATACCACGAGACCACCCAAAAACTCCTCAAAGGTGAGAGCATGGATCAAGTCGAAAAAGACCTGCGAAGCAAGTCTTCATACAGGAAGACAGAAGGTTAGCCACGGTTCAACCGGGCAACAACTTGCAATAAAAATGATTTACAACAGGTATCCACATGATAGGATAAATCCATCTGCTCGCTTTCACGCGAATACATCCCGATAACTTTGACTGATGGCGGTTGGCTGTGGACTTCGCAACACACATCATTTAAGCTGACCTGTATATGGTGTCGGATTTGCTCTTTGGTGTGCTTGAGCATCCGCTCGGTTTCCAATGGATCAAGCAGAGGAAAATCGGTGCTTTCATCCACCATTCCTCTGTGGTGAGGGTGCAAGATACTCAGTTAAGATAATCCGAATCTGCTCCTGCACTTTTTCCGGTGGATTGTCAGCCTTAATCTCCATAAAGCGGGCTGGTTCGGACAAGGCCATCTCCCGGTAACCCTTGTACACGCGCCAGTGGAATTCTAGTTCCTTGTTATCCAGCCGATTCCAATCTTCACCGAATAAAGTGCCTTTAGCACGACGCCGCAGGGCGGCTTCTGGGGTGATGTCAAGAAATAGGGTCACATCAGGGAGTAGCCCTCCAGTTGCAAAGTTGATGACATGGCGCAGCGCTTTCAGGTTTAGGCCATGTCCATAGCCCTGATAAGCGACAGTTGAATCAATATAGCGGTCACAAATGACGACTCCACCGCTTTCTAGATGGGGCATAATGCATTCAGCGACGAGTTGCGCCCGAGACGCACAGAACAAGAGCAGTTCCGTCTGGGCTGCCATTTCGGTGTTGTCGAGGTTGTCAAGCAAAATCGTGCGGATTTGATCGCCGATGGATGTACCGCCCGGTTCGCGGGCTAGCAGGACGTCATAACCTAACTCACGCAGATAATCCTTTGCCATCCGGATTTGGGTTGTCTTACCACTGCCATCACCGCCTTCAAACGTGATGAACATAGCTTGCTCCTCACATGCAAAAGGCGTAGATTGCCTACGCCCCAACTTATTATATCGCTGTGCGGTTCGTGGGGCTATGCCGGCTCCTCACGGAAAATCCGCACATGTCGATGGGGTTCATTCCCATAACTCCTTGAGTTCAACTGACTCTTACGCGCCATTTGATGTTGGCGACGGCGAATAGAGTTGTCTTGTGGACTCAGATCAACAAAGGACGCCCCTGCGCGAATTTGCATGATGGCTTCTTCAGTTTCACGCAGGGCGGTTCCAAAAGGGTCTTGTGGATTAATCTCCAGTTTGAAGATATCAATCAGAAAATTCTCCATCTGAGAGACCGTGTTCGCTCGCAGCACGTAAATGGGCATCCCACGACGTTCCGCATCGACAATGAGTTTAGGGCGACGCCGATAGTAGTTCTTGAGTGTTACGACCGCGTCGGCTCCAGCCAGATCATTGGCTACATTTAACGGCACATGTAAGCGTTTTGCTGCTTGTTGCAAGCGATTACGGGCTACCCCATAGGCATAAACACTCAGCGTTTCTAATGGGCTACCATCCATGGCACGCGGAACAAAGTCCTCAATAGGGCCTGGACCATACCTGCCGTTTTTCCCGTTGCGATTGCCGTTCATCCGTCGGTTGCTACGTTCGCTTGAATCGCGCTCTGATGTCAGGTTGCGCAAGTCATGTTCAGCCTCTTCAATATGGATTTTGCCGTTAACATCGCGCGTGCGAATCTCGACAGGGAGGGCCCGACCACGCAGCAAGGCATCAACCGCATCGGCAACATCTTCATGAACCACTAACCTGTCCCGTGTCTGAATCTCGATTAAGACATCAAACGTGGGCGGCGCACGCCGCTCCAGTACCGTTTTCTGCGTACCCCGGCGACGGGCTTCATCATCAGAAAGCGTTACCGATTCAATCCCCCCAATCAGATCAGACAGGGTAGGGTTCAACATCAGATTATCCAACGCGTTACCATGGGCTGTACCAATCAACTGCACACCGCGTTCCGCAATTGTGCGAGCTGCCATTGCTTCTAGTTCACGGCCGATTTCATCAATAACGATGACTTCAGGATTGTGATTCTCCACAGCTTCAATCATCACTTCATGTTGGCGCTCCGGGTGCGAGACCTGCATCCGACGGGCACGACCAATCGCCGGGTGGGGGACATCACCATCTCCACCAATCTCGTTGGATGTATCCACGATGACAACGCGCTTTTTCTCCGCCAGAACCCGTGCCGCTTCGCGTAGCATGGTCGTTTTACCCACACCCGGTGGGCCAAGCAGGAGCAAGCTCTGGTTTTCCACGATTAAGTCGTTGATGATGTCGATTGTACCAAAAACCGCCCGACCTACACGGCAGGTCAAGCCAACAACATCCCCACGCCGGTTACGAATGGCCGAGATGCGGTGCAGCGTGCGCTCCATGCCAGCACGATTGTCGGCATCAAAATCGCCTATGTTGTTGACAATGGTGTCAATATCATTGCGGGTGACTTCTTCTTCTAAGAGGACGTACTCGCCAGAGACGAAGCGTGCAGTGGGGATACGGCCCAGATCAAGCACAACTTCCAGCAGGTTTTCGGTGTCGCCCAAAGCATCCAGTGCGCTGTTGATTTCATACGGCAGCACTTGCTTCAGTTCATCTATATCATCTGTGATTTGTTTTTCCATATAGACCTTTGGCTACTCCTACATGACATATTCGTTGGCGGCTTAATGGGACCGCCAACAATAGGAAGACCTTCCTGGACGGGCTTAAAGACGGCTTGCCGGACGCTCGCCCTGATGTGCTTCACCATAACCGCCTGGGCTGGCCCTGGCTTGAACTGCATATTACTCAGTGCCGTTCCCATCCAATCCTGATACCGACGCATACAAATATAAACAGGTAACTTGCGCGATTTAGGCGCTTGTTCGAGAACGTTTTCTAAGATTAAGGGCGCCTCGCTCGAAATATCAGGATGAATAAACGGGATCAGATAAAGACCGCGTTTCCCTTCAGAAACCGCCACATACGCCTCGGTACGATCCGCTTTGCGATAAACCCAGCCATCCAAATCACTCGGCGGCGCGATGACCGGTTGGGTGAGGGTAGGGACAATATGAGTGATGAGCGATTGAATACCCGGCACATCAACCCCTGTTTCTTTCGTCAGTTCAATGGGTTCAACCTCTAGAGGGTTGCTCTCAGGCTCCCGCTTCCAGACTTGCTGCCGAGCATAGACCGCAAAACCGGCTGTCCGCATTGTCTCGAACAGATAACTGTCTTCGTTAACATCTGCGATCAGCGCATGGGCTCCATATTTACCTGCTTCCTTTGCCATTGCATCTAAGATATGTAACCAGACACGATCATCGGCATCATCCGCCAGACTAGGCGCAATGTAGGTGACATGGGCGTTGTGGTCATCTGGCAGTAAGCGGAATTGTCCTACGACCTGCTCTTGGCTATTGCGGGCAATAAGCGTACACAAACCGCGTTGGGGCAGTAGAATGTTGGATAAGATTGCACCTTCCGAGCCTGATATCTGCCGGGTGAAGGCAATTTCACTATCCAAAACCGTTGCCTGGTCGGTTAACCGCCGGATCAGAGGTAAATCAACCAGCGAGATTGGGCGTGTATCTATGTCGTGTGCCATATGATTTCTTTCCAATTCAACAGTGGCAGACACATCAGGCAAACAAGGGGGTGATCGTAAATCATCATGTTATATTCTAGCATTTTGATGCCCTGCTTGACAACGTTTTGCCACCACACCCGAAAGGGTTCAGCATCTATGATTTGTCTCCTCACTATTATTTATAACCCGCGATTGAACCATTCGGAACGTAGGCCATTGTGTGAAATAAGCAGAATGAACCTATTTGATCCTTTATGAGCCGCTATTATACGAATAATACGTGAATATAAAAGGATGGATTTGTGCAGTATGTACAGAGAATGTCAAAGAACCGGACTTTCCCATCATAAACCTTTGGTTTACCATTCTGTGCATGATGATTGTCGTGTCTGAGGTTGGCTAGCTTATTAAGCAATCACGGTTCGTCTTGGTTGGGTTGATTCTTTTGGCTTTTGCCTTCCGTCTCTATAGACTCGATGTTGTGCCACTGCGTGGAGACGAAGCCTATAGTGTGATGCACTGGACAGCAACGCCTTTCTCCCACCGCTGGGAAACCCTCATCAAAGAAGAACCGGCCCCTGTCGGCGCATTCACCCTGTACTGGGTCTGGAATGTTCTGATAGGTGACAGCGAGTTTTCAACACGTTACCTGTCTTTGTTGGGTAATGTAGTTGGTCTGGCAGCGATCATTGTGGTCAGTCGGCGTTTGCTACAAGATTGGCGATTGGCCTATAGTGTTGGCTTACTGTGGGCTGTGCACCCCTTTTTGATCTGGCATGCCCAAGATGCCCGTGTCTACGGTGTTTTAAGCGCTTTATCCCCTCTGGCATTTTACAGTCTGATTCGGGCCGTTCAGGAACCAGATAAACCCTTCGCATGGCGACTTTATGTGATCGTCCAATCAGCGGCGATCTACATTTACTACCTAGAACCTTTGTGGTTAGCGGCGCAAGGGGTATTCATCCTCTCGACACGTAGTCAATTGATTCTACGCCATGCAGCCATGGCTTGGATTATTATCGGTCTGATCTCACTACCCGTGATTGCCCAACTTTATCATCTGATGTTTGTCAGCAATTATGAAGGTACGGCAGAGGCAGCAGAGCTATCGTTGATTTTCTCTTGGTTTGTGCCAACCTTACTATTTGGTCAAAACACCCTCCCAGTAGGGTTGGGTCTGGTGATTGCATTGGGATTGCTCGCTGGATTACTCCTGATCCATAAAGACCATGCGATGGCAAGCACTCTCTTGATTGCCTGGATTTTTGTACCTATTGTCCTTTTGTATGGTGTATCGTTCTTCTCGAATTTCTTCCGCCCACGCTATGTGATGACGGTGATTCCAGGATTGTTGGTTGCACTGGTGGCGATTCCCGTTTATTTGCAGCAGAAACAGAAATATCTCGGTGTCGGTTTGATCGTTATTCTTTTTGTGCTGGTTTCTGTTAAAGAGGTACGCGATTACTTTGTCATTGATCCCCCAAAAGCAGCCGATTGGCCAGGGATCATGGATTATCTTGAAACCAGAACTACAGCAGCCGATCTCGTACTGACTGGGGCGCTTGATCCAGCGCAAGAATACTATTATTCTGGCAACTTAGCCTTTATCCCACCTGATGCCCCTGATCCCACCACTTATATGCCAGATTTGTTGACGCAGCATCAAACAATTTTCATGCTGACCGGGGAACGCACAGGTGACGTGGGGCAGTTCCTTCAGGCCAATGCCCAACATATCCCTGGTGATACATGGCCGGGTGTGGTGCAATATCGTCGGTGGGAGGTTGAAGAATCAGAGATTGCAATGCCGCTCAATGTCCAGTTCGGCGGGGTTGCGCGGCTGCGCGGTTATACACTTGTAGGTGATACAACACTACTCCTCTATTGGGAGGCATTGGGAACGACGGAAACAGAGCATAGTGTCTTTTTGCATCTAGTCAAAGGCGATTCTGTTCATTCGTTGGATCATGCAATTGCAGGGGCAGTTGTCTCTACTCGGGTCTGGGAACCGGGCATTATCTATCGTGATCCAGTTCCACTTCCTGCCAATTGGAACCCACCAGCAGCAGAAATCCAGGTAGGATTGTATGAGACGCAAACCCTTGTCCATATAAGTGAAGTTTACGCAATTGAAATACCATGATGATTCTCAGGCAGAACTCAACCGTTTGATGCCGCTGCTGGATGACGACTCCAGCGCGGGATACCCATCACCTAGATATTGAAAAAACCTGACGCTTACCCTACGCATCCCAGATGAACCTCAATCGCAATTGCTTTTTCAGAACATTTGATCTATACTGTGAATGCTTGATAAGCAGAGAAAGGATAAAAACGATTGTAGAGATGAAAAAGGGCGATGGGGCAGTAACTGGTTGACCGCCATACATTCCCCCATCACAAAGCATACCAACAGCCGGGGCTGCCCGCAGGCGACCAGCGCAACTGCTCTCTGCAGATCTTAACTCAAATTCAAACATATGAAAGGATGAAAGCACGATGCCTACAATCACACAAACTGTGACCGTACAAGGCAATCGTTCGAATATAGGGCAGCCCCAAAGCTGGTGGAACGACACCGGCATTGTGGTCAACGCAGGCGAAGCCTTGACCATTACAGCTAAGGACCCTGATGACCTTATCATCTGGAGTGGGCGTTCCGGTTTCGGCCCCGCGGGCGATGTCGATAATATCCCCAGTAGGGATTGGCCCGAGACTTTAGCCAACCGAACCGGAATTGAGCCGGGGGATACCAACTGTTGGTTTGGTTCCCTCATTGGCAAGATTGGTCGAAACGGTCTTGCGTTTTCCATTGGTTTATCGCGGGCGCTAACCCCCACCACATCGGGTACGCTGTTCTTGGCATATAATGATGGGGCCAATTTCCAAGATAATGATGGTTCGTGGGAGGTGACGGTCTCCATAATCAGGCCCGCAACGCCGCCGATACCTCCAGATTCTGAAGCGTTGTACGAAATGTGGTCGAATTCCATGGTGAATTCTGTAAAGGAAACAGATACAAGAAGCTGTCTGTCATTCATCGTAAATCGAGAAGTGGTTGGTAACTCACCAGCAAATTTTCTTGGTTCAGGTGTATTTGCCCAAGCACAAGTTATCACCTGGGTGGTGCTAAACAATCTAGCCCTGACGAAAGAGTTGGATGCAGGAAAGCGGCATGGAAATAACCAGAGTGTAGTATACTGCCGACCAAGTGATGTTTCGCCCTGCGCAGGAAGTGCTAGATATACATCTCCTAACGATGAGGTAGAACGAGGTATCAATCATGCCCTGAATAATTATCGATATCGCAGTTCTAACGACCCAACTAGCGGTTCACTACAATGGCGACATATTCCAAACGAGGGATGGCCAGAGTATAATCAGAATCAGATAATGCGCATAGAAGGTGAATCAATTGCCACTTTCTTTAATCGGAATCAGGAAGCGGCTAATCGCTTTAAAGTACAGAATCCGCGTAGAATCTATTTTGACGCGCAAGTAAAAAGCGTTGAAGAAGCTGAGCGATATCAGTATTTGTCAATGCTAAGAGCGCTAGCTGTATTTCCGGAAGGATCGGACACAGAGGGGGCAAATTTATATGACGTTTTGAAGCGTCCACAGGCTGGTAATCTTCAACCGCCACGAGATTCATGCCAACGTAACTAAACAGAATTTGGGGAGCCTCACGCTCCCCAACCATTAACTTTTGACCTGGCAATCCAATATAAGGATATCCTGATGTTTCAAAAGATTTCACACTTAATTTTAATAGGAATCGGCTTTGTTCTTACCATGACGGGTTTGGTTGATTCTCAAGAAGACACTTTGCCCTTCAATCAGAATGAAACCGAAGAAATTACTCAACTGAACGTGAACCATTTAACAATGTTATACACCTTTAGAGAACACACAAAACAGGCAATTGTCAGCCCTGATGGGCAAATGCTCGCTGTTGCTCGACAAAAATTCGATAATGACTCCACAGTGTCAGTAATTGATTTATCCACTATGAGTACAATCCTTGATATTGAAGGCCGTATGGATTTTTTTAGAAGTCTTATCTGGAGTCCGGATAGTACACGACTTGCAATCGTTAGTGGGCGATTAATTTTGGGATCACAGGAAACCAGTATCAAACTATACTCCATTTCGCAGGGTCCATACATACTAGGCGACAGTGACGCTTGGTACACAGATTATTCTGACTGGAATGACGGAGAATTCGTACTTGCAGAAGTTGTATGGAATCCGTCAAGCACAATGATCGCTGTAGCATTTCAAAATCAAATCAATATCTATGACGGTATCCAAGATGTAGCCCTGACAACTCTTGAAATCCCTGATGTTATCTATATAAAGTGGTCAGCTAATGGAAAATTTATTGTTATCCAGGCTGCTGAAGGGGTAATTCAGATATTGGGTATTGCATCAGCTGAGCAAGAACCCTAAATCGGTCAGATTGTTACGTTCCTTCCGATATTTCTCATCACAATTCATGATGTTCAGGTTGCGACATCACCTAGATCATGAACAAAACCTGACGCTTACCCTACGCATCATCCCAGATTAACCTCAATCACAACCGCATTTTTAGAACATTTGATCTACACTGTTAATACTTGATAACCAGGGAAAGGATGAAGGGTATTGCAGATGAACAAAGGTGATTAGGGAGTAATAGGTTAACGGCCAATTCTCCCCAATCACAAAACCTATCAACAGTCGGGGTCGCCCTCAAGCGATCAGCGCAACTGCTCTTTGCAGATCTTAACTCAAAATCCAATCTTACTCAAGGAGAAGGAAAACAACATGTCAACTTTCACAACAACCGTCAATGGGCGGCGCCCCAACGCTGGCAGCCCCCAAAGCTGGTGGCATGGCACTGGGCGAGACGTCAATCAGGGAGACACCCTGACGTTCACCGCAACGGGAGCCATTAACCCCGGCCCGTCCTTTGGCCCCGATGGTCAAGTGGGTAACGAAGAGAAGAAAAAGTGGAACGAGGCGCTGGCCTGTCGCTCTGGGGGGACGCGCTGCTGGTTTGGCTCGCTCATCGGCAAAATCGGGATGAGTGGCACCGCCTTTTGCATTGGTGCCAACAACTTTTCTTGGCTCATGTATATTTCAGGCCATCGCCTGGGTGGTGCTTAACAACTTCGTTCTAACAACAGAAAATGACGGATGGCCAAAATATAACCAGAATTAGATAACACGCATAGAGGGTCCGTCATATATTCGTTTATAGAATCGTTGATATTCCTTAATTCATTACCAGGGCTTAAGTATCATAAATCCTAAAAAAGTATAGGGTATTCTTGGCATTTCCTTCGTAATTTGAACAAAAAGCTGTGAAATTTCATTATGATACATTACAAAATGAAAATTTTCATGAATTCGTTCAAAATTGCTGGACATTGCCAGATTGAATGACTTATCATGTAGTCAACATAACGGACTGGCTTCTACGTCCCCATACCAAATCATCGCAGCCAACATCGTAGCACACTGATGCTTACATTGCAGTTCATCGTACTCAACGTCGAGCAATCTTTGGGAAGCTGGTTCGTTATTTTCTCATTAAGAACGGGAAAAATGCTGGACATTTGCTCCTATCACTGGTTAGTATAGAAGGGTGTAACGAGCTTCCCTGCGTCCCCACGCATCCTCATTGTACTCAACACTATAATAACCACCTGCTCGTTACACCCTTTTTGACCCCTTAAAATCCTTTACAGGCTTCACAAGCTGTGTTATGATGATCCATAGCAACAGCACAGGCAGGTACAATCATCATGATTCGCATTGCCTGAAGGCAACAATAACTGGATTCCGTTTTCCAATCTCAAATCACATATGTAGCAATTGGGGGTTAGAGCTTTGACAACTTCTACTGTTCAAACCTTCGACATGAAGCATGTCATCAGCAAGAACCGCTTACGGGGATTGCTTCGCCTCATGTCGGGGTACGAGTGGCACTATGTTGGTGCAATCGCCAGTCTCGCCCTGTCTACTTTGGGTAGAACGGGTGCATTACTGCTGATTGGCTATTTTGTCGATGATATCCTAGTGCGCGATGATGTAGCCCAGATTGTGCCATTGATCGGGCTGGGGTTTCTGTTCCTGGCCCTGATTCAAGGTGGCTTCAGTTATCTGAGTGGACGGCTAGCGGCACAGACAGCAGAGAATATTGCGTGGCGTGTTCGCAACTACCTCTTTGATCATCTTCAGCGGTTGTCCTTCCGTTATCATGATCGGATGCAAACGGGTGAACTGCTGCAACGGTCTACATCTGATGTTGAGGCCATTCGCCGCTTTTACATTGAACAAGGGGTAGGCATCGGACGTATCTTCATTCTGTTTTCTATTAACTTTGTAGCGATCATGTCCATCAATGTGCACCTTGGCCTGTTCTCGGTGATTGTTATCCCACCATTGATCGCAGTTTCGCTGTATTTCTTCCAGCGCATTATGAAACGTTACGAAGCCATGCAGGAACAAGAAGCGAAACTTTCCACCACCTTGCAAGAGCATTTGAGTGGTGTGCGCGTCGTGCGGGCCTTTGCAAGGCAAGAATACGAACGGGAAAAGTTCGAGTACGAAAACAGCGAACGCTTCCGGTTAGGCCGAAAACTGATCTACCTGGATTCGATGTTTTGGCCTTCGACTGATCTCATGACCGGGTTTCAGATGGTAGCGGGCATTGGTGTTGCTGCCTGGATGGTTATTCATGACACGATCACGGTTGGCAACTTCATTGCTTATGTGGGTATGATCGGCATGATTATCATGCCCATGCGGATGTTAGGGCGGTTGATCGTAAAAGCCTCTACTGGATTAGTTTCGTATCAACGTGTGATGGAGATTGTTACCGAAGAGCGTGAACGGCTGGATGAGGACGTTGATGCACCACTTGAGGCCATTCAGGGCGCGGTTGAATTCAAGAATGTCTGGTTCGAGTATGATGAAGATGTGCCTGTACTGGAAGACATCAGCTTCCGTTGTGAGCCAGGACAGACTGTTGCCCTACTGGGTTCAACGGGTTCGGGCAAGACCTCAATGCTGGGGCTGTTACCCCGTTTCTATGATTATACCTCCGGCAGCATCACGTTGGATGGCATTGAATTACAAGAATATCCTCGCGCCTTCTTAAGAAAGCACATCGGCGTAGTGGAACAGGAACCTTTCCTATTCTCCCGATCAATCCGCGAGAACATTACCTACGGGGTTGACTATGAAGTGACGGACGAAGAAGTGGTTGCGGCCGCGAAAGCAGCCGCCATCCATGAATCAATTGAATCATTCCCGAACCAGTACGAGACGATGGTCGGCGAACGAGGTGTGACGCTATCTGGGGGGCAGAAACAACGAATCGCACTGGCACGGACGTTACTCAAGAATCCGAGTCTGCTGATTCTGGATGACGCAACCTCTTCTGTTGATACAGAAACAGAGGCCAGCATCCGCGATGCGCTGAAGAACACGAACACCCAGTGTACCACGTTCGTAATTGCACACCGCATCCAAACGGTTATGTATGCGGACTTGATACTGGTCATGGACAAAGGACGGATCGTTCAAACGGGCACACATGGCTCCTTAGTTCATCAGGACGGTATCTACAAGCGCACTTATGAAATGCAAGCTCGCATTGAGTTTGAGCTAGAAAAGGATATGGCGAGTGTCTAACGACATCCGATTTGAAGAAGAAGAATTCACAAGTCAGTTCAACGCCAATACGGTCATGCGTATTCTGGCCCAATTGCGCCCGCATTGGCGCTGGGTACTGGGCTTTGTGATTGCGGTTGGTATCGTGTCCGTTGTCGAGGCGTATTTCAACATCCTGAACATGCGGATGATTGACGAAGCTATCTTAGCCAAAGACACCGAACGCTTCCGTGAAATTCTATTAGAGTATCTTGGTCTGGTAATCTTGCTGGCCTCTGGTGTATTCAGTTTCATCATCCTGACGGGTATCCTGGGGCAGCGTGTGCAGTATGACATGCGCAAGAAAATGTTCGACCACATGCAGACTCTCTCGTTTTCTTACTTTGATAAGACACCTGTGGGCTGGTTGATATCGCGTGTCACCTCTGATTCTGAGCGGATTGCTGATCTTGTCACCTGGGGTTTGTTAGATATAACCTGGGCAGTACTGAACGTGACAACTGCCCTGATCTTCATGTCTGCCATTAATTGGCAACTTACCCTGGTAGTGATGGTCTTGATCCCGATTTTGACCTATGTGGCGATCTGGTTCAAACGCCTTATCTTGGTTGAATATCGTGAATCGCGGAAGATCAATTCCAAGATCACAGGTACGATGAACGAAAATATCACCGGCGTGCGGATCACAAAGGCTATGCGCCGTGAGCGTGCCAACCTGCGTGAGTTCGACGAATTGACGGGGTCCATGTATAAAGCATCGTTCCGGGCGGCATGGCTTTCTGCCCTGTTCTTGCCTGTTGTGCAAATCATAAGCGCGGTGGCGGTGACGGCTGTTGTCTACTACAGCGGCATGAACGCCAAGAACAGCGTGCTGACCATTGGGGGTATTCAGGCTTTTGTCAACTACATCACCTTCATGATGTGGCCTGTACAGGATATGGCCCGAGTCTATGCTCAGATGCAGCAGTCGATTGCTTCGGCAGAACGGGTCTTTTCGCTCCTAGATGCACAACCCGATCTGGCGGATCGTGCTGATGCGACCGATCCTGGGACAATTACGGGGGAAATCGTGTTTGAAAACGTCTGCTTCCATTATGAAGCGGACAAGCCCATCCTCACCGATTTTAACCTGACGATAGAACCAGGCGAGACGGTTGCCCTGGTTGGGCCAACTGGCCATGGTAAGAGTACCATCGTCAATCTGGTTTGTCGTTTTTATGAACCCACAGGCGGGCGCATTCTGATCGGTGGGCAAGATTACACCTCTATGCCAATGCAGGCGATCCATTCCCGGCTAGGGATGGTGCTACAAACGCCACACCTGTTTTCTGGCACAATTCGCGAAAACATTCGTTATGGGCGGCTGGAAGCAACCGAAGACGAAATCATCCAGGCTGCGAAGCTGGCAGGCGCTCATGGCTTCATCAGCACACTGGAAAAAGGCTATGATGAAGAGGTGGGAGAAGGGGGTGTCTTGCTCTCTGTCGGGCAGAAGCAGCTGATGAGTTTGGCTCGGGCGATCCTGGCTGATCCTGAATTGTTTGTGATGGATGAGGCCACCAGTTCAGTTGATACACTGACGGAAGCACTCATTCAACAGGGTATGGAAAATCTGATGAAAGACCGTACCAGTTTTGTGATTGCGCACCGTCTGTCAACGATCAAGCGAGCATCCCGTATCTTGGTCATTGAGCATGGCAAGATTACAGAAATGGGCACGCACGCAGAACTGCTGCGCAAAGGTGGGCACTACTATGAACTGTATACCAAGCAGTTCCGGCAGGAGATGCAAACGAAGTATGAAACAGGCGAGTACAAAGCCGTACCACAGGACGGCATTCCAGCCTAAAATCTACAGTGCCCCGGTAGCGGGGCATTTTTGATTCTGTCTCTCAAATAAATATCTATCCAAGAAATCAAAAAGGCCTTGAAGAAAAGGGGAGAACTCGTTGAAATTGGTGGCGACAAACATCATACTCAGAAATCGAAGCATGTCGACTCTTTTCATGTTCCCTCCCTGCTCCCCTTCCAGCCTCTGCAATTGCGGCAAAAAAGTTGTGTCGCCGCCGCAACAAACAAAAGGAATATGAAAAGAGAACGAAATTGAAGAAGACACCACAGCCGTCTACACCCACATTCGCACCCAACCAAACCCATCAGGTCGCTCAATCCCCTAGCAGGTAGACTGCGAAACACTCTGGGATCTAGAAAATGATTTTTCGGATAGATTCTAAGGGCACATCAACGATCAAAATCTCTTATGGCCCTGCCTTTTTTATTCCGTTACATATGTTATGTTTCCATGTGAGATGATTATGATAGACTGATATTGTGAAAAATGATGCAAGCAGGAGCAACGATGGACAAGCCCCATGGCAAGTTATCTCTCGCCCCACTTTTAAAACCGAATAATGTCGCTGTGATCGGCGCAACCGAAAAACCAGGGAGCGTTGGTCGCACCATTCTGACCAACCTCATCACTAATCCCTTTGGCGGGACAATTTTTCCCGTCAATCCCAAGCGTCCAAACGTCCTTGGTATCAAAGCGTATTCATCGATTCTTGATGTGCCAGATACCGTTGACCTGGCCATTGTGGTGACACCCGCCCCCACTGTCCCTAAAATCATCGAACAATGTGTCCAGGCGGGCATTCCCAGCGCGGTTATTATTTCGGCGGGTTTCAAGGAAGTTGGTGAAGAAGGTGTCGCCCTTGAGCAGCAGATCATAGAGGCAGCACGAGGCAAGATGCGCATTATCGGGCCGAACTGCCTGGGTGTGATGATGCCTCGTTATGGCTTGAACGGCACGTTTGCAGGCGCCATAGCACAACCTGGTCAGGTCGCCTTTATCAGCCAGAGTGGCGCAATTTGTACGGCTGTGTTGGATTGGAGCTTTGATGAGAACGTGGGCTTTAGCGCATTCATTTCGATTGGCTCCATGTTGGACGTCGGCTGGGGGGATTTGATTTACTATCTGGGCGATGACCCACATACACGCAGCATCGTTATCTATATGGAATCAGTGGGTGATGCCCGTGCATTCATGTCTGCAGCGAAGGAAGTTTCCCGCACAAAACCGATTATCGTCATCAAAGCCGGACGCACCGAAGCGGCAGCGAAAGCCGCTGCCTCCCATACTGGCTCATTGACAGGCAGCGATGAGGTACTTGACACGGCTTTCCGGCGGGCAGGTGTACTACGGGTTGATCGGATTTCCGATGTGTTCAACTTGGCAGAAGTCCTCTCTAAACAGCCTCGTCCAAGAGGCAACAACCTGACAATTGTCACCAATGCAGGCGGGCCGGGTGTGCTGGCGACAGATGCCTTGATTCGAGGTGGCGGTCAGTTAACCAAGATTTCTGAGGGGACGATGGAAGAATTGAATGAGTTCCTGCCCTTCGCCTGGAGCCACAATAATCCCATCGACATCCTGGGCGATGCTGCTCCAGAGCGCTATGCAAAATCATTGGAGATCGCTGCGAACGATCCCAACAGTGACGGAATGTTAGTCATTCTGACGCCACAAGATATGACCGATCCCACACAAACAGCCGAATACTTGCGACCTTACGCCAATATTAGTGGCAAACCCGTGCTCGCAAGTTGGATGGGCGGGCCAGAAATCAGCCGGGGCGAACAAATTCTCAATCGTGCGAACATCCCAACATTTGAATATCCCGACACAGCCGTGCGGATGTTCAACTATATGTGGCAGTATACTTATAACTTGGACGCCCTCTATGAAACTCCGGTACTACCTTCTGATGAAGAATTCCAGCCGGACCGTACGACGGTTAACAGAATCATCGAAACAGCAAAATCCAGTGGTCGTACCATCTTGACAGAAGATGAGTCCAAGCAGGTGCTGGCGGCATATGGTGTTCATACCATCCCGAACCGCGTCGCCACTACACCGGATGCCGCCGTTCAGGCAGCTGATGAAATTGGTTATCCAGTGGTTATCAAAATCCATTCAGAGACAATCACCCATAAGACCGATGTCGGTGGTGTCATGCTCAATCTTCGCAACGCGGATAATGTGCGGGAAGCCTTCGCGCAGATTCAAGGCTCAGTAGGGGAGAAAGTCGGCGCGGAGCATTTTCATGGTGTTGCAGTACAACCAATGATCCGGTTGGATGATGCCTATGAACTGATTATGGGCAGCAGCGTCGATCCACAATTTGGGCCTGTGATCCTGTTCGGTATGGGCGGCTCATTGGTAGAAGTGTTCAAAGATCGCGCATTGGGCCTGCCACCCTTGACGACAACACTGGCCCGGCGCATGATGGAATGCACCAAGATTTATGAAGCGTTGCACGGTGTTCGGGGGCGCAGACCCATTGACATGGAAGAGTTGGAGAAACTTCTGGTGCGCTTTAGCCAGATTGCGGCTGAGCAACCCTGGATCGCAGAGATGGACATTAATCCGCTGCTGGCGTCTCCAGATCGTTTACTCGCGTTGGATGCACGGGTGGTCTTGCATCCACCCAACACAGCCGAGGCGGACCTATCACGAACCGCCATCCGTCCCTATCCAACGCAATATGTCTGGCAGCAAAACACACGCAACGGCACGGAA
Source organism: Phototrophicaceae bacterium (assembly GCA_965223785.1). Taxonomy (GTDB): domain Bacteria; phylum Chloroflexota; class Anaerolineae; order Aggregatilineales; family Phototrophicaceae; genus CBDCXN01. The sequence continues at coordinate 5,989,219 of OZ245017.1, read as the reverse complement.
ATTACGATCCGCCCTATCCGGCCTGAAGACGAACCACTCATGGTTAAGTTCCATGAAACACTTTCCGAACGGACGGTGCACATGCGCTATTTCTCACCACTCAAGTTGCAGCAGCGGGTTGCCCACGAACGGCTATCACGCATCTGTTTCATTGACTACGACTATGAGATGGTGCTGGTCGCCACTCGCCGCCACCCCAAAACAGACGAAACGCAAATTCTAGGTGCAGGACGGCTGACCAAATCTAAGTGGGAAAATGAAGGTGAGTTTGGTCTACTCGTCGGCGATGAATTTCAGGGTTACGGCCTGGGGACCATGCTGCTCGAGCGCGTGATTGAGGTCGGCAAGCAAGAAGGTTTGGATCGCATCATGGGGCACATCCTGGCAGACAACTCGTTGATGTTGAACCTGATGGAAAGCAGGCATTTCACAACTCAGCGCGAAGAAGGGAACATCATCGCAGCAGTACTTAATCTGTAACAATGAAATGAGGCGCGAGTTAACGTTTGCGCCCCATTCCAAACCTGCTATTTATCGAGGCGTTTCTTCAGTTCTTCGGTCAAAGCGGGGACAACTTGGTACATATCACCTACAATACCATACTTGGCTAAGCCAAAGATGGGGGCATCACTATCTTTGTTGATCGCTACAATAACCTTGCTCGTACGCATCCCCGCCTGATGCTGAATCGCACCAGAGATTGCCAGTGCGATGTATAGATCGGGGCTGACCGTTTTGCCCGTCTGCCCAACCTGATGGGCATAAGGGATATAGCCTGCATCCACTGCTGCACGGCTCGCACCAACTGCTGCGCCTAGAGCATCGGCAAGAGGTTGCACAACTGTTGCAAAGCCATCCTGTGCTTTCCAAATATCAGCGTCTTCAGCATCCGCTGGCGCAGGTTTAGGATTGCCCCTGGTTCCGCGCCCTGCCGAAACAATAATGGCAGCATCCGTCAGGTTAACAGAACCAACCTCCTGGCTGAAACTTTCAACTTTGGTCATGATATCTTCTTCAGCCAACACTGCCTCTACTGTTTCAATGTCAGGTGAGGCATCAGCATTGTGTTCGTTAGGCTTAAACGCTCGTCCACGCAAGGTTAAAAAGAGTGTATCTTCCCCCGTGCTAGTAGCATCGCTCAATACTTTGCCTGCGTAAGCAGGTCTCACGACTTGAAGACGTTCACCGTCTAATACAAGATCAACAGCTTCGGTAATCATACCGGAATTGGTATCTGCTGCCGAAGCCGACAATAATTCGCGGACACTGCTTGTACCCACTGCCAGCACTACCTTCGGGTTATCCCGTTGCACCAGTGATGTCAACAAGGCAGCAAAGGGTTCTAGGCGGAAGTCTTTCAGGGTCGGGTCATCACAGATAATGGCTTTATCCGCCCCATACTGCCCAGCTTGAGTTGCGATGTCGGCTGCTGCCTCACCGAAGACCAAGGCCACCAGTGGCATACCCAACTTATCGGCAACTGCCCGACCTGCCCCAAGTGCTTCCCAACTGGTGGGTGTGGCCCGTCCGTTGAACGATTCGATCCATACAAATACAGCGCTCATAACACCTTCTCCTCCAGCAGACGATCCACCAGAATCCGAGCTTGTTCCTCAGGTTTACCTTCAATGATCTCGACTTCCACATCTTCCGCCGGTAAGTTACGGAAGCCAACAATCTCTGTCGATTTGGCGGGGAGATCAACACCCAGATCCACCAATGACCACACAGGGATCTGTGCTTTTGCTGCCTTGCGAATGCCAATAAACGCGGGATAGCGCGGTTGATTGATGTCTTTCATCACGCTGATAACAGCAGGTAATTTGCTGGTAATGATCTGCTTGCCATGTTCGAGCATCTTTTCTACTTTGATGGTCCTGGCAGCATAATCAATTTGAAGAATTTGCGAAACATAACTGAGCATTGTCCAACCGAGTTTGCGGGCGGTCATATAAATGTGTTGGTCGGTTCCAACATCGACACTTTCCTTGCCAAAGATAACTAGATCAACATCGCCCAGTTTATTGACCGCCGCAGCCGCAGCCGTTGCATAACTGAGGCCATCGGTTGAGTCCAGCGATTTATCGTTAACGCGAACAGCAGAGCCAATGCCCATCGCAAGACTGTGCTTAAGGCCATCCATATGCATTTCTGGGCCAATCGCAATCACCGTTGAATTGCCGCCGTGTTCTTTGGCCTGAACAATAGCTTCTTCCAGGGCATAATCGTCCCAGGGATTTACCACCGTACCCAGATCGCCCCAGGTGACATTACCGCCGCCATCGACTTCAACTTTGGCGGTGGTATCTGGCGTGCTTCGTGTAAAAACGACTACATGCACGATACATCCTCCTTTGGTTCCAAATAAAGCAATTTTACACGGCGTATTGTACACAGATTTGATTAGCCTGTCGCACCATTTTCGATAAATTGGCTCAGATTTATTTCGGATGACCACTGTGCGCCATCAGGCAAAATCGTCGCTTGGTCAAATACTGCGTGTTCCAGGTTCGCCCCAGTCAGGTCAGCATCACGCAAATTCGCAGCGATTAATTGCGCTCCCCATAAATTTGCCCCCCGTAGATTAGCCCGTATCAAATTAGCATTGTGCAAATTCGCCGCTGCCAGATGGGCCCCCTCAAAATTGGCTGCTTCGAGATTGGCATGGGTGAGTTTGACTTCGCGTAGATTGGCATCGTGTAGGTTCGCGCCTCGCAGGTCAGCATTTTCCAGGTTGGTTGCACCTAAATAGCACGACCTTAGATTGGCTTCACGCAAGACAACACTCTGTAAATCGGCACGCGCCAGACGCGAATTCTGCAATTTTGCCCTAGTCAGGTCAATTCCCCGCAAAGAACCATCCTGAAATGCCAGCTTTTCCTGGAGCAAGCCCACCGCCTTGAGCGCCAGCGGATTCGGCGCGGTAGCCATCTGGGTTATCAATACATCTGCACTCATGCGTGACACCTGGAAGTTGCGCCATGCTCTGGTAATTTGCCGTCTCATTCATCCTGCCCAACTACTACCATCACCAATTAGATGGATTATATTCAGTTCTGATTAAAGTCCACTGTGTTGCTCCGCCTGGTAGTTCAGCAATAACGCTGCAATAACGCCCGGAATCCAACCTGCCAGGGTCAAGGCAAAGACAATAATGAATGTTCCACAGCCTCGATCAATAACCGCCAGAGGTGGGAAAATCAAGCAGATAATGGCACGACCGCAACTCATAAGAAGCCCTCCTTAATTGCCAGCACTCTACTATAACGCACAAAGACACTCAGAGTAGCATCATCTTGCTGTTGCTTGCTTGCCCAATTCGCTGCCTGCCTTGAGCAAACTCTGCACCGCTGCCGGGCTGTGTGCTTCAGAATAAATGCGCAAGACAGGTTCCGTACCACTAGGACGGATAAGCAACCAACTGCGATCTGCCAGATAGAACTTGACGCCATCTAGCGTATCAACCTTACTGATGGTCTCGTTATTAAGCGTGCTGGGTGCGGAATCGAGCAGGTTCTGTACCATTTCCGCTTTGGGAATCTGCTTCTCCAGACGTGCATCAAGACGGCGATAATGTGCGGGACCGTGCTGCTCTTGCAAATCGGCCACGATTTCATCAAGAGGAGATCCTGCTCGTGCCATCACTTCCAACAGCATTAGTCCCATAAGGATGCCATCGCCTTCAGGAATGTGCCCGGTCACACTGATCCCGCCGCTTTCTTCCCCGCCGATCAATACATCATTCTTCATCATTAAGTCTGCAATATGGTTGAAGCCAACAGGTGTTTCATGCAAAGGTAGATCGTAGGTTTCTGCAAGCGAATCGATCATGGAAGTCGTCGAAACGGTTTTAACAACAGCCCCAGTTTTGCCCTTGTTCTCGACCAAATGGCGCAAGGTCAAGGCAAAGATGTGATGGGGATCAATGAAGTTCCCATGTGCATCAATCGCGCCAATCCGATCAGCATCGCCATCTGTCGCCAGCCCAACATCAGCTTGAATACGGCGGACTGTTGCAACCAATTCATTTAAATACTGCATAATCGGTTCGGGATGGATACCGCCAAACCCAGGATTCAACACATCCCGAATACTGACGACCTTGCAGCGAGTCCGTGCCAGAATGCCAGAAAATGCACCGCGTCCTGAACCCCACATGGCATCTGACACAATGTCCAGTTCGCCGTGTGAGATAGCGTCCACATCAACCAAATCGGTCAAATGTTGATAATACATCCAGGACGGATCAAAGCGGCGAATCATCTCGTTATCAAGACCTTCTTCAAGACCCACGATTCTGACCGGAAGTTGCTTTTCCTGGATGTGGTTGAGTTCGATCTCCACCTCTTTGCATTGTTTTGCTGTTGCCGAGCCACCGTAAGCGGTTTTGATCTTATAACCATTATAACGCGGTGGATTATGGCTGGCGGTAATAACTACCCCGGCGACTGCCCCTTTGTGTCGCACGTTGTAAGATATTGACGGCGTGGGTGTATCTGTGCGTGTCAACCAAGCGACAATGCCATTCGCTGCCATGACACACGCAGTCTCGGCGGCGAACCGATCCGAAAGAAAGCGCGAATCATAACCGATCACAATTTCGGGGTTGTTACTGCCATGTTCTTTGTTAATCCAATTTGCTGTCGCTTGCGCCACCAACCGAAGATTTTCAAAGGTAAAGGTATCGGCGATAACCGCCCGCCAACCATCCGTTCCGAACTTAATCATGCTTACTGCTCCACAAGAATAAAGACGATAGTACATGCTATCGCCTTAACTAAAACGACTCAAACTAAAATTGGCCTAAAGTGGGCGAACGCCTGTCACATCCAGGCCAGTCGTTGCCAGCAATTCTTGTGCCCGTTCAGAGGTCACATCCAGATCATGCAATATACTATAGGGTAAATTATGGGTTTTGACATATCCTGGCAGCATCTTGACTGTCTCTAACATGTCATCTGCTTTGAGCTGTCCGAGGCGAATGCCTGCCGATTGCAAAGTCGCCCGAATAGGAGCAATGTCCTGCCCATGTAGCGCTGCGGCGATCAAGATACCTGGCCCAATCAAATCCGCATAGGGCACGCTGCCCCACACACGAGCAATCTTGGGTTCAATGGCGTAGGCGAAATACTGTTCGCTGCCTTCCTGGGGACGATTATGACCGAGTTGATTGGTCATTTGCACTTCAATACAGATCAAATCCAGCAGATTGCGCAACGATTCAACTTTGCCTTCACCAACACCTTTGGCAATCTTGAATGCCTGCTGTGCGATGCCTGCCGCCAGACCCGCTGCCCACTGTTGAAACCGCTCAGATTCGGCATTCTTATTGCGTTCTGCGGCGTAGCGCCAATCGAGCAAGCCTGTGACAATGCTCAAAATCTCAGCAATGCCTGTCCCCCGTAGATGTGCTGGTGCAGCACTGACAACATCCCAATCAATAACAACCCGGTTGGCGGGGCCTGTGGTTTCATAAACCACTGTGTCATTTTCCCGAACAGCAACAAGTGCGGTAAAGAATCCATCCACACTCAACGCCGTCGGGATGATCGTCACCGGGACATGACGATGGGCGCCGATATACTTGGCAACATCCGACACCAGGCCGCCCCCAACAGCATAGATCACCTCAACCTGGGGTGGCAGCCCTTCCACCAGACTATCTAGAAAATCACGGTGTGCTGAACGCGGCTCTGCCTGAATAACCAGGGGCAAATCGAGCATACCACCCACATTCTCCCAGGCGGTGCTCCCTGTTAAGAGCGCAGTTGGGCGCTCTTCCTTGATGTTCGTGAGCGATTGAATATCAATACGTGGCAAATTCCAGATTGTTGTCATTTGCATCGTCCTGAAGATGAAAAGGTCTGTCTAAATATAGTGCGAAATAGCGTTATTCGCCACCTTGAGTTATAACCTACTATGTGGATCAATGATGTAGTTAAGTTAAAGGGAGTCGACTATTGAGCAGTTCTGTCGGCAAGTAGATCAGGGGATGCCAGCTATAGAGCAAAATCCCCCTTTTGAAGAAGGTTTGTTTGAAAGGAGTTGGGCATGCGAATCAAAGGTTTGACCTTGGGGTCTTTATGCCCATGTTTCTATGAATATTTTTGGCAATCGTCGTAAAGCAGACGACAAACCAGCGGAAAGTCCCGCCACGATCACGACTGAGGCTCCAACGCCTGCGACCATCTCGCCCCAGGTTTATCCCTTCGAGACAGTTCTCGGTGTAAGTACGGTGATTAAAGGCAGTTTATCTTGCAAAGGCAACATTCGGCTGGATGGTCAGTTTACCGGGACGCTTGACATCACAGGCAATGTCTTGGTCGGTGAACAAGCCGTCATCAAAGCTGATATTGATGCTAATAACGTGTCCATCGCTGGGGAAGTTCATGGTAATGTTACGGGCAAGCGCGTCCAGATTTTGCAGTCTGGGCGCGTTTGGGGTGATATCAACGCCGAGTCATTGGCAACTGATGATGGTGCGATCATTGATGGTAAGGTCTCGATGCAACCCAAAACAGAGATTGTAGATGATCTGGATGGCCCAACAATAGTCGTGAATGCTCCGACGGCTGTCTTGAAAGATAATGGAGATGTTGAAGAGGTAGACGAGACATCGGATGATTAAAATACTGTTTGTTTGTGCTGGTAATATCTGCCGCTCACCAATGGCAGACGGTGTCTTCCAGAAGATAGTAACAGACGCCCAACTCGAAGACCAGATTCAAGTTGATTCAGCCGGAACCGGCCCCTGGCATGTTGGCGAGAGCGCCCATTTTGGCACACTCGATGTTCTGAAGCGAAACGAGATTGATTATCAAGGCCGTGCTCGTCAGATTGCGCCATCCGATTTGAGCGAATTTGACTATGTGTTGGCAATGGATCGCAATAATCTCAATCAAGTGGAACGGATGCGAGGCCGGAATGACAAAACGACAACAGCTTTGTTCCTGTCATATGCGGTTAAGGCCCGGCTAACCGATATGGATGAAGTCCCCGATCCTTATTACACGGGCGAATTTGATTACGTGTATGAGCTTGTGAGTGAAGGCTGTCGCGCCTTACTCGGCGAAATCCGCAGACAACACAACCTGTAGGCTATTTGGGTGGCTTGGGAGAGGCCTTCAATGTCTTCTCCACTTCAATAAGCAGCAGATCGCTGTTGACATAATCGCCACGCATCGGAATATAAAACACAGCGGAGAAAAACACCATCAATAGCGCTAACATCAACTGATGACCGATTAACAAACCGATAATGACCACCGCAATCACAAAAAATAAGATCCTCAACCATTGGGGGCTGATTCCATCGGAGACATAGCCCTTGATGGTGGTGACACCTTTTTCTCGCTTGACTTTTCCGTTCAGGCGGGTGCTGCGTGGGAAGCGCCCAGCGACTTTGGTCGTGATAGAAAGCGAAAACGTCCCACTCTTTTCAATCCAGCCGTTGAGTTCTGGGCGGGCTTTGGTTCCTTTCGCCTGCATACGCTGGTTCAATGCATTCATGCATTGAGATACAGTTTCGGTGGTGTAAAGTACAAAACGCATAACTGACCGTCTGTTGCTAATACGCATCCAACTATACAAACAAAGCCCCCCGGAGACAACTAAAGCATCGGAACTGACAAGCCGCCATCGACCACAAAAACCTGGCCTGTTGTGAAGTCGGACGCAGGAGAGGCTAGATAAAGGGCAATTCCACCCAGATCATCCGGTTCCCCAATACGCCCTATAGGTGTACGCTTTACGATTGATTCACGCAGGGATGAATTGCTCCAGAGGGTCTCAGAAAAGCGTGTCTTGATGAGACCGGGCGCGATGGCATTAACTTGAACGTTATCAGCCGCCAGTTCCACCGCCAGCGTTTGTGTCAGGCTGACCAGTGCTGCCTTCGTGATGCTATAGATACCCTGATAACTACCTGGGCGAAGTCCATTTACAGAACTCACGTTGATGATCTTACCACCACCACAGGAGCGGAAAACCGGGACAACTTGCTGTGTTAGCCAGACCGTGCCCATCAAATTGACCTCAATGATCTTTTGCCATAAGCTATCTTCTGCCTCCAGGAGTGTGCCAAAATGGGGATTAGTGGCGGCATTATTCACCAAAATGTCGACTGTACCATACTGGGCAAGTGTCTGTTTAACCAGATTTTTCAGCGAATCTTTATTGCCATTGTGGGCGACTATACCTATTATATCAAGCTCACCATCGCTTTTTTGCTGTAGCTCAGCTACAGCCTGATCCAGCCCATCCCGCTTGCGTCCGGTAATGACGGCCTTTGCTCCAGCTTGTGCTAAGTGATTGACAATTGCCAATCCAATACCGCGTGACGCCCCAGTCACAATGGCAACTTTACCGTTGAGTTCAAATTGTTTAGCCATGTTATCAAGCCTTTAGCATCTTCTAAACAAAAACTGGTGTACCATAGATAGTATGATTTACGATATAACGCGCCTGGTTTCTATTGAAGTTCGAGCTCACCTGTCAATGCAATTTTGAGAACGATATGAGGAGATATGAGGTATGCAATTCTTATTTTTCACCGCCTTTGCGCTGGTCATTTTGGGCATGTATATTGCCATTCGCCGTCGATTAGCTTCACCACTGATTATCACCACCATCGGGGTATTCAGCAGCATTATCACCATGACCCTCTTCCAGGTGTCGTATGGTGTCAGCCCTGCGCATGGCATCATTATGGGTGTTGTCATTGGCACATTGTTTTCGGGCGCAACATTGGCCGTTGCTTGGTATTTCCAGAGCAACGAAATTCGAGCCAGTCTCAACAATACCCAATCAGCAGCCGCACCGGATGAATATTATGAAGAGACCAGCTAACGGCGCGAAATAGTACCTATCACACGAACACCAATCGCTTCAACATCATCGCGATGATAAATGGTCGGGTCAAGATAGTCGATAACAAAGGCCAACCCAATTCCACCGATGAAAGCCACTGCCAATTGAATCAAGGGACGGAATCGGTTAGGAAGTGATGGCGGTGCAGGCGAAATCCGTGCCTCATCCAACCAGACGACTTCAGCAGGAGCATCACCCAACTGAGGGAAATACGCCTGATTGTGTGTTTGTAGCACTTCTGTCGCAGCATCCGCGATGATTTGTAATTCGTCCGCATTGCGCCAACTGAGGAAAATCTGCCCGATGCTGCGTTCATTATCGGCTGTGATAGCTAAGACGGCGGGATCAATCTCCAGGCCGTTACCTGCTGTGACCTGCGCCACTTCCTGGGCAAAGCTGAAGGTCCGCACCCACTCAGTAAAGGCATTGACTGTCAGTTCCGAAGCCAGCCACACATCTTGATAATCACCGTCTCGGTTGGGAATTGCTTCGAGTTCCTGTCCGGCAGTGTAACGCATTATGGTTGAAAAACCACCGGAGGTTGCTGAACTATCTTGAAGTAAATTGGGGAGTGCAAAAACAGCGACAATAGCCACTGGAATCACGATGAGATACCAGCGACGTAACACAACCCGCAAAATGAGAATGAGTTCCATGATTGACCTCTTACCCCCTGGACATTATGCACAGAACCAGGCAAATAATCAACGCTGGTCAATCAGAGGCTGGGGAGTGGCATGGATATCCCTATGGGGCCGAGATTCGGGGTAAAAACGTGACTGAATTGTTGTTGCTGCTGCCGCGGACAAAAAAGTTGGCGGCAACAGCGGAGAACCAGGGAGAAAAGGCGGGAAGTGGCGGAAAACCGGTGGGAAAATGGCAAGAAATAGCAGCAAAAATAGGCTCCGGGATAAACAGCTAGTTCAATCCTAAGTGTATCCGAAAAAGTGTGGATTTGAGAGAACACACGGCAGAACGTGTGTTCTGTGTTTAGAAGCCGACAGGCCCTTGATGGGAAGAGGGTAGGGCTGTTGGCTTTTCATGAGGGCGGTTACCAGTGACTAGCCAGATCCGGATGCTGTGGCTCGTCGTTAAATAGGACGCGCACCAAACCCTCTGCTAATATGGTCGAGGTTCATGTAACCGGTTTGGGGCGAGTAGGTCAGGGGATGCCAGCCGTAGAACGCCCCCTTTTTGAAGATGGAAGGTTTGGGTTCTCCACTTAAGGGGCTCCATGCCCATTTTCTATGACTTTTAGAGTTTTTACAGAAAATTCTGGATTTAACTTGCGATTGCAACAGGATGTTATCATTTTGTAAGGAGTAGAGTATATTCTTGAGGGAATAACAGTCGAAACAGAACACATCTCCAAAAAAGATGTGATGATTGTTGTCCTCATTGTTACCTTCATCATTGCCTAGTCAACAATTTTGTTTCATGCAGAGAACTATCTTAATTGATGAAGGACATAGACTTATGAAACCATCTAGCTCTCCGAAACAATTTCAGTTCGGATTACTTCTACTTTTTCTTGTTTCGTTGGCTGTTGCTATTCTGCCGACGCAGGCTCAAGCAGGCCCGGTGACTTTCACAGTGACCCAAACGGCAGATGAAGCTGATGGTAGCTGTTCTGATGGCGACTGCTCACTCCGTGATGCGATTACCGCAGCGAATAGTAACGGCAATCCTGGAGTTGTAGATGTCATCGTCCTTGATGATGACATCTACAACGTGACTATCCGAGGTGAAGGAGAGGATAATAACCGCACAGGTGATCTAGACATTACTCAGAGTGTTGTAATCCAGGGAGGTAATGCAGGATCAACACTCATTACTGCTAGGAAAGAGAGAGAATTTGAAGGCCGCAAATGGTTCGTCTCTGCCCTTGACGATAGGATATTCCACGCAAACCCACAGAATACATCCGGGGTCGAGATCATATTTAATGGTGTGACTATTGATTATGGCGGCGCTCTAGATAATGGGGGTGGTATACTGGTCAACGGCGGTACGGTTACATTCAACGACAGTCAGATTACGAATAATCGGGCTCGACACAATGGCGGTGGACTCAGTGTCTCAAGTGGAACAATCACCCTCAACAACACCCAAGTTATTAACAACAGCGCTGATGTCTTTCCAGCGAATGCAAATGTAGGCAATGGCGGCGGGATATGGGTCGACAGCGGAACAGTCACCCTCAACAATAGTACGATTGCTAAAAACTGGACGAGAAATCAGAAGAATGACAACGGGGGGGGGCTTGGGGTCACAAGCGGCACAGTCATCCTCAACAGCAGCACAATTGATGACAACTCTAGCAATAGAAACGGGGGTGGTATTTGGGCCAGTGGCGGCACAGTTACCCTGAACAACAGTACAGTGACTGATAATAGTTCCGGAACAGGTGGTGCGATTTATGCTCTTGGCAGTAGCGAGGTTAACATCAGTAACACGACAGTTGCCTTCAATCGTGCACATCAACGAGACGGTACGGATGGGATCCATAATGAAGGTGGTCAGATCACCCTCAGCAGTAGTCTCATTGCTCAAAACACTTCACAATATACGCCACCACACACTCTACCAGGGATTGATCTCAGAGGCACATTCACTTCAGAGGGATACAACCTGATTGAAGACACAACCACTGCCTCAATCACGATCCAGAACCAAGCGACCACCGATATAACGAACGTGGATCCAAGATTGCTGGAACCCGCAAATCTCGGCGGAAGCACACGGACTGTCGGCTTTAGAGATCACCTCAGCCCTGCTATTGACAAAGGCAATTGTCCAGCAAGCCTGACGACAGACCAGCGTGGTAGAATCCGCCCCGTTGACATCGATAGCGTCGACAACGCGAATGGCGGGAATGGGTGTGATATTGGGGCATTTGAAGTACAAAACGCTGCGGAAGTCTTCACCGTCACCAAGTTTGATGACACACATGACGGCAGATGTGACACAGATTGCTCTTTGCGCGAAGCTGTCACCGCTGCTAACTCGAACAGCAATCCATTTACTACTGATATCATCCATTTACCTAGCGGAACCTACAAGCTAACCATCCCAAATCGAAACCAATGGCAAAAGGCCATATTTTATGATGAAAATGAAAACCGCAGGGGTGACTTGGACATCACACAAAGTGTTGACATCCGAGGGGCAGATCAGGCCTCCACTATTATCGACAGCAGTCCTTATAATTTCACGATTAACGATGGGGTTACGATAGATACGGAGGTAACAACTTGGTCTTTCCATCTAAATCCATATAACACAGCTAATGTTAAGATAGGAATAAGTGGTGTGACCATCAGAGGTAGTGCCACTAAACACTATGATTTTGGGCATCAGTACGGCGGCGCAGTGTGGATTACTAGTGGTACAGAGGTCACGATTAACGACATAATCTTTACAGATAATAAAGCGAGAGACTATGGCGGCGCGATTTGGGTCACAGGAGGTACAGTCGCCATCAACAATAGCACACTCATTAACAACATGGGCGGACAGTCTGGCGGTGCAATCATGGTCTCTGGAAGAAATGCCGCTGTGACTGTTAATAACAGTACAATTACTGGCAATCAAGCAGACGACGGCGGCGGAGTCTATGTTTCTAATGCGGGTACAGTCACCATCAATAACAGTACAATCACACACAACACAGCAAATGACGACGGTGGTGGGGCTATGGCCTCTGGAAATACTGCGCAAGTCATCATCAATAACAGTACAATTGCACACAACGCAGCAGGTGAAGACGGTGGTGGGGTCACGTCCTATAGCGGAAACTCTCTGGTCACAATAAACAGCAGTACGATTGCACACAACACAGCGGATAACAGGGGTGGTGGAATATTAATATTCAATGGGGGTACGATTAAGGTCAAAAATAGTATCATTGCCCACAATACTGCTCCAAATAGCCCCAACAGATATTCCTTTCGTCCTCAATGGATCCAAGACCAGGGTCACAACCTGATCGGCGGAGACATAAAGCTGCTGCCCCTGGGAGATTATGGTGGTCCAACCCATACCTTTGCCCTGAATGCAGACAGCCCAGCCCTTGATGCAGGCAACTGTGCCCAAGGCAGCGACCAGCGTGGGATGGCACGTCCAGTCGACCTGCCGGGTATTGACAACCCCAGTGGAGGTAACGGCTGTGACATCGGGGCATTTGAAGCGCATAACCTGCCACCCAATGCCAATGATGATAATTCTGCTGACTACAAAGTCTTTTCAGGTGACACCCTAGCCATTAATGATCGAGATCAAGGTGTCTTGGCCAACGACATTGATCCAGATACTGGAAACAACACCGGGTTGACCATTGTTGGCGGTGAGAATCCCGCCCTGGCTCTGACGCCACCGGAGGCGGGCACGGTTCATCTGAAGGCTGATGGTACTTTCACCTACATTGCCCCGGCTACTTTTTCTGGGACTGCTACCTTCAGCTATCGAGCGCAAGATGCGACAGGGGCTAAGTCCAACGAGGCCAGTGGCACTATCACAATAAGTCCAAAAGCCACATCTGATAGCTACACTGTCAAAGCAGGCGAAACACTGACAGTTCCTGCACCGGGCGTGCTGGACAATGACACCCCCAAGCCTGGGTTGACCATCGTTGGCGGTGAGAATCCTGCCTTGGCTCTGACGCCACCGGAGGCGGGCACGGTTCATCTGAAGGCTGATGGCACCTTCACTTATAGTGCTCCGGCTACTTTTTCTGGGACTGCTACCTTCAGCTATCAAGCGGAAGATGCTCTAGGAGCCCAATCTGCTGCTGCCACCGTGACCATCACAGTCACGAATGAGGCTCCCATTGCCAACCCTGATTCCAACTATACGGTTGCGTCAGGCAACACATTGACAATCAGGCAGCGCGATCAAGGCGTGCTGGGCAATGACGTTGACCCTGATACTGGAAACAACACCGGGTTGACCATCGTCGGCGGGGAGAACGCGACCCTCGCTCTCAGACCAGTTGAGGCAGGCACGCTTCATCTGAAGGCTGATGGCACCTTCACTTATAGTGCTCCGGCTACTTTTTCTGGGACTGCTACCTTCAGCTATCAAGCGGAAGATGCTCTAGGAGCCCAATCTGCTGCTGCCACCGTGACCATCACAGTCACGAATGAGGCTCCCATTGCCAACCCTGATTCCAACTATACGGTTGCGTCAGGCAACACATTGACAATCAGGCAGCGCGATCAAGGCGTGCTGGGCAATGACGTTGACCCTGAAATGGGGGCGAATACAGGACTAACCATTGTCGGCGGGGAGAACGCGACCCTCGCTCTCAGACCAGTTGAGGCAGGCACGCTTCATCTGAAGGCTGATGGCACCTTCACTTATAATGCTCCGGCTACTTTTGTTGGCACGGCCACCTTCTCTTACCAAGCACAGGATGTCGCTGGCGGTCAATCTATCTCTACGACAGCGACGATTACAGTCTCGCCGGACGCTAAAAACGATGCCTACAGTATCGCGGCTGGCCAAACACTGTCAATTCCCGCACCAGGGGTATTGGACAATGATAACCCAAGACGCGGTCTAGCTATTCTTAATGGCACACGACAGATACAAACAACCAAGAACGTTAACATCACCCTCAATGCTGATGGGAGCTTCAATTATGTTGCTCCAGCAAATCTTGCAAACCAAGAGGATACGTTCGAGTATATAGCACAGCATGCTGCATCAGGTTTAACTTCTAGAACTGCTACAGTGACAATCCGTATATTAGATTCGTCAGCAATCAACCAAGCCCCTGCCGCCAACGATGATCCTAACTACACGGTTGCGGCAGGCAGCACATTAGCAATCAATGACCGAGACAAAGGTGTTCTAGGCAATGACATTGACCCTGAAATACAAGCGAATACAGGACTAACCATCGTCGGCGGGGAGAACGCGACCCTCGCTCTCAGACCAGTTGAGGCAGGCACGCTTCATCTGAAGGCTGATGGCACCTTCACTTATAATGCTCCGGCTACTTTTGCAGGCACCGCTACCCTTACCTATCGCGCTCAAGACACTGCGGGAGCGCAATCGAACGAGGCTACTGTCACCATCACAGTCACGAATGAGGCTCCCATTGCCAACCCTGATTCCACCTATACGGTTGCGTCAGGCAGCACATTGGCAGTCAATGACCGAGACAAAGGTGTTCTAGGCAATGACATTGACCCTGAAATACAAGCGAATACAGGACTGACTATTGTCGGCGGAGAGAACACGACCCTTGCCCTGACACCAGTTGAGGCGGGGACGGTTCATCTGAAGGCTGATGGCACCTTCACTTATAGTGCTCCGGCTACCTTTGCAGGCACTGCTACCTTCAGCTATCAAGCACAGGATGTCGCTGGCGGTCAATCTATCTCTACGACAGCGACGATTACAGTCTCGCCGGACGCTAAAAACGATGCCTACAGTATCGTGGCTGGCCAAACACTGTCAATTCCTGCACCAGGGGTATTGGACAATGATAACCCAAGACGCGGTCTAGCTATTCTTAATGGCACACGACAGATACAAACAACCAAGAACGTTAACATCACCCTCAATGCTGATGGGAGCTTCAATTATGTTGCTCCAGCAAATCTTGCAAACCAAGAGGATACGTTCGAGTATATAGCACAGCATGCTGCATCAGGTTTAACTTCTAGAACTGCTACAGTAACAATCCGTATATTAGATCCGCCACCTGCTAACCAGGCTCCCACAGCTAACAATGACCCTAACTACACGGTTGCCTCAGGCAGCACACTCACCGTCACACAACCTGCTCAAGGCGTGCTGGCCAACGACATTGACCCCGATAACAACATGCCTTTGACCATCGTCGGCGGTGAGAACACCAACCTCCCACTCACACCAGTTGAGGCAGGCTCTGTCCATCTGAAGACTGACGGCACCTTCATCTACAATGCCCCGGCGACCTTTGCTAGCACCGCTACCTTTACCTACCAAGCTCAAGACACTGCGGGAGCGCAATCCAATGTGGCTACCGTGACCATTACGGTCACCAATTCGGCTCCACCAACTTGTAGCATGGGTAACCTACCTGTACAGCCCACCTTGAGTTGGCAACGCCCTGCCGATCAGACCGATCCCTGGTATCAACTCCTCCTCTGGAACAAGACCACCGAAACGATTGTTTTTGACAAATGGGTTTCCGTCAACACCATCTGTACCGGTCAGTCTTGCAACCTGCAAACTGCAAGTTATCTTCCCGAATACGGCTTGCTCAATGGAGTATATGAACTCTATATCCGCACGACCTCCGATGGAAACACCTTCTCCGATTGGACTGTGGTCGCCCCTCATCAGGTCAACCGGGCTGCCCCGCAGCTTCCAGATGTAACAAACATCCAAACCCAGGACCAGGGGCGTGCCCAGATCACGCTCCCTCGTGACGACAACGCCCTTTACTACCAGGTCTATATTGGCAAGCAAGACAATCAACAGCATCTGCAATGGTATAGGAAGCATCATCCGATGTGCTGTGGCAATACGTGTACCTTTGATCTGGACTTCTACTTACTCAATGGCCAGTATGTCCTGTATGTCCGAGCCTGGGGACCAGCAGGCCTCAGTACTGGCGGCATCCAGGGTTGGGGCGGTCCCTTCAACTTCGAGGTCAATGACCCAGCCCCGACAGGAGCGACCGATCTGAACGCCACCTTGCTGGCCAACGGGAAACCGCAATTCGGTTGGACGGCCCCTGCCCACGCCCCCTGGTATAACTTCTGGGTGGGAACCATCTCATCTGAAGGAGAAGCTACAACAGCGTATACAACCTACCTGTTTGGCAGAGATCTCAAGTGTGTAGCAGTGGGTCAGGCCTGCGTATTTGAGCCGGATATCGATCTGGCGGCTGGCTCCTATTCGTGGTATGTGCTGGCTATAGGACCGGGTGGCAACGCGACCGGTGGCTGGCGCGATACGGGGTGGGTGGAAGGTCCGGCACTCATCAAGCCTTAAATCAAGCAAGCAACTCAACAAAACCACCGTCTACAAGGCGGTGGTTTTTCCCCTCGTCATGATGAGCACACTCTAAGGCTTCTGTGGGGTTAAATATTGTTACTCAAGTTGACCAACATTTGGATTCCAGCGAAATAGCTTTCTGTCTTTGTGCGCTTGATACGCTTGTATGACAAATGAGGCCATCTGACCCTGAAACATATGTTGATCAAAATTTATAGCATGATTTCGCAACCAAGCCGGATCATAGGCACTGGTGTCAAAGGATCGCATTAGATCAGCAAGACTGTCCACTGTCATTTCATAAAAATACTCGCCAGATTTGCCGGGAATAACCGTATCGAGCGCCCCACCGTCACCAAATGCAATGACAGGGCGCCCAGCCGCCTGGGCCTGCACAGGTGTAATACCGAAATCCTCTAGACCAGGGAATAGAAAGGCCTTACAACGGGCCATCAATCTCGGTAAGTCTTCATCTGGCACAAAGCCAAGAAATTCCACTGTTGGCCCAGCGAGTTCCTTGAGGCGGTCAAGGTCACGGCCTTGACCGCCAATTTTCAATGGAACCCCTAAGCGTGTGGCTGCTTGTATTGCCAGATCAATGCGTTTGTAGGGAATTAAACGCGAGACCACCAGGAAATAGTCTTCAGGCTCCGCTTGTATTGACGCAAATCGCTTCACATCAACAGGCGGATAGATAATCACCGAATCACGATTGTAGTAGGTTTTGATACGCTTCTGGATATCGGATGAGATGGCAATAAAATGGTCGACACGCTGCGCAGCGGCATAATCCCAACGTTTGAGCATAGCAACCAATGGGCGCAATCCCATCTCGGCAATACGTCCCAACCCCTCGCGGGCGATATAGGCTTCCAGTTGCCAGATGTAGCGTGTCGGCGTGAGGCAGTAGCAGATGTGGAGGGTGTCGGCATCAGCCTGGGCACCATGACAGAAGCCACTCTTGTTACTCAACAGCACATCATACTCGGACAAATCCAGCCCGCCCCAGGCCAAGGGATAAGCAGGTAGATACGGTTGATGATGGGTGTGGATTGCGGGGAGTTTATCAATCCAGAGTGTGCGGACATCCTTGGATCGGTAAAAATCAGGCATGAGACCGGGGGCGTAGATGCTGGTGTAGATCGGCGCATCTGGATAGAGATCAACCAGTGTGGCGAGGACATCCTCTGCACCACCGATTTGGTTGAGCCAATCATGAATGAGGGCGAGTTTCAACGTTATTCGTCCCGCCCTACCAGGACACCAACGTCCTTACGAATCCGAATCATGCCGTCGCGGTCAATCAAATGATGAATATGGTCTTCAACGATTTGGATGGACTCTGAGGATAATTCCAACGTCATCATTGAGCGCAAATAGTCGATGTAGGGCTGGGCTTGGGTAATAGCGAGATGGCTAGGATAGCGCAGGAGTTTGACATCATTGAAATACTGCTCCAGTTCGGTCAGAGCATTGTCCAGATCAAAGCCGTTTTGAGGGGTGGGGCTGTCAAATTGATGATCTGGCAGCACTGCCTGAATCAGTTGATAGCCTTCAAGCATGTGGTCTTTACCCATCGTCACCGCATGAAAGCTGCCATCAGGCTTGAGGACACGCTTGAGCTCAGAAACTGCCTGGGTCCGATCTGGCACATGATAAAGCATGGCATTGGCTATCACCCCACTGAAGACGTTATCCTCAAAAGGAATATCCTGTGCATCGGCTTCCTGAAACTTAAACTGAGCAGCAGCTTCCCCCAGATTATGGCGGGCATCATCCAACATCCCCCCTGATAAATCCGTCAGGGTTATGTCCCACCCGGACGGTACACGATCCACATTTTTTACCCAGATTGATCCAGTTCCACAACCCACCTCTAGAATACGGGCATTAGCCGGGAAATCAATCAGAATCAAATCAAACAACCAATTGTGGAAGTCATAATCAATGACAGAAAATAATTCATGAAGGCGAATCCGTGCACTCAAGTTGCTGGAATTCTTATATTGCTCGTTCTTGAGATAGTTCGGGTCACTAAAGCGGCTCATGGCATGTCATCCTTTTCAGCCAGATAAGACTATCCAATTGGGACAACCAGAAGGGAGACCCCGTTCCATTTCAATTAACGTCCACGCTCTGGGTCAAGTCCTGAAGCGGTTTGTAATACATGCGATGGATAGTCGTTGGGCCATGCAATTTGAGGGCTGCCTGATGCTTGGCTGTGCCATAGCCTTTGTGGGCTGCAAATTTATAACCCGGATGCTCGGCTTCCATCTGCCGCATATGCTCATCACGCCAGATCTTCGCCAGCACACTTGCTGCTGCTACACTTAAGGAATGACGATCCCCTTTACGAATGTTGACTCGATTACAATTATAGGTACATTCATCCCAGGCCATTGAATCCAGGAAGAGACAATCCGGCTGAACCGCTCCCTCATGGGCCAGGAGTTGATCGAGCGCCCGTTGCATCGCCAGTTTGGTTGCCAAGACAATGCCTAGATCATCAATTTCAGTGCTAGAGGCACTGCCCACGCCCCAGGCCAGTGCAGTCGCTTGGATAATCTCGACCAGGCGTTCCCGCTGCAACGGAGTCATAGTTTTGCTATCCCGTACACCTGCCAGCGCATTACTCAGATCAGGGCGGGCCAACGGCAAGCAGACCGCCCCAGCCGCAACCGGGCCAGCCCATGCACCACGCCCGGCTTCATCAATTCCGACGATATATTGATAGCCTTTGTGCCTTTGATACCAGCGTTCATATTCCAGGCTTGCGGTCTTGTCATTCTTGGTCATAAAGCCCCTGCCTTCCATTGCGGCGAATCTTCAATGTTTCGATCAGCATGTTGATCGAATCGTTGATGGGTCTAATTTTACTATGATCTTTGTAAATCCATGTAATTGGGATTTCGATGATCTTGAATCCCCGGCGTTGGGCGATGAACAATAATTCAACGTCAAATGCCCAACCGTTGACAGTCTGTATGGGAAACAGCTCCAGACCTATGTCACGCCGAAAACACTTAAAACCACATTGCGTATCTTGCAAGGTATGTACTGCGACCAGACGCACAATCGTATTAAACACACGCCCCATGATGTGTCGTATTTCCGGTTCGCCAACGCGCTGTGACCCGGGGGCCTCGCGTGAAGCAATGGCAATGTCATACTCTGGGGCATGTGGCAAGAAGAATTTGTTGACCTCTTCAATTGGCATGGAGAGATCTGCATCGCAGATGAATAAATACTCGCCCCTCGCTGCCAACATTCCAGTACGTACGGCTGCCCCCTTGCCCTGGATGGCTTCAGTGATAACTCGGATGTAAGAATATTCGGCTGCCGCAGCCTCAGCAATTTCTAACGTATCATCAGTGCTATTGTTGTTCACAATGACAACCTCAACACCATAGTCCTGGGAAGCAACAAAACCCGTGATATCTCGCAAACTAGCAGGCAAACGATCTGGCGCTGCTTCGTTGTAGGCTGGGATAACCAAGGATAGAAATGGTTGTGAATCTTGGATCATATTGAACTCGGTGGTGAGAGTATCGCGTCAATGTCTTCAATGGATGCGGTTCGCATTTGTTGTATAAGACGTCGTTTGCGTCTCATGCGTACCATTCCCATAATTCCGGCAATCATACCACGAAGATGAGCACGAGCAGCTTCCCCACGCCATGCCTGTAGCGCATCCTGAGCATCACGCAGAAAGCGCCGAATAATCTGCCACCTGTATTTGCGCCACAGCGGCGTAGGAAGATTCTTAAACAGCACATAGAAGAGGTTGCGTCCGTCGTAGTAGCTAGCGGTGATACCACCACCCGTCGCGGACAAACGATGATAGACAACGGCAGTTGGTACATAAAGACAACGCCATCCAGTAAGTTGGGCACGCCATCCTAGATCAACATCCTCCAGCGAGAAAAAAAAATCATCGTCCAGAATACCAATCTGATCAAGCATAGTTTGACGATAGGCAGCTGAGCCACCACAGGCACTAAACACAAACTCTTCCTGGTCAAATTGGCCTGTGTCCTGCTGCCAAACCCCCCGATTGCCGGGACGCCCTTCAACAGTAAAGTAATCTCCGGCTGTGTGAAAGTGAGTGCGCCTATCAAACAGCAGCATTTTGCTGGCGACAATGCCCACATCAGGATGACGTTCAAAAGCATCAACAATTGCCCCAGCCCATTTGGGTTCGACTTCAGTGTCGTTGTTCAGAAGCGAGATGTAAGCGCCTTTGGCTTGTTCAATGCCTGCGTTACACGCGCCCGTAAACCCGCGGTTTTCTGGTAATTTGATGAGCCTGACATCAGGGAATCTTGCTCGGATGAACGCCTCCGATCCGTCAGTCGACGCATTATCCACGACCAGCACCTCTAGCTGTGTATAAGTCTGCTGTGCTAGTGAGTTCAGGCATGGTTGCAGAAATTTTATACCGTTCCAGTTGGGGATAACAACAGAGAAAATAGGCCGATTGGACACGTACGCTCAAACCCCATAAAAACCAAGGCTCGATTCTACCACCACAAAGCGATACGGCAATTGCTAAGTTAGGGCTGTTAGCTGTCTGTCTCCCTCACTTACATGATGCACTGCAAGTTGGGCTTTGAATTATTCGTGGCTCGTAACCGCCGCTTCAGGGCTTCATAAAGGGGTGACGATGTCGGCGAACAATTAGAGTGTCGGTACAGATGGTGAGGCATCTGGTGGCTCCGGGGGTGATGGTCACCCCATCGTTGAACGCCAGATAGAGACGGCCTGTTGCTGGAGCCGCCATCGCTCTGTTTGCGCCAATGCAAAAGGCGCGCCACTCATCCCAATTTTGCCGATGAGCGAGCCGAACCAGCAGCGCATCCCACCTGAGCGAAAGGCCAATGCTGCATCCCATCGCTTGTTCTGTTCATTGCCCACCGGGGTCAAAGGACGGGCCGAAGCCGGGGTTGATGGCTCCCGTTGCGCTGAACGTCAGGGTGTCTCCCTGATTGACGTCTCACCTAGTGTCATGCCACCAGCTTTGGGGGCTGCCTGCCTTAGGGCGCCGCCCATTGACGGTTGTTGTAAAAGTTGACATGTTGTTTCCTTCTCCTCGTCTTGAGGATGTTTTGAATTTGAGTTAAGATTTGCAAAGAGCAGTTGCGCTGGTCGCCTTAGGGCGGCCCCGGCTGTTGGTATGTTTTGTGATTGGGGAGTGTGTGGCGGTCAACCAGTTCCTCCCCGATCACCCTTGTTCATCTACAATAACCTTCATCCTTTCACTGGTTATCAAGTCTTAACACACAGATCAAATGTTCTTAAAATACAATTGTGATTGAGGCTAATCCAGAATGAAAACCGGGCATACACAAATACCCGGTTCTATCCAGGCCGACCTATAAGCCGCATTCTGTTACCAATAGGCAGCGCCTACCAACCATGGTCATCTATCTAGCATACAAATTGCCTTGTATGTCATGCAGCCTACCCGATACTTTTTAGGGAGCGGGCCGCCCCAATGTATCTGCTTGGCTTTGCTCCCGATGAGGTTTGCCTAGCCACAAACATCACTGCTTGTGCTGGTAGTCTTTTACACCACCGTTTCACCCTCGCGTCTATGACGCAATCTACCTCTCTGTTGCACTTGCTGTCGGATTACTCCGCCTGGCTGTTAGCCAGCACCGTGCCCTGTGGAGTGCGGACTTTCCTCGATGTGCTGAGCACACCGCGACCATGAGGTCAACCTGGATACTTCGATTATAGAGGGTGCTGTCAAGTTCAGGAAGTCGGGAAACCGTTGGTTGTCATAGATGGGCGACGACTTTACAATGGCGTTATCTGTGTCGATTGATCGTAAATACCTTATGACCGCAACGCGTGTACAGAATCCATCTCTGCTCAACCGGATAGCTGGTGGTTGGCGCAGTTTTTTTGTCTCTGGTGATTTGACGACCTTAATTATCCTAACGGTCATGCTGCTGGCTCCCCCCTTGTCGTTGCAGGCTGGGGAATGGCCATTAGATATGGGCATCATCTTACCTGTGACGGTTGCCAGTGTCTTGTTTGGTTTATTATTGGCACGCAGCCAATTCAATGAATTACTGGCTTTGATTATCAGTACGACCTATGGTTTTTGTTTCGTGCTGATCAGTACCGCTATGAGCCTCGAAATGAGCTTGGGAACGAGTGTATACGAGGTGTTTATCCGGGCGGCGACCTGGATGCATGATGCTGCAACAGGGGGTATCAATCCCGATGATCTGGTGTTTACGTTGTTGGTCGCCTTGTTGTTCTGGTTTCTAGGATACAATGCAGCTTGGCACATCTTCCGCATAGACCGTATCTGGCGTGTTGTGCTGCCTCCTGGTGTTATCATTGCAACTAATATGGTCTACTCCGAAAACGGGAATAACCTCCAGCCCTATCTCGTCATTTATCTGTTTATGGCGTTGCTGCTGATTGTACGCTCGAATCTGGATGCCCGTGAATGGGATTGGTACGTGCAAGGTATCCGTGTCCCACGCCATTTGCGACGGCAATTTCTTCGGGCTGGGGCGCTGCTGGCATTGATGACTTTGCTTGTTGGCTGGAGCATTCCTTCTGGCAACCTGCAAGAACGGCTGGATCGTTTCCAGGAATTTCTCGATTCTAGTCCGATGCGCCAGATCAGTGAATTCTGGAATCGGTTGGTTTCGCCGATTGAGTCACAAGGGCCAACTACTGCTGATTATTATGGTGGCGACTCCCTTGATCTAGGTGGCGCAATTCGCCTAGGTGAACAAATCGTATTTCTGGTTGATGCTCTGCCGGAACATCGTTATTATTGGCGTTCGCGTGTGTTTGATACCTACGAATTTGGACGTTGGACACCCGCTGCTGATACACGCTTGATTGATTCTCGTTCGCCTTTCGATGTACGCTCGGAACTGGTGCAAGCACGGACAACAGTCGAGCAGCAATTTACCATCGCTTTAAACGCATCGCGGATCGTCTACACGGCACCGCAACCACTCCAGGTTAATCTCCCAACACGCACTGATTTGTTCTATATCAGTGACAACCTGAATGAAAATGACCGCGCCATGAGTGTCTCGGTCATTCGTCCAACAGAACTGCTGCGTCGTGGGGATTCATATACCGCCGCCAGCCAAATGACCCTGGCAACCGCTACCCAACTACGAGGTGCCGGAACGGTCTATCCTGAGTGGGTGACGAGTCTTTATTTGTATGTATCGGCTTCTGTCACACAGCGTACGCGCGATCTGGCGTTAGATATCGTTGCCGAAGCCACCAATCCATATGACCAGGCCAAGGCCATTGAGCGTTATCTACGCACCAACATCATCTATAACGAGCGCATTCCCAGGCCACCAGAGAATCAAGACCCGGTGGATTGGGTGCTGTTCGATCATCAAGAAGGCTACTGCAACTACTATGCTTCGGCAATGATTATCATGCTGCGGACATTGGGGATTCCAGCACGGATGGCTGCAGGATTTGCGCAGGGCAACTACGACCCAGCGCAGCAAACCTATGTCGTAACGGAACGGGATGCCCATACTTGGGTTGAAGCTTATTTCCCAAGTTATGGTTGGATTGAGTTTGAACCCACCTCGGCACAGGCCCCCTTAGACCGAGAAGGGGACAACGAAGTCAATGAACAGATGATTCCGCCGCCCGGGGCCACACCGACACCAACCACAACAGCGACACCACCACCCACATCAACACCAGAAGCAACTCCAACCCCGTTGCCACTGGATCAAAACAATGCGGATGTGCCAACGCTAGCACTGACTATCACACTCACCTTTACACCCTCGCCGACTGCAACCCCGGTGATTATTCCAACACAGCCACCCCCTATTAACCCACAGCCACAGAACCCCTTTGAGTTGATTCTACCTGCGGTTGGCTTGCTGCTGCTTGGCATTCTGTTCATTCTGCTGCTGGTCATCATCGGCATACTTATCTGGTGGTGGTGGGAATGGCGTGGGATGCGTGGCCTGAGTCCGATTTCGCGAGCGTATGCACGTTTGGAGCGTTACATGAGCTTGATCGGGATTTATTTCCGCCGCGATGAAACACCAGAAGAACGTCGCTACATGATTTTGCGTAATGTTCCTAAGGCCGAGCGCCCAGTGACAGCGATTACGCGCCTCTACATTGATGAGCGCTATGGCCCAGAACAAGAACATCCTGCTCAGGGGCGGCGCCGCATAGAGATCGCAGAACAGGCGTGGCCTGATGCACGCGGTAATATTCTTAAGCGTTGGCTACGAAAGTTTATGTTCTGGAGACGAAATTAGCCTCAGACGCCTATAATCCATGCTGCAGGATCCAATTTCTTTCTGGTCATAATATGGGCCATCCAGTTCCCATAGAAAATTGGCGCGGGGTCGAACTAGAAGTTCGCACGCACGCTCCTTTCGATTAATTGAAAAAAGGCGCGATGTGCGCCCATACTTTAATTGTATTGCCCCGTTCCAGAGTTACGGGGAGAATGGCACGCCCCGCCGTCTGCTATAATTAAGGAGGTACCAAAGGAGATCACATCATGGCCGTTCGAGAGCCGCACGTTACCCTTGACGACTTCGTTCAGTTCGTCTTCCGCGATGAGAATGTGGATCGTATGTTTGAGCTTATCAACGGGGAGATGGTCGAAGTGTCACCCAGCCGTTCAGGTCATTCAGGCGTTGCAGTGTCAATTATTTTTGAAATTAAACTTTTCTGTCGAGAGAAGGAACTGCCCAGCCATGTCACAGCAGCAGACGGCACATACAACGTGCTGGGCAACGTCATCACCCCAGATGTGGCCTACAAGACGACCCCTCTTGATATGAAAAACTACCCTGATCTGGTGCCGCCGGAGTTTGCCGTCGAGGTCATTTCACCGACGGACAGAAAGCCAGACATTGCCCGCAAGCGCCAAATCTACCTCGATGCGGACATTCTGTATTGGGAGGTTTATATTGATGATGAGCGCATTGATGTCTACCCACCAGGCCAGCCCATGCGCTCATTGGGGATCGATGACACACTCGATGGTGGCGCTGTGCTGCCGGGGTTCACCCTGCCTGTGAAGGACGTCCTCGACCTGTGGTAGAGCCAGCAAGCTGCGCCGAAGTGAAGACTCGCCCTTTCAGTTCGCCTTGAGCGGGGAGTTGTGCTAGAAAAACAATACAGGGTGAGCTGTCACATTCGACTAGAATGCCACGCTCCCCCAATTCAGTTTCATGGGTTTTACACTACCTATCTCAGGTAAAGTGTTTTTCAGATCTTCAATATCGCCAGCGCCTTACTCGAGTCTCACAATCCTACTCCACCCGTTGCAACACTGCAATGAGTTCTTGGGGTCCACTTTCACCACCTCAACCCCGGCTTCCATGATGCAAAACGCCTAGCTTCTTGAGCGAAGCTTTCAGGTATTGGATACATGCTAGCAAACTTCGGGGTTATGAACCCTTGGTTCGACCCGCACCCAATTTCTGTGGGATTACTGTTTGTTGATGATGCTGAATACCATTGGACGGCGTTTCGTCTCGTTGTAAAGGACACGGCTTATGCTCTCTTGCAGCTTGTCGTGGCGGCGTCCATTGCTCTTGACATTTTCTTCTAGCACATCCTCCACCGTCTCACGTACCATTCTGAGCAAGTCGTCAGCATCTCGTAGATAGATGAATCCGCGTGAGATAATCTCCGGTTTGCCGACCATCTCGCCTGTCTCCCGATCTACATTGACCGAAACCAGCATAAATCCATCCCGAGAGAGAATCTCACGGTCACGCATGACCACGCGACCAATATCGCCGACGCCGCTGCCGTCTACAAATACGTAACCACCGGGCACGCGCTCTGCTATGCGAATGCCGTACTTATCCATCTCGATGACGTTGCCGTTCTCGATGACAAACGTGTTTTCCTCTGGAATACCAGACTGTACCGCGAGCTTAGCATGTTCATGTAAATGACGGAGCTCACCATGCACAGGCAGAACATACTCTGGATTGACCAGATTAATCATCAAGCGCATTTCTTCTTGCCGAGCATGACCAGAAACATGCACGCTCTCAATTGGATCATAGATCACGTTAGCTCCACGCTGAATCAGACGGTTGATGTTGCGGTAGACCATCTCCTCGTTGCCAGGGATAGGGTGTGAAGACAGGATAATCGTGTCGTCTTTTTCAACATCCAAATGCCGATGCCGACCGTTTGCCATCCGAGTCAATACGGATGAAGGTTCACCCTGTGTACCCGTCACCATGATGACAAGCTTGTGTGGCTGGACACTGTTAATCTTGCCAATGTCGATGAACATGCTATCTGATATATCAAGAATGCCCATCTGCAATGCCATCTTAACGTTTTCCGACATACTGTGGCCTGCGATGGCGATCTTGCGCTTGGTGTGCTTAGCGGCGTTGGCAACCTGCTGCACACGCGAAATGAGCGAGGCAAACGTGGCAACCAGAATCCGCCCCTTGGCCTTCTGGAAGACGCGATCAAAACCTGCATCGATCACCTTTTCTGAGGGGGTCCAGCCCGGTTTGTCCGCATTCGTGCTGTCGCCCATCAACAAACGAACACCCTTATTCGAGAACTGGGCCAGTCTGGCATAATCTGGCTTTTTGCCGTCCACCGGTGTATTGTCAAATTTGTAGTCGCCCGTGTGGACGATGACGCCAAATGGGGTGTGAATGCCAAAGCCCACACAATCCGGGATACTATGGGTCGTGTGGAAAGTGTCAATTTTGAACGGCCCAACTTGAATCCTGTCGCCTGCTTTAAACACGTTAATTTTAGTTTTATCCAGTTGTTGGCCATTCCGTAGTTTGACTTCCAACAATCCTGCTGTCAGCGGCGAGGCATAAATCGGTGTGCCTGGGAAACTTTCGCTCACATGCGCAACCGCGCCGATATGATCTTCGTGTCCATGTGTATAGATGATACCGTGAATGGTGAGGTCGTCTCGTTCTGTCAAATAACGGTAGTCAGGGATGATGTAATCAACGCCCAACATGTCATTAGCAGGGAACATGATGCCTGTATCGATGATGAAGGCATCTGTGCCTAATTCTATGACGGTCATGTTCTTACCAATTTCGCCCAGCCCGCCGAGTGGAACAATACGTAGCTTTTTTGCCATAAGCAATATGACCTGGCGCGTAGTTGCCGCCAGGTGTTTATCCTTTCCGATAAGTTGTCTAAAAAAGCCTCAAATAACGCAATAGTTTACATCTAACAATAGAACGCTCTCTCCGCTGAGAACGATTAGAATCAAATTCACACTATCATCATTGTACCACAGTTAATGATTTGTGTAGCGTGTATACAAAGCGTTGTGGACTTGTTTCGTTACTTGCAGCACTGCGTTAGGGTTGTGTGTGCCCGGCGTGCCGCCCGCTTCAATGAAAGCATTGCGCAGAATCTGCCCCCAGTTACCCGTGCTGCGCAGCTTGTAATCATAAATGTATTCTTCGATAGTCTGCGCAGTTTGTCCGCTAGGGGGAACCAGCATTCGCTGTAAACTCATATAGACATCATCAATGTCACGCGGCGTGATCTGAGTCTGTTCGGGCATATGCTTATGGAAGTAGATGCGTTTAAGCTCGTAAAACTCGGCTAACGTCATTTCTGTACCCGTTGCCGTTTTCAAGACAATATCAGTGCATTTTTGATCTGATTGATTCTGCAAACCCTGGAATGTTTCGGTATCTAAGGGGCCGATGATCGCCCACAGTTCTTCATTTTCAAACATCGCTCCCAGATCGCAGCCATGTTTACGAAAGTAATCCTCAACCAACGCATGAGTGTACTCGAAGTCGGTCAATACTGCTGCCTGCCGTGATGCACTCACATTGACAGGCATCCCCGTGCTTTCAACAGTGCAGATGCGTTTAGAGCTTCTCAGATCAGGGCGAATGCGACCAATGCCATTATGCATCACTGAGATGGGACTGCCTAACCCATCTTCATACAGTAAGCCGCGTGCAACGGCGTTGGCCCGCTCCTGGTAAAGTAGGTCACCATAATTGCCCAGGTCACCTTCTGTGAGATGGGGGCTACATGGCACCGCAATGTGGCGTCCAGTGGCGGTGGTCTGCCGGAGGCGTTCGCGTGTACATAGCAGATGTTCGTCGCATGTCCCGTTGACAAAGGGGCCACCCTTAAGTACCGCACTGTTGGCAATGGCTGTCGCACTGCGCAGCATGGTGTGGAAGGTCAACAAAGCCAACCCTTCAGAACGCCCAGCTACATCCAAATGGATGTGGCATCCCTGCAAGCGAAAAACCTGCACCGCATTTGCTGCCTCATCCAAGTGATATTGCTCTTTGGCATCACGGATGCGTTGTTTATAGTCAGAGAAATGCTCATTAATCTCGACCATCAAGTCAACAGCGGTCTGTACTTTGGCATCATTCGATAATTTGAAGTCGCTTTCCACCGGATAACAGGAGAGGATCGCGGTGTATAAACCTGTTGCTTTGCTCGCCTGCGTCAGCGATGTCATGATGCCATCGAGTGCGCTGCGTGTCCGATGATAGCCAATGCCAGGGGCAACATGTGTCTCAATTTGATATTGGCACGCTTCCCGGTCAATCTGAGGGGTAATGCCCAACCGCCGTGCATGAGATGTATAGCGCTCAATGTAAGCGTCCATCTCCTCCAGGGTCGGCCCCGTGCCATCTTCCCGCAGCAGACCCAACTCCAATTCTGCACCAATCGCCCGCATCCGAGTGTTTTTGTCTGGTGTATCTTCAATGTTGGTGTGATTGACGCTTGGATTCAAGTTGTAAGGGATGATGCTATCCATCAAACTCTTACCGCTGCGATAACGTGAACTGACGACGCTCCCCAGAATAAACTGCTTGCCACCATATTCGCCCAGGATCACATTCCCTTTGTCGGTCTGTGTAGAATCGTAAAGAGCCGTGACAAGTATACCAAGTTTTTTAGATAAGGTTTCAAGATCTACGCTGTCTTTACCAGAAGTGGATTGGATGATGGTGTTAAATGTTTCTTTGAAAGATTCGATTTTTTGCCAGGGAACTGCCTTACTAAAGTTGATCAAGGCTTGGTTAGAGGGAAGCGGTGAATCCATAAGAAGTGCTCCACTGGTATGTATAGATGATGACCTATTGTAGCCAATTCTAAAGGACGATTCTAGGCATTGATTTGCACTGTGCTATAATGCCACACGTATATTGCACAAGCGCTGATGGAAGGAGATAAAACTTCAATGGGTTTTGATAAAATAGTAGTTCCTGCACGCGGCGAGAAAATTACCGCGACCAATGGCAAACTAAACATACCAAACAATCCAATTTTGCTCTGGATTGAAGGCGATGGCATTGGCTATGACATTATGACCGCCAGCAAACGCATCTGGGATGCAGCGGTGGAAAAAGCCTATAATGGCAACCGTAAAGTCTCCTGGATGGAGGTCTATTCGGGTGAAAAAGCCGCCAAAGTCTATGATGGCGACTATATGCCAGAAGAAACCTTCAACGCCCTACGTGAGTTTCTCGTCGGCATCAAAGGCCCGTTGACAACGCCTGTTGGTGGTGGTTTTCGCAGTCTGAACGTAACCTTGCGCCAGGTGCTTGATCTGTATAGCTGCATTCGCCCGGTCAGATGGTATCAAGGGGTGCCTAGTCCTATGCTCCATCCTGAAGACCTGGATGCTGTTATTTTCCGTGAAAACACCGAAGATATCTACGCAGGGATCGAATTTGAATCGGGTACCCCGGAAAATGAAAAACTAGCAAGGTTCCTGCGTGAAGAGATGGGCACCACCAAGTTTTTTGAAGGGGCTGGCCTGGGCATCAAGCCAATGAGCGCCTTTGGAACGAAGCGGTTGGTGCGGGCTGCCATCCAATACGCTATTGATCGTGGTCGTAAAAGTGTGACACTGGTACACAAAGGCAATATCCAGAAGTTTACAGAAGGCGCGTTCCAGAAATGGGGTTATGAAGTCGCCGCCGAAGAATTCCCCAAAGAAACGATTAGCTGGGATGATGTGGCTGCTCATTATGGAGGCAAAGTGCCAGAAGGTAAGATTCTGATCCAGGATGTCATTGCCGATATCATGTTCCAAAAAATGATCCTGCGCCCCAGAGAACACGACGTGATTGCTACCTCTAACCTGAATGGTGACTACCTGAGTGATGCTCTGGCAGCGCAAGTTGGTGGCGTGGGAATTGCTCCTGGCGCGAATGTCGGTGATGAAATTGCACTGTTTGAGGCCACACATGGCACAGCACCCAAATATACCAATCTGGACAAAGTAAACCCCGGTTCGCTGCTGTTTAGTGGGGTGATGATGCTCGAACACCTAGGATGGTTTGAGGCTGCCCAGATGATTACCAATGCCTATGAAAAGACTGTTGACCAAAAAGTCGTCACCTACGACTTTGCCCGCCAAATGGATGGGGCTACTGAAGTTGCAACCAGTGCTTTCGCCACCAGTGTGATTGGTAATATGAGTTAGAAGCACAGCATGTCCTTGTTTAACAAATGACAGACCCTATAAGTGCTGTGTGGAATTCCGTAAAGGGCAGCATTATGCTGCCCTCTAGATTCTACATCTGGAGAGCAGCAGCCAGTCAATGAACCCACGCTCTTCTGTCAGAGTTCAAAATCAATGATGGGGACATCAGCCTGGTTTATAGGCTGTGATGCGGGCGCTGAAAATCCAGGGGATACCCTCTTGCGCTTCGACATGTACCCCACGTTCATCCGAATTCACTTTGTTGACAACCTCAACATTCACAAAGCCTGTGTCTTTCATAATCTGTGTATATTGATTCACGTCAATCGCACCGGAGATGCAGGACGCCCATTTGCTGGCATCAGCACGCATTTCATCACTAAATTCGCCTTCAGTCACGATATCACTGATCGAAACACGACCACCCGGCTTAAGCACACGGAAAGCTTCTGAGAAAACAGCCCCTTTGTCGGGTGCGAGGTTAATCACACAGTTGGATATGATGATGTCGATGGTGTTATCTTTGACGGGCAAGTTTTCGATTTGCCCCTTACGAAATTCGACGTTCTGCACACCCATTTTGACTTTGTTTGCATTGGCTTTTTCCAACATAGATGAGGTCATGTCAACCCCGATGACATAGCCTGTTTCACCAACTTGACGAGCAGCCATAAAGCAGTCGATCCCGCCTCCGCTACCCAGGTCAAGAACGCTTTCACCTGCTTTCAGGCTCGCAATGCCCACCGGATCGCCACAACCCAAGGAAAGCCCTGTTACGTCATAGGGCAAATCTTCCAACGAATCAGCATTGTAGAGGATTTCGGCGTGTGCTGTATCGTCTGCACAGCAAGCCGAACGATTTTCGGCGATGCTGCCATAATGTTGTTGCAGAGTAGTGTGGATATCCGCCGACTGTGAAACTTCAAGCTTAGTATCTTTGCTGCAACAATCTGGCCCACAGCAGCTATCAACAGCCAGTGATTCGTCCGATGTGAAGGTGTTTTCGGTCATGGGTATTCTCCTTATATTGATGTTTGTCGATGCATCTAAGCAAAAAATTAACGCTGATTCATTGCACTTCGTCTATCCGAACGATGTTGGTTACATAGTCCGGCGCGAACGACTGAATAAGCTGACCACAGCAAAAGCTTAACTGCTCTTGATTGAGTGAATAAAAACGTTGACGGCCTTCCTGACGCACCATCACTAGGTTTGCGTCTTCCAACAACTTCAGATGGTGGCTGACCGTCGGCTGCTTGACCTTGCCGCCCAGTTCGTCCACAATATCATTCACGCTCAGCCAGCGGCAGCACAAATACTTCATGATAGTTTGGCGTGTATCATCTGCCATTGCTTTTGCAAATATGATCGAATCCGTCATCATGATCTTATTATATCGATATTTGTCGATATGTCAAGCGGCTTGGGAATGCTGAATTTCGTGGATAGAACTTGACAATTTGGATAAGCCCTCAGTTTTGCCATAGAAAATTGGCGCAGGGACACCCCCGAACCGAAGGTTCGCCTTGAGCGGGGCCAACCTTTGGTTGGGGGTCGAACTAGAAGTTCGCACACCCGCTCCTTTCGATTAATTGAAAAAGGCGCGATGTGCGCCCATTACTTTAATTGTACTGCCCCGTTCCAGGGTCACAGGGAGAATGGCACAACTTTTACATAGAAAGTGGCGGGGGGACGCCGTCTGCTATAATAAGTAGGTATGAAAGGAGATCACATCATGGCCATTCGAGAGCCGCACATCACCCTTGACGACTTCGTTCAGTTCGTCTTCCGCGATGAGAATGTGGATCGTATGTTTGAACTCATCAATGGGGAGATAGTCGAAGTGTCACCAGGTAGAACCAAAAATTCAGGCGTTGCAGCGTCAATTATTTTTGAAATCAAACTTTTCTGTCGAGAGAAGGGTCTGCCCGGTCATGTCACAGCCGCGGACGGCACATACAACGTGCTGGGCAACGTCATCGCCCCAGATGTGGCCTACAAGACGACATCTTTGAGTAGTGTCTACCCTGATCCAGTACCGCCGGAGTTTGCTGTTGAGGTGATTTCACCGACGGATAGAAAGCCAGACATCGCCCGCAAGCGCCAAATCTACCTGGATGCCAGCATCCTGTATTGGGAGGTCTATGTCGATGATGAGTGCATTGATGTCTATCCACTAGCCCAACCCATGCGCTCATTGGGGATGGATGACACACTCGATGGTGGCGAAGTGCTGCCGGGGTTCACCCTGCCTGTGAAGGACGTCTTCGATCTGTGGT
Source organism: Phototrophicaceae bacterium (assembly GCA_965223785.1). Taxonomy (GTDB): domain Bacteria; phylum Chloroflexota; class Anaerolineae; order Aggregatilineales; family Phototrophicaceae; genus CBDCXN01. The sequence goes on along the minus strand of OZ245017.1, from coordinate 5,955,607 downwards.
AAAGCCGGCCGGCAAGCTGCGCCGAACTTTCACTTCGCCGAATCTCTGGTTCGCCTTTATCCGGGTGAGCCGTCACCAGAAGCTCCATCTGAATACAGAACACATATTCTGCTATACTTTTCCCAAATTAACTCTTTTCAGCTACACTGAGGTTGTATCGACACCTGGAGACCGTTTTGACTGCCATTTCTCACCATTTTTTCTTCAGCAGATGCTGAAAGCGTCCGCTTTTGCTGCAATTTTCTGCCCGTTCTCCCATATTGCGGCAAACTTTTTTCTTTGCCGCCGTCGCCGCTGCAAGCCATGAAGTTACGATACTCCCAGCACTTTCCTCCAATTTCAGTAAGGAAAAAAGGCTCAGTCAGATTGAGGTGTTATAAAATCGAACGATCATTCCAAGAATGGAAACGCCGATTGTAATTCGGGGTCGGCGACAATGGCGCATTCTGCAATCGGGCGAAATATATGGATTGCCTGCTCCTGCGAGATATCTATCGGGATGGTCGGATTCTGATATGGTTCAGCGCAATGACTGAATGTTTCAGCTTTGATCTGGGCTGCGCTCAAAGCATCTTCAAGGGATGTATCTTCGTCTAAATGAAGCTGCAATGCTTGAGAAAAAAACGCACGGTAGATTAAAGCACCTAAGAACCAACCGTCTAAAGTTTCCTGGGTCAGGTTGATGACGTTGTCATTATTGAGTAGCTCCACATAGCCATGATAAAAGGTGAGTCTATTTTCATCTGTCAGGCTTTGGAATCGAGAGTCATCTAAAAACGCAATCTTGGCGGGCATTGTGTTAAATAATTCAGGATGATCGCTCAGGGTCATGATCCATCGAGCACATGCATCATAATGAGGTGTGCCTTCAGAAATAGCAGCGCCGCCTACATCATAAGAAACTGGTGTTAGGGCCGAACCAATTGGAAAGTTCAAAAGCATTGACGACGGATCACTGTATTGAGTAAATGGGGTGAGACTCTCTGGATACAAGACGGTTTCATTATCTAAAGTCATCTGGGGGGGATACTCTAGATGGCCTTGTTCAATGAGTGCAATGATGTTGCGGGCGGCAACTAATGTTGACGGGTCATCAAAGTGAAAGCTAACGGGTGTCGTTGTAATGTCGATGGGTAAACCCCCATAAGCTGCTATAAACATCAAAATTATCACGTCACTTTGGACAGGGCCTAAGGTTGTCATGGATGGTGAGCCTAAATTCTCTAAGAATAAAACAAAATCATCTATGCTCATGGTTTGGGTTATCTCAGATGGGATCTCTGATGAATTAAAACGTAACACGTTGGGTTGAATTGTCAGGGGCAGGACATACAGCATGTTATCTCGTGATAGATAGCCCAGTGTTTCTGGCAGATAGTCCTCTGGATTAAACGCCCGCTCAGATGCAATGATCGGTTCAATTGATAGAATACCCAAATCTGTGTTTGTTGGGACATTACTGATGTTGATTGCTGGCATGTAAAAACAGTCCGTTTGTTGCACCATAGTACGAAAATCATATGCACCAACCGATAAGGTAATCGCACCAACTGTAGGGTCGTCTGCAACAAACGATTCAATAAATGTATCCCACTGTGCATGATTTGGGAGTACGTTCGCTGGTGTCCTGATGCCGAAGGTCAATAGAATCTCATCTTCATCTAGTTCAGATAATAATTGTGGCTCACCGATGTCAATGAATGCCGTTGTTTCTTCGTTGGCTGCGCGTTCCAACGCCTGTTTGACAGCTATCTCTACTGGGATTAACTCATTTATCATCTGAGAAAGGTCGAATTCCTCAACGACAAAGGCAGGAATCGCATCAACGCTTTCATTGGTGAAGAGGGTGGCTGAATGGGGAATCATGTTTTGTTCCGCCAACTGGATGATATCGAGAATTTGGGGAGGTAGTTGGTTTCCTATGACATCCAACCAGGATGATAAACGATCCGGCATGTGTTGGATTGCGGCGACATCCCCTGGCATAAATTCGATAAAGCGAGGATTATGGGCTAGATACTGAACCAATTGATAGGCTGCTTCAGGATATTGTGTACCACTGCTAATCGCTAAGCCATGAGCGAAGCTAGCAGCACGATTTTCTGGAAGCAAAGCCGGATGATATTGTAAGTGCCCTTTGTTATTCATCATGGATTGGAAGTTTCCTAGCTTAAAGGGGAGCTTGACATTTGGGAAACTGCCAGAAGGCATATAGTTTTCAGTGACCAGGTGGCTTAAAGCGAGCAAAACACCCGCAATTGCTTCATCATACTCTGGTTGATATGGAATTTGAGAAGGATCGTAAGCTGGTTTGCCTGTGAATGCGTAAATGACGTCTTGACTGAAGTAATTGTTGAACCCTGGCTCCATGACTTGATGAGTCTGTGTGTCCTTTGCCGTTAGCTGTTGGATTGCCTGGACAAAATCGGTAGCCGTCCATCTTTGATTTGGATAAGATAAGCTCAATTCGTCAAACGCTATGGGGTCATAAAGGAGAACCTCAATGTCTGCTGAAACGGGTAACGCCCAAATGCCTTCATCCCAGGCAAATGCCTCCAAGATATTTGGAAGAAAATCATCTGGTGTATATCGAGTATCTGTCGTAATAAGTGGGCTAATATCGAGTAGGTAACCAGTACGAGTAAAATAAGAATCAAGTTGGATCTCATTAAGGAAAATAATATCAGCCGTTGTAACGATTTTCTCGGCATCTTCAAAATAGGCCATATTATCTATCTCGGTTGCGTCCTGTAATGCGTAATGGCTTGGAAACTGAAGATAATCGGAGTTTACAAGTTGAACAAAAAATCCGGTCTCTTCCTCAAATGCCCGCCATAGGTCAGAAGGTAAGGCAGTGCGAATATAGGGGGGTATATAGACTGTCAAGATGTTTTGTTGTCTTGCAGTGCTTTGATATGAACCGAGGATAAAAGAGACAAAGAACATCACAAGACGAACCGCAATGGATTGTTTGAACATATTTTGGGCTTCTCTCTGAAGCAGTAATATGTATATAAATGAGGCCGCCGGAATATAGCATTCCGGCGGCCTTGTGTGACCCTTCTAGCTAAATGTAGGCGTTACATTGATCTGAAAACGGATCTGATCCAAACGACAATCCAATTGCGCCACCTATGCTGTATTCAGTAGAACCAGTGAAATGATGAAGTACTGTCCGGTTATTCGATTTAGTCGCAGATACATTCAGATTATTGATTGAAACGCCCAAAGCACGAGTTCGGTCTGTACCACTCGTGCGGACAATTTTCGTGATCTCCCGCCTGACAAGCCTACCAATCCTTATGCTTCTAACATCTACGTTTGATGTACCAATAGCTTCAATTCCGAAGATAGCTCTTCCGGCAATTCTAAGCATTTGCCCTACAGTACAGCTAACATCCTGATTGGTATGAGAGACGACAATAGAAGGTTGCGCATCAGTGACTGAGGGCATACCCAGTAGAAAAAGTACTGCTATTATTAAAATGATAGATCTTAGCATATTTTGATCCTTTCAATTTAATAAAAACAATGTTATTTATACCTCTTATTTTATATTGATGCAAATTTTGAGAATAAATCAAATAGTGGTTGATTTTGTACCAGCGTAATAGTCTAATGTTGAGGATTGTTCACTATGAAAACCCGGAACATTGGCGCGCCAACCTCATCGTAGTAGGTATAATGATAGTTTTCAGGGAAGCACATCTGCAATCCATTATGCAACCCTCGATCGCTAAACAGGCTGTAAAGGAATATCACTGGGTCGTCAGCTTCGCGCCCAATTGTACAAATATCCCGACCTGTGTTCATCACAATGACATTATCCCATAAGAGGGGCTCATCTAACCAAATGCTCACAATGCGCGGGTCAATCCAAATGTCGATATTTTCATAAATGATGTAGGCGTCCCAACGACTGCCACCCGAATGCTCAAATTGCAAAATCTGATTGGTGACTTCAATCTGGGCATTGGTGCGTGAGTTGTTGAGTTGAGTGTAAATGCCAAAATAAGCGTTCCAGTTGGTCGAGATATGCACGTAGAAAACCAGACCACAGAACACAAGTAGACCAGGGCGAATAGCCCAACTGGGCTTTGCCATATAGATCACTCGCAGAATAAACGCCAACCCAATCCCGGCGAACAACATCGCAACCGGATAGACGATGACCGCTCGTCGTGTACTCGGCATTTCATTGGGTGCAGAGATCGCCAGCGCTGATGGTAGAATGAAGATGACCAAAGCAGCCGGGAGGAGCAGCTCTGTCCATCGTTTGTTTTGTGCTATACGCCACAACCAGACAACCAGCCCAATCAAAAATAGCACCCCCGTAATCGGACCGAGGGCAGGCCACCCTGGAATGATGTTGACGTCTACTGGATCAATCGTCAGGTTAAACATTGCCAGCGATTGGTAGAGGCCATCCAGGTACAGCCGAATGTTCTCCAGGAGACTTGTGCCCGCCATCTGTGTTGAGCGATACCAGTAAATGTCGGAGCGGTGATTCCAGTACACCAGCATCGGCAGATAAGCGACCAACCCGATCATGAGCAAGGCAACGAAATTGGCGATGATTTGCCGTTTATTCTGATGGATGAGCCAGACCAACACAAACGCCACCACAACCAGCAACGGCATCAGACGGACCGCTGTGTAGGTATATTGGGATAAGCCCAGAATGAGGCCAGATAGTAGATAATCCTGGCGCTTGCCTATGTGAATGGCCCGCCAGAGAAAACCAACCAACAAGGCTGCCATCACCGCCGAAGAAAATGCGCGAAACCCGCTACGGCCCGAGACCATAAACCACACACTCGTTGCCGCTAATCCCATCGTCAGCAGACCAGTCAAGTTGCCATCGATTTCCCTGCCGACGAAATAAAGGGTCGGCAGAATGAAAAGTGCTGTTAGCACACTCACATGTTTAAGCGTCATGAAGGACTTACCAAACAGCTTGGAAGCCGCAAACGAGGCATAGAAGTGAAACGGCTCGCGTCCACTGTTTGCACCAAAATAAATCGGAAAATCACCCTGATCTATGCGTACCAGATCAAAGATTTTCTCGGCATGGTCGGCGGTCATGCCTGCTGGCGCAATCCCCAGCCGATAATATAGCGAGAATGCGCCCAGGCCTATTATGAGGATGAACAGCAACACTTCCCAATTGAGTTTGATGTTAGGGGTTTCACCCAAGGTCCAGCGATGTTCATTCTCTTGTAAGATAAACCACCAGTACACCATCCCTAGCATCCACACCACCACTAAATCCCGATCAAACTGCAGTTCCTGGGCGAAATTGACGATGATAAACAGCCAGCCAAGGCCAGTGATGATTAGATTGGTGCGTAGGCGTGACCAACGAAAGGGCTGGGGTGGCTTTGCCGCTTGCCCCATGTGTTTTAACCAATTACAGATGTCTTTTTGAAGGAGCAAGGCAGCCCATTGGATGATGGTGATAAGTCCGAGCAGGGCAGCACGTTCAGTTTGTTGGCCAAACATCTGCTGATAATAGGCCCAGAGCACAAGCATGGCGGCACTAAGAGCCAAGACGCTGCTGGTGTCGGTCAATCGGGTCGGCAAAAATGTGCGCGGTTTCTTAGAATAGAATACCATAGACCTACTTGTGCAGCATCGACTAACACAACATACAATAGCCATAACTTGGATTTGCACAAGGGGTACATGCTCGGGATGCACATATTAGTCGTGGATGACGAATGGCTCAACCGTGAATTGATTGAAGGGATTCTGACGCTGCATGGCTACCAGGTCGTGCTGGCGAAGAACGGCACAAGTGCTTTGAAGACCATCGGAGGCGCCGACTTCGTAGCAGCGGTGATCGACATGCGGATGCCCGATATGAGTGGCTATGAACTGAGCAAGCGCCTAAGATCGAACGCGATAACCCAGAATATTCGGATTATTCTCGTTAGTGGTATCGAAACTGAATTTGAGGCGGATACAGTGGTAGATGTGGTGATGGATCGCTCTGATCTGGCGTATGAACTCCCGGCGAAGTTAACGGCATTACTGAAACAAGACGATTGACCCACGCTTAATCCATATCCTAATCATCTGATGTAAACTAGCGCTATGAGCTACGGAAAGAAACCCTCATCCTATAGCAGCCACCCTACCTACGGCAGAACTGGACCACCTTCATGGTTGATATTCTTGTTGGGTGTGGCGATGGTTTTTGCTGTGTATTACGTCTGGATGGGATTCCGAAATTTCATGGAATCAGGCGGATTGGGCGTTCTCGAATCGACCCAGCAGGCTCAGGAAGAAGTGACCGCTACCGCCGAGCAAATTCAATTGCAGCAAGCCGCTATCACACCTTTACCGAGTATTACCCCGCTGCCCGAATGCCAGGACTTTATCGTCATTGCCGAGCCGTCGGCTATTGTGCGGGCAGGGCCAACCACAGCCTCAGAACCAATGGACACTTGGGTAACAGGGGAGTTGGTGTGTATCATTGAGCGCGAAGGTAATACCGATTGGTTTCAGGTGGATCTCAATCCGCATACCCGTCACATTGAAATCGCTTACATTCGGGAGGACTTGATCGAGGCGGTCAACCCAACACCGACACCGTCTAATACCCCTACACCTGCACCAACGGTGACTCCCATCCCAACTAACACACCAACGCTGACCTTCACGCCTGCCCCCACCCGTACACCCGACCCAGACGCTACCCATATCCCCAGCCCGACACCAACTCCGTCGGCAACGCCAGCGATTCGAAGTTTGTAGCCAGATACGCTCAAACAGTTATAGATTGCTTGTGGACTAACGTAAAGCTCAGCATAATAAGCCTCTGCCTCTTCTGTGCTATCAAAGCACTCGAATTTGTTAGCGGTTTGAATCATATTGCTTAGCTGAGTTGAAATCTGGATACAGTGTATTTCTTTGCCATTTTCAGCTAGAGAGAAGTATCTGCTCAACTAGTCAGGCAAGTTCCGCTGCAAGTTTTCTATGAAAACTTGGTGTTAATTTCTCGTTAGGATTACACACCTAAGTGCTTCGTCCGGTAAATGGTCTGAAATGAGGTAAGATGGTGAAAACGAAAGAATGCTGAATGCCCAAGAAGTTATCGTTGCTCTCCTTTAAAAATTGTGTTGATTTCTGGTTAGGATTGTACTAACTTAGGCAAACGCATCGAGTGTAGGAGGCTCTATGTTTGGCGAATCTGTCATTCAAGTGGTTCTTGGTATAGTGTTTGTTTTCAGTCTAACAGCAATCCTCGTGACGCAGATCAACAACATTATCATTGCTGCGCTCAATCTTCGCTCCAAACAACTTAAAGCGGGCATCATGGAATTGGTAACAGATAAGCAGATCAGGGCGAAACTGCTAGCTCATCCCATTGTCAATCTGGTCAAAACCACTGTTCCGCATGGCGCACACCTCAGTGATGAAGATGCTGAGAATATCGCTGAGCTTTCAGAAACGAAGGTGACCTACATCCCTGCCTCAACTTTTGCCGAGGCGATCACAGGTATCCTTGTGGCCGAGAGTAACGAAACACTTTTTGAACCGCTGCGGAGAGCCATTAACGATTTGCCAACCAGCCTGGAAAAATCACAACTGCGCGAACTGCTGCGGGGGATGCGGCTGAGCTTCTCCGAGGATTCGCTGCGCCGAGTCTATAAACTCATTGACGATATCACCAATGCCCCCCACCGTGAGGGGTTATTCAATGCCATGCAATTGGTAGAAGAAGAACTGGAAAAGTTACGCTTCAATCATAGTGAACTCGTTCCATTGTTGGATGGCATCAGCCGGATTAAGGACGAACACCTACGATCTGCGCTGGAAACTGTGATGACTTCGGCCCCAAATATTAGTGAAGCCCAGAAAAAGATCGAAGCTTGGTTCGATGACAGCATGGGTAGGGTAGGCGAGATTTATGCCCGTCATATGCAGCGGATTTCCTTTGTGGTCGCGCTCGTATTGGTGCTGGTGTTAAACATTGATACCATCTTCATTGGACGCACACTCTGGGAAGACCCAGAATTGCGTGTGGCAGTAGCCGATGCAGCAACCGACTTTGACACCCGGCGCCAGCCTCCTAAGATTGCCGAAACGACCTATAACCTGGATGAAATGAGTGCTGAAGAGCTTCAAGTAGCAGTGGAGGAGGGACAGGAAACAGTACAGAATCTGCTTGATCTCCAGATCCCGCTTGGCTGGCAGTTCAAACCCGTAACCGATGAATTCTCTGCCCGCAGTTTACAGCTTGGTTTCCCAGATCCACGCAATAACCCGCGCAACGTCTGGAGTTACTTCCCAGGAAACAACGATAGATGGATGGGGTTGTGGTTGCAAAAGCTGATCGGTCTTGCCCTCACCGTGATCGCTGCTTCTCAGGGTGCGCCGTTCTGGTTTGACTTGCTGAACCGTATCGCTGGCCGTAACTCGTCGTCTTAAGTGTGGCCGATCAGCGTTTATACGTCTTCAGAGAGCTTATTTATTTGTAATGGAACCTTTAACCCGTGTTTATCCCTCGCTAGGGTTGTATTAACATCTGCAAACTAAGGTTCATGCTATCAACCGAGTTGTAAAGGAAGCAGAACAATGAGAAAAGCTTTGGTCGTTTTAATGTTGATTGGACTACTCAGTGTTTCAGCTGCTAGTGTAGGGGCCCGTCCGCCTGCACCAGCACCAACAATCGTTGATATTGTACTCACAGTCAGTGGAAATTCTGGCTATGATGACAATGGCGATGATTTCGATGTTTTACGTGAAGCCGTTATCGCGCTAGGGTTAGCCGATGTGCTGAGTCAACGGGGGCAATATACCGTATTTGCTCCCAATGATTCTGCATTTGAAGCCCTGGCAGGAGTGACCGAGGAGCAGGTAGTCAGTACACTTGTCGGTGCATTTGGGGCAGACGCTGTTCGTGATATTGTTCTTTACCATGTCGCACCAGGGCGGCGATACGCTCAAGATGTCGTGTCCAGCAACCGCATCCGTACTCTAAACAGGGCGTTTATTATGGTTGATGGCACAGTTCTTAACGGCACAATCAATATCATCGCGACGGATATAGAAGCAAGCAATGGTGTTGTGCATGTGATTGATAGCGTGCTATTGCCCTGAGATATCAAAAAGGGGAATGGAACCGCTTTGATGTCAAATGAGTATGACCACGAAACCCTCAGTCGAGGGTTTCGTGTTTAGAAATTTTAGATCATTCCAAACTACGCAATTTGCAACCACTCAACAATCAGTTCAGCCGCTTCCCTGGCGGCTTCCGGTGTGAAGTGCAGACCATCAAATGTATAGGTAAAGTTGCCTTCTGCTTGTGATTGGGCGAAGTCAGCCCAGCCACTGCTGACACGCCTGCCGATCAGGTTGATAAAGCCCATGTCAATATCTGGTCGCTCTGGAATGTGATTGGGCTTGAAATAGGCCATTAAGTCGAGCGTGGGGACGTTAAACGAACGAGCAATGTTCCCAGCAATCGCGTTGTAGTCTTCACCTGCCTGGACTGTCACTGGATTGTATTCTTTGGGTGGCAGTCCTATCCAGGTTTGAATGTGTGCCAATTGCAGTTGACTCAGTAATTCACGATAAGCCTGGGCGAACGTCTCTGGATCAACATAGCCATCAGGGATGCCCTGTACTTGTTCATAGTAGGGACGAGTCTTGGGTTGGGTATACGAAGTCGAGTCGTTGCCACCGACCATCACAAACACGCCACCTGGTTCATGGTCAATGACATCAGGTTCCAGCCGTTCCAGCAAGTTGACAATCGTATTCCCACCCACACCTGCATTGATGATTTCATGCTCGGGTAGCAACTGTGCCACTTCCACAACGTAGTTGCCACCATAACCACCCCAGGTCAGGCTATCCCCAAGAAAGACAAGCCGCATAAATGCTCTTCCTAGTTCTGCCAGAAACCGGCATCATAAGCGGGCAGTTCGCAGCGTAGTGGCTTGTCTTTGCGGAAGCCAAAGGCATAATCAGCTTGCATCAACTGGTGAATCTCGCTCGTGCCCTCATAGATGACCGCCCCTTTGCTGTTACGCAGGTAGCGTTCCACCGGGTACTCATCACTGAAGCCGTAGGCCCCATGCACCTGTACCGCTTCCAATGCAGCCTTCACACTGTGATCAGTCGCATACCACTTGGCCATGCTAGTCTCGCGTGTGTTGCGGATACCCTGATTCTTCAGGTATCCTACCCGATTGCAGAGCAGATAAGCGTTATCATACCATTGTCGCATATAGGCAATTTTCTGCTTGACCAGTTGGTGGTGGGCGATGGCCTGTCCAAAGGTCTCACGCTCTTGGGCATACTGGATACTTTCTTCCAAGCACGCCCGGATCAAGCCCGTCGCGCCGCTGGCAACTGTATAGCGCCCGTTATCCAGACAGGACATGGCAATTTTGAAGCCTTCACCTTCTTCACCTAGCCGATTTTCGACGGGCACTTCCACGCCCTCAAATGCCACCCAGCCTGTTGAACCAGCCCGTACGCCCAGTTTGCCGTGAATATCACCTGTTGTGACACCCGGCATGTCACTTGTCACGATGAAGGCCGACATACCCCGATGGCCAGCATCAGGGTCAGTTTTGGCAACTACCAAGAAATGATGGGCCTTGGTCGCCAGACTAATCCACATTTTTTCGCCGTTGAGAATATACTGATCACCGTCCCGTTTGGCGGTTGAGGTCATGCTGGCGACGTCGCTGCCTGCACCTGATTCCGTCAGGCAGAAAGCGGCGTATTTTTCGCCCTGTGCCTGTGGCACAAGAAACCGCTGTTTCTGTTCTTCCGTCCCCCATTGCAGCAAGGCCATACTGTTCAGCCCCATGTGAACAGACATCACCACCCGCAGGGTTGTATCACCTCGTTCCAGTTCTTCACAAACCAATCCCAGCGTGATGTAATCAAAGCCTTGACCACCATAACGTACCGGAATGTTAATCCCCAGGATGCCCAGTTCCGCCATACGCGGCAAAATTTCAGGATTCATCGCCTGTTGACGATCCCACTCGCTTATGGTCGGCATCACCTCTTTGCTAACAAAATCACGCACCAGATTGCGGGCTTCAATCTGTTCTTCACTTAATGAAAAGTCCATACTGTTGTTGCCTCTCATTCGGGTCTAACTCCAGTATACCCAAGATATGAGGCGCTAAAGAGGGGAGAGATCAGACCAATTCAGCCCAAATCTGGACGGACACAACGAAAGCCGTAGGCATGATCGATAACATCAGGATTGATTAGGCCACGATAAGCAGCCCGGAGGTCGTCTGTGCCCGTGTAAAATGCGCCACCCCGCAACACACGCAGGGCATTCCCTTGGTTACTCTGCTCATCATTCGACCCATAAGACTCGCTGTATAGCGAGTTTGTCCACTCCCGGAGGTTGCCGTTCATGTCCAATGCCCCAATAGGGAGACTTCCGACGGGGGCTATCTGCCGTCGTTCCAATCGATGGCATACTCAGCGTCATAGCTATTCCCCCAAGGAAACACGAGCGAATTTGGACCCCGAGCCGCATATTCCCACTCTTCTTCGGTGGGCAGGCCTGCGCCCCGTGCCTTGCAATAAGCCTGGGCGTCAAACCAGGAGACGCAGTTTTGTGGTTGATCAAGTTCAGGTGAAAGGCTACAGTTGGGTGGTTCGGCCCCTTTCTCAATCTCTTTATATTTTTCGATGGTCACTTCGTGCTTGGGTTGTTCATTTACCTCAAAGTTGCTGCCCATTAAAGAAGCACCCAGCCGGAACCCGTACCATCGTAATGCCAAATCCATCCGTCTCCTGGTTTCCGGGCAGGTTGGGATCATGGACGTTCAAACTGGCGATGGCCGTCAGGGTCGGTTCAAAGATCCCAGGCGTCTGTGTTCCTAATGGCACTCCCACGCCTCCTGCTTGCAGCGTACTAGAGCGATTATACTCCAAATCAAAGAATATAGAGGCTTCTGCCAGTTGCTGCGTTTCTTGCCTGGACACTTGCAACGATATCCCTGCGATCACGGTGATGGCAATCGCCAGGAGCATGAGTATGCCTGCTAACCATGCAGCCCAGAGTGCCCGCATAGCCTTGTGCTCAGCCGCTTCACGGGCTTCACGCTCGGCTTGCCCAGCGCGTCGTGCGTTCCGTTCGGCTTTCTGCGCCAGTTCCAGCTCGCGCTGCTGACGTTCGCGTTCAGCCTCGGCTTGTTGCCTGGCTCGGGTCGTGCCTGCAACGATGAAGTCCGTTTCAAGTTGGCTAGACATGTTGCGCTCCACCCAGGACTGGGCATCCCGCAAACGACGCTCACCATAGGTCAGGTCATCCGGCCGACCCTGTTGGTCCCAGTGGACAGCGTCCGCTGCTAACCGCTTCATCACAGGCATCATGCACGACTTCAATGGTGTCCTCGTCGGTGACCAACAATCGTGCGGTGATAAAGATGGCGGTGGTTTCCCATAGTATCCGGTCCTCGTCAGGATCCGCCAGTGTGACGCTCTGCTACGACTGAAGTCGAACGTTCAGTTCGCTGCAGCTTCTGAAGTACGCATGAGTTCACCACCGCTACGTTCCCCTTCAAGGGCGCGTCCCGCCCGCGTCGCACGGCTGTGACAGCCTTGGACATGATCGCATAAAACACCGTGCGACACAACGCCTAACCGCTGAACCAAAGGTTCGCTGCAGCTTGCGGCGGGCTCAAGCCCGTTTCGGTCAATTCGCTGTGTTCAGCGCGGCGACGAGCAGTATCTTGTTCAGATTGTCCAGGCTCGATCAACCGTAGAAACAACGTCTGAGCCATGGATTGGTGTTTGGCCGAAGGCAAATTGACATAAATCGTCTCGGCATGTCGTGTCAGAGCACCGCTCAACCCCCGCTTGGTAAGCAGCTTGGGTCAGCAGGGTGCTATCCAATGTGAATTGCAAAAGGAGGAGGGCGGTGACTGAAGTAATATTCACCCCGGAGGTCAGCGTATTGTGTACCACCCAGACCAAGTGGAATACAGTTCAGCCAGTTCTCGCCTACAACCCATGCCGGATAAATGGGCTTGTTGGCCTGTCTTGCCAGGGTCACTTCATCGCGCACGTAAGATGATTGACGTGAATCGGGCGATGCACACAACAAGATGGCATCACGCAAAACCTGCTGCCAACTGGGTGTGCCAGGTGTCAGTCCAATAGGTAGTGGTGAGAAGGTAAGTGGTGGGTTGCATTTGATCCACTTACCGCATGATACAAGAAACCATCACGTATACTTGTCGCTCATGCGGCAGTGATAAGATCATTAAAAACGGAACCAACAAATGTGGCAACCCACAATATCACTGCAAAGATTGTGGGGTCTATCAGGTTCTTAACCCACAACAGCCACATTCAGCCCAAGCCTATGAGTAGGTGTTGCGTGCGGCACAAGAACGGGTCAGTTTACGGGGGATTGAACGGATATTCAGGGTCTGTCGTCAAACGGTGGTCAAGTGGATTAAGGATGAGGTTCGACAACTCCCCATGTTGGCAGATACCTTGCTGTTGTATGAAGTGGACGAATTATGGTCATTTGTGCTCAATAAGGCACAAAAGCGGTGGCTGTGGGTTGCCCTCTGTCGTCGTACACGTCAAATTGTGGCCTTCTATATCGGTAAGCACGATGCTCTGGCTGCCCAACAATTATGGCAGCGGATCGACTATCCCTACACACTCTGCCCGCTTTATACTGACCACTATCAAGCCTATTCTTCCGCGTTGCCCGATGAGCAACATTGGCCCAAAGATAAGTCCAGTGGCGCAACCGCCCACGTTAAACGCTGGAACAACACGCCCTGACAACGCTTAGCCCATTTCGTCCGTAAAACCTTGCCTTTCTCCAAGTCTGGTACCATGCACCATATCATGTTGCAATGGTTCATCATCAACTACAATCTGGAGGTCGCATCCACTACCCGCAAATCATGACGCAGTCGCTCCACAACAGCGAGGTCTTTGCTCGAATAAGATATGAAAAGCTGAACCATCAGGTTATTTTTATTAAAATAGTAATAAATATAACTATAGCATTTATTTGGAAAGTATATAAGCATATAGTGCTCGATAATTTGGGTAATCTCTAAGTGGAAGGTCTGTCTAAATTAAGAACATATATTCTGCAATACGTTCTCCCAAATCAACTTTTTTCAACTACACTGAGGTTAAATCAACTGTTTTGGAGACCGTTTTGGCTGCTATTTCTTGTCGTTTTCCCACCCTGCATATGCTGCAACAAACACGAAAATGGTGTGCTCTCAGCCGGAGGCGTGTCTGCTTTCAAATTGGCTGCCTACTTCCCGCTGGTTCTCCGCCCCCCTTGTTGCCACCGCCGTTTTTTCTTCAGTGGCGGCGGCAACAAGCTCTCCCATGATCACCAACACCGAGACAGTCATGTGCGGCCTATGCGATAAGCCCCTCCCATAAATTAGGAGATGGGAAATAATAAGGGGCAGCTTGCATCCTGCCCGCCATGATTAATAGGTCGGGAGTGTGTTGTCAATGTCTCGTGCCCAGGCGAGGATACCCCCTTCCAGGTTGCGGAGCTTGCTCATATCATAGCCAATTTCGCCCAACATATAGATGACATCGGCGCTTCGTTTACCCGAACGGCAATGAACGACGATCTCACGATCCATCGGAATATCCTTGAGAACCGTCTCTTCCCACAGTTTGCGGCCAGCAAGTACCGCGTTCTTGGCCGCTTGAATAGCACCTTTCGGGATGCGCAATGTCCCGTCCAATGCCGCGATTTCCCACTCATGTGGATCACGCACATCAAGGACTAGCAGACCATCCCATTCGTTGTTCAATTCCTGAACGGTCAGCGATAACATGCTAGAGTTCTGGCCTTCGCTGCTCGTGAACTCACTGTGGTCATGGGCAGGCATCCCGCAGAATTGCTCATAATCAATCAATTCCACTTGATCTGCTGGAATGCTGCATACAGGGCATTGCGGATTCTTGCGCACTTTAATAGGCATAAAGCTCATTTCTAGCGCATCATATAGCAACATCTTGCCGATATTTGGTTCACCAATGCCCAGAATCAATTTGATGGCTTCAGTCGCTTGCATCGTGCCAATAGTGCCAGGGAGAATGCCTAACACGCCACCTTCAGCACAGCTGGGCACCAAACCAGGAGGGGGTGGTTCCGGGAACATGCAGCGGTAGCACGGGCCTTCTTCGGCATAAAAGACACTCAACTGACCCTCAAACCGGAAGATACTGCCATACACATTCGGCTTACCCAACTTCACACAAGCATCATTAACCAAGTAGCGAGTCGGAAAGTTATCTGTGCCATCAATGATGATGTCGTAGGGTTCAAACAATGCAAGTGCATTGTCCGAGGTCAGAGGCACGTTGTATTTATCGATCCGGATGTAAGGATTGATGTCTTTGATGCGTTTTTCAGCGCTATCCAGTTTCGACACGCCCAACGTGCTTTGCCCATGAATGACCTGCCGCTGGAGGTTGCTTTCATCCACCACATCATAATCAACCAGACCCATTCGTCCGATCCCAACGGCTGCCAGATACAACGCCGTCGGGCTACCGAGGCCGCCTGTACCGATCAAAAGCACGCTGGCGGCCTTGAGCTTGCGCTGTCCCTCGATTCCGACTTCCGGCATAATGAGGTGACGGCTATAGCGTCGGATTTCATCATGTGAAAGCTCAACTTCTGATTGTACAAGGGCTTCCATTCCATTGATCTCCTATTTAACTTAGGTTGAGTTGATGCCGAAGTATATGGGCTTCTGCTACACCATGATTTACATTCCGCGTGATGCCTTGTTCGTCAATAATGAAGGTCGTTGGGGCAGAAAACACGCCCCATTGGTTGGCGGTCTGGTGATGTACACTGGCATCAACTTCGATGACTTTTATCTGTTTGGGCTCCACTGAACTGATTATTTCAGTGATGATGGGTTGTTGCCGAATCTTACATGCCATACAGTGGGGCGTCGAAAAGTAGACAATAGTGGGGATACCGGGTGTGATTTGTTGAATGATGAAGTCGCTTTCTGCCGAAAGTGTTGTCAAATGTCGTAACTGCCGGTGGGTAAACAGGCGATAGGCAACAAAGCTGACCACAAATAACACAATGATAATTCCCAGACGTTCCAACATGATTAGTCTTCTATCAGGGCATGCTCAAAACCGGGCACACCAAAACGATTGAACTGGTAATACATCCAGCAGCCTAGGCAGAAATTCAACCAGAAGTTGACATTTGCCAGCACAACCACAAGAGCGACCAGTACCCAGCCGAAAACTGGACTGCCAGCAAGCAGGGCAACTGTAGCGATGGTGTTGAAGATCGCGCCGATGAACATGGCGAAGCGATGGGATTCAGGATGATCGGGAATAACACGCGGTTTGACTATCTGACTCGGTTGAACAATATATTGATAGATCAGGCGGTAGGGCGCAATTGGGGATGCCAACGCTCCCAGTAATTGAGCCACGCCGACAAACGCAACCCACACCCAACTATTCAACACAAATCCCAAAATCAGTAGGGAAATGGTCAGAAGCTGTCCTGTCTTAAGACCTGTTTGATCGACTTTCTTCATCTATTCCTCTTCTCCAGCCGTAGGCATCCTCGATTAATGTTATGCCACCAATTTCGATGGTTTGTGTCTGTAACCATGGACCACCCATCCGCTCGTAAAAACGATGCGCTGGATTGTCTGCCAGAGCCCAAACCAATACCGATGGGTATCCGCGTACCTGGAGTTCTGTCATTGCTTGCTGTATCAGGGTACGTCCGATACCCTGGCCTTGAAATGGTTGCAAAACATAGAGTGCGTAGACCTCTCCTGTGTATTCTGTGTCGCCTTCACGTTCTTGGCCGTCGTTCACAAATCCGATGATGTCTGCATCTTCCACAACGAAAGTGAAGGCTCTTTCATCAGCGATATAATGCTGCCATTGTGTTGTGCGCTCTTCGTATGAGAGCGAATCCAGGAAATTGTCTGGTACGATACCTCTGTAGATCGTACACCATGTATCAACATGTACCTTTCTCCATCAGCGATCAACCGCCAGCGATGCTTGGGATAATCCGCAGGTTGTCACTAGCTTCGATTGTAGTCTCAAGACCATCTAGAAAGCGCACATCTTCATCATCGAGGAAAATATTCACGAAGTTTCGTAATTCTTCTTCATTAAAGAGATGTTGTTTGAGATCAGGGTGTTGAGCCACGAGTTGGTTCAGGGCTTCGCCAACGGTTGTGCCTTCAACGTGGACTTCGGCAACGCCATTGGCATAAACTCTTAAGGGGGTAGGGATTTTGATGTTTGCCATCTGCTTGATATTCTCCGTATTTGTGATTAGGTTGTGAGGATCATGAGTGTTTCACCATCAAACTGAGTACGATCTTCACGCAAGCGCCACACGCGCATATCAACAACTTTGCTATCTTCAACTGAGGTGATGATATAGACGAAGTTGGGTAGGGCATGGTCTCGATCATATTCCGATGGGATCGCGGGCGAATCAGGGTGACTATGATAGTAACCGACCAACGAAAGACTGCGGGCTTCGGCTTCGTCTTCCAATTGCATCCAGTCCTGCGGCGTCATAGCATAACGATGATGTTGCTCTGGTTCCTCAAACACATTCTCAACCTGGGTAACATCGACAATTTCCGTGTCATCGCCTTCCAGATTCCCCAGTAAGAAGCCGCCTCCTTCATTGGGGTATGTGTCTTCCATCTGCCGGAAAATTTGCTGCTGCAAATCCTGACTGAGTTTGATAGTCATTCACCCTCATTTCTGCTGCAAATAAAAAGAACCAACCAGGACGGTTGGTTCTTTGAGTGCGTCTCAAGTAGCAATACTAAAGCACGTCAAACGTCCTGGTAGGCGTGACTGTCCGGTTTTTACACATACAAAGACAGGTTTTGAACATGCTTTTCCTTGATTTGTTTCAACGCTGTTAGCCTACCATGCTTCAATCTAATCTGCAAGGATTTAATCGAATCTTCATAACTTGGGGAGTGGTGAAACCAGAAGTTATATGAAATCTCGGACACGGAATGTGTCTTGGGATAACGAGAATCGGGAGTTCCAAGTGAAAACAACTAGTTGAATAACACAATACAGCATGAGAAACACCGAAATCGTCAGCCAGATCGTGGCGGATTTCGGCATGATCGCCTTCCACACGAGCCAGGCAGCATCTGTTGCAGACCGGGCTCTACTGCCCATCCCAGAATACCACTCCTCGTCCAATCCACGAGCCTCATCACATCATGCCCCAACAAAGGTAAATAACTCATCCACTTCGCCATTGTTAACCTCACTTGGAACTGACGCTTGCTTTTGTTGGGCTGCATGAGCGTTGACCCAATTGATGTCCGATTTGGGATCAACGGGCAATTCGACGAAAATTCTGACCATCCACAGACATCCGTACCGCTTTTTGGCCAACTTGGCAGGGCCAGCATTGACTATTCATTTATATCATGGACTACACCTTCCCCACTCCCATAACTTGGTGCTGTTGATCGCTTAATATCCCAATGTTATACTCAATTTACCGGAGCCGCGCCCAAACCCCCTAGATTGATTGATGGGGATGTAGGGTGCGAAACGACGGTTTGAGCGGGAATTGCATTATATGTCAACAATCTGTATAATAAATACATGGCAAACAAACGGGTCTTCAAGAGCAACAACGTCGTGTAGTCCTGCAAATACCATGTGGTCTAGTGTTCTAAATATCGACGCAAGGTCTTGGTGAATGGTGGGGATACACGTCTGAAAGAAATCATTCAAGAGGGGGCTGATGAATTGCGCTGTGAAATCCTAGAACTAGAAGTGATGGCCGACCCTGTTCATGTGCTATGCGAGGTTGACCCACAGTTTGGCATTCATCGCTTCGTGAAGCGCGTCAAGGGGCATAGCTCCCGAACGCTCAGGCAAGAGTTTGACTGGCTCACCCGCCGACTACCGACTTGATGGACAAACAACTGGTTTGCGAAGGCCAGCCGGGACAGGGCTACGTCGGACTGGACATTGGCCCGTTAACGGTTGCTGGTGTGGGTGAGACCGATGCCTTTCTCAAGCAGTTCTGTGCTGAATTAGCATCGCGCCAGTGCGAGGTATGCCGCTTGCAGCGTCGTGCCAACAACCCCGATGGCACGATCAACCGCGACAAGAAGACGTGGCACACTTCAGGGCGTCAATGCAAGACACGCACAAAGTTGCATGAACTTGGCCACAAGCAAGCAGCCCACCGCCATAGTCTGTATGGCAAGCTGGTCAACCAGATTATGCGGATGGGGGCTGTCATTCAGTTAGAGAAGCTATCGTACCGCGTCCTTCAACGGCGGTTTGGCAAGTCAGTGGGGATGAGAACGCCAGGGATGTTGGTTGAGCAATTGTGACGCAAGGCTGAGAGTGCTGGCGTGGTGGTCAACGAGTTCCCGACGGGGACGACGAAACTGAGCCAGACCGATCATAAGTGTAGTGAAGAAGCCCTTATCGCAACGTTGGCATCATTGTGAATGTGGGGTTGAAGCTCAATGCGATCTGTACAGTGCATTTTTGGCGGCATTCCGCTCAACGCGGATCATGCCAGGGCGGTATGGTCGGGTGTGGGCACGCTCCTCCGGGTGGCGTTGAGCGGAATGGAACCAGCCAGAGAAGGGCCTTTGCATGGAAGCTTCGGGTTATCCTGGAGTCAGAGCGGGTCGGCCGTGTAAGCTTGTCCGAAGTCACGTCAGGCTGCGGATGGTGTACCGTACCCAATCGGGAGAGCTGCAGCGTGCGATGGCGATAAGAACCCCCTTGCGTTAGCTATGGGGAGTTCTCAGAACTGGACAACGACATTATTTTTGCTCATTGGAGCAATCTTTAAGGAGTAAACGAGAAGATGGCACAAGAAAAAGGTGGCCTTGAGGGTGTTGTCGTTGCAGACATTACGACAAGCCTTGTGAATGGTGAAGAGGGCAAGTTGATTTACAGTGGCTACAACATTGAAGACCTTGCCGAGAATGCCCTGTTTGAAGAAGTTGTCTATTTGCTCTGGCATAATGAACTGCCCACCCAGAAGGAATTAGATTCCCTGACGAAGAAAATCGCAGAGTCTGCTTCATTACCTGATGACCTATTGAATTTGCTGAAGACCTTGCCGAAAGACGCCCATCCAATGGCAGTTTTGCGCACGTCTGTGTCAATGTTGGCACACTACGATCCTGATTCTGAGAATTTGACTGATCAAGAAGTGGCCCACGAAAAAGCCGCCCGGTTAATGGGGCAAATGGCAACTGCGACCGCAGCCTGGGCACGTATCCGTGAAGGCAGGACTGCCGTCGCGCCGCGAGCTGACCTCAACCTGGCTGAAAATTTCGTCTATATGCTATCGGGTGAAAATCCTGATCCGACCATTGCCAAAGCTTTCAATGTTTATCTTGTCTTGTTGGCTGAACATGGTATGAACGCCAGTACCTTTACTTCGCGTGTAGTAACGGCAACAGGTGCAGATATGCACAGTGCTGTTGTCGCTGCGATGAGTGCGCTCAAAGGTCCTTCACATGGCGGAGCCAACACTGAAGCGATGAAGATGTTCAAGGAGATTGACACCATAGACAACGTAACACCTTGGTTCCAGGCTGAAGTCAAGAGCAACGGACGCCGCATCATGGGCATCGGCCACCGAGTGTATAAAGCACCTGATCCGCGCGCTGCTGTCCTGAAGAAATACTCGGATATGCTCGCTAACAGTGCAGGCAACACCCGCTGGTTGGAAATCGCCGAGAACCTGGAGCAAGTTGCATTGGCGGATGATTACTTCAAAGAGCGTCAACTGTTTCCTAATGTCGATTACTACAGCGCCATCCTTCTTTATACATTGGGTCTAGACTTGGAAATGTTTACAGCGTTGTTTGCCATGTCTCGGATTGCGGGCTGGTCGGCTCATATCGTCAATCAGATGGGGGGGCGTTTAATCCGGCCTCGTGCTAATTACATTGGTGATATGGATTTAGTCTGGAAACCAATCGACCAGCGCTAAACTATGTTGCATTCCAACCCTGTACCCTGATTTGGGTTTTTGTTTGGAACCTTCCCTTGTGACTCTACGTATATTAGTTAGATGTTCGTGTCTCTAGCAAAGGATTCACTATGTTTCCGTTGAGATCGACCCGAAAAGCTGATCGTACGCCTTATATTACTTATGGACTGATTCTGACAAATGTAGTGGTTTTTTTCTGGCAATTGACGTTGCCCCAACATAAGTTGGTACAGGTCTTGTGGACTTCGGCGTTTATTCCCTGCCAGAGTCACAATATCCTAACCCCTGATCTGTGGCTTGATTCGTTCCGTACCATGTTTCTGCACGGCGGGTGGCTCCATATCATTGGTAATATGGTTTTTCTGATTGTATTTGGCCCCAATGTTGAAGACTACTTTGGCAAGATAAAGTTCCTTCTATTTTATCTGGCTGCCGGTTTTGGTGCGAACTTTATGCATATGGCGTTCAATTGGAATGTATGCGTACCGACGATTGGTGCGAGTGGTGCAATCGCGGGTTTGATGGGTGCGTTCTTCTTGCTCTATCCTGCGACACGAATTCGCACGGTTGCTTTCTTCTTTCGGGTGCCTGTGGGTGTGGTGAATGTGCAGGCCTTTTATCTCCTGTTGACGTTCTTTGTGCTTGACCTGTTTAATGGCTTGGCTACGCTCGGTATTGAGAACACGAACACAGGTGGAGTCGCGGTCTGGGCACATGTGGGTGGGTTCCTGACAGGGCTACTCATCGCCTTTTTTGCCATCATGTTCAAAGATCCACCGCCCGTCGATCCGTTTGAATATCTGGACAATTAGGATACTGTAACCTGCGTAACAATATCAGGCACGAGTGTGGTCTGTATGTTAGTATAGAAAGCAATCATTTGTTCGATAGTCATTCGGGATTGCATGACTGATTTGATTGGACATCGTTCGACAGCGATGATTGGTGCCCCAGGGCTCACGTTCAATTTTGCTTATGCTTTGCCAGGGCGTGCCAGTAGTATCCATACACAACGGGCCTATTTTCGTTGGATTGATACCTATTTGGTTGATGTTGCTAATTTCTCCGAGACGAAGGGAACCGCACGTGCTGAACGGATGACGACGCTCCCGATCAATACTTTGCAAGAATGCTTGACTGCTGCACAGGTTCGAGCGTGGTTGGGATTGTTGATCCAGCGTGGACATGGGAAACAAGGTCTGGATCAGGCGCGGGCTTCGGTGGTGACGTTGGCGGATTTGCTTGCCGAAGCGGGTTGGCTGGATGATTATGTGGCTGCGACGATCAGCCGGGTAAAATCGCCACGTGCCGAAGATGGTCAGCGTCCTGGGCGTTGGCTTTCGTTAGAAGAAGTGCGTCTGTTGATTTTGGCCTCTAAAGAAATTGCCACCAGTGAGAATCAAGCTGTGCGCAACGAAGTGGTGACTTCGATCTTATGTACGATGGCGCTGCGCCGGGAAGAACTCTCGGCTGCACGCTGGGGTGACCTCAGTCTGCAGAACAATCGTGTGGTGATGCGTGTGCATGGTAAGGGGCACAAGACGGCCAACATTGATGTTCCACGCCCGGTGATGAGCAGCCTGAATTGCTGGCGCAAACTGGTCTCTCCAGGCCAGTTGCATCCACCACCCGAGTCGCCGTTGGTGCGTCGGATTTGGAAGGGGGGCGGAATCGCCAAGCAAGGTTTGGCTGTTGATGGCATCTGGTTGGTGGTTAGCCAGGCTGCTGCTCATGCCAAGCTGGGCGCGGTGGCTCCCCACGATTTGCGCCGTTCGGTTGCGGGCGCCCTGCATGAATCGGGTGTGCCGATTGAAACGATCAGCCGTTTGCTGCGTCATAGCGGTATTGCTGTGACTGAGAAATATTTGAGCCGATTGCCACAGCCCAATGAGGGTGCTGTATTGATGAGCGAAGCGCTTGGGCTGGGTGAGGATTGGCCCGGATTTGATGAGTGAGAAAGGATGATTTCGGATGCCCCCAACTAAAAAGACGACCCCATCAACATCCCGCCCCCCGGCAACTAAGCCAAAGACCAAACCGAGTACCCCCAGCAAGAAGCCTGCTGTAGGCAAGCCAGCCAAAAAGAGCGTTGCTAAGAAGCCTGCACCACCGAAGAAGCGGATGAAGAAGACTGAAGAGCAGCTGATGTTGGAAGCGCTGGAAGGCGAAACTTTCGACACGGGTATCTTTAATCTGGTGATTCCTGATTCTGAAGACGAAAGTTTGTGACCTGCTGTTGCTACAAGAAACAATCGCCAGCAACCAGGGTGAATTGTGTTTTGCTGTGCAGCCTCTCGGGAATCCAGAAATGACATATAGCGCTGATGATGTTGTGACCAGGTTGGGCGGTTTATAAATAGCCCCCTATTCAGTTTAATCAAGGTATGTTTGGATTGGGTGAACACGTTTTGGAAGGGCATTAAACTATCGGCAGTCGATTTAGATTATTATTGAGACACATAGATCTTGAACTCTGGTAGTTCTGCATGAAGCCTGTAACCGAACTCCTGTGGAGCTTCTATTAGATTCTCAATATATGCCCGATGCTTATCTGGAAAATCATAGAACAAAGTATCATGGACAGTGATGATTTTAACATTTTGCTCATCTAATATCCTGACTAAATCATCTTCCTTCTCAATGGACCAGCCTTCAATCGGATTGCAGCGTTTCCAGTTTGTATAGTTACAAAATGTAGGTGCATAAAACCCAAACAAACCATATTCCTCATCTCCAGGAATTTCAGGGAAACTTGCTACAGCGTCTTTTATTGGAAAAGTTCCCGGAGTTTCAATTAGTGCTGTATCCGGTAAATGATCTAAAATGGGGTATGATGGTGAAAACGAAAGAACGAGGGATGCCCAAGAAGTTATCGCTGCGTGCCTTCAAGGAAGGCGAAGAAGCCAAGTTACGCCAAATTAGTCGATCACGGACTGCGCCACAACGAGCCGTTGAGCGTGCGCAAATCATTCTGATGTTTCAAGAAGGCCAGCGGGTGGAAGACATTGCGCAGGCAATCGGTCGAACAGGTGCGACAGTGTATTATCAAGTCCATCAATTCAATGATCGCGGGTTGGCATTCGTCGATGACTTGCCGCGTGAAGGTCGCCCGTTAGTTTACAACGAACAGCAACGCGGTGAGATGATCAAAACAGCAAAGACTCATCCGCAGCAGTTAGGGCTTGCCTTCGGTCATTGGACGCTTGATTTGCTGGTTGAGTATGTCAATCAAGAGTTGGAAATAGGCATATCACGCACTCAACTCGGTGATGTCCTCACGCAAGAGGGGTTGAAATGGTATCAAGAGAAGACTTATTTCAGTGAGAGTCCTGACCCGCAATTTGTGGAAAAAAGGGGGCGATTGTGAGCTTGTATCGTCACCCACCAGAGGATGCTTATGTATTGTGTGTCGATGAAATGGGACCGATCTCTGCCAAAACCTATGGTGCATCACGTTGGGACGAGAAGCGTCCTCATGTAGCCCCAGACTATGGCAGGCGTGGCAAGATTTGGACATTTGGGGCCTTTGAACCCGCGACAGGACAGGCTCTGACAAGTTGCTACGAGGGGCGTACCAGCGCGAACTTTGTTTCCTTTTTGGAGCAAGTCACTGACACATGGATCGGGAAAACGATTTATATCATTCTAGATAATCTATCGACACACAAAACGCTTGATGTCTTGTTATGGGCATTGGCTCATCCACAAGTCAAGTTCCTGTTTCAACCCACCTATGCACCCTGGTTGCACTTGATCGAACCCTGGTGGAAAACACTGCGATCTCTCGCTCTCAAGGGCCATTGCTTTCAGGCGAGCGATGAGATTGTTCGTGCGATTGAGTGGGCCACACACTATTGGAATCAACACAAGAAACCTTACATCTGGCGCAAGGTTTTCGTCTAGTTACTTACCGGATACAGCAATTAGCCAGGGGGTGGGAAATAAAACAAATAACAGAACCGTAGATATAACAATGTGGGTAGGTTTTCCATCGTGTCTCAGATAGGGTATGACGGATTTGAACAGTTGACCGGCCAATAGAAAAATCAAAGGATGCAGTGCTAACAAGTAGTCTGGACGAGGTCGGATCAAAGCAGATGAAATAAAAGTTGGGGTAATCATGGCAAGAACTACCAGATAGAAAGCAGCATGTTGTTTAAGAAGTAAGGCTGGTTTGTTGACCCGATGGTTTCGCATCATCTTTAGAGAGAAAATGGTCAGACACATCATAAAAGCTAGAAGGGTTATTAACCACAAAAGGTCAGAATAGGGATAGATTACATCCATCAGAAAAGTTGTTAAAAGGCCAAGATTCCAGGATATGTGGGTTAGAAATTCATTGGGGTTGCTATGGAGAGCCTGGGAAACAGAAGTGGCACCTTCAAACTCTTTGTTTATCAGTTCGTCCCATTCGGTCCAATTAACTCCTGTCCATTCTGGGTTACGTTCACCGTATCCCCAGGCATAATGTTGTCCAAAAGCGACCCAGGCACGACTCTTGTCATTGCTGCTTTGTATCAGCAGATAGCCTGATAAAGCAATACATCCCAAGAGCAAGGTGGCGTAGGTCAATCGCCCTGCTTGCCGTTGCTTTCTTAGGTCACCAGATACTAGATCCTGAAGCAATAATAAAACGAGAGCTATAGGAAAAGCAACCATAAAATCTGGACGTGTCATTGCAGTAAGAAACACTGCGCCCAGTATTGTGAAAGTGCCAAATACACTCCGCTTATGTGACGTTGCAATATAGGTGAGTAATATGGGAATTAAAACAAAGGTGTGAACAACGAAGTGATTGTTCAACTTTACAAAACTGAGCAAACTAAATGCAGTGAGCAGAAAAGAGAGAAAAGAGGGATGAAACCTCGATAGAAAAACATGCGATAAGAGTGTTACCAACAAATATATGATTATTCGATGGGTTATGTAAATTGTCTCTATGCTTTGAAATACTGCATGGAATATTGTGTAAAAGGCCACGTAGAGAGGCGAATATTCCATTGGTGGAATAATGCCTGCTTCGAGCAACATTTGTGCTCGGTTAAAATAGCTTGCCCCGTCAGCGGCAGGGATATCCCAAACATTCCAACTATTCCACAATACTTTGATTTGCAATAATACCAAAATTGTAATAAGAACTCCATTGGTCAATAGAACTTGATTTTTTCATAAGCTAAATTAACCTCATCAAAATTTGCAGCATACATACAACCCAGGTGCTATAGCACGTTGACGAAGGGCATGAAGAAGACCAGGATGTTGACGGTGATTTGGCATAACCAGGCGGCAGCCAGGCCATTGCGCTCGTTGACGTAGCCGTACATGAGGTTGGACATGAGCAGGATGACGGCCATGATGAGTGGGAATGCTTGTTTGTTTATCAGCGGGAAGAACATGATCCATTGCCAGAGGGTGCATATGATGGCGGTTAACCAGAACTGCTGGCCATTTTGCAGCAGGCCGCGGAAGAAGAGCGTTTCGCCGATGGGCATGACAAAGATCAGATAAGCCAAGACGGTTCCGGCGGTCATTTGGGGGAAGAGCATGTCGGTGATATCAGTGAGGGTCGTGCTACCAAAGGCCACCAAGGGAATACCCAGAATAATACCGAAGGCGATTCCCCAACCGAGATTTTCCGGGATGTCCTGCTCGATGCGCTGTCCATTGCCCAGCACCCAGGCCATGATGCCAAATATTGCCAGCAAGCCCCAGACGAGGGTATAGCGCATGTCGGCGGCATCATTGCTGATGAGGGGAATCATGCCGATGCTGACTGCCCCTGCCAGCACCAGGCCGAAAATAGGATCATTGCCGGAGCCGTTACGAGGGGTTCCTTTTTCCGGTTGATAAAGTCCCTCATCCTCGTCGTCTTCGTAGCTTGGCAGGTCCTCAAACTCCTGATCGGGCATTAGCTCAGGCACTCTCTCATGGCATTAATTACCTCTTGGACACGATCCGGTGTAATCCAGTAGTGGGTGCGTAGCCGGAATCTGCCCTCGCTACCATAACGACTGATCCGAATCTTATAGTCATTGTACAGGTGTTTGACCAATTCAGAAGGTGAAATGTTGGCTTCGGGGGTGATGTCAAAGAAGACGAAGTTTGTGTTGATGCTAATGACTTTTGTGTAGGGAAGTTTGGCTAAGCCCTCACCGAGTTGGCAGGCAGTTTCGTGATCTTGATGTAGGCGATCTACCATTTCATGAATGGCAACGAGGCCAGCGGCTGCCAGTATGCCTGCTTGACGCATCCCACCCCCCAACACCTTGCGAATGCGGCGTGCTTTAGCAATAAAGTCGGCGTTGCCAACAATGACGGAACCGGCAGGGGCACACAAGCCTTTGGAAAGGCAGAAAGTGAGGGTGTTGGCGTTTTCAACCAAGTCTTTTGCAGGGATATTAAATGAAGCAGCAGCGTTGAAGATTCGTGCGCCATCAATATGGAGTTTTAGATTGTGTTTATGGGCGAGTTCAGCAACTTGGTCAATGTAGATTTTGGGGATAGCGACGCCACCCGCCGAGTTATGTGTGTTTTCAAGGGTGATGAGTCGTGTCAGGGGAAAGTGATAGTCGTC
Organism: Phototrophicaceae bacterium; assembly: GCA_965223785.1. Taxonomy (GTDB): domain Bacteria; phylum Chloroflexota; class Anaerolineae; order Aggregatilineales; family Phototrophicaceae; genus CBDCXN01. The sequence goes on along the minus strand of OZ245017.1, from coordinate 5,928,014 downwards.
AGTTCTGCGGATTGCCCGTTTGATATCTTCGAGTCGCAGTGTGGCATCAGGTTGTACAGGAACAGTTCGTGGGTGGATGCCGCCGATGGCTGCTGTACCGCCCGCCTCAGAAATAAAGCCATGTGAGATGTCTCCTAGGATGATCTCACTACCGCGTTGGGGACAATGAGCTAAGAACGAGATCAGGTTGCCTTGTGTGCCACTAGAGACGAACAAGCCTGCTTCTTTACCGAGGAGTTCAGCGGCATTATGTTCGAGTTGGTTGACGGTGGGATCTTCGCCATATACGTCATCGCCAACAAGGGCATTTGCCATCGCTTCACGCATTTTGGGTGTGGGCCAGCTCACGGTATCGCTACGCAGATCAATTGTATCCATTCTCAAGCTTCCTAATCGGAGATCAAAATTCCATCTTAACGCAAAGGAAGGTAGGGGGAAAGCTAGAATTGAGTAAGCTCCGCCTCACTTATATTCATCTCCCATTGTTCTGGGAATGGATACAGCTTGTGAGCGGAATCGTCCCTTTGTTGCCACCGCCGCGGAAGAAAAAACGGCGGCGGCAAACAAAAAAGTTTGCAGCAACACGGGAGGAAAGGGGAAAATTGCTGTAAATTGCAGCCAAAACGGTCTCCAAGTAGGTTGGTCAGTTGTAAATTCATCTTAACTGAAAAAAGTTGATTTGGGAGAACGTACCGCAGAACATGTGTTCTGTATTCAGACTCCCAAATTGTCAAGTTCTACTGCAAGATTCACCACTCCCTTGTTCTTTTAACATAGCACATTTGGACATGGATGAGCTATAATATGTAACGTTAAAATGTGCAGAAGGCATCTCTATGAGTGACCAGACGGCCCCGCAGAATCTCAGCCCAGAGCACTTGCTGACTCTGTATGAAATTACCTCGACGATGAATTCGAGCCTCGATTTTGATGTTGTGTTGAATAATGTCATGGATTCGGTGATGGAGATTACGAAAGCGCAGCGTGGCTTTTTGATGATTGCGGATGAATCTGGTGAGTTACGAACCCAGGTGATTAAGGGTATAGATGGCGCGACATTAGATGAAGAGGGTTACAGTACTTCAGTTGTGCAGAAGGTGGTTAAAGATGGTCAGCCATTGCTGACGAACAATGCACAGTTTGATACGCGTTATCAGGTTGGTCAAAGTATTATTATGCGCGGTCTGCGTGCCATCTTGTGTGCGCCGATGTCGGTGTATGGTCGATTGATTGGGATAGTGTATGTTGACACCTCAATGAAAGCGGGGAGTTTTAGCCAGGGGGATGTTGCGTTGTTGAGTGCTGTTGCGGGACAGGCGGGCATTGCCATTGAAAATGCGCGGCTGTATGCTGTTGCCGTGGAAAAAGGTCGGATGGAACGTGAGCTCCAGATGGCGGCGGAAATCCAACAGGCCCTCTTGCCCCAAGATATGCCCGTTACACCCAGTTATGAGGTTGCTCCTTTGTGGCAGGCAGCCCGCGAGACAGCTGGCGATTTCTACGATGTTTTTGATCTGGGTGATAGCAAGTTTGGTGTGGTAATGGCGGATGTATCCGATAAAGGTGCGCCGGCTGCTTTGTTCATGGCGGTGGCCCGAACAATGATCCGTAGTAACGCTAATGTGGGTATGGATCCAGTGGATATTATACGCCAGACAAATGACTTGATTATTGAAGATTCACAGTCGGAGATGTTTGTGACGGTTTATCACAGTCATTTTGAGCCGGATGGTTTGTCTCGTCATGTCAATGCTGGACACAATCCGCCGTTATATTATCACAACTCAAACGGTCAGGTTGAGATGATGCCGCGTGGTGGGCGGGCTGTGGGTTGGTTCCCGGACAATCCAGTGGAAGAAATTCAGACCCAAATGCAGGCTGGTGATGTTATTGTCTACTATACAGATGGCGTGACGGAGGCCGAGAATCCGCAGAAAGATCACTATGGTGAAGAGCGTTTGATGGAGGCGATTGTTCGGAATGCAGATCGTTCGGCCTTGGAGATTATTGACGCAATTGTGCGCGATGTTGAGTTGTTTGCCAGTGGAGAACCGCCGTTTGATGATATGACACTGTTAGTGGTGCGCTATACAGGATAATGCTATGTTATGAGTGAACGTTTGAAACGATTGCAGAAACGTCTATTGGAAGTTGGCAGTTTTATTGTAATTTTGACCCTGACCGGGTTGCTGCTTGCACCGAGTTTGACGCGGGAATTGGTTGAAGTGATTCCATTTTTGTTGCGACTGCCGATTGTGGGCATTCTTGGGTGGGTGATTTATCGACGCTATCGTCACCTGTGGTCGAACCGAGAGCAAGCAAAAATCATGGCAAACGACAACGATGCTGAAGTCTTATTCGATCCAATGGAGATGATTCGGAAGCGGCGGGCAAGTGAGGGGCAAGGAGTTTTAGAAGAAGCTGTTGCACTCGAAGCCGAGGGGAAGTCTCGTCAACCATCGAAAGCCATATTGTCTGATTCTGATGTTCAATTGGCAGATTGGATGGAGGACAAAGGTGGAGATGGAGATGCTGATTTTTGGTTGATGCTCCGAGAAAATCAGAATAAAAAAGATGAATCCTGAAAAGTTAGAACTCACTGTTGACTTCTATTTCAACCCAACGTTTAATCCTAAAATTGGCAAAAATGGGCGTTGACAGTAGGAGATGGTTTTGGTAGTCTTGGTTTCACGAGGCTAGTGAGAAGGGCTTCGGTTGCAGCTTAACAGAAGAGAAGTGAAGACAGAGGCAAGACCCTGAAAAATACGGAGAGTTTGATCCTGGCTCAGGATGAACGCTGGCGGCGTGCCTAACACATGCAAGTCGAACGGGAGTGCCCTTTCAATCGAGAGGGTATGAGAGTGGCGAACGGGTGAGTAACACGTAGCTGATCTACCCCGAAGAGGGGGACAACGCGCCGAAAGGTGTGCTAATACCCCATAAGCTCACAGGAGTTAGTGAACGGTGAGAAAAGCCTTGGCGCTTTGGGATGAGGCTGCGGCCCATCAGCTAGTCGGTAAGGTAAAGGCTTACCGAGGCAACGACGGGTAGGGGGCCTGAGAGGGTGACCCCCCACACTGGGACTGAGACACGGCCCAGACTCCTACGGGAGGCAGCAGTGAGGAATATTGCACAATGGGCGCAAGCCTGATGCAGCGACGCCGCGTGGGTGAAGAAGGTTTTCGGATCGTAAAGCCCTTTTCTTGGTGACGAGAGCGGACGGTAGCCAAGGAAAAAGTGTCGGCTAACTACGTGCCAGCAGCCGCGGTAAAACGTAGGACGCAAGCGTTATCCGGAATTACTGGGCGTAAAGCGCGCGCAGGCGGGCAGGCAAGTCATGCGTGAAAGCTCCCGGCTAAACTGGGAGAGGACGGATGAGACTGTCAGTCTGGAGTAGGTCAGAGGCGTGTGGAATTCCACGTGTAGTGGTGAAATGCGTAGAGATGTGGAGGAACACCAGAGGCGAAGGCGGCACGCTGGGGCCTGACTGACGCTGAGGCGCGAAAGCATGGGTAGCGAACGGGATTAGAAACCCCGGTAGTCCATGCCGTAAACGATGTACACTAGATGTTCGTGCAACTACGGTTGTGTGAGTGTCGAAGCAAACGCGTTAAGTGTACCGCCTGGGGAGTACGGTCGCAAGGCTAAAACTCAAAGGAATTGACGGGGGCCCGCACAAGCAGCGGAGCGTGTGGTTTAATTCGAGGCTACGCGAAGAACCTTACCTGGGTTTGACATCATGGTGGACAAAGGTGAAAGCCGGCGGTTCCTTCGGGACGCCATGACAGGTGCTGCATGGCTGTCGTCAGCTCGTGTCGTGAGATGTTCGGTTAAGTCCGAAAACGAGCGCAACCCCTAGGTTCAGTTACAAGTGTCTGGACTGACTGCCTGCGGCAAGCAGGAGGAAGGTGGGGATGACGTCAAGTCAGCATGGCCTTGATATCCAGGGCTACACACACGCTACAATGGCGCGTACAATGGGTCGCGAAGCCGCGAGGTGGAGCCAATCCTGAAAAGTGCGTCGTAGTTCGGATTGCAGGCTGCAACTCGCCTGCATGAAGTGGGAGTTGCTAGTAACCGCAGGTCAGCACACTGCGGTGAATACGTTCCCGGGCCTTGTACACACCGCCCGTCACGTCATGGGAGCTGGTCACGCTCGAAGTCGGGAAGCTAACCGCAAGGGGGCTACTGCCGAAGGCAGGGCTGGTAACTGGGACGAAGTCGTAACAAGGTAGCTGTAGCGGAAGCTGCGGCTGGATCACCTCCTTTCTAAGAGAAAGCGGATGCCAGTGTGGTATCCGAAGCGAGTTGGCGAAGGCGAGCTTGCAAGCAAGACAAGATCAAGAGCCGTTTTGGGGTTGAGTTTCTGTCTCACTTCTGTGCTGTTAAGGGCCTGTAGCTCAGCAGGTAAGAGCGCACGCCTGATAAGCGTGAGGTCACAAGTTCAAGTCTTGTCAGGCCCACAGGGGGGTATAGCTCAGCAGGGAGAGCGATGCCTTTGCAAGGCATAGGTCAAGGGTTCGAGTCCCTTTACCTCCACAAGAGCTTGACAAGGGAAGAGTGATGGGCTAGTCTAGTAGAGAGAGAGAGCGGAGTGCAAAACCTTTGGTGAGTGAAGATAGAGAAGAGAAGTAAAGAGAGAAGAAGGTATATTGCACAGGTGATTGTGAGAGCCACAGCCCGGTAGGATATACTGGGCTGTATTTAGTAAGAGGATGTGGTTCAGTGGTTGTTGTCAAAGGTAAATTTGAGGGCAACGGCGGGGTGACATCCCCGGCAGTTTAACAAGATCATACAACAGAAGTACGTAAAGAAAACCACACCGAACGTGAGAGTATCGGGTTCTCCGTATCATGAGAAGGAAGTGAGTAAGGGCACACGGGGGATGCCTGGGTGTCAAGTGCCGAAGAAGGACGTGGTACACTGCGAAAAGCCCCGACGAGGCGTGTGCAGCCGCAAGTAGTCGGGGGTATCCGAATGGGGAAACCCGCTGTGGTTAATCCTGCAGCATCCTGAGAAGGAAGGGAACCGGGTGAAGTGAAACATCTGAGTAACCCGAGGAAAAGAGAAGATTCCGCGAGTAGTGGCGAGCGAAAGCGGAGGAGGCCAAACCGGGGGTTGCGACCTTCGGGGTTGAAGGACTCGAGAGTCCAAAGCAGAAGTGGAAGGGTCTGGGAAGGCCAACCGAAGAGGGTGAAAGTCCCGTACAAGGAAGCGCTGGACGGAGTATCCTGAGTAGCACGGAGCACGCTAACTCTGTGTGAAGCGGGGCAGTCCACTGTCCAAGCCTAAATACACTTGACAACCGATAGCGCAAAAGTACCGTGAGGGAAAGGTGAAAAGAACCCCGGCGAGGGGAGTGAAAGAGAATCTGAAACCGTGTGCTTACAACCAGTCGGAGGGCGAGAGCCTGACGGCGTGCCTTTTGGAGAATGAGCCAGCGAGTTAATGTTTGTGGCGAGCCTAAGGCAGTGACAGCCGGAAGCGAAGCGAAAGCGAGTCTGAAAAGGGCGAGGAGTCGCAGGGATTAGACACGAAACCAGTGTGAGCTACCCATGGGCAGGGTGAAGTCGACGTAACAGTCGTTGAAGGCCCGAACCCACCAATGTTGCAAAATTGGGGGATGACCTGTGGGTAGAGGTGAAATGCCAAACGAACCTGGAGATAGCTTGTTCTCCCCGAAATAGCTTTAGGGCTAGCGTTGCGAGTGAGTATCGGAGGTAGAGCACTGGATGGGCTAGGGGGCGTCTAGCTTACCGAACCCAAGCAAACTCCGAATGCCGAGAACTCAGATCGCAGCAGTTGGGTTACGAGAGATGAGTTTCGTAACCGAGAGGGAAACAACCCAGACCCGCGGTTAAGGTCCTGAAGTGTGTGCTAAGTGGCAAACGATGTGATTGTGTTGAGACAGCCAGGAGGTTGGCTTAGAAGCAGCCACCCTTTAAAGAGTGCGTAACAGCTCACTGGTCAAACGCAGTTGCGCGGATAATGTAACGGGGCTGAAGCAGACCACCGAAACCAGGGATTGCTAAGAGAGACTTAGTGATGGTAGGGGAGCGTTCCAATGGCGAGGAAGGAGACTTGAGAGGGTGTCTGGAGCGATTGGAAGTGCGAATGCTGGCATGAGTAACGAGAAATATGTGAGAACCATATTCGCCGAAAGTCTAAGGTTTCCGACGGAAGGCCAGTCCGCGTCGGGTTAGTCGGGCCTAAGCCGAGGCTGAGAAGCGTAGGCGATGGACAACCGGTTAATATTCCGGTACCAGATGTGGGAGTGCTGATGGTGAGCGTAAGGGAGACCCAGCCGCAGAGTGGCAAGCGGTGGCAAGCGGGGAGAGCCCGTGAAGCCGGATCTTAGGATAGGAAGTGGGAGGTACCATAAGCCAAGAAAAGCCATGAGGATGAAGAAAGCATCTGTCCGTACCGCAAACCGACACAGGTAGACGAGTAGAAGATACTAAGGCGAACGGGAGACCCTTCGTTAAGGAATTAGGCAAAAAGGTCCCGTAACTTCGGGAGAAGGGACGCCCTGGAGACAGGGTCGCAGTGAAAGGGCTCTATCGACTGTTTACCAAAAACACAGGTCTCTGCAAAAGCGCAAGCTGAAGTATAGGGGCTGACGCCTGCCCAGTGCCGGAAGGTTAAGAGGAGGGGTGCAAGCTCTGAATTGAAGCCCCGGTGAACGGCGGCCGTAACTATAACGGTCCTAAGGTAGCGAAATTCCTTGTCGGGTAAGTTCCGACCCGCACGAAAGGCGTAACGAGTGGAGCACTGTCTCAACGAGGGACCCGGTGAAATTGAAGTGTGCGTAAAAATGCGTACTACCCGCAGCAGGACAAAAAGACCCCGTGGAGCTTTACTGTAGTTTGTCATTGCGTTAGGGCGTAGACTGTGTAGAGTAGCTGGGAGGCGAGGAAGTCTGGTCGTCAGGTTGGGCGGAGCCGTCGATGAAACACCAGCCTGTGTACGCTTTGGCCCTAACCTAGTTGAGTGATCCTCAACGGGGACAGTGGCAGATGGGCAGTTTGACTGGGGCGGTCGCCTCCGAAAGGGTAACGGAGGCGCCCAAAGGTTGGCTCAGGCGGAATGGAAACCCGCTGAAGAGTGTAAAGGCAGAAGCCAGCTTGACTGCGAGAGAGACAGCTCGAGCAGAGACGAAAGTCGGGCTTAGTGATCCTACGGCGCTGAGTGGAAAGGCCGTAGCTTACCGGATAAAAGCTACCCCGGGGATAACAGGCTAGTCTTGTCCAAGAGTTCACATCGACGACAAGGCTCGGCACCTCGATGTCGGCTCATCGCATCCTGGGGCTGGATCAGGTCCCAAGGGTTGGGCTGTTCGCCCATTAAAGCGGTACGTGAGCTGGGTTCAGACCGTCGTGAGACAGGTCGGTCTCTATCCGCTGTGGGCGTTGGGAATTTGCGGGGAGCTGCCCCTAGTACGAGAGGACCGGGGTGGACGAAGCGCTCGTGTGCCAGTTGTGGCGCCAGCCGCATCGCTGGGTAGCGAGCTTCGGGTGGGATAACCGCTGAAAGCATCTAAGTGGGAAGCCCCCCCCAAGACGAGATTCCCCATCCTGAAAAGGGAGTAAGACCGCTGGGAGACGACCAGTTGGATAGGCGGGGGGTGGAAGCGCAGTAATGTGTGGAGCTGACCCGTACTAATGGTCGAGGGCTTTCTATCATGATATGGGGAGCCGGGTGCTCTGGCGGGTGTGGAGAGCGTATGACTGGAGTATGATCTGAAGCAAAGCAAGTGAGAGAAGGGTGTGTTGGTGGTTAGAGCTGTGGGGGTACACCCGGTTCCATCCCGAACCCGGAAGTTAAGTCCACAAGCGCTGATGGTACTGCACTGGTGACGGTGTGGGAGAGTAAGCCACTGCCAACCTCTTCTCTCTCTTTTTACCTTCCTTTTCCAACAAATTATTAAAATATAATAATACTTGAGTGGCGATGTTGAGAATGCCAGACACCAAACCCAGTATGTGCCATCTGCCGTCCTCCCCATGATTAAGACAGCGATCCAAGCCATGTTTGCGTTTGAGGACACTGATGCGGCCTTCAATGCCAGCATGGTGTCGTCGCCCGCCGGAACCATGACAGGCGCTCATGCTGTCGTCGTTTTTGAGATTTGTGTCTAGCTTTGGGCAAGATCACCTGTTTGACCCCCTTGCTTGTGGCAGAGAGTTTATTGGGGGTAGAAGCCACCCCACGATCGGCACTGGCTTGCCAAATTGTGCAATGTGGTGGTCAATGGCTGGTGGCCACTGACACCCCCCAGACAACAGCGCTTGGGCTTGTTTGAACTGGCGGCCTCAACACCCGGACGCCATCAGTCAGCAAGCTACTATCTGTTGGATAGTGGATGTTGGTCTCCACCAGCGTCCCATCCGTGCGTAACTGACGCCCTTTGGTCACTTTCAAGCTGTTTGCAATTGCCACCACACGTTCATGCAAGGCTTTCATTGTTTCCAGCTTGATCTGGTTCTCCCAACGGATCAGCGTCGTATCATCTGGCACATCTTCAAAGTACACTCGGCAGAAACGTCTCAGCAGCAAGCTATCTTGGACTGCTTTTTCAGTTTTCTCGTAGCTCAAATTGTACAGATGTTTCACCACCAACATCTGCAAAATTACTTCCACCGGTGTTGAGGGGCGACCTGTCCGCATCTAATAGGCTGTCAATTTGAGCTAATTGTGGTCCCATTTCGCTCGTTAATCCCTGAATTTCCACAAAAAACTTGTCGATTTCATACCTGTCACGTAGCATTACTTCTGATCCTGTGGGTGAAGTGAGTGTTTCACTAACTCCCATCTTTACCACACAGGACACTTTTGCACCAGAAACTAGCTATGGTGCCTTCACCGTGTGGAAAATGGGGATGATAGTTTCCCTAACGATGGTCGTGTTCTCGATTGTGATTAGCGCTCATTATATATAAGGGGAGGCCGCACCTGGATTATCAGTGAAAGGACACAGTTGCATGTCCCTATCAACAGATTGTGAACCATTTCGATTTTTGGCCCCAAAGGGTCATGAGTAATCATGGGATAAAATTTGGTTATACGCTAAAATCAAGCAGGCTGATTTTGATTCCATACTAGATTAGGAGAAAAGAAAGAATGAAACGTGATCAATTTATAGTATTGTTACTTCTGTTTTTAATGGCTGTGCCCACGATTGGGCAGGACGATCCGCCACCTGCTGAAATTGTGAATGATGAGGGTGGGCCGATCTTTATCACAGGTTCGGTTGAATACACAAACGCGTTCTTTACATTAGGGGTTGCTGAGCCGCTAATTATTCTTGAAGATCAGGCTGGCTTTGTTGATCGTAATGAAGGTTATCTTATGTCTCCAGAGTCACAAACGCTAGGACAAATTACATCCGATTTCTTTACTTCACCGTTTACTTATAGTATCACATTACCGATTGTGCCCCGTGGTGAGGCTCGTGACGTAGATAATGATGAAGAAGAAGAAGAAGGGATCCAGATATTCGCTATTGCGTATTGGACCAATACCTGGGGTGATCCATTCCTTGAGGAACGTGATCTTTATGGTGGTGGGTGGTCAACTGCCTACGCCTCGACTGATGTTAGTTCTTCATCGGATAACTTGCGTGAAGTAGTGGGCGGCAAATATCTTATTTATGCATCGGATGACAAGCAGGGTTTCCCCTCCGGCTTCGGTGATGATCAGATGCTTTTTACAGAAGATGATCCTATCGTGATCGTCCCTGCGGGATATACCGTGGTGGATATGAATAGCGATCCATTTATTTTTGATCGTTCTGCTGAACCGATTATTGATTTGATCGAAGGAGAAGGTACAGAGGCTGAAGATTATTCTGAACTCAGTTATACCGAAGCTTTCGATGCCATGATCGACCTGATGGCCCACGAATATGCTTTTACAGAACACAAAGGTATTGATTGGGATGCCGTATCTGAAGAGTTTCGACCACGTTTTGAAGAAGCGGAGGAAAACGAAGATGATTTTGCCTATCGACTGGCGCTTCAGGATCTCGCGTTCTCTATTCCTGATGGTCATATCGGTACATCTGCTATTGACTTCGATGCGTTTCAGTTGGAGACAGCTGGTGGTATTGGGATGGCAATCCGTGAATTGGACGATGGACGAGTTGTTGCCAATTTCATCCTTGAGAGTGGCCCAGCAGATGAGGCAGGGATCGAATTAGGGGCCGAGATTCTGGAAATAGATGGCAGGCCGATCAGTGAGGTCATTAGTGAGAATGTGCCCTGGTCATCGCCATTCAGCACAGAACACATGTTGCGCTTGCAGCAATTACGGTATGTGACGCGCTTCCCATTGGAGACAGAGGTTGACATTCTCTATCAAAATCCTGGAGATGAGGAGGCGGTAGAGGTTAGTTTAACATCCGTAGCAGAGCGGGATAGTTTCAGGTTTTCGTCATTTAACGCTGGTTTAGTAGGTGACGAATTGCCTGTGGAATATGAAATGCGTGATGATGGGTTAATGTATGCCAAGGTTTTTAGCTTCTCCGACAATGAGTTATTGACCATTCAATTATGGGAACGCATGATCCAAACCATGAACGACAGTGGCGCGACGGGCCTGATCATCGACATGCGCCAGAATGGGGGTGGCAGTGGTTTCCTAGCAGATCAGATGGCAGCTTATTTCTTTGAAGAACAGCTTGAACTGGGGAATAGTGGTTACTATGATGAAGATATTGATGATTTCTTCTTTGATGAACGAACCGTCGATATTATGTATCCACCCTCTGAAGATCAGCGTTATCTGGGTGAGATTGCTGTGATTATTGGCCCCGCCTGTCTTAGCGCCTGTGAATTCTTTTCTTATGACATGGCCTTGCAGGATCGGGCAACCATTGTTGGGCATTATCCGACCGGTGGTTTAGGAGGCAGCGTAGAGGTTTTCTTTATGCCGGATGGTGAACAATTCCAGTTTACGATCGGGCGTGCTGTTGATGCAGACGGTAAAATTCACATCGAAGGCACAGGCGTCATTCCGACACTTGATGTTCCTGTTACAGAGGAAACGTTGTTGACTGAGGATGATGTTTTGTTGAATGCAGCCATTGAACATCTGTTAGAAGCGACAGCTGTTGAAATCGTTGATGGCGGTGAATTTGTTATTGGTGAAGAGGTGATGGGTGAACTTGCTGAAGGAGTTCGTATTCAGTATTTCCTACCGATCCCAGATGATATAGTGCTTGATTTTGTCGTTAGTGATGAATCGGGTGAATTGGATACTGTCCTTAACCTCTATCTTGCTGAAGATACTGAGGATGCAGTGTTTACCAACGATGATGCAGATGACAGCACTGTAAATTCGGCTGCATATGGGATTGAAATCCCGGCCGGACTAGATCTTATGGTAGAAGTAGCAAGCTTTAATGATGCCGAATCTGGGGAATTTACCCTGAGCATTACTGAAGGCGAGCCTGAATAGATTTGTGATACCCCACCGCAAAAGGCAGGTGGGGTATACCTTGACACACCCCTCCTGGGCTACACTCGCTTCGGATTGGCTTCTGAATAGAGAACGTACGTTCTCTCAATCCACCCTTTTTCAGCTAAACTGAAGCTAAACCGGCTCTTTAATAACTTATCCGGCACCCGTATTGCCGCCATTTTTTCTTCCGCAGTGGCGGCAACAAGCCATGACGCTTTGCCCCACATGCCAACCCTTTCCTCATTGCTGTCTAATAGAATGTTTGCTTGATGCTCTGAAGCGTGCGAGAATAAAGCATTGTGTTGTAAGGATTAAAGTCATGCAAAAATTGTTGACGCTCATATGGGTTTTCTTGTTGTTGGTTGTTTCTGTACCTGGATATGGCCAAGGAGAGTTGCCCCGTGCGCCAATTGTGAATGATGAGGGTGGCCCAGTAGTCGTACGCGGTGAAGGGACGTATACCTTCCCTGCATTCCGCACCTTCTTCTATGAGCCATTCGTGATACTTCGTGATGCGACCTTTATTGTGGATCGCAACTTTGATTATGTGAACGACCAGTTGTCCCAGGTGTTTGGCAAGGTGACATCGAACGCTTTCCAACCGCCGTTTACCTATCAATTACTTCTGCCACAACAGCCAATTGGTTTGTTGCGTGATGTCGATCATGATGCCGAAACCGATGTAGGTGTGATGGTGTTCGTTGTTCAGCTTGCACAAAATATGCTGGATGATCCCTATCAACAGGAGCGTGACTTCATCACTGGCTTTTTGCAGTCTGTTAAGTTGAGCGAAGAACCGGAGCTTGAGCTTGAAATTGAAAGCGGCAAGCTGCTAATTTATGCGCCGGATGATGAACAGGGTTTCCCGTCTGGGTTTGGTGAGGATGGCTTGGTGTTCACGGATGATGATCCCATTGTGATACTGCCCCAGGGCTATACTGTCGTTGATTTTAGCACGGATCCTTTCGTCTTTGACCGTTCCGAACAAATCACGATGGATTTGGTGGAACCGGATCAGACCCAGGCTAAAGATTTTTCGGATATGAGCTACACCGAAGCGTTTGATGCCATGATTGATCTGTTCAAGGTCGAATACGCTTTTACGGAACAAAAGGGACTTGATTGGGATGAGATCCGTGATGGTATTCGCCCATTGGTCGAGGATGCGGAGGCAGATAATGACCCCATAGCGTTCCAGCGAGCGATACGTGATTTTGCCTGGATGATTCCTGATGGTCACATCAACGCGCCGACCAATACCAGTGACTTTCTTGAAGCGACGGAAGGAGGACTGGGCATTGCCTTAGTTGAGCTAGATAATGGGCGCATTATCGTCAATTTTGTTCTCGACGATACGCCTGCCTCAGATGTTGGCATTGAATTGGGGGCTGAAGTATTAGAAATCAATGGGTTGCTGATCAATGAGGCGGTTGAAGCCACTGTCGCCTGGTCAGGGCCGTTTAGCACCCATGATTTCAAACGATTGCAGCAGCTACGCTATGTTCTTCGCTATCCAATGGATCAAAGAGATGTGGAGCTTGTTTATCAGAATCCTGGTGATGATGAAGTCACTCGAGTTGTTCTGGAACTTGTGCTGGAGCGTGTTAGTTTTGACTTTTCATCATTCAATGCTGGTTTGGAAGGAACGGAACTGCCAGTTGAATTTCGCATTATGAACAATGGCTACGGCTATATTAAAATACATAGTTTTGCTGATGATCTACCGTTGACGCTCCGTCTGTGGGATCGTGCAATTGCGACCATGATTGCCAATGAAATCCGGGGGATTATCATTGATATGCGGCAAAACACTGGAGGGACGGCCTATCTGAGTGATCAAATGGCGGCTTACTTTTTCAATGAAGAACTCAATTTGGGCTTTAATGCTATTTACAACGAAGGTTTGGACGACTTCTACTACAATCCAGATATACCGAGCGAGTTTGTGTTGCCGCCCGAATTTCTTCAGTATCAGGGTTCAGTGGCTGTCCTGATCCACCCGTTGTGTTCCAGTGCGTGTGAATCGTTCGCCTACAACCTCACACTGGAAGACCGCGCTGCAATTGTCGGGCATTATACGACGGCGGGGCTTGGCGGCAGTGTTGTGCCGATCTTTTTACCAGATGGTGTGCGGACTTCGATCACAAACGGACGTGGCCTGAATTCTGATGGTGAAGTCCATCTTGAAGGTGTTGGGGTTGCGCCGACGATTCGCGTTCCGGTTACAGAAGAAACAGTCTTCAGCGAGATTGATCCGTTGATGGATGCAGCCATTACCTATTTAGATGGTAGTACCAACATCCCGCTGACACAGAGTGGTGACGTCGAAATTGGTGATAGGATCACCGATACCATCATGGTGGGTGAACGGAAGCAATATCGACTGCAAATCCCGGACGAAGACACCGTGTTGGATTTTATTGTGGAAAGTGACGATTCGCTGCTTGATACTTATCTGCGGCTATATGTTGAGGGGAGTAGCGAATCAGCCGTCGAGAATGATGACGATGATCAGGGGCGTGGGTTGGTGTTTACCTCTGCCATTCGCAACATCGCTGTGCCTGGTGGCCTGACGATCATTGTCGAAGTTGGCACGTATGATGATGCTGAAGCGGGAGATTACACGCTAACCATCCGGGAGGCGGAACTAGCAACCATATTTGTGATGGCGCGGGCTGATCCTGATTTTAGTATCTTCCTGGATGCTATTGTTGCGACTGATCTGGTTGAACTGGTGAATCGGGTTAGTCCGTTGACGATCTTTATCCCTAACAATGACGCATTTGAGACGGCGATGGAAGCGCTGAATCTGACGCAAAGCGAATTGTTTGAAGATCAGAACTTGTTGCGGAATATCTTGCTCTATCATATCGTGCCACAGGATGTGCGTCGTAAGAACATTTTAGAGATGGATGGCGAAGCCTTGCCGACATTGCTGGGTGGACAAGGCCTTGACCTAACTGTCACCGCTGCGGAAGACATTTTCCTCAACGATGAAGTCGGCATGGTGGGTATGGATATTATCGCTTCGAACGGCATCATCCATATCATTGATGAGGTCTTGCTGCCGCCATTGGGTCTGAACAGTGAAAGCCGATAAGAACCAATGGGACGAAGATCAACGGAAGCTTCTGAAAGGTCTCGACTTCGACAAGATACAAACGTTATTGCTCTGGCATCACGCCAAGCTTCACTCATGTGGAGATGGCAAATGCTGGTGTCTGGTCGTATGAAGATGAAATTTGGTCCGATCTGTCGGAAGCAGATGTGCGATTTATCCCATCACGATAAGATCACTTCATCGTCTGGGTTATGTGGCATATCGCCCGGATTGAAGACATCCCCATTGGGGGTCGAACCAGAGGTTCGCCGAACCTTGTCCAGGTGAGCCGTCACCTGAATGAAGGGGTCTGCATTAAGCAGAGGTGACTGTAGGCACCATTCTTTTACTCCAATGTAACTGTAGTCCGGACGGTCCCGGCACGCTCATGGCGTGCGACCAATTCGATCTGTGTGCCAGCAGGCGCTTTGACCACCCATTCGGTTTTGGCGCGATCTGCTGTTGAAGCGGCTCCCCAAACAGTGAGGGCGCTGCCAATTTGTGAACGACCTTCTAATTGACCGATTTCATGGCGCTGTTTGCCGCTTTTGAGTTTGGCGCCATGTGGCAAATTGATCTCACAAACGACATCGCGTACGACCTTGCGATTGAGCGCCTGTTTGGTGACATAAGATGGGAGCCAGCCGGTGTTGTGGACAGCCAGCAGAATGTGATAGGTATCATCGCCGAGTGCGGTGATTTCGGTTGTGAAAATTTCCAGACGTGGCGAAATCAGCAGTTGCCAAATCATCCAATCTGTGAGTGGAGCAACCTCTTTTTCCAGGAATTGGGGCGGTGGATTACGCCAGGCATACATAGCATCCCAGCCACCGAGCTCCACTGGGCCAAGCTGTGGATGGTCGAAAGAATACCAATCGACATAGCCATTGCCGTCCAACACTTCATCGCTCCATTTCAACATTTTGAGATCATCTTCAAGCGGATGTTCCCGATACCAGTCAATGTATTTGTATTCTTCAATGCCTGCCTGCCGCTGGGGACTCCAGATTTCAACAGCCCAGGCGAACAAACCCAGATGCTCAAACTGCCAGTCGATAGAGCCACCATGAATCACTTGCTTGGGGTGATATTTAAACTCGTGGAAGATCGAGATATTGGGATAATTGGTGAGTTCTGTACCTTTTTCGCCAATTTTCTGGAACGTCCACAGGTCTTCGGGTGGCATTTCGTCATCCCCTTTGCCGCTGAAAGGGCGCAGCAGCACGCCGCTATAGGTATGATAGGCAATGATAGCCGTAATGTTCTTGTGGCGGGCGATGAAGTCAACAATAGCATGAACTTCCGGTTCTGATGTGGGGTAGGGGCCTGCGCCAGGCTGGACATAATCCTGCACCCAGTCTCCGGGAAAGTTGCGGTTGATATCTAGCCCTTCCTTTTGCGGTTTAGGATTGACCGAAATACCGTCGTAGTTTTCGATGTTGCCTTCCACAAATACACGATAGTAGTTGCCGCCTGTTTCGGCTGGGTCACGGCGGATCATCAGTCGTTCATCTTGGCCAGCCTTCTTCCAGGGGCCATTGGGATCAGCAATCCGCATCATCAAGACTCGACCATCGCCGTCTATGTCTTCGGGTTCCAGGCCTTCTAAGGGTTCTTCATCGTAGGGGTAAGGTCGTGTGCTAGAGCGAATGATTTTGGGTTTATCTGCCAATGCCCATTCCGCGCCATCCGGGTTCATGCGCGGGCAGACATAGTAGGTACGGGTGTCCAGGCTGCGTGTAACATCTTCATCTTCACCATAGGCAGTGGTGAGCTTGTTAATCAGATAGAGGCAGGCAGTTGACCCCGATACTTCGCTGGCGTGGATGTTGCCATCAACCCACAAGGCGGGTTTTTCGTCAGCGGGGCCAGTTCTGCTGTTGGTGATGGTCAGAAGCCAGATGTCGTGGCCTTCATAGCTCTTGCCAATGCTGCTGATCTGCACCAGTTCGGGGTATTCATTGGCATAAGCGTTCAGTAGAGTGGTCAATTCGTTAAAGCGATAATACCGATCAAAGGCGATTTCAGGCATCATCGTTACTCCTCTATTTGAAATAATTAGAATGGAATTGTACCCTATTTAGTCGTCCGCTGCCCAATCTTCAGATTGACAAAAACGGGCTTGAGCCCGCCGTAAGCCGCAGCGAACCTTTGGTTCAATTTGAATGGTCGCGGTTAGGCGATTTTCAGGGTTTTAACCGAAGTAAGATAGAAACCGCCTCTGCCCTACCTTCTGCTATAATAGATAGATACGAAAGGAGATCACATCATGGCCGTTCGAGAGCCACACGTCACCCTTGACGACTTCGTTCAGTTCGTCTTCCGCGATGAGAATGTGGATCATATGTTTGAGCTTATCAACGGGGAGATTGTCGAAGTGTCACCCAGCCGTTCAGGTCATTCAGGCGTTGCAATTTTGATTGCTAGTGCAGTCAATTTTTACTGTCAAGAAAAGGAAATACCGGCTTATGTAAGCGGCGCAGACGGCACATACAACGTGCTGGGCAACGTCATCGCGCCAGACGTGGCCTACAAGACAACCCCTCTTGATATGAAAAACTACCCTGATCCGGTGCCCCCGGAGTTTGCCGTTGAGGTGATTTCACCGACGGATAGGAAAGCAGACATCGCCCGCAAGCGCCAAATCTACCTCGATGCGGACATTCTATATTGGGAAGTCTATGTCGATGATGAGCGCATCGACGTGTACGCGCCAAGCCAGCCCATGCGCTCATTGGGGATGGATGACACACTCGATGGTGGCGCTGTGCTGCCGGGGTTCACACTGCCTGTGAAGGACATCCTTGATCTGTGGTAAAGCCGACAAGCTGCACCGCACCAAGGTTCGCTTTATCTGCAGCAGAGCGTCACAAACATTAACTTAGGGTTAGAAATAGTTTACACAAACTATTTCATGATATAATTAGACCTTGACAGAAGCGCAATGAAGCGTAATTAGAATATCAAAAACACATAGAAAGGATACTCTTATGAGCACCCAGCTAGCCCCCACACCCCCTCCACAACTCACCGATCTGATCGATGCCTGAATCGAATACGTCTATGCCGAATCCTATGGCTAGCACAAGGGCACGCTCTACATATGAGTGCAGCCCGACGACAACAACCGCCTTAGCAAGTGGCGCTGAACATCACTTCATCCGCTACCTGCCCCACACCAACCCAATTGAAAAGATCGTAGCTGTTTAAGCTACGATCCCAGAATACGGAGGCGCGGAACTTTGGACGGTACGCGCCTCCCTTATATATAAGGAGTATATCACATGAATACCGCTAAACAAACCAAAACTGAACGCAAACAACAGATCGTTAATTTCGTGGGAGACTACGTTGACCAGTTGACGGTCAACACCATACTGAGGAACAGTTCCGCAACGATGTGACTGAGCTAGACGCACGGAATTTGTTCATTAGCGATCTTGAAGAACGCGTCGCCTACGTAAAGCGAACAGTCAGCGTTTCGCTCAATCAGGAGCAGTTTGAAGCTCTAGTAATCTATGTTTTTAATATAGTATATGGGAACTTCGAAAGCTCACCAGCTTACTTTCTCATCGAGTCAAGCGAATATCGCAGTGTACCAGATGCAATCCGCGGATCATTTATATATTCAGGAGGATTTGAGCACGTTGGCCTCATCGCCCGTAGAGAACGAGAGGCGTCACAATTCGCGGCAGGGAATGAGATCATGGAGCCTACTCCTGCAGATAATGAGAACCCGGGCCTGTCTCAACTAGATGGAAACTCCGCAACGTTAGTTTTTACTTGGCAGCAACTGATTAATACGACAAGCCGCGTGGCACCTAAGTATGGTACAACATGGCAGGCGTGGTTGATTGCTCAACACATAGGTGACAGTCTAGATGGCGGAATGAACACGAGATTCACTGGCAAGCCCGTCAGTGATTGAGGGCACATACCTGAAGATGCGAGACGTGAGATAGAACGAGAGCTTTGGGCACTTGGGAACAATGACGTCGCCTTTGTGAATGGTGATGGGGTAGTTGAGGAGACTGCAGGAGCGTACAATGTTGAAACCCATGACATTGGTACTTCAATCCCTGTAGTCGAGACAGATAGTACAGGTCTATACGGTTTCGAAATCGGGCAAGTTCAGCACGTTTATCAGGTTGTAAGACGCGTCTCTGTTCAAGGAGAACCGTCTAACACGGCGTTCCACCTCACCTATTTGCACCTTGGAATGCTCATTGATCCTCTCAGTGAACTGTACACAGAAGGGACTCGGTGGGTACGCCACGCTTTAGGGTGGTCTACCGTAAACGATCTGAACAGTGCTACGAATTACATGACGGATATAGTTGTTCCGTCACGTCCGAAACGGTCAGATGTCGAAAGAATGCCACGGATTTTCGCCCGATTTTCCGTTGAACCGGGTCAACTCCTTCCCGGTAAATCCGTGTCCTACTTTCAATACGACGTTTGCAGCCGCACACGGCACAACCTACTATGGCAGGTCACAGGGATACCATGCTGGGATAGACTTGTTTGCTCCTGCTCACAGCCCTGTTGTTGCTGGTACACATGGTACAGTAAATATAGTTAGGAGCAAAGGTAATGTGTATGAGCTGATTGAGATAACAAATGACTTTTTCACCATTTATTTCCAGCATATCAGCGTTAGAGATGATGTATCTCAACCAAACACAGTAATCCACCCAGAGACTGTCTTGGGAACCATCTACCCATGGCCCGGAAATGACCACCTACACCTCGAAATCCGAATTCACGGGAAGTGGAGTGTGAATCCTACTCTGGCTGCTGAGCCCAGCTCAGCGTACGGCGATTCTGGGCTATTATAATCCTGACTTACCACATTACGCGGCAAGCGGTTCTGAGCTTAAGTACTTCTACAAAACTGACAAGTGGGACATATGGTGCAAGCCCGACGATCAGCCGACAATTCTGTGAGACGGTCCCATAATTCAACGCCCACACCCAGCAGGGACCCGCGGCGCGGATCCCATCTCGGCGCCGCAAGAGGTTGATTTCTGGTTCTAGGGTGACCGAAACGGGCTTTAGCCCGCCGCAAGCCGCACCATTCGATAGAGACCACAACGCAGCAATTAATATTCTCTATCGAGCCAGATCGGACGGGTCTGTACAGGATAACGTAGAAGGAGGTAACTCATGCGTGCTGTAGAAGCCGCGCGGATGAATCCGCAGCAGAGCGTCACTTTGGTATCGTATGAATATATAGTGTATAAGGTATTCGAAGTTAACTGAAGATTATTAGTAAACGACACTTGCAACACTCAAAAACGACAACCGACTAGCGAAGGAAATGCTTTATGGCTTATGTGCTTTCAATCGGTGATGTACTTGCTAGCCCAAGGGAACTAGCAGAGAAGGCTGCAACGGGAGAACTGAGCCAGTTCAACTCAAGAGCAGCGAAGAACGAACTCGACGCTGAGCTGCAACTATCTTCAGGCGCAATCAGAGCGGATCGCCTTGCGCAACCTACTACAACGCGTCCTGGCTGGACCCCTATTGGCCTCGGCAAACCACTAGGAATGCAGATTAGGTCAGTTTATATCGGAGATCTTAGTTATAGATAGTCGTGGGGCAGCCAGACATCCTTGTGACTTCTGCTGTGAAGGCAATACACAGCTTTGCAGCCCAGCCGAGGGCTGTGAATTTTCTACAGCGACATGTGCCCGATCATACCTTCATTGAGGAGACCGCGATTTCAGAAGGTTCGCCAGTGGTCTACTATACTCCCTCTCTTGTGGACGCGGAAACGGTGGTTTCGATTGAATTAGTGGCGGACTCATTTGATGAGGAAACCGCCAAGGGAGTGTCCAGCTTGATGCAGGATGCATCACATATCCCGATTTTCGCTCCAGCAGCAGGCTTCTTCGCTGTCGGTTCGTCAGTGTTAAATCTCGCTGGTAAGTTAGGAAATCTCCTAGAGAGTGACGCATTCCTAAGCGATTCAGCCAGTTTGCTTTTTGGTGTCAAGAGCGACACACATTGTCTTTTATGAAGACGATGATATCGACAAGTCACTGTTTGAAGTAAAGCTGATAAAAGATCGTCTGCAGCTTGTGAACAAGCAAACAGGACACCCTTATCGAGGAGACTCACCTTATGTGATACTAGAGGTCGATGGGCGTGATCGTAGTCACGAATTGGGAGCGTTTTCAAGGACCCATGCGTCAGCAGCACTATTGGAACGTTTCTACGGAATCAAGAACTCAGCGCAGCTTTTCAACACCTTGGGTGACGCTATGCAGCTGTATAATGATTACAGTTTTTACACAAAAGCCATCAAGCTAAAGCACGAAATCACGAGCGGATTGGAGATCGGTACGATAAGCAAGGGCGACGAACAATACCAGAGGCTAAAGCAACAGTTTTGTGCACATGCCAACAATATCGACGATGGGAATGAGTTGTTCAAGATTGAGCTAGACGGTGATCCATGCTGATTTGACGCATTTGAGAAGCAGGCACATCATCGGTCATATTTGACAGAAACAGGCTTTAGCCCGCCGCAAGCCGCAGCGAACCTTTGGTTCGATTTTAATGGTAGCGGTTAGGCGTTGTGTCGCACGGATGTCCGCATCGTACAAAGGCTGTCACAGCCGTGCGACGCGGGCGGGACGCGCCCTTGAAGGTAGAATGTAGAGGTGGTGAACTCATGCGTACTTCAGAAGCTGCACCGAAGTGAAAGTTCGACTTCAGTCGTAGCAGAGCATCACCAATGCCAGACTCATTAGGATGGTCGCTGTTGCGATGATTACGCGCAGGTCAATGATCTGGTTGAGAAAGCTGCTACCCATCGCCAGGGCATCAGCGTTGTTCTTCATGGTGTGGCGGCTGTAGATGCCCATTGAAGCGAACATGAGAGCGGCAAGGGTGACAGCGATTTGCCCTGACCAATACACCCACGATTCTGCACATCAGGGCGACCAGCCAAAAGGTGACCCGTTTTTTCATTAGGTGGTGGCACGTGCCATGCGCGAAACGTAGCGCAGCAAGTCGTTATAGTGTAAGTTCACGATGCCAATGCCCATAAAGATGATAACAGCGCCTAAGAGCATTGTCGGTGTGACTGTTTCGCCAACCAAAACACCTAACAGCAAGCCGATAGCCGGGACGATATACGTCACCATTGATGCCCGGAATGCGCCAAGCTGTTGAATGATGAAGTAGAAAAACAGATAGGCGATAAACGTGTTGAAGAATCCTAGCCCAATCACCGCCATCAACGCTTTGGAGGGGAGGGCCTCAAAGGGGATGTAAGCGCGTCCGCCCATCAGCGGTTCTAGCAGCATGAATCCAAAAGCGATGAACGTGGCTGGGATAAATGTGCCTGCCGCCACGACGATGGGTTCAATGTCATGATTAATGACCTTGCGCGAATAAGTGATGAACACAGCATAAAACAGCGAAGCTAGCACCATCCCACCAATGCCAAGCAGCATGGGAGTGTTCGGGCTGCCACTGGGCGTGATGGCGTTGCTGGAAAGAACAATCAGCCCCACGAAACCGATGGCTAAGCCGACGATTTTCTGTGGGGTCATCCTTTCATCGGCGAACGCGAAATGAGCAATTATCAGGGTAAACAAAGAGGCCGTCGCCTGCAAAACTGCTGCCATACCGCTTGTGATGTTTTGCTCAGCAAATGAAATCAGGGTATAGGGGATGGCCACATTACCTGCACCGATGATGATGAAGGCCCGCAGCATAGGCCAATCCATCGGCAGACGTTTGCCACGCACGAACATGGCGATGGTCAAGCCAACAGCACCGATTAAAACGCGGATGAAGACGAGTTGGGTTGCAGGAATAGCTTCTACGCCGATGCGGATAAGCAAAAAGGACGATCCCCAGATTAATCCTAGAATCCAAAATGATGCCCAGGCTGCTTTTTTCAAGAGAGACGATTTCCTATGATATGGAAGATACTTGTCTAGTCTAATTCAATTAGAGCCATCACGTCAACAGACTTTGGTGTTATGTGGTGCTAGAACAATGGGCATTCAACCAGGCGAGGATGTCTGCTAGAACCTCATCTTGCTCAGGTTCGTTATGGATTTCGTGATAAAGCCCTTCATAAATTTTAAGGCACTTATCAGGCGAGGATGCATGGTCATAAAGGTATTGGCTGCCTTCGACAGGTGTCACAGTGTCGGCATCGCCATGCATGATGAGGATAGGTAAGGTCAAGGTCGGAATTCGCGAGCGTACCTCGACGCCTGTACTAATGATCTGTGCAGCAAGGCCGACACGGGTTGGATGTTTATAGACCAATGGATCGGCAGCGAATGTTTTGACGACTTCTGGGTCCCGGGATGTACCATGTGGGACGAAAGGTACAAGGAACATTCTTGGTAAGAAGCGTGCCAAAACACGCCCAAACCCATAGAGGGCATCAGGGGCAATATCTCGGACATGGAGTGGACTGCCCGTTGAAATCCAACCCACCAGATCACTTTGATGCTCTAAAACAAACAAGAGGCTGATGAGTGATCCCATACTATGCCCATAGACAAAGATCGGCAGGTTAGGATGGATGGCTCTGACTTGCTGATAGCGCTGCTCTACATCTTCAACCGGGTGAATAAAGTCATCAAAGAATCCGGTGACACCTTGACTCTTGCCATGCCCTTGATGATCGTGGCTGTAGATCAAGTATCCATGCTTAGTCAGGTATGCAGCAACGTGTTGATAGCGCCCGGTGTGTTCCCGCATCCCATGAACCAGCAAGATAATGGCTTTTGGTGGAATAGGGGGTTCCCACATGACGGCATGAATCGTGTGTCCGCGCTGGTTGATGAAACTATCTGTTTGCATCGGTCCTTAACCTATACTCTGTGCCGTCGAGGGTGCGCTGCATGTAGCCGCGCTCATAAAGCTCCCGCCGTAGCATCGCCCAATCTTCAAAGGTGTGGGATTGCTTGAGAATAGCATTCACATCTTGTTCATTGTAGGTCTGATCGGGTTCAAATTGTGTTGCCAGATAATCTAGTACAACCCGTTGATCTCGTTTTTTCTTGCGCCCAGGCCAGCGGGTCACTCGCCCCGACGAATCAAGATAGTGCTGCAATATGTCATCCATTGGTTTAGTCTCCGTAGGATAGGGGGATATCCAACCGTAGCCAGGTGCGACCAACCCGGAACAGAGTACTGGGGCGCAAGCTAACCCGGTCCTTAATGGGTACTTCCTCTTTTTCGACATAAGTTCCATTGCGACTGCCCCCGTCTTCTAGCCAGAAGGTCAGGACGAAGGGTTTGCTGACGGAATCGGTGCTGGTGGTCGGGACAGAAACGACGCCCAGTTTGGCGTGTAGGCGCGAAATCTGATTGTCGAATGGGATGTGAATGTCGCAACCTTCGCGCCGTCCAATCAAAATAACGCGTTCTTCGCCCAGATCTGGTTGTTCAAAGGCTAGTTTTTTACCGTCGTAGGGGCCACTCATATAGGTGATGGAAACCTCACGGCGTAGATTGCTCCGGAAGGATTGAAAATCACTCATCGGTCTCTCTCAAAGCATTCAGTTTTTGGATGGTTGCAAGATGGCTAGGATCAACTTTTAGCGCTCGTTCGAGTATTTCGATGGCTTTGATGATGTCGCCCATTTGAACCAGGGCCTCGCCATAGTTGTGCCAGAACCAGACATCTCGATCATCATATTCCAGTGCGGTTTTATAGCATTCCTGCGCTTCTTCCCAACGTTCTAACGCGGAAAGGCACAATCCCTTACCATTCCAGGCCCAGGCATAACTCTTGTCGATTTCCAGCGCTTTATCATAGCTATCGCCTCCTTCTTCAAAACGCCGTAGTCGTCGCAGCACCTGACCACGTCGTGCCCAGATGGTGGCGTTGTTTTGGTGATAGTTCAGCGCTTTATCAATGACATCTAATGCCTCTTGACGCTGTTGCAGATCAAGTAAAATATCGACCTGATTAATGAAATACCAGACGATTTTCGGATCTTCTGTGGCTGCCTTTTCGTAGCTGACCAATGCTTCTTCGCGGCGATCCATTTCCTTCAATGTCAAGCCGCGGCCGTTCCAGGCCCAGGCATATTGGGGATTGAGTTTGACTGCTAGATCAAACGAACCAAGTGCCTCCTCATAGCGACGTAGCCGACGGAGTACCTGACCACGCTTGGCCCAGCTTTCGACATGACGCTGATTGAGGGTTAGAGCTTCATCCAGAGTCGTTAATGCTGGTTCAAGCAGGTTCTTGTTTAGTTGCTCATCTGCCAGATTGTACCAGTACCAGATGTCATCCGGGTTGAGTTCAATTGCTTTTTCAAAGGAGGAGATGGCGTCATCATGACGTCTGAGTTGGCTTAAGGTTAGGCCGCGCCCACTCCAGGCCCAATCATTTTCGGGTTCCAGTTCAACTGCATGAGTATAGCTTGAAAGTGCTTCTTCCAGCCGACGAAGCCGACGCAAGACCTGTCCGTGTTGTGCCCAAATTTGAGCGTTGCGATTGTCAATTTGCAGCGCTTGTTCCAGTAGTTTGCGGGCTTCGCTGTTACGATGGAGATGAATCATCAAATCAGTCTGGCGATAAATATAGAAGGGTTCATCAGGTGCGCATTCACTCGCACGGCGGTAAGCTTTGAGTGCCTCATTATGCCGATTCATGGTTTCCAGTGTGATTCCCTGTTCGTTCCAGCCCCAGGCATAATCGGGCATCAGGTTGGTCGCTTTCTGAGAGGCTGCGAGTGACTCATCTAGGCGATTCAAATGGCGCAGCGAATTGCCCAGTCGTGCCCAACTCCGTGCATGATCGGGCTGGATGTTGGTCGCTTCCATGAGGGGGACGAGAGCTTCTTCATACCGTTTGAGCAAGACCAGGACATTACCTTGATTATACCAGTGCCAGACATCACTTGGTTTTAGCCGGGCAGCTTCCGCGTACGCTTGCAGGGCTTCTTCATAGCGACGCAGCTGCTCAAGGACAATGCCTTTACCGTTTATGGCCCAGGCGGAATCAGGTTCGAGTTCTGTGGCACGATTATAAGCATCAAGGGCTTCTTCATATCGTTTGACATAGCGCAACACCTGCCCTAATTTTGACCAACTGGCGGCATGAAGCGGATCGGTGCGGGTGGCTTCCATCGCAGGTTGGATAGCATCTGTGTATTGTCCAAGTGCTACCAAAGTCTCTGTCAGGTTGTACCACTGGAAAACTTGATCGCCTTGATAGCGTGTGGCACGCTTGAACGACATCAAGGCTTCTTTGTAACGGCCTAATGCTTTGAGCGCCAGACCACAGCCATTGTGTGCCCAGGCATAGGTTGGTTCGAGGCGAATGGCCTGCTCATAAGCATGAACGGCGTCTTCAAACAGGAGCAGCATTCGGTAAATCTGGCCGAGTTTGGCCCAGCTATTGGCGTGAGCAGGGTCAATCTGAAGACCGCGTTCTAACAGAGGAATAGCTTCTTTGTACTGTTCTAGGCTAAATAGTATATCAGCGCGGTTCCACCAATACCAGACATCATTGGGATTGATATCGGTTGCTGTCTTGAAGCATTCCAATGCCTCTTCCAGCCGATTCATACGATCCAAAATGATGCCTTTGCCGTTCCAGGCCCAGGCATAACTGGGCATGATATCTAATGCTTTGTCGTAACAGACGAGCGCATCTTCGTAGCGCTCGAGCAGGCGCAATGTACGACCTTTACGGGCCCAAGCCCAAGCGTAATCGGGTTGTAGGTTGATAGCCTGGTCGTAAGCATCAAGGGCTTCTTCAAAGCGGTTCAAGGCGGTGAGTGAATAGCCTTTGTCCATGAGTTCGCGGGCTTCCAGAGCTGGACCAGTTACTTCAACGACGGGTTGCTCATCAGTCAAGTTGACATACAATTCGGTCAGTTTGTCCACAATGAAGCTCCAGTCGCTGGGGCGATTGTGCGGGTTCTTCTCAAGACAACTGAGGACCAGTTCGCGCAGATTTTCTGGAATCGTCAGTTGGTATTTGTTGCTAAATTCAGGTTGTTCGTTGATGTGTGCTTTGAGCCATTCAGGGAAGCGGCGTGCTTTGAAGACTCGGTGTCCGGTGAGCATTTCGTAGAGGACACAGCCAAAGGAATAGATATCGCTACGGGTGTCCACGTCTTTTGATTGGCACTGTTCCGGTGACATATAAGGGGCTGTACCGACAATTGCGCCAACACGAGTCAAGCGGTCGCTGGGATTGACGTGTTCATCTTGGAGTTTTTGCTCGACATCGACCTGTAAAATCTCGTCCAGATCGAGCGAACGTACCAATCCAAAATCAGTAACTTTGGCGATGGCGTCATGTGTGACCAGGATATTGGCGGGTTTTAGATCACGATGGACTAATCCGGGTACTTTCTGGGTAGCGTGTTGCATTCCCAACGCAATATGCAGGCCAAACTCAACCGACTGGGTGACATCCAGTCGGTTGTGGTCAATCCAACTGCGCAAATCCGACCCCATACCTTCTGGGCCACTGATGTGTTCCAGGATGATGTAGGGTCTCCCGTCGATGTTTTGAACCAGGCGTGCCTGCACGATATTACGATGCTTATCTAGTCGAATCCAAGTGATGGCCTCGTTGGTGAAACGGGTGACAGCGCGATCATTATTGAGGAAGCGGGTCTGAAAGCTTTTGATGGCGACGGGTTCGCGATAGTCATGGTCATAACAAAGGTACACCACCCCCATGCCGCCCCACAGCACGTCAGCAACTTCATAGCGCTGATCGATGTAATTACCCAGTTGGAATTCGCCATTGGCTACTTGATCTCCGTTGGTTGAGGTCGATTGGCTCGTATCGAGTTGGATGCCGTCGGCCTCTAACGATGTGGCGTCAATGACGCTGCTGTCTTCAGCGTAGGTTTTGTCGTTAGGATAGAGGAAACGCTTATCGACATTGGAAAGGACGTCATCGCCCATTGTCAGGTCTGCAATCGTCATGGATACATCACTGATATCAAGATTGATTTCCGGGGTGATGGCTGTGCCATCGGCATCTGTGTCGTTATCAGCTCGCCCAGATTGTCCAGTCATACCGTTGAAGGATCGCGAACGGGTGGTTTGTTTTTGATAATTCAGCAAGATATCGGAAAGGACTTCGGTGTCGTCGCGCCCAGAATCGGTATTGTATTCGTCGTCATCTGCGGCTGCCCATAGGGCAACCGCCAGATTACGGCGACTAGGGTGAGTGTGAGCGACATCAATCACCCAGCGGATGAACTCGTCAATGGCCCGCAGCGCCAATTTGCGATCAACATCGTTAGTTGCTGCCACGACTGCGCGGCGATAGGCTATCAGGGTTTTGCCGACATAAAACACCAGTAGGCGGTTATCAAGGCTCAAGGATTGGCGCGAACACAGATCACCCAATGCAAAGAGATCGTTAATGTCATCCCGTCGCAGCGCTAACCGCCCCAGACGACTGATTTCCTCGTTAGGATCAGTGGCAAAGGGGTCAAGCTTGTCCTGCCTGCGGCGTTTTCGCAGTTCTTTACGCTCTTCCTCATCTGGCAGTGGAATCGGTTTACGCCCGGTTTGTGGTGGGTTCATCCTAATTTCTCTGGTTCAAATTCTAAGAGCCCATTTTCGCCTACTTTGACGAGAACTGCGGTATCTTTGGAAAAACCATCTTCAATAATCTGGGCACTCAATGGTCGGGTTAGGAGGCGCTCAACCGCCCGACGCATTGGTCTCGCGCCGTTGGTCGGGTCAAAGCCCTCGTCAAGTATAACATCGCGGGCATCATCCGTCAGTTTGAGCGAGAGATGTTGTTCTTGCAGGCGTTCACGTAGTTCTGATAGCTGCAGATCGAGTATTTGGCTGACTGTTTCGCGTGATAGCGGCTGGAAGGTAATCACTTGATCGAGACGGCTGAGAAACTCTGGCCGGAAAAAGCGTTTAAGGTAAATAGCGAAGTCCTTGCGTTCTTCTTGTGTCATGCCAAAGCCCAGCGTTTTACTGGCTTCTGCTGTGCCGATGTTACTGGTCATGATGAAGATGGCATGACGGGCATCGACCCGACGCCCATGTGCATCGCTGATACGGCCTTCATCAAAGACTTGCAAAAAGACATCGAATATTTCCGGTGCAGCTTTTTCGACTTCATCTAGCAGAACGACGCTGTAAGGACGGCGACGCAAGCCATCGGTTAATTGCCCGCCACGCTGCGTATCCTTATAACCTGGAGGTGAACCGATCAAACGGGCCACGGTATGGGCATCATGAAATTCGGACATATCCAGACGGATGATTGAATCTTCAGCCCCAAACAGGTATGTGGCCAATACACGAGCGAGTTCAGTCTTGCCCACACCGGATGGCCCTAAGAACAAGAACGCACCAATGGGCCGATTAGGATCACCTAAGCCTGCCCGTGCTGTTTTGATGGCGGCGGCGACGCTGGCAACAGCTTCGTCCTGTCCGATGACGTGTTCGAGTAATGAATCCTCCAGATTTGCCAGCCGTCGTTTTTCGTCGGTGGTCAATTCTGTGATGGGGATACCTGTCCATTCGGAAAGCACAGCTGCCACATCATGAACGGTTACGTCATTGGGAGTGTTGTCTTCCAGATCAGGATGGATCGAACGGATGATAACGCGGGTACAGGCTTCATCAAGCAGGTCGAGTGCTTTATCCGGCAGTCGGCGATCGGGCATGTAGCGAACGGATAAGCGCACGGCTGCTTCAATGGTATCTGCTTTGATCACAATGCCGTGATGCTCTTCTAGGCGAGGGCGCTGGGCATCGACAATCATCACAGCATCATCAATAGCAGGTTCTTCAATGTCGATTGTACGGAAGCGTCGATCTAAGGCTGGGTCTTGGGCAATGGCACGCCGATATTCTTCGTGAGTTGTCGCCCCAATGCACATGATCTCGCCACGTGCCAATGCAGGTTTTAGGATGTTGGCAGCGTCCAAATTGCTATCGATGGTATCGCCTGCCCCGACGATGGTATGGATCTCGTCAATGAATAAAATACAGTTCCCTGCGTTCTTAATTTCTTCGACAATGCCAACCAGTCGTTCTTCGAACTGTCCACGCAAACTGGTGCCGGCGACCAGCGTGCCAATTTCAATTTGAACAATGCGCTTTTTAAACAGGGAATCCGGTGCAGAACCATCATGAATGGCATAGGCTAAGCCCTCGATTACAGCCGTCTTGCCGACTCCGGCATCGCCCAGCAGAAGAGGGTTGTTTTTCTTGCTGCGGGCCAGGGTGCGGGCAACGGCTCGCATTTCATTCTCGCGGGCAATTGCCGGGAAGATTTTACCCTCAGTGGCCTGTGCCGTCAGGTCGCGTCCGTACTTATCGAGCAGGGGGGTTGGTGCGCCTTCCTCGCCATTAACAGAGACGTCTCGTTTGTTATAGAACTGACCATGTTTGGGAAAATCAAAATCACTGTCGGAATCGTCGGGGAAACCAAAAATGTCGTCGTTATCTGATATAAGTGGGTCAAAATCCCCTTGTTCTTCTGTGATTAGCTTTTGTAGCCAATGATTGAGGTCAAAGCCCAGATCAATCAGCTTACGGACGGGTACGCCTTCGCCTTCTTGCAAAAGCGCCATCAGCAGATGATTTTCACCAACTTCGTTTTCTTCATCTTGTTCCGCCAGGAAGATGCCCAGCGATAGTATCATTTCCGTGCGCGGGGTCAGGGGGAGGACGTCGCCTAACAGCCCGCCCCCTGTGCCGACTTCGCGCCGTATCTCGTTGCGGATGGCACGCGGATTGAGACCAGCCCGTCTTAGGAGGTTGGTCGTCGGACCATTTTCGTTGCGGGTCACGGCAATAAATAGATGTTCTGTGCCAATATAATTATGACCGAGCCGCCGTGCTTCTTCGGCCGCCATCGTGAGAATGGTGCTGCACCGTTCGCGTATTTCTTTTTCGGGAATATCGGGTGATGGAGTCACCAGGTATTATTCCTTGAATTGCTTATAAGTAATCGCCAGTATACCGCATATTGTCCGGGTCTTCAGTAAGAATTGTGCAAATTTGAGGTGACAATCAATACGAATTTGTTGCAGAGAAATTTGAGAATGATGCCATGGAAGAACTACGCTTGTTGATGAGTTCTGGGTAGAATGCCTCTCTGTGATGCTGAAGAGAGAACGGATTATTCCTCATTGACCAATGTTACAGTCGGGGGTGGTGTGTCACTTTCGTTATCAGACAATGATGCATTCATCGTAAACACAAGGATGAGCGCCAAAATCAATACAATCACGGCACTCACAATAATCCAGGTTTGGTTATCTGTTGGTGGGGCTGTCACATTGATTGGTTCCAGTGTGAAACTGGCATTTTCCATCACCCACTTTTGCATCAAGCTGGATGAGAGTTTGACCTCCGATGTCGATCCAAGTACAAGATCATGATACTCGAGACCGCGAATCGCTGCGTTAACAGTGGTGGCGTCTAGTGGATAATCTGTCTGGATCAACCAACTTTCAATAGCTCCGGTATCGATAGTGGCAAGAGGGTCTTTGAAGCGCAGGTTGCTGATGGCTGCCAGCACCAGCTTTTCCTCACTGGTGAGGATATTCCATGCCTGTTCAAGTTGATAGATGCAGTCAACGTAAACTTGGGGGATCAGCTTTCGAATGTCTTGGGGCGTGGTCACAGCTTTGGCCTGTTCATAGAGATAATAGCCAAAGCGTTGTACCAATGCGGGTTCGCCACCAGTCGCCTTGAAGATGGCTTCAGTAGCACTGTCATTCACGGCATATTCCTGATGATCACGGATTAATGCTGTACACATGGCCTGGGTTAACACGGGCAGACGGATGGGGCTGTGGGTATCAACGAGTGGCTCTAGCATATAGAGTGAATCTTCAGCGGCGACGTTCATGGTGAGGATAATGCCGAGTTGTGGATGACGCAGCCGATTAAGATACAGGACAATCTCATGTGTCAGGCGGTTATTCTTGATTGTCTTAGTGAGTTCCTCTGCATCGTCCACCAGCAATACCAGCCGTTGATGGCTACGAATGACACGGAATATCGTCGGGAGCAACTCATTGATAAACCACAAGCCTAGATGGGTATCTTCTTCTGGGGCGGGTTTAATGCCAGTTGGGACGTAACCCAGGTTGGCAAGGATATCTAGTGAGGTTTGGATCAGGGTCTTTGTCCAGGTGAGATCATTTGAAAGGTCGATTTGCTGTAAAGGCAGGTAAATCGAAATGGTATCTGGGTAAATGATGGATTGGAAATGATTTAACAGTGCCGTTTTGCCAATATGGTTACGTCCGATAACAACTGGAACCGAAGCATGAGGCGGATTGCTCAGGTGCTGATGCAGCCGTGCGATCACGGTTTCTCGGCCTATAAAGGGCTTGACCTCCGCTAGGTATGGGTTTTCTGACTGAATTTCGTTTTCCATAGATTCATCCGTACATCAGATACAGGCGAATCTAGCACGAACTGGAAAAAAAAGACAACTTCAGTCATCGTCTGGATAGAGGAAGGCAGCAAAGATGGGGACAACGCCAATCAGAATGAATGTCAATACAATGATGATAATGGATAGAGCATAAATCAATTCTTGCATAACACCTCCTAACTATATCTTTTGACGAAAAAGATGGATGATTGGTTCCTTATTTTTGATGTATAATCTGCGCGGCCCCAGGAAAATGATGAAGGGAATGGAGATATGGGTGGTCATCCGCGTGCATTGGCGCTGGTTGGGATGCCTGGTGCAGGCAAGACGCTGTGTGCGCAACATTTGGAAGAACGCGGATTTTATCAGTTCCGATTCGGTGGTATCGTAACAGATGAGGTTGTGCGCCGGGGGCAACCCCTCACACCCGATAATGAGCGGACTGTTCGCGAGGAGCTTCGTCGCTATGAAGGCATGGATGCCATCGCGAAGCGTGCGCTGCCGGAACTGCAGAGTGCCCTCAAGACTTATAACACGCTTGTGATTGATGGTTTGTACAGTTTCAGCGAGTATAAAACGCTCATTCACCAGCTTGATTTAGTCATGGTGGCGATTGCCTGTGCGCGTCATCTGCGCTATGAACGGCTCAAGACACGTCCGGTGCGCCCGTTGACACCAGAAGAAGCGCAGCAGCGTGACATTGTGGAGATAGAGACCATCGAAAAGGGCGGCCCAATTGCAATAGCCGATTATACTTTGTTGAACGAGGGTGAGTCGTCGGGTCTCCTGGCGGCACTTGATACATTGTTAGAAAAACTCGGTTTCCGGCCCTAGTTGGTCCAACCCATGAGTTGTTCATCCACCATGTTATTGAGTTGATGGACGCTGATATTGCTGATATCGGAGACAGGGCTGTCGGGTGTTAGCATCATGATGGCGCGTTTGCTGTTCTCCCAATAGCTGTTCGCTTTGATGAACTGTCCTGATTGTGCATGGAGATTCCCCAACATGAACGATGCTAATGGGTGGTTCCGTTGACAGTAGAGGGCTGAGCGTAGTGTTTCTGAAGCGGAGATCGGATCATCATTTTCCAGTTGGAGCATCGCCCGGAGATAATAGGCGTCTGCTAGCAGGGGATCGATTTCTAGCGCGATGTTGATTTCATCCCTAGACTGCTCAAACTCATGACGGTTTGCCAAGACATAGGCTTTCAAGGTGTGGGCAGAGGCATGATCAGGATGTGCTGCTAGCAGTTGATCGAGCAGCGTTTCAGCGTGGTCATAATTTTCCTTTTGCAATGCCCGAATTGAATCGTCATAGAGATTGGTCGGGGCTTTATGTCCAACGGCGGGAACGACTTGTGTTTGTCGTGTGTGAATGTGCAGATTGCCGTCGCTATTGAGATGCTGCCTTTCAGGACGTTGAAAGGCAAGCGTTCTTGGATATATATGAGTAATCCAACGTTTTGGGTCATACTGGATGTTCTCCGCATGACCTAACAACAGCCATCCACCTGGTATGAGTGAATTGAAGATCAACTCTTCTGCATTGTGGGTATGGGTATGGGTAAAGTAGAGCAAAACATTGCGGCATAGGATCACATCAACATGCGGCAGGCCAGATTGCTTATCAAGGATGTTTTCGTGCCGGAACCTGACCATTTTTTGTATATGTGGTTTGAGCAGCAGACCATCTGGGGTAGGATCAAAATAATGTCCTTGAAAATCAAGGTCAGTATGGCGAAAAGCCCATTTGCGGTAGATTGCCAGGCGTGCGGTGTGCAATGACCGGGCGTTGATGTCGCTGCCGACCAGATTGATCCTCCAATTCTGGATGTCGGGTAGGAGTTCGTCCAGCGTAATTGCTAGAGAGTAAGGTTCTTCGCCTGTAGCACAACCGATACTCCAGATGCTCAAGTGTAGATTATTGTTGCGCCGCCGTGCTTTGATCAGGTCTGGTAGTATCCTGGTTCGTAGCAAATGAAAATGCGAACGATCTCTCAGAAAGTAGGTTTCACCGATGGTCAGGGCATTGACCAGCGTTTGCCAGATATCGTCGGTGACTCGTGCATGAGTCAACTGCTCTATGTAGCGGGGAATATTTGTTTTTTCTAGCAGGGTCAGTAGTTCGCTCAATGTTTCTCGCATTTGACTGTAAATCGTGATACCAGTTCGTCGTTCAATGAGATCACTGATCTCGATCATTTGCTTTGGTGTGATATGACAAGGGAGAGAGAATTGAACCGACATTAAGCGTTGACCAATTGAATTGACTTGCTGTTATCCTATTATAAGGGGAATGTAACTGTTTTTGTAGAAAATCCATAACTTTTTCATTGGCTGTTCACAAATAATTCATGTGTCGTAAATTGACAATCACTCCCAGCATATTTATACTTTGCCGTGTGCTTCCAAACTGAGGATAAATTATTTTGAAACGAACACTCATTCTTCTGTTGATGCTAGGAATTGTCGCTAGTTTTGCGCAAGCCCAAACCAACCTACAAAAGGGTGAGCCACCTGTAGCTGCTTTGATAACACTTTCTCCTCCGGATGAGAATGGACTGGTAACGATTAGTGGTGGAAATGGCGCTGTTTTCCCCGGTGCTCAGGTTGCCATTCGTAACCTCTATACGGAAGAGACTGTTTATGTTTCTGCCAACATCAACGGCGCATTTACCGCTTCAATCTATGGCCCGGGGAATACACCATTCTGGATTAGCCCTTCAGTAAGTATACCAAGAGAGTTACGTAATCGTCCAGTTTTGATGCCCGGTGGCCCTGGAACCATCCTCTATGGTACAACAATTGATACGACATCCGATCCGGGTTCCATCACAGCACTCATTGTGGATGGTGATATTGACGATTGGGCCGCTTACCCACAGGCGATGTTGGGAGATGGGTATTATGGCCTCATCAATAATGATTCGCTCTATCTAGCGCTAATTGAAGCGATTCCTGAAGGGGAAACCGTGACACTGACGATCATGCTAGATGATGTGACCTATGCCTTAGCTTTTGATCCATCATTGCCGCAAACTGCACTGCTTTATCAGATATCGCCGACGGAAGCTGAACTTGGCACAGTGGCTATTGCCGCTGCTCACGCTGATTCGCTTTTGGAGGTTCGTGTTCCGTTGTCATCAATCGTGGAGACCATCGAAACAGCTTCCTTCAATGGGGTACAGATTGGTGAGGAAGATGAGCAGTTTATTCAAGAACGTTTGCCCATTTATGATGAAATTGATGGTATTGTCTATCCAGGGGGTAGCCTGAGTGGGGAAATGACGCGTTTCAACATCAGTGGCCCGTTGGCTCAAGGTGCATCAACCTGGAATGCAGTTGGTCGGTTGGAAGATGTGGATGCCGAACCGGGCGATACGCTGATCCTTGAAATGGATGTAACACTTTCAGCTCCTGATTTCCCAGAATCGTTGGTTGGGCTTGACCTTATCGGCAATATTATGTTACAACCCGTCACCATTGGCGAAGCGGGCGAACAGAATATTGCGGCACAATTTACGAACAATGGCTGGTCAAATGTGCTGACGCCATCGGGTTTAGCAGTTGATAATCTACAAGGTGACATGTTTTGGGGATCGGTGCGCGTACCCTTTACACAGGTCATCCGAACAGGTGACAATCTTCAGGCGGGTTTTCGCTTTGAATTGGACATTCCGGATGATTTGCCTGCGGGATTATATGTCCCAACTTTTGAGGGGCAAGCCCAGGTAGGTGATGGTGAGATTTTCGCCTGGGAAGATAACGGTGTTCTGGGTGAGGGGCCGGGGCTGGCACGACATCATCTGACACGTTTGCCGATTGTGATGAATATTGGAGCCGTTGAGGATGTGCAGTTGCTCCTGACCTTGCTGATGGATTATCCGTCGGACGGTGCACGTGGGATACTCCCGCAAGAAGTTCGTGAGCAGGCAGCCTTATCCAACCGGGTTCAATTTAATCCACCTAGTTATATTCTCTCGCCAGGAGTCTATCCGCTTGAGCCTTATATTTTAAGCCAGTTACCTAACGCCGACGATACAATTGCGCCGCCATTGTTGCCTCTCCTATTTCCTGGAGGTCGACTCAATGCAACAGTAACACTGCCAGATGGGACGGTGGATGAGCTAGCTGATGCGTCGATCATCCAGAATCGCGTTTCGATGAGCGTTGTTGATGACCGGGCGTTGTTTGGTTCGCAAACACCCCTTGATGTTTTTCAGGTTTCGACAGGCAGTACTCCCTATTCGAATTATAATTTCGACCAGTATGGTGCGTATGAGATTGAACTGAATGGTGTGCTGGAAGACATTTACGGTAATCGCTATATGGGTGGCGGAACGTATGAACTGGTAATCGCGGAACCCCTGGATTTACTGCCTGGTGTATTGCCTGGGGTACCATTTGAGGTTGGGGATTCGTTCTTTGCGGGTGGTCGTGTACTGCCCGGCGTACCCGCAACAATCGATGTGTCTGTGATGGTTTATCCATTTGATGGTGAGGTGATTGAGCAGCGGTTTGAAGGTCTCCAGGCCAATGAGCAGGGCTATTTCTGGTCAGATGATGTTGTGTTTGTGTTTGACCAACCGGGTGAATATGTCATTGATTATGAAGCCCGTTTTACTGATGAAAGTGGACGTTTATGGGCCAGCAGCCAGCGCAGCGCAGGGATCGTTGCCCTGCCTGATGAATCTGGGGGAGTTGCGCATGGGGGACGGGGAACAAATCAAGCAGCCGATTATCGACCAGCGTGGTATGTGCTGGGGACATATTTGCCAGATTTGGACGGCGATCAACCCGTACAGGTCTATTTCCCCTATCATTCGGGTGATATTGTCATTGTTCCTGATGATGTGAATCGCAGTATCCGTCCATTGATACAAGTGCAGGATTTGACCGGGAGTTATGCCGATTGGCTTTCTGGTACAATTCCAGAGTATCAGTCTAGTTATGGCGAGACACTAGAAGAACTGATTGCAAGTGATGCTTTACCCATTATCCCGGTGCTGGGTGGGCCAGAATCAGATTATTCGGTGGCGCTGCGACCCGATTTTATGGTCAATCAAGCCTATTCCTATATTAGCGCGGTGCGGCCTGATGTAACTGTGCGGCAATTTGTTGTTGGCGGTGATGAAACGACCTTGCCGCTGGGTTGGAATGGAGATGATCCCTTCAATCAGCAAATCGGTGCCGGGTACGGGGGCAATCGTGTTGGGGATTATGTGTTCCTGTTTGGCGGTGCGGTCATCCGTAACCCGGAGGCGGCGTTGAACCTTGCTATGCCCTATGCGGCTTTGGCAGTCGTACAGGATGAAGATTCAGAAACGAGTGTTTTTCCACCGTATCGTGGTGGGCCAGATGGCGAATCGGTTGACTTGTTCTTTGTGCCAACAGGTGTTCGTCCTGGGCAGGTGATGACGCTCGGCGATCCGATGATTGTTACAGGCCATGCCGCGCCGCCCTTACCCTCGGTGGTCGAAGTGAAAATTGTGTCGCCTTCTGGTACTGAGTATGCGTTTGCAATGCAATCAAATGGCGTCGGCTATTTTTATGCGCCAGATCAAATCATCACAACGGATGAGGTTGGTGTCTGGACAGTTGAGTTGACAATGCAGCCCGCTGGTCTATCGTCGGCGGGAATGATTGAACCACCTATTCCAACCTACACTGAGGCTTTCCGTGTTTATGTTGTGCCGGATGACCATGTACCGTTGGCGTGGACGGTGGAAGGGGGAGTCGATAGCGATTTCCGAACAGGCGTACCGTTCAATTTTGGTTTTAGCATTCCGGCTGAGTGGGAAAACGTTGAAGCATTTGTCGAGGTGGATACCCCGTTGCACCGTATCACATCAGAATCTTTGCAGAGGGCAGGAAACACCATCTCTTACCAGTTTAACCCAGCGCAGATCACCAACCAGCTCCCCAGTTATGAAGCAGACGCCAATCATGCAGGTGCAAGTGCTTCTGATGCGGTGACCCTAACCTTTGTAATTACGGGTACAGATGAAAATGGGCAACGCGCTATCCAAACCCGGACGTTCACCCTGTTCCATGATCGCCTGCTATCGTTTGAGGGGACAGCTAGTGACTAGACGATTAGGGGTGCTGTTTGCAGCCTTTGTGGTGGGGGTGATACAAGCCCAGAATGACGATCCAGCTCCGCTATATGCCTTGCCGAATGCCAATATCGTGGTCTATTCTAGCGGTACAATGGCTGCTACAGGCGATGGCCGGACGTTGGTTGTCGCCAACATGTTAAACAATACGGTTTCGTTTGTTGATGCCATACAAAATGAGCTACTAGGTGAGATCGCTGTTGGGGATGATCCACGCTCTGTTGCGATTACGGATAATGATGCCTTTGCTCTAGTGGTGAACCGGGGGAGTGGCAC
The DNA here is from genome assembly GCA_965223785.1 of Phototrophicaceae bacterium. Classification (GTDB taxonomy): domain Bacteria; phylum Chloroflexota; class Anaerolineae; order Aggregatilineales; family Phototrophicaceae; genus CBDCXN01. The sequence continues at coordinate 5,889,671 of OZ245017.1, read as the reverse complement.
TTTATCGGTGGTCAATATTGCACAGCAAACCGTTGTGAATGAATATCTGTTGGGGAGCCTGCCCTATGGTATTGTTCCGGATGGCGATACAGCCGCCTATATCGCCTTGCAAGGTACAGATGAGGTGATTCACATCGATGTCCTAACGGGCGAAATTCTGGATCGAATTCCGGTACCAGAGTCTCCGGCTGGGCTAGCTTTGTGGGACGATTTTCTCTATGTCTCGCATTTGTGGAGTGGGGACCTGAGTCTGGTTTATCTGCCACAGATGAAGGTGGTTCGTACCATTTCAACCGGGTTGGACACGGGCTTGTCACAGGCCATCGAAATTGACCCAGCGAATGGACTGGCCTATTTGCCGCAGACCCGACTCAATTCTCAGAATGGTGTGCTCACGTTTGACACGACGGTATTCCCAGTCGTGAATGTAGTGACCCTCTCTGATATGACCACACAACGCCCGCAACAGATTACGCTTGATACAGCAGATCGCCCAGTCAATATGCCCTTCGCGGTGGCTGTGGATCGTGTGCGCGGTTGGCTTTACGTTGTGAACGCGGGCAGCAATGATGTAACCATTATTGAACTGAGTAGCGGCGATTTACTTGAGCACGTCGAGGTTGGGTCGAATCCTCGTGGTATCTGGCTCAATGGTGATGGGAGTAAGGCCTTTATCCATAATGCGATTGACGGATCATTGACCGTGCTGGATACACGTACACGCTCGGTGCTGACAGTTGTACCTATCAGCGATCTGATCATTCCCATTGACGTTTTCCTTGGAGCGCAGTTATTTCATACCTCGGACGATGAGCGTATGAGCCGCGACGGATGGTTGAGTTGTGCTTCTTGTCATTTTGATGGGCAATCGGATGGGCGGGTCTGGCAGGGGATCGCTGATGGGGGGCGGAACACGCCTGTTCTGTTTGGCCTGGCAGATGCAAAGGTTTATACTTGGACAGGCGATTGGCAAGACCTGAGCGAGTTGGAGACTAAAATACGCGAACTCCATGCCGGCGGTGGCTTGCAGGATGGTGACGCGATTTCGCTTGATATGGAAACGCTCATCAGTTATATTGTCGCGCTCGATTCGCCGGAAACTCCCAACCATTTAGATGCCACTCAGGTTGAGGTAGGGCGGGCTATGTTTGATAGTTTGGACTGTGCAACCTGTCATAGTGGCGAGACATTGAGCGATGGTCTGCTGCATGATGTGGGAACGGGTGGTGAATTCCGCACCCCAACGTTGAACTGGTTATGGCAGAGTGCCCCTTATTTGCATGATGGTCGAGCAGACGATTTGCACGAGCTTTTCTCATTGCCGGGTGATCATCTTCTGATAGAGAGTATTGCTCTAGAAGAACTTTCCGCCTTGGTTGAATATCTGCTCAGCCTACCCGCGGACTAATTTAATCTGCAACAACATGAGTCTTTCCCCTATTGCAAACCCCGTTTAAGCCAGTGTATATTTATCATAATCGTTTAGAAAATTGGCCCGACAAGTGATTTTGAGATGAGCATCAGCCCCGCAATGCAAGAATACCTTGCAGAGACTTACCGACTGGCCCATTATCAAGCAGATAACCCTTATGTTTCGACCTCTGCGCTGGCAGAGGTGATGAATGTATCCGCGCCAGCGGTGACGCGCATGGTGCAGCGTCTCAAGGATCAGGGTTATCTGGAACATGAGCCTTATCAGGGCATTTGCCTGACCGCAATAGGGCAGCATGAAGCCTTGATGAACATTCGCCGGCATCGGCTAGTCGAGTGTTTTCTGGTGGATGTGATGCAATTTGGCTGGCACGAAGTCCATGATTCGGCGGATGAACTGGGTGCAGTTGTCAGTGATCTGGTGGTGAAGCGGATGGACGAGATGACCGATTTCCCCCGGCGTTGCCCGCATGGTGAGCCTATCCCTTCGGCAGATGGCAAGATGCCTACTGTGCAGGATTGTCCGCTGGTAGACGCCGAGCTTGAGATGCCTTATCGCGTCAGTCGAGTCAACACTCATGATGAAGACAAGCTGCAATATCTCGATACGCTGGGATTAATTCCTGGTAGGGCCGTCAAACTGTTGGAAAAAGCCCCGTTTGAAGGCCCACTGAAGCTTGAAGTGGATGGGAAGACACACTTCATTGGCTTTAGCTTGGGTGAAGTGCTGCGTGTGTGTACCGCTGATCAGTTTGATCTGAATTAGTCGCTATTCCAAACTGCCAACCCGCTAATAGCACCCAACACCCCGATATCAGTGATTGATAGTGCAGAAAGGCTACCGCTGAACAGGCGAACCCCGTGACCGGTAGATAGGTGCTGCGTTTGATCCACTTGCTGCCGACCTGCGTCGATCGCCACGCCACACCTAGCAGTGTTAACACATGATACATGGGTATCGGTACGCTGATTTTCTTCCAGCAGCGATGGTAATCGCCATAAAACCTAGGATAACCGAAAAGAGTATGATAGGGTTCTTTGTCAATGGGAAAACAGTTATACTGAAAGGCTGATATCCATGCTTTGAAAGGACAATCCATGATTGTTGGTGTTGATATTGGCGGGACCTTCACTGATCTTGTTCTCAGCGATGAGGGGCAGTTGAAAATCCACAAACTGCCCAGCACACCTCACAATCCAGCCGAGGGAATGCTAGCTGGTTTGAACGCCATCACCAATGGTCGACTGGCTGATTTAGAGCGTGTGGCGCATGGTTCAACTGTAGCGACTAACGCCATCTTGGAGCGAAAAGGCGCGAAGACAGCCTTCATCACGACACAGGGTTTCCGTGATGTGCTGTTTATCGGACGGCAGGATCGCCCAGTTTTGTATGCTTTGCAGCCCCAACTTCCGCCTCCTTTGATCCCGCGTGAATTGTGTTATGAAGTGCCGGAGCGCCTCGATTTCAGCGGCGAGGTGTTGACCGAACTTGACCTCATGGCGCTTGATAAGGTTTTAGATGAAATTGCCTGGCAAGAAGTTGATTCAATTGCAGTTTGCTTTCTTTATAGTTATGTGAATCCGTCGCATGAACAGAAAGTCCGGGACCGCATTGTCAAACGTGGTCTGCTGGAGGAGTGGCAGGTTGCTCTTTCGTCAGAAGTGCTACCGGAGTTCCGTGAATATGAACGAGCGAGTACGGTTGCGTTGGAATCCTACGTACGCCCGGTGATGGGGCGTTATATCACACAGCTAGAGACGGAACTGCACAAGAGCCATAAGAAGATGAACCTGAGCGTCATGAAGTCAGATGGTGGCGTGATTGGAGCAAAGCGCGTTCGTCAGCAGGCGATACAGACCGCCTTGAGTGGGCCAGCAGCGGGTGTCATTGGGGCGTTTCATGTAGCGAAAATGGCGGGTTTTGATAACATCATCACACTAGATATGGGAGGTACTTCGACGGATGTGGCGGTTTGTCTGGGCGAGCCGGTGCGAAGACCCCAATCTGAAATTGATGGTCTGCCTCTGCGCATTCGCCTATTAGATATTGAGACGATTGGCGCAGGTGGTGGTTCGATTGCGCGAATTGATGCGGGTGGTGTGCTGCAAGTCGGGCCTGAAAGTGCGGGGGCCAACCCTGGCCCTATAATCTACGGATGGGGTGGCAGGCAGGTGACGGTCAGTGATGCAAATGCGCTGCTGGGGATTCTGGATGCCGATTATTTCCTGGGGGGCGGCATGTCGCTTGATGTCGAATCGGCGCAGGCAGCAATTGAAGACCTGGCGCATCAGGCCGGCATGTCGCCTCAGGCCATTGCCCAAGGCGTGATTGATGTGGCGAATGCCAATATTGATCGGGCACTGCGGCGGGTGAGTGTGACGCGGGGGTATGATCCACGCAATTTCACACTGGTGCCGTTTGGAGGTGCAGGAGCAATGCATGCCTGTGCCATAGCAGAACAGTTGGAAATGCCGCGAGTGCTGATCCCTCGCTATCCTGGTGTGTTGTGCGCGCTTGGCCTGCTTGTCTCGGATGTGGTGCTAGAATATAGCCAATCGATCTTGAAACCTGTCACTGATGATTTGTCGGATGAGCTACTGGTTTTGATTGAAGACATCTTGATCGTTGCCCGTGACGATCTCAAGTCCGAAGGCGTGCCTCGTGCTGATCGACACTATTTGACTTCACTTGACGTGCGTTATCAGGGACAGGCGTATGAACTAAACATTCCGGTGAGTGCCACGATGGACATCCGCGATCAGTTTCACGAGGAGCATCGCTTGACTTATGGACACAGCATGAAAGAGCATACGGTTGAAGTCGTCAATTTGCGCGTTCAGGCGGTGGGAACAGTTGAACGTCCTGATATTGTGGCGGAAGTGATTGACGAGAATGCAAAGGCCAGCACCGCCTTCCTCGACAAAAAAGAGACAGTTACTGGCGCAACGTTTCGTTTGTATCAGCGTGATAACTTGCAGCCAGGGGCAAGTTTCGAGGGGCCTGCGCTGGTTTTCCAACTGGATAGTACTGTATTCGTAGCAGCAGGATGGACGGTGCGGGTTGACGGCTATCGCAATTTGATATTGGAGAAGATTTGATGCCTGTTGATGCAATTTCACTCGCTGTGTTTCGCAGTTTGTTTGCCTCTGTCGCTGAGGAAATGGGCGTCACGTTGCGGCGGGCGGCATTCAGCCCCAATATCCGGGAGCGGCTTGATTTCAGTTGTGCAGTGTTTGATGCCCAAGCGCGAATGGTGGCGCAGGCAGCGCATATCCCGGTGCATTTGGGCAGTATGCCCGCTTCAGTTGAATATGCTATCAATCATTTTGAGAGCTTCCAGAATGGTGATGTTATCGTCTTGAACGACCCTTATCATGGTGGGACCCATCTCCCGGATGTGACGATGGTATCGCCTGTCTTTGGTGCGGATGAGTTGCTGTATTTTGTCGCCAGTCGTGCTCATCATGCAGATGTTGGCGGGATGTCGCCCGGATCGTTGCCGCTGAGTACGGAGCTTTATCAAGAGGGTATCGTGATTCCGCCTGTGAAGCTGATCTATAGCGGCTGGCTAGCAGAGGGCGTGTTAGATTTAATTACGGCGAATTCACGCGACCCACAAGAACGATTGGGCGACTTTGAGGCGCAGATGGCAGCTCATCGGGCTGGACAAAACCGATTGCTATCGATTCTGATTGATCATGGTATTAAGAATACTGCCGATCATGCCCAGGCATTGATGGATTATTCGCGTCGGATTACCGAAGCGACGATTGAGGCTATTCCCGATGGTGTATACGAATTTGAAGATGTGCTAGAGGGGGATGGTCAGGCCGAGTTTGACGTTCCCGTTCGCGTCAAAATTACTGTTGACGGAACACAGATGATCGTCGATTTTACAGGAAGTGCGCCGCAGGTTGCGGGCAATGTCAATGCCGTATCGGCGATTGTCCGTTCAGCGACATGGTACTGTATTCGGTTGCTTTCAGAAGAAGATATTCCCGTTAATCATGGTTGTTTTGATCCTGTTGGGGTCATTACGGAGCCAGGGAGCTTTCTTGATCCTACGTTCCCGGCGGCAGTAGCAGTGGGCAACACAGAAACCGGGCAGCGGGTGGTGGATGTTGTTCTGGGGGCATTGGCGCAAGCCCTGCCCGATAAGATTCCGGCAGCAACGCTAGGCACAATGAACAACGTCACAGTGGGGGGGATCCAGAACGGGCGACAATTTGTCTACTATGAGACGATTGGGGGCGGACACGGTGGCGGGCCACTGGGTGATGGTATCAGCGGACGGCAAGGGCACATGACGAATACCCTGAATACCCCGGTAGAGGCCTTGGAATATACGTTGCCACTACGGGTGTTGGAATACGGTTTACGCGATCAGTCTGGTGGTAAAGGCAAGCATAAAGGTGGCAATGGCATCCGCCGCAGCTACGAGTTCTTGAGCCGCGCCATCGTAACGATTAACTCAGAGCGCCGTCGTAAAGCGCCCTATGGTTTACAGGGTGGAAAGCCGGGACAATCCGGCAAGAATCGCTTGATCCAGGGGGGACAGGAGCAGGAGATCGGTGCGAAGCACATGACTCAGGTCAAATCGGGTGATAAACTTATCATTGAAACACCGGGCGGCGGTGGCTGGGGTAAAGGGGAATAACACCGTGCAACTTGATCCATTTGGGCGTGACTACTTACGGTTGGTGCTGCATGTCTGCAAGTATGTTGATGGTTATATTGATCATTATGGTGGGCCAGCGGCGCTAAAGGTCGAGGTCGAAGCTGAGGATAAACTACCCATTGAACGCTTGCAGGATGAGCTTGCGGAACTGAACGTCACCATTCCCTCAGAAGACGCGAATCGTGCAGCTTATTTGAAAGCAGTTCTCCGGGCGATAGATTGCACACTGCGGATGCAAGCAGGCGAACACTTCGACTATCTGGAGGAGGTCAACCGCCTCTATGACATCCGTCCTGGATTGGTTGATGAAGCTACCTTCACTGCTGCTCACAATGAGCTAGATACGTTATTGGAAGGCAGTGGCTCAATAGTGGCACGTGTGGCTGCCCGGCGTGAACGCTATGCTATACCCAATGATAGATTGCTGGATATATTGGAAGTGGCAAAGAGGGAAACGGGCAAACGCACGGCAGCATTGGTCGATCTAGTCGAGGGTGATAGCGTCGAGTTGACACTGGTCAAGAACAAGCCCTGGGGAGCCTATAATTGGTATAAGGGCAACGCCCATTCATTGATTGAGTTCAACACTGATTTGCCTGTCATGGCCTATGCGGTTGCTGATTTGTTTGCTCATGAGGCCTATCCAGGCCATCATACTGAGGCGCAACTCAAGGAGCAATATCTTTACAACGCCAGAGGCCATGTTGAGATGGTAACAATGGCGCTGAATTCTCCGGCGGCTGTGATTGCCGAAGGGATTGCTACAACTGCATTGGAAGTCATTTTCCCTGATAATACACAATATGCCTGGATGTCTGAGATGATTTTCCCGGTGGCGGGTGTTGAGGGCGAAACGCCGGATGCCCTCAAACGAATTGACAACGCGCTGAACAGTCTGCAACATGCACACAACAACGCAGCAATCCGTTTCCACAATGGAAAAATGACCCAGGAGCAGTGCATTGACTACATTATGACGTATGCTTTGTATGATCGGGATCGTGCTGAACGCAGTTTCCGGTTTATCACTCATCCCTTATTCCGATCTTATATCTTTACCTATACCGAAGGCTATAAACTGATTGATGAAGCAGCAAAGAAGGGCGACAAACGCGACCTATTCATTGATTTGTTGACCAGTCATATCTTACCTTCGCAGTTGATCTAACACCCCATCACACGCATGATTCTTGTCTCGTTGCAAATTGCGGTTGACAACATACCATATGGTATGGTATGTTTCGGGTATGACACAACTCAAGCGTGAAAACTGGCTCAAACATGGACTTTTTCGATTGGCGGAACATGGTGTTTCTTCGCTGACGATTGACGCGCTGTGCAAGCAATTCGGTGTGACGAAGGGATCGTTTTATCATCACTTCAAAAGTCATAAGGCTTACCTGACCGCTGTTCTGCAATATTGGCAAGACGAATACACCTCGCGCTTCATTGAACACAGTGAAGAAGGGGAGACCGTCGCTGAAAAGATGCAGCGGCTTGATGAACTGGTGATGCAGAATTTTGGTGACTATGAGGTTCACATTCGGGCCTGGGCGCAGGCTGATCCGTTGGCGCGTGAATTCCAGGCGCGTGTCGATCAACGTCGGATTGATTATCTATTTCAGTTGTATCAGGTGTGGCTCGAAGACGACGATCAGGCTAGAGCGATGGCCCATCTTGTCTATACTACGCTGATCGGCAGCACTGCCATCATTCCATCGCTGGACCGAGAAGACTATACGAGCATGATGGCGCTGGTAGCCCATCTCGCCCAGACACTCATGAGAGAGGATGGACAATCATGACTGACATTATTCCGTCGCTCGAACCGATACAGGCTTATCTCAAAAGCTGCGATCATTACGATCACAAGACTATCGAAGGGGAAGTGTCGCTGCGTGAGTTTCTGGCAGGGATGCTGAGTTATTATCCGTCCTGGATCAAAACACTCTACGCTATTCGCTGGGTCTTCGTGCGCCTGCTAGGGATGAAACAGGAGGGAATACCCGAAGCCCTAGGTTTGCAACCTGACGACATTCTCTTCGAACCCGGAGGCGATGCGACCATCTTTACGGTGGAATGTGCGCAGGAAGGGCAGTTCTGGATGGCGGGTGCGAGTGAGCAGCATCTCAGTGCCTATCTGGTCGTGGCAGTTGAACCCCTTTCCAACTCTGCCAGTCGTTTTCATGTGGGCACAATTGTCCATTACAACAACTGGGCTGGCCCAATTTACTTCAACGTCATTCGTCCGTTTCATCATGTGGTTGTGCGTGCTATGATGCAGGCGGGTGCTGCTTATCGTTCCTCACAGGAAGGATTGCACTATGCTTAAACGCAGCGGCCCGACATTGATCGAAATTGTCGAAGCAGGTATTTTCAACACGATCAATCCCCCATATTGGCAGCGGGATGCAGCTTTCTGGTTCTTGATGGGATGGGTTGCTCAGTTGGATCAGTGATGCTGGTTGCCTCAAAGATGATTTACTCCACTTCGAAATGAATGCCGTCCTCGCCGATGGCGCTGTAGATTGGATGGGGGCATCGGGTGACGAAGTGACCCAGGTAGTAAAAGAGGCGATAGCGCTGGACGATGTTCGGGTCAATGGCCTCGCCTGCCATATGCGCCTCATCGCTGTCTTATACTTGAATCGGGATATCTGCTAGAAGTATGATGCAGAGGGTCAAAACGGCTTATTTAAGAATGTTGTGTCTTCCGATGTGCCAAGACGCTGCAAAAAAAGTATACTATATCATATTCAACTTTCGTCATGTTCAGGAAGAATTAGCTGTGTCTGCTGCCAAATTTCTACTCGAACACTTTTATTATGGTCAGATCATTGAAAATGGTCGGCCTGCTGGTGAACCGCAACTGCTGGCAGCTTCGCCAGGCATCACTGAAAAGATGGTGGAACACGCCGTCAGCCGGGTTTCCTTGCCACCTTTGTTGAGCAGTCCGAAAGGGTCATGGGCGTTGGTGCGGGGGAAGAGCCGCCAGATGCCGTTCTTGATGGCGCAGTCTCAGCAAGGCAGGGTGGGGCAGCGCATTGAACATTATATCATCGCTCAGCCTGATATGCTGAAAGCATTTGGTGGTAATCTTGAAGGGCTGCAAACAGTGGTTGAAGATGAACTCCCGATCTTCAAACAGACGGGTGTGGAACTGCCATTGCTTGAATTGGATCGAGCTGAACCGCGCTCAGTTGACGAACAGATTGATGATATCCTCGAATTGATGATGATGACCAACAATCGAACTGATCTGATTGAACCGCTCCTAGCAGCTATTGTTGAGGGCACGCAGTTGGTCATTCAAGCAGCACCATCTGATCTAGATGAGCGCATTCTGTTCATTGATGGCTTGCTAGCGCTGCTGCCGGCTTCGGCACGGTTTGGTGTCACCTTTACCACACACAGCGTTCCCACCAGCAAGATTGATGTTCAGATTCGCTTCTATAGTGATGGCTACCCGCCAGATGAGACCACCATCTTCAATTGGGGAACAAAAGCAGTCTTCGGCAAGGATCATACCAACCAGTACAGTCGCTTCATCATGAGCCAGCTTCGGCTCGATACGGAGTTGGTGATTCGGCAAAACACCCGCATGACCACTATCGCAGGGTGGCGCTTGAACCAGGATGATCCGCTTGATGTTGCGTTAGATTATGCGTCCAAGCGCATTCGTCTGGATGAGGCGCTGCGTACTGGGCAGCCAATCAACAAAGATGATGTTGCCGAGATTTTGGGCAGTGATCCAACTATTCCTGATGACTTGCGCCATAGTTATGCCGAGCATCTGGTGAGCCTCTCTATCGCCATGCAAGAGATGGAATCCACAATGCCGGTTGCACTCTTGCTGCGGGATGACCCTGAACTAGAACAGAAGATATTCGAGCAGATGCAAAAAGCGATGTTGGATAATCAATTCTGGCTTGTTTATGATGCGATGGTGGATTGGCTATCGCATCCGTTGGGGCCACAAAACAAGATGTGGGTTGAGTTGGCCCATCGCGCTTTATTGATGGGCATTCAGCGTCTTATTGACGCGAACGACATTGATGAAATCAACGCTGTGTTAGAAGAATTGCAAGCGGTTGCTTCGGGAGTCGCCATCGGTGAGGCTGTGCCCGCCATTCTTCAGGCGGTTGCTCCTTTAAGCCAGGAAGATGCCCATATTGCGGAGAATATCTTCATCCTGGCAGTGCGCTTCATCGAAAATAAAGATTTCGTCTCCCTGATGAATGCCGAACGCTTCCGGGATCAGCTTGCGCCGGAGATCAAACGGATATGGTCATATATTCTGACGGAAGATACGAATACCGCACCTGCGGGAGCTTTGCACGATTTTGCACATGGATTTGGAGAAGAACTTAAACTGATAATCCTGACACGCTTTTCTGAAATGGCGCTGTTGGCAAACCACTATGAACTTGTGGATAGGGCGACACTCAAAGACCTGGCTAAACTGGCCTTTTCAGATCGACGAGACGAATTCGCCAAAAGTCTCCACAATATTGTGCGCTCAATGGACAACACGGCACTGGCAGCATTGGAGGACCCTGGCCCATTTTATATCCTGCAAATCTTCCTGGCGATTGGTCAATATCGTGATCTTGCCCGTCATATGCTGAATCAATCGGTGTTGCTCTATCCGGGCGATTTGCAGACGGATTACATCAGGATGGTTGGGCGGCTGTTTTCATCTACACCTGTTGATGAGGATAAGATTGCGGCAGCAACTGAAGGAATACGAGAGGAAGGTATCAAGTCGCTACCATACATTGTAGCGGTTGCCAGCATGCTGATGAATCATGAGGGAACCGACGAGGCTGACGAAGTTGCGGTTGATTTGTATGAACAAGTCTTGGCTGAAGAACACAGCATGGACGTCATGCCACCGGATACAACCTTGCGCATTCTGTCCTATCACTGTAGGCGAGAAGATGTGGACGCGACCAATCGGGCTGCACAGCTTGTCCTGATTGCAGCCAGTTACCAGGGGGCAGCCGGGGTACGTATGATGGCTGAGATGTATAAGCTGATGGAATGGAGTGAGGCAACACAGAGTAATGCCTTGCGGATGCTGAAGGTATTTGTGCGTGAAGCCAACGACCAGATTGTGCACCGTGCCATTAGTTACTTTGGGCGTGAATTAGGTCCAGAAATCCGCACTACCCTAGAGATTTCGAATACCATGAATATCTTCATGGGCGAAACGGGTATTGAAGATTATGCTCGTTTGATCCATATGGTGGCTTCATTTTTGTATGATACCTGTAAACCCTATGCCAATCTACAAAGTGCCCCCACAGGCGAGACTTTGCTGCGTTCGTTGGAGAGTCTGCCCGGTGGCCTGGGGTCCGAAGATCGCCGAATATTGGCGCGTAATGCATTAGAAATAGGTCGGGCATTTATCCAGTTGGGGCGGCAATATCAGAAAGGGAAACGACGTAACGAGGCCGAGTATCTGGCAGCACTGACAGCAGGACGAACTAATCCACGCAGTATCCTTGACATTTTCCGAATGATGGGGGGGTATTTCTCGCGGGGTAAGCGGGTAGAAACGGATTTGACAAAGGACATCGTCGACAATTTCCTGCAAGGTTATACCTCTCAAAGCCTGTTGGACAACATGATTACAGCCAATGAATTGTTCCAAGCTGCGATGAACGCTTTCCCACTCGATGAAACGGTCAACCTGACAGCGGATCGGCTTGAAGATGATATTGATAGTCTTTGGACGGCGGTGGATCGGGAAGGGCAGGTGCGGATCATTCGTGATCTGGCGGTTGATCTACAACGGATTGCTGATCTGGTGGGTTGGATCGAGGCCAATGGTGATGCCAAAGCATATGATGACAATAACAACCTGGCCAAGAAAATCGACTCGGGTAAACAAAGACCACGCAGCGCGCTGGAATTCTATCGCTTCATCTTTGCTTATTATTCCAGGCGTTGATGATGGTGTATGCTATAACTAGATAAGGTGATGGCACACAAAGAGTCTATCTAATGGATATTGGCGTACAGATCAATAAATATATCATCGTAGAACATATTGGTCGTGGTGGTATGGCAGATGTGTGGTCAGCACGCGATCAGCAGTTGAATCGGATGGTTGCTGTCAAGACAATTGCGCATGGTCTAACTCAGGAAGCAGATCCTGTTGGCTTGTTCAAAGATGAAGCTCAGACCATTGCTCAAATGGAACATCCCCACATCTTACCTATTTATGATTTTGGCGATTTTGAAGGGCAGTTATATATTGTTATGCGTTATGTGGCGGGCGGCTCGATGGAGGACATCCTCAATCGAGGATCGTTGTCACTGAATGATGCGTTGCGCATGGGGCAGGCAGTGGCCCAGGCACTCGATTATGCCCATTCCAACAATGTCATCCATCTTGATTTGAAACCGCCCAATGTGCTACTGGATAGTCACCATTCCCCCTATCTGGCAGACTTTGGTCTGGCAACGAAGCTTGATCCCGCTGGTAAGGCCGCAAATCCGGGGTCGGGTACGTTGTTGTATATGGCCCCAGAACAGCTTACTGCTGAGGTCATTGACCACCGGGCTGATCTTTATAGTTTTGGCGTTATGATGTTTCATATGATGACCGGGCAGCTCCCCTTTGACGGGTCAATCCCATTGGCTCTGAAGCAACTTCAATTCCATGAAGAACTGCCTGAACTGGAGTCGCTTGACCCGGATTTGCCTGCTAGTTTTACAGACATTCTACGCATCGCAACCGCAGTTGATCCGGACAATCGTCCTCGGACACTAATGGCGGTTATTGATGAAATGCGTAATATTCTGGCAACCTCGACTGACTTCGCATTTATGACGGCGAACCTGGATGAAGAGCTAGATGATGAAGCCAGCGCAACCTATCGTCGTCTGGCGGAAGCCTTGCCGGAGGATACGGCAGCTGAGGTACTGGAAGCGGTTGATATTTACGCCCGTGCCCATCATGCCTGGTCTGGTGGGAATGGACGGTTCTTATTAGGTGTGACGCACTTCATGATCATGAACGATTACTACATGAACGCCGAGCACTATCAGTTAGAGACAGATCGGCAGGGGCGGCAATTACTGCTACGTGGTGCGCTTGAGTACAATATTGAACTTGAATACTGGTGGGAGCAACTTGATGATGATGACCGACGTTGGGTATGTCTCCATGCCTTGCGTAGCGGCAGTGTTCCCTCGCGTATTCGTGCCTTGTATCGCCTAGAAACGCTTGTTGATTCACCTACACCCCAGATTCCCAAGCTGGTTGCACAAGCCCTCCAGATTGAAACGGATGAACAGGCACGCATGGCGGCACTTCAAGTATTGGCGACCCGTCATCGCCTGATGAAACAGGATCAAGTTGATATTAAGACTGAGTTCCGAGGGCGTATGCTAACAACAATGACTCGTATAGGCATTCAGATTCTCTCAGCGGATGAATGGCAAGAAGTTATCTACACCCCAGAAATTGATCTTCTGATTGCCGAAATCGCCCTGGATGAAGACATGCCTAAAGTTGCGGACTTTGCCGCACGAGTCTTGGGACGTATTCGGTCAACGGCAGCAGTACGGTATCTGGTACGGCAGCAGAAGGAAGGTCGCAAGCGGACATGGCGTGTGCTGGCAATTGTTCGTGATGAAGCGCCTTCGCTGCCAAAAGTGGCGAATTGGCGCATCCGGCTTTATGCGTGGGGCATAAATTCTTTGCGTCGTATGTTTGACCCGGTTTCTGGTCTTACTTTTCGTGGTCTGTCTGCCATGCTAGGGGCATGGGGCGCGATGTTCATGTATATCTGGACGGTCTATCGCAGCGAGGCGCTGTTTACTTCAGCACGATGGGGAGCGTCGATTGCAATTGGGCTGGTGTTTGCTGTCATCTTTAGCGCAGTTGTGCTTGTTTCTGGCGAATTTTCCTCCCGCTTGAAAGGATTCTGGCCCTGGTGGGGGCGTTTTGCTGTCTTCTCTCTGCTAGGGCTTTGGCTCGCTGCGTTAGGCTGGTCGCAATACACTTGGTTCTATCTGAATCTTTCGCCTGAACAAAATGTGATATTGTTTGGGGCATTGGGGTTGTCGCTGGGCTATAGTCTGGCAGCGATCCTCAATTTGCGCAGCTATATCGCTGTGCCTGTGACGGTCTTTTTGACCTATGTGCCGATCTGGGCTACCTGGGAATACTGGTGGAATGGATTCGTCAATATCCCGGGCAGTAAGGCGTTGTTCAAGTTCCTCTATCCTAATGGCTCTGCAACAGGGGCGATTTTCTATTTTGATTATCCTGAGCAGATTTATACGGTTGCAGTCCCTTTTGTGGTCGTCTTGTCGATTGCCGGGCATTTCCCAAGTGTGCTTAAGGATATTGTCTATGTAGTCAAGAAGGCGCTGCATCAGCGGGCGGCCCGCCGCTTCGAAGATGTGCGTGTTCTACCGGCCGTGCCTGATGTTGATCTGTATGCACCAGAGGCGAAACTGGCTTATGCTGCGACGTCGGGTATGCAGACGGAACTTGATATGAATCTAGGCTTCCAGGATGAATTCCCTGGCCCGGTGACGGAGCTTGATGTGGCGCAGGGTATTCGCCTGGCGCAAGAGGTTCCCGCAACCGAAGTTGATGTAAACCTCGGCCTAGAAACGCCGGATGAACTCAGTATTAGCACTGAACCCCAGGCAGTAGCGAAGGATGGATCCGCAACAAAATCGCGCCGCATCAGTCTAAGCAAGAAACGCTTGGATGCATCGCAGGAAGTTGAAACAGAGTTGGACATGAGTCAGGGGTTGCCGGAAGATGGCGGTAGCGGTGCGCCAGAAGTGGACGTGAATAAACCCAAGCCAAAGCCAGAGATAAAATCGCGTCGCATCAGCCTAGATGAGAAATCAGCAGCGATTGAGACAGGGACGACGTTGGATATGTCTCATGGTAAGAACAAACTCGAATCGAAACCGGAGACAAAATCGCGCCGCATCAGTCTAGGTAAGAAGCCAGGCAATAACGAACTGGAAGCACCCTTATCAACGAGTGGGGTGCAAAACACATTAGATGTTCAGGGGCAGCTTCCAACCTTTGATCTAGATGATGGTGATACCAGCGAACTGCCATCTATCCAGGAAGAAGATAACGGCCTGGACGTAATGACGCTGGTTGCAGACACACATGATACAGAAGAGCTAGAGGTGGTGGAAGTCACGCCGCCTTCTAAACCTGTTGATGAAGATGCGGAGATGGAATCAAAACGGGTGGATATTGGAACAGGGATCCATATCTCGAAATCTGAGACTGAAAATGAATCGCCCCCCCCGGAAGAAGATGGAAACTAAGGCTGAGAGTAGAGACGCCCACCAAACTCGTTGATGAGGGTATTATCCAGGTCATCAGCATACCCGGCAACCACGTTCACAATCTGATTGACCTCATCGCTATCCAGCCCCAATAATGGACGCTCATTAAAGATATAGACCACATCGTAGTAAACACCAATCGAAGCGTTGGTCAACTGAAGATTCAATTCTAATAGTCGCCGATACAGTGGTAGCAAACCTGTATTGGGCAAATGCAAGATGGGCGAGAGTACCTGCATATAGCCTTCGTTGTCCTGTTCAGAAACGTAAATTTCGATGATGGCGGAACCCCGGCGGAAACTCCAACCGAAGCCCTGTTCTGTGTTCAAACGGGATTGTGTTGGGTCAACTTTCATCCCCACCAGGATGGATTCGACGGTGCGGGCATAATGAGTCAGAATTGACGAGGGTTGATCGGTTCTGCGACCTGAGAAAAACATATAACGCTCCTGAAGTTAGGTGGCGTGACCACAACGCAAACAAAAACCATCATAATAGCCGACCCGTGCACCACAGTTGCCACAAGCACGGTGAGCGTTCTCGTTGTAATATTGGGCCAGGTGGGGCAATTCATAGCGGGCGACGTTTTCGGCTGCTGGTAGAATCCCACCGCAGATCTCACAATAGTAGCCCCCAGCGCCCCCAGCACGGCTCAAGTTCCCGCAATGGGGACAGTAGGTCATTGTCGGTTGCTTCTGTGATTCTTGACGAAATTGTTCTGCATGACGATAAATCGTATCAATCGAGAGAGCGAAGACATAGGCGGATGTTCGGTTGGCGTTGCGTGTCAACATGCCGACTAAGGTATTCTGATTATCAAATACCGGATTGCCACCGGCGTCCATTACCCGAGCAATCGTCGTTGGGAACCACTCCGCGCTGGTGCGGCTTCGGGTTGTGCGTTTCTGCCCGGTCATGGATTGCCCGTTGTGTGTGAAAGCAGTTAGGGGCGTGTTATCGGGGATCATGGGTGTGGGTGCAGCCGAGAGTAACTGATGAAACGCCAATCCCGATTGAATCAACGCCAGATCAAGATGGGGGTAAGACCGCACCACCTGACCAGAGAAACCCTGGCCTGCATCAAGCTTAATGATAACATGCTGCTCACCACCAACGACAAAGCGTGAGGTGGCAATCACACCATCGCGTGAGATGATAATGCCTGTACCGGGACCGTTTGGCCCGTCAAAGATGCCGACGGTGCGGTAGATCGCATTCGGATTGTATTGGGGAGCTTGTGCTGCAAACTGTGCCGATTGTCCTGGTAGTCTGGTGGGTTGTGTTAGCTGTTGCGGAGGTGTTTGCGGCAGATCAGCGGCGAGTAGCATCGAGACGCGCTGGCGGGCATGTTGGTTGACCGGGTCGGCTGCCAGCGCTTGATTATAAAAGCCTATCTTTTGTTGCGCATCATGAACGGTTTCTGCCAACCATAGGTAGGCCGTTGCCCGGACGGGCCCCTGGAGTTCTTCGCTTTTGAGGCCAATGCGAATCAGGCGTGCCCCTTCTTTCAAGTTGCCTTGTTGGATTGCCGCGATTCCTTGCTCAACATTTCGAATAGACATTCGTTTAATTTCCGTTTTGCTGAAAAACTTGTCCTTGTTGTCAAAGAAACTGGGCTAATGTCGTACTTTTCCTGCGCTCAGACACGCTCTACCCTTGACCCCAGCTTCAATTCTATTATAGGGGTATATTGTAGCAACTATTCGGTAATGAGCCATTCCTCATCCGGGTTTTGCTGCTGTGGATCGCGTATGATCTGTACCCAGGTGTTTCCTGGTTTCAAATACAGAAGCTCGTCGTCCATTGTCCTCAGCGTAATAATGTCTTCGCGCTCTGTGCGAACCCAACGAGCGTTGTAGCGCCGTCCATCTCGGAAGAGTATGGCACGATTTTCGCCCCATACGGCGATCTGGGTACTCCAACTGATGCTGTTCCGCCATTGGCTTTCGATAATGTTGGTATCGGTATGTTCCGCATAAAGGATGACTACATTGGCAGTGGAGACTTGTTCGTTAATGTTAGCGTCATGATGGGGTTGCCCATCGGCAAAACGCAAATAGCGACCTGTTGCTTCGTCATAAACCCAGTTGACGCGGGTGGTGCGGTAGCGCAAATCTATATCAGTAGCAGGCGCGTCACTCTCGTGAGGGATGTCAGGATGAAAGGCCAATCCCCGCAGCGGTTGCCGTCCGGTGTGCCCCTCTGTCTGGGCTAGATTCCAGATGCTTTCCAGGTTGACGAACATGTTATGGGGAATGGGGACAGTTTCGTCGCGCCAATAGTAAGGCCATCCATAGATCACACCTTTATAGGCCCGTTTGGCATATTCTGAAGGTGGGATGGGGCCGCCGGGGGCCGTGAGCTCGGAACCTTCAATACGGGCGTGGACATCCTCGCTGCCATAGATATATTTCTCGACACCGATACTTGCACCAGAAAACACCAACAGACCATGAAACATTGGCGTCAATTCATGGTCAATCAGACGTGCACTGCGAATCGAGCCGACACGGGTGGGTGTTTGACCATAGAACACAGCAGAAAAGCGTGTGAGGCCACCTTCAGCGTAATGTTCAAAGACAAGATCGGCAGCTCCAATGCCGGCTTGGGGACGTACTAATGCTGGGGCATTAGAGATTTTGGCGACAATAGGATGTCGGTCTAGCACAGCCACATCTTCAACCTCCAGCCCGGTCAATGGATTCACGTTTTCAGGATACTCATAAGGGCCAAATGCACCGTCTATAGGAAGGGGGGAAGTTGGTGTAATAAGGTGTGCAGGCGTTGATAAAATCTCAAGATTTGATCCAGACGTTTTTGATAGATCCTGTTTACTGAATAACAGTAAAATAGTGATGATTCCGGTCGAAAATGTTGTCAGTAGATAGTTACGCATAAACATCCTAAAACTTGGTGAAATTTCCCGTTATTATAGCCTAAACATGGTTTGTCCTGTACCGGGATGTGTATTAGAATTGAGGGTGTTTGACTAAAATGTGCTAGCCGACATATAATGGCAGCATCTTGGTAATGATGGGGCATGGCACGAGTATTGGGGGCTTAGATGCCGCTACAAGGCAATATACGAGACTTTAGCACGACGCAGTTGTTGAACCTGATTAACCTTTCTGGACGTACGGGAACATTGAGTATCTTCGTAGGTGTGCCAACAGGCGAAACTGATGCAATGGGTAACGAGAAGATGGCTCCTGGCAAAGAGCGAGCTAAAGTATCTTTCAAAGCAGGGAAATTGGTCAGTGCGTTACTTTCTAATCAACTGGGCGATTTGATCGCTATTTTGAACAAAGCAGGGAAATTGACCGATCAACAGGCGAACACCATCCGTCAACGGGCGAAGGGCACAAGTGATAAAGCGTTGGCGATGCGGCTGATTGGGGCGAATTATGTTAGCCAGAGTGATATTGTCAACAGCATTCAGCAATACACACTGGATGTCGTCTATAATTTGATGACATGGCATGATGGGCCGTTTCGATTTGATGACAATGTATTGCCCGGTAATGATCGAATTCTGGTTCCCATTGATATTGAAAATGTCATTATTGAGGGGGCACGGCAGCTGCAGGAAGTAGAGGAGCTTGATAAGCACATTCCGAATCTTGATATGGCGCTGCGTTTCCCGGATAATCCTAAAGAAAAGTTCAAGGGTATCCCCCTTAAGGTAGAAGAGTGGCGGGTTGTTTCTTTTGTTAATCCAAAGAACACTATCCGCCAGATTGCCAAAGCCAATAACATGTCCGATCTGGAAATTCGCAAGGTTGTGTACGGGTTGGAGCAGGCTGGGTTGGTTGAGATTGTGAAGCCAGCCGGGGCAGACCAGAAGAAAGTGGCAGCATCATCACGCGCAGCGGGTGGACGGCGGCGTAAGGCACAGCCACCTGTGCAGAAAGACGTGGTGAATAAATTGATCGATAGACTCAAGAATCTCTAACTGGAAGAGCGGATACATTATGCAAACTGTTAAAATGGTTATCACCGGGCCTTTTAGCTCTGGCAAGACGGAGTTTATCCGTTCTATCAGTGAAATCGAAGTGGTTTCGACAGAGCGTGGGATCAAAGAGGACACGGCAGAAGCCCAGGAAAAAGAGGCAACCACAGTGGCAATGGACTTTGGCCGCATCACAGTTGATGATGACCTGGTTCTCTATCTGTTTGGTACACCGGGTCAGCGTCGCTTTGACTTCATGTGGGAAATTTTGGCTGAAGGTATGTTGGGATTCATCGTGATGGTGGACAGTGCTAAACCTGAAACATTCCGCGAGGCCAAGAGTATTCTGGAAACGTTCCGTGCTTATGCCCCCACACCCTATGTGGTGGCGGCGAACAAGCAAGATCATCCTGATGCCTGGGATCCGGAAGACCTCCGCATTGCACTCCGCATTGAACCAGAGGTCAAGCTGCTGCCCTGTATCGCTAAGGAACGCGATAGTGTCCGTGATGTGCTGCTAGAGCTATTATATACTATCCTCGAAGAGATGGAGTAATAGGCAGTATCGTGCCATCTCTGGTTACAGAACAGGGCGTGGTGCATTACGAGACGTTGGGACGTGGGCGACCCGTTCTCCTTTTGCATGGCTGGTTAGGCTCGTGGGCACTCTATCGTCAGACACTTGAATTTCTAAGTAAGGATTTCAAAACCTACGCGTTGGATTTTCTTGGATTTGGCGAGTCTTTTGATCGACAAGCCGACTTCACCGTCAACAACTTCATCGAACTGGTTGATCAATTTATGGAGCGTCTGGGAATCGTCAAGGCCCCCTTGATTGGTCATTCAATGGGGGGCACGGTTTCGCTCGGTGCGACCATCCGCTATCCTGAAAAGATCGTAAAAACCGCTGTGATCGGTTCGCCAATTGATGGCAATTCTCTCAACTTGTTGCTCAAATTTTCCGGTTACAAAGGCTTCGCCAGCATTATCTGGACGACCCCCTCGCTATTGCGCTTATTCCTGCGCGGCTATGCCCATTTTATTGCCAGGGATGGTCGATCATTGGGTGCGATGATGGCGCATGATGTTTCCAAGATTTCGACTGATTCGTTTTTTCAGAGTATTGGTACGCTCCGAGAGACAGATTTGCGTGAGGAGATTGGTCAAATTCGAGTACCGCTGCTAGGCATTTATGGCAAACGTGACCGGATCGTAAATCCTAAACAGTCGAATGTCCTCAAGCAGCACGCCCCTAAAGCCGAAATTGCCTGGTTTCCCAAAGCTGGGCACTTTCCTATGCTGGATGAGCCGGAGAAGTTTCATCAGATAATTTATAGCTTTTTGATGAAGAGTTAGCCCAATCTCCCCAATCTAGTTTATAATTCGGGTGAGCGTGCCGGAGAAATCGTTTATGTATCGATACATCATTGAAGATGCTCGCTATGTCCCGCCATTTAACGAGCCAGCCAGTTTGTTGACCGTCGGGACAGAGCCACTCAAAATACATCATGAAGAACTATTCACCTCGGTCTTCAGCCAACAGGTTGAACTGGGCGGCATTCTGTACAGTCGGGATGAACTGGATCAGGTTCCCAGCGGGCAGGAAGCGGTTGTCTATCGAGATAGTCTGTGGTTCGATTTGCCGTTCCTGGAGTATTTCATTGAACAGGCGCGGGTGACTGGTAAAGCTTGTCGTGCGGGCTTCCCGGCGAGTGATAGAGCGTTTCATACATATACCCTGCCACTGAGTCAGGGCTTCCAGGCGACGGCGACGCCCGACGGGAAGATTCTGTTCCTGTGCGATTTATGGTATTTCCCCAATGGATATGAAGAAGAAATTGAATCGGTTCCCGTGCCAAGCGATGCGCTGGAGATTGGCTTTTACAGTGTGCCGGACTTTATGACAATGGAGCAGGGGGATCTGACCCATTACGCGCCGATGCGGGCCATCATTTCGATTGAAAGTTGGGTACATGTCTATTTTGCGAGCATTATTTTTGCCAATTTTGGGCGGGCTGGCCGGCTCAATCAGTTAATTGATACCAGTGTCTTTGCTCAGTTGAAACTCTTATGGCGAGGTATCATCGAGCAGAAACAGGTTTTGAGCGCATCGGGGGCAGTTGAGATCGGACGTAACTGTACAATTGATCCCTCTGCGATTATCACGGGGCCAGCTAAAATCGGTGACAACTGTACGATTGGTGCAGGGGTAGTGATCGACAACTGTACGATTGGGGATAACGTCACAATTGATGCAGGCTGTAACCTGTTCATGAGTACGGTGGCGGATGGTTGTTTCTTGCCGTTCCGTTGTTCGCTCTACCTGACCGCTGTGATGGAGAACTCTATTATTGCCCAGAACACTTGCTTGCAGATGTGTGTAGTTGGACGCAACAGTTTCGTTGGCGCGGGCAATACCTTCACCGACTTCAATTTGATTGCACAGAAGCCGATCCGTGCTGCCAATATTGAAGGTGAATTGGGAAGTGTTGGTCAGATTGTTTTGGGTAGTGCCGTCGGCCACAACTGTAGAATCGGTTCTGGCATGATAATCTTCCCCGGACGTATGATTGAATCGGATGTTGTGTTGGTCGCATCGCCACAGCGCCGCGTAATTAATCGCAATGTGCTGTTTGAACAGAGTGACCATCACTTTATCAAGTTTGGCGATATTCATAAGCGCTTCTACCCGCGTAGGGATGAAGAGATGACGGAGTTGGAAACAAGCTGGGACAACTGGTAATGATGAATCGAATTAAAGGGTTCATTGCTCGCTTACTTCATCGATTCCTTGCCCGGTTTATCAATCTATTACTCAAACCTATCGCTTGGTCGATTGCCTCATTTGTTGATCCTAACAAAGCTTTTGATACGTTCTTCAAATACAATATGTATCTGCTACACAAGCGTTACTATCTCCCGATTCCTGACGAGGTTGATATGGCTTATGCGCAGCGGGAAACGGATCTTATCGGGGTGGATATGAACGTGGACGCCGCGTTTGAGTTTTTGGAAGAGGTTGTTCAACCCTATAAAGCGGAGTTTAATGCCTTTCCCCTTCATGCTGCTGATAAACTGGGCGGATTCTACCTTGTCAACGGGACATACATGGCGATTGATGGCAACGTCTATTATGGCCTGATCCGGCACAACACGCCCCAAAAGGTGATCGAAATCGGTTCCGGCAATTCAACGCTGTTGGCTGCGGCGGCCATCCGCAAAAACAAAGAAGAAGGGGTAGGCACCACCCAATTGATCTCGATTGAGCCGTATCCACGTGAGATGCTGCGTCAGGAAATCCCTGAAATCACGGACCTGATTGAAAAGCGTGTGCAGGACGTTGATATGTCGGTATTTGAATCGCTGGTTGCGGGCGATTTGCTCTTTATCGACTCAACTCATGTGCTGCGCCCAGGGGGGGATGTCTGGTGGGAGTATTGCGAGATTTTGCCGCGCTTGCAATCGGGCGTGTTGGTTCATATTCATGATGTCTCTCTGCCGAAGCCTTATCCGCTGGTCTATGCAGATTATCACTGGTATTGGAATGAGCAGTATGCTTTGCAAATGCTTCTGAGCTACAGTAACCGCTTTGAGGTGGTTTGGCCTGGGAACTATCTGCTGGTGAATTATCCCGAAAAGATGAAAGCTGCTTTTAACCCCGAATTTCAACAGATGCGGGATAAATTCCCCTATTCGGAAGCGGCTGCTTTTTGGATGCGTGTCCGCTAGGACTAAAGACACTCTAGCCTGAAACGCCCTTTGTATATTACAGTGAAGAACACATTAAAGGACAAAGGATCGCTGTGGAAGACACATTCGCGTTTATATTTCATCCTATTAACATCAAAAAGGATGTTGCGCGTAAGCTGCCGCTGTTAGCTAATCTTTTGAGCGAAAAGCAAATTAACTTCTTTTCCCGTTATTTTCCACCTGTTTACATATCCGAAATTGAAGGCGTTCGGTCAGAATCAACAGGGCGTGAACTGAAAGGATGGTTTATTGCCTGTCCATTTACACCGCCAACGATGATGTCACTGCCGGTTCATCGTGTGTATGACAAATTGGTGGCCTGTGGGCATATGGCAGAACGCCTTGGGGCGCGAATTATGGGGTTGGGTGCATTCACATCAGTTGTGGGGGATGCGGGATTAACTGTTGCACAGCAGCTAGATATTCCGGTGACGACTGGAGATAGCTACACTGTCGTGATGGCAGTTGAGGCGATTCTGGAAGCGGCGCGGGTGATGGAAATCCCAATTGACGAGGCACATGTCGCCGTAGTCGGTGCCAGTGGTGCGATTGGCAAGACTTGCGCTGAATTGCTCGTTCGGGAATGTGGACAATTGACTCTGGTCGGACGCCGGCAGGAGCCGCTGGAAGTTGTGCGCGAAATGTGTGAAGGCCAGCATGCTGATGTGATGATCAGTACCGAAATGAACGCAACCTACAATACTGATCTGATCCTGACCGTAACCAGTGCGCTTGATGCTGTGATTGAGCCACAACACTTGAAACCTGGAGCTGTTGTGTTGGATGTCGCCCGTCCGCGTGATGTGTCGCCATTGGTGGCTGCCGAGCGCGATGATGTGTTGGTTATTGAGGGGGGGATGGTTGAGATACCGGGTGATGTCAACTTCAACTTTGACTTTGGATTCCCGCCAGGGAAGTCGTTCGCATGTATGGCAGAAACGATGGCGTTGGCATTGGAAGGGCGCTATGAAGACTATACAATCGGCAAGGACATCAGTCTTGATCGTGCGCTCGAAATCTCCAAAATTGCGACCAATCATGGGTTCAGGTTGTCAGGCTTTCGCAGCTTTGAAAGAGCTGTCACGCCAGAGGCCATCACCCGTGTACAAGAACTCGCCCATGAGCGCCGCAAATCTTATGCCACGAACGTAGATTTTCGCGTATAATGAAATGTTACAAGAGCCAAACGTTTTGTGTGAGCAAATCTTAATCGCCCACTTCATGCAGGTTTTGGGTAGTTAGTGTATATTTGAAGTGAATTATGTAACATGCAGCGGGTCCCAAAGGGGCGACTATGAGTAAAGGTCGGATACTGGTTGTCGAAGACGACTTTGATATTTCAAATATGTTGCGAATCTATTTCAGTGGGCAGGGCTACGAGGTGCAAGTCGCGCCGCGTGGTGGTGAGGCCCTCTCGATGACTCGCAAACAACTTCCAAACCTCATCATGCTGGATATCATGCTGCCGGATATGAACGGTTATGACGTCTGCCGTGAGCTGCGTACCACAACTCGTACCAGTCACGTCCCAATTATTTTTTTGACACAGCGTGATGAACGGAGTGATCGTATCGCTGGGTTGGAACTAGGCGCAGACGATTATGTGACGAAGCCTTTTGATATTGAAGAACTCAAGCTGCGAGTGCAGAACGCGATTGCTGCTGCTAATCGCCAAACGCAGATCGATTCCAAGTCCAATTTACCCACTGGACGCCTGATTGAAGATCATCTACGTTCCTTACTTAAGAGTGATCGTTCCTGGACTTATATCGATATCAAGATCAACACGTTTGATTTGTTTACGGAAGTCTATGGATTTGTCGCGGGGGATGAAGTGATTCGGTTTATGGCATTGTTGTTGGGTGAAGTGGTGGATGTAGTCGGGACGCCGGATGATTATATCGGACATGCTGGACGTGACAATTTCGTCATGATTACCCATGCCGCTGATCCGAACCGCTTGCAGCAGCAGCTTGTTGAACGCTTCAATGAAGATGTCAAACAGCATTATTCATTCATTGACCGGGAACGGAGTTATATTCTCGTCCCTGATAGAGACAAAGGCGAGAGACAGGTTGATCTCATGACGTTAGCGCTGGGATCAGTTTCGACCAAAACCCACCAATTTTCGGATATTCGTGAGATCACTGAACTGGCGGCTGAAGATCGTCGCCGGGGTGGAACCAACGCAACAGGTGACACCGGAGAGCGTCTCATTACATCCTGGTAAACAACTGTCCGTTGTAGTTCGTTATTGAGGACGTTATGAATCTGGCCCTTATCCTCTTCCTAAGCGGTGTTATTGTTGTTGCCTGGCTTTACGGCTGGTACATATTGCAGCGGCGTCAGGAACATGACGAAGAAGCCCCGGACTTTTTTACCGAAGAAGCGACCTATACCTTGCCTGTCGTTTCGAGCGACGATGCCTTACTGGTTTCTCAAGAACATGGCAAGCTGATTTACGTTAATCAGGCTGCCCGTAAATGGCTGGGCACGAATGGCAGTATCCCGCAGCTTGAACATATTGCAAAAGTGGCTCAACCAACGGGCAACTTCCTGGAGTTGTTTGCTCATGAGGGACAAACTTCTTTCCAGTTAGGTCAGCGCTGGGTTGAAGCTACTTCCCATCGCGTTCCGACAGCGGGTGAGATGCGTACTGTTGTGATAATGCGTGAACTCAGCGGCAAGAATGGGCATAGTAGCAACACACTTGATCTGAATCTGGCGATGACGATCATTCAGGAAATCGGTGAAACCATCAACACGGGTATGGGGCAAGAGCAGGTTTTACAGACCTTGTTGATGGTGGTTGCCAAATGCCTCAATTATGATGCAGGCGAAATTTGCTTGTGGGAAGCCTCTGAGCAAGTGCTTTATCAACGGGCCTGGGTGGGTGATGCTATGTATCTGCTGGCCCTGGATGAAGCGGGCGGAAAATATGCGCTGGGCGAGGGTATCAGCGGGTGGATCGCACGTTACCGTGAGCCGATCTTAGTTCCAGATCGCGAGAATCAAGGGAGTGTACAGCCCAAGCTCGAAAGCGCTCCGTATCAATGTTATATGGGTGTACCCTTGATGTTGGGAGATCGTTTTATCGGTACGGTAGAACTAGCGTGTGAGGTTTCCAACTGTTATGAGCAGGCTGATCTTGCTTTGCTCCAGGCTATTAGCCATCCTATTGCTGCCACGATCTTGAATGCACAATTATATTCGCAGCAAGCCACGCGCATTGATGATTTGGCAAGTCTACAAAAGTCAATGAAAGTTGATCCGTCTAATGAAGGTGGGGACGTTGCTGTTTATGACGCCTTGAACCAACGCATCGCAGAATTAATGGACGCCGATATGTGTGGCGTGTTCGTCTACGATGAAGATCGGCAAGGTTTAGTGCCTCAATTGCCATTTCATGGTCTGCCGGAAGCAGCGGTCAAGACCTTGTTTATTCCGTTGCCAGAAGACAGCCCACAACATGACATCTGGCAGCGACAATCGTATTGGATTTCCAATGATGTTGTTGGTGAACCCTTGGTTGAAGCCTTGGGGTTGCAACCTGTTGTCAATGTGGCGGGCATCAGCAATACGGCCTGGTTCCCTCTGGAAATTGGCGATGAGCGTATTGGCGTGATTGCCGTCAGTAATCGGCGCACCGAGGGCGGTTTTTCCAACTTGGACATCACCAATCTTTCTGTGCTGGCAAGCCAGGCCGCTATTATCATTGAAAATCTACGTCTATATCAACGTGAAAAACGCCTGGATACTGAGTTACTTGGTCTTCAAGAAATTACCAGCGCGATTGGTGCATTGAGCCATGAAGCCGAGTTTTATAGCGAAATTACCGAACGCATCGCTCACTTAATGAACATTGCCCTGTGTGGAATTTTGCTCTATGACGGAGAAACACAACAACTAGTGAGCAAACTCCCGTTTTATGGCGTGGATGATGCTAAAGTAAGCGGCTATTCGATTGATCTGACACCTGGTACGGTGATGGAGCAACTTTGGGATGAAGAGCGTTACTGGTACTCTAACCGTGTCCAGACCGATCCGCTAGTTTTTGAGGCGGGTTTAAACGAATTGGCGGAGGGGATTGGTGTCGAAAAAACGTTGATGGCATCGCTCTATGCTGGGGGGCGCAAGCTGGGTGTGGTTCAGGTCTCGGATAAGCTCACGGGGGAGGATTTTACAGAATATGATGCGCGTCTATTAATGATTTTTGCGACACAAGCTGGTGCGATCATCGAGAATGCACGTCTGTTCCAAGCGGCGCAGCGCAGCGCGGAGGAGGCGCAGGGTTTGCGGCGTGTGGCCGAACTGGCAGGGAATGTGCTGACCACTGAAGAAACATTTTTGCCCGTGCTGGTGGAAATTGCCCGTTTGACCAACAGCGAAATTGTTTATATTAACGTGCTGAGTCAGCAAACAGGGAGTCTCATCACTTATCCACGCTGGGTGCATGGCGTTGAACTGATCGAGCCGATTGTTCAGGATATTTATTCAGATGGATTGGAAAAGCGTGTTACTGTTTCGCATCAACCGTATTTACATAACGATGTACTGAACGACCCAACGATGATTGGCAGTTATCGGCAAGTTGTCAACAAGATGGGGATCAAGAGTGTATTGATTGTCCCCTTGATCTTTGGTGAACGGGCGCTGGGTGAACTGGGCATCGCTAATCGCCTGGATGCCCAATATGAGCAAGATGATATTGATGTAATGCAGGTGGTGGCTTCACAGGCGGCGGCAGCCCTAGATCGCCTGCTGTTGTATGAAGCTACAGGTCAGAATCTCAATCGTCGCTTGGAAGAGCTTGACGCGATTTCCCGCATTAGTAATGAACTTACCCTCACGCTTGATTTGAACAGTGTGTTGAACGTCATTCGCGAAGAGGCGGTCAAGGCCATGAACGCTGACGATAGTACAGTTGCCCTGCTCGTATCTCCTGACCGGAGGAAATCCCCAGATGTTCCGGAACTCCTGCGCCGTGTTGGTGGTGAATTTAGCCAAGATAGTCTAGCCGATATTGAGCGCGAAGCTATCTCACGGGGGGCAGATACCGTCATCGTTGATGATTATGAGCTCAGCACAATGGAGGCAGCTTCCCCTGGCGTGCGGTCTGGTATTGCGGCAGCCATTATCTATCTGGATCAGGTGGTGGGTGTCATCTACATTTACCACAAAGCACCCAATCACTTTGATGATCGTGCGGCAGCTTTCTTGATGACGCTGGCAAGCAAAGCGTCGCTGGCCTATGGCAACTCGGAGCGTTATCAGGATCAGATCAAGCGCAGCGAGGGCTTGCGTCGCCGTGTGGATCAACTGAATCGTATTTTTGAACTGGGGCATATGTTCCAGACAAATACAGATCCCTATCAAATTTTAGAAACTATCGCGTATAGTGTCCAGCAAAGTGTCGGGTTCGATACGGTTGTGATGTTGATGGCGGATGATGATGGACAGGTGCTGCGGCGTGTGGCTCAGGCTGGTCTGCCTGTTGAGCCATTTGAAAATAGCAAGGTATACACGATTGATCGGCACCATCTAGATATCATCCTCAAAGATGATTACCGCATTAGTGATTCCTATTTCTTTGGAGTCGAATCTTTCCGTGATTGGTACGATGAAAAGGTCATAGCGCTGAGTACATCCTATGATGGCAATCGTACTTTGGGTGGTGGTGGACGAAACACATGGCGCGATGGGGACATGTTTATCGTCAAGCTGACGGGGGCAACAGGCAGGTTGATTGGTTTGATGAGTCTGGATCGTCCTCATAACAATCAACGTCCGGAGCGGGGAACGGTAGAAATCCTAGAAATTTTTGCTCATCAAGCTGCCACGACCATTGAAAACACCAGGTTGTTCCTTGCCAGTATGCGCAATGCAGAGCAGGAAGCCCGTGTGAGTGAGATGCTGGAAACGGTGACAAGTACACTGGACATTAGGGAAATCGTCACCTCGGTGGCGGAAAGTGCGCTCAAAATGCTGCCCTTTGCTCGAATGACTGTTGCGATTGCCGACGTTGAACAAGGGTTTGAGATGATCCACATCAACGTCAATCTGGACAATACCTTTGAAGTTAAACAGTCGCAGGAACGACAACTCGGACATACGGCATTGGAACATGTCTACAATGAAGGATTGGACACGGTGTTCCGGGCGGGGGATCCTCAGATTGAAGAATACGAAGACCTAAAAAAGTATTATGAACAGGGCGAAAAGATCAGCCTGATTTTACCACTGCTGACGGGTGGTGAAAACCTGGGTGCTATCCACATAGGTAGTGATTTAATGAATGCCTATGGTTTTGTGGAATCACGTCCAGTGTTGATGCGACTGGCGCAACTTGTTGCCAGTTCAATCCAGAATGCACGTCTGTTCAATCAGGCGATCAATTTGCAGGTGTTGAATCGGTCTGTGGTTGAATCGATCCAGCAAGGTATTATCGTGGTCAATCAAGATGGCAATATCATCTCTGCCAATGAATTTATGGAAGCCCGCTATGAATGGGGTGCCCCAGCCGCATACGAAGGCCAGCATCTTCTGACCTATCGCAGTGAACTCGCCGAGATTTTGCAGGAACATCTGGATGCTGTGCTTAAATCCGGTGAGCCACAAGAACGAATCAATCAGACCACTATCAGCGTGGATAATCGTTCCCTGTTCAGCAATTACTACATTTATCCATTACAAGTTGGTGATATTGTGCGCGGGGCGGTTATTCTGGTCGAAGATGTGACCGAACGATCTTTATTGGAACAGGCGATGGAAGCCCGTGCTAATCAGTTAGCGGCATTGACCGACGTTTCCAGCCATATTACCTCGTCACTGGAGCGTGAAGAAGTGGTTCAACTGGCGTTGGAAGAAATGGGCTGGCTAATCGACCATGATGGCATGAGCTTATGGCGGCGCAATGGCTCGTATCTGGTGATGGAAGGGGCATATGGTGATGTCGAACTGGCCCAGGATGAGCGCATCTTGTTCGGAGACTATGAGTTGCTAAAAGAAGTGATGGATTCGCAGCGAGTTGTGACTTCTGCCGAACTTCGTTCTTTCCCGGAGAATCTGCCTATTCATAAACCAGCCGAAAGCTGGATGGGTGTGCCCATTATCACGCAGGGGCATGTGGTGGGCCTGATTATGTTGACACGCAACATGGACGCTGCTTTTGAAAGCAAATCCGACCAAAATATCGCTTTTGCTTTTGCCAGTCAAGTTGCGATTGCGCTAGCGAATGCTGATCTGTTCGAGCAGACCTTTGACCGGACTAATGAGCTTGGAACGCTGCTTGAAGCCGCAACAGCAACATCCTTAACGACTGATCTGGATATGGTGTTCCGCATAGTTGTGGAATTGATGTTCAGTGCCTTGGAAATGGACGATTGTGCCATCATGATCTGGGATGATGTTGATAACGAACTTGAAGTTCAGGTTGATATGAATCGGCATGGTCTCATGGATCGTATCACGGCCAAAGGTACACGTTATAGCCTAGAAAACTACAAAGCCAAGCAAAAAGCTCTGAGAGATCGCGAAGTGGTCGTTGTCTCCAGAGCGGAACTCGATACACCTTACGAGCGCGAACTCAAAGAACTGCTCGAAAATGATGACACCGTGCGGATGCTGGTTCCTCTCGTGGTGCGTGATACCGCTATTGGGTTGATCCAACTAGAGCAAACCAGCGAGGGCGAGGTTGTCAGCCAGCAGAAAGTCCGGTTGGCGCGGGCGTTAGGTAGTCAGGTTGCTATCGCTATCGAGAACGCACGACTTTCTGCGCAGACCAACACGCAGTTTGAGGAATCGTTGGTCATTAATGAACTCAGTCGCGCCATCTCTAGTACGCTTGATTTGGAAGTCATGATTGAGATGGTGGCGGATCAAGTTCCCTATATTTCAGGGGCGAGTGAGCTTTATCTGGCGCTGTATGAACCTAAAACAGATAACATCACCTTCCCATTGGTTGTTGTCAATGATGAACGCTCGGTGATGCCAGCGCGAACCCTGGGAACAGATGAAGTATCCTTTGTTATTCGCCATCGCCGCCCATTGAGCCTTGGTGCAGATTACTTCAGCCCGGACGAACTACGCAAAAGCCTCGACATTACAAATGGTGAAGGTGACGCTAAAAGCTATATGGGTGTGCCGTTGATCGCTGGTGATGAGGTCTATGGGGTTTTGGCGGTGCGAGATCGTGAACGTACGCGTGCCTTTACGGTGAATGTGCAGCGTGTGCTTTCAACAGTGGCGTCTCAGCTTGGTGCTGCCATCCAGAATGCGCGACTGTTCGAGCAAGTTCAGAACTTTGCCGACGAACTTAATCAGCAAGTGAAAGAACGTACCTACGAACTGGAAGAAGAGCGCGACAGAATCGACACCCTGTACCAGATTACTTCAGAATTAGCGCGGACGCTGGATATGGAGCGCTTGATGCCTCATGCGTTAGGCATGGTGGCCAAGGCCGTCAACGCCAACGATGGTGTTATTATGCAAATTGACCCCATCACCGATCAACTGTACAGTCGTGCGGTACTCAGCCCTAATTCCTTGCAGGAAAATCCCGATGGTGGACATGCGCTCCATCCAGCCGAACGATTGGCGCGGCATCTCATTGAGCGTGATGAACATGTTGTAATGATTGATAACCTGCATAGCGCCGAATACTGGGACAGTAATGCTCCTGGTGCAGCCGACTGGCAAAGTGCGTTAGCCGTATTGCTTGAAACGAATGAAGAACTCCTCGGTGTGATGGTGTTGCTGAGCCATGAACAAAATGCTTTTGAGGAATCGCATTTGCGCTTGATGGTGGCTGCTGCTAATCAGGTGGCTTCGTCAATCAATAACGCGGAACTTTATAAACTCATTCGTAACCAGGCTGAACGGCTTGGAACGTTGCTGCGGGTGGAGCAAGAAGAAGCTGAGAAGAACCAGGCGATCTTGGAAGGTATTGCTGATGGTGTGGTGCTTTCAGATGCGGATGGTAACATTATCGTGTTTAACACAGCAGCCGAGCGCATCCTGCAGGTTTCACACGATCAGGCGATGGGACAGTCTTTAGCAGAATTGACGGGTATTTACGGTGGTACGGCGGCATCCTGGACAGAAGCACTCAAAGAACGCTTTGCAGAGTTGGATGGTTCGTCCGAAGGCGAGTTTATCAATGAACGCCTCAAATTGAACAACCGAACGGTGAGTGTGCGCTTGTCACCCGTGTACACAGGTAACAGGTTCTTGGGCACGGTGTCGGTGTTCCGTGATATTACCCGTGAGGTTGAGGGTGAACGGAGTAAGAGTAAGTTTATTGAAGGCGTTTCGCATGAGTTCCGTACGCCGTTGACACCTATCAAAGGCTACATTGATATGGTGTTGATGGGTGCGACGGGTGAAATAACGGACGGTCAGCGCAATATCTTGGGCACGGTTAAAAACAATGTGGATCGATTGGCGCTGCTAGTCGAAGATGTCTTGAAGATTTCCCAGATTGACAGTGGCGATGATGTGCTCAAGCTGGAAGAGCTGGATATTGAGCAGATTTATCATGACATTATCGACAAAATTCAGGCACGTCCTCGCCATAGAGATAAAGACCTTTCGATTGTATTCGAGATTGATGAAAACACACCGACAGTCGAGGCAGATAACGAGAAAATTGCCCGCACGCTGGTCAATCTGGTCGACAATGCCTTCAACTATACCGACTCTGGCGGGACCATTGAGCTCGGTTTGCAGCCCAATGAGGAAAAAAATGAAGTGCTATTGTGGGTGCGGGATACGGGCGTTGGTATTCCCGAAGAATTCCACGACAAAATCTGGAATCGCTTTGAGCGTCATGAAGATACCGTGCTGACACTGGATGTCGCCGGGACAGGGTTGGGGTTGCCCATCGCAAAAGAACTGGTCAACATGCACAATGGTGAAATCTGGTTTGAATCAGTTGCAGATGAGGGGACAACTTTCTACATTATGTTACCCATAGAACAGCCAGAACATATCGCCCGAGTTGATAGGAGTAATTAGCCACAGATGGCCCATATTCTGGTTGCTGAAGACGAACGCGATATTCGGGAATTGATAGGCTTTACGCTCACCTTTGCAGGGCATCAGGTTACACAGGCCATCAATGGTGAAGAGGCTGTTTCGCTGGCACAGGAAGTCAAGCCAGATTTGATTATGCTGGATGTACGGATGCCCAAGATGACGGGATATGATGCCTGTCGACAGATCAAATCAATTGATGATATACGCGATATTCCGGTGATCTTTCTTTCAGCTAAAGGGCAGGAAGAAGAAGTGACAATAGGCATGAATGCAGGCGCGGCAGATTATTTGCTCAAGCCATTTACGCCGGATGAATTGACCGAACGAATACAAGAGATTTTGAACCAAACAAGTCCTGAACTATGAGTGCCATTACAGTCGATGGGGACCTTGTACATTACGAAGTGTTGGGGCGCGGGCGCACCGTGATCTTGCTCCATGGTTGGTTAGGTTCTTGGCACTATTGGATACCCACCATGCGCCATCTACAGATGAAATATCGGGTCTATGCGCTTGACCTGTTTGGTTTTGGCGATTCGGGTAAAAACCCAGAGCAATATTCGATTCACAAGCAAGTCTACATGTTTGAAGAGTTCATGAAGCAGCTTAATGTCCCTAAAGCGGGTATTATTGCTCATGGCCTAGGGGCCCATATCCTGGCGAAGTATGCCCAGAAATACCCGCATCGTGTAGCCCGGATGATGTTGGTGAGTGCGCCATTATTTGATCCAGGTGATTTGGATACGCGAGTTCCTATGAAAGAAGAAGTGTTGCGGCCGCCCAAAAGCGCTAAGGAACAAACACCAGAACGGGACGACTTGCCGAAGGGGCGTCCGCTTGCCAGTAAAACCAGCGATGAAACAATTGCTTCCGTTTCTAGTTCGGATGACCCAGCTATTCCCAGGGCTAGTCGTGACAGGTTGACCCATTCAACTATGATTGACCGTGCAAGATTGCGCGAGGCGGCGCTGGCGCGTGGGCTGGCGGTCATGGATGAGAGCAGGGATGAGGATGGGAAGCGATCAACACAGCCCATCAACCTGAGCATTAAGAACCCGTTGCGTACAGCTTTAAGTGGGGGGATGGAAAACCTGTTGCATAAGTGTTTCAAGCGGACTGACCCGGAGTTAGAAAAGTTGCAAGCCTATATTGCCCGCAGTGATGAAGAAGTCATTACACGCTCGGTTTCGGGCTATGATGCAGGCGACATGCTCGACACGATTCGCAGAGCCCCTGTACCAACGGTGATTATACATGGCGAAAACGACCCGCTGATCCCAGCTCCTGGCGAAAATGTCTGGGACTATCTCACTTTACATAAGGAAGATACGCTATTGCCCATTCCCATGTCAAACGTTGGTCATTTTCCTATGCTAGAAAGCGACACCTTCATGCGCCTGTTGTCGTCTTTTTTGGAAACCCAGGACATCAGCAAAATTGAGATGAAAGAGCGTTGGCGCAGACGGTCCCGTTAGTCTTATGTCACATGCGTTAGTTTTCGCCAATGGCGATGTT
The DNA here is from genome assembly GCA_965223785.1 of Phototrophicaceae bacterium. Classification (GTDB taxonomy): domain Bacteria; phylum Chloroflexota; class Anaerolineae; order Aggregatilineales; family Phototrophicaceae; genus CBDCXN01. The sequence goes on along the minus strand of OZ245017.1, from coordinate 5,854,970 downwards.
GACGATGGCCCGATGGTGCGGGCTGCCTTAAACTATGCTGACGATGCGTTGATTATCGCAGCTGATGGTGGAGCACGGATTGCGTGGCACTATGATCAGCAGGTTGATGTTGCTCTGGGCGATATGGACTCGCTTGCGCCAGATGAGCTTTCCCGGTTGGAGGCTAAAGGGGCAAACATCCAGACCTTTCCCCGAGAAAAAGATTTCACTGATCTTGAATTAGCGCTGACGTTTGCTGCTGAACACGATATTCGTTGGATTCGCGTCATCGGTGGTTTGGGTGGTCGAATCGACCAGACACTCGGCAACATTTACCTGTTGGCTTTGCCTGCTTTGCATGAACGTGATGTTAAGCTGGTGGCGGGCAAACAGGCTGCCTGGTTGCTGCATCCCGGTCGACACACAATCAATGGACGGCCTAATGATACACTATCTCTCATTCCGATGGGCGGTGCAGTCAAAAATATTTATACGCACGGTCTCTATTATTCGTTGCAAGGTGAAACACTTGAGTTGGGCCCTGCCCGCGGTATGAGTAATGTCTTCACTACCCCTTCTGCGCGAATCTCATTTGATGGGGGACTGCTGTTCATTGTTCATACTATAAGCCGTGCCTGATGACTCAACGGCAAATTATCAAGCGGGACCACAATGGCGTACAGAAAATCACCTACCCATCCTGGGTGCTGGAAGAAACAGCCGAATGGGTTTGCGTTGAAGCGTTCTTTCAATTAGATGGGGTAGACATCGGTCATATCGTCTTTCGCAAAAATGACCGCATGGTGGAGTGGTTTTACAAAGACCAGTATTTCAATGTGTTTCAAATCGAGGTAGCCGATACTCATCGCATCAAAGGCTGGTACTGCAATATCACCCGACCAGCAGAGTTTACATCGGTTTCTATTGCAGCCGATGATTTGGCCTTGGATGTGTTTGTCAGTCTAGATGGTGTGGTTTCTCTGTTGGATGAAGACGAATTTGCGGAACTTAATCTATCTGATGAAGAGCGGGTAGCTGTCCAACGGGCTATTAAAACCCTCAAACAAATGGTGGCATCAGGAATTGGGCCATTTGCCCCCCTCAAATCATAGATAGAATCCCGCTGTTTTTTATCGTCAAAATCATTATAATTCTGATATGAAATCTCTAAAATCTCTAAGAATCTCTTCTTATGGATGAACGCAACTTCCCTATTGAACGTAACATCAAAATCGCTTTCTTCCATTTAGGATCGGGCATGGCAGATGTGTTATCAACAGGTATCTGGAACCGGATTATGATTAGTGATCTGGGTTTCGCCGCCACGCCGATTGGCTTGTTGGTGAGTTTGCGCTATTTTCTGGCTCCACTGGGCATATGGGCAGGCCGCATCTCGGATCGACGTACAGTATTTGGGATGCGGCGCTTGTTCTGGATATGGCTAGGGCGCGGCATGATGGTGGCCAGCATCTTTCTGCTTGGGTTTCAAACTGCACGCTTAGCTGGAGGTCAAACTGCGACAGTTGTTGTCTGGATAATTTTGGCGTTGGCTTTGTTGCTGTTCAGTCTGGGCAATGCGATTTCTGGTAGCACCTTTCTGGCGTTGATCTATGACCGAGCCAGTAAATCACAGCGTGGACGGGCGGTGGGCATTGTCTGGACGTTCTTGCTGCTTGGCTTTACGGTAGCGGGCATTTTTTTTGGTGTGTTGCTGCCGTCCGAACAGACCACTATGCAGGACTTACCGATTATCACCCCTATAGGTTATTTTGATGAAACGCCTGCCTATACACCCCAAGTACTCCAATCACTTTTCCTGGTGACAGGATTGTTATTGGGTAGTCTATGGTTTTTCTCGTTATTGGGCGAGGAAAAACGCCATCAATATACTTCTACTGAGAGCGCATCCGATTCATCACTCAAGGAAGACCTCAAGCTTGTGTGGCGTAGTTCACCGATGCGCTTTTTTGCATTTTATCTCAGTTTGTCCATGATCTTTGCCTTTTCGCAGGATTTGATCTTGGAGCCCTTTGCAGCTGATGTGTTTGAAATGGACGCTAAACACACCACCCGTTTCGCTGCCTATTGGGGGAGTATGTCAATTTTGGGAACATTATTATTTCTGGCATTGTCTCGTCGTGTCAAGCTTTTAACCAATACCAATATGTCGATTATTGGTGTTGGCTTTCTGATCATTACGTTTGCCTTGTTTAGCATATCTGCATTGATGGAAATTCGGGGCATTGTCACTCCAGGATTAGTGTTGCTTGGGCTGGGTCTGGGTTTCTGGAACGTAGGCACGTTAGGCTTGATGATGGATATGAGTCCTTTTGGACGGGCAGGCACATTTCTCGGCTTCTGGACGTTGGTGGTGACAGTAGCGCGAGGTGTGGGTGTAAGCGGTGGCGGCATTGTCCGGGATGTCACATTGCAACTCTCTGGGAACATCACCATGAGCTATGGGGCAGTATTTGTTCTGGGAACACTGGGCTTGTGTTTTGCTTTGTATGTGCTGACCCAGATTCATGTAGATCAACTGCAACCAGAAAATGCACAAGCAGTTGATGCTCAGGCAGTCTTTGCATTAGATGGCTCATAGCTCTGAAATATATACATAGAAATGTGGCACGGAGATTTGTTGTCTAGGAGTTGCCATTACTCGTTTTTCTATCGATGACTTAAGATGTATGCGTCCCATGCAGCGGTTGTCCATGAGGCGAGTCGGGTGGCGTTGGTGGCTGTGGTTTGCGGATTAGCAATCACGGGAGAGATTGTGGGCAAAATCTCTCCCTTTGTTGCGGCGGTGACAAACAAAAAAGTTTGCAGCAATAGCGGAGAACCGGTAATCGGTAGGAAAATGGTAAGAAATAGCAGCAAAAATGGGTGCCGAGTGGGTGGGTTGTTGCTGCTGCGGCACAACAAAAAAATGGCAGCAGCAACGCGGAGAAACCAGCGGAAGAACCGGGGCAGGTGGAGAAACGGCGGGAAACCGGCAGTCAAAACAGTCTCCAAGTCGTCGATACAGCCTGAGTGTATCTGAAAAAGAGGTGATTTGGGAGAACATGGGTTCCGGGTTTGAAAGCAGACGCGCTTCTGGTTGAGGGTGCACGTTGTAGCACACGCAGGGCGGATAACCGGCAGTCAAAATAGCCTCCAAGTCGTCGATACAGTCTCAGTTTAGTTGAAAACGTGTGATTTGACAGAACGTGTGTTCTGTATCGTTGGGGGCATCGTCCCGTTGGTATTGGTTGCCCAAGCTGTGAAGAGCGAGTCGTCGTTGTTCCGTCCCGCCCTGCTTCAGTGTCATGTCGAGATAGTCGCCGAGCGAGGACTTTGATGGACGGCTGGTCATGCAAGGCCAAGATGCGGTCAATAACATCAGGGGTTGGGGGTCTTCTGGGCACGAGATTAACTTTATAGTATTGTCTCCCGGTCGTGATTTGCACCGCCGCAAGCACCTGCGTAGTGTCATCTCCCCGCAGAAATCGCGTTCTTTGAACCCCAGCGGTAGCACACAAAAAAGTTTGTAGCAATAGTGGAAAACCGGCAGAAAGCCAGGTAAAAAGGGCAGAAAACTGGTAGTCGATACAGTCTCAGGTTATCCAAATTGTCAAGTTGTATCGAAATTCAGAACTCCTTTTAGTCGATCTGGTTATTTATTTTTCTTGTCTTTTCCGTTTGGTTCTGGAATCTCTGCTGCATTTGCGACATAAGCGGCGGATGATACGTATATAAGCAAAAGAGGAGCCGTTGTAAAGCTTGTGTATAATGATCGTGATAGGGAGAAACAAACGATGCGAGTAATCGTGCATACTGGGAAAGGCGGTGTGGGGAAGACCAGCATCAGCGCGGCAACTGCCTTGCGTTGTGCTGATATGGGACTGAAAACCATTGTCATCAGTACTGATACAGCTCATAGCTTGGCTGATTCGCTTGATAAAGAAATTGGCCCAGAACCTGTTGAACTGTATCCCAACCTGTGGGCACAGGAAGTAGACGCTCGCTACTCGATGGATAAATATTGGGGGCGGTTCCAGAAGTATCTGGTGGCGCTGTTCAGTCGCAACGGCATTGATGATATTGTTGCCGAGGAGGTGACCATTTTGCCTGGATTGGAAGAAGGCGCCCATCTACTGTGGATTAATCAGTATTGGGAATCCAAAGAGTTTGATGTGCTGATTGTGGACGCTGCACCGACAGCAGAAACGTTACGCCTCCTGAGCCTGCCTGATGTCACCCGCTGGTGGCTGGAGCGTGTTCTTTCGATTACACGGGGCGCAGCCCGGATTTTGCGCCCGATTGGCCGGGTTATGAGTGGTGGTGGTGAAAGCTCTATCCCGGATGCTGATGCCTGGGATCAGATCGGCCATCTGTTTGATACGCTCGACAAAGTTCGTGATTTATTGGCTGATCCTGAGGTCGCCAGTCTGCGGTTGATTGTTAATCCAGAGCGCATGGTCATCAAAGAGACTCAACGCACTTATACTTATCTGAACCTGTATGGTTATGCAACTGACGCCATTGTTTGTAATCGGATTATCCCTGACGAAGTAACTGACCCTTACTTTGCGATGTGGAAAGACAAACAGCGGGAAAATCTGGGCTTCATTGAAGAGGCATTTGGTGGTTTACCTGTCTTGACTTCCCCATTGCTTGGTGGCGAGGTGGGCGGATTGGAGAGTCTGCGGCAGATGGCGAACGAAGTCTATGGAGATCGCAACCCTGCCGAGCGCATGTTTGAAGGGCAAACACACCAGATCGAAAAGGACGGTACAGGCTACACGCTGCAAGTTCCACTGCCATTTATTGATAAAGATGATATGGATTTATATCGTTCGCGTGATGAGATTACCCTGCGTGTTGGGCCATATCGTCGCAACATTGTATTGCCTTATACCTTGTGGGATTTAGAGATAGCTGATGCAAAATTCCAAGACTCAACCCTCTGTATTCGATTCGATACGGTCTGAGATCCCCCCACCCATTGATATTTTAAACGAAGTTCAGGAAGTGAATCCAATTTCGGAGCCGGATTTCCTGGCTGATGGACACTATGCCCCGGTCCGGCGTTTAGAAGATGCGCCTTCGCCGGAGGAAAGCACAGTTGAAGACCCCGCTGGGCGTTCGCGTTCGCTGCGGATGCAATGGCGCTTCATGAGGACTCTGGTGTTCGCCGCCTGGATTTTCTATCGGCTGCTATTCTGGCAAGTTTATATGGTGAAGCTGTTTCCACGCTGGGTGGAAAGGAACAATATCAAGCGATGGCAACGTTATGCCCGTGAATACAGTCGTTTTGCGATTGCGATGGGTGGTGTGTTTATCAAATTAGGACAGTTTATCTCGACTCGGGTGGATATTCTGCCAGAAGAGATCATCCGCGAGTTGGAGAGCTTGCAAGATACTGTGCCGACCATTCGCTTCAGCAAAATCCAATCGGTGATCGAATCTGAGATAGGGCCGATTGATGCACGATATGAATATTTTAAGCAGGAGCCAATCGCAGCAGCATCATTAGGGCAGGTACATAAGGCGCGGTTGCTTGATGGTGAAAAAGTGGTAGTCAAGGTTCAGCGCCCCGGCATCCGGGAAATCTGCTATACCGATCTGGCGGCGATGCGGGTTGTGGCGCGTTTTGCCATGCGTTTCTCATTTGTCTCAAATCGATCGGATGCGGTTGCGTTGGTGGAAGAGTTTGGACGTGTGTTTCTTGAGGAACTCTCTTATAAGCATGAAGCGTATAACGCCGCCCGCTTTGGTGAGATGTTTAAGGAAAACATGGGTGTTTATATTCCGGCGGTCTACTATGAGCACTCCACTGATCAGATTCTCACCATTGAAGATGTGACCAGTATCAAGATTAACGACTATGCTGCTTTGGATGAGGCCGGAATAAGCCGAAAAGCGGTTGCCAGGCGTTTGATGGATACCTATTTGCAGCAGGTGTTTAATGAATATTTCTTTCATGCCGATCCGCACCCTGGCAATCTGTTTATCTACCCGCTGCCGGTTGAAGAAGGCCAGAAAGAGCGCCCTTTCTATCTGATCTTTGTTGACTTTGGTATGACCGGTACACTTAGTAAAGAGATTGCCGATGGCATGGTCAGTACCCTGTCGTCTGTCCTCAATCGAGATGCACGAGGGTTAGTCGATGCGTATATGAAACTGGGCTTCATCCTGCCCAATGCAGATACGGATCGTATCGTGGAGGCAACCAACAAAGCTTTTGATGAAGTTTGGGGTCTGAGTATGGCAGATATGCGCGATGTCGATTTTGAGCGTGTGACTGATCTGGCCGATGAATTTTCTGACTTGATGCTGTCGATGCCGTTCTATATTCCGCAGGATTTTCTTTATTTGGGTCGCACGATCAGCATTCTCAGTGGCATGTCCACCAGCCTTGACCCGGCCTATAATCCTTGGCAAGAACTCCAGCCTTATACTGAGGTATTGATTGCACGGGGTTTTGGCCACAATGTCGAGCAGGGCGAAATGCTCAAAGGGGGTCTGGCCCGCCCAATCATGCAGAGTGTCTTAAGCGGTGATAGTAAAGTCTTGCAAACAGTGGGGCAAGAATTCATGCGCCGCACCCTGCCCCCCCAGATTACCCGTGTAGATGATACGATGCAGATGCTACAAGATGGTAATGTGCATGTCATCGCGGACCTCAGTCTGGCCCATCGGCAGCAGTTGAGGCGAATTGAAAAAGAAAATCGCCGGATAGGGCGATCTGTGTTTTTTGGCAGTATTATGATTTCAGCTACTTTGCTCTATACGAGTGGCGAAACGGGTGTCGCCATCACCGGATATGTGCTGTGTGGGTTGACCGTGCTGATGGGTTTGTTCAAAGACTGATGTTCGCCTAATCTACCTGGACTTTGACTTTGGTCTTGCCAGTGGTGGAAGCTGGGGTTGTATCCTCGCCGGCTTCGTCGTCTGCCTGCTCATCTTTCTTGCTGGCTTGTTTGAGTTCTTCCATCGCTGCGTCAACCAGTACCTTAAAGCCTTTGGTGAATTCTTGGCTGGCATTCTTGCTATGAACACGGAAACCTTCGGGTAACAGGGCTTCAAGTGCTTTGCCAGTTTCTTCTAAAGCACGACGCTGATGATGGAGAAACTCTTCCAGCGGTGTGCGGTTATCTGGGGATTCTTCTGGCATAGTATTTTCTTCATTCACCATGTTGCTAACTCCTCAACTGATAATCGAACTTATTATAGTATACGCACCCACTGGATCAAAGTTGCGTTGTTAGTTGTCTGGAAAATGTTAGTATCCTTGTGTGCGGTTGACGACATTGAGCAGTGGACGCTTTTCGACATAGCGTGTCAGATTCTCGATAAAGACATTGGCGGCGAATTCATGCAACCGTGAACTATTGCCGGAGACATGTGGCGAGATGATGACGTTGTTGAGGTTCCACAAGGGACTGGTTGCAGGTAAGGGTTCTGCCTCGAATACGTCTAGTGCTGCTCCCCCGATTCTTTCGGCTGCGAGGGCAGAGATAAGTGCTGCCTGATCAATGATTTCACCTCGTCCCACGTTGATAAGAACAGCCGTCTTTTTCATCTGATTCAAGATGTTCTCGTTGACCATATGGTAAGTTGATTCTGTCAGCGGGACAGTAATTGCCAGAAAATCACATGCCTTTGCCATGGATGCGAGTGCTTCCGATGGATACAGGCGTTCGGGAATTTCGCCTTCTTTGTCTCCTGTGCCCGGTTCAGCATAACCCGCTGTGTCGTCCTGCCGCATTAAGTCTCGTTTGGTCGCCAAGACCGTCATTCCTAGTGCATGGGCCATGCGCCCCAGTTCGCGCCCCACACTGCCGTAACCTGCGATGCCGAGTGTCAGCCCGCGTAAGCCGTGTGGTGCATAAATTTCGTGGCGATTTTCCAGCCATCTGCCTTCACTTTGATGTTCTAACATCAGGGGTAGCTTATACATAAAGGCTAGCATCATCGATAGGCAGTATTCCGCCATTTGAACAGCATGAGCACCACTAGCATTGGTGAATTCTACGTCCTCTGCCTGTATGATGGGACGGTCCAGCAGTTTATCGACTCCGGCATAGTGCCAGTGTATCCAACGTAAACGAGGGGCCTGGGCAGGTTCTGGCAGCGGCCCCATTGAGTAAAGAATTTCAGCGTCAGCATAGATGGTTTCTGGTACATGGGGGAAATGGCGCTCTACAATCAATTGATCTGATACATCTTTGATTCGCTGAATGATCTCATCGTTAAAGTCACCCGCGACGATCAGGCGAATCGGGTCGTTGGTCATAAGTGCTACTCCAGTTTGATGAATGAACACAACGTCCTGCATTATACCGTAGTAGTACAGATATGAGCGTGTTAAAGTAGGTGACATGGTTGGAAAAGGAGTACAAAACTATGGGCATGTTGGATGGCAAAGTCGCCTTGGTTTTTGGTGTTGCCAACAAAAATTCCATTGCCTGGAGTATTACCCAGCGGTTTCATGCGGAGGGTGCAAGGGTAGGTCTGAGTTATGCGGGGCCAATTATGGAAAAGCGGGTTTTTCCGTTGGCGGAGGAGATTGCTTGTGATTTTGTTGAACCCTGTGATGTGACCCAGGACGACGAACTTGATCTGGTATTTGAGAAGGCGGCGGGAAAGTTTGGCAAGATCGACATTCTTGTCCATTCGATAGCGTTTGCAGATCGGGGTGATCTGGGTGGGCGTTTTGTCGAAATTTCACGCGAAGGCTTTAAGAACACACTTGATATTAGTGCCTATAGTTTAATTGCGATGGCGAAGCGGGCTGAACCCTTGATGAGTAATGGGGGCAGTATCCTGAGCATGACCTACTACGCAGCGGAGAAAGTCATGCCTCGTTACAATGCGATGGCTGTCGCTAAGGCTGCTCTGGAGGCGATTACACGCTATCTTGCTAGCGACCTTGGACAGAATAATATCCGTGTGAATGCGATTAGCGCAGGCGCGATTAAGACCCTTTCGGCGGCGGGTGTGCCTGGATTACGAACGTTCCTCAAGTATTCGCAGAAAGCCTCACCACTGCGGCGGTCTGTATCCCAGGAAGATGTGGCGGATACTGCATTGTATTTGGCGTCGGATTTGAGCCGCAATGTGACGGGTGAAGTAATCCATGTAGATGCGGGGTACAATATCCTAGGTTTGACGATCAATCCCGATGCGTTAGAGAAATAATCTTGCATATAGACCCCGTGATGAGCAATCAGGCAAGGGTGTTGAGTGGAAAGATTAGTAGCAAATTCATAGAGTGAAAAAGGCGGTAGCCCAAGGTACAAAGGGAAGGGGTGTAAGCTATCCCCAACGGATTGAGCGGCTGGCATGCCCGTATCCAGCTGGTCTCATTGACATTCTATGACTTTGGTTTTCCCTACTCGCATCGTTCTTATTCTTTTCCTGCCTGCTCCAGGTCAGCGATAATGATTTTCTTCATATTGAGCATCACCGGGGTGGTCTTTTCAGGATTCCTGGAGATAAGGTCTTCCATATTTTTAGGAATGATCTGCCAGGAAACGCCAAACATATCTTTAGCCCAACCACATTGCTCGGCCTCTGGTATAGCCGAAAGCTTTTCCCAGAAGAAGTCTATCTCGTCCTGATCTTTGCAGTGGACCATTAAAGAAACGGCTTCGTTAAATTTGAAGTCATGCGATCCGGCTGAGTCCATCGCTCCAAATTCCTGACCATCCAGGATAAATTGTGCGTATTTTATTGTGCCTTCCTGGTCAGGATTCTCATCCTTACTATAGCGGGTAAAGACCTGTGCGTTTGAATCAGGGAAAATTGATGTGTAGTAATTGATCGCTTCTTCTGCCTTGCCACATATATCTTGAGTAAACATAAATGCAGGCATGATCCTCTGTATAAAATCATCCTTTGTATAAATAACCTGCCAGGAAACCCCATACTTATCCTGGAGCCAGCCATATCTTCTGCTGAAAGGATATTCCCCCAATTCCATCAGGATCATTCCATCAATAGAGAGTTTTTCCCAAATCTCATCGACTTCTGCTACTGTTTTGCACTTCACATGAAACGATATAGACGGATTGATCTTGAATTGGGGGCCAGCACTAATTGCCATAAATTCCCGTCCTAAAATATCAAAGGCCACGATATCTGTTGAACCCGAAGGGGTGTCATGAATTGTGGAAACGTGTGTAACCTTTGAATTTTGACCAAAGGCAGACACGTAAAACTCTGCTGCTTTCCTGGCTTCTTTGTCATACCATAAGTGCGGGATAATTTTGTGTTGTGCCATTATTGTAGGTCCTTTGAATTAGACTGAAAGCACCGCAATGGTAGAATATTTGTTCTGTTAAATCAAGGTGGATTTAGATGTGAATCGCATGGATATCCATGCGGGCGGATTCTAGACCAACTAGGCAGCGCTTGAATGTGTTTGAGCGCGAGGTGAGCTTGGGGACTGCCACCGAAGAAGAAATGACAGGTTCAACCCTCAATGTATGCTTCCTACTAATCGCAGAAATTAGGGCTTATTTAAATTGTAAGGTTCTATCCACGAAATTCAGTCATTTGTACTCTGAATGAATTCGTCTCTAGTGTTGAAATGAGCGTAGAAGCATGGTACGCGCTGATTCGGAAAGTCCAGCGGCGATAATGGCTTTGATGAGATCGAAGACGAGAAAGGGTTCACCGCCCACTGCCCAGGTTTCTGACCAGTGCATACCGGTGATGTTGCGAAGAACGACTATGCCAAACAGGTAAATAATGGCCAGGCCAATCACCCCGGCAAACCCGCGTATCCAGAAGCGATTCTGACTATATTCGCAAATCAGGCCGATAACGCCCGCCGCGATCACGAAACCAAGCAGATAACCACCTGTGGGTCCGAATAGCGCGGCGGTTCCGACATGGTTGGCATCAAATGGGAACCCCAATGCAATCAGGCTGACATAGAAGAACATGCTGAGTGCGCCGTCTCGTCCTCCTAGCACCATGCCAGCGAGCATAACGGCCAGCGGCTGCATAGTGAAGGGCACGGGTTGGTGGGGGATTTCCAATTGTGCGCTAATAATTGTGAGCAGCGTAAATACGCCGATGGTAGCCAGCCGATGCAGCGAGGATAAATTACGAGTTTGTGAAAGTGTAGGTAACATGGTCGGTCAAGTCCTGTTATCAGATGTGGGTTCAATGATAATGCGAACGAGTTCGTATTTGGCTTTTGCCCGGGTATTTGGATCGCTGTCTGGCGCATCACGGTCTTCAATCAAGGTTACTCGAGTGCCAAGACCATTGAGATCATAGCGGGTGATCCATTCGCCTGTTTCCTGCACATTGCGGAAGAGGGCGATCTTGCCTTTTGGGTCCATTTTGCGCAGCTTGCTCTTGGCACGCATAAAGTTCATGTTTTTGAGATCATTCAATAGAGCATCACGCTCCTGTTCGTTTAAGTAGGCCATAGAGTATTCCTTCGATCAAATTGTGATTTCCACACCGCTCAATTGTATAATATGAAGAATGGATAGCCAACGAGTAAATTCATGCCAATTCAGTCTGTTTCTGAAGTTACCTACTATATACGTGATCTGTTCGCTTTTGACGAGACGTTGAAGGATGTGTGGATCAAAGGGGAAGTTTCCAATATGAGGCCAGCCTCATCGGGGCATTGGTATTTCACTCTCAAGGATCAGGGGGCGCAGATTCGATGTGTCATGTGGCGCAGTGCCGCTAGCCGTCAATCGGTTGTACCGGAGGATGGCGATGAGTTGGAAGTTCATGGCAGCATCAGCGTTTACGAGGTGCGTGGTGAGTATCAACTTTATGCTGATCTCATCCGCCCAGTTGGTGTTGGTGATTTGTATCAGCAGTTTGAGCGCCTTAAGGCTCAGTTAGCTATTGAAGGCTTATTTGAGGCTGACCGCAAACGAGAACCGCCTGAATTTCCGCTGAAGATCGGGGTTGTCACCTCGCCGACGGCGGCTGCGTTTCAGGATATTCTCAATGTATTAAGTCGTCGCTTTCCTATTGCAGAGGTTGTTTTGAGCCCGACACTTGTGCAAGGTGAGGTAGCACCGGGGCAGATTGTTCGTGCGATAGGGCGTTTAAACGCTTATTCGGACGTGGATGTTATCATTCTCGGCCGGGGCGGGGGCAGTATTGAAGACCTATGGCCTTTCAACGATGAGTTTGTTGCACGTAGTGTAGCTGATAGTCGGATTCCGATTATTACTGGAGTTGGGCATGATACGGATTTTACCATCGTTGATTTTGTCAGTGATGCCCGCGCCCCCACGCCTTCGGCTGCCGCAGAATTAGCAACGCCGGATTTAGCGGAATGGCGCGAGACCCTTCTGGAATTGGATGCCGATTTGATGACGATCATACCAGACTATTTGAACAACAAACGAGAAAGTGTTCGTGTCGTCAATCGAACCTTACACCATGTTTCACCAGCCCAGTTCATCCGCAACAGCCGCCAGCGTGTTGATGATTTGCAGGGGCGGGTGGGGCAGCTTGGACGCAGCCACTTGAACTTACTGAGGGAGCGCTTGCAAAGCCGAATCTCCGCGCTCAATGCTGCCAACCCTGATGCTCTTCTGTCGCACGGTTATGCCATTGTAACGGAAAGCGAGACGGGAAAGCGTATCATTTCTGAACAGGATGCTGCCCCCGGCACAGGCATCACCATTCAACTGAAAGATGGTCAATTGAAAGCAAGAATTGAAGATAAGGAAACTCATGGACACTATCGAAGAACTCTCTTTTGAGGTTGCGTTTCGAGAATTGGAAGAAATTGTCAACAAACTGGAAACGGGCGAACTCTCGTTGGAAGAGTCGGTCAATTTGTTTGAGCGTGGGCGCAAACTCTCGATTTACTGCCAGACAGCGTTGGATAAAGCTGAACTGCGGGTGAATCAAATTTCTGACGATGGCACAGTGAGTGTGTTGGATTAGAATCCCGCATTATCCCCAATTTGGGATATATTTTGGGATAAAATTGGGTAATGTTTGATTTTACTAACCTTAATGTAACATACCATTTATGAAGGGGTAATTTTGAAACGACGCAGTAAAATCCCAACCTCATCCACCCGCATGACAGCCGCCAATCCGAAGAACACCAACCCACCGACCAACCCACCTGCAACAAGCTTGATGAACGCGACCTGAGAGTCAATCAACAGCAAAACAGGTAGGATCCCAGCACCCATCAACAAGGCTGCCACCAAAGTTCGAGACGCGCCCTGTATAATGTAGCGATCACGAATGCCGCCGACTCGGTTTCGTATCAACCACCATAAGACGGCGCTCTCTAGCAATGTCGTCACGCTGTTCGCAAGAGCCAGCCCTGCGAAAGGTCCACGTTCGAGTGAGTTGGGCTGGCCTATGAATTGAATGAATAGGATACTGAGCAGGATGTTCGCTACCATTGCCAAGATACCGATCCTGACAGGTGTCCAGGTATCATGAAGGGCATAGAAGGCCCGGGATAATACCTCTAGTAGGCTGTGCCCTGCGATGCCGAGTGCGAAAAATGCGAGTGCCCAGGCCGTCGCATTTGAGTGCTCTGCCGTCCATGCGCCGCGCTCAAACAGTGTCGTAACAATGGGTACCCCCAGGAGGATCAAGGCAATGGTTGCTGGGAAGGATAAGAACAAAACGCTGCGCATGGCGCTGCTTAGGCGATTCTTGAAACCCGCCATGTCGTCTTCAGCGACCAATGCTGACAGAGTGGGGAAGACTGCCGTGCCAAAATTCTGTGCGATGACGCCCAATGCGAAGAACATCAAGTGCCAGGCCGTGGTGAGCGCGACCTGGCTCCCATCAACCATAGTTGATGCAAAGGCAATATTAACAACAAAGTTGATTTCGACGACTGCTAATCCCAACACACGCGGACCCATCAAGGTCAACACCTCACGGACGCCCTCAACATTCCAGTTCAATAAGACCCGTAGTTTGGCTTTAATGGGGCGTAATCCGGGGAGCTGCACCAGCAGATGCAAGACGGCACCCAAGATAGCGCCATAGGCCAGCCCATAGATGTTGGCATCTGGTTCAGATAGGGGGAAGTGTGTTAGAAAGAGTGCTCCAATGATGTGACCGATGTTGTACATGCTCAAAGCGAGCGAGGGCAAAAGAAAACTCTGGTGGGCGTTCAGGATTCCCATCAATAGGCCACTGACTGAGAAGATGACAGTTGTGACCAGCATCAGTTGAGTCAGGGAAACGGTCAAGGCCTGCATCTGTGGTGGTTTGCCCGGAACAAGCAAACTCGGGACAATGACGGGTGCAAGCAAAGCCAATAGCACACCTAAAACTGCAGCTGCACCAGCCGATAATGTCATCACGACGCTAGCCAGTCGCCAGGCATGGGTGAGATCATCTTGATTGAGCAGGCGGGAAAACACTGGGATGAAAGATGATCCCAGAGCGCCGCCAGCAATCAGTTTGAATAAGGTTTCAGGAATGCGCTGCGCCGCGTAAAAGGCATCGAGCTCAGCGCTTGCGCCAAATGTACTGGAAAAAACCGCTGTCCTTACCAACCCCAACAAACCACTGGCGAGGAAGCCAACTAGCACGATGAAGGCTGCCCGCAATATCTGGGAATTGGAAAGGGCGTTTGATTGTGACACAGTTCTAGACCGGGACGTTTTCTGTTACTTTTCCATTTTCGAGCATCAAGACCTGATCGACATATTCTGTTACCAATTCATCATGAGAAGTCATGAGCAAGGTGGTGTTATTTTCGTCAACGATGGTGCGGAACAGGGTCAGGATCAATTCAGTGGTTTCTGTATCGAGTTCGCCGGTTGGTTCGTCGGCGAGGATGAGCTTGGGTGTATTGACGATAGAGCGGGCGATGGCAAGGCGTTGCTGTTGCCCACCTGACAGTTCATAAGGACGGTGTTTGGCATGTTTGGTCAAACCGACCAATTCCAGGACATGCAGGGTGCGTTCACGTCGCTCAGACCGACTGACACCTGCCATACGTAGAATCAGTTCGACATTCTCAAAGGCAGAAAGGGTGGGTAGCAGCCCAAATGATTGAAAGATGAACCCCAATTCCAGCAGACGCCAGCGCGTTAGTTCTTTGTCACTCAAGCCATTCAGGTCACGTTCAAGAATCTGGATAATGCCCGATGTTGGACGATCCAACCCACCCAAGCAGTTGAGCAGTGTAGTCTTACCACTGCCAGAACGCCCTTTTAATACAACGAATTTGCCTATTTTAACGGTTAAATTCACCTCGCTGAGGGCCTGAACGGGTTGTGATGAATTCTGCCGATAAATTCGTGAAAGTTTCTCTGTGGCAATTACGTTCTTCATCAGTTTTCCCTGTGCCGCCAACGATTTAGCAATCCTCTTAGACCGGAAGCCGCTTTCTGATCAGCCGTCGTGTTGTCTCTAATTTCTACATCGCCGTCGGATTCAGCCCGCTTAATCAAGATGCCATTGTCAATCAATTCGATTTGAACGTAGCGTTCGATGTGGTATTGTTCAAGATATTCTTTAGGAATGTGCAAGCGATTCGCAGCATCCAGCACGATGCGCTCTTCGAGATGTTCTTCTTCTGTCTCTGCCGATTCTGCGAATGCGCCGTTTGTCCGACGGCGACGGACGGTCTCTGTTGCAATTTGACCATCGCGGATGTTGACGACACGTTGAACATGCTGGGCGATTTCTGGATCATGGCTAACGATGATGGTCGTCATCTCAAACTGCTTGTTGAGGTTCTGAAAAACTTGGTAGATTTGCAAGGCGGTGTCGGTGTCGAGTTCGCCTGTTGGCTCATCCGCCAGCAAGATTTTAGGTTCATTCGCCAGTGCCACCGCAATCGCCACCCGCTGTTGCTCACCGCCAGAAAGCTCTGAAAGCCGATGCCCACGTCGATGAGATAGTCCCACTGCTTCTAGTAATTGCTCAGCACGTCGGCGTTTGTTGCGTCCTGTTTTACCCGAAAGCGTCATGGGCAGTTGCACATTCTCCAGCACGCTGAGATAATGAATGAGATTGCGTGATCCCTGCTGCCAGACGAAGCCAACATCCGAGCTGCGATAGCGGGTGAGTTCAGCATCAGACATGCTGAGTAGATTGCTTTGGTCAACCCAGACCTGCCCAGCCGATGGGCGATCCAGACCACCCAATACGTTCATTAATGTGGATTTACCGCTGCCACTGACTCCGACAATGCTCATGAGTTCACCTTTTTGGACGCTCAAGTTCAAGCCTTGCAGAGCAAAGGTTTCGATGTCGTTATTCTGATAGATTTTAACCAGATTCTCACAGCGAATGTACGACATATCAGATTGTCTCTCCGAGTTTGATGGCTTGGAATATCTTTATTTGGAGGAGCAACCCGGTCAGCAAGATCAACGCGACGATGAACAGGCTGCCGAACAGGGCGAAAATCGTGTTCATATCTGACCAGGCAATACGGACGATGAAGGGTGGGAAGTTGCCGATGGTTTCGTTGCCAATTTGCAGGAAAGGGATGAACATCTGGCTGATGATCGTACCCAATGCTGCGCCGATAACACCGCCCAATCCAATCAAAAAGATGAGTTCCCACATCAGAATCAAGGCCATTCGGTTCGTAGATAGGCCAATTGCCCGCAACACACCCATTTCAATCATGCGCCGCTGGAAGGAAAATATAATATACAATAAAAACCCTAACACTGTGATAACCGCCGCAGCAGCGAACCCAACTGATAACAAACCGAACAATCCCTGACGTTCTGGCTGTTGCTGTTGTTTGAGGATTTGTGGTTCACCGGTGTTCCAACCGACAATCGAAACACCAACTTCCTCTGCACCAATGCCGGAATCATGCCGCAGCCACACATCGTAGGGTACTTGCCCGCCGAGGTTGGTAAAAAGATAGTCCAGATTACCCACAAACAATGGCCCATCATCTTCTGGATACCAAGTTGGGAACAAATCAAATGTACCGACGACACGGAAATCGAGATCCATGCGCTGACCTAATATGGTGACTGTGATGCGCAGAGGGGAATCGATTTCAAGTTCGTTATGTTCCAGGTAGTCTTTGTTGACCAGAACACCAGCCGGATTAACTGCTAGCCGATTCATGAGCGTACCCAGATTTTCGTCTGCGAAGTCTTTGCGCCAATAGGAAACGCCACCAAATGAGAAGCGATCCACGCCCAGGAACTTCCCAGTTTGGAAGCCGCCGCTTAGTTGAGATCGTCCTCGATAATCACCAACCCGAGTCGCACCCTGTACGCCAGGCACTTGCAGGTAATCTGAGACAGGTAAGAAGCGCCACTCGGTTTGTGTCTCTTCTTCACTCAGCAGTTCAATTGCTTCGCCGAAATCATAAAAGCTTGTATCTGTGCCAACCCGATAGAAAACTTGATCAAACAGATGCTCATCCAGTGTATGTGCCAGCGACGCGGTAAAGGTTGATAGGGCAAGTGTCAGGATGAGCAAAATGAGAGGTGTTGTATAAAAGCTAGGGCTGCGGGCCAGATGGCGGGCTGCCATCAAGAGTGAAACATTACTTGATTGGGATACAAGCCAACTTACCAACGAGAGGAACCTCGGAATAAGTCGGATAACCAACAGCGTAAATGTGAACATTGTCAGGGAAGGAATCAAGAAGAACAGCGGGTTGATGAACAGTTCTTCCGATTCCAGGTTGAGCAGGCCCACACTGCCTTGATCTTGCATGAGATAAATGCCGTAGAAGGCTGGAATCAGCAGGAGGAAGTCCACGTAAGCACGCTGCCACCAGGGGTGGCGCAGCATACGGGCACGTTCCTGTTTATACATCACAATTGTACGACCAGAGGCCACGAACGTCGGGATGAGTTGAGCAAGGATGGCGATCCCCACTGCTCCGACGCCAATTTGCAGCGTCGGCATGGTCATCCGTACAGACAGATCAAACACCCCCTGAAAGTCGAGGAAGCTCCGCGTTTGTCCGATTAGGCGAGCGACACCCAAACCGAATATACTGCCCAGCGCTAATGCAATCCCACCGAGAATTAGCCCTTCGATTAAGGCGATACCCGTTAATTGGATACGAGAAGCCCCGCGGCTTCTTAAAACGGCGATTTCATTCCGGCGCTGCTCAACACTCAAGCTGGCGGTCAGGCCAATAAAGGCTAACAGCAGCCCGATAATGGGCGCAGCAAAGGCATAGAGTAAGATCGTTAGCAAAACAGCCGAATCACGATAATCTTGCAAGGGGCTACGTGGCGAAATCGCGAGGCGAGTGTCTGGCAGTAAATCGCGGGTGTTCTTTTCTACTACGTCTATACGATCAATAATGTCGGAGGCAATGGAGTAATGGACTTCGTCTTCATTCAGCACCAGATACCAGACGGCTGCATAGACTTCATCATCTAAGAAGGGACTGATGCGTTGGGCAAAAACCTCTTCTGAGATGAGTAATTGATTTTCAAGATGATGCGGTTGGATGAACCAGAATTCATTACGAATATCGATTGGCTTCCAGACTCCGGCGACACGCACCGGAATTTGTGTGGAAATTTGCAGCCCATCTGGTGTTTTATCACGGATGTAAACGAGGTATTCCTCGCCAATTTGTAGACCCAACTCGTTGACAAAGGCTTCACTCATCATCACATCGACCACGTCAGCCCTTGGATCTGCCGGGGCAGGCATCTCACCTTCAAGTATCTCGACATGATGTTCAATGTCACTGACATAGCCAAAGCGCACAAAATCTAAAGCTGAAGCATCATCCTCAAAATTGGAGGCATCAGACGGAAACAGTAAAAAGGCTTCTGTGCGCAAATGCCGGACGTATTCGCGTTGACTCAGCGACATATCGGCTCCCGCTGAATGGGTTAGATAATTATCGGCAGGGTGAATAGCCTCATATTGAATTGGATCGCTGAGCCCGCCGCCGTAATAGAACATCAGAGACAGAGGGGGGCGCATATCTGCGTCTTCGGTGGGGTCTTCTTTCAACACGTTGGTTAAGAACATCCGGCTGTAGATGGCATCGGCATAAGTCGGAATGCTCGTCATCAGTGTAACCGCGATTGCCAAACCAATCACCATCGCCAGGGACAGCCCTGGTTGCGAGACAATCCGTTTGATTGCGATGACGAAGGTTGCACTTATGCGCAGGATAAATGCCATGAGGCGGCTACTCCATTATGGCCCGACAACTGTCTGGCCTTCTTCGAGACCTGCTACGATCTCTACGCGGTCACGGCTGCGCAATCCGATTTCGACATCAACTCGAACGTCGGCATTGCCATCGCGCACGACGACAAAATTACGTCCAGAAAATTGCCGAATTGCCTGTGGAGGCAGCCATAATACACCTTCACGTCGTTCCAGTACGGCGGTAACCTGTGCCCGGTTACCAATCTCCAGGCCAATTTCAGAAGGAGAGGAGTCAAATGTAATGATTGCCTCGTTGTCACCACTAAACGTGTTGTCTGGCAATTCAGCGATGAGACCTGTAATGGCGACGCCCGGACGATTGATAGGCGCTACCGTTACAACAAGCCCTTCCTGCAAGACTTCAAGCTGGTCGCTTCGTAGTGCGGCCGCGAGTTCAAGTTCGCTTGTATCTACGATCTCGCCAACCGATTCAAATGCTATCACTGTATCGCCAATGTGGACGTCCAGATCAAGCAGCGTACCATCCATCGCTGCTGTGAGCGTCGCATTGTTTATCATAGCATCCCAATCGGGCATATTCAGATTCACTTCGTCCAGCGCCAACTGCGCCAGTGCCAATTCTTGTTCTTTGATAGCGATTTGAATGTCTTTGATAGTTGAGTCTTCTCGCGCTTCGGTCAGTTCTAATTGCAATCGAGCGATCTCTAGACGAATTTCTGCCCTGCGGATTGGTACATTCTCACGTTCGCGTTGGCGTTCCAGATCTTCGACCAGATCAAGATCGGCGATGACATCCCCTTCAGAGACCCATTCGCCTTCTGGGATATAAACTTCTCGGATGTGACCATCGGATCCAAACAACAGATTCTGGCTGATCGCCGGGACAATCCGCCCATTAAACTGAATCTGGGTATCAATGTCGCCGACCTGTACTTCAAATGTGGCAGCAATGGGCGCGACATCCGGTGGAATAGGCGTTGGCGTTGCCTCCTGTGACCCGCCAGAACAGGCAACCAGAATCAAAACTAGTAAGAGGGTGCCCCGGTACATAATTAATGCCTTATTTGTGAAAGTTTAAACAGTCCTTTAGTATAGTTTGAAATATGGGTTGTCATAGTGCCAATCTCAAACGAAGGTGGGGAGTACTGAATTTTGTGGATAGAACTTGACAATTTGGATAATGGATTACTGGAGTAGGATAACCATAATCTAGTTGGAATACATTTGCTGATAAAGTGAGTGTCAAAATCTTCAATCAAAGCATCGAAGTTACGTTAGCTATGATTATGACTGATTGTCTCACGCGCATGCGCCCAAACATGCTCCTGTGGGTTAAGTTCAGGACAGGCGACTGGAAAGTAGAGAACTTGCAGATGCTGGATCTGTTCAAGCAAGCGGCTGACATCGCCCTTATGCCATGAAGCCCGATCCAAGAGCAGTAAAATCGGTTGGGAGTAGATCATCAGGAGTTGCATTAGAAAATTTGCTGTGTATTCACTCCGCTGTTGCTCTGCTCAGATGGCTATTTCCCGCCCGTTTCGCAGATTCAAAACCCCATAAAAGTAGCAATGATCGTGCTGTGGATGCACCCTCACAATCGGTGTTGATCCAATTGGTGACCAAACCCGTGTCAAGATGGCTTGAAAATATAAAGCCATTTCATCTAAGGCTAAAATGACCCATCAGGATGGTCTTGTAGAAAATCCGCCACCTCTGCTTCACTCGCACGCGAGCGATAGACTTGTTCTGTTCGTTGAGAGCTCAACCCACTCTCTTTCAATAAGCGACGGTAAGAACCGATGTCTTGAGAGACCACCTCATACCACTCTTCGACCACAATTTGTAGGTCGTTCACTGTCCAAAACTGACCTTGACTGCTACGCTTTTCTTTTGCAATCACCTCATCTGGCCGACTGCTTTTCAATCGCTCTCGCAAGTCTCTCCGTTGGCTCTGATTGAGCTTTGAGGCTAATCCCGATAGACCTTGAGCTTGATATTGGCTTGCCCACTGCCGCACGCTATCTTCGTGACAATCCACTACCGATAGAATCGATGGCATTGCTACCCCTGTTCCATAAGCTCGTACCGCTTGCAAGCGACGTTGCTCTAGGATGTCTTTTGTTTCGTTTTCGCGCTGACGAATTGCAACGACTTCTGTTTCTGTGAGTTATAATTGTCTTTTTGCCATGTCCCTTATTATAATGAGCCTGTTGAAATAGTCGGTGCAGGCAATCAGCGAATTGGTTGACATGATGGGTTCAAATTGAAAATACGATGAAATTGGCGGAAATCGCCATAGTGCAGGGTGGATCAGGGGTATATTTTCTGGTTTTTTGCTTCAATAGGCGCTTGATATTCTGACCTGCTGCCCTCAGTAATCCTTCAATATTCACCTTTCGTAACCGCCTTAATCGAAACCTTCGACCTTGATGCCACTGTTTGACCTCACCAAACATCGGTTCGACCCAAACCTGCCTTTTCCGCATTGCTTTGCGGTAATCTTCCGTCTCTCGATAATGGGTGGCACGATCAAGATATTCCTGGTCGAAAGAACGCCGGAGATGCCTACCTGATTTGCTATCGGTGCATTCTGACTTTACCGGACAAGCATCACAGATTTTGGCGTCGGCACGATAGACATAGATCTGTTCGCTAGCACGTCTTGACCAAAGGGGTAGCTTGTGTCCTTGAGGACAGATGAAACAATCATTCTCAGCGACATAATCAAAACACTCAGGCGGATAAAAACCTGTCCGTTTACTGTGGTCGGGGACTGGCATATAAGCACATAACCCATCTTGTTCTAGACCTACAATATTCTCGACCGTGCCATATTTGGCATCCCCAACTGCAATAGCTGGTTCGAGTTGCCAACGGAAACGTGCCCATCGAGCTAGATCAAGCATGGGTGTGTTGTCCATGATCGAGGAGGGAGTTGTCAGAGCAGCCAAGACTATTCGATATTTGCCACCATCAACCACATAGTGGGTGTGATAGCCCAACTTGGCACGATCTCCATTGAAGCGCTGCATTGGGCTGGCATCTGGGTCTGTGGGGCTAATTTTCGTATCGGTGACACGCTGATACGTCTTACTTCTGCGTCCCACCCTACGTGTACCATCGTATTTGTTGACAAAGCGAGTAGCAATGGCTGGCTGTTGGGTTTCTTCGGATACAGGAAATAGCCCGTTGAGATGTTGTTTAGCTTGCCAATACCAACGATCTTCCATGCTATTCAGTGCGGCATTTGCTCTTACTTTTGTGCCATCAAAGTAGAGTTCTTTGCCCCAGACTAACCCTGCTTCAATACACAACTCCACAATTTCCTCAAAGAACCTCTGAAAAACTTCCAGGCCATAACGATCTCTGATTTTTGTCAAGGATGAATGGTTAGGAACCGTCTCATCTAGGTCATAACCAATGAACCAGCGATAGGCCAGATTGAGGTTGACCATCTCCATGAGTTGACGCTCAGATCGGATACCCTCGAAAAACATAATCAGTTGCAGCTTGAAAAACACCACAGGGTCGATGGAGGGTCTACCCATAGTCGATGAGTAGTAGTTCTGCACCAAATCCCGAACAAAGCTCAAGTCCAGTTTGACTTCTACGGTGTGATAGAAATTGTCGTGGGGAACCAACTTTTCCAGCGATACTACACAGGGTTTGAAGTGGCGCTCTTTTTCTCTGAGCATGTCATGTTTGCTCTTTTCTCAGGAATTCCCGGAGTTCCTCATCGGTCTGAATAAAGTATTTGTAGCTATTATAGGTCAAGGGCTGCTCAAGCTGTTGATTAACCAGTTTGCGAATGGCTGTGATCGAGAGTTCAGTTTGTAGATACGATTTGATCTGTTCCCGGTAAGGATCAAGCGGACGGGATTTATTGCGACTGCCTTTGGGTCGGCCTAGCTGCTGGCCTCTGGCTTTGGCTGTTGCTAGTCCTTGTTTGGTACGCAGTGAGATGAACTCACGTTCTGTCTGGGCAAAGTAACTGTAGATCGCCAGCAGTAATTGGGCATGAGAGCCAGTCGTCGAGAGTTCCGGTTGACGGACAAATGCGATCTGCACTTCACTCTCATGCAGAGTATTGATGAGGTTGAGCGTTTCCAGCATGTTGCGCCCCAAGCGGCTCAACTCCGCGACCAACAGCAGATCACCAGATTGAAGTCTTGATAGCAGTTCAGTGATCCGTCGTTCATGCTGGTTTTTCCGAGATGAAATCTCGACTTCAATGAACTCGTGGATTTGGAGTTGTTGTTGCTGAGCGTATTCCAAGAGCAGGTGGCGTTGTTTGTCCAAATCCTGCTGCTCTGTACTCACCCGAATATAGCCGATGACTGTCATAAATTGCCTTGTTGCAAAGATAAGGTCAAATCGACTATATTTTTAGCATAATCTGGCGAGGGTGTTCAACCGATACCTTTGCAGTCTGTGGGCGATTTTAACGTTCGTTCTTATTTCACCGGATCACGAAGACCCCCCAACCAAAATACTCGCGTTGGTATTCGAGGTAGATGCGTTTCCAATGGGTATTCCACGATTTTAGCTCGCTACTATCAGGATCATCAGGATTAGCTCGCAGCCAAGTATCAACGGTAGACCATTGAGCGGCAACGTAGCGATCCCAACTATCCTGATCAGCAAGCACCATTTCGACTAGTTCCAACCCGATAGCTTCGATGCGATCCAGTGTTCCGACTAGAGACGTGTAGTCCTGCTTTGCCACTCCCATGAGCTCGTAAAGCGTGTCAGGGGGTGGGGCAATCCAATAGGGTTCACCGACAAGCAATAGCCCATCAGGTTTGAGTGCGGATCGCATTTGTTTGAGCGTTCCAACCAATCCTCCGCCAATCCAACTGGCACCAATACAACTGACAATATCAAAGCTATGCATTTCGGGCTGATATTGGGAAGCATCTGCCTCAATGAGAGTAATTCGATCTGTGATCCCCAATTCATCCGCACGTTGTCTAGCCGCTTTGAGAAAGGTGGCACTAATATCTACCCCTATGCCTTGAATGCCCCAATGACGTGACCATTGAGATAACATTTCGGCTTTTCCACAACATAAATCAAGCAGATTGTTGTCCTTGTTGAGTTGGCAAATCTCACCCACCAACATCAGTTTATCGTGCGTAAACGGATTGAGAATACGATGATTATGTTCAGCAATTTCATGAAACCTGAGCGACATAACTTCTCCACTTAGTAATTAGCCTATATTTTGTAGTCACAGGCTAATCAAATCCAGTCTCAACACTACTTCTAAGACTTTTTCAACATCTATGAAAACGTCAGTCAAGAGCAAGTATGCAAATTGAATAATCCAAACACCGTCTGCTCCATTTGTAGGGTATCTTTGTACCAACGGTCAAACATCTATCCGTGATCGCTGCGCGTCACATCATATCGGTTGGAGTTCGGTGTCCCAATCAGGCTGTGGGTCTAAACGACCAGTTGAAAAAACGGGCTCACCGAATCAGCCCTGTTGACACTCCTCCATAAACGGTTGCTGCCGACTCAACATGTCAAACACAATACTCAACATCTTGCGAGCCAGCGCGACCCGCACGGTTTTGCCACCATGTTTCTGAGCAATGCGATCATAGAAGGTCTTCAGTCTCGGGCTACGACAACCCGCTCGTTGGGATGCACTCACCATGATCCATCTAAGCTATGACGATCCTTGTTTGGTGATACGACCATGGTAGGTTTTGGTATCACTGCTTCGGGTTGAGGGAACCAGCCCGGCAAAACTACATAATTCCTTCGCTCGAGGGAAGCGTTTGACTTCGGCAATTTCTGCGACGATGACAGCCGCTGAATAGGGCCCAATACCGGGCATACTCATTAAAATGTCAGCTCGCGGATCCGTCTTGACCCACGCTTTGATCCTTTTGTCTGCGACTTTGATGCGTTGATCCAACACATCAATGATCATGAGATAGTCGCTGACCATGTTTTGATGAACTTGAGACAAGGGGGACATCTGTTTCGCCAGCCATACTTGTCCCTTTTTGCCAAATAAATCAGTGTAAGGGGAATGGAGGTTGTAGCGCGATAGAATACGATGGGTTCGATTCTTGTGTCGGGTGCGTTGGCGGACTAATTTGCTCCGATGGCGCGTGACATCTCGTAGCTCTCGGGTCGGAACCGGTGCAGCATACGCTGTTGGCAACAAGTTCGTCCGCGCCAAATGAGCTAAGATGGTGGCATCAATGCGGTCATTCTTGATCCGAGCAGCAGCAATGGCTCGCACTTGTTTGGGATGAGCCAACTCTACACAGTCTAACCGCTGGATCAAGAGATCGTACATATAGCTCCAGTTGCCCGTTGCCTCCAACACGGCATGGGTATTGTATGGAATTGTGTTGATGTAGGCTGCGACATCCCCATTCGCTAACCGACGCTTGTCTTCGATTACACCCTCAGCTGTCATGAGGACCAGATAGCTTCTTTTACCCTGTAAATCCACGCCCAAATAATGGTCAATCATCGTTCGTCCTTTCACAGTCTTTGTTGGCCTCTTTTCAGTGTAAGCGCCAACTTCGTCTCTCAGGACGGTTTCATGGTATCGGGTTGATATCTTCATGGTCATTTATTTCCACTTATCCATAAGTCCTGAGTGTCCTGTTTTTCTCGTACATCCCTCAAACAGCTTACCGACATCATAACCTGTGCTTTCGGTTTAACCGCTCGCCCCTATCTTGGCAAGCAGGCCACGATGTGAGGAAGCAAAATTGGGATGAACCAGAAAACCCATACACTGAGCTTTGTCTGAAAACAGAACACACGTTCACCCAAATCAACCATTTTTCATATACACTAAGACTCTCTCAACACACTTGGAGACCGTTTTGACTGCCATTTCCCGCTACTTCCCACCGATTCTCCCCAGTTTTCTGCCAGTGTCTTCCGCGTTGCTGCCGCCGTTTTTTTGTTGCGCGGCGGCGGCAACAAAGGGACGATTCGGCCCACACTACAAGTGGATTGTTCGGCGGACATCCGTGCGATTCACCATTCCCCGAAGGCGCCGAGGGTTTTATTCCGGCTTGATGAACCAACTGTCATTGCCTTGAACGCCCATTTCGATGATTTGCCGATCTGGGAATCGCTCGATAATTTGCTGACGAATGATGGTAGCATTCTGCCCATAATCCCAGGCGACAACAATGTCTTCCTCGAAATATGGGCCGGTCATTGCCATTAACGGCCCAATCGAACGCCAACGTAAACTGCCTATAGGAGCGTTGGCAATCACCAGAATCGGCTGGTCATTAATTCTTCGTTCTTCGACAGATTCTAATAGGTGTCTGCTCATCTGGTTATACCCGTGCAGGCTTTCGATTCGGGGTATGCTGTAGGTTCGGAAACTCCAGGCGAGCAAGACAGCAAATGCCGTATAGGTGAACATACGGTTGGGAAATGTTTTTAGACGAGACCCCAGATAATCTGATAGCCGGACAATGGGCAGGGCACTCAAAATAGCAAATGCCGAGAGCGCCTCAAAGTAGTATCGCGTGCTGTAGAGTTGTGCTCCGACCCAGTAACCCAGTTGGATATAGATCAATCCGACGATGACGCCTAACAGCAGCCAGGCCCAAACAAGCTGTGGATTTGGCTTATCATCCAGGATAAGGCGTAGCGGAGGAATGAGTAGCCACATACCAAACGCCCATAACCATAACCCGATTGTTCCGGCGCTGGCGGTTAAAAAGCTCATCTCCAGCACAAAAGGCATCACCACCCACACCATACCAATTGCCACCCACAGCCGTCCCCACCATGTTTTGAAGGCAATGAGCAAGCCGAAGGGTAGAATAAAAAAGCTCAAGCCATAGGCAGGCCAATAGCTGCTGCTGGTGCGCAGGTGTTCTTGCAGTTCGCTTGTGATCGGTTCAAACTGCCAACCAAATAAGTCGGCGGCGGTCAGAGAAAGGTCAAATTTGGCGTGGCGGATGCCTTTAATAATGGTATGTCCGTTACGCCCACAGCTTTCGCAAAACCCAACCCGATCATAGTCCCAGATAAGAAGGTAAAGATTCTCAGTTGGGTTATTTGTAGCGGCATAGTTGAAGATGGGAATAGCCAATCCAATAAGAGTAGTCAAGACGGCGATAAGCACTAATGGTACGAGGTGGGGCCAGTCTCTAGATAGAGCCAGTACTTTGAGAACACGAAGACTGCTCCAGAGGATAAAGGGAGCCGTGATACCTATTGCGGTTAGTGGGCGATTGACTACTAGCAACCCCATCATGACGCCCGCCACTATACCCCACCATGCGGCCTGTCGATATTGCTGTCTTTGAGTGGTCAACTCTAGTCGCCAGTAACTATACATGAACCAGGTAAACATATTCAAGGCGGCGGTATGTCCCATTAAAGTGCTGTTGAGCAGGAGCGCCATTGGCGAAAAGGCGGTTAGCCCGGCAGCGATCATACCGACATCATCATGGAATATCTCTTTGCCCAGTCGAAAGACGACACCAACAGTTAAGGCAGAGAAGAAGGCGCTGATAATCCAGGGCTGTCCCAGATAGTATCCAGCCGCCAGCAAAGCAGGCCAGCCAGGGGGGTATTTGCCAAAACGTTTGCCTGTTTGAGCATAATCGATCAGAAAGGGCTGCCAGTAGGCACGACGTGGTTGAGGTGTGTCAATGACGAGATTGCCATTGGCGAAAATCTTGGCCTGGTAAGTGTAGGCCAGTTCATCCTCCAGATGAGGCAATCGTTCAAATACCGTTTGGCTGATGATGGCAGAGGCTGCAAATGCAAAGAAGATCAGACCCAATACGATTGTTTGTTGCCAAGAGAGACGCGCTGTAACCATGCACCTGATTATAGAGTTGTTGATGGGGAAGGGGAAGAGGGTACAGCAGGATGGGCGATGCCCTGAAAGAAACTAATGGCGGTTGTCGAGTACACCGTACTGCCGGAGTGTTTGCTCCATAATTTGTTGGGTCATGTCAAAGATGAGGGCGTTGTCTTCGGTCTTTTCGCCTTTACGGTCATCAAGCAGGAAGTTGAATTGACCCAGGACATCGGCGAGGCGTTCGTCTTTGAGCAGGATCTTATCGAAGGCCATGATGCCTCCTATCAAGAGGGGCATGTAGGCATAGCTGATGTCCATCTGACCTTGTGACGACAGTTTATCAATGACTAGATCAATATAGGCATCGGTTTCTTCTTCAGTCCCCAGATTCTCGCCCGTCGCTTTTCCAATCTCCTGGAAACTATAGTGCATGGCATCGTAGAGCAGATCGTCAAAACAGAGCACAGGGATTACCCGTTCTGGAACAGAGGCGATTCGTTCGTCACGCGCCACCGCCCGCAAAAAGGCTGAGGCCCAACGCGGCAACGGGATATCTTCTTCGTTTATTGCCATGCGTTTTTCTTTTAGGAGTGGCTCGATGTATAAATGTCCCGCCTGCAACGCGACCTGATTGGTGCGGGTGGCATTCCCATATTCGATGATGAGGGTGAGCAGACGGGTTATCGCATCCGCTTCAATTTTCATCAGGGGATAACCCGCATCTTCAAAGCGCTTTTCGATGGTGTGGTGCAAGGGCTCATAGAAGAGTTGACGCCGCAGTCGAGGTAATGTCTTATCACGGATCACATCACGGAACTTGCTGAGCAGCAAGTCTTCGTCGTTCTGGTCTTTCAATGTCCATAGACTTTGCCAGCCTGGTTCTAGATTGAGTATCGAACCAACCTTACCCGCCAAGACCGAGAATTGAGCTTCAAAAGTGTTGCCACGCAGCTTGCGCCGTTTTTGTGCTGAGAATTTGAGCTTTTTCAGTTCGGTGATTTCGTTCTGTATGTTCTCTGGGAGTGTGCTGGGGTCAAGTAGCTTTTCGCTGTCACCCCTGCGAACGCGCACTGGTTTTTCGGACGGTTTTGACTGTGATATATCAATGCCAATACTGTACTTGTTGCTGATGGCGGTATCGGGTAGGGTTGTCATCGGCAGCTTGACATAGCCCACCTCTGCCGCACGGAGATCAACAACCAGGTTGGTGTTTTTTGCCAGGAAGCGATCCTTTTTACCCTGTGCGTCTTTTTCGGGTATTTGCAAGGCAACCCGTACGTCAACATCATTTTCGGACATGTTCTGAAGGAGGACAATTGCTTCAAGGGGACGACCTGCGCGAACAATCCGGGGGCGAAGGGCCAGTGATGCTTCAACGACACCGATTGCTAATGGGGGTTCGTCAGTGATATAGCGCAGAACATCTGGGTAAGAGTGAGGGGCGGGTTGATCTGCCATGGTCTTGCGCCTTTCAGTAATGGTCTTGCTTAAATTCTATCATGGTTCAGGTTGCTGGAGGTGTGAAGAATCCGTACTAGTCGCAAGCTGGCACTTGGCTAGCTGTTCGGTATGCTTTATAATGGCGTCCGTTTCGTAAAAGTGAAACCAGAAGGTCATCATAATGAAGGTTATTCTCCTGGATTATGTCTATAAACATGGCGTGGCTGGTGAAGTTATCAATGTTGCGGATGGTTTTGCCCGCAATTATTTAATCCCGAAGAAGCTGGCAGTACAGGCAACACCGGGAGAATTGAAGCGTGCGACCAGGCTACGTGAGCAAGCAGTGGCGCAGCGTGCAGCGCTGGAAAATCGGATGAATGAATTGGCCCGCGAGATTGATGGTGTTGAACTGGTGTTTGGTCGGCGGGCAGCCAGTACAGGCAAACTGTTCGGTTCCGTTACGACACAGGAGATTGCCGACGCGCTGTTGGAAGCAACAGGGGCAGATATTAATCGCCGCCGCATTAGCCAACAGGGTCTACGTGAAATTGGTACGCATGAGGTGGCGGTGCGCCTTGGTAGTGAAATCGCCCCGGTTTTGAAAGTCATAGTTGTCCGTGAAGAGGAACTCGCCGAGTATTTCGCTCGTCGTGAAGCTGAAGCAGTAGTAGAAGACGCAGAACCAGAAGCCACCGAAGAACAGGTATAACACTCTGTTGCCCAATTTATCAGGGTAAAAACTATGGCCCCGCCGGTTTCGTGCCGTAACGGGGTTGTTTTGTTTAATATATGGATGCATATTCGCTTGGTCGTTATCTGCAGGAAGCGCGTGAGGCCAAAGAACTCACCCTAGATAATGCTGTCTCGACTCTCAAAATTCGCCCCCACATCCTTGAATCCTTTGAAAACGGTGAATTCAATATTGTTGATGTTTCACAGGTACAGTTGCGGGGGTTTATCCGAAACTATGCCCGCTTTTTGGGTTTAGACGATGACCTTGTTATTCAATACTATGAATCCTCACTGCACAAACCCCAACCGAGAAGCAAACGAGGTGAGAAAGCCAAGCAGCGGAACCGCAGACGGACTCCACAGGAAATTTCGGCCGTTCCAAAAGAAGAAACACAGCCTCGTCAGGCGCCTTATGGCGACCAGCGTGAGGAGAAACAGCAGCTTACTGGGCGTCTGTTCAATCTGATTCTCGTTGTGATCGTTGCGTCTGGCGCAATCCTGACGATCCTGTTTGTATTGTTCCAGATCATTATGCAGTCTGATGATAATGTGCTGCCAGGAAACCCAGACATTCTGCACTTACCGCCCCAGCCTTCGTTTACGGTTGCGCCCACCTTTACTCCCCGTCCAACACTCCAGGTCGTGCAGCCCGTTCAGCAGGATTTCGATGGGCGCGGGGTGGCCGTTACGATTGAGACTAACCAGCGCACCTGGCTGCGAGTTTTGACAGATGGTAATGAACAAATTGCGCGGATTGTGCGACCTAATGAAGTGCTGGATTATCGAGCATTGAACAAGATTGTGGTAACGGCGAGCAATGCCGAGGCACTGATTGTTGTTTACAATGGACAGCCCCAGGGATTGTTTGGTGGACGAGGGCAGGCGGTTGACCTTACGTTTTCGACGGATGATGTGGATATTGTGACGGGTCCTGGTTTCGAGCCAACCTCGCCATTCGATCCGACATCCCTGCCTACCGACGATCAATCGGTTGCAACCTTGATTGCTGCTCAGACGCCCAGTAACACACCTGGCCCCAGCCCAACGCCAACCGATACACCGACGATTACATTCACGCCAAGTGATACGCCTCTACCGACGGATACGCCGACGATCACGCCGACGCCGAGTGATACCTTGACACCATCCAACACACCGACGATCACACCACTGCCGAGCGAAACGTTCACACCAACGCCGACAGCTGTACTGCCGCCGCGTGCGACATCAGAAAACCCGACACCAGCGAAATAGGAAAATGCTATGTCCAGGAAGAATAACTACTATCTTATGAGCCTAGGATGCTCAAAAAATACTGTCGACTCCGACAGCATTGCACAGTTACTCAACCAGAACGGAATGCAGGGCATCATCAATCCCGATGATGCTGAGGTGTTGATCGTCAATACCTGCGGCTTCATTGATGCTGCCAAGGCCGAGTCGATTTCTGTCCTGCGTGAATTGGTTGAAACCAAACAGGATCAACAGATGGTGATTGCTGCCGGCTGTCTATCTCAACGCTATGGACAAGACCTGATTCAGCATGTCGCTGGTCTGGATGGCATTATTGGGACACGCCGTTGGATGGATATTTTTGACCTAATTAAGCGGCTGCGCGATCGTAAGCACCCAGAACCCATGTATCATCTGCCGATGAACGCTAAAGTGGTTGGTCTTGATGAACGTGGGGTACTGCGTGCCAGCGTGCAAGGTGCCAGTGCTTACCTAAAGATCGCGGATGGCTGTCGACGGCCCTGCGCGTTCTGTGCCATTCCTAAGATCAAAGGTATAGCCGTCAGCCGCCCACTGGAATCGATAGTGGCGGAGGTTGTGCGTTTGCAGGCGATGGGCGTTCAGGAGTTGATTCTAATTGCACAAGACACTACTGATTATGGCCATGATCTGGGCATGAAAGATGGGTTGGCGCATCTGTTGGATGGCATTGTTCAAGCTGCGCCGGATATCCCCTGGATTCGAGTGATGTACGCCTATCCGGGTTATGTGACGCCCTATCTGATGCAGGTGATGGCCAAGCTCGATCAAATCCTCCCTTATTTAGATATGCCCTTGCAACACGGACACCATGAAACCTTGAAACGCATGAAACGTCCGGCAAAGGTCGAATGGGTCTATGAAACAGTGGGTAAACTACGCCAGATGATCCCTGATCTGGCAATCCGAACAACGTTTATTGTTGGTTATCCGGGTGAAACTGATGAAGAGTTTGAGACACTGCTAGAGTTTGTAGATGATCTGCAATTTGACCGGGTAGGCGCGTTTACTTATTCTTATGAAATTGGAACGCCCAGTGCGGGGTTAAGTAATCATGTGCCGGATGAGGTGAAACAAGAACGTTACAAACGCCTGATGGAACTCCAGCAGGATATTAGCTTGGGTAAGAATCAGGCCTTTGTTGGTAAAACGCTTGATGTGCTGGTGGAAGGGCACGGCATAGGGGAAGCTGAATCTGGTGATTCCACCGCAGATGTCATTAGTCTGGGGCGCAGTTATCGTGATGCGCCCGAAATTGACGGCTATGTGTTGGTCGAAGGCGAACTACCTATTGGCGAGATTGTGCCCGTTCGCATCACCGGCTCAACAGCCTATGACCTCATTGCGACAGTGGATGTTGATGGGCCACAGATCATCCAACCTGGAACAGTCTACAGCGAGGGCATGATTGATTAAATAGGTATTGGACATAACAGGTGCTTTCACTCCTGTTTGACATTTGCTACGGTTAGTCATGCTCGTGTTTGCTGCCTAGGAGCGGGTTCATGCCAATAGATTATGCCAATCAGGTACCAACCACAATGCGCCGGAATGACCGGGCTGTTAATGATGAAGAGTGGATCAAAGGATTTCTCAAGCATGTTGCCGTTGGCACTATGGCAACCGTTCACCAAGATCAGCCGTTTCTAAACAGTAACCTATTTGTCTACGATGCGGACAATCATTGCATTTATATGCATACGGCGCATGTCGGGCGTACGCAGGCAAACATAGCCCTAAACAACAAGGTCTGTTTCACTGTTATGGAAATGGGACGGCTGTTGCCCGCAGAAGCAGCACTTAACTTCAGTGTCGAATACGAAAGTGTGGTTGTGTTTGGGCGTGCCATGCTGGTGGACAATGGTGCTGAGGCCAAACAGGCTTTGCAGATGTTGCTTGATAAATATGCGCCACATTTGAAACCGATCACAGACTACCATCCACCGACAGATGAGGAACTCAAGGTAACGGCTGTCTTTCGGATTGAGGTTGATGATTGGACTGGTAAGAGGAAAGCCGCTGCCGAAGATTTTCCTGGCGCTTTCTGGTATGCAGAGATAACTTAGAGCATGATCGGCTTTTCGAGCCTATTTCTTCATCCCAGCTGCCATCCCATCACCCAGCGGGATGATGAGACTCTCTAACTGTGGATGATTGGCTATGGCCTGGTTAAACGCCGCCAGTGCTTTGTCATCATCAGAAGTTGGATTCATGACACGCCCGTTGCGATAGACATTGTGGGCAGTTACGATACCGCCGCTGCGTAGATTTTCGATTGCCCAATTCAGATAGTCCAGATAGCCGCCTTTTTCAGCATCAATAAAGACGAAATCGAAGGGGTGTTGGCCGCTCAGTTGCTTGATGGTTTCATGTGCATTACCCAGTAGAATTTCAACCTTGTCGCTGACTCCCGCTTTATCAAAGGCAGCTTGTGCGACTTGGGCGTGTTTTTCTTCTAACTCCAATGTATAGAGCTTGCCGTCATCAGGCAGTGCACGCGCAATCCATGTACCGCTATAGCCACCCAATGTGCCGATTTCAACGACACTCTTTGCAGCTATTAACTTCATCAGCCAGCTCAGCAGATAACCATCGTGACTCTTGACGCTGATTGGGGGCATATCGCTCTGGTTGATTTGTTCTTTGATCCAGATCAATACATCGTCTTCTGGTGCGAAGAGCTTGCCGATGTATTTGTCGTAGGTGCTGCGTATTTCATCGCTCATGGTTGGATTACTCCCTGATTTGTTGGACGGGCTTATCCCGGTTCATGATGTAATGGTCAAGGTCGCGTGCAATATAGGTTTCTGGAAAGATGTTACGGGCTTCGTGGATAATATCGCGCTCACGATAACGGCGGCTGACATGATTCAAAATTAGGCATTTGACACCCTGATCTCGGGCGAGTTCTGCTGCCTGCCGTGCTGTAATATGGCCAAAAGATCGCGCTTCTTGGGCTTCGCTGTGCAAAAATGTCGCTTCGATCACTAGTACATCCGCGTCCTGGACATATTCTTGCAGGCTACGGGTTTCGCCTGTATCCCCGATACAGACTAGCTTTGCTCCGGGCACAACCTCTCCTAGGACCATGTCGGGTGTCACAACTGTATTGTTCTCTAAGGTGATAGTTTCACCTCGCACCAGTTGACTCCGTTCTGGTCCTGCCGGAACGCCCAGTGCTTCCGCTTTTTCTGCCAAAAATGGTATATGATTGGTTTCCTTGAAGATATAACCAAAGTTGCCGTGTCCGCGATGCTTGACCGGAATAGCCTCAACCATGAAGGCTTTAGTGGTGATGATGCGTCCGGGTTTCAGGTCAAGGAGGTGAATGGGGACCGGTGGTTTTTCGCCACCCAGGACGACTTCATAAATCAATGCTTGGACTCGATCTAGTGCAGGTTTGCCGCCCCAGATTTCGATCTGCTCCATTTCGCTTTCCCAACGAACAAAGGTTGAAAGCAGTCCACCCAGGCCCAAGATATGATCGAGATGACCATGTGTGAGCAGGATTTTGTTCAGTTTTTTGAAGCCGATGCCACTGCGCAGGATTTGCCGCTGTGTGCCTTCGCCACAATCGAGCAGAAAACGATGTTCACCTGCAAGAATGGCGAGTGATGATAATCCTCGATGAACTGACGGTGCAGAGGCCGATGTTCCCAAAAAGACCAACTCAAACATTATTCTACCATGATGGAATACAGAAAAAGTCTATCGCCGCGTGGCTCACCTTCAACCAACACGGGCAACCGCTCATTGTTACTGTCCTGATAGGCGCCAACTGAGATTGTGTACTCTCCTGTTGGGAGCGATTCGGGTAGTTGAATATAGGTTACATGCACCAGGACATCCCGATTTTTGAGTATACGCGGGTCAATATGGATTACATCGCGATTGGCGGGTGGGCTTGCCCCTGGATCAGCTAGAATGTGGGTGAACAGGCGCAGATCAGATGGTACAACGCCATCAACGCGCCAATAGGTCACCGATGTCACTATGCCGCCAGGATTATATACCAGGATCTTATCCGGGACATATCCCAAAAATGTGAGATTGCCGCCAAACGTGACAGGTGTATAGATAGGAGAATCGGCAGTCCCACCTGCTTCCGGTGAGTATTGGACAGGCGCTTCGATTGTGAGCAGTCCGATCCGATCTGCCAATTCACTTTCGACATCCAATGTAAAGACTGTGTTGTCTGCTATACCCTCAATCTGCATGGGTGTTGCCAACGATAGCCAGGACTGAACTTCAGGATGTGATGTTTCAAAAGTTTCTGAATCAGGGACGATGATTTGCTGGGAGGCCCCCCCGTTGGTCATAACCAGTGCGTTATTGCAATCTGCACGGTGGATAGGGGCTCCTCGACGGTTCATCATCAAATCCATCATCTGGAAATCGTTCAAGATAGGGGCTGATGGCGATTGTTCAAATGTCCACCCACACACCACAATCGGTGTGTGGGTGGCTTCACGATCCAGATAATGGCTGATTGTGCCCAGATCGGTATGATAAGCAGTTTGCACATCGAGACGATCAGGCCAGATTTTAAACAATGCGTCTGAGGTCTGTGTATAATTCCAGGCCAGAATCCCCGCCAGAAAGACAGTCATAATGGGCAGGCCATAACGGGGTAAGTTGCTAGCAATGGCATAGATTCCCCGACCAAAGAATAATGCCAGCAGCGGTATTGCCGCGGCATAGTTAAGAAAGTTAGGGGCGTTAGCCGCCAGCAAAAATACAGGCGCAAGGATCACGGAATTTATCAAAAGGAGTGCGGACTTAGGATCCTTACGACAGCGCACTGTCACCACGATACCCACTAAGATGAAGATGCCTGTAATAGGGTCGAATAGGGCACGTTCTGGCAGATTATGGGCTGGATTGGAGTCGCCGATGAGGACCATGCCGGTGATCGCATTGCCAATGCGATTCAGTGAGATTGCTGGATCATTACCCACGATACGATCTACACCAGATAGATTAGGGCGCCGGATGGTTGAAATCAGATAGGGCATGCCGATGATTATCATGAGTAGTAGGGCATAACCAATATAGCTCAAGCGACGGCGTGACATCTGCCTGCGGCGGCGAACCATAAAAGCGATGAACAACATACTGAAAAATATGGCTAGCAATCCAATCGGATGGACATATAGGATTAAGCCCAGCACAATCCCCAGGGCGGTTGCCGCAGTGGTATTGTCCCCACGTTTGCGGCGGAAACGATAGACAGGAAGCGCTGTTGCTAGCGCAAACAGGATATAACTAATCAAGAGGGGGAGTAGCGTTTCACGGGTAATGAGACGTGAGAGCAGAACAGGCCAGAACGAGACGGCGATAATACCCATTGAGGCCAGTCCTGCCAATGGACTGAACAGTCGTCTGCCCAGGGCATAAACCAGCGCTAATGTAAGGATGCCCGACCACAGTGACAGCATCCGGTAGCCCAGTGGCCCATTGCCTACTAGTGCTGTAACAAAGACGAGACTGGCATGATACAATCCTTCGCGGCCTTCGCCCCCCAGGTTGTAGAAGAGTTCAAGATTGCCGGAGCGGGCTGTTTCTGTAATGCGAATATCGATGATTTCACCATTATGCAAACCAGCAGGCAACGTTACGATTTCTCGAAAGCGCAAATATACGCCCACAAGCAAAATCATAGTAGCGAGAAGATAACTTAAACGGCTTGACAAAAAAAACCTTTCGGAGTTAGAGTGTTCCGGCCCAAGCACTACAGGCTAGAACGCATATGCCCAGTATGGCATTGATCTTGGTCAGTTGGATTTCGTGGCGTCGCAGACCAGCCCATTCGGGAGAATCTTTGCCGCGTTCTTGTAGGAGTGTTGCGCGTTCTAAAGCGGGGAAAATCCCATACTGGAGCAGTCCTCCGCTGATGATCATGCCCACAATGGCAATGTGCTTGAGCAAAATGACCCGGCTCCAGGCATTGCTAAAATCCAGCACGCCATTGTAATTGGGGTTAAGCGACATCTGGGTTAAACCCGTCACGACTAGCACAACCAGACTGAGATTAGAAAGGGGAGCAAATCGTTTTCTTAGTCGTTGTAGCAAAGTGTAGAGTGGTGCACTATTTTGTAGGGTACGACGGACTTCAGGCCAGACCAGCAGCACCGTAATCAGCAGGCCGCCAACCCAGATCACCGTGGCTATCAGATGAAAGAATAGGCTAATTGCAAGGATTGTACTCTCTGGCAATTGCTGACTCCTGAGGATTACGAGCGGATAAAAGAATATCGCCGCAGTATTTTTCCATTTGTGCCAACGCGCCGAACACAGGACGCATCCGACCTGTGGTAGGTTCATTGAACGCCCACCAGAATGCCTCATCGTCTGGCATCCAGGTCGGCCTGGCGATATATATGCTGGACATCAAACCAATCCAAGGGCGCCAGTTTTCCGCAGCATAACGATAAGCCATTGCAAGATTCTGGGCTTGTTCTGTTTCTGTCACACTAAACCAGCGATAATCATTGTTGACTTGATCAATGGTATAGCCGACTTCCAGAATCGCCATCTGGCGGGCAGCATCTTCATTGCGGATCATGATCTTACGTAGGTCTTCAACCCGCCGGAACGTTGCCCAGCGTCCGCGCCCATCACGTTCTGCATCATCTGGACCATATGTAGGTACAGTATACCCCGGCGCATGGACGCCGACCACATCAATATAGTTCTGAAATCCCAGGTCATACATAGCCTGGAGGAACATATCATCGCGGTGAGCATCGTCATTATGTTGTCCTGTTGGTGAGAGACCAGGTGAAATAAGGATAGCCCCAGGATCTGCGGCACGAATAGCCTCGCTGCAAACGCGCAATAACTCGACAAATTCTTCGGCATTAGGAGAACGGTTGCCCCATTCACGAGTCAGATTTGGCTCATTCCAGATTTGATAAGCGCGAATACGGTCTTTATAACGTGTGGCAACAGCGCTGCAATATGAACCCCAATCTGCCAGATTGTCGGGAGGGGTGTCGAGAAAATCACGCTCTTCCTGTGGTAGGAGGCTGGGATATGCCCAATCTGGGACAATGCCCAGGCGGGCGACAATTTTCAAATCGTGCTGCTGAATTTCATTCAGCAGCCGATCGCTTTCCTGCCAGTGCCATTCGCCCCGATTGGGTTCGATGTCTTCCCAGGCGAAGATTTGCTTGATATGTGTAAAATCCATCAACTTTGCCCAAGCTATATGTAAGCTGGCAGGGCCTTCATCCCACCATAAGAACGCCTGTACACCATAGGTGAGCGAGGTAAAGGGCGGGTTTTTGATCGCACTGGCTTTGAATGGATCAGGATCGGGGCGCATCATGATAATTGCACCACCGACAAAAAACAAGGTCAAGGCGATTGCCGTCTTGACCTTGTGCTGTTTGATTGTTTTCATTTTATCTATTGTGTGGATTCAGCGCTCCAAGCTTTAATAGCTTCATATGCGGGGCGTCGCACCCATTCTGGCCCGATGAGTGAGTAGGGCGTGTTATCGTTGGTGGAATCCCAGCCCATCTGCGGCCCATAATTCAAGTTCCAGATAAAAGCGATCCAGACGATATCCCATTCTTCCATGTTTTCAATGGCTTCGATCGTATAGGTCGCCTGTTCTTCTAAGGTGTTATCAAGTGCAAACTCAAAGTTTTGTGGATAATCCTCCAGATCTTCCACAGAAGGCCAGCCAAACTCGGTCACGCATAGGCGTTGGTTGCCGCCTGCAACAGCGATCTTGTTGGCATAGGTTTGCAAAGTACTGCGGAAGCTCCAACTATGATGGGGGTTGTCGAAAGGACCTCTGAAGACAGCATCTGGGTCATTCGGTACAGCATCCCAGGTGACGCTGGGGCCAATGTTATAGCCGTTGTGGTGTGCGCCAACACAATCAGTATAGTTAAGCAATCCAGCAGAGATCATCTGATCCATGAAGTCAAAGTCGTCAATGGCTGTCACGATGCCATTATCAACCCAGCCGCCCGTTGGGGCCAGGGCACCACTAATCACGATGATACCGGGATCATTTTCCTTGATAGCTTGATACGTCACACGCAGTAATTCGACATAATCGGCAGCGCTTAATCCATCTGGAGACATCCATTCACGGTCAATGTTTTGCTCATTCCAGACTTCAATCGCGTGGATTTGTCCAGGATAGCGTTTCAGCATTGCTGTGATAAAGTTAACATAGTCTTGATAGTCGGCAGGTGGGCCTTCATGATCTAGGCTAACACCCTCTTGCCGTGCCCAATCGGGTGTTGTCACAACCGATAACATGACTTGAATGCCTTTTTCAGCAGCGGTATTCAGGGAAAGATCGAGCATTGACCAATCATATTGGCCAGGTTCTGGTTCTACCAGTTGCCAGCGCACTTGCTGTTTGTACCAATTCAGACCCAGATCGTGAACATCGTTCATCCAAGATTCCTGAATGTTGGAATCAAGGCTGATACTGGCCTGTACTTGAACACCAACGACAAAGTCTTCCTGGTCAATAGGGAGTGGAGTTGGCTCCATGTCCTGCGCTGACGTATCTTGCTCCAAAGCCTGGGCAACAGCTACACCCTCAAACTTTGGTGTAGCGGATGGTATAAGTATAGGAACAGGTGTTGCACTTAAAGTGACGTTTACGACTGCTGCGGCTTGTTCGGGTGGGACGGGCAATGAGATGCCTTGATTGAGGATGCCATTGCCCTCGTCCCCATAAGTCAGATAGATCGCGAAAAATGTGGCAACACCAATTATCAGGGTGATACCGATCCAAACAAAAGCGAAACCACGGATTTCCCGATTCACTGCTGTTCTTGTCGCCATGTATCGTTTGCTCCAATTCTTGTCAGAAAAATACTGGAAAACTATCTTGCACCAGCTAAGGCACTACAGGCTGGGCATGATCCATCGGGACGGATTATAGCATATCCTGCCATTGGGTCTGCACCATAGAACTCAAAGTCCACATTCCAGATGATCATCAAACGCACACGTCCAGAGTTGGATGTGTAGGCGGCGGCATCAGCGAGCCATGCCGCTTGCTGGGCAACAGTGACATTTTGTGCCCAGGCAAAGAAAGAATCAAGCGCACCGTAACCTTCAGGTGTTAAGTAGCCCAATTCGGTGATGCAGATGGGACGTTGCCCGCCAACTATCCCCCAATAAACATCCAGCAAAGTCGGTAGGTATCGTGTATAGTAGTTGTCGCCGCGTGGGTCGCCGCTAGTTTGGCGTGGCCCGACCAGACCTTCGTTATAGTGCATCCCGACACAATCCGTAAAATTCAAAGCGCCCGCTTCAACCATCTGCCGCAGAAAGTTGTCATCATTGACGACCTTGCCTGGGTAGGCCAGTTCTGCACCAGTTGGCGCGGGCGCAGCGGAAATCACGGTCACGGATGGATTACTGGCTTTGATGGCATTGTACGATTCACGTAGAAGCGCCGTGTAGTTTGCGCCACTGATCTGACCTTCGGGCCATTCACGTGCAAGGTTGGGTTCATTCCAGATTTCAATAGCATCTGCGCCGAGGGCTGCGACGCCCCCCGCAAAGCCACCAAACTGCTGGATGTATTCTCCACCACCTGCTGCTAACTGGGACGGATCACCAACCAGACCGATCAGGATTTTGAAACCATTGGCATGAGCATCACGAATATAGGTGGCGGCTGTTTCTGTCCCGTCACCCGTGCCCCAGGGCAACTGAACTTTCATCCAGGTCATGCCCGCGCTGCGCATCGCATCAACAGCGCGTTCATTGCCAGGACCGGTCACATGACCGCCATAGGCAAAGCCGCTAGCTAATGAAATACTGCCTGCACCAGGACGAATCGCTGGGCCGGAGACCGCAGGCGGTGGCGGTTGACCAGCCGGGGCAACCCCGACAGCAGGGTTGACGTTTTCCGGTATAGCCGTCGCTACAATGGGAACCAGAGTGGGGGTGAGAGAAGGGATCATAGTTGACGTGGCAGTGGGACGCGGCGTGGGTGTGGCAGTCGCGGCGAACAAGGCAACCGCTGCGCCCTCTCGGGCACTGGAGAGATCACCGCTAGCAACCTCCACATTGACGGCATAATTGCCATCTGGCGCGTCCAATGTTACGACGATTTCTTCACGCAGTTCAGATACAAATGTGGTTACTTCGCCGTCCGCATTTTCAATGCGCCATTTCAAAACCAGTGGTTTTGGCTGGATTTCGGCTGGGAGTTGGATTTTATAGTTGACGATGGCTTCTAACACATCTGGGGCGATGCCATCGCTGAGCAAATCAGGAAACGCAACCCCGGCAACGGCAAACGGTAGTAATCGATCCAGACGAAAGCGCAGGGCTTCGCCCGTTGTCAACCACATACGCAAGGTGAGGGATTCATCGTCTGCATAATAATCGACAAAAGGCGACCAGATTGTCGCATCAACGCCAGGTAAGGCATCATATCCATCCAGGCTAATGTGGATCTCGCTTCCTGGTGGGATTGTGCCGCCTGGTGTGCTGTCTGTATCAAGTTGGACGTTGCCCAATCCAGACAATGCTTCGTCATAGCTGATGGTCGAAAATCCACCCGCAATTTCCTGAACTGATAAGGCTGAAACAGATGCTAGCAGCTTATAGCGATTGATTTCGCCCACACCCCAGCGCAGCATCGCCTCAACCAGATGATCTTCTCCAGGGATAAAGATGGTAGGGTCTAAACCAAAATTGATTTGAATAAAATCAGCATATTCGCCCAGTTCACGCCAATCATATGCGCCTGTCTCCCAGCGTGCCTCAACATTTTCGGCGGCTGGAATGATGACGCCCAACGATAACCTCGCACGGTCTAATGCATTTGCTAGTTCACGGATAAAGCTACTGTAGACTGTGCGCTGTGCAGGATCGAGATCACGGTAGTCGATGAACAGGCCATCATAATTGCCTGCAGTAGCAAAGGCTGTTAACTCCTGGATGTGTTCATCACGAAGTTCACTGTTGCTGATAATAGCCATCACTGTATCTGGGTCCGTGGCACGTGGATCAGTAAAGTTACGGATAGCGGGCATCACTTTGTAAGTTCCACCCTGGTTTGCGCCTAATGTCGGATTGCCGACCAACGTTCGGGTCTGATTAGAGGGCAGCGCGGGCTGCATTCCAACCGGAGCCGCAATCGAAACAACATCCTGAGTATCGGTGCGTAACACCTGTCCAATTTCGACACTGGTGAGTATGGTTGGGCTGGGTGGCATCGCCTGAAAGATGGCCACTCGATCTGGGATATGATCGACCTGCATGTTCAGTTGTCCGTCGATTGTCGGCTGAACCGGGACAAAATACCAGTTGTTGGTATCGCTACTCCAGGCATAGACATCCAGCAAGTCCGCATTTACTTCCGTCGGACGGGTTAAGGTTAGGGTGAGTTCTTCGGGTGGTGTGCCGGTTGTATCAATGGAATACACCGCACTTTCCAAGGTCAATAGCGGTGGAACAGCGGCTCTGGCAGATTGAATCCAGTCTTCACTGGTGTTGGTTAGAAACTTGTCCATGCTAATTGAATTCAGAGATGCACCGAACCCTGTGCCTGGGTCGGCTGGATCGACGATCAAGGCAAAGGATTGGTCGCGAGTCTGAATACCATTGTTGACTGCATCAAGTATGGTATAGGGTTGCTTCATCAGGCGTTCCGCCAAACTGATTGGCGGCAGCAAAAGCCCACCGACAATCAAGATGCTGACGACAACCAATGTCGTGATTCCGGCGATCCAACAGCCACAGCCGCTGCTGTGTTGTGTGGATTGCTCGCTTGGATTGCCAGGATAGTGATAATATGGCTCTGGTTGTGTTTCTGTCATCAGAATCCTTAGTTACCAAGCGCTTCACAGGCTGGGCACGATCCATCAGCACGGATCATGGCGTAACCTGCCATCGGGTCTGCACCATATTCACGGAAATCGACGTTCCAGATAATGACCAGACGCACCACACCACTATTGCGGGCAATGTTCACCGCACTGTTGAGCCAGGCGGTCTGCTGAGCAATTGTAACGTTCTCTGCCCAGGCGAAGTGACCGGGTAATGGCCCATAGCCTTCAGGGCTCAGATAGCCCAATTCTGTAAAGCACAGGGGCCGCGCTCGCCCAATAGCACTGTAGTATGTCTCCATCATTGGACGAAAATAGCGGGTGTAATGTTCGCTAGCTCCACGTGGATCACCGCTGCGGGCGCTGGGCGGCAAAATGCCTTCGTTATAATGGACACCCAAACAGTCCATATAGTTCGCTGCGCCCGCACTTGCCATGCCCGAAACAAACAAATTATCATCGCATCCGGCCCCAGTGCAGCCACCGAAGAATCCGGTAGGAGCTGGTGCGCCACTGACTACCAGGGTGTTTGGATTGGCTGCTTTGATGGCGTTGTAGGACGCTTGCAGCAGCTTGGTATAGCTGACTGGGCTGATCTGTCCGGCAGGCCATTCCCGGTTAATGTTAGGTTCATTCCAGATTTCGATGGCATCTGCCCCAGCGGCTGCCACACCACCGACAAAAGAAGCGTAGCGATCATTATAACCTGAAGTGTTCAGATTATTGGGCAAATAGCCCACCACACCCAGCAAGATTCTGAAGCCGTTGGCATGGGCGTTGTTGATGAGGTGCGCTGTTTCAGCAGGATTTTGCCCATCCACATAGCGCCACTGAACTTTAATCCAGGTCATGCCTGCGACGTGCATCCAGTTACGGGCTGTTTCATCGAATCCTTGTACATGCCCACCATAGCTAAAGCCACGAATAGGCGATGTCGCCACAATTGGTGTAGCCGGGGCACCACCCGGAACTGCTAGACCAAAAGGTGTACTGAGCGTTACTACAGGTAGGTTGGCGATCTCTGACGCTGAAAGCACAATGTATTCGGCGAAAACCCAACCCATACGCCCATTCTGACCCATGCCGCGTACCCATTCACTGTTGGCGCTGCGTCCATCAATGTTGATGGATTCGCCATTTGCTAACGCGCTGACGATATTATAATCCTCGTGTGGGCCGGCTCGCATGTTGACTCGTGCCTTTGCTGTTGACACGACACCGCCTGTGTTGGCTGGGGCACTGCTGGCGACGGGTTGATTATCTGGTA
Organism: Phototrophicaceae bacterium; assembly: GCA_965223785.1. Taxonomy (GTDB): domain Bacteria; phylum Chloroflexota; class Anaerolineae; order Aggregatilineales; family Phototrophicaceae; genus CBDCXN01. The sequence continues at coordinate 5,810,542 of OZ245017.1, read as the reverse complement.
ATGGAGCGCTGCCCGCTGCCGGAGCCGCCAGATTAAATGCCTCATCCACCCAGATCAAGCGCAGCGCGTCAATTTGTGGTTGACCAGCAGCGATATTTTCTGCATAGAGCCAACCGACGACACCATCGGAGGTAATCCCGCGTACCCATGTGCCCTCATAAGCTCGACCATCCAGCAAGACTGACACGCCCTGATCAACCGTGCCCAGAATCCGCCATTCGGTTCCGGGGCCTGTCCGTATGTTTGCCTGGGTTACGGTGCTGGTGAGTAGGATTGTATCTTGTGCTTGAACAATTACGCTAAATAAACAAACGACGACAAACACTAAAGCAAATCGCCTCATTGGTTTCTCCATCCAAAAAAGATGTGGAGGCTATTCTATCAAAGCGATTTGAACCTGGCAAACCTAGGGAGTGGTGAATTTCGTAGATAGAACTTGGCAATTTGGGGTGTCTGAGTACAGAATGTATGTTCTCCCAAATTAACTCTTTTTCAGGTCCACTCAGGCTGTATCGACTGTTGACCAACCGACTTGGAGACTATTTGGGCTGCCATTTCCCCCAGTGTGTCGTTCGGCGACGTCGTCACCCTTTATGAAGCCCTGAAGCGGCGGCCTCATGCACGTCCGTGCGATTCATCACTCCCAAACCCACGTTCCACCTACGCAAATGCCAGGAAAATGAGTAAACTTTTGGCGTTATCAGCAAAGGAAGAGGGGTAATGCCAGGGTTTTACCACACCATCGCACGCTATTACGAAGCCGAAAATCAAGACAAGAACGATGACATTGAACTCTATCTTCAGATGGCGGAACAGTACGGCGATCCCATTTTAGAAATCGGCTGTGGAACAGGCCGAGTGGTGTTTCCCTTGGCTCAGGGCGGTTACACAGTCCACGGGATTGATAACGAAGGTATGATGCTGAAACGAGCAGAGCAGATTAGGCAGGGCAACCTGATCCTGGAAGCCAATACAGTATTTCATCGTGGCGATGTACTAACACATCAGCTTGAGATGCGCTATCGGCTGATCCTCGTGCCTTACAATGGCTTGATGCACTTTCTTGACCAGGCAAAGCAAATAAAAGCACTGGAACAACTACGCTCTTGGATTCGTGATGATGGCACGTTGGTGTTGGATTTGCCCAATGCAGGCCAAGTTTTTGCCACCCGTGAAACCGACGCGATCCTGTTGGAACGGACATTCCTGGAACCTGAAACCGGGCATATGGTGATGCAGCAGTCACACAGCTATCTGAACCGGACGGCTCAGCTTTTGCGGGTCACCTGGATATATGATGAAATTGACGATGAGGGGCAGGTGCAACGCACGGTTGCGCCAATGATGCTGTATTATTTTTTCTTCTCAGAACTGCGCTTGTTGCTAGAACGAGCAAGCTTTGCTGTTCAAACCGTCTATGGTGATGTGGACTATAGCCCATTTGAAGATGGCAGCGAACGTATGATTGTGGTTGCGAAGCCCGTTTAGCCTATGAGTCGATTGATCGTATGGATGGTGGTGGTGTTGGCAGCCTGTGATACCCTTGCGCCGATACCGCCTACCTTCACGCCAACCTGGGAGTTCAGTGCCCCAACCTTACAGCCGACACCCTTTGTTCCGATTGTACCGCCCACCACCGGCCCCGATTATGTTGGTCGAAACAATCCGCAAGCGGCTGCCATCCCCTTTGATTCTGAATTGTTACCTCTCGTTGTAGAGTCAGATGACGCAGAACCGCCAGTTCAGTCTGTACAATTGACTGTGCGCGATAATCTGACTCTTGCAGGTGAACTCTATGAGAACTCACCACTCGAATTAGAGCAGAGGGCATTATTGCAGCGCCTCCCTGGTGTGGTGCTGATAGCCTCGACACGGGGCGAATGGGAAACTTTACCACGACAACTGCGTGATGCTGGCTTTACAGTGCTGGTTGTCGCGGTCAACAATACACTAGGGATTGACGATACAGTTGCGATTTTGCGTATCTTTAGCAAGACAGCATCCGTCAATCCGGGTGTGATAGGTGTTGTTGGCAGCGGTCCAGGCGCGAGTCTAGCTTTGCCTGCCTGTGCAGCGGACTTGATCTGTGATATGTTGATACTGCTCAGTCCGAGTGATCAGAATCTACTGCCATCCTACATGGTCAATTACAACCCACGCCCAATGCTAGTGGTTGCCAGTACAGAAGATGTATCGGCTTTCACTACTGCCCAACTTCTCCAGATTGAAGCAACGGGTGACTTCCGCATTCAACCGTATAATAATGCAGGGCGCGGAACCGATATGCTGCACAGCCAGCCGGAACTTTCGACGGTGATTGTCCAATGGTTGACTGAGCGCTTAAGTCCGTAATCTGGTGAAAAGAAAGTGGCGTGGTGTTTGGAGTTTATCATCATGTTATACAACGAGTATATACCAGAAAACGTAAAAAGTAGGTGTTTTTTCTGTGAAAAGCTTCCGAATTCTGGCTATGCTCGCAGCGTTGCATTCAGGCGATTTTCTGCTGCTTTGATAATCTTCTTGCGCAGCTTCGCCACTTCTTTATCCGTTAGTGTTTTGTCATCGGTCTGATAGGTCAGGCTATAGGCCAGACTCTTGTGCCCTGTTGGAACAGGATCACCCCGATAGACATCGAACAAACGTACATCTTTGAGCAAATCCCCACCTGCCTGCTTGATCACCCTCTCGACTTCACTGGCAGGTGTCGAGTCGATGACGACGAGCGCAATGTCTTCCAGTATAGGCGGTGTTGCAGGGAGTGGAATCAGGTCAAAGTGTTCATTCGTTGCATGCATGATCATATCCAGATCAAGTTCTGCGAGCATGATGGGGGCATTTGTCAGGTCGAAGTTGCGGGCAACCAGCGGATGGAGTTCCCCAATTGTGCCCAGTCTGAACTTGCCCGATTTTAACTCGGCAGAACGACCCGGATGAAAGCTCGAATGTTGTGCTGGCCTGTACTTTACATTCGAGATGTGCAGTCCGGCCAGCAGTCCGGCGACGATGCCTTTTAGGTCAAAGAAATCGAAATTGCCAGTTGTACCATCATCCAACCAAGATGGTTCGCTGCGCGGCCCGGTGATGAGAATAGCCACTTGACGTGGCTCATCCGGCAGAACGCCCGCTTCTTTTTTATGATAGACGTTGCCAATTTCAAAGACCTGTTGTGTCGGTGTGAAGCGCTGGTTGATAACCGCTGATTCAAGAACGCTGATAAGCATGGTACGGCGCAGCACGGTCTTATCCGATGTGATAGGGTTCGCCATTGTGACGTAGCCTGCATCCCTCCAGGGCGCAGGGTGATTTGCTGGTATAAGCAGCGCTTCGCGCTCGGGTGATGTGAAGCGGTTGCTGATGTTCTCACGTAATCCCAGCGCAACCAGCAGATCACGAGTCCGTTCTTCATGCTCTAGTTCAGGATTTGACCATTGTTCCGGCAGGGCATCTTCCATCACAGTGTTTGGGATGTGATCATAGCCATGAATGCGAATGATCTCCTCGATCAGATCGGCTTCTCCCACAACGCCATCACTGATATCCATACGATGGTCGGGTACAACCACATGCAGTACGGAATCCTTAATTGTGACCTCAAATTCTAGACGCTTCAGAATGCTCGCGGCAGTTTCAATCTTGAATTCCATACCGAGTAACTGTTGGAGCCGCGCCACGGGCAGCTCCACTTTGACCTTTTCTAGTTGCGATGGATATTCGTCTATAATACCCTGCGCAACCTGCCCACCACCTGTCTGTCGCATGAGTTCAATACCACGCCGCACGCCGAGGTTAGCCTGACTCGGATGTACACCCCGGCTGAAGCGTGTGCCTGCGTCTGTGAATGCCTTTTGAGATTGCATGGTGTGCCGGATATTGATGAAATTCCAGTTGGCTGCTTCTAGCAGGACATTCCTGGTGTCATCATCAATTTCAGTTTCTGCACCCCCAATAATACCGCCCAGGCTTAAGACCCCGGCGGTATCACACACCAGGATGTTGTGGGGTTGCAGTTCCCGCTTGACTTCATCCAATGTTTCCAGTGTCTCGCCATCTTCCGGTAGGCGTGTGATAATGGTGGGTGGATTATCGCCTGCCCGTGCGACCAGCTTGTCATAGTCGAAAGCGTGCAGCGGCTGACCAATCTCAAACGTGATGTAGTTGGTTACATCAACAATGTTGTTGATGGGACGTTGACCCACCAGCCGCAGCCGATACTGCATCCAATCGGGTGAGGGCTGGATGGTCGTATCGCGCAGCAGTGCCAAGGTGAAGCGTGGATTCAGTTCCGGTGCCCTGATCTCAATTTTCGCTGTGCCCTCGATTGGGTCGCCTTCAGCCAGAAAATCATACGACGGATAGCGCAGCGGCTTATCGAGCAGGGCAGCCACTTCACGGGCGACACCCAGGATGCTGAAGCAACGAGCCAGATTAGGTGTCAGTTCAATATCGTAGATGACATCACCCAGGACATCCTGTAGCGGCGTGCCTGCTGCAAATGGTTCGTTCTGATTGTTCTTGGGCGCTTCTCTCCAGAGGATCACGCCTTCATGTTCATCGGAAATGCCCAGTTCTTTTTCCGAACAGACCATACTCTTATTATGGATACCGCGCAGTTTGCGCCCTTTGAGGATCATGCGCTTGGGTTCGTTACTGTGACCGTCCCAAACCTCTGCGCCCTCAGAGGCGAATACCGTCCATAAAGGCGAAGGTAGTTGACCTTTTCCCTTATATTTGAATAGATTAGGTGCACCTGTGACGCATTGTTCTAACTCATCGCCACCATAATCGACCATCGCCAGGACGAGACGGTCTGCATCGGGGTGCGGTCTCACCTCTTGAATTGCGCCTAAAAGAAGGCGCTCACGATCCCACACCAGATGATCTGATTTGGGCCAGCGCACGCCTTCTACAAAGCCCTGCGGTACACCAATGTACTGAATATGGGCAACTTCTACCCCGGCGAGAGTCAGCCGTTCTGCCAACAACTCCACTGGGGTGTCAATATCTACAAAGTCCTTCAACCAGGATACAGGTACAAGCATATGTTGATATTCTCCCTTTATAGTTGATTGATCAACCCATGATTTCGAATGACGTAGCCAAGTTTCTGATAGAATTCATACAGGCGGTGCTTCCGGTTGTGTGTAGTTCCCAGACGGGACCGTCATATTCCAGCAGGCCGCCCACCCAGCCAAGCACTGTATCAGATATATCAGTCGCAGTCCAGCAGATGTTGGGCTCGTTCATCATGTAAGATGTGGGTAGGCCGTTCAACAGATTTAGAACTGCTCTAGGAACCGCAGATCGTTATCCCAGAAATAACGGAAATCGTTGATGTCATGTTTGAGCATGGCGACTCGTTCCGGCCCCATCCCAAAAGCGAAACCTGCCCATTCCGTCGGATTATAACCGCCATTCCGTAGGACAGTGGGATGTACCATGCCGCTACCTGCGATCTCCAACCAACCCGTGTACTTGCAGACACTACAACCATCGCCACGACACAAGAAGCACTCCATATCCACTTCCATGCTCGGTTCCGTGAAGGGGAAGTAGGATGCCCGGAAGCGAACGGCAGCGTCTGGGCTGTACATCCGGCGAGCGAACTCGGCAATTGTACCTTTCAGGTCACTCATGCGGATGTTACGTCCAATGGCTAATCCCTCGACTTGATGGAACTGTACGTGTGAGCGCACATTGATCTGCTCATAACGGTAGCACATGCCCGGCAGAATCACGCGAATGGGTTTTGTGCCGTTGTCACCCAAATCTTGCATCGCACGGATTTGCCCTGGTGATGTATGCGTGCGCAGGATAATGCCCTCGTCGGTTGTGTAGAAGGTGTCCTGCATATCCCGCGCCGGGTGATGCGGCGGGATGTTGAGCAGGGTGAAGTTCATCTCATCGGTTTCTACATCCCGGCTGCGGAAGACCTGGAAACCCATATCGCCCCAAATTTTGTAATAGCGGCGGAGTGTTTGGGTAGACGGGTGCAAACCGCCGACCTGTCGTGGGCGACCCGGCAGCGTCACGTCAATTTCGCCTTCTTCCAGATCATGCGCGAGTTCTTGTGCATCAATGGTTGCCTCACGCTTATCTCTGGCTGTCTCCAGTTCCGTTTTGATCTGATTGGCAAGTTTACCAAAGGCCGGACGTTCTTCGGCTGGTAGCTTGCCTGTGCTGCGCAGCAGTTCGGTGATGCTACCACGACGACCAATGTATTTACCTGACCAGGTTTGCAAAGAATTGCGTGACCTGATCGTTTCTAGTTCTTCCAGTGCTTGCTTATAGAGTGTTTTGAGTTGTTCGAGCATAAATTCTTCTATCGCCTCCATGAATGAAAAACGCCCCCGCCCCTGACTATCAGGGACGAGAGCGTTAATAGTCTCCCGCGGTACCACCCTGGTTGACGAAACCCTAGATTTCGTCCACTCTGCCTCGTCTCCTCACAATCATGTTGCCGGAAACCAGCTTGTCCTGTTACGCCGACATCGCGGAGCAGACTACTAATGTATTAGACTTATTCAATACACATTCACCTGTCAGCATAGAGATAGGATTAGCCATCTCGTTCGGGAGGGAATTCCACAACCGCTGGCCTGCCGATGCTCTCAGTCTATGGCATTGGCTCCCTGTTGGGGCATCTGTTATGGACTGTCTCCGTCATCACTTTTCGTTGATATTATGAGTGGATTCTTGCCCCTTTGTCAAGTGTTTGATACCCTATGACCCGTCGAGAGCAGTTAAGGGTAGATTAAATCCCTTGACGTCCATTACAATATATGCTATCATCCAGGCGGAATGTAAAGGATAAGAAGATCATGGATAATACAGCAAAACCGCGTATTGAACCTGGTGCTGTATATTCGAGGCAAGAGGCAGCCGAAGCGCTCGGCATCAGCCTCAGCACACTCAAGCGGCTGATCAAAAAGGGGCACCTGGCGGTCAGCAAGCCGAGTGGAATGCGACGGGTATTTATCACTGGAGAAAGCATTCTGGAAATGTTGAACGACACAACCGTAGAAAAAGGTGCTTAGGTAAGTCGATGGTTCATCAGTTGTTATCTGCAACAGGCTTTATGCCTACCGAACCGCATAATGATAGCCTGGTTCTATCCATACTCGTAATCCGCCAATCTGAAGGCAGCGAGAATGGCTATATATGCTGGTTGGGTGGTGAAGGTTTCGCTTCATCAGATAGCCAGAATGTAAGCATGAATCGGTCTCATGGGCGTTGGAGGTTATGTACCTGATAGCCTGCCACCACACCGGCAAGATTGTTCCTGTTAATGACTAGGGACGTGAGACTGATAAAGGCTCACGTCCCTATTTTTTTGTAATGTAGAAAAGAACAAAATCATGACCCAGAAACCACAACTCACACAAATGAATGTCCTTTACAACGACAATCGTCTGGCTGACATGATGGAAACATTAGATCAGCTTCACACAGCAGCGAGTGAAGGGCATCTGGAATTGACAACAACCATGAATAGACGCGAACTGGTCGCTCTGCTACGCGATGTGATCTATACCGCACAGGAAACCATCGGCGAGATAGAAAAGGATACAATCCGGCCTGAGGTCGTCCTCCAATTGGTAAAGAAACCCATCGTCGGCAAACGACAGGCATAGAGAAGGTCGCGTTCTCCTCCCGTTTATCCGTCAGATTTGGCGGGCGAGTAGAAAGGAAAGGCAGCGTGAAACGTGACTTAGATGAGCATAAAGCTCAATCACGGCAGCCCATCGCCCGCAATTGGTCGTGCGAAGGGCTTTGACTAACTGAAACGATCAGAAATCAACAGATAAACTATCAGGCTAAAGGATGAGTCTTATTGTAATCAGCGTAACCGGGTAATCTAGGTCAGAATCAGGATTTATCGTAAGCGAACAGGCAACGTAAACATTGGCGGTGGCGGCGTGCAGGGTAGGTTGCCACCGATCTGTGATTTAATGCACATTTAACGGATTTGGCGTATAATCAGGATAATGTTGCAGAAAGTTTGAGGTTTTTTGTAACGTGTCATCCATATTACAAAGGCGGGTTCTATTACTCAATGGGAGTACCTGGGAGCCGCTGTCGGTTATCACTGTGCCACGCGCAATCAATCTCCTCTTTGCTGGCAAAGCTGTTGCGGTTGAACAATCGGGCAATTTCCTCCACACCGTCAAAGACAAGTTCCCGGTTCCATCTGTTATCGCGCTGAAGACATATATCAATGTCCCGCGCCGCCGCGCCCACTGGAGCCGCAAAGGGGTACTTGTGCGTGATAACTTCACCTGCATTTACTGCGGTGTTCGTCCTGGTTCACCCGTCAAAGGCAAGGTGATGAGTAAGAGCGATTTTACCGTCGATCATATTCTGCCGCGTTCGCGTGGTGGCAGAGACCAATGGACAAATACGGCTTGTGCCTGTTCAACCTGCAATCATCGCAAAGGAGATCGCCTCCCTAACGAAGCAGGTATGAAGTTGCGGTGGGAGCCGAAAACACCACGAACAAGCTATCTGGTGATTGCCATTGGCAGTGAGCCAGATGGCTGGAAGCGCTACATCGAGTTCTAAGTGGTGCTTCAGTTCTATCGCACGCAAATGAGCAGGGGCTTTGAGTCCCTGTTTTTGATTTTTGTTTTGAGGCAGAATTGAAGTTGTTGACGGGACGTAGGAGGATACATGGAAAACCTGGTGGAAGTACGGGGCCTCTCCAAGGTCTATCAACGTCATGACGGAACCAAAGTTCATGCCGTAAAGGGTATCAATATTGACATCGTGCGGGGCGAAATCTTCGGTCTGTTGGGGCCAAACGGTGCAGGTAAGACGACTACGATTTCGATGATTAGTGGTCTTGTGCCGCCGACACAGGGCGACGCCAAAATCGGTGGCTTCAGCATTACGCAGGAACCGCTGAAGGCCAAAGGGTTAATTGGTGTAATCCCGCAGGAAATCGCGCTTTATCCCAAGCTCAGTGCACGCAAAAATCTGGAGTTTTTCGGTAAGATGTATGGCATGAGTGGGCGCAGTTTGGGCAAGCGTGTGGATGAAGTGTTGGAGTTTATTGACCTCAAGGAACGGCAAAAAGATCGGATTGAGGCCTTCTCCGGTGGGATGAAGCGCCGCGTGAACATTGCCGTTGGCTTGCTGCATAAGCCACAACTGATTTATATGGATGAGCCGACTGTCGGCATTGACCCACAAAATCGCCGTCGCATTCTGGATACAGTTTTTCGCCTCCGTGAAGCGTATGGTATGACTGTCCTCTATACCACGCATCTGATGGAAGAAGCCGAGGAGCTCAGTGATCGGGTGGGTATCATTGATCATGGTGATATCATTGCGTTAGGTACGCAAGGCGAACTCACCCAACAGGTTGGTGAAGAGGATCGGCTCCTGTTCAGCGTAGGGGAACAGATTGTCCCTGACGAGCTGCTGCGGCAAATCGAGGTTCAAGTCGAAGGTGTGACACAAGCACAGTTTGAGAGCATCGAGATTGGCACGATTTCCAGCAGCGACGATGGAGATATCGTTGAAATTGACAAGCTCTCCACTGGGACAATTGCCGCGATCCGTTCAGGACAAACATCACAGGGTGTGGTCAATATTCTGGCAAAACGTGGGCGCAAAGCACTTCCTCATGTCATCAGCATGATGGATGCTGCCGGGATTGAAATTATCTCTGTTGAAGTGCGAGAGCCTGATCTTGAGGCGGTCTTTTTGAACCTGACTGGCCGGGCGCTGCGGGACTGAATGCTATGAACAAAGTCAGGATTATTGCCTGGAAAGACATCTACGCAACGTTTACGGATCGCAGCTTGCTGCTCATCATGATTGTTACACCGCTTCTAATTTCGACCATTGTCGCGGTTGTGTTTGGTGGTTTGGCTGACGAGAACGGCATCACCTTTTCTGATATCCCGATGGCGATTGTGAATCTCGATTCCGGCATTGAGCAACAGGGCGGCGAGATGAACTATGGGCAACAACTCGTTGATATCTTTCTGCCACCCATAAACAACGCGGCATCTCATAACAACGCGAATTGCCCGCTTGTTGAAGGTGAGGTGGATGACAAGAGGATGTCGCTGGAAGTCTTGTTTGCCACATCCCAACTCTACGATGTTGACGAAGCTCGCGCGGGTGTTGAAGATGGGAATTATGCTGCCGTCGTCATCGTACCAGAGGGATTCAGCGAATCTCTTGCGCCTCAAATTGGCTCACAGCCAGATGAAGAAGCGTCACAAACTGTCGAAGTCTATGCCAACAGTGGACAGCCTATTTTCTCATCAATTGTCAATAGTGTCGTTGATGGGTATATCAAACAGTTGCAAACAGGCAACATTGCGGTAGCGGCTTCTATCAATACCTTAATCGCACAAAATCCGGTGGTTTCGCTGTGGGTGCAAAACGACGCGGAAGTACAAGCCTTGCTAGGGTGTGGATTCTCGCCTGCACTGAATACGATTGCCATCAATCAAGTATCTATCGTAACGCAAGACGATGGCACAGCTTTAGACGGGTTCTCGACGATATTGCTGCAAATTGGAGCAGCACAAACCGTATTCTTCGGCCTGTTCTCTGCGCAGTTTGGTGTCCTCAACATCATTGAAGAACGCCGCCAGTGGACGTTGCAGCGCTTACTCATCTCCCCAACATCTCGATTTGAAGTTCTTGCAGGCAAGCTGGGTGGCACGTTCGTGACTGTCGTCTTTCAAATTGTCCTCATGATGCTGGCCTTGATGCTGGTGGCGACGATTGTGAATGGTACGTTTGTTAACCTGTGGGGTGCGAACATCATTGGCATCGTGGTCGTGGTATTGTCGTTGGCGCTGGCAATCTGCGGCATTGGCACGCTGTTGGCAGGCTTTGCCCAGACGCCGGAGCAGGCAGGTGTAATTGGTTCAGTGGTAAATATCGTGTTGGCGTTGTTTGGCGGGGCCTTTGGCTCCCCACTCCCAAGCCCATTTCGTGAAATATCACTAGTCTATTGGGGCGTTGACGCTTTGGATAAGCTTTCAGTCGGTAACAATGACATTTGGCTGAATATCGTCGTTCTGGTCGTGCAGGGTGTGGTGTTATTCTTCATTGGGCTGCGCATGTTCAGCCGTAATCTGGATTTCTAGGGGGTGACCGATGAGATTGAACTATGCAGTTTACGTTGCTGTCAATGACATCCGTGTGTTCCTCGCGGATCGTGCCAACTACGTCAATCTGTTTATCATGCCGATTATTCTGGCGTTTGTATTGGGATTCGCCTTTAGGGGTGGTGATAGCGCCCAAAACATCCGTGTAGACATCATCGACAACGACAACAGCCCTCAATCCCAGGCACTGCTTGATGCACTGCGAGTAGTCAACCCCACATTTGTATTGTGTCCAATGGACGATGCCCGTATCCCGGATTTCTCGTGCGATCTTGATGAGCCATTTGAGCTTTCGCTTGGCTTCAGTGTCGAACAATCACTGGAACGATTGGACAATAGGGTATCTGCTTCGCTCATTGTGATACCCGCGAACTATGGTCATGATTTATCCGCTTTTAATGATGTGCAGATCGACTACTATTCCTATGCAGATAGGACCACAGGCGATGGCGTGTTGACCTCTTTACAAGCTGCAATCCAACGCGAAAACGGCGCAGTAGTCGCAGCACGAGTCGGGCAGGGAATCGGGGATGTCCTGCTGGAAGAAGACAACACTGATGAATTTGCCGATAGGGTTTATCATAATGCCTTGCGACAATGGGCAAACGATGAATCGCTGGTCAGGTTTGTGACGACACAAGCAAGCGATCAGGCCGAAACAACAGGATCAGGCTTCAACCAATCTGTTCCTGGTATGGCCTGTATGTATGTGCTGTTTACGGCTATGGCGGGATTGCAAACACTGCTTGAAGAACGCAAACACTGGACGCTCCAGCGGTTAGTCATCTTGCCGATTTCTAGGGCAACCATCCTCAGTGGCAAGATCCTGGGGCGTGTGTTGATGGGTATGATCACCTTCAGCGTGATGTTCATTGTCGGCCTAGGATTGGGTGTGGATTTCGGGGGCAATCTGGCGGCAGCTTTTCTTATCATGTTGGCCTATAGCATTTGTACAGCATCAATGACCTTCGCCATGGCGCCTTTGATCCGTTCGGAGGGTCAAGCCGCCAGCTTGAGTGTGATGATTTCGATTGTGTTTTCGGCGCTTGGCGGGGCGTGGTGGCCTCTTGAAATCGTACCGGAGCCAATGCGCGTCATAGGTCATCTGTCGCCGGTGGCGTGGGCTATGAACGGTTTCAACGAATTGATCTACTTTGGAGGCGAAATTGTTGATATACTGCTGCCTGTGGCTGTGTTGTTGCTAGCATCAATGGTATTGTTTGTGATAGGAATCACCACCTTTAAGTACGAATGAGTCGGTATTGTTTGCGATTGTTCGCCTTGTTGTGCGCGTCCTGCGTTCTGCTCTGTTTTTGTTCGTTTTCCTCTTTCTTATCCAACGTTCGACTTATCCACTTGGACTGAATTGGAATGCGGTTTCTGCCATTGTAGGGGGCGATCAATTCGATTACGTCGCCTGGGAAATCAATGCGATTGCAGCAAAGACCGCCCAGGTGCTCTGGGGCGAACATCCCTATCTGGACGAAATCAGCCGCAGTCAGATGGTGCTTGACTACATGGACGATATGCGTCAGGTGCAAGCGCTGGAAGGGCAGATTCAAGGGTTATATGTTGATCCTACTGTCTCCGACCCAGATGTAGCATCGGCACAACTCCGGGTAGAACGTGATGCAATACGCCATGACCTGGGTCGTCGGCAAACCTTAATTGAGAGCATCTTAGAAGGCCAGGTCGCAGCCATTTTGGTCGATGAAGGTTTTGGTATGTTGGGGCAATTATTACCGCCGATTTCCATGCGTTTTACGCAGATGCCCAATCTGCTGGTGGTCAGCCCACGAGACCGGATTGAGCGCTCGGTTGAGTTAACGATTGATCCGATGCCGTTGGAAACCATCATCATCATTGAAAACCGGATTGAGCTTGAGCGCGACATGGCTCCGCTGGTGCTCCCGTTGGGTGGTCTGGCGCTCTATCCGGCCATGATCCAGGAAACATCCGATCTCCCCTGGGCCGTCGAAACCTTCGCCCATGAATGGATACATCACTATTTTTTCTTCTATCCGTTGGGCCAGAACTACTTCACCACTGCCAATTTTGGGCGTGAGGCCCTCATCATCAATGAGACGACGGCGGATGTTTTTGGCAAGGCGATCAAAGAGAAGGTGCTGGCGCAATACTACCCTGAATTTATCACAGAGCGCTCTAATGTGCAGCTGGTTTCTTATATGGAGCAGCAGCCAGAGTTTGACTATGGACATGCTATGCACATTACGCGGGTCACAGTTGATAAGTATATGAACGATATTGACACCATCAATGCAAAAAGCGAGATGCTGCATGATTCAGGCTATGATGAGTGGGCGGTGCGTTTCGAGACGCGTGCCGAGGCCTATGTTGATCAGGTTGAAACCTACATGGAAGAACGCCGTGCCCTGTTTTTTGAAAACGGTTATCGAATCCGCAAGTTGAACCAGGCGTATTTCGCCTTTTATGGTGGTTATCAGGCTGGAGATCGCCCTGGAGTCGGTGGCCGTGACCCGATTGGCCCGGCAGTTCAGGCAATTTTCGAGGTGAGTCCTTCTCTCCACGCCTTTGTCGTCACAATGCGTGATATCACCACTCGTGAGGGGTTGGTTGCTGTCGCTGAGCAGCTTAATCCATCTGCCAATCTCGAATAATGGCGGCGTTCAATGCTGCCTGCTGCGCTAGACTGCTGATAAGAATATGTTCATTGATGGCGTGAAGGCCTTCACCAATTGCGCCCATGCCATCTAGCGTCGGAATGCCCATCATGGCGGTAGTGTTGCCATCGCTGCCACCTCCCACGCTTTCACCCCTTACAGTAATACCAATGGTTTTACCGATGGTCTGGCATTGCTCAAAGGAGGCTCGCATCAGGTCATTGAATTCCATCGGCCCCCGTGAACCGAGGAGCTCCACATGCACTTTTGCCCCAGGCAGTACAGGCTTCGATCCCAAAATCTTCGTTTTGAGTGTTTCCAAGGCTTGAATAGTCAGCATCCGGCAATCAACCCAGGCTGTCGCTTTATCTGGGATAACGTTGGTTGCCATACCGCCTTCAACCACCGTCACTGAGACAGATGTACCGTTCTGTAAATCGTTCATCTTGTGCAGCTTGATGCTCTGGTGGGCAAGTTCGATGACAGCGTTAATGCCTTCTTCGGGGTGATTGCCTGCGTGGGATGCGTATCCTGCCACATCAATGCGAACACGCAGGCTACCTTTGCGCTGAATCTTCATCGCGCCATCGGGTGTGCCTGGCTCCAGCACAATGACCAGCCCACAGTCTGCTGCCACTTGTTGGATAATTGGGGTGGAGGTCGTACTGCCAGTTTCTTCATCGGTGTTTACCATAAACCAGATAGGGCGCTTTGGCAGTTCGCCACGTTTCGTCAAACCGTCAATGGCTTGCAGCGCGATGACCAGCCCGGCTTTCATATCCATCGCGCCAGGGCCATACAAGCGTCCCTCACCATCCAACATCACCGGACGTTCAGCGAGGGTGCCCAGAGGCCAGACGGTATCCATATGACCGAGGAACATAATCGGTTTACCTGGGGCATCGGTCTGCCATTTACCGAAAACATGATCGCCTGCTTCAGTCTGCTGGAAGCGTTGAATTTCGGTTGCACCATAGACCTTGAAGGAGTCTTCAATGAGGGTTGCCATATGATCCACAGCGGCTTTATCACGAGTGGGCGATTCGATATTGATCATCTGTGTGAGCAGGTCAATCATCACCTGCTCTTGACCTTTGAAATAATCAAGAAGTGGGGGCATATAATCAATCCTCTGGGTTTAGAAAGGACACAAATCTTCTACAGTATAAATCGGGCTGCGATTGCCATATCGATTGAGTAAGTCGATGGCTTGTGGTTGTTCTGCGAGGGTTTCCAGTATGCGTTCACAGGCATCGCGTACATCGCCTGTTTCCAGGTATGTATCGAAGAGGATGCGGCTTAAGTTGGCGTAAATAGGTGGAGCCGTATCAACATAAGCTGCCTCTATCCGCTGGAACGCTGCCGCTATCTGTTCGGCATCGGCTCCTGTCATCGCAAGCACCAGCAAAATACGATAGAGGGCATAGGCTTCGAGAACGGTAGCATCATTATTGTACCAGACATCCAGTTCTTCATCCGAAATGGCGGTTTCGTATAGATTTACCGCCGTATTAACATCACCATCAAAGAAATAGCGGTCTGCTTGATGAATGATTTGGATTGTATAGCCAGGTGGATCAAGCTGTGGGATAGACGGAACGTATAATCTGCCATCCCAATCATAGACAATAACCCCGGTGCGGAGTGGTCCACTATCTACGTTGCCATCATCCCGAAGTCGGACGATGATCTCACTTACCTGATCGCCGTCCATATCGCTGAGTTCAGGTAGGCCATCACCTATTGGCTGGGATGCCAGCAAGCTGACGAAGCGCCCCACGTCTGAGGCCCACGTCACAATATAGGTCTGGTAACGACAGTCATCCAGTACATCTTCGCAATTACGCCCGGCAAAAGTGATGTCCAGTTGCTGATCTAAATTAACGTCGCCCGTAAAGATCAGTTCAGGTGCGACAGGTTCGTCAATAAGCTCAGAATAATGCGCGACATATCGTCCTTCCAGACAGCCCATAATCAATAGTGCTGCACCAGAATCGGGTATCGCATAGCTAACCATAACATCCGGTGTCAGATCACCTGTTAAATCCCGATCCATCATCACAAGCCCAGTGTCGCCAATAAAGTCCCATTCGTCGCGCAGTGTGTCCACTAGTTCTAGTGTTGATCCGCCGTTGGCAAGGAATTCAACCATGATGTTATTACCATCGCGTACCGTATCAGGTGGAGTCGATGGCAATTCAACTTCGTCGGGAGCAGGGCAAAGGGTAGTGTCTGGCGTGGGCGTGGGTTGATTGGCAAGAGCGACTGCTGTCGCAGGATTGGAAAACAGTGATTGATTGCGTTCCTGTTGCACCAATTCACCCCGTATCATCACACCTGGAGTCACGGTTGGAAAGGCGTTGATGGTGGGCCCAGGCGGAGGGGTAGGGGAGGCAGGTTGGCAGGCCACGACCATGCACAGGATAATGGCAAAAAATAGGTAACGGGACATAGCGGTAAGTATACCGCCAATTCTGTTAGGCGTCTTCCTTGAGCTTTTCAATGACCTGCAAGTCTTTTCCCAGGCTGCGATGACGGGCGATCAAACTGACCACATACAACCCGGAAATCCCAAAGATGGCGACTAGACCGAGTAGCAAATAAGACAATGTATCTGGCATGACAGACTCCTATTCGCTTAGGATTTCCAACTTGCGGCGGTGAACGAGTTCCATCTTGTTTTGCAGGCGAATACGCAACCACATTAAGGTGACAGGAACCAATGCACCCCAAACTGCCATGTTAAAGATTAAGGTGATTGCCATGTTACCACTCATGTTGAATCCACCCTCAGCGTCTTGCGGGCTAGGGCCGACCACCGCTGGATGAATGGTTTGTGGAACAACCCGGATGATGAGCAGGGTAGTCAAGGCAGTGACGATGGCGACGATGCCATAAACTGCTGCGAAGCGATGCCGCGTTTCAGGATTTTCAATGCCATTGCGCAGCATCAGATAGGCCGAATAGGTGAGCGCCATGATTGCGGCACTAGTCAAGCGGGGGTCCCATGTCCACCAGGTATTCCAGATGGGGCGTGCCCAGATTGATCCAGTCACCAGATTAATGATTGCTAGCATGAGACCAACCTCGACACCTGCAATTGCCAGTGTATCCCATTTAAGGTTGCGGCTGCGTAGATAGTTGACACCGCCGATGACTGTGCCGGAGAAGGCCAAAAACGCCCCAATAAATGAAGGCATATGGATGTAGAAGATGCGTTGAACATGTCCTTGGGTCGTGTCTGTTCCGACGAAGAACAACCCCATCACCAGACCAATCGCTACCATGACCATCGTTACACCTGTCAGGACGGTTAGAGTACGGGGCAGGATCGCTGTCGGTGTATCGTCCGACAACGGGACCGGCATATCTTGGGCTACGCTCATAGAAATACCTGTGAAAATCTACAAAAACTTACTAAAGTATAAGCGGAATTGGTCTAATCTTCAATTACATATTCAAACAGTATGAAGCCCAGGACCAGGTAGATCAGATCAATGACGATCAAGGTTAGCAACCAGCCGACATCAGGATCGCCGCCAAGAATGTTTTCAGAGGCACGCACGACGATCAACAGCACGGGCAAGGTGACCGGCATCATCGCAATTGGCAGCAGCGTCTCCCGTGATCGGGTTTGGACGGTCATGGTTGCTAGGAGTGTGCCAACGGCTGCAAAACCCAGGGTGCCCAAGGCCAGATTAATGAACATCAACGGAGTGGTCAGCGTAACATTAAAGAGAACAGTCATCAATGGGAGCAACGACAGCCCTACGACCAGCGAAAAAAGAAAATTCCCCACCATTTTTCCTGCATAGATGGCGGTCCGGTCAATCGGTGCGAGCATCATAGCATCCAGATTGCCCTGTTCGCGTTCGTTTGCTAGACTGCGATTCAGGCCGAGAATACTGGCAAAGATGATTGTCACCCACAGCACACCGCTGACAACTTCTTTTTCCGCGATACGGTTGAGTTCTAGGGCAAAGCTGAAGATTAAGATACTCAGGAACGAAAAGAGCAGCATTGAGCTAACGAGCTCTCGGCTTCGGAATTCGGCCTGAAGGTCTTTGCGGATGATGGCAAATGTAGCGCGAATAAATGCTGTCTTCATCGGGCCGTTGCTATCCCTGTGATGGTTGCATAATCGGTAACAAGCTGCATCGGATCAATTGTAGCGGTGGGTGCATCGTAACCCACCGTGCCTTTTTGTAAAATCACGATGCGATCCGCCAGCCGAACTGCCCGTTCCAATTGGTGTGTCGCCATGATGATCGTATGGGTTTCATTGCGGGCATTCAACAGCAGATCATCCAGTGTTTGTGCAGCGTCCTGATCCAGGCCTGTGTAGGGTTCATCAAACAATAAGACATGTGGATCGGGTAGCAAGGCGCGGGCAATGCTCAAGCGCTGTTGCATCCCTCGTGAAAATGTCCGTATTAAGTCATGGGCCCGCTTACCCAGCCCGACCTGATCTAGCAGCCCATCAACAGCCCTCTCAATTTCATGGGGCGGTAGATCATAGAGCCGTGCGAAGAACACAAGGTTCTC
This sequence comes from Phototrophicaceae bacterium, assembly GCA_965223785.1. Taxonomy (GTDB): domain Bacteria; phylum Chloroflexota; class Anaerolineae; order Aggregatilineales; family Phototrophicaceae; genus CBDCXN01. The sequence goes on along the minus strand of OZ245017.1, from coordinate 5,792,223 downwards.
TCTGGCTGTCAGGTTTTCGTATAGCAGCGATTTATGGCTGACCATGCCAATCTGTGCCCGGACTGCCGCCGCTTCTTTGGGCAGTTCCCAGCCGCCAACCAAAATTCGGCCGGCCGTGGGGCGGCTGAGCGCACCCAGCAAGCGCAGTAGGGTGGATTTACCGCTGCCATTTGGCCCAAGCAGCCCGACAAACTCACCACGATTGATGGTCAGATCCAGTTTGCGCAAGACAGGCAGCAAACCGTAAGTCTTGACCAGCGATTGGATTTCAATGATGGTATGGTTGTCGTCTATCATACCTCATTCATCAATTCTTTAAGTTGGGCTTTGAGTTCGCGGCGTTTGGCATGATATAGGTCATGATTAATCTTGCCTGTATCATGTTGGCTATCCAGTTGGGCCATCTGACGCATAAGGTCGTCAATTGCTTTGTCGTTTTCATCATCGTCGCGCCGAAGTAGGTTGAACATAGTCAAGCCGCCGATGACGACGATGGGGGCAATGATGACGCCTATGATGAGGGGCAGCAGTGTATCCGATGTGACGGTAGTGGGGTCTTCTGAAGTCGTGACTGTTGGACCTGCACCAAGTAACTCAAACTGAATCGATTCGCCTGAATTCAGGTTTAAGTTGCCACCGTAGGTGATGGCCTCAATATTCGGTGCAACTTCAGGATCAACTAGCACGATGTCTTCACCTGTGACGGTCATGTTATCGTGATTGACGAGGAGGATGAAGGGGCTATCGGCAGGGTAGCGAACCGGAAATTCAATAATGGCGTTACCTGAATAAGGTACCAGATAGCTAAAGGCCACCTGATGATTTTCTCCTGGTAGGAGTGCCCGCGTATCATAAAGGGTGAAGCTTTCCTCATCATAAGCGTATCGCTCCTGCGCCGAGGTGGGCACAATAATCGCCCCGACTGGCAAGGGAATTTCGAGCGATGCCAGTCGATCCATGCCAACCGAGATATCAGAGACGAACAGCCGATCTGAATTGTTGCTGAAGATCATCTCCTGATTGATTTCCAAAACATCGCCCACCGGGATAATCTGCATAATCACACTGTTGATTTCGATAGCAGTTGGATCGCTGGTCTGCTCGAAGATAATCACTGACTGCTCAATAGTACGCTGTGCCTCGGTCAATGGAAACGGCTGTCCAGCATAGTTGCGATCCTGATAACGGGTCAAAAGGAAGTAGGCTGCAGTGTCATCAACAGGGACATCCGTGAATGTGAACCGATTATCTGCGTCAATGGTGGTTGTGAAGGTTGTCTGGTTCAAAGTGGCGTCGATCATGTGCAGCTCGATAACCAAATCACCTGGTATGCCAGCATCTGCTGTCCCATTGGTGACGATACCTGTCACCTGCCCATCAGTTGAGATTATACGAGGTTCGGGCTCTTGTAATGACAGAGTGCGGGTATAAGCGACGACAGCCGCGATCTCTTCTGCTGTGAGTACATCAGTATAGGCGGGCATCGCCGTCCCTGCACCCTCGGCAATGATGGTCGTCATGTTGTCATCGCTCAGGAAAACCATCTCGCTTGTATCGGCTAAACTACCAATATCACGAATCGATTCGGTAGCGACATCTGGCCCATCGCCCAGACCAAGTTCACCATGACAACGTGCACACTCGGTTTCATAGATTGCTTTGCCACTAGCTAGGTGTGGTTCAGAGTAAGATAGCGTGTAGGTATATAATGCGACTGCCCAGCGTTCATCCTCGGCCAGTGATTCAACCCAGGGTGGCATCAATGTTTCCAGGTTGCCGTTGGTGATGATGTCAAAATAGTCGCTAGGTCTCCTACCCGTAATTTGCGCTGGATCAGTGAAATTACCTGGATTAGAAACTTCGCCAGAGAGTACAAGCTCACCATCACCAGCACCCATCATGCCATGACAGCGTGTACAATTATTAGCGAAGATCGCCGCACCAAGCGCCATATCCGGTTGCGTCTCTGGGTAGCCCCGATCTGGCATATCGGTTGTTTGCGCGAAGAGGGTGAAACTGCTGCACGCTACGAGTATGATGATGGGTAGAAATCGCTTTAACAGCACAGTCGAGCCAATATCCACCTTGAAACGTTCTGTTTTGTTCGTTGCCATGATGCTAGCAGATCGCAGTGCTATAAAAGACACCATCGGGATGTAATGTGCCTGTGAAGATGGCCTGGGCTTCATGCTGGAGCAGGTCAGGCATGACTTCGTTTTCGATATAAACGGGCAAACCAGGATTAATTACCAAGTCATGGAGCCCCTGGGCGAGATCGCCGAACTCTTCCGGGTTATAGACAATCGCCTCGCCGGAAACCCGCACCGTTTGCCCGACATATTCTGGATTGTTGACCGCCTCATCCGCCGCGATGAAAAATTGCGCTCCGGTGCTGGAAGCTAGAAACTTCCAGCGACCATCAGTTTTTGTCAATCGTGCCAGTTCAGGGTTGGCGCTCTTTTCCCAGGTTGCTTGAGCCAAGACCCATACTCCTCGAAACTAACGATTTCTACGATAGATGTGGGCGAATTTAGTTGCTTTTCGCCTCAGAGTTAACGTTGTTGCGGCTTATGGAGGCCAGACCAACCACAAACACACCACCAATACCCATCAACAGCATCAAGAGGCCAATGCCCTCTGGACTGGCGCTTTCCTGCACCTCGGCTGCGGTGTCGCCGTCATCTGCTGCTTGCACGACCATCGGGGCAAGCAGCAAACAAGTGCACAACAGCAGTATAATCATCGTTTTGGTTTTTCGCATGATGAATAACTCTCCTGATATGATCGTCACACTTTATTCTACTCTAAAACGGGTGATTCCTTAATCCAGGAATTGATCCTGACCTTCAAGATAGGCGATGATGTCCGCTAGATTCTGGAAATCGAGCCGACTACCGAAGTTGTTGGGCATCCCCTCACTATAACCAGGCACAAGATAGTTCCAGGGCAATAAAATACTTTCAACCATGTATTGCTCAAAGGTGTAATCGGCAAATTCCGGTTCCAAGCTGCGAATCTCATCCCAGCGTGTCCATGTGCCCTCGGTGAGTGGGGCGGTTTCTTCCTCACTATGACAACCAACGCAGCCTGTTTCGGTGCCATCCCCCGCGACTTCAATATTATTGTAGAGCAACTGCCCGTTGAGAGGATCGCCGTTCACTGTTTCCAGTGCCCGCATCACCAATTCCATGTCATTCCCCACAAAACGGTTCCCAATATCAGGCGGGATATAACCACAATCAATGGCAAGTTCTTGATAGATTTGCCCCACCTCATAGAGTTGCGCCAACGCTGCTTCGGCATCACCTTCCATTTGCTCAGCGAAGTTATCCAGCAGCACATCAAGCTCGGCCTGAGTTTTCAGCAATTCATCATGTCCACAGCTGAGTCGTCTCGGCTTAGAATCGTCCTGTTCGACCAAAATGCCGAAGGTAACGCCGCAGATGAGAATGAATAACACACTTGTTCGGATTATGATCATAAGTATACGAGCCTTGTATATTGGATGGGTCTTGCACAAAAATAACAAAGCCCCCGCACATGAACGAGGGCTTTAGAAGGCGAAAATTCTGCGAGTTTATTGTGATTCGATATAAGCGATAATATCAGCCAGGTCTTGGAGGGGCATCCGCTCCCCAAAGTTGTTTGGCATTGCATCTGCTGCATACCCCGGAACAATGTAGTTGCCAGGAAGGACAATACTTTCGATGACGTACTGTTCGGGTGTATAGCCAGCAAACTGATCAAGGGCAAGCCGCTCATTGACGACCCGATCCCATGTGCCAGTTGTATCAGGGGCAGCAACACCGCCCGCATGACAACTCGCACAAGCATATTGAGCAGAGGTATATAAGGTTTCACCATTTGTTAGATCACCAACAATACTCTGTTCTTCTAATTGTTCAAGGATCGCAGCTACATCTGTTCCAACTGAAGGCCCACCGCTATCATCTACACCAGGAAGGCCTGGAACAATACCATACTGGCTAACAGCCAGGGCATCTTCGATTGTCCAATCATCGCCCTTATCCCAGTTCATGATATACCTGGTGATGTTTTCGATCTGGTCATCACGTAAGGAGCCGCCAGCACGATCTGACCAGGAAACCATTGCCTCTGGCCAATAACCAACGCTGGTCGGGCGGCCATGAATCAGCGTGGTGAAAATGAAATCTTCCAGCGTACTACCCCAGCCAAGCTCAGTCAGACGGCTGAATTTGTTGGTCAATTCACCATCCTTCAATGCGACTGGATACCCGGCTGTGATGGCTGGCTCTAAGGTTGCAACAAGCGCATCACGCTCTTCGAGGAGCTCAGCTTTACGAGCAACAATACCTCCTTCACCATTGAGTCGTTCGCTGATTTCTTGCCGGCGTTCAAGAATAGCCTCTTCACGGTCTTTATCCACACCCTGGGCAAATTCATCCGCCAGTGCTTTGAGCTCTTCATTGAGCACGGTTTCCTCAGCTTCCAGTGTATTCATTTCACGGGTGATGTCTTCAAAGAAATCAAACCCAAAGAGATGCGGGCTATTCAGCCCAGGCGCACGTCCCGGCATACCACGCCCATCTACCCCATGACAGCTTGCGCAGAGAGCCGCGAATTTCTCCGCGCCGTGTTCAATGGCACGAGCCTCATACTGACGCTCAAACGAAGCCATCCGAGCGTTTTCATTGATGGCAACCCACCCAACCAGCACCATGAGGGCGATAAACATGATCAGGCCGACCAGGATGCGGTTCTCAATTTTGTCAATGAGCATCCGATGTAGCATTCGGAGAATCCTTTGTTATTACATGAAATAGGCAGAGTCACGATGAATAAAGAAGTGTCTCTCGGCAATCCGCATCTTCGGCGATCCATCTTCGTTGAATAGCGGTTGGACATTACCGTTTTCGTCCAGAACAACCCTACCGCCATCCATTAAGACTTCCTGCCAAATCACTAACACATCAACGCGGACTAGATCATCCTGATTGTCGCTAATGATGACCGCACCCCAACCGTTGTAAAGCTCTTCGTCTTCACTTTCCATCAAGTGCGCGAAGTCCTCTATGGCATCATGCAGTTCCGGTGCCTCGGATGGTACATTGCGGAAGCGGACATCTACTTCACCCAGATGTGTGTCTCGTAACGTCTGCTGAATGAACGATTCCAATGTATCAACAGTCGGGCCACTTTTACCCTCATACTGAAACATCAGGGCATTCAATTCTTCATTGAGTGCTGCAATCGCAGCTGAACCTTCACCATCTTCTGCTGCAAACTCACGAGTGGTATACATACCGGGCACAAGCTGGTCGAATGGAATGGGTAACAAGACCCCCATCTTATTGTGGGCTGGCTCATGGGTCATCTCAAAGATAACTTCCTGGTCAGCCGAGGTTTCCACACCATATTCAGCCAGACCCATGTAACTCAGAACAACTGTGCCCGCTATAACTGCAAAACCAAACGCCAGCATAGAACGACGATCCGCATAACGACGGCTGGGGGCGGTGTCTAGGTAGGGCATGACCATCAAGCCCGCCAAGTAGACACCAGGAAAGATCACACCCCACAGCACTTTGTCACCCATTTTAAGCGCCCCTTGAATCCAGAGGAAATACCAGGGAGCCGTTGTACCCAATGGTGTGATCTGCGGATCAGCATGACTTTCTAATGGTGCATGATAGAACCAGATAGAAAGCACCACAAGACAGAAGGTCGTCACACCAATCCACATCATTTCGCTGGTGAGGGCATCAGGAATGAAATATACACGCTTATCTAGTGGCACACGCTTGGCGGTGTCTTCACCGATGTTTTCTTTCTGTGGGGGCAAGCTATGACCGTGAATAATCACCTTATAGTAATGAACACCCGTAAAGACGAAAAGGACGGCAGGTACTGCCAGAACATGGAGCAGATAAAAACGCAACAGACCGTTGGCGCCCATCTCCGGGCCACCCCGTACCAGTAGGTTGAGATTTGTACCAACAATCTCTGGGGGCGTTGCTTCAATCATTGACGCACCAATCGTCACTGCCCAGAGCGCAAGCTGATCCCAAGGAAGCAAATAACCACTAAAACTGAGGAACAAGGTTGCAAATAATAAAACAACACCTGTAAACCAGGTGAATTGCCTGGGCTTTTTGTAACTACCCGTAATAAACGTTCGTATCATATGCAAAAGGACGATCAACACCATCGCTTCTGCACCCAGACGATGCAGGTCGCGCATCAACTGACCCAGCGGCACACGGCTGAGGATAGTAAGCATGTCACCATAGGCAATTTCTGGTGCTGGGGTGTACCAGATCATCAAGAAAAGACCCGTGATGGTTTCAAAGAACACAAAGTATGTCGAAAGCCAGCCCAAACGGAAGGTCGGGTAAATGCCCGTCATATCTTTATGGAAGTAGCTAGGACGCATGTGCAGCCAGAAACCATCCGCATGAGGTTGCAAGCGTGGGTTAGGACGACGACTCGGAGCCTCACCGCGTAACGCTTCGCGGAGATCCTGGATGTTCATGCCCGCTGTTACACGTTCTACAACTTCGTCAACGCCTTCAAATACGGCTTTGCGCAGTCCTTTTTCCTTAACTTCATCTAAAAATGATGGAAATGGGAGTATAGTCATACCAAACTCCTAATAAGTCTAGTCGTGTTCAAGTTAATGACCCTCACCTTGAATTCTAGTCCCGGTATCAATTGCAACTTCCGCGATCTTTCGTCCATTGATAGCGATAGGTCCGCCGTCAACTGGTGTCGTTTCCACATCACCATTGGTGAATGTAATCGTTGTTACAAAGCGATCCATGCTTCGAGGAGCAGGACCTTCAATATACTTGCCTGTATTCTCAAATTTGGAACCATGACACGGACATTCAAAACGGACATTCCCAGTATTCCATTTCGGTAAACAACCAAGGTGTGTACATACCGCGTACAATGCCAGGAACCCATCGTTGGTGTTCGACATCCAATAACGTCCGGCTGGTACTGAAACAGGCACACTGCCTTGTTCTGGGATGTCATTACCGCCAACATGGAAAACCCCGCCAAATTCACCTTCCTTAAAACGGGGGAGGCCAAACCAGACTAATCCAGCCCCAACCTGACCCAGCAACATCACGACGGATGCACCCCAGATATAATATAAAAACTCGCGGCGACTGGGGACATCTACGTCTACCCCGACTTCTGTTTGAGGGGCACGCTCAACTATCGCGCTCTTACTCTTAGTGGCTGTTGCCATCTCATCCTCCAGAAGAATGCTTCTTGCTCAAGCTAGCTCATGAAATATATCACAAACACATGGGCCTGTCAAAACGAAGTCTGGACAATTTTGACCTTTTTTCAGAGTGAAAACACCCTCATTTCTTACAAGGTCGTGTCTAAAATCAACCATCTCATTTTCTAAGTGCGTGTATAATAATACACCTATGACGATGAAAACCGTGACCTACGGACGTGTGAAGTGGATGGATGTGATCCATCCCACCCCCGATGATGTGTCGGCGCTGGGAAATGTCTTCCCCTTTATTCACCCCCTCAACCTGGAAGATTTGATAAGCCCAATTGAACGGCCTAAACTCGATGAAGACGAAAATTATCTGTTCATCGTCTTGCATTTCCCACTGTGGGATGCCAAGCAGCGCCTCACCAGGGCACGAGAGGTTGATATTATCATGAGTCGTGGCAATGTCATGACCATTCATGACGGCTCTCTGCGCCCACTCACCACGCTGTTTGACAGCTGCCAAGAAGACCAGGCCATACGAGAGCGCGTATTGGGTAAAGGCGCGAGCCACACATTTTATGTTATTATCGACCAACTGGTGGACTATATCCTGCCGATCTTGCGCAAAGTGGACATCAATATACGTGAATTAGAAGAGATCATCTTTACCTCGGATACGCGCCAAGTCATTCAGGAAATTGCACTGGTGCGCCGTGACATCATTGCGCTGCGTCGCATCATTCGTCAGCAAGTGCCTGTTCTAGAGCGCCTGGAACGAACCGACCATCCCATCCTTCACCAAGACCTGGAAGAATATTTTGGTGATATTGCCGACCACCTATATAAAGCACGCGACATCATTGATGAAAATGCCGAGATTATTGTTAGTCTGGCGGAAACAGCCGATGCCTTGGCAAGCCACCGTATTAATGAAGTGATGCGCATTTTGACCGTTATTTCGGTCATCATGCTACCCCTGACGCTTATATCCAGCATCTACGGTATGAACGTCAATCTACCCTTAATGAATGATCCCAATGCTTTTATAATTATCAGTACCTTCATGACAGGGATGCTTGTTATGATGTTGTTGTATTTTAAAAGACGTCACTGGCTATGATGAATTTTGCCCCAGCAACCCACATAAAAACCACAAAAGAATTGCGTCAGTTAGTTGCAGACTGCCAAAACGAAACACTGCTGGCAGTTGATACCGAATCCAACAGTCTTTATGCTTACCAAGAACGGGTGTGTTTGATTCAGCTTTCGACCTATGACCAGGACTACATCGTTGATCCGCTTCTGGTGGATGATATGTTGCCTTTAGCCGATTTGATGGCTGATTCTGCTATTCAGAAAGTGTTTCATGGTGCAGAGTATGATGTCGTGACTATGAAGCGGGATTTTGGTTACGAGTTTAACAATCTGTTCGACACAATGATGGCGGCTCGGCTTCTTGGCATGGAATCCGTTGGGTTAGGCAGCATCTTATCCGATTACTGTAACGTGGAACTGGATAAGAGCCATCAGCGGGATGATTGGGGAAGGCGCCCTTTGCCAATAGATAGCCTGCGTTATGCGCAGATGGACACTCACTTCTTGCCCTGGCTACGTGATGAGTTTTATAAGCAGCTTGAGCAGCAGAGCAGGCTAGAGGAAGCACTGGAAATCTCCGAGGAGATGACCTTATTGCCCCCCACACCGCTGCGTGAGTTTGACCCGCATAGCTTCTGGAGGATTGGTGGTCCTAACAAGTTGTCACGACGGCAGATGCGAATCCTGCGCGAGCTAGTAAAAGTACGAGATGAGGTCGCCAGACGTGAGAATCGTCCACCTTTCAAAGTAATGACCAATCAGGCATTGGTCACGCATTCGAGAAAACCCCCACAGGATTTCGATGATTTTGAGGCCGTGCGGGGGGCGGCCTTGTTCTTAGTGCATCGCTATCTGGATAAATGGCTGGCAGCCGTTAAGATGGGTAAAGCCAATGGCAAACTGCCCAGACGCCCACGCCACATGCCGCCCGATGGGGCAATCGCAGATCGTTATTCGGCGCTGCGTTCCTGGCGAAAAGAACGCGCTGTCGAGCGTGGCGTCGGTTCGGATGTGATAATTGCCAAGCACACCCTGTGGAATCTGGCGCAGCAAGCGCCAACTGATTTGGACGATCTTCAGGAAATTGATGGCATTGGCCCCTGGCGTCTGGCAAACTATGGGGAAGAGATTCTTGATGTGTTGAATGGACGGGAAGCGTAAATTATGTCTGTTTTTTCTGATGAATGGCGACAGTGCTTACGAGAACAATACAAGAATGTGGTGCGGGCAGGCGATAACATCACCTTGCCATCGTTGACCGATGTCATGCAGCAGGTGGGCTTTACTGAGGACGAACTGCGACAGCTAGCTCTCGCCACAACCCTGCACGTTGACGATCTCCCAGACGAATTTGTGCCTGATCTTGAGATTCTTCAGCCCGCTGAACAAACCTTTCAACCTCATCCCCTAGAGTGTCAATGTCCTGAATGTGTACAAATTAATCTTGTGCCACATGACGACGAAGGACAGCCGCTTGAAGGCGACGCTCTCGAAGAATTGGTTGAGACGGAGACACAAAACGAAGATGATGACGCACCCCAACAGCTATCTTTGTTCTAAAATCTATCAAACCAGTTCGTCTGGCTGGCTAGGTTAATGGAAAGAGAAAGCTGCCGCCAGTATCAGTGTTCCAAAACGATCATCACACGATAGCAAAAACCGCTATCGTGGTGATCCCTCGTGGCGTTCCGATACCAAACGTACTATCAAGTTCCAATCAATTGCACCATTGCTGGTACAGTATTTTTTGGCAAAGTCTAAGGTAGACAGATTGATCACCCGCGAATAGGCATCATTGAAGTCATCGTTTCTAATTTTCGCCTGATGCCCGAGAGGCTTGATAATTTCAGTATAAAGTTGCTCGTTACCTGAAACAAAGCTCCAAAAATCTTGTCCGCAGAATTTCCAATATTCATAACCATCTTTTTTTCGCTTTTTATAGGGGCTTCCATCTTTACCATATGAACAACCATTGACAGGTATTATCTGCTTGTCAGGATATTCGCTTTGCAGTCTCGCAATTGCCGCTTTGAAGTTATCAACCATCTTATTAAGCTGGCTTGAATTGCCCCAGTTTGGACCTGACTTGATCTCAACGATATAAACAGTGCCTTCCCTCTCAAAAATGAGATCTATTCCTTCAATGCCACCCTCTTTGGGTTTATATCCCCATATACTTTGCTACACACAAAGATGGCAATTCCTTCCAGGAAGTCCCCAAAAATAGTTTCTTCCTGCGACGAAAGGTAAGCGTCAACAATGCTTCTGACCAAAACCTCTGCTGTAAGGATGTTTTTGGCCTTAAACAGATACGGGTTTTTTCGAAATAGAACTTCCTCTAGGTTTAGGTCGTTCAGTTTTTCGAGACGTTTTGTGTGGAATTCAGAGATATTTTCCTCCACATACAAAAAGATATCACTTAATGCGAGGCTGTTCATAACAGCCTCTTTTGTATGGTTGACAAGCTCTGCTGTACCATATCGAAGTAATCGGGTTCTATCTCAATACCGATTGCATTACGCTCCATATCAACCGCTACAAAAACTGTAGTTCCAGATCCCATAAAAGGATCGAGTACAGTGTCGCTAGGTTGTGTGAACAATTTGATGAACCATTCGGGCAAGGGTCTAGGAAATACTGCGCTGTGGCTTTTGTTACCTGTTTCTGTTGCCATATGAACAACGTTTGTGGGATACACTTTGTCTCGACCTACCCATTTTGAGACGTTTTTGCCAAATCCGCTTTGAACTTTGCTCTTATCCCTGGTCTTGTCGGTCTCACTCAAGTTGTTAAGTCTACTTTTTGCCCAATCACCAATAGGAACCATCACCTCTTCCTGATACATGTTGAATTTTCTTTGTTTGTTGAATTGGAGCAGACGTTCCCAAGCATCACGAAATCGGTTAGGCCACTTTCCAGGATAGGAATTCTTTTTGTGCCAGATAAACTCTTCAGTCCACAACCAACCCTGTTCACGCATCGCTTTAATCAGGTCGATGACATATGTGTGGCGTTCTCCATCCACGACCCGCTCTTTTATATTCAATATGAATGTTCCGGTGGGTTTTAAGACCCTGAACAACTCTGCTGATAGTGGAAGGAACCAGTCGACATATTCATTTGGATCAACACCTCCATAGGTTTTTTTCCTCTGATCCGCATAAGGAGGGGAGGTGAAGATGAGATCAACACTATTATCTGGGATTTCACACAACTTCTCAGCACAATCGCCAAGAATTAACTGAAACTTATCACTCATTACACACTCGATAAAGTCAATGAAGAAGCGAATTAAATTACAATTTACTAAGTGTATCTGCAAAGAAGATTGCTAGCCAGGTCAACATAGGTGTCATCACCCTGTAGCAAAGCGAGGATTTCTATACCCCGCGCCCAAGAAACACAGATGTTTGCTGCTGGTTTGGTGTGCTTATATCTCTCGTGGAGCTACTGCCCTCTTGGTGTGGGTTCTGGATAATCACACATATTAGGCAGAATGTAGCATCAATGACTTGCGAGATTTGAAAATCGGGATACAGTTTGAATCAAAATGCCCCCCATAGTTTGGTCGGCTTCGGGAGCCAAGGATATGTTGACCCAATTGATCGGCTCACCCAAGGCACGTTCATCGAGACAAATATAGAAATGAGGTTGTCCGAATCCCGGTTTCGCCATCATCGGTCATTAAAATGGATTTCAGTTCAATAGAGAGGGTGTTCGTGATCTCCAACGCTGGACACGTCGCCACATTGCTGAAGAAGCGAAGGACGAGTACATGAACGATGCCCATTGGATGTGCTTAGCGTTGGACGAAGCGCGGTTGGCCCCCAAACACGATGATGTGCCTGTTGGTGCAGTAGCTGTGAGGAATGGCAAAGTGATTGGTGTCGGGCACAATCGACGTGAAATCGATCATGATCCGACGGCCCACGCCGAAATGATTGCTATGCGGCAGGCAGCTGCACATATTGGGCATTGGCGCTTGGATGGTGTCACACTTTATTGCACATTGGAACCCTGTTGTATGTGTGCCGGGGCGATGTTGCTGGCGCGTTTGCCTCGCCTGGTATATGCAACGATTGATCCCAAAGCAGGATGCAGCGGCAGTATTGTCGATGTGACCCGACATCCGGGCTTGAATCATAACGTGGAGATTGATGTTGGATTGTTTGCTGAAGAAGCAGCACAATTACTCCAGGATTTTTTCAATAACTTGCGAGATCCATAAGATGGTCTCAATAGGGGATTTTCTACGTTGGGCTTTTCGATTATAATGTTGATCCCATAGAAAATTGGCGCGGGGACACCCCCGAACCTTGTGTTCGCTTTATCCGGATGAGCCGTCACATTGGAGAGGTGCCAGAGTGGTTGATTGGGGCGGTCTCGAAAACCGTTGTAGCTTTCGGGCTACCGTGGGTTCGAATCCCACCTTCTCCGCAGAACTATGACCCGACTCGAACCAGCAAGCCGGGTCATTTCGATTCTAGAGGCTGCTGTTGCCGAACAAGTCAATGATCTGAGCGCCTTCGGGCGCTTCAACCACGACGGGTTCGTTGAACTCACTCATCTTGACAATACCGTCGAAATCCATTTCCATTGCTCCCAGCGACTGATCCATTGGCATATCGCCAGCAAGCGCGCCCAGCGAGTCGAGATCTAGATTCATGCTCATCTCCATATCCATCCGATGCATATAGCCATCGCTCAGGCCAATCCATTGCCCATATTCAAAGTTGATATTGTCGTATATGGCGAGAACGGCCTTTGCCAGTTGTTCGCCGTCCATCCCCAGATCTTGTTGATCATAGAGCGTTTCCAAGTAGGCGGCAACCTCAGAACGAAACGGCTCATCAGAGTAAATCGCGGCTAAATTATAGGTATAGGCAAACACCGCAACAGGCTGATCACCAACCTGAGTGTCAGCCAGGCGTGTTACGGTGCGGAAACGATTCTGGAACTCAGGCTCATAGAAATGATCGAACAAATCTGTACTCATCATCGCATCAAGATCCATATTGTCCATTTGCGAGAGGATTTCCCCAGCAAAGGTTGCATAAAAGCCTGCCAGGTCAAAGCCTACCCAGTTTGGGGCACTTAGGCCCATTGATGTATCAACATAAACAATACCATCCACCATAAGCAGATCAAGGGCAACATCAGACATGCCCACCCCCATCTCTTCTGGCATAGATAAAGCAATGTGTATCTCGCCGCTCATTTTGCTGATGGCTTCAATCCATGTATCCATGGTAAATAGGAACGTCTCAGCAGTGCCATCACGATCTAGTGGTGTTTGCAGCGATGTCAATGCAGAGAAGGGCAGATCAAGTTGAGCGTCACCATCCATTGTGAAGGCGATCGTCTCTGGTAGTAATGTGCTGCTGATATCGTAATCCAGCTTAAAATCGAGGGCAAACGATTCGACGGTCTGCATAACGGCGTGGGACTGCTTCAGAATGTCACAGTCGGCTTCCGATAGTGTCCCACAGAATACGGGGATGTCGGTCTGAGCATGGATACCGTTGCTGAGGAGCAGCATAAGTAAAAGAACGAAAATAGAAAGTTTCTTGACCATTTGGACTCCTTGTCACTTAATTTTGAGCATCTTCACTGTATTATGAAGCTATTCCTACTTATACCCCCAGAAATTAGGGATTATACCTGGGATGACGGGCGGCGAGGAGAGCTGAGCTTCGGGGCAAAAGAGTTTGCAGCAAAAATAGGCTCCTGGATAAACAATTGTTCAATCTTTAGAATGGGCAGCAAGATTGGCAGTGGATGCGAGGGGGACGGGCCCTGGCCGAAGTCTATTGGGGAATCTACAAACTCAACAGCTTCTGAGTTGGCACTGTCGGTGGTGCTGGAGTAGAATCAGCTGAGCTTGACAGGAGGTTGTTAGAATGTATGCGGCTCAACCATCCTCTGATGGGATGTCTGAAGTAGAGTATCTGGCGTTTGCTGATGAACAGCTTGAGAAATACGAGTATCGTGATGGTTTTGTCTATGCGATGACGGGGGGGAGCATCCGCCATAATGCAATCACGGTTGGAGTTAGCACGCACCTATCAAACCTTTTGGAAGATAGTGATTGTTTTGTGTTGTCCGCCGATGCACGGGTTCATATAGCAGCCAAAGCCGCTTATCGTTATCCAGATGTGGTGGTGTTCTGTGGTGAGCCAGGGTATGTGAACAACCGGGTCGATACCATTGCCAACCCAGCACTGCTGGTTGAAGTGCTCTCGCCCTCAACAGCGTTGATTGATTACAGTGAAAAGTTGACAGAATACACAGCGATTGACACTCTGGCTGCGTATCTGTTGGTGGCTCAAGATACCATCCAAATCGACAGTTACGTTCGGCAAGAGTCGGGTGAGTTCGTTTATCAGTCTGTGGCTGGGTTGGAAGGGGATATCCAGTTACCCTCGCTGGGCATCAGGTTGGCATTACCGCGTATTTATAACCGCATTGAGCAGTTGAAGCAGAATCCTATTTGATCACCTTCGGCCTCAACGAATAATTGTTTCTCTTAAACGGCGTTGTTTTGGTAGGCGATATGGATCGTAGCTGACAGGAAATGCTTGCCGTACTGAAAGAGTCTGACATGAACCATGAGCAAATTGAGCGCAGCCGCCGTGAAAAGGATGCGATCTTTAAGAACAGTCCCAATTCGCCTCTGACAGAATCCCAGCGGGTCGATTTTGACGGTTTGGATTATTATGACTACAATCCAGATCTGAGCTTTACCACGACTGTAGAACGGTTTGAAGTGCAGGATATGCTTCAGGTCATGACCACCACCAACGAAATCCGCAATTATCGCCGCTATGGGGAATTTACTTTCACTGTTGATGGTGAGGAAGCCCGATTGACTATTTTTGAAACACCTCATGGGTTTTTCCTGCCATTTGTGGATGCCAATACAGAGACCTACCCAGCCGGGCGCTATCTTGACCTTGAGCCGGAGACAAACGGTGTGTTTCGCATTGATTTTAATCAGGCGTATAATCCCTTGTGTGCTTTGAACGATGGCTGGAGTTGCCCCCTGACTCCTGCTGAAAATCGGTTAGGGGTTGCAATTCGAGCGGGTGAGAAAATTCCAACAGGGAAATGGGTTGGTAAATAAGATATGTTTACACCAGCAGAGGTCAACTTAGATCGTCTTCTTGGCGAAATTGAAACGCTTTCACAATTCGGAAAACAGGCATCAGGTGGGATTGTTCGCTATACCTTCAGTGAGGAACATCAGCAGGCTGTCAATCATGTGGCAGATTGGATGAACGCGGCTGGACTGGAAGTCAGGTTTGATCAATGGGGGAGCCTGTACGGACGGATGCCAGGTTATGACAATGCTCAATGCGTTATGAGTGGATCGCATCTAGATAGTGTGCCACATGGTGGCAACTATGATGGGCCTCTAGGTGTACTTTCCGCTTTAGAAGCAACCCGCCTGATCCTGGAACATGACATCATCATCAGCAAACCAATAGAGGTCGTATCCTTTATAGAAGAAGAGGGGGCACGTTTCCCAGGTTTGCTGGGGAGTAAGTTAGGCACTGGTCAATTATCTGATGATAAGATCGTGGCCTTGCAAGACCGTCATGGTGAGCGCTATCTCGATGCGCTAGCTGCTGTGGATTTCCCTTATCCAGTCGATCCAACTCATGACCTAACACAGCAGGTCGAAAGTTATATCGAACTGCATATTGAGCAGGGGCGACGGCTGGAAAACGCCGGAATCCCTATTGGTGTGATTACGACAATTGCGTCACCGAATTTTATGGGTGTCAAATTAATGGGACGATCCGACCATGCGGGGGCAACCGAATATACGGATCGTCATGATACACTGTTAGCAACTGCCGAAATCATCACAGGTGTACGGGAAGTGGGAACAAAACAGTTTGCTGGTAAGGGGCATATGACTGTTGGCTATATCAATGCTTATCCCAATGTTGTCAATGTCGTGGCAGGCCAAACCGAGTTTTCGATTGATTTCCGGGCGGCAAGCGACGAAATCGCGGTAGAGATGAAAGCCACTGCCAAAGGACTGATTAACGCGGCCTGTGCCAAACATGACCTCGAAGGGGAAACGACTCGATGGGAGCACGTCTCGGCTACCATCTCACCCCAACATATCCGAAATGCGATTTCCAACGGGGCACAGCAGGCTACTGTAGACGCTCGTGAGTTGGTCAGTTGGGCAGCACATGACGCGATGGTGATGGCCACAGTCTGTGATATAGGGATGATCTTTGTGCCCTGCAAGGATGGGCGCAGCCACACCCCCGAAGAATACACCAAACCGGAAGACATCGCAGCAGGTGTGGCGACGCTGGCAAACACACTGATAACGTTAGCCCAATAACATACTCCCATAACTGAAGCGAACCTTTAAACTGATGTGAAATCAACTGTTTTGGAGACCCTTTTGTCTGCCGGTTCTCGTCGTTTTCCTCCCCACGTGTACTGCTGTGCCACAACGTGCACCCTCAACTGGAGGCACATCTGCTTTCAAATTGGTTGCCATTTCCCGCTGGTTCTCTCGGTTCTCCACTGTTGCAGCAAACTTTTTTGTTTGCCGCCGCCGCAAAGCTCTCAAGCACACTCACGCGCCCAATATCTTAATTCTAACTTACGTCAAGTCTTAAAGAAAAACGCTTGCATTCAACCCACACAGCACATTCAAGATGGCCTGTATGTCGTGGGCTTCAGCCCAATGGTGCCCGACGTGCAGGCCCAAGGGATGCCCTCGGTCTGGACAGCTACATCACGGTTGAAGATGCCCTGATCCCTAAAGTGACGGAACTGGGCGGAACCGTTGTTGCAGGGCCAAGGGACGTCTTTGAAAGTGGTCGCATGGTCACGATACAATGCAATAGTAGCCCAAGAATCACATCGGGGCACACCCCTGACGCACTCACCTGGAACGAACTCTACTCCGGAGATTTAGACAGAGCGCGTGTTCTCCGTCATTACTGATCCACAGGGTGCAGCTATCACCTTGATACAGGTCAACAACTTTGATCCCTGGGTTGAATAAAGCTTGATTGTTCATAGAAAATCGGCATGGAGCCCCCCGAACTTTCAGTTCGCCGAACCTTGTGTTCGCTTTATCCGGGAGGCGTTGACCGTTGCCAGCAGACTTCAGCCATGGCTCTATGCCGTTGTTTCTTGCTGCTCATCAGCGCGACATCCTGTATAATCGGGCTCTACATAGGGCGTGTAATTGGAGTTGTGTATGCGGTTTCGTGTGTTTGTACATGTGATGGTGATAGCCTTGGTAGCTGCCTGTGTCGGCGCGAGTGCCAACAACAATCAGACACCTGCACCTACAGAAGATCTGGTCACGACCACACCTTTACCTGTGGTGGTCCAATCAACCCCATTACCAACCCAAGAAGCCTCTTTTAGTGACCTGGCAACCTTAACTATCTGGTGGCCAGATGCATTGGCCCCAGCAGATCGCCCTGAAGTGACTGCATTAATTGGTGAACAGATTGAGGCCTTTGATCAATCAGAAAACAGCATGTTTGATGTTGAGTTCAGGCGCAAGCGTTATCAGGATGTGGGCGGCATCATGGCGACCTTGCGCAGTGCCAATAGTGTTGCGCCGGGGGCACTCCCAGATATGACCTTGCTGCCTCGTTCCGAAGTGCTTGCCGCTGCCGAGGAAGGACTAATCTACCCAATGGAAGGGCTGATCACCTCGGCTGTGCTGGGCGATCTTTATGATTCATCCATCAAGCTTGGCCAGGTAAACAACGAAATTTATGGCCTGGCCTATATGCTAGATGTAAATACGCTGGTCTATCATCCTGACGAGACTTATGATGATTGGTCATTTGACGCTGTCTTAGAACGGGGACAAAGCTGGGCGTTTCCCACCCGAAGGGCCAATGGATTAAGTAATGTCCTCTACGCCCAATATGTAGATGCCGCTAATCGCCCATTGAATCTTGCATTGCCTAGTATCGATGAAGAGGCAATGCTTCAGATTTTTGAATTTTATGAAACAGCAGACGGTGCTGAACTTTTTAGTGAAGAGGCACGAGATTATTCAGCGATTGCTGATTATGCCGACGATCTCATTAGAGGCGACATCAACGCAGGGATCCTTGACTCAACACAGTATATTGCTTTGCGTGCTGATGATAGCGATTTACTCCTGGGGAGTATTCCCACACAATCAGGCGACCCAACAGGGGTATTGGATGGTTGGATGTGGGTGATTACCACCAATAATGCCGATCAGCAAGCGGTTGCTGCACGGTTTTTAAACTGGATGATGGAAACCGGGCGTCAAAGTGATTTTGCCAACACTATTTTGATGCTGCCATCACAGAAGTCTGCCTTACAACGCTTTGATGACGACTTGCTTGATATCAATAGGGTTGATTCGATCCTCGAAAACGCCATCATTCCTTTGCCAGAGAATAGTGGGGGGACGTTGGTACGCAATCTTCAACAGGCGTTCAATGATCTGATGGCGGGCGAGGTGACAGCCGAAGAAGCGCTTGCCATTGCTCTTGAATAGCTTATGCTCTGTGCCGACGCGCCTCGAATAAGATCACGGCAGCTGCAGTCGACACATTGAGTGACTCGGTTTCGTTCGCCATCGGAATATAGATCAACTCATGGGTGAGGTTAGTCGCTTGCTCGCCGATACCCTGGGCCTCGCTGCCGATTATCAAACCCCAGGGGCGTATCCAATCGACGGTGGTGTAATGGGTTGTTCCGCCACCTGTTGCTGCGTAGATGGTGTGCGCTTCACAGTAGGTTTCGATTTCTTCCCAGTTGGCTTCGACAATCGGAATTCGGAAATGAGCACCCATTCCACTCCGCAACACTTTCGGATTGTAGGGATCGGTGCATCCCGGCGACAGAATAACCACATCCACTCCAGCCGCAGCAGCCGTGCGCAAGATTGTTCCCATATTGCCAGGATCACGAACCGCGTCCAGGATGGTGATATGTCTGGGCGATTTGGGAAGAGGAGGGATAGGCAGGGGAAATACCCCGAGGATTCCCTGTGGATTTTGTGTGTCACTAATGTAGTGTAGGACATCCTCACTCACCGAAAATACAGATTGGTTCTGTAATTGCGCCAGTAAATCATAATCGACCTGAGATGGATTATACAGCACATAATCAGCACGGCGCGAGCGCTCAATGGCATCGCGGATTAATCGCGTGCCTTCCAATACAATTTTGTGCTCCAGGCGTCGGACACGAGCTTTCGTTTGCAGGTTTTTGGCTAAGCGCACGCGCTCATTTTTGGTGCTAGTAATGTCCATAGAAATTCTGCGTAGGGCCAACCATCGGTTCGGAGTGAGCCGTCACAATCGATTAATTGACCCCTGATTATTCTCGTCTTTAAGCAGGATACTTATTGGTGCTGTTGGCTGATGGCAGCGACCTGGGCGAATCCTACAGGATCGCGCACCGCAATATCCGCCAGCGATTTGCGATCCAATTCGACCCCTGCCCGCTTCAAACCATGGATGAAGCGGCTATAGCTTAGGCCATTCAAACGGGCCGCAGCATTAATGCGGATGATCCACAAACGACGCATTTCACGCGACCGAGCGCGGCGGTCCCGGTAGGAATACCACAGACTTTTCAGCATAGCTTCGTTGGAACGACGAAACAATCTACCACGGGTTCCCCACTGGCCTTTAACCATTTTGCGAATCTTATTGTGTTTGCGGCGGCGGACGATGCCTGTTTTTGCTCTTGGCATGACTTTTACTCCATATAACAAATGACCCGGAGCAAGCCGGGTAAAATTGAGTTGCGAAAATTCAGAACGCCTAGGCTGGTGGATTTTGTTTGTATTTACCCAAATATGGAGCCAGCTTCTTGACTTTCTTGGCATCAGCGGTACTGGTGACTTCCAGGCTTTTATCAAACTGTCGTTTTGTCCGTTTTGATGACCGACGACGCAGATGGCTCTTGCCGCCTTTCGTCCGCATCACTTTACCGCTGCCTGTCACACGGAAACGCTTAGCCGTTGCTTTGTGTGTCTTGAGTTTGAATTTCTTAGCTTTTTGCTTTGCCACAGATTGTTACTCCAGTAAACGCTTACTTTTTGTCCGGTATCGGTGCCAGGATCATCAGCATGGTCCGACCTTCCAGATTGGGCATCTGCTCGACGACAGCTACATCTTCCAGTTCGTCGGCGATGGCCTTGAGCCGATTTCGGCCAATCTCTGGATGGATGATTTCACGGCCTTTAAATTTGACCCGCACCCGCACCTTCATCCCGTCTTCAATCCAACGACGGGCACTGCGTACCTTGAAACCCAAGTGATGGTCACCTATCTTCGGGCCAAGCTGGATTTCTTTGATTTCTACATTTTTCTGCTGCTTACGCGCTTTCCGTTCGCGCCGTTGTTTCTCGTATTGGAATTTGCCAAAATTCATCACACGGCAAACCGGTGGGTTTGCTCCTGGTGCGACTTCGACCAGATCAAGGTTGTAGTCATCAGCGATTTGTAACGCTTCCGAAAGAGGGACAACACCAATATTCTTTGATTTGCCAACCTCCTCTTCTACAATCAGGCGGACTTCCCGCGCACGTATTTCCTGATTGATGCGATATTCAGAGTTAGATATAGTCTAAAACCCTCTCAACTTTCTTAATCCTATTATAATCCAAACGCACTCAAGAATAGCATAGGCTCAAAGGGGTGTCAATTATCAACCATGCTAAGTTGTGGATTCTCCCCAGAAAAAGCCCGAATGTCCTCTAGGGCGGTCTCAAACAGAGTCAGCAGGTCCTCGTCTTTGCCTTTATAGCGCCGTAATGTTTGGAATGCACATGCCAGACAGCCCCGCATCGCCCGATAGCTATCTGTCTCGCAGGCCATACATCCATTCAGCCTGACCATCATGAGCATGAATGCCAGTTTTTCTTCATGTGTTTCTGGCAAGGATATGATGCGGTCAACCAGTTTTTCCCACACTGGCCCACGCAATTCCTTTAAGTTTGGAATAATGTAGTGGGGAAACAACAATTCATTATCAGTATACATTGGCTAAAACCCCGTTTATACTGGAACCAAGTATAGCATACAATGAGCGTGATTATGCGTGTCGGTTGGATCACTTTGTGTGTCATGTTGCTAGCAAGCTGTCAGGATCCAGCGGTTGTGTTTGCGCCGACTGCTCTTCCATCAGACCATTCACCGCAGACCTATACCCATCCAGGGGGTACATTTTCTCTCATAATTCCGTCTGATTGGGCTGTATACACCCAGAATACTGCCCAGCTTGCTTCCGCTGCATTCACGCCACCAGGCAAGACAACCCCTCTCCTGCGTATTGCGGCTGTTAACCTCAATGTTAAACCTATCCTCAGCGATGTGATACAGGTGTATCAACAGGAGCTCCGTTCCGATTTGCCCCACTACACTGAGCAGGATAGGCAGTTGATGGAAGATGGGAGCTGGCGGCTGACTGGTTTGCGTGAAGCAATTGGCGGAGAATCGGAGCAGGTCAATACCTTCATTATAGCCGATGATACGCTGCTGGCGATTGTGGATGTCATAATGCCGGCAGCGCCCGAATTACTGCCTCAACTTGAACATGGAGTCAACACACTTCAGATTAATCCCGATGCTCGCCTTGAAGCCACCAGTCTCCAAGTGCTCTCGGCAATTTCCAGCACGTCGCTAGAGATCATGAACGTCTCGACATGGTGGACTGCGCAAGGTGTCTACTTTGTGACGGGTGAAGTTGCCAATCGTGGGATTGAGTATGTGACGGACGTGCCTGTGCGGGTTGAGTTACAAACTGGGCAGGATGAAGGCGTTGCCGAGGCGCTTGATACGGCTATGGGCTATGGAATCCGCCCCGGCGAATTTGCGCCTTTTAGCCTACGTTTTGGCCAGGGTCAACCAGAGAACACGCTAAACTATGTTCTGACACTGGGAAATGCAGAATGGAACCCTCTCCCAGAACAAACACAACTCTATGGTTCGGAAGTTTTGACCTGGACGGACCAATCAACCGTAACCCAGGATGGACATTTGCTTATTTCTGGTTCAGTTACCAACACGGGGCAAGATCCAGCCTTTGATCCACTGGCAACTGTGACCGTTTTTGATGCCAAACAGCGGGTGATTGCTGCAGGATTTACATCGGTGTTGGACGGTGCATTGCGTCCTGGCATGTCCGAGGCGTTTAGTATCCGAGTGCCGGAATATGGTGGAGAAGCGGTCAACTACTATGTCAACATCCAGGCGTTACCGGATGATGATTGATTGTGAAACATTTTGCTCAAACAATCTACACCTGAAACCATCGGGAACCCCTTGGCAGGAGAACCATGCACCAGCCACCCGCAGGCAACTGGCGCACAATCATGTTCAGCTACGACCCCGGCGCTTCAACTGTAAACCTAATCGTCAGCGGTGTCCCCGCCTCACCTTGCCCATCTGCCTCAGTGTAAGGCGTGGCTGTCAACGTATATGTCCCCGGTTCAGCCAGCCAAGCATGATAATCCCCGTTGTCATCGCCCTTCAGCGCGTAAGCATCCTCATTCTCCACCTTAAAGCGCGGCTCATCATCTAAACCAAACACCACACTCCCCACGATAGGCGGGGCGGTCTCCACCCGAATAGTGATCGTCCCCTCAGTGATCGTATCCCCATCCTCAAGTGGCCGGAGGTCCGCATCCGCATCTGCATCCACCAACACGAACCCAGTGACGGATGGCGCAGACCCCGCGTCAGGTGTCACCTCAGCCGTGATCTCTGGCGTCACTGCGGGAGCGGATGGAGACTGTGATGGACGAACCACCTCGATAACCACCTCGTCTCGCGCCGTTGCCCCATCATCATCCGTCACCACCAACGTAATCGTATGGGTTCCTATCGCCAGATCCACCGTCGGATTGACACCCCTCGCAATCTCTTCCCCTTCCTCCTGCCACGAGTAGCTTTCGATGCTGCCATCACTGTCGCTGCTACCAGAGCCATCCAGCATGACACGCTCACTGCCGTTGTCGTCACTGTCGGTAATAGTCCGGTCAGACCCGGCGTTCGCTGTCGGCGTTATGGGACCTTTGAATAGCCAGCACTTATTAATATTCGTGTCCACATTATTTGTGACGCGACGGATATTGGAGCCATCTGAATTCATAACGTAAATCTGGTAACTGTCCGTTTCAAGTTTGGAGCTGAAACTAAGCATAGTTCCATCGGGTGACCAGGCAGGATTAATGCTCGGATCACTTCCTGTGGTGACTTGATTAACACCACTCCCATCTGCCTGCATGATATATATGTTGGTCGAATCATCACGCTCCGACGCAAACGCGATTTTTTGCCCATCTGGCGACCATGATGGACTATTCTCTTTTTCTGCCATTTCTGTTATGCGAACTTGATTAGTACCATCTACACCAATTGTTGCGATACCGTAGGTGCTTCTATCTCTATAAGCAAACGCGATTTTTTGCCCATCTGGCGACCACGCCGGTTCTAAGTCTGCATACGAATTACTCGTTAACTGAGTTATATTCCCGTTCTTAGTGTTCAAAATGTAAATCTCATGATTAGGACTTGGAAACCTAATCGCACTAAACGCAACTTGCGTTCCATCAGGTGACCAAGATAAATCGTCATAATTGTCGCCGAAAAGTAATTCAGTCAAGATTCCTGTCCTGATATCCAACTGGTATAAACCACCAACTGTATTAAAGCCGATCAGATCATTCTGTCTAACACAGTCCACTCCATATACATCACGCGTGTATAAGTCAGTAAGCGTATTCGTCAACTGACTGAATTCTGTTCCATCCGGGTTCACGGCAAAAACTTGATAGCTCCCAGCCGCAAAATTCGATAGATACACGATCATTGGATAGTCAATCTGATCACCTTCCTGACTGTATATAGATGAAGAAAAAAGGACGATAAAGATACTTAATAGGACAAGAAGTGCAATACGTATACGTTGCATGTGAGATTTCCTGTTCATTTCTTGGCTAATAAACTTTGAAGTACCGATATCTAGGATCACCACCACTTCCGCGATCAAAATACGAGAATGACCATCCACCATTGTACGGTCTTCCGTCATTTCTCCTCGCAACTAAATTATCAATACTGATTTCACCATTGTCTGGATTGCCATCGTACAATGTGGGTGCAAAGTTAGCTCTCGCTATTTCTATTGTTTCGTATTGAACATTACCCCAGGTACAAGGACATATTCCATAACGGTAACGATTCTGTATACCATCATGCCAACCCCACTTTGCAAATTCGGTTTCAACTACAGGCTCATACAATGTCACATCCTTATCAAATGTTGTGTCTTGGAACAGTGTTTGTACTTGACTAAGAAATGCGACGAAACCCGCCCGATTACATTCTCCGGCATATCTCACACCGTTTTTCTCATAATTGACATTGTAGCCTGTGTGTCTGGCACATTCATTGAATAGCCATTCCCAGGCAGCATATACGAAGTCATTTTGTACTCCTGGTGCGGTTAGACTAGTAGGTACATTACACTCGCTAGCTCCATTTTCCCAGGTTTCACCAGTACGTCGCCAACAAACACCATTTGGTATACCAAAAGTAACAGTATCCTCACTTCGACTTCCAAGTAGTAAATCACGTCCCTCAGATATAAGAACAAGAGACATAAACTGCTTCCACGTCATTGCATCATTTAAGCGTATTCTATACTCGTTGAACGCTAAGATGGAACAAGGCACTCTCGTGTCGTTATCATTTCTCTGACGATCACACTCTATGTCGGTTTGCACCTCTGGTATTGAATCATCCAATCTTATCTTCACTATACCATCAAGAGACCATGGTCCCTCTTCAACTACTACTACAACCATATCTGTATCTACCCCAGACATTCCAGTTGTAGTTAATGTGATAGTATATTCTCCAATCGGCAAGTCAACCAAGATTGATGGTCCGTTAAACGTACCGACAGTAGGGATATCCCATGAAAAAGTCAGGATTTCGCCAATGCTACTGTTTCCATCGAGATGAACGGTCTCCTGACCATCATAGTTAGCATCAATCACGGTCTGGTCTTCGCCGGCATGGGCGATCAAGGGGAAGATGTCAGTTGGAATGGGACACCGCCCAATATCCACCGCAGTTGTCCGAAAGTTGGCATAATCCACCCGGTAGACCGAATTCACCCGCCCAGACCTGGGCGGTCCTGAAGGGGCACCCCACCAGTTACCACGAGCCTGGAGAGCGCCCACCGCATTGCTGTCATGGTTATACGCTGCACCCCCCTTGGGCGGCTCCCACCAGATCTGCGTCACATTGTTGCTGAAGTTGCTCTTGGTGATGGTGAAGTTGCTGCTGTTGACCCCATTATGCACCGCCCCGCCGATGTCTCCCACACGGTTGTTTTCAAAGCTAGTGCAGGTCACCCTCACGCTGCCCTGATAATTGGCGATAGCGCCACCCCGTCCAGCCTCATTATGGACAAAAAGGCTGTTTTCGACGCTTAAATCACCTCCTTCATTGTATATACCACCCCCATTGCCCCACACCAAGCTATTCGTAACGCGTGTTTGGACTAATCTTGCCTTGCCTCGAGAAGCCGCAGTGCTCTGGATGACCAGAGCGCCGCCACTGCCCATCTGGGAACCACCCCCATGACGCAAGACCAGGTTAAACAGCGTGAGATCACCTCGAGCCATCACCCGGAACAATTGCAGCGAGCTGCCCGCCGGATCCCGTTCAATGATCGCCATCGTTGCCGGGTCTGGGGTTGAAGTCAGTGGATTGCCCCGGCCCTTACCAGCGATGATGAGTCGCCGCTGATTAACCGTCAGCCCAGATGGCAAAACATAAGTACCTGGCTCGAGCCGGATGATCTTGGTAAAAGGGGTTGCCCGGTTGACTTCATGGATGAGATCCGTGACATTATCAACGGTCACATCCGCACCAGTCGAGGAAGCCAACACCGCGTCAAGGAATAACTCGGAGGATAATTCAGAGGGAGGGATCGGTGTCATTGTTGGGTGGGGTGTCGGCAGGACCGGGATGGGAATGACAGGGACGGCTTCCTGTGGTTCGGCGGGTTCGCTGGCATCCGAGTCCGTCAAGTCAAAGACGGGGACCACCGCCTCGACGTCATCGGGTTCGTCGGGTGGCTCCTCCTGAGCCATCACCCAGCCAAATGACAACAGGCTCCCCAGGATCATCAACATAAAAGAGCGAGCATAAAGGTGTTGAACCATAACTTACTCCTAAATAAAATAATATCATTATCCACATTGTATAGAATAGAACTGGTACATCAAGTAGTCGTAGAGTAAGCGTCAGGCAAGCGTCGGTTTACCGTATGGTACGGTAATACAGAACACACGTTCTGCCGTATGTTCTCCCAAATCACACGTTTCCAACTAAACTGAGACTGTATCAACGACTTGGAGACTATTTTGACTGCCGATATTTCGCCATTTCTCGTCGTTTTTCCGCCGGTTCTTGTCGTGTTCCTGCCCTGTGTACACCCTCAACCGGAGGCGCGCCTGCTTCAAATTGGGAACACACGTTCATCCAATCACAGACACTCAGGCTGTATCAACGACTTGGAGGCTATTTTGACTGCCAGTTATCCGCCCATTTTCCCGGTTCTTCGTCCTTTTTACTTGGTTTCCTGCCGTGTTCCTGCCCTGTGTACACCCTCAACCGGAGGCGCGCCTGCTTCAAATTGGGAACACACGTGCACCCAATCACAGACACTCAGGCTGTATCAACGACTTGGAGGCTATTTTGACTGCCAGTTATCCGCCCATTTTCCCGGTTCTTCGTCCTTTTTACTTGGTTTCCTGCCGTGTTCCTGCCCTGTGTACACCCTCAACCGGAGGCGCGCCTGCCTCAAATTGAGACCACACGTGCACCCAATCACAGACACTCAGGCTGTATCAACGACTTGGAGGCTATTTTGACTGCCAGTTATCCGCCCATTTTCCCGGTTCTTCCGCCGTTTTTCCCTGGTTCTTCTGCCAGTTCTCCGGTTTCTCCACGTTGCTGCGGCCATTTTTTTGTTGCGCCGCCGCAGCAACAACCTACCCATTCGGCACCCATTTTCGCTGCCCTTTCTCCCCATTTTCCTACCGGTTCTCCCGCCCGGTTCTCTGCTTCCCCTATCGCCGCCACCGTTTTTTCTTCTGCGGCGGCGGCAACAAACCACCCCCCCGCACCCCGCCTCATGCCAAACGTTTTGGGTCAGCCTGGAACCATGCACCCGCCACCCATCGAAATCCCCGTTCAGCGACTATTTCGACATGACACTGAAGCAGGCCAAGGATGACTCGTTCTTCACAGCTTGGGCAACCAACACCAACGGGACGATGCCCCCGAAACAGAACACACGTTCTGCCATATGTTCTCCCAAATCCACTTTATTCAACTAAACTGAGACTGTATCGACGACTTGGAGGCTATTTTGGCTGCCGGTTTTCTACCACTTTTCCCGTCCTTTCCCGCCCTGCGTGTGCAGCAACATGCACCCTCAACCGGAGGCGCGCCTGCTTCAAATTGGGAACACACGTGCACCCAATCACAGACACTCAGGCTGTATCAACGACTTGGAGGCTATTTTGACTGCCAGTTATCCGCCCATTTTCCCGGTTCTTCGTCCTTTTTACTTGGTTTCCTGCCGTGTTCCTGCCCTGTGTACACCCTCAACCGGAGGCGCGCCTGCCTCAAATTGAGACCACACGTGCACCCAATCACAGACACTCAGGCTGTATCAACGACTTGGAGGCTATTTTGACTGCCGATATTTCGCCATTTCTCCCCGGTTCTCCCACCGGTTTCTCCGCGTTGCTGCAGTCATTTTTTTGTTGTGCCACAGCAGCCACCCGCCCATTTTCGCTGCTATTTCTTACCATTTTCCTGCTGGTTCCCGGTTCTTCCGCCACTTTCCGCGGTTTTTGCCGCAATTTTCCCCGTTTTCTGCCGTTTTCCTCGGGTTCTCCTGCCGGTTCTCTGCTTCCCCTATCGCCGCCACCGTTTTTTCTTCTGCGGCGGCGGCAACAAACCACCCCCCGCACCCCGCCTCATGCCAAACGTTTTGGGTCAGCCTGGAACCATGCACCCGCCACCCATCGAAATCCCCGTTCAGCGACTATTTCGACATGACACTGAAGCAGGCCAAGGATGACTCGTTCTTCACAGCTTGGGCAACCAACACCAACGGGACGATGCCCCCGAAACAGAACACACGTTCTGCCATATGTTCTCCCAAATCCACTTTATTCAACTAAACTGAGACTGAGGTTGAACCTCTATGAACTTGCTGCCGACCAACTCACTTGGAGACCGTTTTGACTGCCGATATTCCGCCATTTCCTGCCGGCTTTCCGCCGGTTCTCCGCCCTGTGTGTGCTACTGCGCGACAACGTACACCCTCAACTGGAGGCGTGCCTGCTTTCAAACCCGGACCACACGTTCACCCAATCACAGACACTCAAGCTGTATCGACGACTTGGAGGCCGCTTTGACTGCCGATATTTTGCCATTTCCCGCTGGTTTCTCTGCGTTGCCGCCGCCGAAAAAAGTTGCGTGGCGGCGGCAACAAATCGACGATTTTGCCCCCAATCTCACCAGATGGGTCAGGTGTTCAGCAGTATACTCAAGCAGACCGTACTCAAGGAAGTCGCTAGTTATAACAGCCCTGTTCATACCGAAGCAATCAAGTTAGTGACAGGAGAGGCACACTAGATGAACTAACTGTCAATTTGATTCAATTGTAAAAAGGATGCCACACCCTGGTTCTGCTGGGGTAATTCAAGTTCCAGACGTTGGGGTAGCTGCTGGTATGATGGATTCTAGCTCAGCTTGTTCAACGACGTTGCGAATGAAGCCCATAAATTGCTTGTATTCATTGGGCATGAAGTTATCTTGCGAGGTAATCGAGCGTTCCCGATCTGCCTGAATGATCGTTAATCGATACTGATAAACTTGGCTGCTGGGGGCAGGGCCAAGCATATTCCCCTGCAAACCAAAGAAGTTGATTTCATTGATCGCATCGTTGAGTTGGTTAACATCGAATTCACTGAGTTGGCCTTCAGTGTCATTGTTGGTCATAATGCGACCATCGCCCGTAATTTCAAATGAATAATCCATTTCATTTGGGCCGCCTGTCTGCCGGAACGCGATCAGGTCAAAGATCTCACCTTGATATTCAGGGTCTTCTGTCATCGAGACGACCAACGTACCTGGAGGCATAATCGGAAGTTCATCAGGTTCCGGCGGTGTATTGGTCGGTCTCAAGGCAATCTCTTCCTGATCGCCACCCCCCAGTACATTTTGGGCAAGTTCTTCGAAATTGGCCTCGCTTTCACCCGGTGTTGCTGATTCCTCTGCCGACGGGCTGGTTGGCTCGCTATCGCCACCACAAGCGGCTAGCAGCAAAATGAGAAAAGCACCGACTGTTAGAGCATATCGCATGATCGCCCCCTTTAATCCTTATACTATGAGTGTTACCTAAATTGACTAGACTGGCAAGTGAATTTGTGTTTAAGTCTGTTTACAATTGGACTTGATGAATATGCCGAACGAATTCGAGTTGCTCTAAGGCTTCCATCACATCATCTGGAATGGATGAATCGAGTGTGAGGACGGTCAAGGTTTGTCCACCCGGTTCGGCACGACCCGTGTGCCAACTGGCAATATTGATGCCATTATTCGCCATCAATGTGCCGACGCTGCCAATGACACCGGGGCGATCATAACTGCCCATCAGCAGCATATGTCCCTGGGGAACGAAGTTCATCGCATACTCGTTGATCTGCATGATATGCGGGTCTTTATGATCCAGCAGGGTCCCCGCGATGATGATGTCTTCACCATCTTCGAGTGTCACCTGACAGGCAACCTGGGTCGAGTAGTCACTGATATGCAGTCCTTTCACTTGTGTCACCTGGATGCCGCGTTCGCTGGTCAGCAGTGGCGCATTAATGTAACTGATGGTATCACCCAGTATCGGGGAAAGCAAACCTTTAAGCAGAGCGACCGTCAAGGGTTTGACTAGTTCGCTGATTGCCTCGCCACGATATTCAACTGACACGCGCCTGACCGGATGACGCGATAAAATGTGCAGCAGCGTTCCCATTTTTTCCATTAAATTCAAGTAAGGGCGGATGGTCTCGAAATCCATATTGGGCAGGAAAGGCATGTTGACCGCGTTACGATAGTCTACCTGGCGTAAAGCATCCAATACCTGTTCCACAATCTGGATGGATAAATCCGCTGCTGCTTCAATGGTGTTGTCGCCAATATGAGGAGTATGCAGGACGCGATCTAGACCAATCAGTGGACTGTTGGCCGGTGGCTCTTCTCGATAAACATCTACCGCCACACCGGCTAAATGACCGGACTTCAGCGCATCGGCAACAGCCTGTTCGTCCATTGCGCCGCCGTGTGAAGTGTTGATGAGGCGTACTCCTGGTTTCATCTGTTGGATGCGTTCAGCATTGATGATATTGAGAGTCTCAGTTGTCGCTGGAACATGAAGGCTTACAATATCGCTTCGTCCCAGTAGCTCCTTCAGGCCAATCAACGAAATGCGTTTATCGCGCACATGATCCTCGCTCAAATAGGGATCATACGCCAATACAGTCATGCCAAACGAGAGTGCTCGTTGCGCCACAATTTGACCTACCCGTCCCATGCCGACCAATCCCAATATTTTGCCACTGATTTGTGTGCCCGCCTGCCGAGGGCGATCCATCAGCCAATAGCCTTCACGCATCCGATTATGAGCATTAACCACCCGCCGACACAAAGCAAGCAGCAGAGTCATGGTGTGCTCGCCTACTGCCAATGCACTGACCCCTGGCGCGTTCATAACGATGATGCCACGCTCTGTTGCCAATTCGACTTCTACACCACTTAACCCTGCGGATGGATGTCCGATGACTTTGAGCAGCGGCGCATGAGAAATGAGCTCCCCATCAATGATGATATCATTGCGAACGATAATAGCATGTGAGTCTTTCAGTTCTTCGCGAACAACCTGTACGGTTGGTGGCACGACCTTAATGGTCATATCTTCCGCTTGATGAAGGATTGCCATGCTGTCTTCGGTTAGGTCCGTTGCAATTAGGATTTTCAACGTGATTATCCTGATTTGAGAGTGGCCAAGACCGCGTGCAAGTCTTCAAATACATGGGGTGTAATGTTCTGGAACATTGTTGGTGAACTATGTGACGTATCCGGTACAGCGAAGCACGTCATCCCCGCGGCGATGGCTGCCCGTGAACCGTTGGGACTATCTTCCAATGCTAAGCATTGTTTTGGATCAATGCTGAGCCGCCTGGCGGCGGTCAAATAAACATCCGGGGCAGGCTTGCCTTTGGCTTCGTCATCAGCCGTACAACGGACATCAAACAGTGAACGCCAACCTTGAGATTCCAGTGTGGCGTTAATGACGGATATGGGCGAACTGGAGGCGATGGCGTGGGGAATGCCCACTGCTTGCACATAGTCAATGATTTCTCTTGCACCCGGTTGTGGTTTCACTTTGTCAGGGATGATCTGCATCATACGTGCGATCAGATCGTCCACCAGGACATCCAATGATTCCTCAAACTGATAATGATCCTTCAGCGTGACCATGAACTCGTCTAGGCGCTTGCCGATGATGTATTTACGGATATCTTCAGTATAGACGGCGTTGCGGGCAGAGACGAAATCAACCTCGGCTTCGTACCAGACGATTTCTGAATCGACCAGCAGCCCATCCATATCAAAGATGATGGCTTCAAATTGCATAGGGTTCAAATGCCTTTGTGAATGTTGCCTGCATCTCTTGGTTTAGGAAGGTCAGTTGCTCCTGTGTGAAAAGCTGCAAGCCTTTGTCAAAGATCGCTTGATGTTCGGTATCAAGTGCTTGTTCATAGCCTGCTGGGCCAGCCGCCAATGGCAGTACCGGGGAGATGCTCTTGCTATGGATGAAGGTTTCCGCCTGGGCGCGGACTTTCTCGCGCGTAACCACACCACCAAAGCCGACGAACAAATCAACCACGCTGCGAGTTGCTAAATCTGATGAGCCGTCCCCAATCATCATACGCCGTCCGGGCCTACCACCCGCCAGTTCGTTGATGATCTTTGGCTTACCGCTGGTGATAGTCAGTGGCCCCTCATCGTAGTCTAGGTAGGTCTGTCCCTGTTGGGTGCGGGGTTCATGATAGCGCCACCATTCGCCAGAGAGTTCGTTGTACTCCAGCTCAACAGCGCGGATGTTATTGGCGTCTACACCCAACCGTCGGGCAAATCCGCGCACTGGTTCCGCCAATCCACCACTGATGACAAATACCTCTTTTCCCAGGAAACGCAGGGCCGACAACACTTCCGGCACATCGGTAACGATGGTTTCCCAATAACGTTCTTCAATGGCTTTGAGTTGTCCGCGAGTGGGGCGGATGGCACGTAGGCGCTTACCATAGACTTCTTCCAGGTCAAGGTCGCCGTCCATCGCTTTTTGTGTGAGCAGGCCAACGCGCTGTTCTTTGCCTTTAAGTTTGGCCAGTTCGTCAATGCCTTCTACCGTGGAAAGGGTGCTATCGCAATCGAAAAAGACCAAATCGAAACTTGTCCAGCGTGTATTTTCTGCCATAGGCAAGACCCTCAATGGAATGACTTCGGGCATTATAGCGTTATAACGAAGATTGTGAAGGCTTGGTCAAGGGATATGGAACAGTTGCTTCATATCCCCATAGAAAATTGGTGCGGGGACACCCGAACTGAAGGTTCGCCTTTAGCGGGGTGAGCCGTCACTGGATTAGAAGTTAATCATGTGGCCTTCGAGACCATGTGCCGCTTCTTTGAGTGCTTCGCTCAGTGTGGGGTGTGCATGAACGTTGCGGGCGACTTCCTCCGGTGTTAGTTCTGCGGATTGCGCCAGCGTTAATTCTGGCAGTAGTTCGGTGACTTCTGGGCCAATCAGATGTGCGCCCAATATTTCACCATATTGCTTGTCGCTAACGAGCTTGACAAAGCCTGTGTTATCCCCTAAGCCACTGGCTTTAGCGTTGGCCTGGAAGGGGAACTTAGCAACGTTGATATCATAACCCAATTCACGGGCTTGTTTTTCAGTATAGCCGAAGCTGGCAACCTGAGGCTGGCAGTAGGTCGCCCGCGGCATCATCACGAAGTTGAGTTCGTGGGGGGATTGCCCAGCGATGTGTTCGGCAGCATTAATCCCCATTGTTTCGGCAACATGCGCCAGCATTAGCTTGGCGGTGACATCGCCGATGGCGTAAATATGGGGGACACTGGTCTGCATGAAACCGTTGATTTCAATCGCGTTGCGTTCGGTCAGTTTGACGCCCGTGTTTTTCAGTCCATAACCTTCCACACGCGGTTTGAAGCCAATTGCCTGCATGACCTTATCAGCTTTTAGCACTTGCTGATTGCCGTCTGGCCCAGTCACGGTGACTTTGACTTTGTCGTCACTGTCATCAATGCCATCAACACGGGTGCTGGTAAGGATATTGACGCCCATCTTCTTGTAGACTTTGAGTAGTTCTTTGGATATCTCTTCATCCTCCAGCGGCAGGATGCGATCCAAGAATTCCACAATCGTGACATCCACGCCATAATTTTGGAGAATGTAAGCAAACTCGATCCCAATTGCACCGGCACCCGCGATGATGATACTCTCTGGCAGGTTGTCTTCGAGAATTTGCTCCTCATAGGTGACGACTCGTTCACTTAGGGAGGTGCCCGGAATCAAATGGGTAGTTGCACCAACAGCGATGATGCAGTTCTTGAAGGTTAGCGTTTTGGTTTCGCCCTTGTTCAGATCAACCGTCATCGTGTCGGCATTGATGAAATTTGCCCAACCTTCGTAGGTGTCGATTTTGTTCTTCTTCATCAAAAATTGCACGCCCTTGACATGGCGATTGGCAATCTGGCGGCTGCGTTTGTGTGCTTCCGTATAATCAAATTCAACTGTGCCATTGATCTTAATGCCAAAAGTTGAAGCTTCGTTGTGGAAAATATGGGCCAGTTCAGCGTTTCGTAGCAGGGCTTTGGAGGGGATGCAGCCTACATTCAAGCAGACACCACCCCAATATTTCTTTTCAACAATCGCCGTCTTCAGCCCTAACTGGCTGGCGCGAATCGCGGCCACATAACCGCCGGGGCCTGCACCTAATACCACGACATCGTATGCTTGTGCCATTCAAACTCTCCTCTGATACCTTAACCCTGCCCATTGTAACCGAGAATTGTGAGTTTTTGAAAAGTCTATCCTCTTCTGGTTGGCAAGATTGTGTTGTTACGATCGGATGGTTGTGGTGTTGGGAGAATAGATGGGAGATTGCGGCCGGCTGGATCCTGGGGCGGTGGCTGAACTTCTGGTGAGGGGGTGCCTCCCAATGTATCTCGCCCTGGTAAATTGCTCATGTTTGGATTGTCTGGGCGACCTGAAAATTGGCTAGGTGCGATTGGACGATCTACATCCTTGCCGCCGGGATTGCGTGGGGTATCCGCTTGATCCTCACAGTTGAGACGACGGCAGACTCGTTCTAGCTCGGCTTCCATAATGATCTTACGGGCGACTTCGCACAAGCGGCGGTTTTTTTCTAAGTTTTCTGGCATTTCACCCGAACGGGATGGCATAACACAAGGGTCGCCGCCTGCTATTGTCGGCAGATAAGTTGCCTCACCACACAACGGACGGTTTCCTTACTATACGGTTACGAAGGTCTTGCACTTGCTTATTGGTCAGGGGCGCTCGGGCTTCAATCTGTTTGCTGAGCATACGGATGGGTATGGCGTTTATGTGGCTGCCGTCATAGGCTTGTGGGCTGCGAGGCGGCCCCATTGGACGCATATTTTTCGACATGGCGATTCGCGCCATCGTCCCAGCGATGACAGGCTGCATATCTTCCCCATACCGCATCGCCGCCGAGCCTTCCAGTGTGCTGACAGAAACAGGCTTGAGCCCGCCGCAAGCCGCAGCGAACCTTTGGTTCGATTTCAACAGTAACGGTTAGGCGTTGTGTCGCACGGTGTTTTATGCGATCATGTCCGCATCGTACAAAGGCTGTCACAGCCGTGCGACGCGGGCGGGACGCGCCCTTGAAGGTGAACGTAGCAGTGGTGAACTCATGCGTACTTCAGAAGCTGCAGCGAACTGAAAGTTTGACTTCAATCGTAGCAGAGCGTCACATAGTTAGCCCTCTGGAACAAATAGGGTCATTTCGATGGTATTTTCGGTGAATGTCAGGTCAACTAGATCATGCTGACTGCCGAGTTGCTGTTGGATGAGTGCATCGAAGGCATTGACGACCTCCGTGGACAAGGTATCCATCACCAGATTGCGGAAAACTTCCGGCGGATCACCTGAACCAATGGAAATTGATGAGATAATGATGGCGACCAGACCATCCGAGAGTTGAAAATCAATCGTAATATCGCCAGTGACCAATGCTGTCCCACCTGAAGCTGTCATCCGAATGACCATACCCTGGTTGTCACCTGTTACAAATGTGACAACTGCTGTCTCAATGTCTGGGACAGGATTGAGGCGACGATTGAGTTCATCCTGGAAACTTGCCAGGGGGATGACAATATCCGCAGATTGGATGGAAAAGGCAGGAGGATTAGTTGCAGCGGGAATATTGATGAGGGGTATAGGAGCATGGGTTGGTAAGGTTGTCGTTGGAACCTCAGTCTCAGTTGAAGGTGGCAGTGTTTCTGATGGGGCTTCGGTTGGCTGTAATGTGGCGCTGGGCGAGATCTCAGAGGGTGTGCTGGTTGGTTCGGGTATCTTTGCAGTTGTTTCAGTGGGCAGCACAAACTCTGTTGGAACGACCTGGGGTGTTGAGCTGGAACTGCACGCAGTCAAAAGCGATAGGAGTAAGATGATTCGATGCATAATCTGCCTATTCTGATTCTTGTAATTCTATTCTACTGGAATACCGCAGACTACGCGCTTGAGTTATGGTTAGAGCAAAGTTCGCACAAAAAGCCCCATCACCTCGATGGGTTCGTTAACCCAGTTTACGATGGAAGTAATCGACCATTTGGTTGTAGGCATCACCGGCGACTTCATCGGTACGTAGTTCACCATCTTGCAGCATGAATCCGTGTGGCTCATCTGCGTAGACCTTGAGTTCAAAGCTTTTCCCAGCTTCATCCAGTAGGGTTAGATATTCGTAGATGGTGGCAATTGGGCTCGGAATATCAGCGGTTGAATGGATGACGAGCATGGGTACATCCAAATTATCGATCAGGTCGGCTGCAGAAGGATTGCCATTAAATGGGAAACCATACCATGCAACGCCGGCTCCGAATTGTTCCATCTGGGGCAGAAACAGCATTGTATAGCGCCCACCCGCACAAAAACCCGTGAGGCCGATGCGTTCAGGGTCAACATCGTCACGAGTTTCAAGATAATCGATCCCATCTGCGACTAACTGCATGACTGTATCATCGCTGGGGCTACGCTCGAAAGTCTGCCAACCAACAGCCAGTACCACAAAACCCTCGGCTGCAAATGCTTCTGTCATATCCCGGTAGCCCTGTTCCAATCCGTTGAACGAGTGGATCAAAATGATCCCAGGATAGGGCCCTTCTTCAGCAGGTGCAGCGACAAACGACTCATAGGCTAGACCATCACTCATGATATCTACATCAACCGCCTCGACATCCAGCATGGTGTCCTGTGCCAAAGCGGGCACAGACAACAACATCAGGCTCAACAAGATAAATACGATTCGCAATTTCACAGTCCATCTCCTGTTCTAACAATGCGCTTGGCAGCACCGTACCAAATTCATGTGAAACTGTGATGAGTATTGGGCGAGCAACTTGTTACAGCATTCGATCTGCGATCAATTCTGCTACATCCCTAACTTCTGGTCCGTTTGTGATCTGTGAACTAGCGTTATCGAACATCTGCATACAAAAGGGGCAGCCAACGGCGATCACATCCGCGCCTGTGGCTTTGGCTTCCTCAAATCGCTCGATATTGATGGCTTTGTCGCCTTCTTCTTCCTCTTTCCAGAACTGTGCACCACCCGCACCACAGCAGAACGAATTCTTCTTGCTGCGCGGCATTTCCATGATCTCGCTCTTGAGTTGCTCTAATATGTTGCGTGGTGCGTCCACGACATTGTTGTGCCGTCCCAGATAACAGGGATCATGAAAGGTCACATTGGGCATCTTGTCGGGATGGGCTTCCAGGGGTATTTTGCCTGCCTGGATGAGTTCATCAATTAGTTCGGTATGATGGATGACTTTATAATTGCCACCGAACGGGTGGTATTCCTTGCCAAGATTCTGGAAACAATGCGGGCAGGTCACGACGATACGTGGCGGGTTGATTTCATTTAGCGTTTCCACGTTTGTCATCGCCATCTCTTGATATAAGAATTCGTTGCCGATTCGTCGGGCACTGTCCCCTGTACAGTTTTCCGTTTCGCCCAGTACAGCAAAGTTAACGCCTGCCTTATGCAAGACTTTAACCAATGCCCGTGCCGTTAGCTGGGCACGCGGATCATAACTGGCAGCGCAGCCAACCCAGTAGAGAATCTCAAAGTCAGGATTATCTTCAACACTGGGAACGGCAACGTCCAAGCCATTGGCCCAGCGGAAGCGTGATTCTGATATCTGCCAGGGGTTGCCCTGACGCTCCATACCATTGAGTGCGTTCTGGAACTCTGCCGGGAACTCACCTTGAACCAGCACTGAATCGCGCCGAATATCCAGGATATCGAGCATGGGTTCGTTACCCACTGGACAAATGTCAATACATGCGCCGCAGGAAGTACAGGCCCAAACCGCACTTTCACTAATAGCCGAACCGATCAATGGGTTCAGGCTGGCCTCGCCTTGTGACAAAACAAACATCTGATCCTTAAAAAGATAGCGCTTGTTGACTTCGTAGGCCGAGGGGGAAAGCTCCTTCCCGGTGACATAGGCCGGACACACATCTTGACAACGATTGCACATGATACAGGCGAAACTGTCGAGAATGTGTGTCATCGTCAGGTCTTCTAGGCGGTTCGCGCCAAATTGTTCTTTGTCCTCATCCTGAAAGTCGAGTGTTTCCATCTCACCTAACGACGTACGTTCAGGGCGAGTCAAGTAGTTCAGAGGAGCCATCAGCAGATGGGCGTGTTTGGTGTAGGGGAAATAAGGCAGGAATAGCATAATCCCACCCAATGCAAACCACCAGAATACATGCCGTAATAGCGCCAGACCATCCGCACTTGTGCCATCAAAGATCACGGCAACAACTGAAGCGAAGGGCATCCAGATGTCTACCTCACCCGCCTGTGCGACAGCGACGGCTTCACCTAGAAAACGTGATCCAACGTGGAACAAGATAAAGAGGGCGACGATGAGTGAATCATGGGTAATTGCACCCGATTTGACGCTCGGGTGTAGGAGTACATTGTCATGATATGCAAAATCATCTTTGTTTGGTAGCACAAAGCGCCGTAGGATGAAATAGACCACCACCACCAGCACGATCACACTCAGAACATCAGCCGCCAGTCGATAGACATCGTAAACGAAGCCCAAATCATGCAGTGTTTCCACAAAGCCTTCGATATAGCCCAGCAGCACATCAAGAAAATTGACCAGAAAATACAGCGTAAACCCCCAGACCACGCCGACATGCAGCAGGCTGACGATAGGGCGTGTCTTGAGAGTGGGTTGTTGTGTTAGGTAGATGGTGAGTGCATTCCATACCCGGCTCGGTAGGCGGTCAACATGGAGTTTGCCTTGCCCACGATGGACAATTAAGTAGATTTCCAAAAAACCCTGGTAGGCCGCACCGATTGCCAACAGGCTCAACATCAGGAACAGCATTTTTTCGACAGGAGTAAGCATAGTTAGTTGATCCCTTCCTCAATGCCCCTTATTTTACCCACTTACTTCCAAACACAAAATAGCAGGGAGTGGGGAAAACAAGGGCATACAATAATGATGAGTTGACAGGGGAGGTAAGAAGTGGATGGATATAGTATGTGGTCCCTTTGTTGCCGCCGCCGCAGAAGAAAAAACAGCGGCGGCAACAGGGGAAGCGGAAAACCGGCAGAAGAAACGGGAGGAGAAGCGGCGGGCGGGACATGGTAGTAAAAAGCAAAAGCGGTCTCCAGAATAGTCGATACAGCCTGAGTATATCTGAAAAACGTTGATTTGTGAGAACGTGCGTTCTGTGTTCAGACACGCCAAATTATCAAGTTCTATCCACAAAATTCCCACTCCCAAATAGCATCAGAACCGATTTGTGTAAGGTTTTATATGACTACCTCGTCGCTAAGGTGGTTGATATATAGTCAAGGGAGTTTGGACATGATTGATTTTTCCCCAGTTCGCTCGGGTGATGTGAAATATCTAAAATTTGCAGAACAGTTTACAATTGATGATTTGCGCAAGGCGACCAATAAAAGCGTTGATTACCTTTTGAGTTTGTTTGATGGACTGAATGATGAGCATGTCGCCTTTGAGCCAGTTGACGAGGAAGCGGACGACCCCTATGCTGTGGCAGGTGAAGAACACATTGGCTGGTCACTGGGTCATTTAGTTGCTCATGTAACCGCTAGTAGTGAGGAAGGTGCAGCTATCAGTTCCTTGTTAGCGCGAGGATTTCCTACTGGTGAGCGCCCGCGCTATGAAACACCCTGGCGCGAAGTGACAACAATAGCCCATGTGACCCAGCGCTTAGAAGAGAGCCGCCGCATTCGTCTGGCCTATCTGGATACCTGGCCTGATAAACCCTTCTTGGATGTCTATCGTGGAGTGTCGCCACGTTTTCTTGAGCGTTTCGGCAATATGAATGCGCCCGCTGCGTTCTTGTTTGCTCTCTCGCATGAACATGGGCACTATGAGCAGTTCAAAGAGGTCAAAGATCAGGCATTTGCAGCTCGTGCGGCCGTCTAGCTATTGCAATTGCTCTCTGCTTTGCGTATACTGAACACACAATTTGAGGTCGGAGCAAAACCATGGATCTGTTTTTCGTGTGTCATTTTCAGTTGAACACGATGTAGCCGACTTCTTCACCCGCATTCAAGGCGCAGACGTTGGTCTGCGCTTTTTTATTGTTCTCCACTACTAACGAAGGAGCGATACCTATGGCAAACAAGCAAATCGCCCCGCGTCCACCTAAAGGAATGCGGGACTTCTTGCCTGCCAATATGATAAAGCGTGAGTTCGTCTTTACTGTGGTGCAAGATGTGTTCAAGCTCTATGGTTTTGAGCCGCTGCAAACCCCTACCATCGAACTCAATGAGACTCTTTATGGCAAGTATGGTGAAGACGCCGAAAATTTGATTTACAGTGTCCGGCATGGGCGCAGCAGCAAGGATGAGCTTTCGCTGCGCTATGATTTGACCGTGCCGTTGGCACGGGTAGTAGCACAATATGAAAGTCAGTTCACCTTTCCCTTTAAGCGTTATCAGATTTCGCCTGTTTTCCGGGGGGAACGCCCACAAAAAGGCCGCTACCGTGAATTTTATCAGTGTGACGCGGATATTGTCGGGATTGCGGGAATGTCTGCTGATGCTGAAATCTTAGAGATGATTGTGGCAGTGCTGCGGCGGTTAGGTTTTCCACAATTCACAGTTAAGGTCAATCATCGTCAACTTTTGATTGCTATCGGCCAATATTCGGGTGTACCAGACGATCAACTGCCTGACCTTTATCGCAGCGTGGATAAGTTCGACAAGATCGGTGCGGATGGCGTCCAAAGAGAACTCGAACAGCGTGGCCTTGCCTCGGATGTAGTGAGCCGCATGATGGAACTGATGACGTCCCAGAAGCCTGGGCTAGATAATCTGGAATTTCTCGAAGAAGTGTTGGGTAGTATAGCGAGGGACAGTCTGGATGATTTGCGCAATTTGGCAGCCCATTTGGATGATGCTTGTGTGCCAGAAGAGGCTTACGAATTCGATTTCACGATGGTACGTGGCCTTGGCTATTATACTGGCCCCATCTTCGAGACGGTCATCAAGGAACCCAACCTCGGTAGTATCACGGGGGGAGGCCGCTACGACGGTTTGATTGGTCTGTTCCGCAAGGAAAGCCTGCCGACGACGGGTACATCATTGGGCATTGAGCGCATCATTGATCTGATGGATGTGCTTGATCTTTATCCGGCCCATTTTGGTGGCACAGTGGTTGAGGTTCTGGTGACAGTTTTCAACGACGACACACGGCCTGAATCGACACGGCTGGCGGCTGAACTGCGCGATAATGGTATTCGCACGGAACTCTATATGGACAGCAAAAAATTGGGGCGGCAATTCGGGTATGCGGATAAGAAGGGCATCCCGATTGTGGTGATTCTGGCACCGGATGAAATCGAGGAGGGCGTGGTCAAGCTTAAGCGTCTGATTGATGGTGAAGAAGTCATCGCTCAACGAAGCGAAGTCGTTGAAAAGGTACAATTGCTGCGTGGGTAATTCCGCAGGGCGTATGCCTAGTATTTCCCAGGATTACGATGGATAAGTCGTAAATTTGTGTAAAGGCAGTGGGACATGTTCGATGGTGTCTACGGTTATTGGCCCATGTGGTCAAAACGCCTGATGACATATTGTAGTTGTCTGGAACCCGCGTCAACCCTTGTCTATGCCTGGTGTTGGCTTGTGTGGTAAGCTGAAATCTATGCAAGTCGAAACCATCATCAAGCGTGACCAATGGAATAACACACTGCGCAATTTGCCCTATGCCCATGTGCTACAATCCTGGGAATGGGGCGAATTTAAGCAGCAAACCACTGGATGGCAGCCAACCCGCTTGTTTTTCAAACAAGATGATGAGGTAGTGGGGGCTGCATCTGTCTTGACACGCTCAATTGGCCCACTGGTGGTCATGTACGTGACCAAAGGCCCGGCCATATCCTATGAAAACGCAACGCTCGTACGAGAAGTACTCGATTATCTACAGCAATTGGCCCGCAAGCGCTTTGCTGTCTGGTTGAAAATTGACCCGGATGTCATTGTCAATACAGGTGTTCCTGGCGAACTGGACGACACACCGTACTTGCCTGGGCAGGCCGTTATGCAAATGCTGAGAGAGCGTGGTTGGTGCTTTTCCGACGATCAAGTTCAGTTTCGCAATACAATCAATATTGACCTCACACTAGACGCAGACGATCTGCTCATGCAGATGAGCCAGAACACACGACGCAAAGTTCGCATGGCAGCCAAAAAGGGCGTGGCTATCCGCGATGCAATACTTGATGATCTAGGGATGCTGTATAATCTTTATGCAGTAACCGGAGAGCGTGATGACTTCTTGATCCGCCCCCAAGCTTATTATCTGCATGAATGGCGTTACATGCTCGAAAATGATCGAGCTCATGCACTCATCGCCGAGCTAGATGGTGAAGCAATTGCCCATGTTATCCTGTTTCACTTTGGTGAAAAGGTCTGGTATTTTTATGGGGCATCATCTAACGATCACCGCAACACCATGCCCAATTACGCCTTACAATGGGAAGCGATGAAATGGGCCAAAACCAATGGCTATCACACCTACGATATGTGGGGCGCACCCGATCATTTTGACATGTCAGATCGGATGTGGGGCGTTTATCAGTTCAAGCGAGGCTTCCGGGGGCAGGTCACACGTCACATTGGCGCTTGGGATTATGCGCCGTATCCCTGGTTATATCGAGCTTATGTGCAGATATGGCCACGAATCTTGGCATGGATACGTAAGTAACGGATAAATCTTGTTGTCATGTTGGGGTGTTCTCTCAAGAAGAATCAGCCACCAAAGCGGAGAAGCAAATCAGCGGATTTCAGGTTCCAGGAAAACGGTGGGAACGGCGTTAGATCAGGGTTGACTTAAATCGATTCCCTCAAAGAAACGAACGCCTGAGAAGTAGATTCCGATGCTTTCACCTTCAATACCCAGAAGGCGGAACTTCCATCTACCTGTTCGATTAATAGTGCATTGAATGGTTGTGTTGTTCCATCCACCTAAAATACCTTCATCGCCCAACTCAATGCAGATATTTGTTGCATTCACCATGAGGTTATTGGGGTCAAAAATCAAGACATTTGTCCCAACGTCGCTGGCATCAACTGAGATAAACTGAATATAAATGGCGACAACATCGCCAACCTCAGCATCAAAATAGTATTCATGGTTAAAGCCATGGTCCATGACATCAATGTCTTGACTGCTGGCCCGTTTGCTCTGTGAAGGTTCTATGGTGGCAGCCGCGAAGGGTACGTTTTCAATTGGTGTGCCTTCTAATTCGACAACGGGCTCTGGCCCACCGAGGAATTGCGTGACATGACCGATTGTGCCAGGGAACATTCCGACCATATTTGCCATGATTAACCCGCAAGAAAATTGTAAGGCCAACGTCATTAAACAACCCATCCGCTGTCGTTTTTTGCGTCGGATGTCTCGTTTCTGATACTCCATCAGCTGGACATTACGCTTGATTTCTGGTAGGGGTTGGA
The DNA here is from genome assembly GCA_965223785.1 of Phototrophicaceae bacterium. GTDB lineage: Bacteria > Chloroflexota > Anaerolineae > Aggregatilineales > Phototrophicaceae > CBDCXN01. The sequence goes on along the minus strand of OZ245017.1, from coordinate 5,748,457 downwards.
TTTCCTTGTGTGTAACTTCTACTTGTTTGACAGTTGCTGTGCCTCGCGTCATAATCGACTCAACCTGTTCCAGTTGGGTCAGCATGGCGTTGGCTTTGTTGTGCCATTCATCCAGTGTCAATGCCTGTTTCAAGCAGCTAATGGCTTGTTCCTTGCTTTCCATCGCGTTTGCCGCCAGATACCAGGCATCTGCTGTTGGGTTCTGCTGCAATAGTGGTTTCAGAATGTGTCGAGCAGCGGCTTTATCACCCACCTTTAATAAGGTGGCTGCCTGATTGAGCCGATCATCAGTCATAGGTTACTCTCTTGATTTAAGTGAACCACAACGGACCCCCCCCCCGATGATACCCACTTCTATCGTAAAAATAGCCTCAATGCGGGTTTCATCCCAGACGCTTTTATCGACTGTGCAATCAAACGGATCTTCGCCGCCGAATTCAAGGATGAAACGCTCATGGCGGTCTTTCTCTCGTTCACAGCCCAATCGGGTGCAGAACGAGTCATTAGAGATATTGGTCGCCGGCCACTCTAATTCGTCACCCTTCTCACCGTCTGCTAGCACGGACCGATTCGACTGCCAGCGGTCAACGGTGTAGTAGCAGACTTCACCCATGACAGGTTCATTACGATATTTAGTTTGGCATTGGCGTTCTTCACGCATTGTGCCGTCGCCCTGATCGACCTGTTGCACGGTACATTCCTCACCATCAGGGACACGTTGCGTATCAACTTGTTCGATTCTTCGGCTGACAGAGTAGGCATCGGCCGGTATCAGGTTGCATTCGCGTCGTTCATTCAGTGCTGTCAACCGTTCAATGTCAATTTCGCGTTCCCAGCGATGACCAGAGACTACAGCCGTTTCTTCACGAGTCCGTGTAAAAGCAAAGATCGCGCCTGCGACAACGGCAAATACAACCATAATCGCCACGATAGTTCGTACATTTGATTTGGGCTGGTCTGATTCTGAGGGTATAGGGAGACCTGCTGCTTCCGCATCGAGTTTCTGTCGGATACGGGCTTGCAAGTCTTCGCGCTCGAAAGCTTCACTTTCATGCCGTTGACGTGTACTCGAAGCGGTGATCTGCATCGATTCATTTATCGGCGCGCCGCAGCGCTGGCAGAATTTGGCATCGCCACTGTTGAGTGTGCCACACGCCCCACATTCGATGTCTGCGCCGACAAAGTGATGCTCATGGACAGCGACTTTTTCTTCATCCGATGGGAAGTAGCGCCGCGCTGGATCTTGGGCTGCACCACAGTTTGGGCAGAAGCGGTGAGTTTTGCCTAGCAGCTTTTCCGAGCCACAGTATTCGCAATTCCACAACATCTCATAAACATTGCTTGACATAGCCACATTCTCTTAACTTTGATTATCCTAATTCCGATCATTTTACTATAGTGGGCGATGACTTGCCGCCATCCCCCAGCGCCTATTTGGCTATTCTGGCAGAATGGAAAATGTACTGCCCGTGCCACGGCCGAATACATCCGGGAAGTAAAATTCGCGTCCTGTTGGCGGCATCACATTATAAACCCCTTCTAATCCAGGCCGAATAGTATAGACATATTCATAGGTTCCCGCAGGCAAATAGGTGGCGTTGAGTACAATCTTTTCGTCGTGAAACTCAATCTTGCTGAACCACCACCAACCCCAACCGTAGCTCAAGGGATCATCTTGATCTAACCCAGGCCGAGTACCGATTTGCTGGCTGGTCATCAATCCGGGATCAACCGCCTCTGTGCCTGCAGGGATGGGATCTTCAATAACGACAAAGTGCAGGTCGTTGGGGGCAATGATCGTCAGGTGTACCTGCACGAGATCACCGACTCGAGCCGAGTCGAGGGATTCACGATTTTCGTCATTCAGCAGAGTGTAACGCCGCTGCACGATGATACCTCGATTCAGTGGGTCAATCTCCGGCACAGGCAAGAATACTCGCAGATACGCCGTATAATACAGGTTGCCGTTGCCATCGCTGCGAACAAAGGTCAAGTTGTTGGCTTCGTCCTGCAACATCTCGACCACATCAATCACGAGGCGATCTGATTCTTTGATGTTGTCTGGTGTGGCAGAACGGGCTAGTTGCTCTTCGCCATTGAACAAGAGACTGTAGTCATAGTCTGCATTGAGTTCGCCGCTGGCAACCATCCAATCAGCCAGACCTAGCAGTGCCCAGGCCGTCTCCTGTGACGTTTCCCAGACATCGGCTGTTCGTGTCATCATTAACCAGCGCACGATGTTCGGGATCAGTTCACTATCGGGACGAACCTGAACCAACGTGCTGAGTAAGATTGCCGTTGTGCGGGTATGGGTGTTCCAGTTGAAGTAGTCGCGATCATTTTCCTCCCAGTGCAAACCGTTAGCACTGGCGATTGCCCGATTGGTGATGTTGGCGACTAGATCATGGATGCGGTTATCGTTTCTGCCAATAATATGAAGGGTCTGCGTCAACAAGCCTTTAGCATACAGGCTCATGCGGGCGCTGTTGTCATACAAAGTTGATGTACGGGCGATGTCGGCAGCACCCGATCGTGCCAGCGCATATAGAATGAACGCCTGTCGATCCAACTGCCAGATCGGAGTGTTCTGGTTGGGGACAATGAACTGGGTGTTGAGATAGCCCTGTGCCCGCTGAATCAACTGTTGATCAACGGTGAAGCCCATGTTCTGTGCTTCAACTACACCGATGAGTGCATAGGCCGTGACAATCGGATGACTATCATCTTGTACGTGCCAGCCCCAGCCGCCATCTACCTTTTGTTGGGCTGCCAGCCGTTGGATGGCGATATTCACTTCAAAGTCGAGCGACAAACGCATATCCTCATTTGCCAGACTCAGGTTATCTAGTGCCCGGAAGGTCATGATATTCGGCAGGAATCGGCTGACTGTCATCTCGATGTTGTCGTAATTCTGATTGCGGATCACTTCCAGTCCATCTAGTGTTGTTGCTGCCAAAGATGGTTCGACATTCACGGTTAACTCGCCCTGTGAGACCTCCAAGTCTTGTGGCAGCAAGATGGTTTCTGTCTGTGTACCGCCTTGGCGCAGAACGCCACCTGTCCCTGTGATCTCTGGTGCTTCATAGCGATAAACAGGTAAGAGTTTATCAATGCCCTGGCCAAGTGGTGGCTTACTCGCATCCGAATAATTCTCATTCTGGCTAGCAGCGAAGAAGGTCAGATCAACCGCTTTGACGTTATCCACTGCCACAGGCCAATCAACCCGCCGTCGTTCACCTGCTGGAATCGTGACAACCTGCGTTATATCACCCTCCAGGATGACGCCACTGGCTTGCAGGGTGACTTCAACTGATTGGGCGCTGTCGGTGTTATTGTTGACAATCGCTGTTAGATGAAGTTCATCGCCCACCACTAGAAAGCGTGGTGTAATCGGACGCACCAGTAGCGGCTTGGTACTCAGCAGGTCAAATGTCTCTTCGCCGATTAGCATGTGGCCATCAGCGCCCAACGTCAGACCTTTGGCATCCAGTCGCCAGGTGGTCAGGTTATCTGGCAGCGTGACCCCAAAGGAGGCAATACCATCTGCATCTGTCACCAATGCGCCGTTCCAGTAGGCAGTATCAATGAATTCTTCACGGATGTCAAAAATACCCCCTTCACCGAAACCGCCGCCACCCCCTTTGATCGTATCAAGAACTGTTTGTGTGATCTGGTCAGTGTTCATGGTCAGAATGGTGGCTGTGCGTATCGCCAACGATTGTGTGCCATAGAAGAAGGTGAAGATTTCCGGGCTGTTGCGCTCGCCTACCGAAAGCGAGGCCAGGTCAGTCAGTGCAACGCCGACCTCAGCGGGCACAGGTTCACCCTGATAGTTGGTTGTTTTAATGGTGAAGGTAACGGTATCACCCGGCGTAGCCTGTTCGACATCAGGTGTGATTTCAATGTTGAGCGTTTTTTGTTCTGCATCGACTCCCAACTGGATTGTTCCCATGCGGAAAGCCGTTACCGGGTTGGTCTCATCTACGCCTTTGACCAACATCACGCTCACAAACGCATTCGGTGCAAAGTCATCTGTAATGGGTAACTGGTAAACATATGAATTGCTCTCCATCGTGATGCGTTCGCTTGAGATAATATTCCCGCGTTCCACCGTTATCAACGCTTCAACTGTGCCTTGGAAAGGCGATGGAATCAGGATTTCCGCTGTATCGCCAATGGAGTAGTCGTTCGCATCAGCGATCAGGTCAATTCGATTGCTATTTTGCTGTCGCCAGGAAACATATTCCTGACTGCTGACCCAGACAGTGGTTGATGTGCGGATTTCATTGCCTGCATTGTCGTGGGAGGTTGCAGTCACCTTGAAGATACCGCCATATGGCGCGACAAAAGCCCAATCTGCACGACCAGCATCATCAGTTGTCACGTTGCCATCTGCAACCGTGATTTCCTCGACTTCCCACGTCCAGACGGTGCGCCCGGATGGGTCTTCTTCCTGCACACTTGACCAGCGGCGTTCCATCACTTCTATGTCGATATCCTGTTTGGGAACGGGATTGCTCTCCCAATCGACACTGATAAGGTTCATGGTCGTGTGACTGCCTGCTGTTGTAACATAACGTTCTGGGCGGACACCAACATAGACCAGACCTTGATGAACAACAACGCTTGTGCGTCCGGCAACTACTTGATTGCTCTCATCACGGACCGTCGCCTCAACTGTGAAGCGCTGGCTTTGGATGGCATCTTCCAGGTCCGCGTTAAACGCAATCGTGGCGTTGCCCTGCGAATCGGTTGTGACCTCGCCGTTGGCAATGCGCCCGGAGGATGATCCATAAAACGAACTGGGGCCGCTGTCATAGTCAAAGTCTGTAAAGTTATAGCGACCACCTGGCCCAGTGTAATTAAACATAAATGGATTGGCAACGACGTTGTATTCAACTGTTGCATCAGACACCGCACCACCGAAGAAGTAACGACTGTTCAGTTTAACTTCGATGGTATCGCCCTGGACCACTTCCGGTTCAAGGGGGATCAACTCGACTTGGAATTCTGGCGAACGGAACTCGGCGACGTTGAAAGAGACCGAACCGCCTTCATATTGGAAGCGTGATTCAGTGGGCAAGTCCACCCTCATGCGATAAAAACCTAATGAGGCATCCGCAGCTAAATCAAATGATCCGTTGAACGTGCCATACTCTGTCAGAGGCACTTCATCAAAGTAGATAATTTCGCCACGATCATCGAATATCTCAACAGGCACGGTAACGAAGGGTGGAGGTGTATAGGCTACGTCATCCTTCTGGCGCACAATTCCTCGGAAGTAAACAGGCTGATCCGGGCGATAAACGGGGCGATCTGTATAGAGGTAAACGCGATACTGTAACGGATAGAAACTGTAGGGCTGGTTGAACTGCCAAGGATCAATCCCATCTGACCAACCGGACGATCCCATACCAAAATGCTCGTCGGTATCAAGCACTGCCATGCGCGGGATATAGAGGTCTTCAACGGGTGGTAACTCAAACTGAACGATACCATTTGCATCTGTAACACCTTCTGCCTGAATACTCAAGTTTGTGCCATAGATTGTAATCGGTGCATTGGGGATGGGCTGCCCGGTTTGAACATCTGTCGCCCATACAACCATGCTGTCTGTTGTCGATTTGATGGTCAAATTGGCAGTGGCGACCACCATGAAGTGCTGATCAGGGCGATAATCCAGGGAGATCGTTTCGGGCGAGGTGATAGTGAGATAGTATATCCCAGGTCGTAAGGATTCGCCGTTGGTGAAGTCTTTGGGAATAGTGACAGGTGTTTGCATTTGTGGGATGTGCAGATCAATGAAGTATTCATCGCCAACGCCTTCCGCGACCCAGGCCGTGTTCTCATCGCGCAGTTGGATTTCCCACCAAATGATGCCGGTGTCGTCACAAACTGGGCCGCTAACAATAGGCAGTTGATAATCTTGATAGAGCAAATCTACGACTTCACCATCAATGGGTGCTGATCTTGCTCGTAGCGGATCAGATTCAGTGATGACAATTGCTGTATCGCCGACACGGACTCGTGGTGTCAATGCGCCTTCACATACAATATTGGGTGCGAATCCATCTACGCTACTGCCCAAGCTGAGCAGTTCATAGCGCAGCGCGTTTTCAGGCGCAACTGATTCAATCTGCCAATTCTGCAGCAGACTATCCGGGCGTGGTGCGAAGCTCTGGGTTGGGTCATAGTAGTTATCGCCTGTAGCAACCGATGTGAATTCTTCCAGCGAGACATCAAACAGGTTCAAATCTAGATAGGTGATGTTGCGGTGGGTGACGAAGACCTTTGTCTCTTCCTGGTAGGCACTATAAAACCCAACTGGGCCAGGGACTCGCAGACTGACATCAGGGTTATAGGGGGCTGTAATGTAACTGAATTGGAAGGGCGTTATAATCACGTTGCCATAAATGTCTTCCATGCCCGGTTCAACCGAAATCGTGTAGCTGGTGCTGGGTTCAGTTGGGAAAGAGATGAACAACGCATCATTATAGGTCTGATAGAAGAACTCTGGTTCACGCCAGGGTTCCGGCTTAATGGTTACTTTGTCGTTGAGGGTGGTTTCATCCATCGGTGAGGCAAAAAAGATCGAGATACCACCAAACGGTGGGACATCTTCCTGCCCATCAAATGGGTCGCTGCCAATGATAGCGGGGTGTGGAACGGTGCGGAAATTCCAGCTAATCGCCGGGAAGGTCACCGATCTGGTGGCATCAAACACGCTATCTGCCGGGAACCCGGCATCATACACGGTGTCGAGTTCAAGCAGTTCATCCGGCTCAAAGGCAACACCAATCCATCCGGTTCCCTCGTAATCTGTGCCCTCATCGGTTGCCCATTCAAATGTCCCCGAAACGCTGCCCCCGGTTTCGGATTGTTTGCGTAAGAAGAAGCTCCTTTCAAAACTCGCCCGGTCAACGTTGGTGCCCAAGACCATCTCAATCTGACGATCTAGGTCAACGTTGCTGATTGAGGCTTCTGGTAAAAATGTAATGACCGAAGGTGGTTCTGTCTGGAATGTCCAACTAAAGGGTATGCCCAGTGTCGCACCATTTGCCGCTACTAAAGTTGGGTCAATGGTAACGGTGTACTGGGTATCAGGTCGCCATGCAGGAGTGGGCGTAAAAACATAAATGGCGGTGTTTAACCATTCGCCCGTGCCCTCAGCTTCTGGCAAGAAGATCAAAGGATCGGGCAAACTTGCCATATCCTGTACACTCACCACTGGCACAATCGGACGATTGAAGATTACCGTGATAGCCTGGTTTGCAGCCGTGATTGCACCCTGCTCAGGCAGCACCTCGGCAACCTCAAATGTTTGTGGTGGGATATCCTGGCTGATGTTTGTGCCAGTGAGCAAGGCAAATGAGATTGCGAGAACCAGTAGTTTTTTCATGGGCCTCTCCACATTGGATGATTTTCCATTATAAGTCAAACCCTGTTCCGCCAAAATCATGATTGCCCTATGTGCAGTGTACGCTACAAAGCTCCAACCGAGGTGAAAGGCAGATTGAAGGTGTCTTTGAATAACTGCCAGTGCAGGGCGACGATCTCACGGGCGAAGTGACGGGTAAAGTGATAATACCTGACCTCCTGACGTGGCACGGGGCTATCTAGATGGTTGATGTTGTAAATGTCGAAAATCCAACCAGCCCGCAGCATATGAAAACTATCTGTTACAAGCAGCGCCGTTTCCCAACCATTGGCTTCCATGATGATCTGCGAGTTGATGGCGTTCTCTTCGGTACTACGGGCACTCTCTTCCAGATAGATCGCTTCGGCGGGAACACCATGATTTGCCAAGATTTCGCCACAGGCCTCCGCTTCGGATCGGCGATCATGGCTAGCGCGTCCACCAGTACAGATGATCGCTGCAGCGAATCCCTGTTCATATAAATCCACGCCATGTAATGATCGCCGTATCAAGGCATCTCCAGGACGACCATCCCGTCGCAAACCTGACCCTAGTACAATGATGACATCGGCGGGTTGTGCTTCATTGTCGGCTCCAACAGTCAAGATTATAACAGATAGAACAGCCACGACAATGAGCCAGATGAAGCTAACAAGACCTAGAAATGTGAGGATGCGCCGCCGGGTGAAAATTCGTTTGATGATTCTCATACGGTGGTATTGTATGCCAATCGCCTGCTTAAGATACAGGCCCAAAAATGGGTAAGCTACCCAGATCGTCCTTCGTTTTGAACTGTCTATCGATTCGTAAAAAGCAATCGCCGCTGACCCTGACTATGTAGACATTGGTTCCTTTGGTCCAGCGTCCATCTAACCAATAGGCCGTGACGAAAGTGGCCTGCCTTTCGATGATGAGGCGAATGACCTCCTTACGAGGCATGATCTGATAGGATGTGAGGTAGCTGCCTTCGTCTTCGCGGATTTCGAGTTGTTCTATGCGTTTTTTTTCAGGATCAAGTGCAACACCAGTAATTGCAAAATCTGCCCACCGAGATTGCATTTTACGTATCCTTTCCTAATCCTAATCAAATTGTGCCCAAAGGGACAAAATGATAGAATGTTTGTATTCAATGTGTGGAGAGTAAAACCGGATGATATAGCGGTGATCGCCGCTACTTGGTTTTGCCCTCTGCTTTTTAATTTATGCGATTTGAACGTTGTGAAGTTTCACTCCCTTCCCCAAAAGGGTGGTGAATGTTGACCAGCCCTTATAGTGTGTTATAACGAGTGCTCCTTAGCACTCGCTGTAGCCGCAGGTCAGGCACTTACGGCAGCCTTCTGCCCGGACGAGTGAGATGGTTCTACAGGATGGGCACAAATCTGCTCCTGAAATTACGCCACTGGACTGAACATGATCTTTAAGCTGGGGCGGTTCTGATGGTAGATCAGCCATCGGCAGGTTAAGTTGTGTCGGTTCGTCTTTGGGGAAGTAAATGTCTTCCAGTGTCCGTGCCACCGAGTCAGGCAGCGAACTGACACGCTTTTGACCGAAGCCAACCGAGCGTGCGCCACCAATATCACGCAACTGGTCGATAATAAGCTTCATCATCTCCAGCCGATTGTGCGGTTCAGTCGTGCGTAAAGAAAGCGAGATCATCCTTCCCAGGCCCTCCGCATCGGCGGCGAGGTCGCTGCCTGCTTTGCCTGGTGCGGTGATGAACACCTCAAACGGATACCCGTGTTCATCGCTGTTCATGGTGACATAGGCCGTGCCGAAGGGAGTCGGACAATGTACAGTTACCCCCTTCAAGCGGGTTGGACGTGGATAGACACGATGCGGCGTTGCCACCTGCTCAATGATTTGGCTTTCCTGTGTTGCTGGTTCTTCTGCCTCGTCTTCTTTCAGCATCAGAACTTGCTCGTCGCGGCTGCCATCACGATAAATTGTTCCACCTTTACAGCCCAGTTCATACATATATTGATACAGTTCACTAACTTGATTGACAGTATATTCGTTCGGGACATTGCAAGTCTTGGAAATGGCGCTGTCAATCCAGCGTTGGAACGCCCCCTGAACGCGCACATGTTCAATGGGCGATAAATCCATCGCTGTTACGAAGTAGTCAGGTAGTTCGGCCTGGCCTGGATTGCTTTCGTACCATTCCTTGGCCAGCGGCACTTGCTCTTCATGCAGTCCCAGCCGACTCTTACGATAATACACCCAGGAGAAGAATGGCTCGATCCCAGTACTAGTATTAACCATTGTTCCGGTTGTACCCGTCGGCGCTTGTGTCAGCAGCGTCACGTTGCGGATACCATATTTCCGTACATCATCGCGCAGGTCTTCTGGCATCTGCTGCATATAACCGCTTTCCAGATATTTTTCTGCATCGAATTTGGGGAATGCCCCCTTTTCTTTGGCGATTTCTACACTGGTCTGGTAGGCGTTGACTGCGATGAACTTGTAGACCTTATCGATGAAGTCCACCGATTCATCGCTGCCATAGCGAACGCCCAGCTTAACCATCAACTCAGCGATGCCCATTGTGCCCAAGCCGATGCGTCGTTCGTCGCCCTGAACCTGTGCATTTTCCTCAAAGAAGTAAGGTGTGCTGTCGATAACGTTATCTAGGAAGCGCGTAGCATACTGTACCGTTTTGCCGAGTGCATCCCATTTTACATCACCCCGCTCACTGTCATAGAAATAGGACAGATTAATTGCACCCAGATTACACACAGAAAATGCGCCCAATGGCTGTTCACCACAGGGATTGGTTGAAATCAACGGGTTGAAATACCAGGAATTTGCCATCTTATTGGAGCGTTCACGAAACCACAAGCCAGGTTCGGCGCTGGCCCAGGCACTCTTGACAATCGTATCCCATAGTTCACGGGCCTTGATAGTACGGACGTGATGGACCCTGCGTCCGCTGGCAACCCAGGTTTCCATGTCACCATTCCACAGGTCGTTATATTCGGGATCGGACGTATCCGGGAATATCAAATCCCAGTCGTCATCATTCTTGACAGCATCCATGAATCGATCCGAAATCCCGACACTGATGTTAGCGTTGGTGATGTTGCCTGCTTGGCGCTTACTCTTGATAAACTCAAAGACATCAGGATGCCAGTCATTGAGGATTAACATCAACGCACCTCGTCGGCTACCGCCTTGTTCGATCAGACCTGTCACAAAGCTATACAATGCACCCCAGGAGACCGAACCACTGGAACGACCATTGACCCCTTTTACATAGGCACGACGCGGACGCAGCGACGACAGGTTAATACCCACACCACCCCCACGCGACATAATCTCAGTCATTTGTCTCAGTGTTTCAATAATGCCATCGCGTGAATCGTGAGGGGAGGGCAGCACGTAACAATTGTAATAGGTCAGGGATTGCTCAGTGCCAGCACCAGTCAGAATACGACCCCCAGGGACAAACTTCCAATCATCCAAGACCCAACGGAAGTTCTTTTCCCATTCTGTTTGAAGCTCAGGCGAGGTTTCAATCGCAGCAATCCCTTTTGCTACACGATCCATCATCTGGCTTGGGTCAGTTTCTAGCGGTTTGTCTACATGTTCTAGATCACGGGTGACAACCTCACCATCCAGAAGCTCGATCGTTATCTGCGATTGTTTTATTTCTGTTACACCACCAATTTCCCGCCGACCTGTCTCTGAATCGACGACGACAATAACGGTATCGTCAACTTCCAGTGTCTTGCGAGTCATGTCTTTTTGGGCATAGCGATCTAAAAAGATTTTGTAACCAAGATCGTGTAACGTATTGGTATTTTGCTTTGATTGAACCACACGATTCTCCCTATAACTGAAAAAAAGGACAAAATTCAACACGTTATTACAAATATGTAATACGCATCAGTTTGTTGTACACAAAAAATTTCTTGTGTTTGTCGAGAATTCGTCCCAAAGGCTTCCACAGGACAAATAGGTTTTCGTAGCTTGTGTCTATGTTTTATAGCATGATGACGAACGTTTGTCTACTCAATTAAAGGGTATTTTGGGTTAGAAAATCATTTAGGTTTATAACAAGCGCCATACCCATCTTACGTTTGGATTATGTAAGGTTAAGAAACAAAAGTTGGAAAAATGATACGGGGTCAATGGCCCCTATATCACTATAGACTAACTGCGTTTGCGCAGAAAGGGCGGTATATCCATGTCGTCTTCATCGTAGACCCGTGCTGAAAAATCACTTTGCATCGGGCGCTGTGGTTGCTGTCTTGGCTGTTCTTGCTGCTGCAATTGAGCGGGTTGCTGTTGCCTTGGTTGGGTTGGTGGACGCTGTGAGGCTTGACGGATGGACTGTTGCGCGTCCATACGAGTCTTCACCCGGCTTTGCTCGAAGCCAGTGGCGATGACCGTGATGCGAACTTCATCACCCATGTTGTCATCAATTTGCGCACCGAAGATCATATTAACCTCTGGGTGGGCGCTTTCCTTGATGATAGCAGCGGCTTCGTTCACCTCGAACAGGCTCAGGTCTGGACCGCCCGTGATGTTGAACAGGATCCCACGTGCACCGTCAATAGTGACATCTAGCAGGCCGCTGCTAATGGCGGCTTCGGCGGCGACACGTGCTCGATCATCCCCATCTGAGTGCCCGACAGCCATCAATGCTGCGCCACCTTCGGACATGATGGTGCGAACATCGGCGAAGTCCAAGTTAATGAGGGCGGGAACTGTAATCAGTTCGGAAATCCCTTGAATCCCTTGACGCAGTACATCATCCGCTAGCAAGAAGGCTTGTTGTAAGCTGGCGCGTTTGTCTGCAATCTGGAGTAGACGATCATTCGGAATCACGATCAGTGTATCGGCTTGACTCTTGAGTGCTTCAATGCCTTCTTCGGCGATGGTCAGGCGACGTTTGCCTTCAAAGTTGAAGGGGCGGGTCACAACACCGATGGTCAATGCACCCAGTTCTTTGGCAATTTGTGCCACAATTGGGGAAGCGCCTGTACCTGTTCCACCACCCATACCACAAGCGATAAACACCATATCTGCGCCACGCAGGACCTCATAAAGATCGTCTGCACTTTCTTCGGCAGCTTTGCGACCAATTTCAGGGTTTCCACCTGCTCCTAGGCCACGAGTCAATTTATCACCAACCCGTACCCGTGTTTTCGCTTTAGAGAGCATCAGCGCCTGATTGTCGGTGTTGACGGCGATAAACTCAACGCCACCAAGACCTTCATTAATCATGCGATTGACAGCATTACCACCACCACCGCCGACGCCCACAACTTTAATCTGGGCGAAACTTTCTCCAACTCCAAAATCTTCAAGTTCCATGAGGCTCTGTTCCTCTAATCGCTCGTAACATAGCTCTATTTTACGCAGAACGGATTTGTTAGCAACTACTGGTCTGGTAGGAGGCGTTTGAATAAACTGCCGAGCATCTGGGGAATATTGACGCTATGAGCAATATCGCTATTGGGAACCTTGACCATCGCGTCCATTTCTAGCCCCAAACTTAGGAGTCCCACGCTGGTACTATACGATGGATTCCGCAGCGCGTCTGCCATACCGGTTATGCGTTCCGGTTTGGCTAAACGCACGGGCATTCCTAAAACGTTGGTTGCAACATCCTGTATTCCTTCTAACTGCGAGCAACCACCTGTTATCACCGCACCTGCCCGCAAGAGGCCGTCATAGCCACTACGTTTGATTTCTTTATGCACAAGCTCAAACATTTCTTCCACACGGCCTTCAATCCATTGTGCGAGTTCCGTGCGTTTAACCTCTGTGGGAATACCCTCTCCAAATGGCTCCACCAACAAAGTCTCTAGCGGGTCTACCACCTTTGAAAGGGCATGACCATACTGCACCTTGACCGCCTCGGCAGTATCAAATGGGATGTTCGTAAAGTAAGTGATGTCATTGGTGATATGATCACCGCCCACCGACAGTACCGAGGTATGCCAGACCGTGCCTTCAATAAAAATGGCGAGGTCGGTTGTGCCACCGCCAATATCAATGACCACGACGCCCATTTCACGTTCTTCTTCAGTTAAGATTGTATCACCCGCTGCCAGGGGATTTAGGATAAAACGATCCACTTCCACACCTGCGTCACGCGTGGCTTGTTCCAGATTGGCAACGCTGGTGGTTGATGCAGTGATGATGTGAGTTTCCACTTCCAGGCGGAAACCGTGCATCCCCAATGGATTGCGTACCCGATCCTGGCCATCGAGTGAATAGCTGCGGGGAATAACATGCAATACCTCACGATTATGCGGGATGGCGATAGCTCGTGCTGCTTCCATTGCCCGATCAATGTCGTGGAGGCTGACACCCCGCTGTCCCATCAGGCCGACAACACCCCGGCTTATCATGGACGCGATGTGACTCCCAGCGAGGCTTACAAAGGCCCGCCTGACCTGATAACCACTGCCTTTTTCGGCTTTGTGAACAGATGCCGAAATTGCGGTGGTCAGCGCGCTGATGTCGTTGACAATGCCTTTTTTCATGCCCCGGCTGGGTTCAATGCCAACACCCACCACGAAGATGTCATTTTCACGGACATCTCCGATGATCGTGCAAATTTTATGTGTGCCGACATCAAGACCGATGACTAAATTGCTCATTGGCAGCCTTCAAAGCTCTGATAATAGTATATATATCCCGTTTAGGTCAGCGACGTTGATCTCTGTGGGTACGATGCCCTGATTAGTCAAATTGTCGCGCAGTTGCTCATAAATCAACAGTTTGTTGTGCATGTCGGTTCCCGTTCCCAGCCAGACATCCCAGCCACTTTCACGAAAACCCAGCCCTTTCTTGACGTTATAGCGTAAGTTCGGTATCCCCACAAGCAGAGTACGTAATTGTAAGGCCGCGTTGATCGCATCCACATCAATTGGCGATTCCAGGCCGGGTGGTCCATCCGCTGAATTATCCGCGATCACTTCCAGTAGCTCCGGTAGTATCTCACCATTCGGTGGATAGCGCAGGATTCGTCCCCGCAGATCGATTAAGGCCGTGACACCCGCTTGTGACCAGATCAGGGCAGCTTCACGTTCTTCAATGAATATTTTGACCATATTTGGTGGCCAACCAACGTCAACCTGTGCATCAGCGACCACTGGCGATGCGTCTAGAATGTTCTGGCGCACTTGGGCAGGATCGATCCAGAAGATGTGCATTTGGGCAATGTTAGCGTAACGAAATATCTCAGATTCATCTAGGTAATTCGCACCAACCACGACGATTCTGCGTACATAGAAGACCTGTGCAATGAAAAACATGATAAGTATCGCTGCCAGGATCAGTACAATCAATCCGCTGACTGTTCGCCAACTGACGCCGACCTGCCCACGAATACCGTGCTCAACGGCCTCGCGCTCGGATGTTCTGGTTCCAGTACGGCTTGTTCCGCGCCAGACACCCGGAACTCGTTCATTTTTCCGTTTCGATTGGCGAGAACGCATCGTTTGCTTGCCCCGATGGACTACAATAATCCGATACAATTATACTATAACATCTGGGTCCCAATTGCCGATACACTCGATTTCGAGTTCTAGGTCAACATCAAACTTCGTTTTGACTGCGGACTGAACGTGTTGGATCAGCGCGAAATAATGGCTGGCCTGAGCATCTTTGCCGCCTTTATTAATGAAAAAGTTGGCATGAACTTGCGAAACCATCGCGTTGCCAATGCTGTAACCCTTGAGTCCGGCGGCTTCGATCAAGCGTCCAGCATAATCCCCTAGCGGATTCTTGAAGATGCTGCCCAGGCTGGCTCCAGGTGGCTGCGTTTTTTTCCTATAGTCATTCATCCACTGCATACGTGACTTGATTGCTGCTGGTTCATCCGGCCCAAAACTGAAGGTTGCCATTAACACCAAAAATCTTTTGTCTGATCGTGTTTTCAATGACGAATTACGGTAATCATAATACAGGTCATCAACTGTCAGCAGTTTTGGGCCGGAAGGCTCCATCATCACCACTTCCACAATGGAAGTGGCAATATCGCTACCATGTGCCCCTGCATTATTGACTACTGCGCCACCTACTGTGCCCGGAACACTTACTGCCCATTCAAAACCCGTCAACCCCTGCGATTGGCACTTATGGGCAAGAACCGTTAAACTCGTTCCAGAGGTGGCAGACACAGTATAATCAATTTTCCCCTCACCAAACTGAATGTCTTGCACCCGATTGATAACCACGAGACCAGGCACACCCTGGTCAGATACCAACACATTTGCACCACCACCAAGCAACCGAACTGGAATATCTTGTGCCCAAGCATCTGTGACAACTTCAATCAGGTCATCCAGGGAATCCCGTGCAACATACAACCAGTCAGCAGGGCCGCCCATGCGTGCTGCTGTATATCGGGCAAGCGGCTCATTTGAAAGCAGGTTCTTACGCGGCTTAATGGTTGCGTTCCTCTCCACGCAGCGCCAAGAACTGTTGACCAATCTGAGGCGCATCGCCCGCGCTCATAATGAGGATAACTGCCGGGCTTTCCACCAATTCAAATAGATAATTGGCCGTATCTTCTAATGACCCGGTAAATTGTACCTGATTGTGTTGAATCGAGCGGGCTGCCTGCTGCCCAGTGATGGAGGCGGGTGTGGGTGTTTCACGAGACTTATAGATGTCCGTCACCACGACATAATCTGCGCTGCTGAACGCCGTCACAAATTGACCGAGCAGGGTTTCTGTTCGGCTGAAGGTGTGGGGTTGCCACACCGCCCATAAAGCATGGTTAGGGTAGCGAGACTTTGCGCCTTCAAGATTCATCTGTATAGCGGTTGGGTGATGGGCATAGTCGTCAATTACGATGATATCATCCACTTGGCCGCGAATATCAAAGCGACGGCTTGTACCTTCGAATGTTTCTAATGCTTTGATGGCATCGACTTCCTGCACATAATGAGAAGTAGCAAGTAACGCACCAAGTGCATTGAGTACATTGTGTTTGCCCACGCTGTTCAGTCGTACTGAGAATTGTCGGTCCAGGCTTGTATCAACATCAAAGGTGGTCAAACCATCGAAATGGGTCGTAATGTTCTGTGCTTTCAAAAATGCCTGGTCATGATCAATGGCATAGGTCAGATAATCATAGTTATCGGCACGTACTTGTCCAGCTATCTTATATTGAGCCACTTTGAGCGCCAGGGGGCTATCCGCACAGACAATAAAATATGAGCGTTTGTTCAATTCTAGCAGATCGACAAACTTTCTGAACGAATCCACCAAATCAGCTTCAGTCGTAAATAAATCAGGATGGTCGAACTCAATATTGGTAATCACCATGACGTTTGGCTTTAACCCCAAGAACATATTGTCGTATTCGTCGGCCTCAATGATGAACATATCACCTGTGCCGACCCCAGCATTAGTTCCGGTGTTCTCCATCACACCGCCAACAATATAGGACGGGTCTTGACCGCATTCACGCAGAATGTGGACGATCATGGCTGTTGTCGTTGTTTTGCCATGTGTCCCCGCAACAGCTATGACAGTTTTGCTTTCCATTAGATCAGCGATGATGTTGTTACGCTTATAAACTGGGATATTCTGTTGGCAGGCGGTCTTGACCTCAACATGATTGTCTTTGACAGCCGACGTAATGATGACCATATCCGCGCCATTAACATATTTGGCAGCATGACCTGTATAGATAGTCGCGCCGTCGCGTGCTAAAGCTTGTGTAAATTGATTACTGTTAAGGTCAGAACCGGAAACCTGATAGCCGCGTTCCAACAAGATACGGGCGATCGCCGAAATGCCGAAGCCACCGATGCCAACTAGATGAATGTGTTGTCCAGGTTGAAAGCGCATACTATAGGATGATCACAACGATGAGAAACAAGACCAGCACAAACACCATCAACAACTCGCCGCCACCACTCATCCCGCCACTCAGAATAATCAATGGTATTGATCCTAACGAATTGGCGCTGGGCGAAGTAGCAGAAGGAGCCACAATATAAGGATCAAGGGGATATTCGTTGATGTCCAGAAAGTACCAAAGTGTCCCGCCAATCAAGTAGCCGTTGATGAAGCCAATAATTGCCCCGATGAAATTTGATTGCACGTTGTTACGGTTGCGAACATCAATCTCGATGCTGCGGTTTTGGTAAGCGTAAAAGACAATGACCAAGAAGATTGCCGTTTGCAGGAAGAACGCTTGATTACGTGGGAACGCCCGCAATAAAATGCCCCGAATGAGAAAATCAAATTGAAATAATACGAACATACCCACCAGGATGCCCGCTGTTGCGATGATATCTCGATGCCAGCCGCGCATAAAGCCGAGAACGGCAAAAAAGACTGCCAGTATCCACATGAGTGAATAAAGCTGAACCATGACGCTCCCCTAAATGACAATCAACACGATTAAAAACAGGACAATCATCGCCGCCGAAAGCAAATTGCCATCACCACCAGGGCCGCCCGCCAGCATAAATAGTGGCAGCGACTCAATAAAATCGGCACTGGCAGTATTGGCGAGTGGACGGTTGATATAAGGGCTGAGTGGATAATCTGTGATGTGCATGAAATACCACATTGATCCCCAGATTAAATACCCGTTGACGAAACCAACAATGGCGCCCAGAATACTCGATTGTAGTTGATCCCGTCCATCCTGGCTGGAACGGCGCGAACGTTCTGCATCTTGGCCAATGATGGCACGAGTTTGATAGGCGAAGTAGACGATAAGGGTGAACAAGGCAGCACGAATGAAAAACTGCTGGTCAATTGGGATGTTCGCTAGCAAATCAACCAGCACATCATCAAATTGGAACAGGGCAAATAAGCCCAAGATAATGCCAGATGTCGAGATAATTTCTTTATTCCAACCGCGTGTAAAGCCGATATAGGCGAACACTGACGCCATGCCCCACATCAAAACCGCTAATTGTATCATAGCTCCGCCAGCACCTTTGCCACGTTTTGCGCCCCATCTGGGTTAGCCATCTGCTTTGCACAGGTATGCATTGTATCCAGCCGCGCTGGATCGTTCAAAAGATCCCGGATCAACGGAAGCAGTTGTGTTTCTGCCTCTCCTTCCGGCAGATGAATGGCTGCGCCCCGCTCTGCTAGATAGTCTGCGTTCATTTGTTGATAGCGCCAACTATAGGCCAGCGGAATAAGTATAGACGGTAAACCAAACAGAGGAAACTCCGCTAATGTACTTGCGCCCGCTCGACATACCACCAGATCAGCCGCCGCCATCGCCAGCCCAAGTTCAGTATGCAGATAGTCAAAGGCATGATAGTGGGGATGCCGTGCCAGATCACCGATTTGCTCCTGTGTGCGTTCCCAATCCAGTGTTCCGGTGACATGAATAACCTGCCAACCATCGCCCAACAGATCATCCAAGATGTTGCCGATGACTATGTTGATAACCCTTGATCCGCGACTACCTCCAAAAACCAACAAGGTCTTACGGTCAGGATCAAGCCCAAATTGTTTGATTCCGCTTTCATGAGTTGCGCTCAAAAACTCATTACGTAGTGGATAACCTGTAACGACAGTTTGCCCATCACGGAAATAGCGGGATGATTCAACAACCGTAATAGCGACTTTTTTGGCAAACAGCCGCAGTACCTTGATCGTCAACCCCGGTTCAATATCGGGCAGAAACACCAGAATGGGAATCCGCCGGATGCTGGCAGCAATTGCCACTGGCAAACTCACCCAGCCGCCTGTCGATAAGATCGCCTGGGGCTTGTGTTGACCTAATAGACCAAAGGCCTGGATTATCCCGATTGTGAGCTTAACCGCACTAGTCAACATGCGCAGAGGATTGACCCCATGAATCGGTCCGGCCTGCACTTCGTCATGTGTTACAAACGAAACATTGGCACCTTCTAGCAGCGGGCGCTCGAAACCACCCTGTGTGCCCACGTAGAACAGCCGGGTATCGGGGTAGAGTTCAATCATTGACTCGGCTACGGCGAGCGCTGGGTAAACGTGCCCCCCTGTTCCGCCTGCTGCGATCATAACTTGCAACTGATCTTCTCCGTTCTGGGGCATTGCTGAGTGTATCCCGATGCACACTCAGCAGCAGGCCAACCCCTACTAGCAGCACAACCATTGACGACCCACCAAAACTGATAAAAGGCAAAGGCAAACCAGATGAGGGAATCAACGCCGTCATCACTGCGATGTTGAGCAGTGCTTTGATGGCAACCCAGCTAGTGATACCTGCTGCCAACAACGCGCCAAAGGCTGTGTGAGCGCGACGTGCAACCTGGAAACCGCGAACCACAAATGCAATGTACATGCCGATGACGACCAGCGTACCAATTACGCCAAGCTCCTCGCCGATCACTGCAAAAATGCTGTCCGTATGGGCGGCGGGCAAGGCCAGGAATTTCTGCTCACTTTCGCCTAGTCCAACACCCGTCCAGCCACCGTAGTAAAGTGCAATCAACGCCTGCTGGGTATGATAATTCGCCTGGGTTGGATCGCTGATTCCTGCTTGAAATGAGTCCACGCGCTCACGGACATAGTCGGGCAAAAACTGATAACCAGACGTCCCGACCACGACAATCAACACGGCAATAACGCCTAGCTGCCGTAGGTCTGCCCCTGCTAGGAAGAACATGACACCGGACGTCATGAAGATGACGGCGGCGGTACTCAAATCAGGCTGAAGCACAACCAAACCGGTGACGATAAGAACCAGTGTCGCAAATGGAATTAGGCCATAGGCCAGACTGCTGACGCGCACATTCTTGGAGCCCAACCAGGCCGCCATATAGATGATGAGTGCCAGTTCAGAGAATTCACCCGGCTGGAAGCGCCCATTAATTAACGCACGCCGAGCGCCAAAGGTCTCGTCACCAAACAGCAAAACCGAGATTAGGAAGCTGATGGCCATCAACATAATAATAATTGCTAATCGCCGCATGATACGAGGATCAATCCGCGCAAAGATCAGCATCAGAACCAGTCCAATTATAACGTTGCGCCCATGATTCATGAGCAGGGCTGTCTCGCTCCCGAATTCCACCAGACTGTAATCAAACGTCGCGCTGAAGACCATCACAATACCCATCGCTAGAAGCATCCCGGTAAGAACAAGGAGGGGTTTATCCATCGTGGCCATAAACGAGAGGTTCTGTTCTGTCTGTACCTGTCGCGTTTCGGTTGTTGGCGTGCGCTTTGGCCCGCGCACAGGCTGCATGACAGGTTCGTCATCAATGAACTGTGGCGGTAAAGATTGGTCTGTCATTAAGCGTGTCTCAATAAAGTTTCAGTCAGTATCTATTATAGCGCCATCACCAATTGACGAAAGTGTTCACCCCGTTCAGCAAAGTCGGTATAAGCGTCGTAACTGGTTCCGCCTGGTGAAAGCAGCACCACATCGCCATCTTGGGCGATTTTCGTGGCTTTGGTAACCGCTTCTTCTAATGTCTCAACCTGTGTGATCTGGTCGGCATTGCCTGTCTGTTTTTTCGCTATTTCGATCATGATGCCACCATCCCGACCAAATGCGACGATGTGGCGACACTTCTGCAAGGCCAGGAACACCATCTCATCCCAACTGAGTTTCTTATCTGCGCCGCCTGCCAGCAAGATCAACGGCTCATCATAGCTGCGCAGCGCTGCTAGAACCCGTTCGGGGGCCGTTGCGATGCTGTCATTGATGTAGGTCACGCCATTGAGAGTGCGGACTGGCTCTAGACGATGGGACACAGCCTGGAAATTGCGAATAGTTTCAGTCATGATTTCTGGCTCAATCCCCGCTGCCCCTGCGATAGCACATGCGGCCAGCACATTCATGATGTTATGTTCGCCCCGCAGCAGAATTTCAGAGGCTTCGCAGATGATGTGTGGATTCCCATCAGGACTGGCGAGACCTGCCAAGCCAAGGCGACTGCCTACCATGAAAGCACCATCGGTCACGATTTCGTGCATACTAAACCACAGTAGATCACCCACAACCAGCGGCTCCAACGCACGACTGCCCAGATCATCACGGCAAAGGATGGCGGTGTCAGCCGCATTCTGATGGGCAACAATATTAGCTTTCGCCCGTACATAGTTTTCCATTGTGCCATGCCGATCAAGATGATTGGGGGTGATGTTCAGAATAGCCGCAATCTGGGGGCTAGAATAGGTCAGTTCAAGCTGAAAGCTGGAAAGTTCCATCACAACTTGATGATCGGGTTGAATACCCACCATCACATCCAGCAACACATTGCCAATGTTGCCACCAACCCAGGTGGTGATGCCTGCCCGTTTGACCATTTCACCCACAAGCGTGGTTGTGGTTGTTTTGCCTGCGCTGCCTGTAATGCCAATCACAGGCGCACGGCACCATTCCAGGAACAACTGGGCGTCATTTGTCATGGGGATGTTCCGTCTTTTGGCTTCTGCGATAAGCGGGATGTCCAGCGGTACCCCACCCGATACACACACGAGTTGTGCCTGTTCGAGTAGTTCTAGTGGATGCTCACCCAGTACAAACTGTACCCGAGGAAAATCCTCCAAGTCAACATTGAGTGTTTCTGGCGGGCGTTGATCGGTAATAACGGCTTGCGCCCCGATCATAGAGAGCCAGCGAGCCAGGGCCTGGCCCTGCTTGCCAAAACCAACCACCAGAATTTGACGACCACTGAGCAAGTCACTTTGCATTGAAAACATGAAGTTGCACTCCTACTTAGAGTATTGCCAGAGCGATGCCAATCATTGCGGCCAGAATGCCCACCAACCAGAAGCGTTGCACAATCTGTGTTTCGCTCCAGCCACCCAATTCAAAATGATTATGAAGAGGTGACAATCTGAAAAGGCGGCGATCTTCACCCCAGAAACGGCGTGTATATTGGGCAGATGCTACCTGCAAAATCACGGAAATGGTCTCGGCTACAGGCACAATAGCTATAATGGGGAGCAGCAGCCACTGTCCGGTCATCACAGCAATTGTGCCGAGTGTTGCACCCAACGCCAATGATCCCGTATCCCCCATAAATAACTGGGCTGGATGAGCGTTGTACCACAAGAAACCGAAGCAACCACCAACTAGCACAAAACATAGCTGCGTCAAGAAAATTTGTCCTTGTAAATAGGCGATTACACCATATGCGGCAACTGCGCTAGCGGTGATAATGCCCGCCAAGCCATCCATCCCATCTGTCAGGTTGATAGCGTTGGACATGCCAATGATGATGAAAATCGAAATTGGGATGAAAAAAATGGGATGGATGGGGATCGAAATTGGGATTAGGGGAGGGGTGACTTGGTTGGCGAATGAAAAGCCACCGCCAAATAACGAAATCATGCTGGAAGCAATCGTCGCCAGAAAAATTTGACTCATGAGTTTGGTTCGTGCGGAGATGCCCGTGCCGATAGTCTGCCCGCGTGATCGGCTGACGCCTTCCCAATCGTCAATCATGCCAAGAATTGCAAATCCCACCAGGACAAATAGAGGCACAAACGTACTTGCACCAGAACCTGTTTGAACCACATTGGCGATATTCACCGCAACAATAATTATCATCACAGGAATGATAATCATGATTCCACCCATTGTCGGTGTGCCCACTTTTTTCTGTTGATGGTCACTGAGTTCGGCTTGGATCAACTTGCCAATCTTGAGCCGGTGCAGAATCTCTACGAAGGGCTGGCCCCAAATTACGCTCAGCAAAAATGTGACCATCCCAACTGTCATGGCCAGTGATAGGCCACCAGATTCAGTGGGGTTAAGGGCTAGATTCTCCAACGGTGGCTCCTTGTGCTGCCAGGGCAAAACGGGTTTCATCGGTTGGGATTTCGAGTAATAACACCAGCCGTGATGCCACCCGGCTAAAAAGTGGGGCAGCGGTCTGACTAGCATAATCCCCAAAAGGGCGATCCAATTTTACGAGAACACTAACCTGGGGATCATCGGCGGGTAAAAAGCCGATAAACGACATGATATACGCCCCCTCTAAATACTCGACCACGCCCGCAATCTGTGCCGTACCTGTCTTGCCTGCAACCGTGTAACCGGGTACTTGGGCGCGTTCATCCAATCCATCCTGCACTACCGACACCATCATATCGGTAACGAGGGCGGCGGTTTCTGCAGAAATTACCCGGCGCACGGTAGTAGGGCGGGCAGTGTAAATCGTTTCACCATCCACAATCTGATAGACAATGCGGGGCTGCATCATGAGGCCATCATTGGCGATGGCGTTGGCAGCGGTCAACATCTGTAAGGATGTGACTGATACACCCTGACCAAAGCTGTTCGTTGCCAAGTCGCTGTCATCCCAATCACCAGTGATACTATAAGGTGTGCGTAGGATGCCTGCTTCTTCGCCTTGCAGGTTAACTTGGGTTTGGCTTCCAATGCCAAAGCGCTCCAACATGCCGTAAAAACGCTCCCATTTCATCGCCAACGCGACTTCAGCCGTACCAATGTTCAACGAGTTAACCAGCACCTGCCGCACATCCACGACACCATAAGCTTGTTTGTCCCAATTGGTGATCTCAATGCCACCGATCTCTAACAGACCTGTGTCATTGTACGTCCATTCTGGTGTAATAACACCTGTTTCTAAACCCGCTGCCACTGTCAGGATTTTGAAGACCGAACCTGGCTCGTAGATGTCACGAATCGCCGGGTTGCGCAACTCTTGCTCTTCAAGATCGGCATATTTGTTGGGGTCAAATGATGGTTCGCTTGCCATGCCCAGGATGTCCCCATTGCGAGGGTTCATGACGATGATTGTGCCACCCTGGGCTTGAGTCTCAGTAACCGCACGTCTCAATTCAGTTTCAATCAAGAACTGCACATCGCGGTCAAGCGTCAGGACGAGATCTGCCCCCTGTTTCAGGTTGCTCCCGTCGGTTGGCAGATCAAAGGGGATAATGCTGACTTCTTGATCGCGGACGATGCCCGCAAGTTGGTCGTTATAAGCGCCTTCCACGCCTTCATAGCCGCGGGCGTCTTTGCTATCACCCGCCACAAAACCGATGACCTGTCCGCCCAATTCCTTTTGTGGGTATACGCGCCTCTGTACCCGATCCACGCGAATCGCATACAGATCAAGATCGCGGATTTCTTTCCAGGTATCGGGTGAGACAATGCCCAGGAGTTCATATCGTGAATCGCGTTGCAAAATCTCATAGATTTCCAGCTCATCACGGTTCAGGATGCGGGCGAGATCGCTGGCAGTCTTTGTTCGGTCAGAAACGATGTTCGGGCTAATGCCAACCCGGTAGAGCAGGCGATTAACGGCTAAAGAATAGCCATTGCGATCATAGATGTTACCACGGGGTGATTCAAACCGTTCGATGCTGCCTGCGTTGGCTTCACGTTGCACGGCAAATTCACGCACGATGCGTGGATCTTGTGGAAATTGGAACGAAATGACGCGGATAATCACCCCCATACAAATTGTTAGCATCAAAAACACCACAATCGGTAGGCGTTGGCGCAGCATCTCTTGTTGAATCGACCCTTTTGGCGTGGATCGTTGCATTGTTAACCTCCACCTATGGACTTCATCAGTTGATCCCACTGTTGTTGTAACCAACCTGCGAATGTTTCGTCATAAACAGGCAATTCCGTCTCTTCGCTCTCAATCGGCGCGACTGTATCTGGGTTGTCTGGGACATAGCCCGTGACGGGCAAATATTTAATCTGTTCAGGCCGTGCAATTACAAAACCCAGATTAATCGCTCGTGCCTGTAAGTTCGGGATGCTTTGGACTTCTGCAATCTCCACGCGCAATTGCTCATTCGTGTGTTCCAGCTCATCTCTAAGTGCCAAAAGGTCAACCAATCGGCGGTTGGTCGTTGCTTCCGATGCGACCTGTGAGAGATACAGCGCACCCAGGATGAGAGCCACGAAAAAACCCAGAGCGCCCAACGCCACCATCTGTCTCTGTGGCTGCCAGCGTGCCCGTTCCAATGTATGACCAATAAAATTGGAACGTCTTGCCATCTTCTAGAGTTTCTCCACAACACGCAGTTTGGCGCTTCGGCTGCGCGGATTCTGTTTTGCTTCTTCCATGCTGGCGACAATCGGCTTGCGTATGACTAATTTCACCATTGCTTGCTTCTCTTCCAATATCATCCCCGGTGGCGAAACCACTTCGGAACTTGCTTCCTTAAAAACCCGTTTAACAATACGATCTTCCAGGCTGTGAAAGCTTATCACCGCTAGCCGTCCACCCGATTCTAACAGATCAATCGCAATTGGTAAGGTGCGTTCTAGAATGTTGAGCTCATCGTTAACGGCGATGCGCAATGCCTGAAAAACGCGCGTCGCCGGATGAATATCCTGATGAAATTTGCGGGGCACAGCTTCTGCGATCACTTCTGCTAGAGCATGGGTGGTCTCGAATGGGCGGTTAGCGATGATGTGTTGAGCGATGCGCTTGCTGAAGCGTTCTTCACCATATTGTTTAAAGATGTCGTGGAGTTCGTGCTCGTCCCAGTAGTTGACAATCTCTGAAGCCGGGGGACGATTGCCACCTGGAGCAAAGCGCATGTCTAACGGCCCATCATGCCGGAAGGCAAAGCCACGGTGGGCCATATCAAGTTGCATGGACGACACGCCTAGATCAAGCAAAATTCCATTAACAGTTTCCCAACCAAGTTTTGCGGCGGCAGATTCCAGTGTATTGTAACTCTGGTTCACTAATGTGACTTTATCCTGGAAGGGTTCAAGTCGTTCTTTTGCCAGTGCCAGCGCCTGGGGATCAACATCTATCCCCAGCACATGTTGTGCACCCGCTTCCAACAACGCATAGGCATGTCCACCAGCACCCACTGTGGCATCAATGATGCAACCTTGAGGTTCGAGAAGTGTCAGGATTTCATCAAGCAAAACGGGAATATGCGGTGGGTTCATAGGCTGAGGTTAAATCAACATGCTATCAGCATTATATCATATCGGGAATCGCTTGTGGCAACTATAATGGAAGTATGGTTTCTCATCAGAGGAGGTGGTTGGATATGCGGTGTGCCTGCATTGTGGTGTTGCTGGTCGTGTTGGTAGCATGCCAGCAAGATGGTCGTGTTTTGCCTACACAGGTGGATATCAACGTTCTGTCCGATCAAACGACCGAAACCGCCATGCCAACCCCAACAACCATTCGTATGGGTCCGACCTTGCCGCCGACCTTCACACCCACACCGGAACCATCAGCAACGTTTGTTGAGCCAACAACAATTCCAACGGAAACACCTATTGGCTACAGTACCAAGGGCACAATTTACTACATTTACAATAACGATGCGATTATGGCCTTGAGTGCTGATGGTTCCTACGAAGAAATCATTGTGACCTTTGGCATTGATCAACCCATCAGTGACCTTACCTTATCGCCGGATGGTCAACTGCTGGCCTATGTTGCACCGGGGAATGGAGCCGCCCGTGAAATCTACATCGCCAGTTTGGACGGAACTTACACACAGCAAGTGACCTGCCTTGGTTTCCAGGAGTTGCACAAGCCTGCATGGAGTCCCGATGGTGAGTGGCTGGCCTTTTATGGTTCGCAAGCGTCCGGCGGCCCCTTTGATATTTATCGTGCTAGTTGGGTTGGTGCGAATGATTGCCCTGCCGGGAATGGACAGTCCCGTGTTGCCGACCCCGATGCTGCCCAGGTAGGGGATCTTATCTATAGTGTCGATGGGGATACCATCTACTTCAGTAATCAGGAAACCTATGCGGTTGATTTGAACACCTTCGAGATGTCAGATGCGCTCACACTGACACGCGGCACAGGACCAGATTTCGGTTTTGCCATCAGCCCGTTTGAGACCTTCCTGATGGCGTATTTGCGATCTTCAAGCTTGCAGAATGATACTGATGGCGACCTCCTCGTCATTGCATTGGACGTATTGAATCCGCGTGCGCTGGTTGTTCTTGAACAGGTTGCCCCTACGCAGAAACTTGAATGGAGCAAGGATGGTAAATTCTTGCTAACCTCCACGCCATTTTCGATCTTAATTTTGGATTGGATGGAGCGTAGATCCGAAAGCATCATCACCAATACGGCCTTCCCACCCCGCGCTGTCTATAATCCTGACGACTCGCGTATTGCCTATATTGATGCGGATCCAAATGACCCTACCTTACCACAAATCTACACGGTTGGTCTGAATGGGTTTAATCCAGAGCAAATTACCTTTCATACAGAGGGTTCGATCAGTGATTTGATCTGGGTTGAGAGTAGTCAATGAAACTAAGGAGCAATCGTTATGTCCCGGTTCGTTTGTTGAGCTGTTGTGATCTTGATGATGCCAATACTCAGTGCATAGGAAGATGATGTTATGACCCATATGATACGTTCGGGCGACAACCTCATCAGCATTGCCGAACTCTACAATACGACAATAAACTATAGTAAAAGAGTTGAAATGAGGAAGAATGCACATACTCAAGCACCTGTTTGACAATAATCAGGCGTGGGCAGATAAAATGACGAGCCATGACCCGCGTTTCTTTGAGAGACTCGCTGTCCAACAACATCCTGACTATTTATGGATTGGTTGTGCAGACAGCCGGGTTCCAGCGAACGAGATCACTGGTTTGCTGCCCGGTGAGATGTTCGTCCATCGCAATGTTGCCAACCTAGTTGTCCATACTGATCTGAATTCACTTTCTGTTATTCAATATGCGGTAGATGTGCTTAAAATCCGACATATTATCGTTTGCGGTCATTATGGTTGTGGCGGAGTCTATGCTTCAATGCAACATGAAGAATTTGGTTTGATCGATAACTGGCTGCGACATCTCAAAGATTTGTTTTTGAAGCATGATCAGGAACTGAGCAGCTTGCCGCAGTCAGAGCGTTTTGACCGCTTTTGTGAACTAAACGTGATTGAGCAGGTCTATAACGTCTGCCATACAACCATCGTGCAAGAGGCATGGGGGCGTGGACAGCAGCTCTCCGTACATGGTTGGATTTATGGCTTACAGGATGGACACCTGAAGGATTTAGATGTGTCCATCGCTAGCCGCAATGATATTCGGCGACTCTATCGTATGACCCTGCGTACCAGCAAATGAGCGTTCCTAGCAGGACGATTGCACCAAAGCGGTTATTCGTATCTACTATAATGACACGGTTTTTCATTTTGATGCGATTGCCCTGGGATGATGGATCCTAGCTTTCGTCTGCCGCGCAAACAGTACAAGATCACCCATATGCGCCAGTGGACTGGATGTCAATGCAAAGCGGTTCACATAGAGGTGCACGATCAACTAAGCCGGTGCCAGCGAGCCAAACGGATCGTGGCAAACAAACCGCAAAGTTGCATCGGTTGCGCGGGATGCCGTTTGCGGTTCACAGGCAGATGATCTGATTCTGACGACCTACATTAAGACTCGTCCTCGTCGCAGCGAAAATCCTCCGCCTTCCTCTCCCTGAAAAACAGAATGCTCTATTCTATACTAGAATAAAAACATCTGTTCATTTCAGCTAACCTGGAAGATCATGTCTTGCCCTTGTACCAAAGCACTCCAACACAGTAACGTCACCCTCTTTTCCTAGAGACGTCAGCAAAAAAGTTGTGTTGTCGCCGTTTTTTCTTCTGGGGCGGCAACAAAGGGACGATTCTGTATTGATCGGCGGACATCCATGCGATTCACCACTCCTTCATTCTATGCGGAGGCAATTAGATTGACGGTGTGATGTGTGCGAAATAGGCTGTACTGTCCGGGTCTGCCGGGGAACGCATTGAGAACATTCTCTGTTTCCATAATCGAGAACCACAGTTGCAAATCCCAGCTATGGTTGGGCATAACCAGGGCGATGCTCTGTTCCGAAATTAACGAATTCTGTTCATAGAGCTGCAGCAAAAGCCGGATGAAGTCATCACGTTGTATGAGGATATGACGAGCGATGGTACTAGCAATATTGAGGGAGATGCCTTTGGTGTTGTAATTGCTCTGTGGATTAGGATACTCCTGTACAGCTACCGTATCATGTTCGATCAGATATTCTACCGCCCGTTGGAATAACATACCCGTATCAAACCCCCGTAAGCGCCGATGCAAGCTTCCTAGTGGACACCATGCAAAGTTGCGGAAGCTCGTGAATTGTTCGATGCTGACCACAATCCGATAGGCCATGTCTGCTGTATCGGGGTCAACCTGCTCCAGTTCGTCCAGGGGAATATCCAACCAATCAATATCAACCTCATTAATACCCCCATTGTCCAATGTATAGGTCTCTTCAGTGATTTCGTAAGTATCACAGAGTTTAATTACCGGAACCAGGTCATCGGGGTTATGACGATGGGGCACAAGTTGACGTTCGAGTACATGCTCACGCACCAGGCAATCAATCCAATGTGAGCGCCACTGGTCATCAATGTTCAGGTCGACACTATCCAGGTCTCGATCCATCGCTAACCCTTTGAGCAAGAAGCCGTAGTTGACATATTCCCAACCACGCACATCTAATGTGTTCTTAACGCGGCGCACAATCCGTTCCCGGATCAATCGTGTCTTTTCGACAATGGGATGTCCATCGTTCAAGACAATGTGCCCGTTGGTAGACATGGGCTTCAGAATACCCAACGAGATTGCCTGAGAGACCAAATCTTCACCACGTGGGCGTGAAATCACAGCTCCTACTGACTGCAACTGCTCAACCAACTGGCGGATTGCAGTTGATTCACTCTTGAGGTGATGAGCAAGGATGTCGAATTGAATAATGACACTGGTCCATTGAGAGGGTGTAAACGCATCGGTTGGATGTTCTTCAACTGAAACACGACTCAGGGATTGATGGGTCTGTAAGTTGGTGAAGTCATCAATGTACTCAATGGTGACGTTCAGGTTCTTCTCCAACAAACGACTGGTGCTGCCCCGCACGCCCCACACAATCACTGTTTGATTGCGCATCATGAGCGTATTTAGGACATCATTAAAGTCACGATCGCCACTCGCTATAATATAGACATCCGCCGCATCCGCATAACCTGAATCACTCATGACATCTCGAGCGATACGAATATCCGCACTGTTCTTCCCTGGGAGGTTAAACACCGGATCAATGTTTGCTAGCATCAAGCGGCTCGGTGCATCATCGGCGATTTCCCGCCCATTGGAATCAACTAGAGGTGGTAATGTGCCACGCTGTCCCCAGGGTGCGTAAGCGGCGATTTTTACCACCTGCCCATGTGCTTTGGCCTGCATTAAGAATCGGTTGATCAAATGATCGAGATTGACAACAAAGCCCTGCTCGTTCAAGCTGATGGCAATGTTCTCGAAGTCGATATAGACGGCAACATTTTTTGTCT
The DNA here is from genome assembly GCA_965223785.1 of Phototrophicaceae bacterium. GTDB lineage: Bacteria > Chloroflexota > Anaerolineae > Aggregatilineales > Phototrophicaceae > CBDCXN01. The sequence continues at coordinate 5,717,799 of OZ245017.1, read as the reverse complement.
GGATACCTAGAAGGGTATCGAGTGGTTGGAATACGACCTCATCAGCAAATTCGGTTCCTTGCAATACGTCCTCAGATCCCCACATGCGGATACGGGCGTTGCGTGTGGTTTTCACACGACGGATCAGAGGCAAGAGATCGCGGCTCGTGGTTGCCAGGATCAATTCATCAATCGGCGCTGGGTCATACGAAAAGTAGTGGATGATGAGTGCATCTGCCAGCGCTTCTCGTGATGCGATGTCAAATGTCTCATACCCGGCAGCTTTGAAGATGTGTCGTAGGTCAACACTGCCCTGTGATTGAAGCGAATCCCAGCTTGCAGCTGCAATTGCCTTAAGACTGTCTGCACTTGCCAGACCTGCCGCTAGTGCCGCGCTGCCACGCAGCCCAACGGCTAATTCTTGAATCTCGAACGAGATGTCGTTCGCTTGAAAGTGTTGGAGTAGATTATCAACATCTACAACCAGATAAGCTGCCATTAACCTTAATCCTAAGAATCCCACCTAATTGGCGGTATTCCACCGTCTGAAGACGACGTTGGTAATGAAAATAATTATTCCGCCCCCAGTGTATCAAACTGAGGCACACCCTTCAATCGTGCAAATAAACAAGACCCATCTTGCCAATTTTAATACAGAACACAAAAGAAGAGGCTTATGTTTGTCAATCCAACACAAAATTATAACGATCGAGTGTTAAATGAGGATTAGAGGTTAGAAAAATGTAACTAGAAAGGGCAACATGATTAAACACTCTAACCGTCACATAGTTGTTAATATGATTTACCAAACAGTGCTCGTCGGCCTGAGCTGTTTCCAGTATAGAAACATGGACCTTCGCCCTCCGCTTGATCGAATGGATAACAACGGAGTGTCGCACCAGTTTCATCTTTGATCTGGCGCTCGTCATCATCCGAACCAACCCACCAACCACACGCCCAACCACCAGCATCAATGACCGACTTGAACTCGTCATAGGTTGGAACATCATGGATATTCTCGTCGCGGAAGTCAGTGGCCTGTTTTAACATGTTGTCATGTATGTCATCCAATATGGCTTGAACTTGCTCTGCCAGCCCATTCTGTGAGACAAACTGCTTGCTACCCCGTCCGGACACATCACGTCGCGCCAAGACAGCATGGCCTTTCTCGACATCCTTCGGGCCAATTTCAAGGCGAATAGGCACGCCCCGCATCTCCCAATCATTGAACTTAAAGCCCGGGCGCTCATCGCGCTCATCAATATGAACGCGAACGCCGCCGTTCCGCAACGCCTGTACCAGTGGATTCATCGTTGCCATCACCGGGCCTTGCTCATCATCGTTCTTGTAAATGGGCACAGCCACCACCTGGATCGGGGCGATGCGGGGCGGCAGGCGCAATCCTTTGTCGTCGCCATGGGCCATCACGACTGCACCGACCATACGAGTACTCAATCCCCATGAGGTTGTCCAGCAATATTCTTCAACATTTGCAGGCGAAAGATACTTGATGTCAAAGGCTTTGGCGAAGTTCTGACCCAGATTATGGCTCGTACCAGATTGCAAAGCACGGGTATCGCGCATCATCGCTTCAATCGTATAGGTACGAACCGCGCCAGCAAACTTCTCGATTTGGCTCTTTTGCCCTTTAATCACCGGAATCGCCGCATCCTCAACGCAAAACTGAGCATAAATGTCAAGCATTTGTCGTGTTTCTTCTTCGGCTTCTTCTTCTGTCGCATGAGCCGTATGGCCTTCCTGCCACAGAAATTCAGCCGTTCGTAAGAACGGCCTCGTCCGCATCTCCCAGCGCACAACGTTGGCCCATTGGTTAATGAGCAACGGCAGATCACGATAAGATTGGATCCATTGTGAGAACGCCTCGCCGATAATGGTTTCGGATGTTGGCCGCACCACAAGCGGTTCTTCTAGTTCTTTCCCCCCGGCATGCGTAACAACAGCAAGTTCCGGGCTGAACCCCTCAACGTGTTCGGCTTCCCGCCGCATGTAGCTTTGCGGGATGAATAGCGGGAAGTAGGCATTTTGATGACCAGTTGCCTTGAAGCGACGGTCCAACCCACTTTTGATTGCCTCCCAGATTTCATACCCATATGGCTTGATTATGACACAGCCACGTACTGGCGATTGCCCAGCCAGATCAGCTTTGTACACAATCTCGTTATACCAGCGAGAAAAATCCTCGCTTTGGGGTGTTACAGCTTGCGATGCCATCGCATATCCTTATGTTGTGTCTAATAAACGGACGGAGCCATTATACAATTCACTGACACGAATTCAAAGGTTCAAAAGGGGTCATTAAGGTGTATCCCATGTACGGGAATAATTGACCTTGAGTTTTTCCATGACTGCTTCGCCCAGATTGATCTCACTTATGCTGGCAAGTTGTAAAAGATAGAGCATGACATCAGCTAATTCCCCCGCCAATTCTTCTTTGTTTTGTGTTTCTTCGCTCCATTGGAAGTGTTCCAAAACTTCCGAGGCTTCCAACACCAACGAGAGTGCGAGATTCTTGGGCGTTTGCGGCTTGGGGGAATCTGGCTCGTACCAACCTTTGCGTTCAACAAAGGCGTGCATGGCTTCTTCTAGCGTTTTGATATCCATACTAATAGGCATTGGTGTTCTTACGGACGAAAACCATCCAGACGGTACGCAGGATGATCTTAATATCCAGCCACAACGACCAGTTCTCCACATACCACAGGTCATAGCTAGTGCGAGCAGCTATGGATGTGTCTCCACGCAGGCCATTAATTTGTGCCCAACCCGTCATGCCTGCCTTCTCCCGATGACGTTCCATGTAACGGGGAATCTGCTCTCGAAATTGCTGGACATACATAGGGCGTTCTGGGCGTGGCCCAACCAGGCTCATTTGACCAAACAAGACATTAATCAATTGGGGCAACTCATCCAGTTCAGTCCGGCGTAAGAATCGGCCTACTCTGGTTACACGCGGGTCATTTTCCACTGTCCAACCAGGACCCGCCGTTTCCGCATCTTGCCGCATCGAACGGAACTTAATCACAGGGAAAGGACGACCATCCAACCCCATCCGAACCTGTGAATAGAAAACCGGGCCTTTCGATTCAAGACGAATAGCAATAGCAATCATCAACATAAGCGGCGAGAGAAAAATCAAACCAAGCAGCGCACCAAAGGTATCTAGGCCACGCTTTAGACTGAGCCTCCAACCACGCAGCGCAATATCGCGCACAGTCAACAGGGGTGTGCCACCCAGGTCATCAACGTTCATATCACCTGCCATATACGCGAAAATATCCGGGAAGACTTTGATGTCCACTCGTCCGCGTTGGCAGAGTGTCACGAGTTCAACAATTTCGTTGCGCTTAGCATCTGGCAAAGCGATAATCACCTGCTCTATGCCGTAGGAATCGATAATATCTGGCAGATCATGATACAAACCCAAAATCGGAATGTTGTTAACTGCGTCTTTGTGCCGTACTTTATCGGAGATGACGCCAACGATGTTATAGCCCAGTTCTGGCTCCCCTTGGATTCGGCTGGTGATGTCACGAGCAATCCGGCCTGTGCCGACAATCAACAAATTGTCACGGGCAACGCCCTGGCGATGCAGGGCATTGGTCAAAATACGATATGCTTCACGCCCTAAAACAACCAGAACAACACTAAAAAACCATGAATAAAAGAACAGCCCACGCAAATACTCAACATCCAGGGGTGTGTTCTTAAACAGAAGTTCCTGGAGGCCGTTGGTCAGCACTGCACCAATCGTGACTGCACCAATAATATTACGGGCGTTGTCGATACGGCTGGTTACCCGCCGCTGATGATATAGCCGAGAAAAGTAGAAGACCGTTAAGACAATGACGACCTGCAAGATCATCGTTGGCAAATAGCCCTGTAAGGATACTGGATCGGGGACAACCGAAATAAAGGGCAAATTGATGCGAGCAGCGTAACCCGACACAAAGGCCACAATCAGCATGGTCATGTCCAGCATCACCAACAAGATGCCGAGCAGAATGCGAATGGTGCTGGAACCTCTGATATTAGATTGGGGCAGGTCTAGCCGTTTGTAATAAATGTTGGTGAGCGAAACACTTCCTTCCACATGTTGCGCCCGCCCCTGAGCATCAGCACTATCAGCACCAGCCCGTGCAGCCATAGTGGAGTTGTCGCCCGGAAGTGTTTCCGGTAGAAGATCAGCATCGCCCGGTAAAACTCGAACTGTGCCCTTTGGCTCTTGCGACTCGCTGCTCTCTTGATATGCCATACCACTACTTTCGGATAATAAACAACTTTCCAGCCCATTGCTTTCACACGATACGCCCAATCCAGGTCTTCGCCATACATGAAGAACGTTTCGTCTAGCAAGCCAACCTGCTCGATTACTTCGCGCCGTACCTGCATATAGGCGCCGACAACCGAATCAACCTCGATCTGCTGATCGGAGTCTACGAATGTCATATTATACCGTGCAAACCGTGAACTTTGAGGAAACAATTTTGCAAGGCCCGAATAATGATAGAATGACACAGCCGGTGTGGGGAAGCTCCGGCGACAGGCTTTATCGAGGCTGCCGTCTGGTAAAATCAGCTTGGGACCACTCATCCCCACATCAGGCCGGGAATCCATAAACTTGACCATTTCGCTTAGCGCGTCGGGCGGGACTTCTGTATCTGGGTTCAACAACAAGGCGTAACGCGGCGCATCGGCACCCACCTCCCCAATACCTTGAAAGCCCAGCGCCCGTAGACCAACGTTATTGCCATAAGGATAGCCGCCGTTGGTTTCGCTGGCAATCAATTCCACTTCTGGGAAATTGGACCGCAGCATTTCCATACTGTCATCGGTAGAGGCATTATCCACCACCACCACCCGAAAAGAAATATCTTGGCTTACCATAACGGTTTCCAAGCACTGTTTGAGATAATCTCTCGTATTCCAGTTGACAATGACGATGCCCAAGTCAACCATAGAACCTCAATATTGTTTCCAAACCAAATTATAACACAAAACCAACCTCACAATTTACTAAGGGCTTGCCGTTGGTAATGTGAGCAAAGGTTCGCCCCGTAGTGCGGATCGCATAGCATCACGATCATCCCAAGGGTGTTCAACTGTCCCGAAACACATACTCTGTTCATGCCCCTTGCCACAGGCGATTACGACGTCACCCGTTCGCGCCATCTGGCAGGCTTTGTATATCGCCCTCCCGCGATCTGGCACACGCTGAAACGTCTCCTCCTCCACCCCACCCTGCATAGTACAAGCATCCGCCATCATGCGTAAAATGGTGTCTAATGACTCCGTGCGAGGGTCTTCCGCTGTCAAAACTGTGTGATCAGCCAATTGTATCGAGATTTCTGACATCAAACGCCGCTTCTCTACATCGCGCAATCCTGCGCTCCCAAAGACCACAATCAACCGCCCCCCTTCATCAACCAACATTCGCGCTGTTTTCAGGGCTTTTTCGAGTGCATCTGGTGTATGGGCAAAGTCGACCATTGCTTGGAAGTTTTGCCCCTCATCAATACGCTCCATTCGTCCAGAAATCACCTTTACCGCGTTGAGTCCAGCTTGAATCACATCAGGTGGGCGGTTTAAACTATTGGCTACTGCAATAGCTGCCAATACATTCGACACATTAAACTCGCCCATAAGGGATGTCATATATTCATGAGCTTGGACACTGAAGCGGGTATGCTTGGATCCATATTTAATGTCCACAGCGCGGAAATCTGCTTCTTGCATAATGCCGAATGTCAACAAATGGTCGGCGCGGATTTTAGAAAAGTAAGCTATGCTCGGATCATCAGCATTGATGACGCTGATCTTGGGCTGACCCGGTTTGTGGTATGACTCCATCAACATCTCAAACATACGGGCTTTGGCAGCACGATAGTTCTCAAAACTGCCATGAAAGTCGAGATGCTCATGGGTAATATTGGTCAAGACTGCCACATCAATATCAACCCCTTGCAACCTGCCCTGTGCCAATCCATGGCTTGTCATTTCCAACACGCATTGCTGCACCCCATTTGCCACCATTTCTGCCAGATATGCCTGAATCTGGGACGCACTAGGAGTTGTGACATGTAATCCTGTGTCGCTGGTTTGCCCGCCTAAATCAGCTGCCAATGTGCTGATGTATCCGGCGTTCTTGGAATGAGCTTTCAGAATGCTGTGGATCAACGTGCTGGTGGTGGTCTTGCCATTTGTTCCGGTCACACCAATAATCGTTAGTGAACGTGAAGGGAAGCCATGATAGGCCGCTGCAAGATACCCCAATATCTGTTGTGGATCGCGCACCTGAATATAAGGCACGGGCAGATCAACGATTGCTTGTGCTCCAACGATTGCCACTGCTCCCCGTTCAAGCGCCTGTGGGATATAATCGTGTCCATCCAGCGACAGGCCCTTGCGTGCCACAAACACACCTCCCGGTTCAACATCTTGTGCCGATTCAACTACAGGCGCAGTGATCACAACAGAGCCGTCACAGTACGGCAACTTAGCCAATGAACTTTTCGGTAATGCTTCGAGAAGTTGAGATAAGGACTTCGCCATAGGAAAGAAAAACACGCCGATTGCCCGACGTGTTCCATGTTAACTCATGGTAGGGTGTTAGTTAAGACGGCCCGAAATTTCGGTCAGTCCGCGCCGGACGCTACCATCAATCACGCGATCTTCCGAACGTACAATTAATCCGCCCAAAATATCAGGATTGACCTCAAAGGTCACATCATCAGCATTGAGTTGACCTTTGACATTGTTCTGTTCATCGTCACTCAAGGGCATCGCGCTCACAACAGTTAGCGCACCACTCAGTTCACTTGCACCTTCAGGAAGATCAGAGAAGAATTTGTCAACCAATTCTTTCTGCTTGCCTTCATCAATTGATTCACCCAGCAGGCGCTCAGCAACGGCGACTGAAATCGCCATCACCTGACCGCGCATATTCGCTAGTTGGGTGTTGCGTTCACCTTCAGCAGTGGTACGGGCCTCTTGGCGAATACGATCTGCTTCGGCGCGGGCTCCTTCTTCAACAGATTTCGCAACTTCTTCACCACGTCCACGGGCTTCGTCAATCACAGAAGCAGCTTCAAAACGCGCATCTGCCAGGACTTTTTCGGCATCAGTTTCCGCGTTGCGCCGTGCGTTTGCGGCTGCAGCTGCGTCCTCAAGCCCTTTCGCGATAGTCGTTGCTCGCGAATCAAGCATGTTGGTTAGTGGTCGCCACATAAACACGGTGAGCAAGCCAAAAACCAACAGAAAGTTGACAATCTGAGCTAATAGAAATCCCTGATTGATACCGATAGGAACCAGTGGACTGATTGACTCGCCACCTTCTTCAGCATGTTCGCCTTCGGCTGTTTCGGCCTGCGTATCTTCAGCGGCACCTTCACCATGATCTTCTTGCGCCAGAATGGGTGTTGCCAAGAGTAGGGCAAACAACACCAGCGCAATCCACTTTCTTTTATTTGTCAGCATGTTCATACATCCAATCAAGACTAGAGCACGAACAGAATAATCAAGGCGATAACCAGTGCATAAATGGCGATAGATTCGGCGAACACGATACCAAGGATCATATTTGTCTGAAGCAGTGGGGCGACATCAGGATTACGACCCATCGCCTGCAAAGCCCCCTGAACCACCAAGCCGATACCAATGCCTGGCCCCAACGCACCAATCATCGCAAGACCTGCACCAACCGCTTTCAGACCGATTTCGAGTTCCATATTGATTTACCCTTTCTTTAAGACTGTTTAGTGTTCTGCTGCATGGTCATCGTCACCATGATGACCTTCCATTGCTTGTGCAGAGAAAACGAGTGTCAAAACTGCAAACACATAGGCTTGAACTGTGGTGATGATAACTTCCAGACCAATGAACACTGCTGGTAGGATGAACGCCACCAGGAACGACATAACCGCCAGGAGAATACCACCCGCAAACATGTTACCAAAGAGACGGAAGCTCAGACTGATGATTTTACTGAGTTCCGTAATGATCTCGAATACCCCAACTCCGAAATCCATCACACCGCCTGGACTCTTACCCAGGTTGCCCAAAGCGTCAAGGTTAATGAATTTCTGGAAGTAGTTCGGCCCCAATCCGATCACACCGAATATCTGAATAGCGAAGAAGGATATGATGGCCAATCCAAGCGGCAAATTCAGATCGGTGGAGGCGCCACGCACATAGGGTGTGACGACGAACAGATAAGGTTCAACCCCTTTTTCCAGATTGTCTGCATTCAGCGGTACAGATGGGTGGTGGTAGAGGGTTTCAATGACTTCAAGACGCAAGAGATCAACCTGTAAATCACGTTCTTCGGCCGTCAGTGTGCCTGCCTTTACCTGCAGTTCGAGCTCCGCAAGGAGATGGTCTTCTTCTTCACGCAACAAAGTTGCAACCTCAGCAAGCTCATCCTTGCTCGGCTTGGCATCTTTGTCTTCTTTATATTCTTCACAGGCATGATAGTCATCGTCATCAGCAGAATAACCGCCAAACAGTGATTGATCAACCCAGAGACGATTGCCCAGTTTGGGATAACCTGATGTGATGTTAATGCCAATTTCAGGTGCAGAATGCCCGGCACAGTGCATGACGCCGACGCTTTCAATACCCGGTAGCAGCTTCATCCAATTGACCGCCAGCAAAAATACAAAAATGCTAGCGACAATCGGCATCAACTTCTTGGCATTGATCCCGCCAGTTGACTTGCACAGATCATAGAGGAATTGCCCTTGCAATTCGGCATAGGCTTGCAAACGACCTGGTATTTGCTTGGTCCAACCTTTTGACGAACGCCAAACGAGCCACACAAATAGAATTACCATCAGGTCGGCTAGCACCATTGCCGTCAGCGTATTGGTCCAGTTGAACGATTCACTAGGCCAACCTTCTTGATATGGCTCCCCTGGCACTACAATAACCGGTAGAGCAACGGATGTTCCTTCGCTTGGCATTACGGAGAAAGTCACCCAACCACAAAGCACCAAAATAAAAATCAGGAAGAGGAAAATCAACCCGCCCCGCTGTGTTGGACTCATATTAGCTGTCCTCCTTTACCAAATAATTTTCACTCACTGATCTTCTCCTTCGTTAGTATGCTGGATTCGATTGATTGCACTAAGCGACAATCGCAGCATCGCATATAAACTGAACGGCACACTCAGGATAAGTAATCCCACCGTGCAAGGCCCCCGAGTTCCCATCAACGAGTCCAGCCACAAACCCAGCAAAAGCGCACTCAGAACAATTAAAGTTGTTAGACATCCTGCTTGCCCGGCGATGGTCGCCAGGCCAAGATTGCGGATGCGGTGCCTTGCATCTCGATCCTGCATACAGCCTCTGTAACAGCGCTGTGCATTCTATCACAAACAAAAGGTGATTTCCATAACTCAACCAAGAGAGCAATCACCTTTATTTTGTTACTCAAATGAAGAGCGAAGTTGCCCCTTCCAACGCCCAATCAAACACGGCTTGGGGGGCAATGCCAAGGATCAAAACGATCACGCTCGTCACACCCAGAACCCAGGCCCCGGTCTGTGACATCACAATGGCCTTGTCGTCGTCTTCATGACGATCAACATACATCACTTTGATGACCACCAAATAGTAGTAAAGCGCGACGATGGCGTTCAATACGCCGATAATCGCCAGCCATTCCAGCCCGGCTTCAATGGCAGCATTGAACAGGAAAAACTTCCCAAAGAACCCGGCTGCGGGGGGGATGCCCCCCAACGACAACAAACCGATAGTCATTGCCAGCGCCAACCAGGGATTACGCCGATTAAGTCCTGCAAGATCAGAAATCTGCTCGCTGCCTGTAGCTTCGGCAAAGACCACAATCACACCAAAGGCCAACAGATTCGTGAAAGTGTACATAAACAAATAAAAAGCAACCGCCGCCACACCTTGCCCGGTTTGTGATTGGATTGCTGCAACACCGATTAAGGTGTAACCAGCCTGCGCGATAGACGAATAGGCTAGCAAACGTTTGATATTGGTCTGGGAAAGCGCCAACACATTACCAAGGGTCATGCTGATTACTGCCACAACTGCCGCCAACTGCACCCAGAAATCTTGAATAAACTGACCATCAATAACGAGTTCAACCGGGAAGACGGCCATAAAGAACCGCACCAGCAGTGCAAAACTGGCCGCTTTACTCGCAACGCTCACAAATGCAGTAACAGGTGTGGGCGCGCCTTCATACACATCTGGCGTCCAAAAGTGGAAGGGGACAGCACTGATTTTGAAACCAAAACCAACAAATACCATTACCATCGCCACAAGAACGGGTACAGCGTTATCCTCGAATGCTGGTGACCCCAGAAAGGCTGCAATCTCACCCAAATTGGTGTGCCCACTGAAGCCATAGAGCAAACTGAAGCCATAGAGCATAATGGACGACGCAAATGCCCCAAATAGGAAGTATTTCATGCCACTTTCAGACGATTTCATATCAGCACTGCGAATACCAGCCAGTACATACAACGGGATCGAAGTGGTTTCTAGCGCAACGAATACCATAATCAGGTCATTGGCAGCACTCATCAACGATGCACCTAAGGTCGAGACGATAATGATAAGATAGAACTCACCCTTCCGTCCCAGATCGGACGTATCCACCGCCAGCAGGCAAGTAATGGCGCCGGCTATCATAACCGTAACTTTGAACACCTGCGAGAGTGCATCGTGGCGTACCATGCCCCCCCAGTACTGAGTAACACCAGGGTCAGGCGACCATATGAACGGGGTCAGTGCCAGCAATCCAAGGCCAAACCCAGCAACATAAGCAACATTGTGCCGTTGGCTTTCCGCCAGATACAAATCCAGCGCCAACACCACAATAGCGAGAATTGTCATTCCAATTTCCGGTGCAATGGCCGGTAGACTGGCAAGATAGTCAAATTCTACCACCGTTAACCCCCTCCCAGAATGGCTACAACAGGTTGAATACCTGATTGGATCATTGGAGCCATAATCGTTGGATACATCCCCAGGACAATCAAGGGGATACCAAGTAGCAACAAAATAATACGATCTGTGATGGCGATGTCACCAACTTCAGGATACTTTTCTGCATCAAATTCCCCAAAGAAGACCTGACCTGTGACCCGCAACACGTAAGCCGCTGTAATGACAATACCCAGCGCGGCCAGCACCACAATCACGGAGTAATAATTGGATAGTTCAAATGTGCCAATTTGCAACGTGATGTTTTCAGAGGCGGCAAACATACCCATGAAAATCGGATATTCCGCGATGAAACCACTCAAACCGGGCATACCCATACTGGTGAGGCCACCGATGATGAACGCCACCCCCACCCAAGGCATCTGCTTAATGAAACCACCTAAACTAGGAATATCACGGGTATGAGCACGATCATAGACCATGCCAACACAACCGAAGAACAACGCCGTCATTGCGCCATGACTAAACATCTGTAAACCTGCGCCTGTCATGCCGATGGTGTGCATTGAGGCAAAGCCCATGCTCACCAGACCCATGTGACTCACAGACGAGAATCCAATCACATATTTAAAGTCGCGTTGTCTGAAGGCGATGAACGCGCCGTAGACCACGTTAATAAGTGTTAAGAAGACAATCCAAGGCAGATGCACCTGTGCCCCTTCTGGCAGCAGTTGAACACTTGTCCGCAGCGCGGCATATGCCCCTAGTTTCATCAACACACCCGCGTGGATCATCGACACAGCTGTGGGTGCGGCAACATGGCCGTCGGGCGACCAGTTGTGGAATGGAAAGACCCCCGCCAGAATTGCGAAGCCAATGAAGATAAATGGGAACCAGAACTTGGCGAAGGTCAGTACATCAACGCCAAAGTGACCTGGAATATCAAACGCACCATTCTCGGCTGCTAATGTCAGATGTACAAAATCAAAGCTGAACGTCCCTGCGTCAGGATCAAGCAACCCTGTGTCTATCGCTGTGGCAAACACCTCGGCACCTGGCCCAGAGAAAAACCGATGAGCCTCAATCACCATTGCGATACAGCCGACCAATGCAACCACCGACCCGATGAGGATGTAGAGGGTTAACTTCATTGCTGCGTATTCACGCAACTCAACCCAACCCCAACCCGCGATGAGCAGATACATGGGGAAGATTGCCAGTTCATAGAAGAAGAACAGCAGGAACAAGTCCGTTGCCAGGAATACGCCATAAACGCCCGCAACCAGTAACAAGAAGAAGGCCATGAATTCGCGGATGCGATCCTGAATATTCCAGGAAATCAAGACACCCGCAACTGCAACCATACCCGTCAGCAAGACCATCGGCGCATTCAAGCCATCAACGGCAACATGATAGGTAATCCCGAGGGACGAGACCCAATCATACTGTTCCTCGAACTCCAGCCCCTCGCTAAACATCTCCGTTGCGAGGAACTCCCCGCCATCTGCCATCCACGCATCTTGCTGCGCCAGCAGACCATCATCCCCCTGGACAATGGCGTTATAGGAGAAAAAGACCCCTGCCGAAAGCACTAGCAGCACCACCGCTGTCGAAATCGCCACACCGCGAATAAGATCGCGCTGTTTCGGATCCATAAACAAGATCACAACCGCCACGACAATTGGCAGCAAGATGATGGCGCTTAATACCGGAAATGTTTCAATCATCGTCACTTATCCTATTTGCAACAACTGCATCACAGTATCGTTGATGACGGGCAAGATCCAGTTTGGAAACACACCGGTAATCAACATCAACACCATCAGTGGCGCGATGGCAATTAGCTCCCGGATTTCGATTTCCAGGTTGTAATCACGCCATTTCATATTGAACGGGCCATGCAAGGTTGCGCGAATGCCCTTCAAAATGTAGGAACCTGTAAACAATAGACCAATCATCGAAAGTACCGTGAGCCAGGTAAAAACGGGCCAACTTCCCCGCACCACTAGGAACTCACCAATAAAGCCGTTGAGTCCTGGCAGGCCCAGGCTTGCCATACTGGTGAAAATAAACACACCACCATAAATCGGCGCTTTCACCCAGAACCCCCCATATTCTCGTAAGTCCCTTGTGTGCGTCTTGTGATATATACCGCCTGCAAGCAAGAACATCCCAGCCGAACTCAGGCCATGATTAAACATCTGAATAACGGCTCCGTTTGCCGCCAGGATTGCGCTCTGGATGTGTTCAGAACCACCGTCAACATAAGCTTGCCCATAGGTCATTGCCATGACGGCTGTACCAAGAGCTACAAAGCCCATGTGATTAACCGAACTATAGGCTACGAGGCGTTTGATGTCGTTTTGGCCATAGGCTGCAAATGCCCCCAAGACAATGCCAAGCATCGCCATAAATGCAAACACCTGGGCAACCACGATCTCGCCACCCAAGAAGTCGATATCGGCTGCCCAAACATCGGGGAACAGGGGCACAACCAGACGAATAAAACCGTACGCACCGAGCTTCAGCATGACACCTGCCAGCAGCATCGAACCCGCCGTCGGCGCTTCACCATGCGCGTCCGGCAACCAGGTATGGAAAGGCCACACCGGAACTTTAATACAGAAGGCGACGAAGAAACCAACAAACGACAGCCCCTTGACTAATTTGATATTTAAGCCGAGGAATGTCCCACCATCACCGTCAAATGCAGGCCAGATCACACTCAATTCAGCAATATCAAATGTGCCCGATGTCCAACCGACCAACTGTGTTGCCAACAACATACCCAATGTGCCGCCAATCGAGTAGATCATGAACTTGGTCGCAGCATATTTACGATTCTTGCCACCCCATTGATCGATCAAGAAATAAATTGGCACGAGGCTGAGTTCATAGAAGAGGAAGAAGATCATCAAGTCCTGGGCAACGAACACCCCCATCAACCCCGTTTCAAAGAACAAGATCAAGGCCAAGTGCATGTTCACTCGATCATCAATTTCCCAACTAATAAGGATCGCCAGAGGGACAAGGATACCCGTCAACAACACCATCGTAGCACTGATGCCATCAATGCCCAGATGCCACGAAGCACCCAACATCGTAAACCACTCTTCCTGGACTGTGAACGTGTTCTGGGATCCCTTAAACCCATAAAACACCGCAACGGCCAACGTCCCGATTGTTAGGGCAATGAACAACGATACCCAACGTGCCATCACCTTATTAGGAGGCATCATCGCGACAACCAATGCGCCTAATGCCGGGGCAACGACAAGTACCGAGAGTACGTCAAATCCAAATATTTCCATACCTAAGCTCCAGCGGCCTGCAAGAGACCCGTCGAAACCACGAAAATTAGCGCGATAATCAAACCTGCCAATGCAACCAGCAGGAGATACTGCTGTACCCGGCCTGTTTGCACCCGACGGAACCACCTGCCAAAATCACCAATAGCACGCGGTATTCCGTCGCTGATTCCGTCAATGAACCAGATGTTAAGTACCTTGAGCAGATCACCGATGAAGTTCCCGATACGGGCAATCAAATGCAAGATTCCGTCAACGATCCCTCGATCAATAAACTCACCGACCACACGCGAAACCCACTGACTGGGTGCGACAAAAGCAACGGCATACAGTTCATCAATATAGTATTTGTTCTTCAGAGTGTTGTAGATGGATGGATGCAACATCTTGGTCAACGGATCAGGTTCACCTGCTTTCAGAGGCTTGCGTCCATACATAAACCAGCCCACGTACAAGCCACCCAACGCCACCGCAAATGAAACGAGAACCGGAGTCCAGGCGAATGGCGGTTTGGCGGGTTGGATTTCCGGTAGCAGCGAATACTTCACAAAGTCGAAGAACGGATTGCCACCGGACGAAAAAATCGAACCGAAAATGGGGAAGCTCGGTGGCACACCGATAAAACCAGCAACCAACGCGAAGAACGCCAGGATAATTAAGGGAAGTTGCATAGTAATGCTCACGACATTGCGTGGGCCACCCAACCCAGCATGGGCGGCTTCCTCTGTACGCGGTTTACCCAGGAAGGTTAGGCTCAATTGACGGGCGGTGTAGAATGCGGTCAGGAAGGCCGCAGCCGCCAACACCACAAACACCAGAACATGCGGGCCATAGCTACGTGTCAAGCCAAGATAGGCATCCGCCAGAATTTCATCTTTTGACCAGAACCCTGCCGTAATCAACGGGAAACCCGCCAGTGAAATACCACCAATGGCAAAGGTATAAGCCGTCACCGGAATCCGTTCCAGCAAACCGCCCATGTTCATCATGTCTTGAGGATCAAAATGATGCGCGTCATCAGAATGATGCGCGTCATCATGATGTTCATGAACATGATGTTCCCCGTGTTCCATCGCATGAATAACTGAACCGGAAGCCATGAACAGCAGTGCCTTGAAGAAGGCGTGTGTAATCAAATGAAAAGCAGCCGCGATATACGCGCCGATGCCGAGGGCCGCCATCATGAAGCCAAGCTGCGAAATTGTGGAATAGGCCAGAACACGTTTGACATCATTCTGGGCAACCGCAATTGTTGAAGCAAATAACGCCGTGAAACTACCGACGATTGCCATGAATAGCAGCGGTGTTGTTAGGTCGCCATCATGGGGATGTCCGCCCGCTTCCAACAACGGATACATGCGGATAATGGCGTAGACACCAGCGGAAACCATCGCCGCCGCATGGATCATCGCACTCACAGGAGTCGGGCCTTCCATCGCATCTGGCAGCCAAACATGCAGCGGGAACTGCGCCGATTTGCCCACCGTACCGATAATCAAGAACACACCAATCAACCCGACAGCACTTCCACCGAAGATAATAGCGGGTGTATTCGCAAGTGTATCCAGCACTTCATGGTTATAAAGGATCTCACGGAAGCTCAGGGTGCCTGTCAGCGCATAAAGATAAGCGATACCAAGTAGCATCACCACATCTGCTACACGGGTTGTCGTGAAGGCTTTAATCGCCGCTTTATATGCTGTTTCTTTCTCGAACCAGAAACCAATCAGAAGGTAAGAACACAAACCCATGACTTCCCAGCCGACAAACAACAACAGCAGGTTATCAGCGACTACCAACGTCAACATTGCGCCAGCGAACAGCGAAATGAGACTAAAAAAACGCGATTGACGTGGGTCATGTGCCATATAGCCAATGGAATATATGAAAATGCAGAGGACGGCAAGCGGAACCATGAACAACATCACGGCGGTCAAGGGATCAACCAGGACACCCATCCTGAACTGCGTCAACCCAGTTGCCATCCAATCCAGACTGCTTGCAAACACCCTGTCTTCGCCAAAATGACTCAGATCAAACGATTCAAACGCAACCCGCCAGCTAATCAGCCAGGCCATCACCGCGCCAGACATGCCGACGATAATACTGGCAACCCGGCTACGAGGCGAAACGACATGCACTTCCAGACCGTCATAATCAGGATGATGACCGCCATATTCATGCGAATCGGTTGCAGGAACTAGCCGACTGCGGTTGGTTGTCAACGTAATCAGCACAAAGGCCAGCAGAGGGCCAACAGGTATCAACCAGGGAAGAAAATCCAGATCAGAAAAATTCACATCCATACACTACCAACCCCTACCATTTAAGCAGGTCAACATCGTCAACCACCACCGAACGACGATTACGATAGACCGCAATGATAATCGCCAGACCTACCGCAGCTTCAGCAGAAGCCACCACAAAAACAAATGCTGCGAATGCCTGTCCACTCATGTTCAACGGCGTATGAAAGCGCCAGAAGGCCACCAGATTAATATTGACAGCATTCAGCATCAACTCGACGCTCATTAAAATTGCGACAGCGTTACGACGTGCCAACACACCATAACTGCCGATACAAAACAGTCCTGCGCCTGCCGCTAGATACATCCATAAAGGAACCATATCGTTTTATTGCCTCTCCTGTCGCTAGTCGTCTTCGCGTGCAATGACAATTGCACCAATCATGGCAGCCGTCAGCAGCAGAGAGGCCACTTCAAACGGCAGCACATACTGATCACCGGAGACCAGCGCCATGCCCAGATCAGCTGTTGTTGCCACAATATCGGAAGCGGCAACATCTGTTTCGCCCCACAACGGCACAATGACCGCTGCCATTAAGAAAACAAATGCTAATGTGCTGACACCCGCCGCCAACCACCATTGTTTGTTATAACGTTCCTGCAAATTTGTCATACTACGGGTGAGCATCACGGCGAAAGTAATGAGAATACCAATCGCGCCAATGTAGACTAGAATCTGAACCGCGGCTAGGAAAGGGGCACTCAGTAACACAAAATATCCTGCAACCCCGAAAAGACTAATAATCAGCCAGACAGCCCCACGCACCAAATTGCGATTGCCCACGACCCCGAGGCCACCACCCAGGGTCAATATGGTGAAAAAACCAAACGCAATGGCCTCGGGGGTCAAATCACCAAACGTCATCTTCCCGATCCTTTCTTAGTCACCCACAGCCGGAGACGCTTCAAAGCCTACCCGCTCCGAACGACCAACCGATTGGAAATAGATCAAAATACCAACAAACACCGCCAGATTGCCCAACAGGAGGACAACTGTCTGCGGAATATTAGCAACAAAATTCTGTGTGTCCTGTGGCGATGGCGCAAGCCCAGATTCCTGAACCACTTTCAACAAGAAGGCCGTTACGATCAGGTTGACAATCGACACTGGAACCAGGAATTTCCAGTTGAAGGCCATCAGTTGGTCAATGCGAATACGAGGCAGCGCATTTCGCATCAACAGCGAGAGCGCATACCAGATAGACGCCTTTGCCATGAGATAGATTAAACCTAAAAGCGGCGCTTCGTGCGCCCATGGGCCGCTCCAGCCCCCGGTAAACAAGACTGCCATCAAGACACCGTTGGTAAAAACGTGCATGAACTCGCCCGCAAAGAACATAGCGAATTTCATACCGGAGTATTCAATGTTATAGCCTGCAACAATCTCTGATTCTGCTTCGAGAAGATCAAACGGGCCGCGTCCTGTTTCTGCCTGAGAAGAGATGAAGAACAAGAAGGCCGCTATTGGTGACATGAACACAAACCACATCCCGACTTGCGCTTCAACAATGCCGACCATGCTCATGCTGCTCGCCAGCATCACCGGAACCAGAAGCGCAATGGCCAACGGTATTTCGTAACTAATCAGCTGGGCTACAACACGAAACGCGCCCAAAAGCGCGTATTTGTTGTTACTTGACCATCCTGCCATAATGACGGCGAGGGTTCCGATGGATGCGACGGCGACAAAGTACAACGCACCAATTTCTAGATCAATTCCATAGTGGTAGGGGGTAAATGGAATCACCGCCCAGATGAGCAATACTGCCATCACTGATACAACGGGCGAGGCGCTGTAAATCCATTTATCTGCCCCAGCTGGCGTGATATTTTCTTTGCCTAACAGCTTGATGACATCAGCAAGCGGCTGTACCAGACCCAATGGCCCAACACGATTGGGCCCCACCCGATCCTGAATGCGAGCAGCAAACTTACGTTCCACCCAGATGAGCAGGATCGTCACCAAGAGGGGGAATGTTGCTGTAGCAATCACACCAACGGCAATACCAATGAAATCCGCCAGGTCATGGCTCATCCCGCCATCCGCCAGACAACCTGACAAATCATTAATACAAGATGTTCCCCGGAACACGGCGTCAATCTGACGACCAATGGCGATCAATACGATTAGAACAACGGCCAGAACAATCAGCCGGACGAAACTCCGCATCATCTTCCTCCTAGACCCATTCCAGAGCGTTCTTGCGCCAGGCATAAACCAGCGCGTCTGTCAGCAGGAAGATGAACAATAAGCCTGCTGCAAACGCAAACCAATCCAACTGGGCATATGCCAATGCCCAGGGAAACAGAAACACCATTTCAACATCAAAGATTAGGAAAATCAGCCCATAAATGTAGTATTGAACCTTAAACTGCACCCAGGTATCACCAACGGTTTCAACACCACATTCATAGGTGGATTGCTTAATCGCATTCGGTTTATTTGGGGCCAGCACCGCACCAATGGCTATGGGTAATGCGGGAAGTACCGGAGCCAATACAAAAAATACACCGATAAATGCCCATTCGCTCAAAACATTCATGGAGTCTCTACTCCCACGAGATCATATTGCGCCCTTTATCACAAAGCGTGGTTAGTATAGCATTGACACCCCACGACTGCAATGTGTTGGCTATAATTTGTTTGTGCCAGAACGCTGTGGATTTTATCACAAATGAGCGTGAAAAAAACCGTCGATGTTTAGAATCGGGCAAAACTCGTGACGCAAATCACAAACTGGGATAATTTCGTCCGCCTACACACAAAAGGCCATGCCCTTCAACTCGAAAATTGGGGCAAACACAAGGCGGCATTTGGTTGGACATATGACCTGGTGACACTTACAGATGAAAGCAAAGCCATATCAGCCGGAACGCTACTCCTGTTCCGTCCACTTCCCTTACGACTAGGTACGATGGCCTACTTACCTATGGGCCCCTTGCCCGAAAGCAACAATCCCAAATTATGGCATGCCATTCACGTCTGTGCTAGGCGACATCGTGCCGCCTTCCTGAAGTGGGAACCGGGTATATTTCTTAATAGAATCGAACCAGACTACCTAGCCCTTGGTTTCCAACCCAGTCCACAAACCATCCAACCGCCGCGCACTGTGCTGATTGACATCAGCAGCGACAAAGACAGCATCATGAAACGCATGAACCAGGGCACACGCCGTAAAATCCGCCAGAGCTATAAGAAGGGTGTTGTGTTTCGTCAGGGGACACGCGATGACTTGCCCAGATTCAATGCGCTGATGCAGGCGACCGGGCAGCGCAATGAGTTTGGTGTCCATTCGGCAGATTACTATACTCTGGCCTACGACTATTTTATTCCTGACGATGCTGCGCTCTTCCTCGCGCAGCATGAAGACGACTTGCTGGCAGGGATCATGATCTTCGCTGTTGGTGAAACCGCCTGGTATCTGTATGGTGCGTCGTCTAATGTCAAGCGCAACCTAATGGCATCCTATGGAATCCAGTGGGAGGCGATCAAATGGGCAAAAGAGCGCGGCTGCACAACCTACGATATGTGGGGTGTGCCAGATGAAGATGCCGATATACTCGAAGCACAGTTCCAGGAGCGCAACGACGGGTTGTGGGGTGTCTACGGCTTCAAGCGTGGTTGGGGCGGTGATGTCGTGCGCTCGGCTGGTGCGTGGGATTATATCTATAATCCACTGGTGTATCAGGCTTATAAATTGGCACTGCGTTTAAGATAATTTAAGAAACTTGGGTGGGAATGCAAAATGAACCAATACGACGATTGGCTGGACGATAACGAATATCCCAGCGACGCAGACATTGAAGCATTTGGAGATTTTTCACCAATTGATTACGATCCACTGACCATAGGTTATGTTGGTGATTCACGCCCGTCCTTCTGGACAACCAAGCGCATAATACTCTTGCTTGTGGCACTACTTATCATCGGTGCACTGACGCTTCCACTGCTCATAACAGACTAGAACTGTCGGCCTACCATCCACTTCCACATTGCAACCCGCCGTGTTGTCCATTAACATTCCAGCAATTCAACCAATCAGAGAACTCCTGCCATGACCCTTTTTCCGCGTTCCAGCGGTGTCTTGCTTCATCCCACCTCTTTGCCAGGGCGCTACGGCATCGGTGACTTAGGTCAACATGCTTATGATTTTGCCGACTGGCTGGAAGCACAGAGTCAAACTGTCTGGCAAGTCCTCCCCCTTGGTCCGACCAGCTATGGTGATTCGCCCTATCAATGCCTGAGCGCCTTTGCAGGCAATACCAATCTCATCAGCCTAGATCAACTGGTGGAAGCCGGTTGGCTGACAAAAGCAGACCTGGCCTATGTACCTGATTTTCCCGTTCATTACGTTGATTACGGCCCAGTGATTGAGTATCACAACAAAATGCTCGATTTGGCCTATCGGGACTATTCCAAGAATGCCACCAAACAGCAACTCACCGACTATGATGCGTGGTACGAGCAGAATCAGTTCTGGCTGGATGACTACGCCTTGTTCGTCGCCATTAAAGATGAAAATAAGGGGCGGCCTTGGGTGGAATGGGATGAGGCACTGATTCAACGTGATCCACGCGCTCTTGATGCAGCCCGGATTCGGCTGGTGGACGAGATCAACAAGCACCGCTTTTTACAGTGGGTGTTCTTCTCACAATGGTCAGCGTTGAAATCTTACGTCAATGAAAAAGGCATTCGGTTGGTCGGCGATCTACCCATATTCGTCGCCCACGACAGCAGCGATGTCTGGGCCAACCAGGACGCTTATTACTTGGAAAAGTCGGGCCAGCCCACCGTCGTTGCGGGCGTGCCACCCGATTACTTTAGCGAAACAGGTCAGCGTTGGGGCAATCCACTCTATCGCTGGGATATTATGAGAGCACACAGCTATAAATGGTGGATCGCTCGTATTCAATCAATTCTGGGACTGGTTAATATGATCCGTATTGACCATTTTCGCGGCTTTGAAGCCTATTGGGAGATCCCCGCCAGCGAGCCTACTGCCATCAAAGGTCAATGGGTCAAAGGGCCGAATATCGACTTTTTCCATATGTTGGACGATGCACTAGGGGCGCTCCCCATCATCGCCGAAGACCTTGGCGAAATCACGAAAGAGGTGGTCGAACTGCGTGATACATTGGGTCTGCCTGGCATGAAAATCCTGCAATTTGCATGGAGCGACCCACAAAACCCATTCCTACCACACAACTACGTCAACAACTGTGTCGTCTACAGCGGCACGCACGACAACAACACGACACTTGGTTGGTGGATGGCAAACGAATTAGGCGACGGCGGCAAACAATTTATGCAGCAGTACCTTGATACAGACGCCATCAACGAACCACACTGGATACTCATTCGGATGGGTATGGCTTCAGCAGCCCACACCTTCATCGCACCACTGCAAGACATTCTGGGCTATGGTGGCGACACTCGCATGAACACACCAGGAACAGTGTCAGGTAATTGGACATGGCGCTTCACAGCCGACAAACTGGATGATCCGGCAAAAGACCGCCTTGCTCATCTTACCTGGTTGTATAAACGTCGCCCCGATCAACAGGGTGAGGTATATGGTGATGTTGCTAAACAGGAAGACTAGCTGATCGCACCATCCACAAAGTCAGAGATCGCTGTGAAGTAAGAATCGGCTGCTCTCAAGAGAATGTCGTTGTGTCCTGCAGACGGGATGCGTAAGAAGGTTTTATTTTTGACGGGCGATGCCTCAAACAACTGTTGTCCGTGTTCCAATGGCAAGATCATATCCAGATCACCGTGAATGACCAAAAGCGGCAATTGCACCCAGGACAGCCGTTTGGCATTATTTACGGGCAGATCAGACAGTTGGCTCAGGTCGATTTGAATGCCAAGACGTTGGAACAAAGATGGCGTTTCAGCGAAGCCACTCTCGATAATCATGCCCTTGAACTGTTGCGGATATTGCTCTCCCAAATAAATTGCTGGCCCACTGCCGAGAGATCGCCCCATCACAAACAAGGGGACATCATCCAGGCTCCGATGAGTGCGAATCACAGGCAGGGCCTTCATGACCGCATCACCATCAGTCAGAAGTTTGGTTGTTTGGGGTTCGCCTGTACTCCAACCGTAGCCACGATAATCCACCACCAGTAGTGCCATCCCAAGTTGCAGGTAAAACTGCGCTATCGAATCATAATCGGGTGCAGTTTCACCGTTACCATGAAAGAACAAGACCAGACAACGGGCATCTCCAGCCGGAACAAACAAACGATAACCCAGGGCAACATCATCGTCTTCAGTTGGAATCAGGCCATCATGAACATTGGGCAACGGGCTGGTTCCCATCGGGGCTTTACGGGGATAAAACAGACGTGAGGTAATTTTAGGATGATCGAGTGGATGCACAGCTACTTCGCCTGATTGCGTTCATAGATAATGCGCAATCCATCCAACGTCAGTTCAGGCGCAATCAGGTCAATTACATCAAGATGCTGCTTGAAAATTGCCGCCAACCCGCCGGTTGCAATCACGTTGATTTCATCTTCCTGCATTGACTCTTTCAAGCGTTTGACCAGCCCTTCGATCAAGGCAACATAGCCCCAGAAGATACCACTCTGCATCGCATGGATGGTATTGCGCCCTATCGCGTCTGGTGGCGGCTGGAAATCAACTTTGTGTAGCTTGGCAGCGCGGCTCACCAGCGCATCATGTGCCAACCCAATACCAGGCGAAATTGCCCCACCGCAATACTCGCCTGCTCTAGAAACAACATCAAAGGTTGTGGCTGTACCAAAATCAATGACAATCGCTGGCCCACCGTACAAGGCGACCACCGCAGCCGAGTTCACAATGCGGTCAGCGCCTGCCTGTTCTGGCTGATCAATAGAAACGGTCACGCCCGTGTTGGTTTGGTGGGTAACGACCAGAGGTTCCAATTCAGTGTAGCGCTGCACTAACTCCACAAATGCGCTGGTCAAGCTAGGCACAACGCTGCTGATAATAACGCCCGAAATCGCCTTGTAATCAATATCCACACTGTTCAAAAAGTTGCGCAGCAAGACCGCATATTCGTCTGGCATCTTATCCGGAACAGTCCGCGCCCGCCAGGTGATTGTCCAACGGTCTCCCTGGTATAACCCTAATCTTATATTGGTGTTGCCAACGTCAACTGCTAGGAGCATCGGTAGAGTTGGATGATCCCGAATCCGATTGGCCGCCAGGTGAGCCGATTTCGACCCAGATGATAATTAACATACCTCGTCCTTAAATCTTATTTTCATCCAGTATATACCGCGCCAGCAGATGGGCGGTATGCTCAATGCTGTCCTGATGAGTCCGTTCATAAGCGTGGGACGCATCCACTCCCGGCCCTGCTAAACCCACAATCGCTTCTCCGCCTGCCGCCCAATAAGCCGTGCCATCGGACGAGTAGTAGACATAAATATCGACATTGTGGGGAATGTCGAAATGGGTCGCCAGACGCCGCAGCTTATTGTTCATATCAAAATGATAGGGGCCACCCCCATCCTTGACACAAATACTGACTGAAAACTCATCTCCAGCCTGTCCGCTGCCTATCGCGCCCATATCAACAGTCAATAACTCACTCAGATTGCCGGGGAATCCTACTGCCCCTCCATGCCCGACCTCCTCGTAATTCGAGATCAGAATGTAAGTGTCATTGGGCGGCGTCAGACCGCTATCTTTCAGAGACATCAACGCACCATAAATCGCCGCGACTCCGGCTTTGTCATCGAGAAAATGGGAACGAATAAAGCCTGTGTCTGTCACTTCAACTCGTGGATCAACAAACACAAAATCACCCACTTCAATGCCAAGGGCACGCGTTTCCTCTGCATTGGAGGTACGGGCATCAATACGAACTTCCATCAAGGTTTCATCTCGCTTAGCAGCCACGATACCTCTATTAACATGAACACTGGTATTTTCCGCTGCAAGAGTGCCGCGATAGCGCTGATTGTCGTGGGTACGAATGGTCACACCCGCAGATTCGACACTGTTCCACAAGATTCCACCCAGCCTCGTGAGTTTGAGCCGCCCGTTGGCTTTGACCTCCTTGACCATGAAACCCAACGTATCCGTATGAGCGGTGATTCCAATCAGCGAGTCACTCGATTTTCCTTGCAGCTTTATCAGTAGCAAACCCTTCGGCGTTGATGTGATCGTGCAATCTGGAAGGCTCAACGCTTCAAACTGCTGCTGGATAAAAGGCATGACCTCAACATGATATCCGGTTGGGCTGGGAATATTCAACAACGCCACCAAAAAATCGATTGTCGGGACAATCTTTATCTCAAGATCAGACATAAGCTCTCTCGCGTTCAGATGAATGCTGGTATTATACAATGTAAGCAACGACGGAGATAATGTGATGCGCGATGAATTTGACAAACTAGCAAGGCAACATAAGCTCAATACCTCAACAGTAAAAATTCTAGCCCATGCACTACAAGAAGGCAACGGCACAATAGGGCCATTCAACCATCCTGAATCGTCATCCCCACCATGGTGAAGTCATCCTCGATTATTTGAAGCAAATACGCTATGAATGATATTCACATTATCAAGGCCTCTCTCGATTTAACCCAGGATATTTGTGACCTGTTCCGGCAGCGCATTGATGTCTGGCAGCGTATCAACACCAAAGGCTACGTCGAAACTCTGCCCTACGACTCCCTAACTATCTATGAACGTTGGCTACACGGCGGACCGTGGATGAGTGTGGAAACAGCCGCAATTCACTTGAATCATCACATTTGCTCCGGTGGCCTCGCATGGGTTGCCATCGCCGATGGCTTTATCCTGGGCTACGTCGAAGCTTACCCGGGTGTTGAACCGGCCCCTTATGGCAAACATCTCCATATTGCCGAAGTCGTTGCTCATTTTGAAAGCGAAGACGAAATCAAAGACCTACTCCTTCGGCATATCATTGAGATGGCAACAGAACACAAATATGAGCGAGTTACTGTCAGTTTCAGCGGTTACGACATGGCAACAGCCGCACAATACCGCCGTTATGGTATGAGCCAGATCGCACAAATCAGGCGTTATACGCTGCCCGCCAAGACAGGCCAGGGCTTTTACAAAGTCAGTGAACACCCCAATGCTAATCCCGATCAACTGAAGGGCTGGCACATGAGCGCAGGCCGTATCCAGAGCTCTCACCAACACTGGGAAGCATTATGGCCCGATATCTGGCAATCAATTGATGAACTGGCAGCACGCCAAATCTATCGACTGCGCTTTAACATCGCAGGACATGATGCACTCGTTTGTGTAGAGCAGGAGCTTTATAACCCACGCAGCGTCAACATCGCCTGCTGGTCAGCTAAACCCCTGAACTCACAATTTATGACTGCCCTGCGCGACTGGACACATCGGGAAAATTACCGTACATTGGTCTTAAACATCCCGGAATCTGAGGTCAAAGCATTAGGGCCAGATGCTGAACCCGACCCATTCCGACAAGACATTTACGCTGTCAATGTAAAATAGTGAGATGTTATGCCTATATATGAAGCTGATCATATTGAATACAACATCACAACAGGTCGTGTTCAGATTGTGCTAGATGATGGCAGTCAACTGCCTGCACACTGGGCACACCCCACAATGGGACGGCGATTCCCTGGTGTGGTATTGCTCCATACTTGGTGGGGCTTAACAGATTTGGTACGCCGCATTGGTAATCTGTTTGCCCAGATGGGTCATTATGTTATTGTCCCGGACTTATTCAATGGTCAAGTGGCGACTTCTCCACAGCATGCCATCCATCTTGTTGAAGGTCTGACGGATAATGGCTATCCAAGAGTTCACGATGCCCTGAGCGTACTGGAAAACCACCACCAGTGTAATGGCAGTGTGGCAGCCGTCGGCATTGGCATGGGCGGCAGTCTGGCATTTGAAGCCGCGATTGTGCGTGATGATTTGGAAGCCGCCGTAGCTTACGGCGGCTTTCCACATCGCTATTTTGGGCGTTTCAAGCAGGCTAACACACCCATCCACGCCTTTTATGGGGTGGATGAGCCTTATATCAACACAGTAGATATCAAACGGCTGCGCAAAGAGATGGATCATTCCATACACAAATTACCCCACAAAATCACACAGCTCCCCGAATTGGCCCATGACATCTTCTCGCGCGGTTTCACCCAGAGTCAGCGGGAACGCAGCCGCGAAGCCCTGACTGCCACCTTCGAGTTTCTGGATGAACATCTGGAATCCGCCGTCAAACCGCAGCGTCGTATCTTCTGAAGAAAAAACACCCCGCATATAACGAGGTGCTGCTCCACACCTTGGATTCGAACCAAGAACCTAGCGGTTAACAGCCGCCCGCTCTGCCATTGAGCTAGTGTGGAATGAAGTGGATAACATCGTATCAAAGTGAGCACAGCCTGTCAAGGTTTCTTGTTGCAATTTCTTGGTCAGATGGTAACAATATCATCGGGTCATAGCAGAGGGATCGCTTATATGTCCGTAATCGTTCGCAAGGTAGATAACAAACAAGACTTCAAGGCATTTTTTGAATTCCCCTGGGAACTCTACAAAGACGACGACAACTGGGTTCCACCGCTGCTCTCGATGCGTAAGGACGTCCTTGATGAGAAGAAAAATCCATCCTGGGAATACCTGGAAGGCAATTACTATGTCGCTCTACGTGGCGAAAAGCCCGTCGGCACAGTTGCAGCCTTTGTCAACAAGCGCCACAATCAATTCCATGACGAACATATCGGCTGGTTTGGCTTTTTTGAATGCTACGATGACCAAGAAGCCGCCAATGCCTTGCTTGATACCGCAGTAAAGTGGGCAAGAACCGAAGGCTATGATGCCCTCCGTGGGCCGCAGAGTTTCACTAATATGGAGGAATGCGGCTTGTTAGTAGAAGGCTTTTCCCAGCCTGTACTGCTGACACCATACAACCCACCCTATTACCAACAGTTGATCGAAAATGCGGGCTTCAGCAAAGTCATGGATACCTTCAGCTTCTATGGCAACTGGGCGACGGTCAACAATCAGCAAACGACCATCCGCCAACGGTTGGATAAAGTCGCTGAGTTCACCCGGAAGCGCAGCAACATCCGTGTGCGTCCTTTGGAGCGCAAAAACTTAAAGAAAGAGTTTGAGCTCTTCCGGGAACTTTATAACACCGCTTGGGAAAAGAGCTGGGGATTCGTCCCGTTCACTGAGAAAGAACTCGATGCCCTGGTGAAAAGCTTGGGCATGTTCTTCAATCCTAATCTGGCCTGTTTCGGCTATGTTGGCGATGAACCCGCAGGGTTCTTACTGGCTGTACCCGACTTTGGGCAAGTACTCAAGGCCGCCAACGCCAAGCCGGGCATCCCTGAACTCTTCACACTGATTAAAGTACTCTGGTACTGGAAGCTTCGGCCTGTGATTGATTGGGTACGTGTACCCCTAATGGGCGTGAAAGAGGAATTTCGTAATCGAGGGGTTGATCTCGTCATGTATCATCACACACTCCAGCAGTTTGAGAAAGCTCCACGCCTCAAGCACCTGGACGCAGGTTGGGTATTGGAGACCAACAAAGCCATGCTGGATATGGCACAGACAATAGGCATGAAACAGTACAAACGCTATCGCTTCTATGAAAAAGGTCTCAAGGATTAGGCCACTTCATTCTGTGGGCCGAATCGTCCCTTTGTTGCCGCCGCCGCACAACAAAAAAACGGCAGCGGCAACACGACTTTTTCTTGCGTATACAGGGTGATGTTGCTGTGTTGGGGTATAAGAGCGAGACATGATATTCTGGGTTAGCTGATGTGAACAGATGTTTTTATTATAGCACAAAACAGACCATTTGAGAGAATGTATGTTCTGTATTTTGGGGGATTTGTTGCAAGATCAGCAGTTAAACTGCGGCATCTGGCGTTAACGCCAGAGGACCGCAGGTTCACCTTTTGCTGGGGGAGTATGTCACGAACATGGTTTTCAATATGTTGCGCGGCATTCGCTCTTTCTCTATAATTAATTAAGTATTCAATTAATTAGGGGGAAGAGGGGTGGCTCGCAAACCAGCCGACCAATCAGCCAGTCGTGAGGATATTCTGGCGGCTGCGGCCAATGTGCTGTATCGTCATGGCTATGAAGCAACCACCATGAAAGACATCGCGGCTGAGGTCAGCCTGACCGCTGCCAGCCTTTACCACCATTTTCGCAATAAAGATACACTGCTACTGGCGGTGCTGGAAAACGGCATTGATCTGGTGACACAACAGCTTGAACCCATTGTCCAATCCGAGCAATCCTGTACCGAAAAGATGGCGAAAATGGTCAGGATTCATGTCACCAATGTCACGCGCAATACCGCTGTTGGCGCAGCCATGATCTTTGAGATTCGCTCCCTGCTCAATGCCTCCCCCCGCAACGGCTCGTCGACCCCCATGGATGCTGAAGCTTATGCCGAGCGTCGTCGCATGTTTTTCGAGAAGCGAGACTATTTTGAATTGCTGTTTACACAAGTCATTCAAGACGGGATTGCCAATGGCGAGTTCCGCGAAGTGGATGTAACCGTTCTGGTTAAGACGATGATGGGCGCGAACAACTGGGTCTCCATCTGGTACAAAGAAGATGGCAGGCTGGACGGCGATGAGATCGCTGCGATGATGGCGGATGAGTATGTACGATTGTTGAGGCCATGCCGATAACATCTATGAGATTGCAGGAAGATCGTGAGGTGAAAATGCGCGAACCAACTTGTTTTGAACGCTTCTTTGGTTTAGCACTCATGGTGCTGATACTTGTCCGTAGAGGGTGATGAAAGTAAACGAGGAACATGCACAATGGGTGTGACTATAAAGTGGGATGATACCAACCAAACCACCCTACGCTATGATATCAGCGGCAATTGGACATGGGATGAGCTTCATGCAGGCCAAGAGCACGTTTTCAACGTCATGGACACGGCGGCTCAGGCACGGATTTACGCTATCATCCACTTTACGGAGGGGCGCATCCACATCCCCCGTGGTATGATGCAACAGTTCAGCAAACTCATCATACACAGCCATCCCAAAGCAGGCCTAACCGTAATCGTTGGGGCGAATCAGTGGATGAAGCGTATAGCAGTTCTCCTCAAAAATATATACACCACCATGACCGGGCAACAAGTAGACTTTATTTATGCTGATTCATTAGAGCAAGCCCGGCAGTTAATTGAAAAAGAACATCGAAAGGTATTCTAGAGAATGACATATGACATTCAAAAGGCTGCCGTCATCGGCTCTGGCACGATGGGCGGTGGCATCGCAACCCTCCTCGCTGGCGTCGGGGTCGAGACTATACTGCTCGACATCCCCGCCAAAGACACCCATCCTGGCGACCCGGCCAATAAGCGCAACAGCATTGTATTGAACAACATCAAAGCCCTGAAGAAAGCCCGTCCGCCCCAACTTTATAATGATGCGGTTATGGATGACCTCAGTGTCGGCAACATTGAGGATGACTTAGATAATTTGGGTGATGTCGATTGGATTATTGAGGTCGTCATCGAGAAACTGGACATCAAACAAAATCTCATGGCAAAACTGGCAGAAGTCGCCAAGCCAGAGGCTATCATCACCAGTAACACATCCGGCCTCCCTATTCAAGCCATTGCTGAAAATCTGGGCAATACCTTCACTCGCCGCTTCATGGGCACCCACTTTTTCAATCCACCGCGCTATTTGCGCTTGCTGGAAGTCATTCCACACAGCAACACCGACCCAGACGTGGTTGATTTCATTGTAGACTTCGCTACGAATCGTCTTGGTAAAGGTGTCGTCGTCTGTAAAGATACGCCCAACTTCATCGGCAATCGTTTCATGTCGATGATTGGAATGCAAGCCATGAACTATGCGCTCGATCATAGCTATACGATTGAAGAGGTCGATGCACTCACAGGGCCCTTAATTGGGCGCCCCAAGACAGCCACTTTCAACCTAAACGATCTAGTCGGCTTTGATGTGGCCGTGCATGTCGCCCATAATCTGTATGAAAACATCCCGGATGATCCGTCTCGTGAGGTCTTGAATCATCCTAAGTCCACCGCTATTTCGGAAAAAATGCTGGAAAACAACTGGCTAGGGCGCAAATCTGGTCAGGGCTTCTATCATATGAAACGTGACGGCGACAAACGCGAACTGTGGGCACTGAACCTGGAGACAATGGAATATGAGCCACCGACCAGGCCCCGCTTTGATAGCGCCAGTGAACATCGGCGCGTCAAGCCATTGGGCAAGCGGCTCAAGCTACTGCTGAACGCCGATGACCGCGCAGGCCAGTACCTCTGGCATCATCACGCCTTCTATCTGGCTTATGCATCGCAACGTATCCCTGAGATCACGGGTAGTATTGCCAACATCGATAATGCCCAACGTTGGGGTTTCAATCATGAATTGGGGCCATTTGAAATCTGGGATGCCCTTGGCGTGGAAGAAACTATTCCTCAATTTGAGAGGGCAGGTTATCTGATTGCCGATTGGGTCAAGCAGATGGTCGTTGATGGCAAGACCACTTTCTATCAGTATGATGGCAAGGGCATCGCAATTGGCTACTACAACCCGCAAGACAAAAGCTATCATCCCCTGGAAAAAGACCCCCGCTGTATCGTCATCGCAGACCTGCACACGGCTGGCAAAGAGGTCGTTGGCAACAACGACGCCAGCATCCTTGATATGGGTGATGGTGTGTTGTTGTTTGAATTCCACAGCAAGCAGAATACGCTTACTGGATCACTCTTAGAAGTTGGATACGAGGGTCTGGAACTGCTCAAAGATCCCAAATGGAAGGCGATGGTTGTCGGTAATGACTTTGATCGCTTCTCCATTGGTGCGGGGCTTGATACCAGTGCTTTTGCCGCTGGGCCCCAGGGCATCGAAAACATGGTCAAGACACTGCAAGATCTGACGCAAGCGATGCGCTACGCCCCCAAACCCGTCGTGACCGCCGTCCACAACATGACACTGGGCGGTGGTTGTGAGGTTATGATGGGCGGTGTCAAGACCGTTGCCCACATTGAACTCTATGCAGGACAAGTTGAAATTGGCGTTGGGCTGGTTCCAGCCGGTGGTGGATGTAAGGAGTTGCTCCGCCGCGTCATCAGTCCTATTAAACGCGCTAACATCAACAACGATGTTCTGCCCAAGCTGCAAGATGTCTTCCAGAACATTGCGTTAGGGACGGTTAGTGTGAGCGCTAGAGACGCCGTTGAACTCGGTTATTTGGACGATGATGATATGGTTGTCATGAATAGATCGCACCTTTTAGGCGAAGCAAAACAGGCAGCATTGCAACTGGCACAAAACTATGTCCCGCGCAAACCAGAGCCAATCTGGGCAGCCGGACGCGATGCCTATGCTGCTTTGTTAATCGGCATTGAGGGCTTCCGTGAAGGCGGCTATGCCACCGATTACGATGCTGTCATCGCAGAGAAGATCGCCTATATCTTGACCGGCGGTGCACTATCGCAGCCTCAATGGGTCGATCAACAGGTCATTCTCGATCTGGAACGCGAAGCCTTCATCGCGCTCCTACAAGAAACGAAAACTATCGAACGCATCATGTATATGCTCGAAAACAATAAACCACTCAGAAACTAGTCTTAAGGATAGCATGAGATGAGAGAAGCAGTAATCGTTGCTGGAACCCGTACCGCTGTTGGCAAGGCCAAGCGCGGCACAACCCAGAATGCACGCTCGGATGAAATGGCGGCTACTGTCATCAAAGAGTTGATGAATCAGGTTGCTGGCAAACTTGATCCGATGGAAATCGACGATGTGATTATTGGTTGTGCCATGCCAGAAGGCTCTCAAGGGTTAAACTTCGCCCGTGTGATCGCTTTGCGTGCTGGCTTGCCCGTCGACATTCCCGGGCAGACTGTAAACCGTTTTTGCTCCAGCGGCTTGCAGACGATTGCCATGGCCGCCGAGCGCATCATCGCCAATGGAGCCGATATCATCATCGCTGGTGGCGCAGAAACCATGTCGCTTGTACCGATGACAGGCTTTCAGATCAGCCCTAATCCCTACATGGCTAAGAATGATCCCAACGTCTACATGAGCATGGGCCTGACCGCTGAACGAGTTGTGGATGAGTTTGGTGTTGCGCGTGAGGATATGGACGAATTTGCTTATAACAGTCATATGAAAGCCGCTGCTGCAACGGATGCAGGCAAATTTAAAGAAGAAATCGTACCGTTTAAAGTTGAAGAAACGATGATCGGTGAGGATGGTCGCCCCACCACTCGCAACATCATGCTCAATGAAGATGAACATCTGCGCCGCGAAACAACCGTTGATGCGTTAGCAAAACTAAAGCCCGTCTTCAAACGAAATGGCAGCGTAACAGCAGGCAATTCTAGCCCATTGAGCGACGGCGCAGCAGGTGTCATCATGATGGAAGCGAAAAAAGCCGTTCGGCTCGGTTTGACACCTTTGATGCGCTTTCTCGGCTTCAACGTTGCGGGTGTCCGCCCGGAAATCATGGGCGTTGGCCCAATCAAGGCTGTTCCCAAGGTGTTAGAACGAAGTGGCCTCAAGCTGGACGACATTGACCTGATTGAACTGAATGAAGCCTTTGCCTCACAGTCGCTGGCAGTCATCCGTGAACTAGAGTTCAACCCTGAGATCGTCAATGTGAATGGTGGCGCGATTGCCCTAGGGCATCCGCTGGGCTGCACAGGTGCAAAACTGACCGTTCAGTTGATGCATGAGATGAAACGCCGGGACAGCAAGTACGGTCTGGTAACAATGTGCATTGGCGGTGGCATGGGTGCGGCAGGTATCTTCGAGAATTTGAACTGACACTTGAGATGAGTGTCCCCAGGGCTGAATTTCCCCTGAAAGCGAGCCGAAGGTTCGCTGCGGTTTGCGCCTGTTATGGTCAACGATTAGGGGGCACCTGGCTATGGCACTCTGGGGCAATTGAAACTAGGCCCCCGGGCATCGCTGCCTCAACCATCAAGCTCTTTTGCTGCTATCCGAGATGGGTCAAGTCAATGTATTTTTGGGCGAGTTGGTGACCGCGCCGCAACATACTGAATAATAAAATGATCCAAATGATTATATATTTGTATTGCAATTTCTTCATAGGAGTAAACAATGAAATCACCAGCCAAAGCATCCAAGTAATTAGATAGTTTCTGGTGCGAAACTCGGAAGTAGGCAGAATGGTATCCGGTTTTCGCAGTAGGTCTTCAAGTTGATGTCTTTTTCGCCTGTACCAGCCCGATGCGGATCAGGTTGTTGGTTGGCGATCACGCCCCATCCAATCCATCGTGCGAAGCCATCTTCGCCATGATTAAGACAGCGATCCAGGCCATGTTCTCGTCTGAGGACACTTTTGCACCAGAAACTAACGAGGAATGCTCCGGCTTAGCCATCCCAGCTGCTGGAGGACGCACTCAAGCTAGAGCAGCAGCTACCCTTCTCAATTTTATCCTCTGTCATGGTCAGGCGAGTCTCCAGTTCCTCTAGCAGTAGCTTTTTGACTGATGGCAGCAGAGGGCAAACGACACACTGGCGAAAACCGTCCCCTCTGCTCAGACGTTCCACTAGCATTAAGGCTGCAGGGCTGTGCCAGATTTCAGGGTTCGGCGTTATCTTCACTCAGGAGGGGAATGGGAAACAAGTCGCTTCCCGTAGGAAATCAAAGGCTGTCCAGATCATCTAATCCAGCATCAACCATATCCATAAAGGCGCGAAGGGTCTTTCTGGTGCTATCTTGCATCTGAGAGCAAATTGATGAATCCCGCCTGATTGGAAAAAAAGAGGTGCTGTCCGGTCATATATTCCCCGTCAATATCCAATCCTAGAGGTCCGGCTTCTGTCTCAATCTCTACCTGCTGGGCACGCTGTGAACGGACAAAGGGATGTCGTAGATGCGTTCCCTGATAGATTTCAGGAAACAATCTGAGTACCCGCAACCGCCTCAGTTCGTCAAGCACAATGACATCAAACAAGCCATCGGTCACGGAAGCATTGGGGGCAACCTGCATCCCATGTCCAAATGTTGAGCCATTAGCGATCACCGTAATGAACGAAGGCGCATTAAACCAGGAATGACCATCTATTTTCACCTGAATCGGTTGCGGCTGATAGCCCAGAATAGCTTCGACTGAGGCTTTGAGAAATGTCCAGGGGCGGCGCTGCCCCACTCGGTTAACTCTAGCATCGACTTCACCACCCAACCCGGTGCTGGCGATATTGAGGAAATAGGTCGGATTTGTAGAATCCTCGTCAATGATGAGTTGTCCTACATCCGTTGGCTGGGGTTGCGCCTGGATGATCCAGTCAACGGCCTTACCCAGATTAAATGGGACACCTTGGCTGCGTGCCCAATCGCGTCCGGTCCCAATCGGCAAATTACCATAGATCACTGCAGAAGATAAATCATTGTGAATAATGGCATTGATAATCGAATGATTTGTGCCATCACCGCCGACCGAGATAATCCGATAGATGCCAGCAGCAACAGCTTCATGGAGATGATCACCGATGTCGTCGGGATGCTGCGTGACCGCCAGCACAAACTCGCCCATACGCTCCCAGATCAACGGCTCGATCCGATGCCAGACCCGCCCCGCACGTCCACCCGCCGCATGGGGGTTCAAGATGATGAGGGTATCTATCATAAATGGCTGAGGAGCTGGTTGAGTTCAGCAAATTGAAACGGCTTCACCAAAAAAGCGGTTGCACCCGCCTGCAGAGCAGCCACCTCATCACCTACTGAGCCACTGACAATACAAATTGGGATCAACTGCCAATTGACATTTGCCTTGACAGCGGCAACAAACTCCAGGCCAGTCATCCCTGGCATATTCACATCACTCAGAATCAAATCAGGGAGCGATTCCCCCTCTCTTAAAAGAGCCAGTCCATCGTCGCCCGACCCGCCTCGCATGACAATATGATCGTTTAACTCTAACGCTTCCGCCAGGGTTTCCAGCATATCTGGGTCGTCTTCGAGAAGGATGATCTTCATTGCTGCTGCTTCCTAATTAGCGAATATGTCCTTCGCCTATTATAACCCATTTATAGGTGGTCAGTTCCCTTAAGGCCATTGGTCCGCGTGCATGGAGTTTCTGGGTGCTGATCGCCACCTCAGCCCCCAGCCCCAACGCACTGCCATCAGTAAAACGTGTGCTGGCATTCACATACACCGCAGCCGAATCAACTTCCTGCAAGAAACGCTTGGCATCATCCATATTCTGCGTGAGGATACCATCTGAGTGCTGCGTGCCATGATCGGCGATGTGGTTAATCGCTTCATCCAAACTGTTCACCACTTTCAGGCCAAGAATGAGCGCGTACCATTCTGTGTCGAAGTCATCTGGCCCTGCCTGGCTGACAGCCTCATCCTGTCTGAGAAAAGCATGGGCACGCGGATCAGCCCGGAAGGTCACATCATCTTTGGCAAGATAATCGACAACACGCGGCAAAAAGTCACCCGCCACGGCCTCATTGACCAGTAAGGTATCCAGAGCATTACAAACGGCGGGACGCTGGGTTTTAGCGTTATGAATGATCTCAAGCGCATCGTCTAGCTTGGCTGTTTCATCAACATATAAATGGCAGATCCCTATCCCACCTGTGATAACGGGAATGGTGCTGTTTTCACGGCAGAACGTATGCAAGCCGTTGCCACCCCGTGGAATAATCATGTCGATATATTTATGGAGCTTGAGCATCTGGCCCACATATTGGCGATCTGTACTTTCGATGTACTGGATAGCATCAGCCGGGAGACCCGACTTTTTCAACGCCATTCGCAGAATTTCAATCAGCTTCATGTTGCTGTTCAGCACTTCGGAACCGCCACGCATCATGGCAGCATTGCCCGTTTTCAGTGCCAGTGTCGCCACATCCACCGTCACATTGGGACGGGCTTCATAAATAATGCCCAGAACACCCAGCGGCGTGCGCCGTTTGGAGACCTTCAAGCCGTTTTCAAGCACATCTTCGTCGAACACCTCACCAACCGGATCAGCCAATTGAACAACTTTGCGTACATCCTGAATGATACCGGGGATGCGTTTTTCCAGATCAAGCCGATCCCGAATCCAGAGTGGATCAGTACCTTTGGCTTTGGCTGCTTTCAGATCAATGCGATTGGATTCCAAAATGGCATCCGCATTCGCTTCTATGGCATCAGCAATTGCACTCAAAGCCGCATTTTTCTGCTCAGTGGTGGCGGTTGCCAAGAGCTTTCCGGCTTGTCTGGCCTTTTTACCCATCGTTTCTAGATCAATGACAGTCGTCGTGACCATAACTCATCCTTCATTCACTCAATTTTGTGCTGAAAATAGTAACATTGAAACCACAGGTAGCACCTGTCCTACGACAATAACACCATGTTGTTTCGGTGGATGACATAGCTACCATAGCTATAGCCCAAGATTTCGTTAATCTGCGCCGAATTCACCCCACACAACTGGCGTAGCTCATCGCTGCTGTAGTTGGTCAGACCCTGCGCGATGCCTTCCTCATCCGGCCCTATGATTGTGAGTTTTGCACCCCTCTGAAATTGCCCATCCACCTGCGTAATACCAACCGGCAGCAAGCTCGCACCGCCTTTATGCAGAACGCGGGCGGCGCCAACATCAACATGAATCGTGCCCTGGATTCGATCCACCAACAACCAGCGTTTGCGGCTTTCTAGCTTGGTTGAGGTCGGCTCAAAGCTTGTGCCTATGGCTTCCCCAGCGACGATACGGCTAATCACATCCCGTTCACTGCCAGAAGCGATGATCGTGCGGACACCGCTGCGGGTCGCGGTTTGAGCCGCTTCGATTTTCGTGACCATACCACCCGTACCATGTCCTGATCCTACCCCACCCGCCAATTGATAGGTTGAGTTATCGATCCGGCTCACCTCTTTGATCAGTTCAAAATCATGATTATGGCGCGGGTCTTTAGTGAACAATCCCGGCTGATCAGTGAGAATCATGAGCAAATCTGCTTCGAGAATACTAGCAACCATCGCCGACAGATTATCGTTATCGCCAACCCGAATCTCAGATGTAACGACTGCATCATTCTCGTTGATAACAGGCACAATCCGCTGGTCAATGAGCATCTGCAAGGTATCACGCGCATTCAAATACCGTGTGCGATCACCCAGGTCTTCACGGGTGAGCAATACCTGTCCTACGACGATCTCAAAAATGTCGAACATCTCACTGTAAAGATGAACCAGCCGCCCCTGCCCAACAGCACTCAACATTTGCTTGGTCGGCAACGAACGCCCAAAATCTGGGAAGCCTAGGTGTTCTTTGCCTGCTGCCTGCGCACCCGAAGACACAAGGACGATCTCGTGCCCCTGCTGATGCAATCCGGCGATCTGCTGCACCAGTTCCAGGATCCGCTGACGATTCAGGTTAGGCGTACCCACCGTTAATGTGCTTGTACCGAGTTTGACGACAATCCTGGACATAAGCCCTCTTCTTTCCCGCGCACATTGTAAACTGATATAGGAATAGGAAAAAGGGACTTATTCACGAGATGACGCCGAACCCCAACACGAAATGCTGATAAAATGATACGGAAACACAAAACTATATGTCATCCGACACGACTATGGGATAGGGAGCACTTGGCGCCATGAAAGCGAAAAAGATGTTCAGGAATTCAATGATTGCAGGTTCTATTGGAATCGTGCTGATACTGAGCGTCATGGCACAGCAAACCGAGCTCATCACCCAGAAACTGATGCATCATGGTCTTGAGCGCTCCTATCATACTTACACACCCGCCAATTTTGATGGTTCCGCGCTGATTGCCCTGCATCCAACTGTGTCCTCTGGCAAGGCGATGGCAGCCATGACCGATCTCAACGAGGAAGCTGATGAGCACGGCTTTATGACAGTCTATCCTAACAGCTATAACAAAGGCTGGACAACAGGCCGCGCCGAAACAGGTTTGCCTGTTCTGGAAGAGCCCGTCGATGATCTGGGCTTTATTCTGGCCCTGCGCGACCAACTCATCGAA
The DNA here is from genome assembly GCA_965223785.1 of Phototrophicaceae bacterium. Lineage (GTDB taxonomy): Bacteria > Chloroflexota > Anaerolineae > Aggregatilineales > Phototrophicaceae > CBDCXN01. The sequence continues at coordinate 5,679,287 of OZ245017.1, read as the reverse complement.
AGCCATAATGTTGATCCAGACCGCATCTTCTTGACTGGGCATAGCTCCGGCGGGGGTCTGGCTTATTTGCTGGCCTGCAACGCACCCGAACAGTTCGCCGGCGTCGCGGTAGTTGGCACCTTGATGTGGAATTTCCAGGCAGATGCTTGCGAATCCTCCGATGATGGGCGACCTGTGAATCTGCTGGTGATACAGGGTAGCAATGATCTACGCTTCCCATTGGCCGGTCAGGTTTGGCCTAACCAGCAGCCAGATACCCCGTACCTGCTGCGGACGTTAGGCGTTGAACAGACAATGAGCCTATTTCTGGATCGCAGCGGCTGCAATTTTGAAGCAACACAGACAACCGAAACCGTCACCTTTACAGAATGCGCGGACGGCGTCCAACTCAGCCTGTATGTTGTCCCCGGTGCAGGTCACGGCTGGTTTCGCACAGGCGATTATGCCCTGAATCAGACAGGTGTAGACGCCACCGAATTTGTCACCCGTTGGATGGTCGGTGACACAAACTGGGCACAGCCTCCCGACGAAATCACGAGTGAGTATGTGGGCTTGCCACGCAGCTACCGTTATTATGTACCATCCAACTACAATGGCGAAGAAGCCCTACCACTGGTTATGGTACTGCATGGCAGACCAGATAACGGCCTAGGTATCGCCTATATCACCGATATGAATCTAATAGCAGAAAAAGAAGGGTTTGTTGCGCTCTATCCTGACGGCATCGATTATGGCTGGAACTATTTCTTCCGCTTTGATGTCGCCACAGGTGTAATCGACGATATACAATTCTTCCGCGATCTCATTGCTGATATCTCGCTAGATGTCAACATTGATCCCAATCGTATTTATGTGACAGGCTTCTCCAACGGTGGATTCATGACGCAACTGCTGGCTTGTGAAGGGCAAGATATGTTCGCGGCCTTTGCCCCCGTCGGCTCAACATTATTCCCCGGCCTGCCGGGAATCTGCCGTGTTGAAGAAGCGGAGCCTGTACCCATGTTGTTCATTCATGGCACAGATGATGTCAGCATCCCCTGGACAGGCAACCGTCAACCTGGACTAGACACCTACATCTCCTTTCCTGTACCACAAACATTGGGCTTCTGGGCGACACACAACGGCTGTGATCTAGAAGCCCAATGGGAAGAACTCCCTGTCCTGGGTGATTCGCCAGGGACGAAAGTCGTCCGCAACAACTTCCCCAATTGTGCTGAAGGTAGCGCACTCACTTTCTATTTGATTGACGGTGGCGGGCACAATTGGCCCGGAGTGCCCGGTGTAATTGGCCCTTTCATTGCCGGACGGGTCAACCAGGACATTCACGGCAGCCAGGTCGTCTGGGATTTCTTCAAGCAGCATACGAAGAATTAAGCCACACCTTTAGACCCTAAGCAGGCCTCGGAACCCCCTGGCAGCATAGAATGATGGCGCACCATTGTGATACATGAAAACATGATCGTAGCGACGGTCACAAAAGATCGCACCACCAAGTTCCCGAATAGTGGGCGGTGTTTTCACCCAGCTTGATGTCTTCATATCAAAACTACCGAGCTCCTGCAACGTCCGATATTGTTCTTCTGTTAAAAGCTCAATGCCCATAGCATGCGCTAGATCAATCGCGTTACCTGCTGGATGCATACCCTTCTTTTCTCTCTCTCGCTGGCCTTCACCATCATAACAAATGCTTCTGCGGCCTTTGGGGCTTTCCACTGAGCAATCCATAAAAATGAACTCGCCCATCTTTTTATTATAGCCAACTACATCGGGTTCGCCGCCTGTGCTTTCCATTGCATTGAGCGAAGACATTTTTTCAATATCTGCTTCAAGCTTTACTTGCACCTTCGCCCATTCAAGCTCTTCATGGCGATTCATGTTTTCCTCAAAACGGATCCTCAATATGCTGAGCAGTTCTTCACTTTGTTCGGTGGACAACTCCCTATTGATGACCACCTTTGGAATGGAGCCACCACTACCCTTCGATCCTTTTGACTTTTTCACTTATTGCCCCTCCGCTTTTCTTATGAATTCAGCGTATTGTACTGGGAAGCATGTCCATGAACATCCCGCAAATTGTATATCAACAGTTCCAGGAAACTGCATTCACCTCATCCAAACCGACATTGCCGCTGAGCCACCCACGAGCAACTGGCACACAATCATGTTCAGCTACGATCCCGGTTCCGCCACCCTCAACGTAATCGTCAACGGTGTCCCCGCCTCACCACCACCATCAGCCTCAGTATAAGGCGTCGCCGTCAACCTATACGTCCCCGGCTCAGCCAGCCAAGCATGATAATCGCCGTTGTCATCGCCCTTCAGCGCGTAAGCATCCTCGTTCTCCACCTTAAAGCGCGGCTCCTCATCCAACCCAAACACCACACTCCCCACCCTCGGCGGCTCCGTCTCCACCCGAATAGTGATCGTCTCCTCAGTGATCGTGTCGCCATCAGCCAGCGGCCGGAGGTCCTCATCCCCATCCGCATCCACTAACATGAACTCGGTGATGGTTGGAGACTGTGATGGACGAACCACCTCGATAATTACCTCATCGCGTGCCGTTGCCCCATCATCATCCGTCACCACCAGCGTAATCGTATGGGTTCCAATCGCCAGATCCACCGTCGGATTGACACCCCTCGCAATCTCTTCCCCATCCTCCTGCCACGAGTAGCTTTCGATGGTACCATCACTATCGCTGCTACCTGATCCATCCAGCATGACACGCTCCCTGCCATTGTCGTCATTGTCAGTGACGGTTTGGTCGAGGCCAGCAGAGGCGGTAGGGGTTTGGTTGGGCAGGACCGTTGGAATTGGGCACTCGCCAGGTGCGATGACTGTACAGTCATTCACACTGGGAGTAAAGTCTGATGTAGACCAGAAGTCTCGGATGAATGCTGGGTTAAGCAAGTCAAGATATTGCACTTGAGTCAAATTACGATCTCCGAGGTGCAAGACAATTCCAAGAGACTCATAGATTACGTAATACCTGTTAAGATCTACATCGGTCAACACACGATCTGGCCTGCCGAATTCATTCACAAAGTCACTAATGTCGATGCTTACAGGTAGGAAGATAGATCTTACTACGCCATTGAGAGTCTCAACCGCACCCTTGATTGTAGCTGTAGTATCTATATAACTAAATTGCTTTTGTGTTTGAGACCAATCGAGGGCAAACATATAAAGAGATACTTCCGAGTCGCCACCTGACGACGAATGCTCATCAGCAATCAGGTTGTGAAGAGAGAGAATATTGCGGACATTTTTCGTGGTCGAAGTGCCGGGTACGATACCTAACCAGCAAGTACGCTGGCAAGCCTCAGAATGGAAAGTATCTCTAAGGCTTGTATCCTGTCTATATATTGAAGCTGTCAATACCGTGCTAGATAGCATGATCAATATTATGAGATTGTACATTTGTATGCCTCCTCAAGAACATACTTGGGCAATTAGCGAATCGTAGTCAGTAGCCAGGTCCTCAGCAAGAATAGGCCATAGCGTCAACGGATCTACAAATATTGTGGTGTTCTGGTCAACAAGAAAAATACGATAGAACGAATTATACCAATATGGAAGCTGACTTCGCGGTGGTGATCCCTCGTAACCGATATTTCTAGGGAGAGGTAAGCCAGACGCTTCAGTGATATAGAAAATGGTCACATCCAAGTGCGCATTGTCTGTGCCCGTAGCCCCAGAGAACCCCAGGACAGTTCCCCGAGCGATTGGCAGAGGAGTTCCATCAAAGCGGGTTGTTATGGTTGGTGACACACTCTGGAGATGGGCATAGCCGACATAAATATACCCCGGTTCTGAAAACGCATAGTGGTCAACCAAACGCCCCCAAATTTCAGGAGGGAGTTGTGTTGTGATAATTCGAATCGCCACAAAATTACCGAGGCCTGCATTTGCATCCCCGGCAAACGAAGTGTCAATAATCATCACCTCCCCATCGGCAGGAGTGATCAGGTTATAGCCAGATCCTGAAACGGATTGCTGTGTCGTTGGGTTAAAGGGGTTAATATCTCTTGAGCAAAGGGGGGGGGATATGTTCCCCCGATTGGCTAACTGTGAATTGCTCAAACGGGCAACAAGCACAGGATCAAGGTTAGTTGGATCCATAGGCGGTGGGAAGAGGGTGGCCAGTTGCACGGGGTCATTGGCTTGGGGTGTTGGTGTGGATGGATGGGGGGTGTTGGTCACCAAACGAAGGGATGGTGTAGCAGTCGGCAGTGGGGCAATCGGTGCTTTGAAAGCACAGTCTGGGTTGGTGGTGATGGGGTTCTGGCTCAGTTCAGAGCCGAATGTCACCTGGCTGCCATACTGATTGACGTCCGCTGGAACCGTCCGTCCGCTCCAGTAGTTCTCTCTGGCATCCACCTGGGCCGCATCTTGGGTCGAGATTTCGTCTGTAGTGGGGTTGGCGAAGGTGCTGTGACGGATGGTGGCGGTGCCGTCGTTGTGGACGAGCAAGGCACTAGCATAATCACGAACCTGAGTGGCGTGGTGGGTGTTACCCTGGAAGAGGACGCAACTGAGGGTGGCGGTGCCGCTCATTTGGATGCCTGCCCCACCCCCCGCTCGATTGTTCACAAAGTGCGTTCGTTCGATGGTCAAAGTCCCGGTGCTCAAAATAGCCCCACCCCCATGCCGGACGTGATTGCCCGTCATGACGCTGTCCTGCAGGGTCAGATGACCGGAATTGCGCATCGCGCCCCCATAGTTGATGGGCGGCTTGGCATTGCGCAAGGTCACATGGGATAACAGCAACTGGCCAGCCACACTAAACAACCGATTGGCTCCCATGCCATCGAGCACACTCAAGGTGGCACCGCGTCCATAGATTTCAACGTGACCCGTGACAGACAGCGTATGGGTGAATTGGAAGGTGCTCGTCTGGTCAGCCAGATAGATAATGTAGGGCGTTGTGCTGGCATTGGCACAAGCGACGGCTTGATCGAGTTGGGTGAAGGTGGACACGACAACCGGGCTGTTGGCCAAGCGATCAGGGCAGGTGGTCGCCTGGAGGAGGCTATCTGCCAGAGAGAAGGGCTGCATTGCACCAGGGGGCGGAGTGGGCAGGACCTGGACGGGCACAATAGGAACGACAGGGACGGTCTCCTGGGGTTCGGCGGGTTCGCTGGCGTCTGAACCCGTCAAGTCAAAGATGGGAACAACCGCCTCATCGGGTTCGTCGGGTGGCTCCTCCTGAGCCATCACCCAGCCAAATGACAACAGGCTCCCCAGGATCATCAACATAAAAGAGCGAGCATAAAGGTGTTGAACCATAACTTACTCCTAATATACAGAGTATCACTACTTATATTGTATAGAGTGAAACTGGTACATCAAGTCATCGTAGAGTAAGCATCAGGCAATCGTCGGTCAAGCGTAGGGTCAGGCATGGATTTGCCCGCTTGACAATTGGGATACCCTCAATAATACAGAACACACGTCCTGCCATATGTTCTCCCAAATCACACGTTTTCAACTAAACTGAGACTGCATCAACGACTTGGAGGCTATTTCGCCATTTCCTGCCGGTTCTCTGCTATTGCAGCAAACTTTTCATTCGCCGCCGGTCAGAATGGGGTTCAAAGAACGCGTTTCTACGGGAAGATGACACTACGCAGGTGCTTGCGGCGATGCAAATCACGATTGGAAGACAATCCTGTAAAGTCAATCTCGTGCCGGTAAGACTCTCCAACCCCTGATGTTATTGACCGCATCTTGGCCTTGCGTGACCAGCCACCCATCGAAGTCCCTGCTCAGCGACTATCTCGACACGACACTGAAGCAGGCCAGGACGGAACAACGACGACTCGCTCTTCACAGCTTGTGCAACCAACACCAACGGGACGATGCTCCCCCAACAATACAGAACACACGTTCTGCCATATGTTCTCCCAAATCCACTTTTTTCAACTAAACTGAGACTGTATCGACGACTTGGAGACTATTTTGACTGCCGATATTTCGCCATTTCTTGCCGGCTTTCCGCCATTTCTCATCGTGTTCCTACCCTGCGTGTGCAGCAACGTGCACCCTCAACCGGAGGCGCGCCTGCTTTCAAACCCGGACCACACGTTCATCCAATCCCAGCCACTCAGGCTGTATCGACGACTTGGAGACTGCTATTTCCTGCTGGCTTTCCGCCGGTTCTCTGCCTCCCCCGGTTCTTCGTCCTTTTTGCTTGGTTTCCTGCCAGTTTTCCGCCTCCCTTGTTGCTGCGGCTATTTTTTTGTTGTGCCGCAGCAGCAACAATCTACCCATTCGGCACCCATTTTCGCCGCTATTTCTCACCATTTTCCTACTGGTTACCGGTTCTTCCGCCACTTCCCGCGGTTTTTGCTGCAATTTCCTGCAATTTCCCCCCGGTTTTCCCTGGTTCTCCCGCCGATTCTCCGCTTCCCCTCTTGCCGCCGTTTTTTCTTGTGCAGCGGCGGCAACAAACCGACGATTTTGCCCCTAATCTCTCCCCTGACGCCTCATGATTTTGTATGTCTTTGTTTTCCCCAGTCAACTTTCACCTTCCCACATCAACCCCACTTGCGCTAAAATAGCACAAATTTTCCAAAGACCACTTACACCATGATGTCCTTCCAAACACCTGAACACATCGAAACCATCCTCAAGAACCTGCCCACTAAACCAGGCTGCTATCTGATGAAAGACAAAGATGGCGAAATCATCTATATCGGCAAGGCCAAGCGCTTGCGAAATCGGGTGCGCAGCTACTTCACCAGCGCCCCCGAAGGCGATTCCAAAACGATACGGATGCGTGAGCGTATTGATGACATCGACTTCATCGTGACCGAAAGCGAAGTTCAGGCACTCATCCTAGAAGAAACGCTCATTAAGCAACACCAGCCGCGCTTCAATGTCTTGATGAAGGACGACAAACGCTATCCCTATATTTGTGTTACTTGGCAAGATGATTTCCCCAAGGTTCAAACCACACGCCGGATCACCAAAGATGGTAGCCGCTACTTTGGGCCATATGCTGCAATGTGGGCGGTACAGAATACGCTCCGGGTCTTGCGCAAAGCCTTCCCCTACCTCACCTGTGACCGCGAGATTACCGGCAAAGACGAACGGGCCTGTTTGTTCTGGGATATCAGCCTGTGCAACGCGCCCTGCATTGGCAAAGTCAATCGAGAAGAATATCGTGCCATGATCGAGGAATTAATGGATGTTCTCAGTGGCAAGTCGGAAAAAGTCGTCGCCCGCTTGATAAAGGATATGGCACAGGCCTCAGAAAATCTCAAGTTTGAAAAAGCCGCCCTTATCCGCGACCAACTTAAAGCAATCGAATATATCACCAAACGGCATAAAGCCGTCAATCCCAAGATGACTGATCACGATGTCATCGCTCTAGCACGCGAAAACAATGATGCCGTTGTTCAGATCATGTTCATTCGTAACGGCAAGCTCATCGGCAGCGATTCACGGATGTTGGGCAACGCCGAAGATGAACCTGATGAGGAAGTCCTCAGCCAGTTCATCACCCAATTTTATAGCGACGTGGATCAAGTCCCTAAAGAGTTAATCTTGCCTAACCAAGTCGAAGAAGCCCGCATCATCGAACGCTGGCTGAGCGACAAACGCCACAGCAGTAAAGTCACCATTACTGTTCCCAAACGCGGCAACAAACGTGACCTGATTAAAATGGCAGAAGAAAACGCGGGTGAGGCCCTCAAAGTGATGAAAGCCCAATACGAAGCCGACAGCACCAAGCAAGAAGAAGCTATGTCCGAGTTGCAAACTTACCTGAACCTGCCACGAATCCCCAACCGAATCGAATGCTACGACATCAGCACTACCCAGGGCACTGCTATTGTTGCCAGTCGCGTCGTGTTCGCACGCGGAGTTCCCCGCAAGAGTGAATACCGCAAGTTCAATATCCGCACCATAACTCATAATGGCAGCGACGATTATCAATCCATGCGCGAAGCTCTCACCCGCCGCTTCACCCGCTATGTCAATGTCACTGAAAATCCATCTGTAACGCAACCGGGCAAACAAGACCGTGATGAAACCTGGCGCTTGCTCCCCGATCTATTGCTGATAGATGGCGGCAAAGGTCAACTCAACGTGGCAATAGAAGTGCTTGCGGAATTTGGCCTAACAGATCGTGTCCCCGTCGCATCATTGGCCAAGCAGTTCGAGGAAATCTATCAACCAGACGATGGTGAACCTGTGATCTTGCCCCGAACAAGTCAGGCATTGTATCTCGTTCAACGAATACGGGACGAAGCCCATCGTTTTGCCATCACCAGCCATCGCAAACGCCGCCAAAAGATCGGTATGGCAAGCCGCCTGGAAACAATTCCCGGCATCGGTCCCAAGAAACGTAAAGCCTTGCTCAAAGCCTTTGGCAACTCGATTGACGACATTCGCAGCGCATCAATCGAAGAATTGAGCGCCGTGAATGGAATCAATGTACAATTGGCAGAAACAATCAAAGAGATACTATAAACATTAACATAAAAATAAAGAGGATCACCGCCTCAAACCAGGACAGCGTCAATATGAGCTACAATATCCGCCGTTGATTTGGGTCATACTGGCTGTTGCTGTCTGGCTAATTGGCATCACAGCGCTCTATGCAGGCTATGAATTCTTCCGCCATATCACACTTGATTTCGGTGGGAACCAGATTGCCCAGGTTTTGCACGAACACGACAATCACCTGGAACATCACATCACTGCGGATCGCACCGCCACCCAAACTCTCTCAGAGACCTTTTATACAGAACATCCCATTGGCGAATCAGTCATCATCACCTACTTATCCAGCCAACCTGCCATCAGTCGTATCGAGTCAACTTTGGGCGAACGGCTGTATCTGCTCGGCGCGACTGTCGCCCTCATCATCACCTTTGTCTGGTTGAGTCACTGGGTCGGGCCACGCTTTCAATCGAGCTCTTAATTTCATGCAAAGCTGCCTGTTTCTCGATTGTCTCCTGCAGGATGACTTCAATGATATCAAGGGGCAGTTCTTCCAGCTTTTGCCACAATTCAACTTGCCTAGTTCTAGGCGATGATTTTCCACCAGTGCCATGTAGTTCTTCTAGGAGGCCATCGATACCACTACTTGGCCTTCCTGCGAATAGGTTGGCATACTATAAGTCAGGTCTTCGGTGGCATCCGGTAGCTTAGTCTGCAAGAAACTGCGGAGTTCTTGCAAATCATCAAAGTGCTTGGGGTTCTTCAGATTCATGAAATAGTCATCGAGTCGGTTGCTCATCACTTTGGCCTTTCATTTTCTAGAATCGGTGTTTCTCATGCTGTATTGTGGTACTGTGTCGTGTTATTCAATTAGTTGTTTTCGCCTGGAACTCGCGACAACTTCATCATTCTCGTTATCCCAAGTACACATTCCATGTCCGAGGTTTCATATAACCTCTGGTTTCACCCACCTGCCTATTGGCAGCGCTCGGAGCCATCTGATATAATGATTCTACTTTACGTATTGACCGGTGAACTCATCTGTCCAGTTCGCTTGGTGACATTCTTAAGAAGGGACGGCGTCAATGTCTATAAGTATAGAACGAAAAGAAGAACTTATCAAGGAATATGCCCGCCATGAAGGGGACACTGGTTCACCCGAAGTCCAGATTGCGATCCTGACAGAGCGTATTCGCCAACTGACTGAACATCTAAAAACCCATAAGCATGACCAACATTCGCGGCGCGGGCTGCTGAAGTTGGTTGGTCAACGTCGGCGTCATTTACGCTATATCAGTCGTAAAGATCCGGAGACCTATCGTGAATTGTTGCAACGTCTTGGTCTGCGGCGCTAAGTGTAATAGAGCATATCGCAAGGCGATATGTTTATGTGTTTGATTTACGTATGCCTGGTACAGCAGGTTTTGGGATTTGGAGTTAAGCCTGGTTGTTTAACGTCAAACCCCAAGCCCTGGTTGCTGGGCATACTACTTTATTATTAAGTAGTAGGAGATATACTCTACATGCAAAATGGCAATCGCCAAATCCATAAGTTCATCATCAATGTTGGTGATGATGAAATCGAAATCGAAACAGGCCGTCTGGCAGAACAGGCGGGTGGTGCAGTCACAGTACGGACGGGCGATACCGTCATCTTTGCTTCGGCAACCATGAGCAAAACTGTGCGAGAAGGCTTAGATTTCTTCCCCCTGAGCGTAGATTATGAAGAAAAGCAATATGCTGCAGGGCGCATCCCTGGCAGCTTCTTCCGGCGTGAGGGACGTCCTTCTGAAGCGGCAATTTTGATCTCGCGTGTGATTGACCGTACGCTACGCCCCTTGTTCCCAAAGGGAATGCGTAACGAGGTACAGGTCATTTTGATGTCTTTCTCTCATGACCAGGAACATCAGGTTGATATGTTGGGCGTGATTGCTGCTAGCACTGCGTTGATAATCTCCGACATACCCTGGGCTGGGCCAGTCGCAGGGGTGCGTATCGGGTTGATTGACGATAAACTTGTCGTCAATCCGACTTTCTCAGAGATGGAAAACAGTAAACTCAATCTGCGTGTATCCGGTACAGCCGATGCGATTAACATGGTTGAGTGTGGTGCGAACGAAGTGGATGAAGAAACGATGCTGGCGGCGATGGACTTGGCCCATAACACCATCAAGCCCATTGTCGAAGCACAGAAGGCTTTTGCAGAGAAGGTGGGGCAAGAAAAGTCTGAGTATATGGCTGTTCTTGAAAACGAAGCCATCAACGAAGAAGTCGCGGGCAAAATCCGTGAGCAAATGCGCCAGATCATCATCGACAATCCAGATCGGGATGATCGCAAAGCAGCAACCGAGGCTCTGACTGAGCGTGTGCTTTCCGAATATGAGGAACGCAATGCCTTGATTGAGAACGAGGAAGACCTGATCTCAATCAAGGATGTTGGCAGCGCGATTGATCAAGTCATCAAGGAAGAAATTCGGCGGCGTACCGTTGAAGATGGTATCCGTGCTGATGGACGCGACTCGACGACAATTCGACCTTTGGCTTCAGATGTGAGTTTGATTCCGCGTGTACATGGATCGGGCCTGTTTACTCGCGGGCAGACTCAAGTCCTCTCGATTGCCACGCTGGGCACACCCCGCGATTCGCAGGAGCTTGATGGTTTGCTCCCTGAAGACAGTAAGCGCTATCTCCATCATTATAATTTCCCTCCTTACAGCACAGGTGAAGCGTATCCCTTGCGCGGTCCACGTCGTCGCGAGATTGGTCATGGTGCATTGGCAGAAACCGCCCTGCGTTATGTCCTCCCAACAGAAGATGAATTCCCCTACACGATTCGTGTCGTAAGTGAGGTCATGAGTTCTAATGGTAGCACCTCAATGGGGAGTGTTTGCGGTAGTACATTGGCGTTGATGGATGCGGGTGTACCGATCATTCGCCCGGTAGCGGGGATTGCTATGGGCTTAATCAAAGAGGGCGACAATGTTGCTGTCCTGACCGATATTCAAGGTCTGGAAGACCACATTGGTGACATGGACTTTAAAGTCGCCGGGACAGAAAAGGGTATCACAGCCCTCCAGATGGATATCAAGATTGCAGGTGTGACCCAAGACATCATGCGCAAAGCATTAGCTCAAGCTCGGGAAGCCCGTCTGCAAATCCTGAATGTCATTCTAGAAACGATTTCAGAACCACGTCAGGACTTGAATGACTATGCACCACGCATGATTACCCATAACATTGACCCGGAAAAAATCGGTGCTGTGATCGGGCCGGGTGGCAAGACGATCCGTGCCATTCAGGAACGGACAGGTGCAAAAATCGATATTGAGAACGATGGAACCGTCTTTATCGCAGGTGTGGATGGCCCGTCCGTCTCGGTAGCCCTCGATGAGATCAAGGGCTTAACCGAGGAAGCAGAAGTAGGCCGCATCTATACCGGTAAAGTCACTCGTATTGAACCTTACGGTGTCTTTGTAGAGTTCCTGCCTGGGCAAGAAGGGTTGGTCCATATTTCGCAACTTGCAGATTACCGGGTTGAGAAAATCGAAGACGAAGTGCAAATGGACGATGAGATCATGGTTATGGTTATTGATATTGACCCCACCGGAAAAGTCCGATTAAGCCGACAAGCCGTTTTGGAAGGCTGGACGGCGGAGGAAGCCCGTCAGCGTGATCGCGGTGGCAATCGTGGGGGAAATCGCCGGAATGATCGGCGCGGTGGCAGAGATCGTCGCTCGTAATTTCACTATATGAACGATTTTGTGAATGCGCTACTGCATCGGGCGGGCTGTGAACAATTCAATTCCACCATCTATTACTTCTTCCCGTTGGGGATCGCGGACAAAACGGATTGTTGTCCTCATCATTCTGATTGTTCTAGGATTCTCGCTGTGGAATCTTGTCCAGATCTTGCCCATTCTTATCGGCTCAACTTTAATTTCCTATCTGTTGTGGCCGTTGGTGAATTTGATTGAGTCTCGGCTGCTATCTGTGCTACCCTTTCGGGCGCGTTCGCTGGCGGTTGTCATCACCTTCATTGTTGTGATTGCAACAATCTCGTTAGCTGGGTTGCTGATCGTCCCTGTTCTGGTCAATCAGTTGGCGGATGTGGGCGATAATATTCCGATTTTTGTGGAGGCCGCCGAAACTGAAATTGTCGATGTTCTCAGCCATCCGCTGACCATCAACGGGCAGCCGATTGTGTTGGGCGGTGAACCGATCATTTTGATGGAACGGATTGAAGCCATAACAGGTGAGTCTGGGGGGGCTATTTTTGATCTGGAGAACTTTGACATCTTTGACATCCTGGGTACGTTTCTAGGATCAGTTAGCGGGTTGACAGGTTCCGCATTTAGTGTGCTGGGTGAGGCCGTCAACGCTATTATCAACCTGAGCTTCATGATCGTCATCATGTTCTATTTGATGCGCGATGGTGAACGATTTACCGAATTGCTGGTTAAGTTCACACCTGAGTCGTATCGAGGCGATGTCCGGCGGCTGTTGTATGAATTAGGGGTTGTCTGGAACGCCTATTTACGTGGTCAGTTAGTCTTGAGTGTCACGGTGGGTCTGGCGGTCTACACGGCAGCGCTAGTATTAGGATTGCCAAATGCACCAATCTTCGGTTTGCTTTCTGGTTTGCTGGAGTTTATCCCAAACATTGGCCCCTTCATCTCAATGATTCCGGCGGTGTTTATCGCGTTGTTTTCACAGTCCGGCACATTTTCGTTTTTATCAGGTATTCCCTTTGCGCTGACCATTATCATTGTCTGGGTTGCCATCCAGAATATTGAATCGATTTTCCTTGTGCCACGTGTTATGGGTGGGCGGTTGAATCTGCATCCTGTGGTTGTCATTCTGGCGGTCATCGCAGGCGCGAGTATCGGTGGCGCGATTGGCATTATTCTGGCTGCCCCGTTTATGGCGTCTTTCCGGGTGTTTGGACAGTATTTCTATGGCAAGATTTTCGATACTGATCCTTTCCCTGACCCAGAGCCTCTGACACTTGATATGATCCGACCAACTTCTGTACGTACGAAGCGGTTGGTGCAGGCAGTTAATCCTATGCGATTGAGGCGTAAAAAAGTTGGTGAAGAAACGGCGGCATTATCTGTTAAGGGTAAACTTGGAGGTAGACATTGAGTATCCCCACCAACACCATGGCAGAAACCGAAAACTACATTGTATGGACATCCGACGAACCCGATGGTGAAACCATCTATCACATTGAGATCGGGGCGATCACACTGCACTTTTTCAAAGAGGAATGGGATGAATTTTTGGCTTTAATGGGGATGCTACCTAAGAAGTGAGACGTCAATTCATTGAGGCCTCTGCCAAACATTTACCCCCTAGTGCTTCTGACTTGCGGCTTCTGGACATCAACGGCGAATCAGGGGAGATTCTAAGAGAGTTACGACAAAACATCACCCCCATAGCTGTTACGGGTGACAGCCGCGAATGGCAATTGGATGATTCTAGTGTGGATGGGGTGATCGCACTGGATTATGTACTTTCCGATCTATTCTTACAGCGGGTATTGGCGGTGTTGCGTCCGGGCGGACGTATAATTGTGGTGCAATCCAAAGGTGAGGTAAAGGAATCAATTGGACGCCGATTAGAAGCCAATGGGTACGTTCGCATTCTGGTGGAAAAGACCGAGGCTGGGTCGCCATGTGTTCTGATACGCGGCGAGAAACCCCACCAAACCACCAACACACTTGATCGAATTGCGACGGTTGCCAATCACGACCCAAATCAACTGGACTTTGCGAGGTTCAAAGGACGCTATGTTCACTTGTTAATTGTTCAGACACCCGACAAACCTACATGGCGGTTGGAACCCGATGACGAGATAGAATGGCAAGCGGTTGCCGTATTGAGTCAAAACCAACTGACCCTTCTGGCATTCAGTAGCCTACCGAAAGCGGTTGGATTTATGCAACCGGCCGTTCTCGCTGGCAAGATCAGGGGGGTGAACAAAGTTGGCAAGTTTACCAAAGAAACTGCCATAACCTGGCAGCATCCAGTGATCGTCAATCCCAATCAGGAAATTCTGAAGACTACCCAGGTCATTTTCGTCCCCGTTGATGCAATGACTGCTGAAGTATCTGATGAGTGATCTGGACTTTTTGTCCTACATACTCTAAGAACTAGACCTGAGGGCTTCCTCCCTGATGACTAGGCTAAATGTGCAGAATTGTCCCAATCGGCCTATAATAGGCCGATGTGAAGCTGCCTATGTGGGAGAAGATATGGAAAATCCGGGAGGGCCAACACACCATGAGGTCTTAACCTGGGCTGATGTGGATGAACTGGTCGATATCCTCGTTCCGCAAATCCGGGGGATGGGACCGTTCGACGCGATGATTATGATTACGCGCGGTGGGATTATCCCCGGTGGCATGTTAGCCGAGGTGCTAAGCGTTCAGCATGTCTTAACGGCTGCTGTCGATTTCCCTTCCACGGAACAGATGCAGTTGATGGCATGGCCTTCGTTTTTGCAATTTCCGTCCTCTGAACTACTGGTTAATCGACGGACCTTGATTGTTGATGATGTCTGGGGAAGTGGCAGAACGAGTACAGCAGTGCGTGGACGGGCACAAGCAGCAGGTGCACATCCGTTCACCTGTGTTTTCCATTACAATCCCTACCGTTCGCTTTTCAGTCAGGCCAAACCGGATTTCTATGCGGATGTGACAGATGCCTATATTGTCTATCCCTGGGAGATAGATCGGGGCTTACGTGGAATGGATTTGCGAACACCCAGCCCGGAGCCAGATGTAAATTAAACTGGTTGTAACTTTTCCAGTGCAAGAATGAATTTTCTGCTATAATGTCTATTGTAATCCCGTCTTGGGTCAGAATACAGCCACTCGGGAAAGGAGTAAGCGCGACCAAAACTGATCATACGATCCAGGTTTTGCGCTATTTTGGGTTATGAATGAGCAGAATCAAGAACAAATGACGGAGTTTGAACGACTCCTGAGAGAAGACCCAACGTTTTCGCCATCCAATTTGCGGCGTGGTGAGATTCGTAACGCGATTATTTTAGAAGTTAAAGAACGCGAAATTATTGTTGATCTGAACGCAAAACAAGATGGGATTGTTCGTTCAGAAGATTTAGAACGTCTGGACGATCAGTTTCGGGAAAGTTTAAAAGTAGGGGATGATGTTCCAGTTTATATTCTGAACCCACGCGATCAGGACGACAATCTGATCGTCTCGATCAATATGGGGTTGCAGCGCTATGACTGGGAAAAGGCACGCGAACTACTTAAAGATGAGGAAGTTGATACGGTTCGTATTACTGGACATAACCGCGGTGGAATCCTGGTTCGTTGGCGGCGTCTTGAAGGTTTCATTCCCAGTTCACATTTAACCAGTATCAACTATTCCGCTGAGCGCCGCGACGCTTGGAACGATCTGATCAGTACAGAACTGGTCGTCAAGGTAATTGAAGTTGACCAGGATCGTCGGCGTCTAATCTTCAGTGAGCGTGAAGCCCAGAAAGAGTGGCGGACACAACAAAAGGCGCGTTTGTTGGCAGAACTCAAGGAAGGTGATGTTGTTAGAGGAACTGTTACCGGGCTACGCGATTTCGGTGCATTTGTCAATCTGGGCGGAGCCGATGGTCTGATCCACGTTAGTGAATTGGCGTGGCATCGAGTGGATCATCCACGTGATGTGTTGGATGTGGGGGATGAGATTGATGTTTATGTCCTCAATCTGGACCGTTCCTCCAATCGAATTGCCTTGAGCCGTAAGCGTCTACTACGTGACCCCTGGGAGGATGCTGCTGAACGCTATCATGAAGGGCAGCTTGTTGAAGGTGCGGTCACGAACGTTGTTGATTTTGGTGCATTCGTCGCGCTTGATAATGGTTTGGAAGGTTTGTTACACCTGAGTGAGATGGGAGATGGCTCGCTCAAAGAACCGCACTCTTATGTCCAGAAGGGGGATCGGCTTAGTCTCAGGATCAGTCATCTGGAACCAGAGAAGCGTCGGGTTGGGTTTACGCAGCGCTGGGGTACAGATGTTGCTGATGGCATCCCAGAGGATATGATCGCGCCAGCCGGAGAAGATGGCGAAGCACCTCTGCCAGAAGGTACAGTTGATGAAGTGCCTGCCGTTGAAGCCGAAGTGGTATCTGAAGAGGAAACCAACGAGTAAAAGAGCGAGTTTTCCCTTTGTGAATTTGTTGACAAAAGCATAGGCCAACAGTATAATTCCCTCCAATCTTAGAGGAGGGAACGGTGTCACCCCAAAAAGGTGCAACGCCTGATAAGAACCTTGTCCATTCGATACTGACACAGTTGTAGACAGGATGCTCGGCGAGTTGAACTTAGCCGGGTTTTGTTTTGTTTATAGATGGGTCTATTTTTGGGGGAGCAGCTATGCAAGCAGATAGTTCAACGCTAGTCGCTGTAGGTGACGTGGATTTCGCGACATTACTAGAAGAATCTTTTGCAAAAAACAGTTTAGAGCGTGGCGATACTGTTAACGGTACAGTTTTGTCCGTCGATAATCAGGGCTTGATCGTTGGAGTAGGGACGTACCGAGATGGGTTTGTATCGCGGAAAGATATTGAACGGCTCAACAATGATCCAGAGGATTACTCTATTGGGCAAGAAATCGATGTGACCGTTGTGCGTATGGAGGATGAAGACGGTAACCTTGTCTTGTCCGTTTCACAAGCACGCCAAAGTATCGACTGGAAACATGCCGAAGAACTGCTCGAGAATGATGAAGTATGGACAGGGCAAATCGCTGATGCCAACCGGGGCGGTCTAATTCTGGTTTTTGGCAATCTGCGTGGCTTTATCCCAGCCAGCCACGTTGTTGATCTGCCGCGTGGACTGGAAGAAGAAGAACGTAGGCGCCATCTGGATCGCCTGGTTGGGAAAGACATTCGTGTCAAGGTGATTGAGGTGAACCGCAAACGTCGACGGCTGGTGTTTAGCCAGCGTGACGCTGAACGAGGTAACCGAGAAGCCCTCAAAGAAAAACTACTGTCCGAATTGAAAGAAGGCGAGACCCGCAAAGGTGTGGTCAGCGGTCTGCGTGACTTTGGCGCATTTGTTGACCTAGGTGGGGCCGACGGCTTGATCCATATTTCGGAACTGGCATGGCATCGTGTCACCCATCCTGGTGATATCCTGAACATTGGTGATGAACTTGAGGTGTATGTGCTGCGGTTGGATCAGGATGGTAAACGCATTGGCCTAAGCTTGAAACGGTTGCAGCCCAACCCCTGGGAGATGGTCGAAGATATATATCATGTTGGTCAGTTAGTAGAGGGTCTGGTCAGCCGGACGGCGCCATTTGGAGCCTTTATTAGCCTTGATCCTGGAATTGAAGCGTTGCTGCATGGCAGTCAGGTAGCTGAGCCAGTACCCGAAGATTGCACCTATCTGCTCCATGAAGGTGAAACCTTGCTAATGCGTATTATCAGTATTGAAGCCGATCAGCAGCGCCTTGGCTTGAGCCTAAAGGAAGTTACCAGTGAGGAAATGGCCCGTTGGGCAAACCAAAAAGGCATTAATCTACCTGCGATCATGGAAGAATATGAGGAAGTTGCCACAACTGAAGTCTAGAATATAGGTATCTATCTGCTATAATGGATTGTGCTGTTGGGGCATTTTGCTCTTTCCTGGCAAAAAACTGGTCACAGGAAGGGGGTGAGAGAGTATGGCTTCCGTAAAACTTAAACCAAATGAGTCGCAGGAACAACTGCTGCGTCGTTTTCGTAAACGTGTAACCAATGCGGGCATCCTGAGTACCGTGCGTCGTAAACGCTGGCACATTTCCAAGAGTGAATTGCGGCGGATTGAGAAGAAAAAGGCAATCCGCCGTTCACGTCGTCGGCAACGTAAGGTGCAGACCCATTAAACAGTTTCATATAGTTCTAAGCGCAACGTTCCACCGCTGTCAACTCAATCGGCAGCGGCTTGTCATTTAAGGAGTTCTATGGCCAAGAAAGAAGACAAAATTGAAGTTGAGGGCACGGTGATCGAAGCCCTTCCCAATACCCAATTCATGGTTAAACTTGATAATGGACATCAGGTATTGTCCTATCTGTCCGGTAAAATGCGCAAATACTATATTCGTATCGCTCTTGGAGACCGGGTACGGATAGAAATGAGCATGTATGATCCATCACGGGGACGTATTATCTATCGGCATCGTGATGGGGGCAGTGGCGGACGCTCATAGTGCTTTATTTCCCCAATGGATGCATATCGTCTCAAACATGAACTGCTCGTAGGTAACATTTTGAACGCCCACTGAGCGCATAATCTCAGCAAGTTCATCCGGTGTCTTGAATGCCTGCGTTGATTCTGGCAGGTATTGATAGGCGTCGGCTCCTTCTTTCCCGCTGATGAGGCGCCCCATCAATGGGATAATATACTTCAAATGAATCAGGATAAATGGACGCAGCAGGTTGCTGGGTGGCGGCGTGCTATCCAGAACGACAATTTGCCCGCCTGGTTTGACGACTCGTAGCTGCTCATAGAGGGCCTGCTGGATGTCGGTCACATTTCGCAGCAAATAACCGGATGTAATGGCATCAAATGTACTGCTAGCGAAGGGAATTTGGAGAGCATCTGCGCCACACCATTGAATGCTTTTGCCCATCTTGCCTTGTTGTCCTACAAACATCATCGGCAAGGCAAAATCTGCGCCGATGGCCTGCAAACCCTGGACCCTTTTGGTGGCTTCAAATGCAATATCGCCTGTGCCCGTTGCTAGATCAAGCAATTTGCCACTTGGGGGTAGTTTGGCTCGTTTGACAACGAACCGCCGCCAACTCTGATCTTGCCCAAAGGTCATCAGGCGGTTCATCAAGTTATAGTGTCTTGCAATCCTTCCAAACATATCCTGAATGTAGGTGGCTTTGTCTTTTCCTTGTAGTTGTGCTGTCATGGTGTTTCCTCTGTTATATTGACAATCACTGTATTGTGGCTGATATCCAGATTTTTGTCCCAGTCGATCTGAGTGAAGACGACAGTCATGATTGATTCTGAAGCGAATTGCAATTCGCTCACAAGCAGTAGAAGCCCATAGTGGGTTTCGGCTGCGAGTTGATTGATCTGTTCTTTGCCAATTTCTGTGACCAACAAAATGTCATCGCTGAGTTCCCGCCATTGGACATTAGTTAAGAGTCTAGACGGTTGACGATCTCGTTGCTCGCTGGTTTCTACCTTGGGCTTTCGGGTGGCATCAATGCCCACTTTGCGCCCAATACCCTGTGCTGTCATGCCCTTGACGACTGTTAGATTGCATTTCCAATCGACATGCTCAATTAGGGCTGTTTCGACGGCTGTTCGATTATGCACATCCACATCTGCGTCAACCACGATCAGGGTTCTGTTGGTGGAAAACAAACCCCATAAGCCAAATATAACTTTCTGTGGCCCTCCTTCGTAGGGCGCATTAACGCTAATGACAATCAAATCCTGATAACGACCATGAAGTGGAAAACTTAGATCAACCACCTCACGGTGCAGCAGTCGGAGCAGGGGCATGAGGAACAGCCGGAATGAGTTGTTGAATTGCTGAAATTCTTGTGGGAGCAGCGTTGGAATAATGGGAGCGGCTCGATGTGTGATGGCTGTCACCTGCAGGTTTGTACCGTCCAGCCACCCTTCAATAACTATCTCGGCATCAGCAGGGACACGAATGTCTTGTGTGTGGGCATGGGCAAATGGTACAGGTCTACGCCGCATCCAGGCCGCCAGTCGATAGGGATTCAACTCAAAGGGGGTGGGTACGCCGCAACTCCATTGGTAGACAGGATCACCGCCCAAAACAATCGCTGTGGGTTGTTTTTGTTCATGTCGGTTGATGTCAGATATGTCTAATGTGCGTTCACTCATCACAACAACATCACCCAAAATTGTTGTGTTTCCTATAATAATCTGTGCCCCGAAAATACGATCTTTAACACGAGGCAGTTGATAAATATTGATGTTTTCGGTGTTGCAGAGTGTTTGCACAGGTGCATTACTGACCATAACGCTACGGGATAAGCTCAGAAATTCACTGCCTCGTTTGAGCAGTGTGGACATGCTCATACCAAAGTCAACCATCTCGCTTGTCCGGGCTTCGAGTTCGCTTAGATCATCTAGCCCCAATGCCCAGGCCAACCGCTGCTCCATACCATAGAGATTGGTCACGAGGGAGTAGGGACTGCCAGCGATTGAATCAAACCAAACCGCCTGGTTATGGGCGGCGGCGACTTCGGCAACCTCATCAGCATTGATGGACTGGGTGAAATGAATCAGTTGGTTAGATTGTTCGAGCCGGATGAGAAAGGCATCCAGATTGTGATAAGTCATCGTTCGTGCATTCAAAACTTGCCAATAGTATAAGGTAATCGGATAAGATCGGTATGAGAGGTATACTGGAATGGATTGATTTAAAAAGGATGCTATCTATGTCACTGCGCTTTCATGAAATTGCGGCGGCCCATCACACTGTACAGAATCCACTCAACCTGGAAAAATTGCGCTTGCTTGGTGACATTTGTAGTTTGAAGGAGGGGCAGCGTGTACTTGATCTGGGGTGTGGCAAAGGCGCGATGCTCGTCAACTGGGCCTACGATCATCATATTCTAGGCGTGGGTGTTGATCAAAGCAGCCCTTTTATCGAAGATGCCAAGCAACATGCCCATCGTCAGGACGTGGGCAACAAGGTAAATTTTGTGGTGGATGATCCCGCAGTATATCCTGAATCGCATCATCAGTTTGATGTGATTGTGGCCATGGGGGCTTTGAACATTGGAGGAAGCTTAGCGGGTACATTGAACTTGATGCAAACTGCACTCAAATCGTCTGAAGGCTTGCTAGTTGTGGGGCAATCGTATTGGAACGATGAGCCGCCTGATGCTGTTTACAAAGCCCTGGATATCCAGGTGGATACATTTGCTACTCTTGATGTGACGCTGGATCGAATACAATCTGCTGGTTTTGAAGTGATCGAGATGGTCATGGCAGATCAGAACGAGTGGGATCGCTATGAAGCGGGGCAATGGATGGCGGTGCATCAGTATCTCAACGAAAATCATGATGATCCGATCAATGATGGACTCAAACAATGGCGGGCTGATAACCAGCGCCGATACTTACGTTATGGACGCCGCTATCTGGGGTGGGGGGTGTTTGTCTTGCATAGTACCCCATCTGTTCAAGTCGTCCTACCATCTATCCAAACAGAGCGACCTGTTGGGCTAGATATTGTGGATGGCATGTTGTGGGTGCGGCTGGGGGATGGGCGTGTGATTGGCAATCCCTTGGCGTGGTATCCCTGGTTGGAGCACGCGACCCAGGCCCAGGCCGAAAACTTGGAGCTTACGACCTGGGGAATCGAATGGCCTGATTTAAGACAGTGGATTGAAGTCAGGGGAATGTTGAAAGGTCGCTATTAGATGGGACATCGCGCTTCAATGCTGACCCAATCGCCTTGTGTGCGGCGGTTGATAGGTTCCAGCCCCGTCTGGCGTAAGGCATTTTCCACATCGTCCACCTGATCCTGAATGATGCCGCTGAAGATAGCATGGCCCCCAGAGCGCACCGTATCACCCAGATTCTGTCTGCACATTTCCAAGATGACGCGTGCCAGGATGTTAACCACGATCAGATCGAATTGTTTACCGGTTTCCAGAACAGTTTCCAGGTTGCCCACCACTGCGGTGATCCGCTCAGCAACGCCATTTTGTTCGGCATTTTCGCGGGTCGTTATTTCTGCCAGCGGATCAATGTCGACGGCGTAAATCGTACTTGCACCGAGTTTGGCTGCTGCAATCGACAATATTCCGGAGCCGCAGCCTAGATCAAGCACCGACATGCCCGGTTCTGTAACTCTCTCAAGCGATTCAAGACAGAGTTGTGTGGTTGGATGGGTGCCTGTGCCGAACGCCATGCCAGGATCAAGTGCAATATCGATCTGATTTGGGCCAGGGGCTACATCAATCCATACAGGCCGAATCAACATGCTTTTGCCAATACGAATAGGACGATAATGCTGCTTCCAGGCTTCTCCCCAGTCTGTGTCGTCCACCACAGAGTAAGTTGGGGTGGGCATGGGATACATCATGTTCATGTGCCCCAGCGCACTTTCTAACTGCTCCTGGGCGGCGGTTGCGTGTTCATCATCTCGCAGATAGGCGCGAATCACCAGCGTTTCCGGCCGGGGGATGTTGTCTTCATCCCAGGCATCAGGCCCATTACCAATTTGCTCAATCGACAGGCCTTGATGACCATAGCGCTGCAATAGATCAGCGACAGCCTCGGCAGCCTCACCGTCAACTGTGATCTTGATCTCGATCCAGTTCATATACTATTCGCCTGCGAAAAAGTCCATCACACGACTGACGAAGCTCTTGCTATCATTGGGTTGTGGTTGGACATCGCTACCCATGACTTCCGCCAGTTCCTCGAATTTCTCGCGCTGCTCCGGTGTGAGCTTAGTAGGGATGTCGACTCGGACATGGACAAGCTGGTCGCCACGTCCGCTGTTTGTGCCATCATTACGTAAACGTGGGAACCCCCGCCCCCGTAGCCGGAAAACCTTTCCGCTTTGTGTCCCGGAGGGGATAGCCAGTTCAACATCGCCATCAACAGTGGGTACAATGATCTTGTCACCGAGTGTTGCCTGTACAACTGAGATGGGAATATCCAGCAGGATATCATTCTCACGACGCACAAAGAATTCATGTTCCTTGACCGTAACAACAACAAATAGATTGCCGCTAGGAGCGCCTTGCTCACCTGCATCCCCTTCGCCACGTACTTGAATTTGTAGCCCATCACGCACACCTGGCGGAATTTTGACGTTGAGTGTGGTCGGCTGTCGTAGCCGTCCGCTGCCCGTGCATTGTGTGCAGGGAGATTCAACCACTGAGCCTTTGCCGCCACACTGTGGGCAGGGGGTGACTCGTACCATCGAGCCGAGGAAGGTTTGTTGTACCTGCCGAACTTCGCCTGCGCCGCTGCATGTGGGGCAAGTGCTAGAACTTGTGCCCGGTTCAGCACCTGAACCAGAACAGCGATCACAGGCTTCAAGGCGGTCAAACTTGACTTCACGTTCCGTCCCAAAAACGGCGTCTTCAAAGCGGATGGTAACACTAATCCGGCGGTCATCACCCGCCTTTGGCCCACGCCTGCGGGTTGATGTGCCTGTGCGTCCACCAAAGTTGTTGAAGAACTCCTCGAAGATTTCCTCAAAGCCACCGAAACCAGTCGTGCCACCGAAGCCACTTGCGCCTGTGTTCACGCCTGCGTGCCCAAAACGATCATAGAGTGCCCGTTTGTCATCATCAGACAGTATTTCATAAGCTTCGTTGATCTCTTTGAAGCGTGCTTCGGCATCCTCATGGGTGCTGACATCAGGATGATACTCGCGTGCCAGTTGCCGAAAGGCCTTTTTTAGGTCATTTTTGTTGGCGCTGCGGGAAACGCCCAGAACTTCATAATAATCTCGCGACATATCCTACTCGCTCAATCATAAAGGTAGGAAAACGCTGCTGCTTTCCTACCTACGTTATTTGATAGACTTGGCGCTCTGATTATGCGTCCGTGAACTCGGCATCAATCACATCTTCATCGCTCTCAGCATCTGGTGTGCCCTCACCGCCTTCTGGTTGGGCTGTGGCCGCCGCATCTGGCTGCTGATACATCTGTCCACCGAGGCTTTGAATGTACTGTGTCAGATCATTGGTCGCGGCTTCAATCTGGCTGATATCCTGACTAGCCTGGAAAGTTCGCAGCGTCTCGATCTTGGCACGCGTCTCGGTCTTGGCGTCTTCTGGCAACTTATCATCGAAATCGTGCAGCAGTTTCTCTGCAGAGAGGATAGCAGTTTCTGCTTGATTGGTGACTTCAGCTGTTGCTTTGCGTTCGGCATCCTCAGAAGCGTGTTCTTCGGCTTCCTTTACCATCCGTTCGATTTCTTCTTCTGCCAGACCACTGCCTGCGGTGATGGTGATTTTTTGTTCACGCCCAGATGCTTTGTCCATTGCGCTGACGTTAAGGATGCCATTAGCATCAATATCAAAGGTGACTTCAACCTGTGGGACGCCGCGTGGTGCGGGCGGGATACCATCTAAGATGAATTTGCCCAACGATTTGTTATCTGTTGCCATCGGGCGTTCACCCTGCACAACATGAATTTCGACCTGTGTCTGGTTGTCGGCTGCGGTAGAGTAGACTTGACTCTTCTTGGTGGGGATGGTGGTATTGCGTTCAATCATGGGTGTCGCCACACCGCCGAGTGTTTCGACACTGAGGGTTAGCGGTGTCACATCAAGCAACAGAATCTCTTTCACGTCGCCTGCAAGAACCCCCGCTTGAATCGCTGCACCCATTGCCACGACCTCATCCGGATTCACGCCTTTGGTCGGTGATTTGCCAAAGAATCCCTCAACTGCTTCTTGGATGGCAGGCATACGGGTCATACCGCCGACAAGAATAACGGCGTTGATCTCGTCTTTGCTGAGTTCAGCGTCTTGCAGTGCGTTTTCACAAGGGGTAATTGATTGTTTAATCAGGTCATCCACTAAACTTTCCAGCTTGGCGCGGCTCAGGTTCACGTTCAGATGCTTAGGCCCGCTGGCATCAGCCGTAATAAACGGAAGCTGAATCTCAGTGTTGAGTGTGCTAGAAAGTTCGATCTTGGCTTTTTCTGCGGCTTCCTTCAAGCGTTGTAACGCTTGACGATCATTCCGCAGGTCAATGCCTTGTTCCTTCTTAAACTCCTCCGCCAACCATTCAATGATGCGTTCATCAAAGTTGTCACCACCAAGGTAGGTATCCCCATTTGTACTGAGAACTTCAAATACGCCATCCCCTACTTCCAGGATGGAAATATCAAACGTACCACCCCCTAGGTCATAGACAGCGATGCGTTCGTTCTTGTCCTCACCCAAACCGTAGGCAAGACTGGAGGCTGTTGGCTCGTTGATAATGCGCAGCACCTCTAGGCCAGCAATGCGTCCGGCATCCTTCGTGGCGTTGCGCTGGGTATCGTTGAAATAAGCTGGAACAGTGATAACAGCACGATCAACTGTTTCACCCAGGTAGGCTTCGGCATCGGCCTTGATCTTCTGTAAGACCATCGCAGAGACTTCTGGTGGGCTGTAATCTCGCTCTCCCATTTTCACCCGTACATCGCCATTGGGGGCCGCAGATACGCCATAGGGTACGATATTGATGGTATCCTGAACCTGCTTATCGCTAAATTTGCGCCCCATAAAACGCTTGACAGAGAAAATCGTGTTCTCAGGATTAACAACTGCCTGATTACGGGCAACGCGCCCCACCAGTCGTTCGTCCGTTTTAGGATTTAAGGCGACCACGGATGGGATCAACCGACCCCCTTCGGACGAAGGGATAACGGTGGGTTCACCACCTTCCATGATCGCCACAACCGAGTTGGTTGTGCCCAGATCAATGCCAATAATTCTACCCATGATGAATTCTTAACTCCTGTTTTCCTGATGTTTGCCGATTAATTGGCGACGCGAACAAGGGCCGGACGCACTAAAGTCTCTCCACTGATATATCCCTTTTGCAATGTTTCCATCACAACACCACTGTCATACTTGTCGCTGTCTTCACGACTGATGGCCTGGTGCAAATTAGGATCAAATTCTTCCCCAACTGGATCAAGGGGGGTAATGTTATACTCCTCGAACAGCCGATTGAATTTCCCAGAAATCAGGCTCACGCCGCTGACCCAAGGACTTTCGTGTTGTTCTTCGGGCATGCTGGCCAGAGCACGTTCCAGGTCATCCAGAACGGGTAGAATCTTGGCGATGGTATCCAGGGCGATCCGCTGCCGCATATCTTCTTGTTCGCGCTCCACGCGCCGCCTGTAATTCTGGAACTCGGCCAGTGTGCGCTGCCAACCCGCGAAATTTTTCTCCGCTTCGGCTTTCAGGGTTTCCACTCCTGATTCTTCTGCAGAAGCCCCAGCAATTGTTGCAGTTTCTTCAAGTGTCTCGTCAACCATTTCTTGTTCTTCTTCTTCCTCGATGGGCGCAGTATCCTGTTCAGCCATTTACTCCTCCAACTGATGTACGCCACACAATAGTGTAGCGATTTGATAATAGAATTACGTTAGCAAATTATGATTCGTCGCCATTTTCTTCATAAAGATCGACAAGCATGTTCGTCATTGTGCTGGAAACATAGCGCACAGAACTGATGGCGCGTCCGTAATTGATGTTTGTGGGGCCAACCACACCCACTGCACCGCTGAACTGGCCGGGCACACCATAACGGCTCAAGACCATGCTCAGTTGACTGAGCTCATCCCAGCGCCCATCTCCTGCCACGATCACACGCACATCGTTCAGGAGATGTTCCAATAAGTCGGAGATTATCATATCGAGATAAGCTCGTTCTTCAAAGATACGAACAGCCTGTTGTGCGCCTTCGCCATCTGGGAAGGTGTTGATAATGTCGCCCAGACCTTCACGATAAATAGTACGGATACGGTTTGAATCAGCACGATCCATGACCTCGATCACAAGTTCTGCAATCTCCCGTTTGAGCAGGGGCAACGGCACACTTTTGAGTTTAATCTGATTAGAATATAAGCCGTCACAGAGTTTATTGATATACCCAGCGATTTCAGTCAATGTCTCCTGTAGGACAGGCTCCGCCAGTGTCAACATACTCTGTTGTACAATGCCACCCTGTAAAACCAGTACCATCAACACCAACCGCCCTTGAATGGCGATGAGTTCAATATGTTTGAATCGTGTGGTGTCGGCAATTGGTGCTGTAACCAGCGAAGCAGTCTGGGCTGTACGGGAAAGAATGCGGGCAACGAGACGCATCCACTGATCAGTGACGGTTGGAAGGCTATGAAATTTGTTACTAATTAACTGCTGCTCCGCAGCAGAAAGGGTGGTATCATCAAGAAGACGGCTCACAAAATAGCGATAACCTTGTTCTGTGGGCACACGACCTGACGACGTATGGGGCGCATTGATATACCCCAGGTCTTCCAAGACAGCCATCTCGTTACGGATGGTCGCTGAGCTTACACCAAGATCGTAGGCTTCGACCAAATGTTTTGAACTGACGGGTTCCGGTGTCTCGGTATAAGCCCGGACGATGAACGATAGAATCGTCTCCTGTCGTTTTGTAAGTTCTGGTAATTGTGGTGCGTCTGAGGTCATAGAGAAATTGTTCGTTTTGTCGTTGTATGTTACCATCATGCCGAAAATTTGGTTTCAAATCAAGCGACAATTAAGGGAAAGAGTCTAAAGATGGGTGAGAAAACCTTTGAAGTAACGGAAGAAAACTTCCCAACACAGGTGTTGCAATCCGCGACCCCAGTGCTGGTCGATTTTTGGGCCGAGTGGTGTGGTCCGTGTAAGATGATTGCTCCGATTGTAGATGATATTGCCAACGAATATGAAGGGCAGCTTGCGGTCGGCAAACTCGACACTGACGCCCATCCTGGCGTTCTGGGCCAGTATGGGATTATGGGCATTCCAACCTTGATTCTGTTCAAAGGGGGGGAGCCAGTCGTCCGTATTAGTGGGTATCACCCCAAAGACAAGATTGTGGGTCGCCTCCAAGAGCATCTCGAAGGCGTAACTCAGTGAATATGTCGCTTAGTTTGATGCAGGTTCGGTTGTGGCAGGAGTGGGGGTTTCCTCTTTTGGTTTCTCTGGATCTTTGACGAGTGGAACCGTAAAGTGGAACGTGGAGCCTTCGCCCATTGTACTCTCAATCCAAATTGTCCCACCATGTTGATGAATAATGTTCTGTGTAATCATCATGCCCAGACCCGTTCCGGGTTGTGACTTGGCCTCTTCATTGGAACTACGGAAGTAGCGAACACGGAAGAGCTTATTGACGTCCTCTTCCTTCATCCCGATACCATTGTCTTGCACCGCAATCCGCAAGGCTTCACCCATGGGTTTGCCGTCCCGGTTGCGATGGTTCGTCTCAACGGCTGCGAAGATATGAATCGCACTGCCTGGCGGGCTATACTTGTTGGCATTGCTGAGCAAGTTCGTCATCACCTGAACCAAGCGGACACGATCACCCAAAATAGAAGGGGTCTCTTCGGTGATCTCATTGATAAGGGTCTGATCCTTTTCCTCAAAGTTCTTCTCATAAGCCTGAAGCGTTTCCTTCATGATTGCACTTGGCTTGATGGGACTCAACGATACAGACAACTGTCCCGCGTCGATTTTGGCAATGTCCCGCAGGTCATCAATGATGGTCTGCATTCTGTCGGCGTTGTCGCGGATGATGCTCAGGAAATCGCGTTGCTGCATGCTGATCTCACCCGTCATACCACTCTTGAGCAAATCGGCATATCCCTTAACCGAACTCAACGGATTCTTGAGCTCGTGTGCAGCGAATCCAACGAATTCACTTTTAGTCTCGTTGGCACGGGTCAACTCTGAGTAGAGTTGAGCGTTGGCGATAGCGATGGAGGCATGTTCCGCTAGACGCTGTACCCAGTCGAGATCAAGCAAGTTCAGTCGGGACTCTTTATCGGATTCAAGTACCAGAATGGCGTTGATGTCGTTGTCTTGCAACATGGGGACAGTAATCTGACTGAGCGAATTTTGCAGACTGGGAATATAATCCGGGTCAATGCTGACATCCGGTTGAAGATCAGCACGACGGGTGCGCATCACACGACTGACAATACCACGATCAAGAGGCCACAGCATATCGTCTGCACCATCCGGCGTATCGTCATCATCGTAGCCATGCTTAGACAGGATTTGGACGTGCGTGCCTTCCTCGTTGACAATCCCCAAAATACCCACTGTTGCGCTGCTGTTGTTCACCGCCCAGCGAATGGTAATCTCAGCAACATTATTAAGATCAAGCGTCTGATTCAACTCCCGATCAATTAATTCAAGCGCTTCGAGTTCCTTCACACGCTGAGTCAACTGTAAGTCGGTCTGTTGCAACAAGCGAGCATTTTCGTAAGCAATGGCA
This sequence comes from Phototrophicaceae bacterium, assembly GCA_965223785.1. Taxonomy (GTDB): domain Bacteria; phylum Chloroflexota; class Anaerolineae; order Aggregatilineales; family Phototrophicaceae; genus CBDCXN01. Next base: position 5,649,855 of record OZ245017.1, on the reverse strand, counting down.
GCCTGACTTGCAAATGTTGTAAGCAGTTCAGTATCTTCCTCGACGTAAAGCGAACCGTCCAACTTGTTGATGACTTCCAACACGCCCACAACACGCTCTTTTGCGATCAAGGGTACAGCCAGTACTGAATTAGTATGGAAACCTTCTTTGACGACTTCGCCTTCCCAGCGTTCATCACGGGCAGTATCGTTCGAGATGATAGGCTGCCCCAATGTACTGACCCGACCTACCACACCGCGACCAGCTGGGAGACGAGTTCCTAATAAACTCTCTCCTGTGCCACCAACAGCCGTCTTGAATTCTAGATCGCCGGAACCGTCGTCAACCACCAGCAGCAGCGACCCTGCCTCAGCGTTAAGAATGTCAACAGCGGAGGAGGTAATTAGGTTCAGCAACTTTTCGATGTCCCCCTCAGTTGCCACCAACTGACGTGAAATATCATTCAAGGCTTCTAGCTGCCGTGCGCGGATGTTGGTTTCAGTAAAGAGGCGGGCTTTCTCGATGGATGTCGCTGCTAGTGAGCCGATACTACCAAACATGCGAACCTGATCGGCAGTGAAGCGCACACTTGGATCGCTCGTACCAACTGCTAATGCACCAAATGTCGATGTGCCGGCTAAAGGAACCGATATCCAGGCTTTGATGTCTGGTTTTTCAAATACATGCACATAATTGTTCTGCCTGTTGCTGTGCTCGAAATTCTCTAATACGATGGGCTGTGATTTACGGATGACATCCGTATAAAAATCTTTGCCCAACGCCCACTTTTTGTTTTCCTTGTTTTTGTCACGTTCATCATCTTCAAGGAAGAACGCGAAATAAAGTTGATCGGCTGCTGTGTTGTGCAAGACAATGTAGAAGTAAGGGGCATCAATGAGCCGCAAGGCCTGGGCACTGATCAGTTCGAGCAGATCGTCAAAATTAATTGTGAAGTTAACAGCCTGGCTGATCTGGCTCAGAACCTCAAGCTCCTGGACACTACGCTCTAGCGTGTTAATCACTTCAGCCCGTTCCACTGCGACAGCAAGCTGACCGACTAGGTTATTGATGAAGCGCAGCTCTTCATAGGAATAACTGTTTGTGCCAGAACGCGGCGGCCCGATGGCGACGAAACCGTTCAGACGATTACTGCCCGCCATACCTGCGATGACCATCACTCGAATGATCCCCAGACGGGCCCGGTCAATGTGTAGCTCTTCAGGCCAGGGTGTTGAAGGATGAAGGTAGATGGGCGAGTCAGCGTCCTTGAGTAATTCCACAACGCCGCCATCTGTGCTAAATGTAATGTCCGTCTCCGGTTGGGGATCACCATAAGCGATGTACCTCTCTGATTGGTGATCAAACAGGAACAGGATCATATTGGTCGGTTGGATGGTCTCGCCCAACATTTCCCGGAAGACACGGATCATCACATCCGAACCTGCCAATGAGGTGAGCTGCTGTCCAAACTGCTCCAGTTTGGCCTGGAAATCACGCCGCGTCTTGAAGTAGACCTCATCAACTTTGCTCTGGAGCGTTGTCCGCATCGGAACAAACAGCAATGAGATGAAGAAGATGGTCAATACAATCAGGATTGGATTGTTGGTACTAATGGCATCTGTCGTGAGCAAACTTGCACCCAAAACCAGAAGGAAGTAACCGATAATCAAGGCAATCAACATCACACTGTAGGTGATGGCCTGGCTGACAATTCGATCTGTATCAAATTGGCGATACTGCAAAACCACGTAGGCCAGAGCAATTGTTGGTGTGATATAGAAAGGCAATGAAGCTTCAATACTGTAAGGAATGAATGGGTCGCCGAAAATAACCTGAGAAAGCCGGCCAAGTAGCCACAATATATTAGGAGCCAACGTGACCATCACCCCCAGGAAAAGCGCATTAGCCTGATTCCGGGCATTAGGGCTTGTTGCACGGGGGCGCTGATAGAAGAATAACAGACCGGCCAGAATACTCAATGAAACAATTATCCAAACACCAACCGTGATGCCACTTTCTGCTGCGGTCTGAAATGCATCATTGGGCATGTTCGAGATAATGTACAATCCCAGCAATACACTCAATCCCAATGGCACAAATCGCAGCCAGGGATATTCATATAATACATGAACTTTCGCCGGGAACACGAGACCAATGATTATAAGCATGCCGCCAAGCATCATGCCACTCAACAACCAAAATTCCGACAAGGTATGAGTCGTTCCAAAATCGAAAATGCCAACCATATAAAGCGATAAAAGCAAACTGACGCTAATCGCAATAAAGCCATGATCATCCCAAGGACGCAGCCGGAACAAGATCAGGCTGACACCCAATACCACCAAAGCAGAAGCAAAAGGAACAAGGAAAAATGTAACGAAATCGACACCCGAAAATGAACTCGTTTCAAAGCTAATCGTGCATTCAACCAGACGGCTGCTGATTTCTGTACAGGCTATACCATCTGGCATAGTTGCGCCTGCATCAAGTTGCCTTTGGAAGACGATCTGTGCTTCATCACCTGGTTCTATCTGCTCGAGGATGTCCTGATAATTTGTATCAGCGACGAACTCACCATTGATGCTGATGATTTGATCCCCCGGTTCAAGTCCGGCTTCCAATCCAGGCCAAAGAGCATCTCCACTTGGCTCACCGCGGTTCACGGTTATGGTGTGGGTCAACATCACCCCCAGGAAGGGGCGTTCACGCCATTGCAGTGCCATAATCAAATAGGCCCCGAAGGCGAAGATTGTCACTACTGATAAAACCAGCAGAATGCCAAAGCGGATCCGTTTGGGCGTTGATAGTGGAATGTTGGAGTTCGTATCAGTCGTCACGCGCATCAAAACATCACCCGATCTAAAGGTTGAATATTTGTTATTCTATCACAAGCTTTTCGCCAACACTATCAGGCAGTCTTGTCGTTCAGTTTATTTTGTGTCTGGCGGCTTTGGTTTACAATTAGAATGGATGGCGACTCCAAAGGGAAATCCAATTGAAAATTCCGGGTACAAAGTATCAACCAGCAAACGATCAATTTGTTCGGCCCAACGACATCTTTCGCGAAATCAAGCTGTTCTGCGGTTCGTCCACACCTGAATTAGGCGCAGAAATTGCCGATTATCTCGGTCTTGAACTCTGCCACTATGAACGACAGGTGTTTTCTAACGAGAATATTTTTATCAAGCTGCTAGAAAGTGTGCGCGGTCAGGATGTTTATTTGGTGCAAACACTCTCATCGCCAATTCATGATAATTTCATGGAATTACTGATTATGGTGGATGCCCTGAAACGTGATTCAGCATGGCGCATTAACGTTGTCGTTCCTTACTTAACCTATGGACGTTCGGATAAGAAAGATCAGCCGCGTGTGCCGATTACCGCTCGACTAATAGCCAATATGATTGAGGCAGCAGGAGTAGATCGCTATATCACTATTGACCTTCATGCAGGCCAGATTCAAGGTTTCTTTGATATTCCTGGCGACGCACTAACCGCATTTTATTTGCTCAGTGATTATGTTCTTGCCAAGGAAGTTCCTGATTTGACAGTGGTTTCGGCTGATCTGGGGTATGCTAAAGGAGCCCGTAATTGGGGCGAGCGCCTGGAAGTCCCGGTCGCGTTGATCGAAAAGCGGCGAGTTGATAACGCTGAACGCCCAGAAGTGCTGTCGGTGATTGGTCATGTACAGGATCGGAATGTAATCCTGGTTGATGATGAAGTCAACACAGGTGGGAGTGTGGTGAATGCAGTGGATGTCTTGCGCGCAAATGGCGCAAAAGACATCTATCTGGCGTTTACCCATGGTTTCTTGACCGAGCAAACCTTTGAGCGATTGGAGGAGCTTAATCTGAAAGAAATTATCCTGACTAATACTATCCCACAGTCTAGGCCCAAACGCTTGCCCAATATGACCGTCTTATCAGTGGGGCCCTTGCTCGCTGAGGTCATTCTTCGCGCACATCAGGGCCGCAGCGTTGGAGAATTGTTTAATGAATAAGGGCACGGTTTGCGATGGGTTACAACACTAGTTGCCATGCCAGTGCGATTGGTTGGCCATCTCGCTAACTGCCAGAACAAGTCGAGTCTGCGTTTTTGTTAGTGCAAGTGAACTTACCCGTCAAAAATCCGGCTGCCAATGGGCGGTTGCAGTGTGGGCAGATACGGTTGATATCACTCGCCCATAACGATTTGGCCGGCAGCCACACTGGTCCAGGTCATAGGGTCTCGTCGAGAGGTGGGCTAGGGGGATTGCACTAAATTCAATTTTCGGATCCCAAAGGGTCATTATGTGGCACAAGTGTCCATTCGTAACTACTATAATGTCTCTTGTGATCTGCAGAGAGCTATCTTGATGTGATTGCCCCGAGAGGTGGGCTGTTGTCAGGGGAGTAGAGGTCGATCCTAGCCTCACAAGCTGTATAATGTGATGACGGCTGAGACCTTCACCGTTTGGTCCTTTCCACATGTGTCCACACGCTTTGGTGGCGATGAGGGTTTCCCGCCAGTTCTTGTTCTTCAGCCAGTGCCCCAACGCACAAGCGGCTGACTTTCAGATCTGTTCGCCCTAGATTGATATATTCCATGTTGGTTTCTCTCCGTTTTGATCCTAGCCAGAGTGTAACAGGGTATTGCATACAAGAACTCTCGCCAGATTACGGTTGTCAATAAGCTGAACCCCACGTTATCATTAATAATGCAGGGCGCTCTAACAAGCTGTTTATGCAGCTATGCTATAATCATGTGATGTTGATTTGACTTGATGAGGGTACATGTTTAAAAACCTGGTAAAGAAGGTTGTGGGCGATCCAGTTGAACGAGCGCTTAAACAATATCGGGAAACTGTTGACGAAATTAATGTGCTTGAACCCAAAATCCAAAGCTTGGATGATGCAGCATTAAAAGCTAAAACAGACGTGTTCAAACAACGTTTGGGTGCTGGCGAGACCTTAGAGAGTTTACTGTCCGAAGCTTTTGCCGTTGTGCGCGAAGCCTCGATACGGACAACGGGCCTGCGTCATTTCGATGTCCAGATGATCGGCGGCATCGTTCTTCATGAAGGCCGAATCGCTGAAATGAAAACGGGTGAAGGTAAAACCCTGGTCGCCACGCTCCCGCTTTATCTAAATGCGCTGACAGGCAAAGGTGTCCATCTGGTAACACCCAATGACTATTTAAGTAAGTATGGTTTGCAAACCATGGGCGCAATCTATCATTTTTTGGGGTTGGCCGCTTCTGTTATTCAGAACACGGGGGGCAATCCAGATAGTGGCTCGTTCATGTTTGACCCCGACTATGACAACGACGATGATCGCTACCAGCATTTGCGCCCAGTTTCACGTCGAGAAGCATACCAGGCAGACGTTACCTATGGCACGAACAATGAATTCGGCTTTGATTATCTGCGCGATAATATGGTGCTGGAAAAAGACCAGATCAGTCAGCGCGATGGTCTCTACTTTGCCATCATTGATGAGGTTGATAACATCCTCATTGATGAAGCCCGGACCCCCTTGATTATCTCTGGCCCAGCCGATCAACCTTCTGACTATTACAAAACGTTTGCCCAGATTGTCAAAACCTTAAAATCCAGTTCGCCAGAAAGCGTGGATGACGAAACACCAGATGGGGATTATGTCGTGGATATTCAAGACAAAATCTCTTATCTGACAGAAGCAGGGGTAGAAAAAATCGAACGCAAACTTGGATTAGAGCAACTCTATCATCCAGATAATGCTGAGTTGATTCCCTACCTGGATAACTGTTTGCGCGCCCATTCGCTCTATCACCGCGACAAGGAATATGTTGTGCAGAACGGCGAAATTATCATTGTTGATGAATTTACCGGGCGTATGATGCACGGACGCCGTTTTTCTGAGGGCTTACACCAGGCCATTGAGGCCAAAGAAGACGTGCAGATCCGGCGCGAAAACCTGACACTGGCGACGGTCACATTCCAGAATTTCTTCCGGATGTACGACAAACTCGCAGGCATGACAGGTACAGCCCTAACAGAAGCCGAAGAGTTCGAGAAAATCTATGATCTATCAGTGGTGGCAATTCCAACCAATTTGCCTATTGCCCGTATCGATCAAGAAGATTTGATCTATGCCACTGAAAAAGCCAAGTGGGAAGCTGTTGTCGTGGATATTAAAGAACGGCAGGAACGGGGGCAACCTATTCTGGTTGGTACGGTGGCGATTGAAACCTCAGAGCGTTTAAGTAAGATGCTGAAGCGACACAAGATTGACCATGAAGTCCTGAACGCGAAGTATCATGAGCGTGAAGCCACAATCATTGCCCAGGCAGGCCGTCCAGGTGCCGTGACCATTGCAACTAACATGGCGGGGCGGGGTGTTGATATTTTGCTGGGTGGGAATCCCGATGGTTTGGCACGAGAGAAGCTTCGTAAACAGGGCAAAGAATTGACTGAGGTTTCAGATGAAGAATGGCAGCAGGCATTTGATGGAGCGTCGAAAGAGTGTGAAGCAGCGCGTCAGCACATCTTGAATGAGGGTGGCTTGTATGTCATTGGCACAGAACGTCACGATGCACGACGTATCGACAACCAGCTTCGAGGTCGCTCTGGGCGACAGGGCGACCCCGGTGAATCCCGATTCTATTTGAGCCTGGAAGATGATCTGGTCAAGCGTTTCGGTGGTGATCGGGTCAAAGGTTTCATGTCCTGGGCCAATATCCCCGAAGACGAACCCATTGAACATGGCATGATTAGTAAAGCCATTGGTCAAGCACAGGTGCGAGTGGAAGGCCATAACTTCGATATTCGTAAACGCGTGTTGGAATATGACGATGTGGTTAACCGCCAACGTGAAGTCATCTATGAACAGCGCTATGATATTTTGAACCAGGAAGAATTACGTGAACAGTATTTGACGCTGCTAGAGGAAAATATCATCAACACTATTGATGAATTTATGCCGGAAGATGGTGCAGAATATGATTTTGACCCAGAAGCGATGTATCGGCAGCTTTTCACAATTTTCCCCGTTCCCGAAGACATTACAATTGAGACCCTCCAAACGCTCTCCTTGGATGCCCTAGAAGACACCCTTATCAATGCCGCTCACTCAATGTATGAGACCAAGATTGAGGCATTGGGTAATGAACTCATGCCATTAGCTGAACGGCGGGTGATGCTGCGGGCATATGACATGCATTGGCAGCGTCATCTGACTGACTTGGACATCCTGCGTGAAGGCATTGGCTTGATGGCAATTGCTCAGCGTGACCCGCTGGTCGAATATAAGCGCGAAGCGTTTGCTATGTTTACTGATATGCGCGAGCGCATCAATCGGCAAGCCATCCAGGATATATTCCGCACCCAAATCAATGTGATGCAGAAGGTGCCTGTGCGTCGTCAGATGATCGCCAGCCGTGCGGGGACTGCCACAACCAAAGCAGAACCTGTACGTGTCCAAAATAAAATTGGTCGTAATGATCCATGCTGGTGTGGGAGTGGCAAGAAGTATAAACACTGCCACTATAAAGAAGATCGCATGAAAACGAAAGCTTGATCACATCTGAGAATAAGGGAGAATTATGATACAGGGTAAATCAACTTCACAAGCGTTGATGACTGATACGATGCGCGTGTTCTTGCAGACGAAGGTGGATTCGTTTGTTAAGTGGGATTTACTGCGGTTCTTCCACGACAATCCCCATGCGCGTGATACTGCCGAGAACATCGCTCGTTATATGGGGCGTGATGTCCGAACTTTTGAGCGCGAATTAGATGAACTAGTGCAATCAGGGGTGTTGCAAGTTCAAGATATGTCCGGGTTGGTTATCTATGCGTTGGTTGACGATGACACAATTCGTTCGATGGTTCACCAGTTCATGGAAGCATGCCATGATCGGCGTTTTCGCGTCGAGGCCATCCATTATGTGATCCGAGCCATGCAAGATTCGGCTTCGCAACGCGAATACTGATAACACCTGATCGTGGGGTCGTAGATGTCACTGGCGCTCCATCAATTTTTGATGCTTTATATGTGGTTCCCGCTGACTACATTACTCATATTCCTGTTCCTGATTGCTCGTTTCTATCAACGCTTCTCCGGTAAACAAACCTACTTTATGCTGTTTCTAATTCCAGTGATCTTGTTTGGGGCTGGGGCGGTGCGCTATGCCAGCGTCGAATCACTGGCGGGCAACGTGTTTGCCGATATCTTGTTAGGATTAGGGGGGGGGGTTCTCTTTTTCTTGAATGTTCGATTATACTTGTTAATGCTCTACAGGCGCGGGGAAGAACAAGGTGATTAATCTACCAGGGATATTTGCGATTGCAGGCCTGGTTTCGATCAGCGGTGCATTACTGCTCATGGGCTACCTAAGCCGTCGATTAGGGCGTGTGACAGGGTCTGGGCCATATTATCTTGGTTTTTATGTCGCCGCTGCACTGGTGATGATTGGTGCCGTCTCTCGCAGTATGCATATAACATCCAGTTCGGACCTGATTGATCAGTTACATCACTATACTTTGTGGGTCTTGATGTATAATGGTGCGCCAGCTCTGGGTGTGACCTTAGGGGTTATCGTCGCCTGGCGCTATTGGAGTTGGTTATTAGCAGAACGAGGTTGGTAGGCATTTCATGAAAGCCAATCATGGCGATCAACCAGTAAATAATGAAACCTATGCCGCATTACAGGCCATGCCAAAAATTGAACTCCATCGGCATTTAGAAGGATCACCCCGATTATCAACACTGCTTGAAATTGCCCAGAAGGAGAATCTCCCTCTGCCTATTACCACTTTCAAAGACCTCCGTCCAATGGTTCAGGTGATGCCCGAAGACCCCCGTACCATTGCTAACTTCCTCTCCAAGTTCAGTGTGTTGCGTCAATTCTTCACTTCCCTCGATACGGCTTACCGCCTCGCACAGGAAGCAGTTTTGGATGCTGCTGAAGACAATATTAAATACATGGAACTGCGCTTCACCCCCAGAGCATGGAGCAACGGCGGCGAAATTCCTGCACATGATGTGGTGGCATGTGTTTGCGATGCCGTATCATCCACAACCGCCGAACACGATATTGAAGTCAAACTGATTGTTTCACCTAATCGTCATGAAAGTGTGGAGATCGCACAGGAAGCAACCGAGGCCGCTATCGCCCATCGCAACCAAGGCATTGTGGGCGTTGACCTAGGGGGGAAAGAACCAGGATATCAAGTCTATCCTTTCCGGAAGGTGTTTCGCATGGCTAAAGATTCCGGTTTACGAATTACACTCCATGCGGGTGAATGGGCAGGACCAGAAAGCATCTGGGATGCCATTAGTACCGTCGGCACAGAGCGCATTGGCCATGGCGTACAGGTGATGCAAGACCCTGGCGTGGTTAATATCTTGATCGACAAAGGGATTGTGTTGGAGGTGTGTCCATCTAGCAATATTGAGACCGGCTCGCTGCCATCATTTGACTCGCATCCGCTGCCAGATTTGATCGATAGCGGCTTGAAAGTGACTATCAACACCGACGATCCCCTGATCTTCAACGTGACCCTCACAGATGAACTATATCGTTCTATGCAGCATTTTTCACTGACCTTGGACGCCATAAAAAAACAAACCATCCTGGCAGCTCAGGCGGCCTTCCTACCTGTTGCCGGGCGTAGCGCCCTCGAAGAACAATTCCGTTCCTGGCTTTATCCTAAGAATGTCTGATGCTCCAGATTGGTGACATTCGCCTCTACCTAATTAATGATGGTTCCGGCCTGGCAGATCCAGGTGGCGTGTTTGGGCTTGTGCCGCGTGTCCTCTGGCAGCGCATCATCCAGCCTAATGATCAACATCTTATCCCCATGAACTTCCACAGTCTGCTAGTTCAGGCTAGCGGTCAAAATCTCCTGGTTGATACCGGTATGGGCCACAAGCTAGACAAAAAAGCCGAGACGATCTGGCATCTGGAGCGTCCGGCTGGCGATGTTGTGGCGGCTTTGTCGCGGCTTGACCTCAAACCCGAAGAAATTAATGTGGTCGTCAACACCCACCTCCATCTAGATCATTGTTCAGGCAACACCCTTTTTGCCCAAGATGGCGAAACAGCACGAGCAACGTTTCCCAATGCGGTTCATCTTGTGCAACGGCGTGAATACGAAGATGCCATTCAACCCAATGAGCGTACCACCGCAACTTATACATCGGTTAATTGGGATGCGCTGGAAACAACTGGACAACTCCGCTTTTTGAAAGGCGATACCGAGATTGTGCCGGGGGTCTGGGGCATTGTGACACCAGGACATACCCCCGGGCACATGAGTGTTCGCATTGAAAGCAAGGGACAACATGCCATGTTTGTTTGTGACTTGGCGAGTTATGCTGTCCATATTGAGCGCTTAGGCTGGATGACAGCCTACGATGTCGAACCCTTGATTACGCTTGAAACCAAACGGAAATGGCAGCAATGGGCACTGGATACAGAGGCGATCCTGATCTTTCCGCATGAACCACACCGCCCGGTGGGGCGCTTGCAATTGAAGGAGCAGCACAGACCCACCCTGATTCCAATCGACGAACCTTACCTCTAGCTATTTACTGCCGATCCTGCCACTCTTGAATCGTCGCTGACAAAAACTCGCGGATTTCTGGATCACTGACATCGCTGACCGCCTCAAAGAACGAACTGTCCACTTGAATCCGCACACCACCACCGGGTGCCGAATGTACATGGATATCTCGTCCGGTGTATTCCGGTGTGTGGTTGAGTTTGTGCTGCAAATACGCTTCGATAGCTGCCGCGATGTTCAGTTCAGGAGTAGGTGCTGCCTCAAACTTGGGCCGGCTGAACAAGCCACCACTTCCAGCGGGTTTGACCGCTTTATCCAGATCATAGCTGGGCAAGTCGCCGGGCATTGCTCCATCGGGGCCAGTAGGCGGCGGAGCGGATTGTGGAGTAGACTGAGGGATAGGGGCTGCTTCCGGCTCCATGTCTGGTTCAGGCGATGCAACCGGGGCTTCGACTTCTTCTTCCGATACACTGACGATGTTGGCGAGTTCCTTCATGACCGTCATGAAGTCCTGTTTGGCACCTGGTGAATTGGCCAGGGTGCGGTAGCCTATGTTGTTCATCTGGACGATCAACCGCCCGGTTTCACCATCGCGTAAAACCGCGATAAGTTCTTTGGCTTCCACCATCGTGCCTGTATTCAAGCGCACCCGATAGGTGTTCTTGTTGCGGACGGATGACGGAACAGCGGCTTCATTCACCTGGGGTAGCTCTTTTTCCAGTGTGCTGCTATCCAATAAAGAGTTCAGGTCAGGCAAATCACCCGTATCTATATCAGAATCAGAGGTTGTTGCTACTGGCATGTGTTGAACGGCGCTTGGTTGTTCAGCTTGTGCTGCCAGCCGTTTGCGGCGCAACGGCTTGAAATAGACAAACCAGGCAAAGGCTAAAAACAGCGCGAAAAATGATCCACAGACCATTACGATCAGTCCAATGGGGATTTGGGCAAGAAAATCGCTGTAGAATTCTTCTGACCTTAACATAATCTAACGCTCCGGCTGGCAATCTGGACAGAAATGTGTACCGCGTTGAACAACACGGATTTTGCGAATGGCTGTGCCACATTTGGGGCAGGGCAGGCCTTCGCGCCCATAGACATAGAAATACTTTTGTGAGACCCCTGGGGTGCCATCTGGCTTACGATACCAGTTGATGCTAGCCCCTTCATGGTGAATGCCTGTGCTCAGGGCCTCGCGCACAGTTTGGTGAAGAGTCACAATTTCATTGTCCGTCAGTGTGTTCGATACTCGCTGCGGGTGGATTCCTGCCCGGTGCAGGGCTTCGTCAGCATAGATATTGCCCACGCCTGCGATGAAGCTCTGGTCAAGCAGCAGAGCTTTTATGTTCTTCTGGCGACCTTCAAGTTGTTCCGCAAATATCGCAACCGTAAAATCATCTTCCAGCGGTTCTGGACCAAGTTTGCCTGTTATGGAAGCCATGTCGTTGGTCAGATAGACCTTGCCGAACTTGCGGACATCAGAAAAACGAAGCTCTTTGCCCCGGTCAAGGTCAAGCCGGAAATGCACCCAACGGTCTGCATCATGTGATTCGTGGTTCCCGGTCACATACAGCCGTCCAGTCATCCTCAAATGCACCACCAGCACATCATGATCCAGTTCACACAGGATGTACTTTGCTCGACGATTGACCGCCTGAAAGGTCTGGCCTATGATGCGTGCTGCGAAGTCGCCAGGAGATGGGCTGTGGATAGTACCTTCCCAATCGTGCCACATGTGCTGAACAGTACGCCCGATCAACGGTTGGCGTAAATTGCGCACGACAGTTTCTACTTCGGGTAATTCTGGCATATGTGTATTTTACACGGAAATTGGATTTTTGTGTGTTTGGGTGTTTCAGGCTTGCAAGTACCTTATAAGAAAGCATATCCGATTCCCCTAGATCACCTATTAGATTCATATCTATATCTTAGAATTCTGATATAGTAGTACTATCTGATCACACAAAGATTTTAGAGGGATACTATGGCACCCGTCAATATATTCTGGGACCCAAATGGTTTCGAACTGGATTCACTAGGAAGAAGTGAACATATCAGAAATGCGGATGGAGATACACCTTATGTCTCTATGTCCATTAGAATGCTGAGTATTGACACACCGGAAGTACATTATCCTGGTAATGCCAAACCTTCCAGGCAGGATGAAAACCTTCAACAACTTGCTGAATGGATTGAACAAGGCAAAGCCCCAATTGACGACAGCCTCGCTGCACATATTCAACCGAAAATCCAGACTGGCCAGGCGGGTACATTACAAGAAACGCAGGGTAAAAAGGCCTCCGAGCAATTTGATATGCTGGTAGACAAAAAGCTGGCAAAAGACAACGGCAAAAAACGACCACTCTTCTTGCGAGCTGCTAATGAACATTTTGACAGTTTTGGGCGCTTGTTGGCGTATGTTGCGCCGCGTTACTCAAGGAAGGAACTCGATAACATGTTGCCCATAGAGAGAGCGACTTTTAACCTCTTGATGGTCGAATCAGGTTGGGCAGCGCCTTTTCCCATCTATCCTTCCTTACCCAGACACTCAGATTTGCTATTGTTGCATGATGTAGCTGAACAGGCCGTTACCCAAAAAAAGGGCGCATGGGCGGATGATCTGACCCTAACTGGCTATGAGTTTCGTATGGTGGTCAAGTTATTCAAGGTAACAGAAAAGCTGGTGAAAGAGGAAAAACTCTCTTCAAAGGAAAAATATAGCTGGATTAGCCGCTTTTGCTTCGACATGACGACATTAGAAATCGTCTACCCACAAGATTATTATATGATACCGGTATACAATCGTGTGTTCGTCTGGCCTAAAGACGTTAATGAATCGGCAGGGAGACTCAATCTTGTTCCTAAAAACAACTAAGTACGACCACAAGAAAACCGTAGACGTCTGATCTTATCTGATTTTCGTGATAGAACTTGATAATTTGGGTCGGCCCTGTATTCATTTGAATCTAGAACATAAGTTCTTATGCGCGCTCACCTCATGGACATCCATGATAGCCCGATTGTGTAATTTTGCACACACCTATGGTATACTCCTGCAAGCTTATGTGAGGAATAATGATGCGTACTTTCCAAACCCTGAACCAGGTACGAGCCGATGATGAGACGGGCATTCTTTATCTATCGACAGATGAAGATATGATGGAACCCCGTGTGTCGGTGCGGCGCGAAGGGAGTTATATCGCCCTATCTGCTAGTTATGGCCCGCTTGAGATTGCTATGCGGCTGCGCTATGCAGAGTTGATACGGGTGTTGTCGCGGCTGCGCCCGGTGGCTGGGCTGCAAACGACCCGTCAGGTGGGAACAGGGCAAGCGTATCTGGCGCTGGGCCTGCAATCAAATAACTGCCTGGTGCTGCGTCCGACCATCGTCGCTGATGCAACCGGGCATTTCACCCTTAATTTGCTGCTCTCAGAAATGGTGACCAAAGCGTTGTTTAGCTGGCTACCCCTCGATAGAAATTAGCTGCTACCTACCAATTTGCCAACCTCATATTGCCATCGGCTGGTATTGCCGCTACAATGCAGGTCAACTCATGAAGAGAGCGCCCCATAGAGTAGAGGCCGCCGAAGGGGACAAGCGACCAGCAATCGCTGGCCTGGTCGTGAAACTCTCAGGCAAAAGGATTCATGGGTTGATAGGTTTCTGAAGGTGATTTGATTGTCAGGTCATTTACAGGGCGAACAGCACTTTGTTGTTCGCCCTTATTAGTTCTATGGAGATGGTGCAATGGCTGATCTAAAAACCCCCGATGATTTGAAGTATGCCAGCAGCGATGAATGGGTACGTGTTGAAGGCAATACTGCAACGGTTGGCATATCCGATTTTGCCCAGGATCAATTGAATGATATTGTGTATGTCGAATTGCCCGATGTTGGCGTGAATTTCGCTAAGGGTGATCCCTTCGGCACAGTCGAATCGGTCAAGGCTGCCTCAGATGTCTACTGCCCAGTAGCAGGTGAAGTAACCGCCGTGAATTCTGCTTTGGAAGATGATCCTGAAATTATCAACAGTGACCCTTATGGCGAAGGCTGGATCATCAAGCTCAGATTAACCAATGAGGCTGACCTGAGTGATCTCTACGACTCTGCCGGGTATATCCAATACAACGCAGACCGCTAGAGAGCGCCAATTGACAGAGTAGTCCCTGGGCTAGGCAGCGAGTCTGCGTTGCCTTCTGTTTAATGTTAGTGGGTGGAGGAAGCTATCATGAGCTATATCCCGCATACCGAAGTTGAGCGACAACAAATGCTGTCTGCTATTGGTGTCACCACCATCGAAGATTTGTTTGAAGCTGTACCGGCCGGTCATCGTTTCCCACAGCTTGATATGCTGGAGCCAATGAGTGAGATGGAACTGATGGCGGAGTTGCAGGCACTGGCCGAGGCCAATGAACACGCCGGAGATTTTGCTATATTCCGGGGGGCTGGGGCCTATCATCATTTTATTCCCTCAGTCGTTAATCACATGTTGCTACGCGGCGAATTTTTTACCGCCTATACACCCTATCAGCCTGAAATGAGCCAAGGCACGCTCCAATCAATATTCGAATACCAGAGTATGATGTGTGCCCTGACAGGAATGGACGCTGCCAATGCCAGTCATTATGACGGGGCGACCAGCCTCGCCGAAGCAGTGACGATGGCACTGGAAGTGACACGCCGCAAACGCAAGAAGGTCGTTCTTAGTCCGATGATTAACCCACACTATCGGGCAGTTGTCCGCACCTATCATCAGGGCAATGATGTCCACATCATCGGGGATCGGGGGCGTGCAGATATTCCTGACCTGATGGACATGCTTGATGACAACACCGCCATGATCGCCGTCAGCTATCCTAATTTCCTTGGTCAGATTGACGATTTTTCTGTGTTGGCGAATCGCGCTCATCAAGTGGGTGCACTCCTGGTCATGGTCGTTAATCCGCTGATGTTGGGCTTGTTCAAGAGTCCTGGCGAGCTGGGCGCTGATATTGTCGTCGGAGAGGGACAGCCGCTCGGTGTGCCGCTGAGCTATGGCGGGCCATATCTGGGATTCTTTGCCACCTTGACCCAATATGTCCGCAAGATTGCCGGACGTATTATCGGCGAGACGGTGGATCAGAATGGACGCCGTGCCTATGTGATGACTCTTCGCCCACGTGAACAGGACATCCGCCGCGAGAAAGCCACCAGCAATATCTGCACTAATCAGGGCTTGATGGCGCTGGCAGCTGGGGTTTATCTCTCGCTGATGGGAAAGAACGGCCTGCGCAAAGTCGCTGAACTGAATTATCACAAAGCGCACTATGCCGCCGATCAGATTGATCAGTTAGAAGATTATACGGTTGACCGTAGCAAACCGTTCTTCAACGAATTTATGATCAGTTGCCCACGCCCGGTCAGTGAAGTCAATGCTCGTCTGATGGAAGCTGGCATCATTGGCGGTTATGACCTGGGTCAAGATTACGTCCATTTAATTGACCATATGCTGCTGTGTGTCACAGAAACGAACCGAAAAGAAGAAATCGACATCTTAGTCGATCTGCTGCGGGAGGTGGGATAATGTCACAACAACCGCTGGAACCCCTGATATATGAGATGAGCACTACAGGACGTGTGGGTGTGAACCTGCCCGAATGCGACGTACCAGAAAGTGAAATCCCCGGAGACTTATTACGCGATAAGCTGGCACTTCCCGAAGTCAGTGAATTGCAGGTTGTCCGCCATTTTACCCGTTTGAGCCAATTCAACCACGCTATTGATAAGAATATCTACCCGCTTGGCTCCTGCACGATGAAGTATAACCCTAAAATCAATGAGGATGCTGCCCGTCTGCCCGGTTTGGCCCAATTGCATCCCCTTACCGATGAAACGGGTGCACAGGGCGCATTGGCCTTGATGCACCAACTTCAGGAATGGTTGGCGGAAGTCAGCGGCTTTGCTGGTGTAAGTTTGGCTCCGGCTGCAGGTGCACAAGGCGAATTCGCGGGCATTCTCATGATCCGCAACTATCATCTGGATCATGGCGATACCCAACGGACAAAAATCCTGGTCCCGAACAGCGCACACGGCACCAATCCAGCGACCGTTACAATGGCTGGCCTGGAAGTGGTTGAACTGCCTGCGGATGACCAAGGCAATGTTGACCTGGAAGCACTGCGTGAAGCCTGCTCAGGTGAGAAGGCTGAAACCATCGCAGGTATGATGATAACTGTTCCGAGTACACTGGGTTTATTCGAGGCACACATCCTGGATGTGGTCAAGACCGTCCATGATGCGGGCGGCTTGATGTACATGGATGGCGCGAATATGAACGCGCTGATGGGCGTGGTCAAGCCGGGTGAACTGGGCTTCGATGTTATGCATTACAACCTACATAAAACATTCTCCACGCCGCATGGTGGCGGCGGGCCAGGTTGTGGGGCAGTCGGTGTTGCCAGTCGCCTGCTTGATTTTATGCCGGGGCCAGTCGTCCAGATTATAGATGAAGCACATAATGAGGACAACGCGCCGCTGTACGGTTTAGTTGAGCCAGAAAAAACCATCGGACGGCTAAAGGCATTTCAAGGCAATTTTGGGATGCACGTCCGTGCTTATGCCTACATCCGTGCTTATGGTGGCAGTGGACTCAAAGACGTGACCCGTCATGCAGTGCTGAACGCCAACTATATCCGTGCCAAGCTCCAAGATACCTACACCGTGCCCTATCCACGCTACTGTGGACATGAGTTTGTGTTGGAAGGGCACTTTGACGGAATTGATGATGTTCATGCATTGGATATTTCCAAGCGCCTCATGGACTATGGCATTCATCCACCGACCAACTATTTCCCATTGATTGTGCCGGAATCGCTCTTGATTGAACCTACCGAAACCGAAACCAAAGCCGACCTGGATGAGTTTATCGACGCGATGAAACAGATTGCACAGGAAGCCCATGATAACCCCGACCTACTCAAGACCGCCCCACATACCCTGCCCGTTTCCCGGCTGGATGAGGTCAAGGCTGCCAAAGAGCTTGTGCTTTGCTGTGCCCCGGTGAAGGATGCGTTGGAGTAGACTGATTAACGAGGGAATACGGAAACACTCCGCATTCCCTCCAAAACGTCCAGGAAGCTAGAGGCTGTATCAAAGCATTGGGAAGAATGCCAAAAGGTAGCCACATAACGATGCGGAGGGATGAACCTTATGAACATCCCCAAAACAAACTCTCTTCGTAATGAGGCACTGATTTGTCAGTTGATGACTGTACCACCCGCAATCGTTTCTAAATCGCTTGCAAAATCAGTCAGATTCATCGAGATAAAAGCAGTTTCGGCGAAGTAAGCGTGGGAGTCTTCCAGCGATGGATCACGCACAACGATGTTGGAGGAAGGGAGCAAGTCCAGAAGACCATCCGTAATCTTGCGTTCTTGATACGAACTGGGTTGGCCACTATTGCGCCTTAGTTGGACAATCCGCTTGATTTTTGCTTGCGACTTGTCTTGGTGTTGACCATCATGTGTATCTGTTTGTGAAAACCGTGCAGATGTTCTTTGAGATCGAACAGGTAACACATGTTGATCTAAATAAGCTTGAGTGTTCTGGCTACGATCCACAATTTATCGAATACGGATTAGCCAATATTCTGGCTGGAGAGAAGGTCACCTGGAAACTCGCCGAAGTCGTTCAGGATGGGACAGCTAGTGATCTGGTTGCACTTTTGATCCACAAAGTATCTCCACCGCGCCGGATTGTGGCCCAGCATTTCCAATTAGGTGATAATTGGTCTCCCTGGCTCCATTATCCTCGCTGGCAACTTGGGTTGCTCAGTCGCTCGATACGAGCACTGATCCGCTTGATGCGTGGCGATGGCCCGATTGCTCAAAACGCCAGTCACGACAGTATCCGTCGTCGTTTGGATGAATGGCTCAACCCGTAAGTTTGGATGACTATCCAGTGATTCGCTTGTCCCCTGCGAGATTTCCTATATTATAGTGCGATACAGGACAAAAATTCAGAAGGACAGGTCTCTTGCCCTACTCAAGGTTGGTTGCAACCACTAGAAGGCGGCGACGCATACGAAAGTCGATCCGGGCCATCATCCGCGATACCTCGGCCTTGCTACGCGAATTCCGGGTCGCCCTGTTAGCGTTCGCCGCCCTGGCCATCGGCGGAGGCTATATCTACGGTGAACTCTATCGGATCGCCCGTTCGGTCAATATCCCCTTGATTGACCGACCCTACATCATGCTGCAATTGATGATCCTGGAAACGCCAGAAGCTGCGCCTGCAGAGTGGTATCTGGTGATTTTCTGGTATGCTATGCCGATCTTATTCGTTATCATAGCCGGGTGGGGTGTGGCGGATTTTGTTCGTTTGTTTTTCAATCGTGATGAACGACGCGATGCCTGGAGGGAAGCAGTGGCTTCAACATATCGAAATCATATCATTGTACTGGGGGCTGGGCATGTTGGGATTCGGGTGATTGCTGAACTGGTCAACATGAACCTGGATGTGCTCGTTGTTGATAGCTTACCCGACGAAGGTGTGGACGAGGCGCTATCCGCGATGGGTGTGCCCTTGATCCTGGGTGATGGTCGCTTGCCTGCAACCTTAGAGAAGGCAGGCTTACGCCATGCACGGGCATTTGTGGCCTGCACGGGCAACGATCATGTCAATCTAGAAGTTATCATGCGGGTGCGCGATATGAACCCAAATGTACGGATTGTCGCCCGTATGTGGGACGATAATTTTGCCCATCAGATTACAAATTTTATGAATGTCCAATCGGTTCTCAGTTCATCCGGGATGGCGGCTCCGGCTTTTGCTGGAGCCGCACTCGGCATCGAAATCACCCAAACCCTAGCAGTTGGCAGTGTCGATTATAGTATGCTCCGGCTGACAGTGAATCTAGGATCGTTTATGGATGGTAAGGATGTGGGATCTTTGCAAGAAGATAACGAGATGGACATCGTGCTGCATGGCGATGGTGGCAAGGTTGTTGTCCAACCAGATCGCAATACCGTCGTCCGCGCCGGCGACACTTTAATCATTTTTGCACGACACGATCGGATAACAGATGTCGTCGCACGCAACCATACTGACTAGAAAAGGCTATTTGCTTTGCATGAAGAACATCTAATTGGTTTGGCAATCGTCATCACCTTGAGCATGTCTGCGCAGTGGATTTCATGGCGTGTCAAAATGCCCTCGATCCTGCTGCTGTTGGTCTTTGGCATTATGGCTGGGCCCGTCACGGGCATTCTTCACGTCGATAAACTCATGGGCGATTTGTTGTTTCCGGTGGTGTCGCTTTCGGTAGGCATCATCCTGTTTGAAGGTGGCTTGAGCCTGCGATTGGCTGACCTCAAAGAGATTGGGGGCGTTGTCCGCAATCTGAACACCATTAGTGTACTGATCACCTGGGGCATAACTGCCATTGCAGGACACGTCATCCTCGGCCTCGATTGGGGTATCGCCGCTTTGCTCGGCGCGATTTTGGTTGTCACCGGCCCAACAGTTGTTATTCCTTTGCTCACTCAGATTCGGCCTGTGCCCAAAGTCAGTTCGATTTTGCGCTGGGAAGGCATCATCATTGATCCTGTCGGCGCGATCTTAACAGTGTTAGTTTTCGAGGAGATTGTTGCCTATGACTCTCACCTCATCACCTCTATCCTCAATTTGCTCCTCACAACTGCTATTGGTTTTAGCTTCGGCTGGTTTGGGGCGAAGCTACTGGTGGAAGCCTTCAGCCGCCATTGGGTCCCAGAATATCTTCAGAATCCCGTCGTCTTGATGGCAATTGTTGGCTTGCTTACCTTAGCCAACATGTTACAACCCGAATCTGGACTGCTGGTCGTGACCATCATGGGCATCTTCATGGCGAATCAGAGTCGATTCGATGTGGTTCATATCATTGAATTCAAAGAAAATCTGCAAGTCTTGCTCATCTCTGCCTTGTTCATCTTACTTGGTGCGCGTCTAGAGTTTGAGCCGTTTTCTCAGTTGGGGTTGGGTGTTGTCGGGTTTATCCTGGTCTTGATGTTCTTGGCGCGTCCTCTGGCGATCTTCGTTGCATCAATTGGTTCCGATTTGACTTGGCGTGAAAAACTATTCTTGACTTGGATGGCTCCGCGTGGGATCGTTGCTGCCGCCGTTGCCTCGATTTTTGCACTTGAGTTAGCCCAAACAGGGCATGAAGGCGCGGAACTGCTGGTCCCCATTACGTTTTCGGTCATCATCAGTACCGTTTTGATCTATAGCTTAACCGCAGGATGGGTAGCAAAGTGGCTGGGATTGGTACAGGAAGACCCACAGGGCGTCATCTTCATTGGTGCACATCCTTGGGCCCGGCGGATTGCACAGGTCATTCATGACTTAGACATTAAAGTTATTTTGATCGATACCAACCGTAACAATATCCGTCGGGCAGAAACCGAAGGGTTGGAAGCCTATCATGGCAGCATCCTCAACGATACCTTGATTGAAGACATTGACTTGAACGGCATCGGCAATATGATTGCCATAACACCAAACGATGAGGTGAACTCGTTGGCGAGCCTGCACTTTAAGGATACTATCAGTTCCATTAGAACCTACCAATTGCCGCGTCAGGCTGCCTCGTCTGCCCCGACGAATGTCGCAATGCAACTAGGCGGGGAGAATCTGTTTGGCGAAAAAGTCACCTATGACTTTCTCTCACAGCAGTTCCGTGAAGATGCTAGGCTAGATGTTCTGGAAGTTGATAGGGCAATCCCTCAGAATTATGAGGCGAATGGTAAGGTCCCTCTCTTTGTCGTATCGCCCGAAGGCAAACTCAAAGTGTGGACTGCGAACAATCCCCCTGTGCCACAAATCGGGGAGAAATTGGTGGTCGTTGCAACGGCAAAATCAGGTGAGCAAGAAGTCGTGGCTTGAGCATTTTCACACAATGGTGATTCGTTAGTGGATGCTATTTATTTAGATCTGTATCCCCAAAGTGAGGTGGGACAAATCAAACTTGAATCTATCAGGTTGTTCCTGCCACGTCTTGAGGCGCTTAGCAAAATTGTAGGCCATTAAGAATGTTTGTAGATGCTCTCGAAGTTGCTGGTGCATCTCATAGAAATAGCGATGGACTGTGGCATCCCTCAGGGGGCGGTTCATTCGTCCAAGAATGATGCGGTTTCGTGAGGCGATGCTCAATATTCGCTGCTTGGCAGATAGCGATCAAACAGGAGCTTGAAAGCCTATTTGTCTTTGGCACGGTTGGCAAACTGAATGCCGTTATCAGTCTACGATATGGGGCAAGTTGACTGGTCGTGCAATTCGGCAAAGGTGAACTTGGATGTTCGATATGAAAGTAGCCGATGGGATCTGATTTGAACCGCTTTTTCGGTGGCTTCTCACGCGTGTTGGGCAAGCGACTGATGCCATACCGCTGGAGACAACGATGCAGCCCTGATCAGGTTAGATGGGGAATTGTCTCTTGCAACGTATACAGACAATCATCAAGCGGGAGCAAGGTGTGTTTGCGAAATGCGACGATCAGGGCTTCTTCATTCAGGTCTCAAGACGGTTGAACGGCTTTGTTTTGGCCCCATTTTTTCGTCTGTCGTTGTGGCGCATCTGTGTAGTACTTGTCCCATAGTTGCTCCTTTGTCATAGGGGGAACTGTATCACTATACTCTGAGACTACACACCTAGTTTCTCTTGCGAACTTTAGCTAGAAATTCCGCCCGGAGGAGCACTGTCTAGTTACCGTGCGATATGCGACCCAAAGTTGGCTAGCTGGAGGGAAGGCTAAATAGCATAACAATTTGAGTAAAATACAGAATACACGTTCATCCAATCACATACACTCAGGCTGTATCTGTGCGGGATTTTCAGATTAAGGGCGAAAAAGTCCAGTCACATCGTTCCAAAATCGTTGTCCAGTTTGGTTATCTTCTATATCAACCAAAGGAAGGGGCAAGGTGTGTGAGATGGACAGCGAAACCCGGCGCATCTATGACCGGATGCGTCTCTATTTCATGATGCAAGAGCATCCGACCTGGGGGCCTAAAGCCTTGGCCGAAATCATCGGATGAACCGCACGCTGGGTTCGTCAATGGCAGCGCCGCTTTGCTAATGACCAGAGTGGGACACTGACCCTGTTTCTCAGTCGGTCTCGTGCCCCCCATTCTCGACCCAACCAGACTTCACAAGCAGTGAAAGTCGTCATCGGTCCCCTCTGGGAACAGTTGTCACAACAGGATCATCGAAAGGCTGGATCGCGGCTGATCTTGCATGAGTTAGCCCAGTACACCCACTTGACGGGTCTTCCGTCGCCGGATCACCCGCAATGGCACGATCCAGATGGACAAGCATACCGATCATGAGCAAGCCAAAACCGATGTCTTGGTCAATCTGGATGCTGAGAACAAGCAATTCCATGTGTTGCACGATGGTGAGTTGTTGAGATCGCTTGACATCCAGGGCTTACAGGGGCCAGCATCAATGCCATTTCAGGACTACTTGGCTCAGATGAAAGAGGCACCGCTGGTTGGCCTGGTCTCGTCCAGGGGAAGTTCCTTTCTGAGGGCAGCCATCAGCCTGATTGAACTGCATACCTTTGTCAAGCGTGCTGTCGCAAGCACGCTTGAATTGGTGTTGCACCTTGAGGGAAAAAGAAGGGCAAAGGGAGCTTTGTTCCAGTGATTGTCCCTTTAACGACACCAAAGCCGCCTTGATTATCGCTTCTATTCTGTTGAGATATGATCCGACAGCGATTTTGGAACGATGTGACTGGACTTTTTCGCCCTTAATCTGAAAATCCCGCACACTGTATCGACCACTTGGAGGCTATTTTGGCTGGCGTTTTTCCACCGGTTCTCTGCCCTTTCTCGTCGTTTTCCCGCCAGTTCTCCGCCTCCTCTGTTGCTGCTGCCATTTTTTTGTTGTGCCGCAACAGCAGCCACCCACCCATTTTCCTACCGGTTACCGGTTCTCCGCCACTTCCCGCGGTTTTTGCCGCCTTGTGCCAAACGTTTTGGGTCAGCCTGGAACCATGCACCAGCCACCCATCGAAGTCCCCGTTCGGCGACTATCTCGACACGACACTGAAGCAGGCCAAGACGGAACAACGACGACTCGCTCTTCACAGCTTGTGCAACGAACACCAGGGGGACGATGCCCCCCCAACAATTCAGAACATGCGTTCTGCCGTATGTTCTCTCAAATCCACTTTATTCAACTAAACTGAGACTGTATCAATGACCTGGAGACCATTTTGACTGCCGATATTTCGCCATTTCCTGCCGGTTCTCCGCTGGTTATCCGCCCCCGGTTCTCCCGCCAGTTCTCCGCCTCCTCTGTTGCTGCTGCCATTTTTTTGTTGTGCCGCAGCAGCCACCCACCCATTTTCGCTGCTATTTCTTACCATTTTCCTACTGGTTACCGGTTCTTCCGCCGGTTCTCCGCCACTTCCCGCGGTTTTTGCCGCAATTTTTCCCGGTTTTCGGCCGTTTTTTTCTGGTTCTCCCGCCGGTTTTCCGTTTCCTCTGTTGCCGCCGCCGTTTTTTCTTGTGCGGCGGCGGCAACAATCGGCAACTTCCATGCATTCAACCGCTTGATTGAATTTGAACATCAAGGACAAGGCTATGGAGGCCGGGGTGGAGGTCGTGAAAGTGAACGCCAAGAATACGTTGCAACGGGGAAACGGGTGTGATGCGATTGTGAAAAAAGCCTGGGGCGTTCGTGCTCTTCCTGTGTCTTCACGGCGGATCGAGACGTGAAGGCCGTTGCAGTAGGTTAAGCAGTCAGGTAGGCTAGGGTGGGGCCTTCAGGCGTTAACGGAGTACATGGCCTGAGAAGCACCCCAAACTAAAGGTTCACCGAACCTTCGATTCGCTTTATCCCGGTGAGGTCGAACTTTCAGTTCGCCGTCACGATTGCCTCAGCTTCTAGCCTGGACTCAAGCTAGGATATTAGGGTACAGACTACCGTCGTGCAGGGAAACGGCTGAGAACGACAATCGGTTCTGGCGTTGCGATCTTACTGCCAAGTTTGGCAGATTGCAGGTCGATTGGTTTAGATCGGTGCGACCCACTAAAGACACCCAATTGCGTATCTTTCCTAGCAAATGCGGTCTCGATATAGGCCTGTCCAAGCTGGAAACCCTCGCTATCAATACTGCAACTGGTCACAATGCCGACCACGCGCCCTTTGCTATCCACAATCGGATCGCCTTGATGGGGCGGTCTAGCCCGTTTGTTTTCTAGCCGAAAGCGCACGATCTTGGCGTCGCGCTTCATCTCATGGGCGATGTAGGGTGCTTTGCCAATGAAGAATGGTTTCCACAATTTGACATAATGGGCGAACCCAGCATCGGCTGGATTGAGCAACAATGGCCCCACGAGTTCCTGTCCATAAAGGGGCAATCCAGCCTCAGTGCGCAGACTATCGCGTGCGGCCAAACCACAGGGAACTGCGCCGTTATCAATCAGTTGCTTAAATAAATCTGGCGCTTTGTCAGGGTGAACAAATAATTCATAGGCGACGCGCTCACCCGTGTAGCCAGTTCGTGAAACGATCAGATCGAAACCGCCTAACGTCAAGCGTGTGATTCCTGCCCAGGGAAGATTCTTGACGATTTGTTTGTCTTCTTCCAGACTGTCCAACGCTAGCAATATATCGGTGCTTTTGGGCCCTTGTAGCGCGACATCCACCCGCATATCATCCTTAGTGCTTCGATCTCGTAGATCACGCATGGTGAAGTTGCCCACACCTTCAACACGACGGCTAGGGTGGTCTGTGTCAATCATCACACTATGGTCTTTGATGGCCTTCAGCCACGCCCAGTTCTTGTCATTATTGGATGCATTGACCACCGCCAGGAAATGTTCTTCCGCCAGCCGATAGATCATCAAGTCGTCGTGTGGAATGCCGTTTGTATCAAGCAGATAGGTATAATGTGATTTACCAATTGGCAGCCCAATTACGTCGTTAGTGGTGACAATATCGAGGAATTTCGCCGCACCAGGCCCACGAAAATCAAACATCCCCATATGCGTGACATCAAAAATGCCTGCTGAGTTGCGGACGGCAAGATGTTCCTCAGTTACAGATAAATACCAGACGGGCATATCGTAGCCAGCAAAGGGAACGGTCTTGGCTCCTAGCGATTTGTGCAAGTCGTAGAGCGATGTGGTCAGCAGTTTATCATTCTCTGGCTTCTGCCATTCAAAGGCAGGTAGGTCTTTGTGCCTCGGTCCATTGTATGAGGCGCCGTCCAGCCCAATGAAAAAAGCCTTTTCTGCATAGCCCTTCGCATCGTCGTTCCAATCTTCGTCGACAGCACTGCTCTCATCCGGGCTGATGTTCTGAACATCAACAGGCCCCACCAGACGGGCATAAGGGTCTTCTGTGTGAATGATGACAAAGCTATCGGAAAGTGAACGGAGCCATGCCGCTACCGTACTTGAGTTATGGTTTAGGGTCAGTCGATATTGGCCAACGGCAGGCTGTTCTAAGATGCCGTGTGAGAGTTCCTCACCATTGGGATTAAGAATACGGGTTGATTGACTTTGACCGGGTTGCAAGCCTCGGACGTCACTGGTCAGGGCAGTATGCAGAAACTCCATTGCGTTAGCACCCCGAATAAGAAGTGCCTGCCACGCCAGATTATCAGCCTCACGTATCCGATAATGAAAGTGCGGATACCATTCGGCGTCAACTTCAGTGTCGATACCGACACGATTTGCTAAATCCCGCACACGTATCCGTGCGTCTTGCAGCAGGTCAAAGTCAATCTTAGCGAATGGTAGTAGGCGGCGGTTGCCAGCATAACTGAACGGCACAGCATTTAACAAAATATCTGCGATGATGTCCCCCAGCATATCAACTTCTGCCTCCGCAAAGCCCCGTTGGGTGACCCAGGGCAGGCCGATGCGAATACCTGATGGACGTAGGGCGCTGGTGTCGCCGGGGATGGTTTGGCGATTGACGACCACGCCTGCCAGATCAAGCAGCCGTGCTGCTCGATCACCAGTGAGTGTTGTGCTATCTGTGCCGACGATGGTCTTGCAATCCACTGTAAATAAATGCGTATTCGTACCGCCATACGGGATGTGCAACCCGCGACCCTCCAGTTTTTGTGCCAGGTATGTTGCATTGGTCACAACCTGTTGTTGCAACGCCCGGAACTGATCGGTTTGGGCCAATTTCATTGCAACGGCCAATGCCGTAATGCTGTTGACGTGCGGACCCCCTTGCTCACCAGGGAAGACGGCCCGATCCAGTTTACTGGAGAGGTCTTTGCGATGAGTGATGATAACCGCACCACGTGGTCCGTTCAATGATTTATGGGATGTAAAGGTGATAACATCAGCAATACCCACAGGGGACGGATAAACGCCGCCTGCCACCAATCCAGCGACATGGGCGATGTCCGCCAGCAGATATGCGCCAACTGAGTCCGCAATTTCACGATATTTGTGCCAGTCGATGGTGTAGGGGTAGCTGCTGAAGCCACCAATAATCATGCGCGGTTGGTGTTCCTGTGCCAGCCTCATCATCGCATCATAAGCGATCTTTCCTGTGTCAGGATCAACGCCGTAGCTCACGATATTGTAGTATTTGCCACTGCGATTGACCGGACTGCCGTGCGAAAGATGGCCACCTTCGATCAAATCCATGCCCATAACGGTATCACCTGGTTGCAGCAATGCAGTATAAACCGCGTTGTTTGCAGGGCCACCAGAGAGCGCCTGCACGTTAACATAAAGTTGATTGGCACTCAGACCGTTGGCAGCGAAGGTGTTGGCGACGCGTCGGCGGGCGACACTTTCTGCGATATTGGCATACTCTGTACCTTTATAATAACGCTCGTCAGCTATACGACGATATTCAGGCAGGCGAGTGTTGTAATCAAGTAACGCTTCTTCAGAAAGCAGGCGGGTTGCCTCTAACGGATAACCCTCGGCGTAGATGTTATGAAAAGCTGATCCCAGCACTTCGCGCACAGCGTAGGGGATGGTGCTTTCGGATGGGATCAGAATGAGGTAGCGAGCTTGACGAGCCGTTTCATGCCGGATTAAATCAGCAATTTCAGGATCAAGTTCTTCGACTGTACCACGAAAGAGATAGTCGGATATTTTGTCTTGTGTCACCATGAATTTGTGTACCTCCAGTAAAGCAACGGCGAGAATTGTAACACGCAGGCTGACGGGATGACATCCGTCATTTTGACAAACCTTTAACCGGGTCTTAAAATTTGAGACAGTTCAAAAATAACGATCTTACGGAGGTAATGTTTAAGATGAAAGAGTATGCTACGGAGAACATTCGCAATGTTGCTTTAGTGGGCCACCAGGGATCGGGTAAAACATCTCTGGTGGAAGCACTCTTGTACAACACAGGTGCGATTCAGCGCCTTGGCAAAGTTGAAGATGGTACAACGGTATCTGATTGGACGCAAGACGAGCAACAGCGTGGTATTTCGCTCTCGACTTCAATTGTGCCAATTGAATTTGAAAATACCAAAATCAATATTCTTGATACGCCCGGTTACAATGATTTCCAAGGCGAGGTGAAAAACGCGATCCGTGTGGCAGATGCTGTTATCGTTGTGGTTGATGCTGTTTCTGGTGTGGAAGTTGGTACGGAGGTGGCCTGGGAATATGCCAAAGCTTTCCAGCAGCCAATTATCGTTGTTATCAACAAGATGGATCGTGAAAATGCGGATTTTGACCGCACGATAGACGAACTCAAAACATCGTTTGAAGATTATAAGTTCATTCCGGTGATGCTGCCCATCGGCAAAGCGGGCGATTTCAAAGGAGTGGTCAATGTCCTGACTCAGAAAGCGTATTTTGATACGGGTAAAGATCGTTCTGATTTGCCGACGGATATGGAAGATACCGTTGTGGATGCCTATACAATTCTGCTCGAAGCAGCAGCCGAGGCCGATGATGATCTACTGGAAAAATACTTTGCAGAAGAAGAACTCACCAATGATGAGATTCGGGACGGGATGCGCAAAGCCGCCCGTAATCATGAACTCAACACTGTACCTGTTTTCGTGACATCGGGTACGCATAACATCGGCACAGTTCCCTTGATGGAAGCCCTGGTGGTTTATGTGTCACCGCCGTCTGTCCGTCGTCTGGGTGTCCATCGTGGCGACGGGGGTGAAATTGAATATCTGATGCCGCCTCAATCGGATGATGGCCCGTTGGCAGCTTATGTGTTTAAAACCACAACGGATCGCTATGTGGGTACGCTCAATTATTTCCGTATCTTCTCAGGCAGGATTAGGGCCAGCGATACAGTCTACAATTCGACCCGTGAGGAGAACGAACGCTTTAATTCATTGATGACTGCACAAGGTAGCGAAACAGACTCCGCGATAGTCTTGCATGCGGGTGATATTGGTGTGGTTGCTAAGATCAGTCATACAAAGACGGGTGATACACTGGCTTCCAAAGATGATCCATTTGCTATTGTTCAACCAAGCTTCCCGGAACCATTGTATACAGTAGCCATTAAACCACGTACCCAGGCTGATAGTGCCAAGATGGGTAGTGTCTTGACTAGTTTGTGCGATGCTGATCCGACGCTGCGTTGGCGGCAGGATGCTGATGTGAAACAGACCTTATTGGAGGGCATGGGCGAAACCCACGTCAAGCTGGCAATCAGCCGCGCTGAACAACTGGGTGTTGGCATTGAGACTGAAATGCCCAAAGTCCCCTACAAAGAAACTATCTCCAAAGGCGCCGAATACACCTATCGTCATAAAAAACAATCAGGTGGCGCAGGGCAATTCGCAGAAGTCAGTATGCGGCTTGAACCGATCCCCGGCGAAGGTTTTGTCTATGAAACGGATATTTTTGGCGGCTCCATTTCACAATCGTTCTGGCCTTCAATTGAAAAGGGGATCCAGCAAGTACTGCCGAATGGCGTGCTGGCGGGCTTCCCAGTAGTGGATGTGAAAGCTACAATTTTTGATGGCAAGGAACACCCGGTTGACTCAAAAGATATTGCTTTCCAGATCGCCGGGCGCGAAGGTTTCAAAGAAGCGTTCCAGGACGCAGGCCCAGTACTTTTAGAGCCGATTATGGATGTTAAGATCACTGTTCCCGAAAGCATGATGGGCGACATCATGGGCGATCTCAATACGCGGCGTGGTCGTGTGCAAGGGATGGATACCGTTGGTACAAAAAGCGTGGTACAGGCGCAAGTGCCACTGGCAGAGATGATGCGCTATGGTGATGACTTGCGTTCAATGACGGGTGGACGCGGGATTTACGAAATGAGCTTTACAGCCTATGACCGTGTGCCCACACACTTACAAGATGATGTCATCAAGATGTATCAGGAAGAGTCTGAGGATGAATAGGCCAACCTGAGATGAGTAAAACGAAAACGAGGGGTTGAAATCGCCCCTCGTTTTTTGTTTACTATTCACTTGTCTCGGCAGTCGGCGGCGGACTTTCGTCCTGGGAGGTTTGTGGTAGTGTATCATTTTCTTCAGGACGACTTAGGGCGAAATGACGCCCATTTCGGTTCGCTGGGATATCGGATGAATCATCTACCGGCTCCACCAAGCCAACAATCCGCATCATATCATCTTGCTCAATGATTTCCTGTTCGAGCAATGCTTCTGCCAGGGTGTCCAGTTTATCCTGGTTATATTCCAGTAGCTTGATGGTCTTTTCATAAACTTCTTCAACCATTCGTCGTACTTCGGCGTCAATCTTTGCAGCGGTCTCCTCACTATAATTCCGACCTTGTGAGATCGAATATCCTAGGAAGGGCTGCTGATCGTTATCACCGAAGTTCAAGGGGCCAACTGTTTCGCTCATGCCGAACTGCGCGACCATCCGCCGAGCAATATCGGTGACTCGACGCAGGTCATCGGTTGCCCCTGTTGTGATTTCCTTGAAGTGGATTTGCTCTGCTGCACGACCACCCAACGCCACCATCATCCGTGCCAGCAAGTAGTCACGGGGATAGTTCCGAATTTCATCTACTGGGGCAAAAGCCGTGATACCAAGCGCCTGTCCGCGCGGGACAATCGTTACTTTGAGTACTGGATCGGCTTCGGGTATCAGCGCTGCTACCAAAGCATGGCCTGATTCGTGATAGGCGACTATACGCCGTTCTTTTTCGTTAGAAAGGGGCGGGCTTTCTGTTCCAAGTACAATTCGATCAAACGCATCCGAAAAATCACGTAAGGCAATCTTCTTGGCATTGCGACGAGCGGCGGTTAGGGCGGCTTCATTGGCTAGATTTGCCAAGTCAGCACCGGAAAAGCCGATTGTGCCGCTGGCGAGTTGATCCAATGGGACATCATTTGAAATCGGTTTGCCGCGTGTATGTATTTTCAGGATTGCCAGCCGTCCGGTTTTGTCGGGCAGGCCGACTGTGACACGCCGATCAAAACGGCCTGGACGCAACAAGGCCGGATCAAGCACATCAGGGCGATTGGTAGCTGCCATGACGATGACGCTCTCGGTCTGGTCGAAACCGTCCATTTCCGCCAGCATCTGATTCAGAGTCTGCTCACGTTCATCATGACCACCACCCAAGCCAGCACCACGTTGGCGACCAACAGCGTCAATTTCATCAATGAAGACGATGCTTGGAGCGTTGTCTTTTGCCCGTTTGAATAAATCACGTACACGGGATGCACCGACGCCAACAAACATCTCGACAAATTCAGAAGCAGCTATGCTAAAGAAGCTGACATTAGCCTCTCCAGCAACAGCGCGGGCCAAGAGAGTTTTGCCAGTTCCAGGGGGGCCAACCAGCAACACACCACGTGGAATTCTCGCACCGAGCGAGATGTATTTATCCGGTTCGCGCAGAAAATCCACGACCTCGACCAATTCGGCCTTTGCTGCGTCCTGTCCGGCGACATCTTCAAACTTGACCTGGGGCTTTTCGATATTGTATTCACGGGCTTGTGTGCGTCCGAAGCCAAACGCACCGTTCATTTGGCGTTGGGCGCGTCGTGCTGTCCAGACAAAGAAGCCGATAATCAGTAATAGTGGGATCGACTGTACCAGGATGAACGGCAAACTAGGAGATGTTTGGTCTTTGCGGAAAGCAATTTCTACATTAGCTGCTCGCAGGGCTTCGAGTAGCTGGGTCTGGTCATCGGGCAAGATCAAAGAAAAGCGTTGAATTTCAATACCGTTCGGAGCGGAAATAGCGTCTTTGAACTCGCCACTACCTGAATTGCCACGAATTACGATACTATCCACGTTATTACGTTCTGCCTCTTTCAGCAGAGTCGAGTACGTAATTGATGTTCCCTGAGTGCCAACGGATCCGAATCCACCAAAGAACTGAACAAACAGCCAGATTAAGAGGAAAACCGAGATCGCGGGCCACACCCACCGGCGCCACTCTG
This sequence comes from Phototrophicaceae bacterium, assembly GCA_965223785.1. GTDB lineage: Bacteria > Chloroflexota > Anaerolineae > Aggregatilineales > Phototrophicaceae > CBDCXN01. Next base: position 5,617,997 of record OZ245017.1, on the reverse strand, counting down.
GTTCAGGTGGCTGCTGGTTGGGATCATCTGGGTTGTCGTTATTTCGATCATCATTGTTTGGAAATTGCATTGCAGATGGTTAGCCTTCAAGTGTTTTCTTTTATGTGGATAAGTGTATGAGGTTGTTGTTAGAACCGTACAAGAAATTGCTCAGCACTACATAAATTATACCCAATAAAGCAGGGTGATCGTACCAAATCTTTTATCTAGTCCAGAATGGTTCACAACCTGTTGGTAGGGACAGGCCATCGCATATCTATTTTTCGGGTTTGTCCCTCTAAGTCTATTTTGAGCCGTTGTGACATGAATGTTCATTTTGAAGCGATTGCCCTGCCCAATAAAGGGTCCGATTGTTTGAACTATCACTATCCTCTATAATGATAAGGTACGTTGGTTAGGGGACAATGAGAATGTCCAAGAAAAAGTTGGCATCAGCACACTTGTCTAAGCTCTCAATTTACAAGTCAGCAGTAGAAAAATCCATCAAAAAAATTTCCGATTCACCAAAGATAGTGGAAACCTCCAACGTTCCTCGACCCAACAACCATCTGACTCCAGCACCACCCGTTGAAATTCCCTGGACATTAGAGCAATTTTTCAACGGCGAGATTGATCTTGACGTCGAGCTTTCTAGCCGTTTCCAGAATATGCCTGTGATGTCTGTGATTAAGACGCGGAGTATGGGCAATAAAAGTGGGCGCGAAGTGGCCACCTTATCTACCCAGGATAACAGTGCCGATGTTGTCATTGATGCTGATCCCAACACGCATGTGATTCAGCTTTCGTTTACTTATGGCTCAATGGTCTCGTTAAAGTTCAACTTGCGTGATATTAGTGATGTGGATCGACGCCGGTGGCTCGAATTGATGCGGCGTGAACAGGGGGGGCTGGCATTCCTGTGGGGGGCACTGCGTTGGGAGAGTGACTATCTCATCTGCATCGCCCGAAAGCACTTCACTAACATCTACGCCTTCTCACCCAGTAACTTCCAGGCCGCTATTCACATGACACCTGGTGTCACCCGTCCCTTATTGGGCTGGCTAGAAAAGATGTGGGCGCCAGAAGAGCAAGAAGACGACGTCCCGCCGCTGCTGACATGGTAGGCATATTTTACACATTCTATGAGCCGTTGAGTTCGCGCAGATACCATGTATTGCCTAATTCAATATCATCTTCAGTTGCGTCAGGAAAAGGAAAATTATAGAGAAGGTGAGTTACCTGATGCGGCAGATGATTCAATTTGGAATATGTATTTCTAATAGGTATTATCTTTCTTGTCAATTCTTTATCAAACAAAGGATATTCATAGGAACCGCTGGACAAATAGACTGCAACTACGCTGTTTTTCGGAACGTTCTGTTCAAAGATTGTAAGGGTTTCGTGAAAGCTAGGGTTATTTCGCGTAACTTGCTGGATTCGATCCATTGACCAAACCGAATCAGGAGGGATCAAACGCGAGTGACTTCGCATAAGAACGCTTGTAACCGCGGTTGCGCAACCAAGAATGCAAATCGCTGCAACATAAAAGAACCAGATTCGGTCGTGTCGCTGGGACAGTACCAGACCAACCACAGGAACCGCAAAAATTGACCCTACTGTAAAATATCGTCCCCGCCATGGATCATAAGGCCCGGAGTAAGCCTGCACAAATAAAAAAAGAATGGCGGAAATTGCGAAAACTCTAGCGGCATTGTTCCGGGTAGATAGCAGGGAAATAATCACAAAAGGCCAAATCAGCCCAAAACCCAGAATGCCCCAATATGAGGTGTCCTCATGACTTGGTAGCGACCAACCGTAACTAAAGGGATCACGTGTTTGCTCCTCATCCTCAAGATCGATATCCAATGAGCCCAGAATGTGTTGAGGGAAGCGGATTATGTTGTGGATAAATGTTATGTAGTGTTGTTCTGACCTTTCAAATGGTAAATCCAGATCAAGGAACTCAAATCCAAGACGAAGGACGTTTTTTGTACCGTGCTTGGCGACGATTGGTGGAGTAAACGGTTCAAACCCATGATACTTCAACCACCCAGGTGGACCGATTAGATTTCCATAAGTCTGGTAATTAGTCACATACCCGGAGGGTAGAACATACAAGATAGATGCCAGAAGAAATGCCGTCACAAATATGCTGATTCCCGTGCGGCATCGTTGATGCAGCCAGACATACACAGCAATCACAAATAGACTAGGAATAGTCAATAAGGCTGTGATCTTAATACCTATAGCAATCGCAAGACTTGTTGCAGCGATGATGAGCATTCGATATTGACCAGTGACCCGGAATGCAAGAAGAAACAGCATGGTGATGCTAATATGGGCCGTTAGAAGCAGGTCATTTTGTGTCGTCGTTGATTGCATGATGTTATTTACCAGCAGCAAAAATATTCCTGATGAAAGGAATGCAAATTTCTGGTGTACCTTTGCCTGGATGCACATGCCATATATTGCGACGGCGCTCATCCAATATGCGCTGTATTGAACGAGTTGGAGGAGGTTCTCATTCCTTCCAGTTGTTAGATAAGTGAAGATAAGTAGATTGGTGGCATTTTTGGCGTGGATATCTTGAGCTGGATAGTTAGGTATAAAATGATCAAAGTTATTCTGCTATATATAGTACGCCATACGTGCAAGATGATAAGTCATCGAATCCCAGTTGTGAGGGGCGGTTCCAACTATGATTGCGAGATTGAGAATCCCAATGACAAGGATTGTCCCAAAGAATATAACGAAGAAAAGTGAACTCAATCTTGGTAAATGGCAAAATGTGCGCCACACATATCTTATGCTTCCAGCGTATATCTGATACTGGATTCAACAATACTAATATTGCTTGTTGTCTATGCCCAACAAGAGTAATACCTACACTAATCAGCACCATGAGCAAGAAACTACATATAGTCCACCATCCGGCTGAACCTAGCTGATTGAGATGTGAAAGTGTGTAACCTGTAATGAGAACATGAGCGTTAAAAAATAGATAGAGTGAGGTTATCTGTTGATGTAATCGCTTAAGGCCGAGGGTGTTGGTTAGCAAATAACTTGAGATAAGTGCAGAGAAGAATGTAATCAAGTTAGGTTCCCCTCAGATGTACACGTATTTCACAAATGATAAAATATACTATTATAAATAATACAAACTAAAGTAAAATATCTAGTATTCTTTTGGCGAAAATTTTATATATTAGCATTGGATACTATTTGAGTAAGTTGGTGAAAGTAACAGCAAGAAGAGAAGCGGGGATTTTGATAGCCAACCCATCGTTGGTACGAGCATTTATCCAATAGAACGCCCATGTTCTCCAATTGCCTCAAAAGCGGTTCAATCTGGGGCGAAACCGTTGGACCAAACGCAGATCATCAAGCGTTGAAGCGGATTGAGTTCAGGCAGGGCATCAATGATTAAAGGGTTGGCTGAGAACCCCTTTGGGCGCGTGTAAGGCGACACACTGCCCCCGTCAAAATCTCAGTGTTACTCATATCAAGTTCGGCTATCATCTATCATGCGCAGCATGTCAGTCATCATTCTATAGAGTCTCTTTGAATACCCTCAACTAGCAATCGAGGTTACACTAGTGGCTCTGGATTCTAGCGTAAGGCAAAATTGTGAACCGACTTCAGCATGAGACAAGTCCTTATTTGTTGCAGCATAAAAACAACCCGGTGGATTGGTTCCCCTGGGGGGATGAAGCCTTCCAGAAGGCCAAAGAACAGGATAAACCTGTTCTTCTGAGCGTGGGCTATAGCGCCTGTCACTGGTGCCATGTGATGGAACATGAGAGTTTTGAACATGAACCAACAGCACAGATCATGAACGAATACTTCATTAACATCAAAGTGGATCGAGAAGAACGCCCCGATATCGATGACATTTACATGCAGGCTATTCAGGCCATGACCGGACATGGGGGTTGGCCTATGACGGTCTTCTTGCTGCCAGATGGACGCCCATTTTATGGTGGAACCTATTATCCCCGTGAACCACGACATGGAATACCCGCTTTTGAGCAGGTATTGGCAGGTGTGTATGATGCCTTCGCTAATCGGCGGAATGAGGTCGAGAAAGCGGCGACGAACCTCAAGGATGTCCTCAACCGCGATCTGATGGGCATTGGTGGCGACCAGAATCAACTCAATGAGGATTTGCTGGATACTGCCGTTAATAAAATTGCCCAGAGCTTTGACAAAATGCATGGCGGCTTTGGCGGTGCGCCCAAGTTCCCGCAGCCGATGAATCTTGAGTTCTTACTACGAAGTTACCTCCGCACGGAGGATGGAGACATACTACATATGGTCACCCACACTCTGGAGCAGATGGCACGTGGTGGCATGTACGATCAAGTCGGGGGTGGCTTTTGCCGCTACAGCGTTGATGCTATATGGCTTGTACCACACTTTGAGAAGATGCTTTATGACAACGCGCAACTCGGCCGAATTTACCTGCATACGTGGCAAGTGACAAAGGATCCCTTCTTCAAGCAGATCGCCGAGGAAATTTATGATTACATCCTGCGTGAGATGACATCTGAGTCAGGTGGCTTTTACAGCACAACTGACGCTGACAGCGAAGGTGAAGAGGGCAAGTTCTATGTCTGGACGATTCCACAAGTACGGGCCTTACTGGGTAAGGATGCCACTATCGCTGTTGAATACTGGGGTATGACCAATAGGGGTAACTTTGAGAGCAGCAATATCCTTTATGTGCCCAACGAATCGGAGGTGGTCGCGGAACGGCTCGGTTTGAGCGTGGACTTGCTGACAGAAAAGATCGAATCTTTTAAGCAAATTCTTTATGCCGAACGTGCAAATCGAGTTCCACCGGGACTCGATGACAAGATTTTAACTTCCTGGAACGGCATGATGCTAGCGAGTCTGGCGGAAGCTGCTCGTGTCCTTAAGCGGGACGATTATCGGCAGGTGGCGATCCGTGTTGGTGAGTTTTTGGTGCGTGAATTGCTGAGAGGTGATGGGCGCTTGCTGCGTACCCACAAGAACGGCGTGAGCAAACTCAATGGTTATCTGGAAGATTATGCCAATTTGATTGACGGCCTGGTAGAGCTCTATCAAACTACGTTTGAGGAACGTTGGTTTATAACTGCCCGCCAACTGGCGGAGTATGTGCTAGTTCACTTTCCGGCGGAGGAAGGTGGGTTTTTCGATACCAGCGACGATCATGAGCGTTTGATTGTGCGGCCTCGTAATATGCAGGACAACGCTACTCCCTCTGGGAACAGCATGATGGCAAAGCAATTACTTCGGCTGGCAGCATATACAGGTGATCATCGCTATAATGGGGCGGCACGACGTTCACTCAGTCTGTTGACGGAAGTATTGCGTCAATATCCACAAGCCTTTGGTGAAGCTCTTAATGCCACCGATATGCTGGTCAATGGCTTGATCGAAATTGCCATCATCGGTGAACCGGAAGCATCGACTGCATTGCTTGATGTGATGCATGAGATGTTCCGGCCCAATCTAATCGTCGCGTTGAATGCTGAAGATGTGCCTGATGAGACAATGATATCTTTACTGAATTATCGGACGATGCGCAGCGGAAGACCGACAGTTTATGTTTGCCGAAATTTTGCCTGTCAAATGCCCGTGACTGCGCCCGCTGCTCTGCGAGAACTCCTATTATCAAATCGGATCAAGTAATTGGAATAAGTCATCAAGCGTCAAAGCCTTGAACTGGGCACGGATGCGGCGTTTCATCTCAGCGACAGACAAATCGCCAGAGGGTTCACAAACCCGTCGTTTAGCATGTCCCCAGTAGGGTTCAATGGGATTAAGCCAAGGACTACGTTTGGGCAACCAATGCACCAGTAATCGGACTGCACCCACTTGTTGAGCTTGTTGATTGTAAGTGCGTATCCATTCACGGATGCGTTTAGAGCAATGCCATGGGGCATTATCCCAAATCAAAACCATGACTTTCTTACCTAATTGTTTCGCCTGCCGTAGTAAACGCACAATCACCCACCACATCTGCTCGCTATTGGGATAGCCCTGAGCAAAATCCATCAGGATTTCCTTGCTCTCTTGACACAAGGCTCCAAAACAAGCCACAGCCTTGTCGGGTGTACTGCGTTTGAACGCTTGTTGAACAAGTTTGAGTGGATGTATCTTATCTGACCAGCTCTAAGCATGAGGTTGAATGAAACGATGAAACCAACTTTCATCTTCTTCCAGCAGCCACCAATCGTCCTGTTTCTGCGCTTGATCCTTTAACCAGTCTCGTCGCTTTTTTTGCGTGTATACTGCTCATCGGGACTTTGGATGTGACGCTTGGCTTTCTTCCACTTCACACCTAGTTGACGCAAGGTCTCGCCCACTGTATCAGGATGTACCAAACGATCTGTCAAGCCTTGCTGATAGCTGACTTGCGCCAACAGCGATAAGGTCCAGACACTACTTTCAACATCAAAATCACGTGGACTTTGATGCACAATCGCTTGCAAGCGCTCACGAGCTGAATCTTTGAACGCTCGCTGGTCATCATGACGCCCCATCGCCTTGGGGTAGATCGCTGACAGACCTTTCTTGTTGAAGCCTTGGATCACTTGCCGCACACTTTCATCACTGTAGCCTACTCGTTGGGCAATCACCGAGATTTTCAACTTCTCAGCAGCGCTCATCAAGATTACCTGACTGCGGCGTACCACCATCCCATTCGCGGATCTTAACCCCTGTTGCAACTGCTTTCTTTCCTCTTTTGTGGTGGTTCTTGCATAAATTGCTTTCATCCTTCTATCTAACCACATCTTGCTCATTATCCCAAGCGTTTGCTCCGTTCTGACATATGACAATGAGCCAAAATCTAGTCGTGGTGATTGATATTGAGGCCACCTGTTGGGAGACCTCGCCACCATCAGGCCAACAAAACGAAATTATCGAGATCGGCGTCTGTTCCGTGGGTCTGGAAGCTGCTGAAATCTATAACAAGCGCAGCATCCTGATCAAGCCGACACGCTCAAAGATCAGTCGCTTTTGTACCAAACTGACGACGCTGACGCAAGAACAGGTTGATGCAGGCGTTTCATTTGACGAAGCTTGTCAGATACTTATTGCTGAATACAGCGCCGAGAATCTGCTCTGGGGTAGTTGGGGCAACTATGATCGTAAGATGCTCGTTTCCCAATGTGAGACGTTTTATGTGTCCTATCCGTTTAGCGAAAATCACGTCAATATCAAGACGCTCTTTGCCGAATACGCCAACAAAAGCAAGGCAGTGGGCATGGCACGTGCCCTCAAGATGTTGAAGTTTGAACTCGATGGCACCCATCATCGGGGACATGATGATGCTTGGAACATTTCGCGGATTCTCTTGTATCTGGTTGAAACCTATGGGCAGTCCATTCTTGATCCGTATTTGGTAGACACATCAAGTTAGATTTGTTAACCTTAATGGACTGTTGTGAGCCAGGGGGTGTGATGAAGAAACAGCTGGCTGATGGTTTGATCTTACGATCACTGAGTGAAGGTCATGCGTCCGACGCGGAAAACTTGCCGCAGTTTTACGCTGATGTTTTCGGTGATGCAGGCGATGATGACGCGCATCTCTTGCCCGCCTGGACACGGGATTTGATGTCCGAAGAACATCCCACCATGTCTCTTGATGATTTATGGGTGGTCGTTGATCCATCTCAGGCGGGTCGTATTGTGTCGGCCTTGTTGCTTATTCCTCAGCAATGGCGTTATGAGAATATCGAGTTTGGCGTTGGCCGTGTGGAATTGGTCGCGACTCATAAGGACTATCGTCGGCGGGGCTTAATCCGTGCTCTGATGGATACCGCTCACGAACGGAGCGCCGCCAGCGGACACCTGCTGCAAGCTATCACAGGTATTCCTCATTACTATCGGCAATTTGGTTATGGATTTGCTATTGATCACGGTGCAGGTTCTATTTTGCAGTTGGTTCATGTGCCCAAGCTCAAGGAAGGTCAAAAACCGAGTTATGTGTTGCGTCCAATGACTGTGGATGACATCCCTGATGTTCTCCGCTGGGATGCGGCCTACGCTGAAACCTGTGCCGTTAGTCATGTCCAAACCGAGGTTATCTGGCGCTATGAAATTGATGGACGCGATCCGGGATCGTTTTTTCACGGGCATCCCTTCATCATCGTCAATATAGACGGCGAAGGGGTGGGTTATGTCAAACTGCATACGGGGCAGGTACATTCCCACTTGAGCCTCTGGAACTATGTCGTTGGTGAAAAAGCCTCCTACCTGGAAACGTTTGACGATGTAATGCGAGCTATCCAGAAATTCGGTGAAGAATGGTATCAGGGTAAGGAGCAGCCAACTCGTATCCTATTTGAAGCAGGACTACATCCCACCATCAACGTGCTGCTCAAACGGATGTCAGGAGGGACAGTTCGGGAGCGTGTATATGCCTGGTTTATTCGCGTGCCAGATTTGCCCGCCTTTATTCGTCATATTGCGCCTGTTCTGGAGCGACGATTAGAAGGCTCCGGCGCGCAGGGCTATACAGGCGAACTCCGCATTAGTTTTTACGATATGACCGGGCTAACGCTCAGATTTGAGCAAGGCAAAATCGCGGATGTTACGGTGGGTGTGATGACACAGGAAAAAGCCCAGGCTGCCTTCCCCTATGATTCATTTCTGAATGTGCTGTTTGGTCATCGCACCGTTGATGAGATCAGCTATGTCTTGCCGGAAATCTATGCCCGCCGTGATGCAAATGTGCTGCTGGAAATCTTTTTCCCGAAAAAACAATCTTACGTTATTGCGCTCGGATGACAAATGGACAAACACCACAAGCCTATTTTCGCGTTATCCTGCTGACCGTTGTTGGACAGGCATTCACCACTGCAGGGTATGAACTTGAAGAAACGCCCATTCAATGGGCAGGTGGACGATTCCGCTTTAGGAAATCGCTGGAATCCGGCCTAAACGCTTTTCTGGAGTATCAACTGTTGGCGTATACCGATACTGAATGGTCATCTGGCACGTCATCACGCTTTCGTGTGACTGTGACCCGAACAGATCAGATTAATCCAACGTTGGAAAGCAGTCACGGGGATTTTGCCCAACGTGACCTGGGGACACTGATCGTTGAAGATTTTGGTGTTCAGATATTGCCGGCTGGCGACTATTGGTGGAGGTTCCGAAACACCGATGAATTGGCCAAAGCGCTAGCAGAGGCGGGGCATCTCGCCATTGGTTATGCCATGCCTTGGTTGGCAGGCGAACTGCAATCGCCAAACAGTGGTTGAACGTTAGGCAGCCTCTATTGACAGGTTTGGTCCACCTCAGGATAATCACAATATGATGAAACTTTATCCTCTTCTATTGCTCTTGTTTCTGGTTGCCTGCCAGATAGAAAATAGCGACAATGTGACTTACGTAGTGGGGACACCTGTAGCAGGCACCTTGTCCAATAATGTTGTCGATCAGGTTGGGTCCCAACCGCCCCCTCCTACCGCAATGCCTTATGTTGATCCTTCGGTTGCGCTCCAAATTGGTGATCGTTATCTGATTGACGGTTACTATGAAAATGCAGTTTCAACCTTCCAGGAAATCCTCATGCAGCAAGAGGCTGTACCAGAGATTCGAGCCGCTGCTGCCTATAGCATGGCTCAGGCTGCCTTGCGCGAGGGCTTGTTCCAAGATGCAGTTGACGCTACCACTATCTTGATCGACCAGTTCTCCAGCGATTTTCGGGCGATCCAGGCCTATTTTCTACGCGGTGATGCCTATCTTGGCTTGTCTCAATGGGAGGCCGCAATTGATGACTTTCAGCGTTATCTGTCTCTGCGTGCTGGCCTGATCGATAGCTATGCCTATGAACGCATTGCTGATGCTGAACTGGCTTTGAATCGGTATGACGTTGCCATCGGCCATTATAATCAGGCTCTGGCTGCTCAGCGTTTACTTTTGCCACAGCTTCAACTGCGGGAGAAAGTGGCGCGGCTACATCTGCTCAAGGGGCAGGTAGAGGAAGCCGTTGCCCAGTATGATGCGATCTTAGAGGCAGCACAAAACGAGGCGTATCGTGCAGAGATCGAATTTGCAGCGGCCCAAGCCTTTCTTGAAACGGGTGATTCCCAGAGAGGGCTTGCCCGAATGCGGCGTATTTTCCTGGTTTATGAGGAGCAGATCCAGGCTTACAATGCCCTGCTTCTGCTAGAAGCCCATGGTCAGCAGGAACTCAATACTTACCAAAAGGCGAGAGTCTATTATTTCAACGGCGATTATGACTCAGCCATTGGGGCCTTTAACGAATATACGACGCAAGCACCATTGACCGAAATTCCCGCCGAACTCCACCTACTGCTAGGTCGTGCTTACCGTGCTATTGGCAACAACGATGCAGCTTTGATTGCCTTTCAGACATTGGTTGAACGACATCCCACTGATCCTTTGTTTGGCGATGCCTTGCTAGAGCAGGGTCGTACTCGCTTTCTGGCAGACGATTTAGAAGGGGCGATCGCTAAATATCTCGAACTTGCCGGCACATATAACTACCTGGCCGACATGGCAGCCGAAGCAACATGGCGAGCCGGATATTTACATGGAACACTGGAAAACTATGCTGAATCACGCCGCATCTTTGAGCAGTTGGCTGCGAATTACCCTCAATCGGAATGGGCCAGCAGTGGCCTGTTCATTGCCGCCTCAGCTGCACTGAATAGTGGAGATCGTGCCTCAGCGGAACAACTCTATTCCCAGTTAGCGGCAGTCACAACAGGTGAGGAGCAAGCCTCTGCGTACTTGCAGGTTGGGCAGCTGGCACTGGAACGAGGTGACCAGACGGCGGCGGTCAACGCACTCAATCAGGCGGTTGCCGCCGCACCCGATACCTATTATGCCGCCCGTGCCCAGGACATCCTGGTAGGACGTGCACCCTTTACAGTGCCCGATCAATATGTTTTCGCTTTTGACGATCTTGCCAATGTCACGGAAGCAGAAGACTGGATTCGATCAACCTTTGGGGTAGTGCAGGAGGGCCCCCTATGGCCTTTACCGCTGGAGCTAGAAGCAGAACCGCGAATCGTGCGCGGACGTGAGCTATGGGCGGTGGGGGCGTTTGCTGATGCAGAAGATGAATTCTATGATGTACTGGAAGACTATGAGCTGGATGGCCTGGCATCCTATCAACTAGCGATTTTCTTCCGCATATTGGGGTCGTATACACCTTCAATGCAGGGTGCAGCCAACATGATTACCGCTGCTGGCTTATCAACTGTGCAAGCCCCTGCCTATATTGCTCGGATGCGCTATCCATTGTTCTATCTAGAGACTCTTCAACGAATCGCGCAGGAGTACGACCTCGATCCCTTACTCCTGGCGTCATTGATCCGTCATGAGAGCCTTTTTAATACCAATGCAACCGGGGGCGCAGGCGAGAAGGGGTTGACTCAGGTGATCCCCAGCACAGGCGAATACATCGCAGAGCAAATTAATTGGCCTGACTATCAACATCGAGACTTATTCCGTCCTCATGCTGGGATTGAATTTGGCGCGTACTATTTGAGCGAACAGATGCAGAGGTTCAACCGCAATCCTTATGCAGCACTTGCAGGCTATAATGCGGGGCCGGGGCGTTCGCAACAGTGGTTGCAGCTTTCAGGCGGGGCACCGGATGCCTTTATGTCGACCATCACAATAGAGAGTGTGCAGCGTTATATTCAACGCATCTATCGTAATTACAACATCTACCGAACACTCTATGGAAAGGGCAAAACAAATAGGGGCATCTAGTCAATGCCTGTTTGTTTTGCTTGTAGGAAAGAAAAGTAGTTGCTAATTGCTGGCGCTTTCACTCAGCATATTGCGGACTTTCGCCACCAGATCATGGTGTAAAATGGGCTTCGGCAAATAGTCGTTGGCGCCCGCTTCCATCCCGTGCATCACACTTTCTGCATCGCCGCGCGCAGAGAGAATGAGTACAGGAATCATACTGGTGTCGTCACGATTGCGAATGACCTGGCAAAGTTCGATACCATCCATACCAGGCATCATCACGTCCAAAATAATCAAATCAGGTGTATTTTGGTCGAGTACCGCCAGGGCGGAGGTAGCATCTTTGGCCTTCAAGACGCTGAAACCGCCACGCTCAAGCATGATACCGATTAATGTCAGCGCGCCAATTTCATCATCGACCACGAGAATGTTTTTCTTCATCCAAACCTCCGGTGCAGGGTTTTTGCTAAGGTTTTCATCACCATACTCTTATTGTAAAGCCGCAATGCCGTTTCTTTGCTTAAGATGGGTTGTAAATCCTTAGTCGAGTTTACCATTATCTTTCATATCGACGCAAGCGGGTATTGATCAACTGGATGAATTCTGGGGTTGGGAATCGCTCTGAAGTAAGCTAAGCTTTAGCAGATTTTATGTTTTGAAGACGGGAGCCAAGATGAAATTACGATTCATAATCGTTTCGTTGCTCATGTTATTCAGTAGTATTGTGCTAGCCCAAAGTGAGCCAGAGGACCTGGATTTGGAACAGGCTGTTGCCACAATTGATGGAGAAGATGTTACGCTGGGATATCTGAGAAATCGGTTAGAGTATGAGCGTTTCTACTACTATTATGTGATAGAATCGATTGTCGAACAGTTTGGTGAAGATGCTTTGAATGTATCCGATCCAAACAATCAGGTTGGTGGGTTTATCCAGCAGTTAGCCAATAATCTTGTCGATGATGAGGTGTTTGCTACACCTATCTATGATACGGTTATCCTCGAACGTATCTACACCAACGAGGCAGCCGAGCGTGGTCTGGAACTGGACACCTGTGATGCCGATGGTTTTTGGACTCGGTTGCTTAACCGCCAGCAGGAGTTTGTCAATTGTGAGCTACCAGAAGGTTTTGAGGAAGAACGGCTGGCGTTTGTCGAACAGGTCCGGGAGGTTTCTTCCCTGACACAGGAAGAAATCAATGAGATGGTAGTTGGGCGTGCCCTGTATACAGCCGTGCAGGAAGCGCTCCGCAAGGAAGTCGAAGTCCCGGATGTTGAAATCGTGCTCTCGCGCCATATCCTGGTTGAAGACGAAGCTACCGCATATGACATCTACGAACGGCTGCAAAATGGTGAGGATTTCCAGGAACTCTTGGTCGAGTTTACGATTGATCCTGGTGCATTGGGCAACAGAGGGGAATTGGGCAATGTTTCGCGCGGGGTATTACCGCCTAACCTGGAGATGGCGGCGTTTGAAGCGCCCCTCAACGAGTTTTCTGGCCCGATTCAATCTGAGCAGGGTTTTCATATTTTTGAGGTATTCAAAAAAGTCGAATCGCCTGTTGTCACCGCCCGTCACATCTTGCTAGAACAAGAGGAAGATGCCAACACGGCCATTGATCTGCTTGAACAGGGCAACGACTTCGCGGAACTAGCGCAGCTGTACTCGATTGATACTGGGTCGGGTATTCAGGGAGGCGAACTTGGTGAGTTTGGCTTGGGAATGATGGTTCCCGAATTTGAAGAAGCAGCTTTCGGTGCGGAAGTGGGTGAGATTATCGGGCCGGTTCAAACGCAGTTTGGCTATCACGTTATCGAAGTGACAGACAAAGGAAGCGAAGTTACTGAGGTCAATATTCGCCACATTGTTGTAGAGACCGAGGAAGAGGCGCAGGTTGTTCTCGAACGCCTCAATGCGGGCGAGGATTTCAACGAAATGGCGCTCGAAGTTTCGCTTGATGAGACAGCATTAGGACATCAAGGCGATACCAGACGTACCACATCAGGTACAGCTGAAGCTGGGTTTTATTCGAGATCTGAATTGTTTGTTTCCGCATTGGAAGAGCCGATTTTCAGTGCTGACGCAGGGAGCATCCTGGAACCTATTGAGACGCTGCGTGGTTTTTATGTGATTGAAGTACAGAACTTCGATACACGTCCACCGAACATTGAAGAGATCACTCTGGCAGAGAATGAGTATCTGTCTCAGTGGGAAAATGACCAGCTTGAATCGGATCGTGTTGAGCGTACAGACTTCTGGTTGGATTATGTGCCAAACGACCTCAAGCCATCTGATGTCTATGAAAGCCTTGCGCCCTTAGACAGCATGTTGGAAGAGGCAGCCGCCTTTCAAGAGGAGATAAAGCTGCAAACAACCATTCCAAACATACTTAGGAATTTGCAACTACCGTCTTCCACGGATGAATAACCTATCGATCAAGGGGATGGGGCGAGCGAGGTCATCCCTTTTTGGTACAACTCCATTCAATCGACTTACGTATAATTTGTAAAAAGCCAGTTTGGGTGTTGATAAGGAAAAACGATGACGCGACCACCAGCAATTCATATTGAACATGTAACCAAGAGTTATGGTTCCTTCCGGGCAGTTGATGATGTGTCATTTGAGGTATTTGGTGGCGAGATTTTCGCCATGTTGGGGCCGAACGGCGCGGGCAAATCGACTACCATCCGCATGATTCTAGATATTTTGAAGCCCGATTCGGGCAAAATTGATGTCCTCGGTGGGCCGTTGACCCAGACCAAAAAAGATCGTATTGGTTATCTACCGGAAGAGCGTGGCCTTTACCGTAATGTCAAAGTACTGGAAATGATGATGTATCTGGGCACACTCAAAGGGATGTCCAAACGCGATGCCAAAAAACGCAGTCTTGAATTGCTTGCCCGGCTTGACCTGGCAGAGCATCGAGATAGCAAAGTCAGCGAGTTGAGCAAGGGAATGCAACAGAAAGTCCAGTTTGCCGTCACCGTCTTGCATACACCGGAACTGATTATCGTAGATGAGCCATTTTCGGGTCTTGATCCAGTCAATACGTTAATCATCAAAGACCTGCTTCTCGGACTTAAAGATAGCGGTACAGCCATTGTCATGAGTACCCATCAGATGCACCAGGTTGAAGAGATTGCGGATCGTCTCTTGATGTTGAATCACGGTAAGCAAGCGCTTTATGGCCCGGTGGCAGAAGTCCGGGGACAACACGCTCGTCATGCGGTCATCGTTGAAGGTATGGGTGATTTTGCTGCTTTGCCTGGTGTATCTCAAGTTGAAGAAGACGCCAGTGCACGCAATCATGCGTTAGTTCTGTACCTCAAACCAGATGTCGCCGTGAACGATGTTCTTGGAGTCATTGCAGCTAATCCTGATGTGACTGTAGACCGATTTGAACGAGCAGTTCCCAGCCTGAACGACATCTTTATTGATGTTGTGGGGGAGCGGGTGCTGGCAACGGGTGAGACGGAGACCCTCAATGTCTAAGGTATGGCTTGTTGCACAGCGCGAATATCTCTATAACATCAGGCGACCTGCATTTTTGTTTGCGGCCTTTGGCACACCTCTGATTATTATTGCCTCTATCTTCATCTCGGTTGCGTTACAAACCAGCAGCGAGGATTCGTTCGAGGACCAGATCGAGCAGGGCGAGTTCTGGGTTGGTTATGTTGATCAATCGGGATTGCTTTCGACTGATGACCTCCATCTGGAGGATTATCTGAAAAACCCAGAAATCTTCATACCCTACTCTGATCGTAAGGCGGCGCGTGCTGCACTCGACGATGAAACGCTGGATGCCTATATCGTGATTGATCAGGATTACATTCAGAATGGATTAGTCACCGTCTACAGCTACAGCAATCCATCTGAGCAGTTGAATTTCTATATTAATCGACTGATGAATGCAGGATTGAGTACGCAGTTTGATGAAAGTGTGCCTGTTGAGCGTCTCATCAATCCGGTGGATGAGTTGACCATTTACATTGAGGATAGCAAGCGGGAATTGAGCACGAAAACGCTTCCTGTGCTGATCTTTATGCCCTTCATCTTTGCAGTGATTTTCACGCTTAGTTCACAGGTCACCAGCGGTTTCTTGATGGCTGGCCTGGTTGAAGAGAAAACCAATCGAATTATGGAAGTGTTGATTACTAGCATTACTCCGATGGAACTGCTTCTGGGCAAGATCATCGGTTTGGGGGTGCTCGGCCTGACACAAGTCTTTGCCTGGGTGGGTATGGGTATTATCGCCTTCCTGGTTGTGGGAGATGCCTCTTTCCTCGAAGGGCTGACCTTTCCGGTTGACCTGATTGTATATGCAACGGTCTATTTCCTGCTGGGCTATTTCTTTAGCTCGGCAGTTATGGCGGGTATCGGTGCAGTCGTCGGTTCTGAACAGGAAAGCCGCCAATATGCAGGTGCGTTGAGTCTGGTTCTGTTTCTACCCTATTTTTTTATCGTGTCATTCATTACCGATGCCAA
Organism: Phototrophicaceae bacterium; assembly: GCA_965223785.1. Classification (GTDB taxonomy): domain Bacteria; phylum Chloroflexota; class Anaerolineae; order Aggregatilineales; family Phototrophicaceae; genus CBDCXN01. Next base: position 5,601,808 of record OZ245017.1, on the reverse strand, counting down.
CGGCACGATCCCGATCATACTGTCTATCTTTCCACTCACGGCACCAATGGCGATGATCTTTCGTATTGGTTTGACGAGCGTCCCAACCTGGCAAATTGTCCTGAGTATGGGGTTAATGCTTGTCACAATTGGGGGAACAGCTTGGGTCTCAGCACGTATATTCCGCTGGGGATTGCTGATGTATGGCAAGCGGGTGACACCGAAAATGCTGTTGTCCGCTTTCCGAGGACGCGATGAAATGGGCACGGTGCAATCTGCGCCAGAGGGAGTGTAATCATGTTGGAACCAATCTGGCGTGTTTTGACCTATGAACTGGGACGCAATCTCAAAAGACGTGGTTATATCTTCACCACACTGGGCTTGCCGCTGGTAGGTTTTGTGGTGTTGTTTGGTGTGCAGTTGCTGGGTGGCGGCAATCCCCAGGATCAACTGGAGGAGCTTCAGGTTGAATTGGAACGTATTGATCGGGCTGGATTTGTCGATCATTCCGGTTTGTATGAAGACGTTAGCGACCAGTTTACAGGCGTTCTGATACCGTATCCGGACGAAGATGCCGCGCAAGCCGCGATGAAAAATGATGAAGTCGATGTCTATTTCGTCTTTCTGGAAGACTATGTTGAAACAGGCGCAACCCGCATGGTGCTACCCCAGCTTGCCATCGCGCAGTTGATGGAAGGTGATGAAGTCGTCAAGGCCTTAATTTATAGCCAGTATCTCGAATCGATTGACCAGACGATTCTCCTACGCCTGCTCAATTCAGCGGTAATTGAACGAGTCGAGTTTACACAAGCTCAAACCGAATTTGATGAGGCGGGAACCTTACGCAACGAAGGCAACGACTTCTGGATTGTCTACGGCTTTGCTATATTATTCATGGTGGCGTTGTTTACGACCAACGGTTATCTGATGCAGACCGTTATCGAAGAGAAAGAAACCCGTCTGATCGAAATTCTGATCTCATCGGTGCGACCTGTACAATTGATGGTGGGTAAGATTCTGGCCCTGGGGATGTTGGGTTTGATCCAGTTGGTGCTGTGGTTTGTGACGGTCTATTTCCTCTCGCAAATCGCCTCGAACTCATCTGAATTGGCGAATACGTTTATCAGCCAACTTGATTTGGATTTGGCTATGATTCCGATTCTGCTGATTTACTTTGTACTAGGTTATCTGCTGTGGGCGGCGGCTTTTGGTGCGGTTGGGGCACTTTCAACCTCGCTTTCAGAAGGGCCAAACCTTGTTGCCATTTTCACTATTCCTGCACTGGCACCGTTGTTTGTCATCAGTGCCTTCATCGAATCACCTGATGGTAGTATCGCAACTGGGATGAGTCTGTTCCCGTTGACTTCGCCACTGGCGATGGTGATGCGCTCGGTTATGACAGATGTGTCTTTTGTTGAAATTCTCGCCAGCATTGCCTTGTTGATCCTGGGTGTGGGGGCAATGATGTGGATTGCGGGACGCTTATTCCGTGTGCAGATGCTCTTGAGTGGGCAATCACCTAAAATTCGGGATATTCCGAAACTGATTTTCAATGTGTAGAAAGTTAATGACGGGCGAGACTGATGGAGCCTCACCCGACGTTTTATGCCCAGGTGATGAGACCGGGTTGGAAGGGGGTAAGCAGGAATTTTTGTTTGGGCAAAATACGCACTGATACCCCTCGATCCCCGCTAGTATCATAGCTGATTTTGGTCTTGAAGGCATACACCGAACCACCGTTACTCTTGGATGAGGTCATGTTGACGGATTCGCCACCGAACTCGCCAATTTCGCCATGTGTGTTCAACTGACCGTAGTATAACTGAACATAGACATCATCTGGTGTCAGGCTGCCCAGGTCAACCATTGCCATGACGTCAAGTTCTGCACCGACTTCGACTACCGTCTTGTCAACCTTGACCTGCTGGATTTGGATTTGCTGCCACGAGGCTTCAACGTGCTGCCGCCAATTAGCATAGGCAACGGCCGCCTGACGATTATTCAGTGTGGCGACATTGTTATAGGCAGGCATGTAATACTGGGATGCATACTCTTGTACCATGCGACGTGTGTTGAAGAAGGGCGCATGTTTCTGCATGGTCTGTTTGACCTTTGCCATCCAACGCCGAGGGACACCATCGTGTCCGCGATCATAGAACATGGGAATGACTTCGTTTTCCAGCAGATTATACAGCGCTTGTGACTCAATATAGTCCTGGTGTCCCCATTGATCTTCGCTGTACTCTTCGCCGTTGCCAATGGCCCAACCGAGATCAGATGAATAGCCTTCCGCCCACCAGCCATCTAAAATGCTCAAGTTTAGGCCACCATTATAAATGACTTTCATACCGCTTGTGCCACTGGCTTCTTTAGGACGACGCGGATTGTTGAGCCAAACATCAACACCCTGAACCATATAACGAGCAATCAGGATGTCATAGTTTTCTAGGAAGACAACTTTGTGCCGGAACTCAGACTGGCTGGAAAGTTTCACAATGTCGCGGATAAGTGCCTTGCCGCCTTCATCGTGCGGATGCGCTTTGCCCGCAAAGATGAATTGCACTGGGCGTTCTATGTTATTCAACAAATTCCGCAGACGCTCGATATCATGCATAAACAAAGTGGCCCGTTTATAAGTGGCGAAGCGCCGGGCAAAGCCGATGGTCAGGGCGTCTGGGTTTAATATTTCGTCAGCAGCTTCGATTTCTGTCAAAGAAACGCCCCGGCGTTCAAGCTGACGGTGGAGTCTGTGCCGTGCAAATGCAACCAGTCGTTCGCGGCGTCGGGTATGGGTGCGCCAGATTTCGGCATCCGGGATTTTTTCGATCTCTTGCCAGACGGATTTGGTCTCTTCTTCTGTGCGCCATGCAGGATCAAGGTAGCGATCAAACAGGGTTGCCATCTCACCGCTCACCCAGCTATTCATATGAATGCCATTGGTGATTGCACCAATTGGAATTTCTTCCTGCGGTACATGGGGATACAACCATTGCCACATATAGCGCGAGACCACGCCATGAAGTTGGGCAACACCATTGCTGGCGCTGGAAACTTTGAGCGCGAGAACGGGCATTGAGAACAGCTCGTAGTTGCCCATGTCTTCACGTCCTAGTTCAATGAATTGATCGCGTGAAAGACCCAGGTCGTGCATGTAATCGGTGAAGTGTTCGTCAATCAGGTCAAAGCCGAAGCGTTCCAAGCCAGCAGGTACAGGTGTATGCGTAGTAAAAATATTGCTGACCTTCGTGATTTCCAATGCCTGCTGAAAGCTCAGATCTTCTTCTTGCATCATCTGGCGAATACGCTCTAATGCCAAGAATGCCGAGTGCCCCTCGTTCATATGACAAATCGACGGGCGCAAACCCAATACATCCAACGCTCGAATACCGCCAATTCCAGTCAAGATTTCTTGCCGGATGCGGGTGCGTCGATCCCCACCATATAGGCGGTCAGTCAAATCACGGTCTTCAGAAAATTCATTATCGGGAATATTGGCATCCATCAAATACAAGGGCACACGCCCGACTTGTAACTTCCAAACATGGGCGTAAAGTTCACGTCCTGGCATGGGTACACTGATCTTAATCGGGTTGCCCATATCGTCTGTTTGCAGCGTCACGGGCAGGCGGGAATAGTCGTTGATGGGGTAGGATTCTTGCTGATAGCCGTCGGCATTGAGGTATTGCTGGAAATAACCTTCCTGATAAAGCAGACCGACAGCAATCAGCGGCAGACCCAGATCGCTGGCACTTTTGAGATGATCGCCACTCAAAACGCCGAGACCACCAGAGTAATTCTGGAAGCATTCGGTGATCCCGAATTCCATAGAGAAATAAGCAATAGTCGGGATTTCGTCAAGACCGCTGAATTGTTGTTTGAACCAGGTGTTTTCTGCTTGCATGTATTCATCAAAGTCAGCGCAGACTCGATTCAAATGTGCGAGGAACGATGGATCGTTGGCAACAGCCTGCAACCGTTCCTGGCTGACCAGGCCTAGCATCGCCACTGGGTTGTGATAGGTTTCTGTCCATAGGTCGATGTTAAGGCGGCGGAACAGCCCAACCGTTTCGGTGTCCCATGTCCACCGCATGTTATAGGCCAGTTCTTCCAGCCGTTTGATTGATCCTGGTAGATTGGGGACAACGCTAATTGTTGATATAGGTTTAATCATAAAACAGAAACTCCTGTTAGCAGTTAAAAATAACATGCTAAGCTTGCCTGACAAAAAACGAATTGACAAGATTCTGGTTTGATGGTGTTATATCTATCGGGTGAATTTTGTCACAAATGGACCATTGATTATTACAAGGATATGATAAAATGGAAGTACACTCGACTAAAGTGTGAATGTAGGAGAGAGTCATGATGAAGAAGGACATTCTGAACAAAGGCAAGACGGTCAAGGTCACGTTCTATACTCATAAACTTCCAGAAGCAGAAACGGCATTTCTCGCAGGCGACTTCAATGAGTGGAGTGAAGAAGAGCATGAAATGACAAAGCTCAAAGATGGTCGCTTCAAATTATCTATCAAACTGGAACCGGAACAAGAATATCAGTTCCGGTATCTAATTGATGGCGAATGGCATAACGATTGGGAAGCTGACAAATATGTTCCCAATCCCTTTAGCGGAGACAACTCAGTTGTCATCACGCATCTGAACTAGATCTATAAGCGGCCTCTCGATGCAAGGAGAGGCCGCCTTGAGTGTGCTCACCCACTCATTTCTTCCTAGGGGTGTAGCCTAGCCTTGTGCCACTTGGCACCGTCTTGTTCTCAAACTCATCAAAATCCTCGACCTGCAAGTCGGTTCCCAAAATCACATCATTTCCGACGGTGAAATCGGCTGGGACATTCGTGTTCTTCCCGACTGATGTAATTCCCAATGAGCCGACTTCGTTAATTTTACCAACACGGGCATTGTGTCCAATGACAACAATCTTATCCAGAATACAGCGCTCTACCATAGCACCCGCTTCGATGTAGGCATCATTTAGGATCACTGATTCCCGTATCATAGCGTTCGGCCCAACATATACCCCAGGCGAAAGAACCGAGCGTTCAACAATTGCACCATCAGCGATTACAGAGCCATCGGTTATGAGGCTATCTTTCACTGTCGCCGAGTTGTGGACACGAACAGGTGGCCGTTCCTCGCTGCGAGTGTGAATAACCCAGGTGCGGTCGTTCAAATTGAGTGATGGCGGTGCTGCCAACAGGTCCATGTGGGCTTCCCAATAGGCGTCTACCGTCCCGACATCAATCCAATAGCCGCCGTAGGGATAAGCATAGACAGGCATGTTGTGCTCAACCATCTTCGGAATGATGTCTTTCCCGAAATCATGGCTGGAGCCACCATCGTTGTGGTCAGTACGTAGAAACTCCTCAAGCATGGCATAGTTGAAGATATAAACACCCATGCTGGCAAGGTTGCCGGGAGGATTGGTTGGCTTTTCTACAAAGTCCCGGACACGATAATCTTCTTCCACATCCAGAATACCAAAGCGGCTGGCTTCATCCATCGGTACGCGAATGGTACAGACAGTAGCCGCTGCTTTCTTTTCCCGATGGAACTGAAGCAACACATCGTAGTCCATTTCATAGATATGATCGCCGGAAAGGATTAACACATATTCAGGACGCCCACGCCGCACAAAGTTTAGATTTTGTGCGACGGCGTCAGCAGTTCCGGCATACCAATCGGTGTCAAAGCGTCCTAGATAGGGCTGGAGGATTTTTACGCCACCTGTGAATCCACGATCCAAATCCCAGGGGCGTCCCAAGGCGATATGGTCGTTCAAACTATGCGGACGGTATTGCGTGAGGATGATGACATCAAAGATATTGGAGTTCACACAATTGCTCAGAGCGAAATCAATAATACGATATTTCCCGGCAAAAGGCACGGCTGGTTTGGCTCGTTTGGTGGTAAGGGTTGCCAGTCGGGTTCCCTCACCACCTGCCAGAATAACGGCTTTTACTCTCACAGTGCTCTCTATCCTTTCTTGTCTAGAGCTTTCTGATATACGTCAATATATTGCTTCGCGCTTGTGTTCCAGCTAAAGTCGCGCTGCATGGCGCGTTTTTGCATTCGCTGCCATGCATCAGGACGATTGCGGTAAGTATCTAAGGCCCAGCGCATCGTGCCGAGGACGGCAGCGGCGGTTTCCCACAAAAAGACAAATCCGGTTCCGGTTTCGCCATCGGCATTATCATAATTGTCAACGGTATCTGCCAGCCCTCCTGTTTCTCTTATCAGTGGTAGTGCACCATAGCGCATCGCCAGCATTTGCCCCATGCCACAGGGTTCAAAGTGGCTGGGCATCAGGAACAGATCACATCCGCCATAAATGTGCTGCGCAACGGCGGCATTATATTGCAAGTACATGCGGGCCTTGCCAGGGAAATCATGCCCCAGCTGCCAACACTGATACTCCAAGTCCGGGTCGCCCGTGCCCAACAAGATCACCTGAACATCCTGCTCCATGAGTAGTTGACGCAGGGCAGGCAAGGCTAAGTCCAGGCCCTTTTGCCAGACTAGACGGCTGATAACGCCAATCACCGGCACTTCATCACGAACAGGTAGGCCGCTTTCATGCTGCAAATGCCGCTTGTTTTCGATGCGTTTTTGGCGAAAATTGGATTCATCAAAATTCGTGACCAGATTCGGATCTGTCGCAGGGTCCCATAAGATAGTGTCAATACCGTTCAGGATTCCCTGGACATTCTCAATCCGTCGGCTTAACAAATGTTCCAGGCCATTCCCCATATAAGGATACTGGATTTCAACCGCATAGCGCGGGCTGACTGTCGTCACCATATCAGAATAGGCGATGGCGATGGCAAGCATATTATCCGTTTTGTCTTGATACACAAGGTCAGGTTGATGCCGTGCTGGAATACCTTTCTGCCATAGATACCCGCCGACATGGACTCCCTGATATTGGAGATTGTGAATGCTCAGCACTGTCGCGGTGTCGCGCCAGATGAGATTATTGCGGCTTTTGGCGACCAGGAAGGGCAGGATACCCGTGTGCCAGTCATTGACATGGAAGACATCCGGGAACCAGTTCATCCGCTGCCGTAGTTCCCAGGCGACGGCCATCGCCACTTGGTTGAAGTAAATGAACCGGGGCACATCCCAATTCCATTCGGTATAAACAGAGTCATCCTGACCAAAGTAAGGCCAGCCTTGCAGAAAGTAGAAAGGGACGCCTTTATAGGTGGTAGTATAAACTTTGATCTCTGCTGTTCCTTCGTGCATGGGATGCCAGAAGGTGAACAGATGGCTCATATCAAAGTTATCATGGTTGATGAAGCCGTATCCGGGCATGATGACCCGGGCATCAACGCCCAGTTGTCGTAAAGCCACAGGCAGAGAACCAACAACATCTGCCATGCCGCCTACTTTGGCAAATGGAACCGCTTCTGCACTCACAAATAAGACGTTCAAAGCCATCGGCTCCTCATTAGTAGCGTCAAGGTGTTAAGAGATGTTAACGGGCGAACCAGTGAAAATCAATTTCCTGGAAGACTGGATTGCGCTCGAAAGTTTGTTGAGCATAAACCACGTCTGGCTGCGCTGCCTCGAGACTATCAAGTAAGCGGTTGAATTGTGTCCAATGCTGCACAAAACGGTCTATCCCCGCGATCTGCTGCATTGTAATCATACGAGGCCAATCGCTGCTTTGCATCAACAGCAGTTCCCGCGCTGCCTGGTTTAAGATGATGATCGTTTTGGTATCGGCTTGTTGGAATTCATTGATTTGCGTCTGGAATCGGGTTTGTGCAGTTTCCAGGGCGTCCCATAACCATTGAGTCGCATGATTCTGCCAGATGAAATGCTGCCCGCCTGTTCCCCATGAGCTTTCAGATAGGGGCACACTGTGCTGAGGTGGGTGGGATTCGACATATTCGCTAGTAGTTGTCAGTTTCACATGAGGGCTGCTGCCCAGTAATTCCAACACCCGGCCCAGCCACGCCACGCCTTCAAACCAACGCTGCCCGAATAGCGCCGCCGGATAAAACGATGCAATCAGACCAAACTTACCAGTTTCATTATGATAGTTCCGCAGTAGATCACCGACCAAATGCCCGAAGTGTTCGGCGTGCTGCTCGACCTTATATTCCGCCCATTCTGGATGGTAATAGTCCTTATGCGCCAGGTCGGTTTTGGCTCCGGTCACACGCCAATATTTGAGGCCGCTTGTGCCCGCGTTCTTGTTGTGTTCTCGATAATCAAAGTCACCAGGATAACCCCAATTAGCACTCCATACCTGCTGTCCTGTGCGATTATTCCGTCCGATCACAGCAACTAACGAATCACCCGCATGATACGCTGGGAAGGTCGACACATCATGTTTGGGATTAGCTTCCGCCGTAGGATCAGCAAAGCGCGCTTTGATCGCACTAAAATCGCCTATGACATCCCCGGATGCTACACCGACAGGTTGTCCGCCGACCAACGCATGAGTTTCGACAAAGAACACGCGGAAATTATAACGTTCCAATAGTGTCTCAATGCCAGGGTAATAACCGCATTCCGGTAGCCAGATGGCACTAGGTGGTTTGCCAAAATGACGGGTATGACACACCACGGCGGTCTGAAGCTGGGCATTGATGGCCCTGGTATCTGAAAGCAATGGCAGGTAGCCATAAGTGGCGGCACTGGTCGCTAATTCGACGTAGCCAGCGTTCTGTAGGTCACATAAAATACCAATCAGATTACGGCTGAACTGCTCAGTGAAGGTCGTCTTCAGTTGAGTGTAATAAGTATGATACCAGTCTGCTAGATAGTGCAGATGTGGATTGTGATCCGCAAAGTTGGAACGATCCGACGCTGCCGCCATAATTTGCGCATCAAGATATTGCCCAAGATGTTCCAGCACGGTTGTGCTCGCGAGATAATCGGCTGCAATCGGTGTAAGACCAAGGGTAAGTTTGAAATCGATATTGTGGTTGCGTAGATTGCTGAGCTTCTGTAATAGGGGGAGAACGGTTTCTGTGATTGTGGTCAGTAGCGTGATTTCACCTTGCCAGAAGTTCGAAATGGGAGTGGGAGGGAGATGACAATGCAGTACAAACGTAAAAGCACCGGAAGCGCTCACGTCATTGCTCCTGTAATTCAGGCGAATAATTCACTGGATTGTAACGTTTGCACGGAGATTGATGCAACAGTTAGTTAAATGCGATTGGCAGGGTGAGCGTGAATATACTGCCCTGTCCTGCTTCGCTTTCTACATTGATGAAACCATCGTGTAATTGCGCGACTGTTTTGGCGACAAACAAACCCTGACCTAACCCGCGTGGATCAACCAATTTGCCACTTTTGTCGCGTGGATCGCCTCGATAGAAACGCTCGAAAATGTGTGGTAAATCTTTTTCTGAGATACCCACGCCATCATCAATAAATGAGATGTCGAGATAATCCGGGTTGTTATCCTGCAATCTGGTTGCTATCACGATATGTCCATCCGGTTGAGTGTAATAGACGCTGTTCTGGAGCATGTGTCCCAATGCCCAGCGTAGCCGCTGATTGTCGCCCTTGATTAGCAGATCCGTGACATCCCGAACCATAACCATCACGTCGAGTCTATTCTTCTTGATCTCTGGTGTTGCGCCGTTCACCACACTCCACAGCAGCGGCTCAATCGCGATGTCATTATGGCGGATTTCGATTGTGCCCGCACCCATCTCGGAGACATCGAGTAATTCCACTACCATTCGATCCAACACGTCGACATTACGGCTGAGCGTTTCGAGCAAGCGGCGGTTAACAGGCCGTTCTTCTGGCTGGTTTTGCAGTATCTCACTCATACCTTTGATAACGGTCATGGGTGTTTTGAGTTCATGAGAGATGGCAGTGACAAACTGATCTTTGAGGCGATCTGCCAGTGCATCGCGAGTGACATCGCGCAGCACGATCATGGTTCCGATGCGTTTACCTTCATTGCTGGCCACGGCTGCCAGTTGCGCGCCTAAGACATGCCCGTTGGTTTCAATACGGGTTGGTTCGCCAAGGGGTTCAAGTTCAGTTGAAAAGGTGGTAATGCTGAGTGATTCTTCAAATAATTGACCGAGTTCGGTTTCCCAGAAATTCTTCTGGGTTCCTAACAAATCGCGTGCCGCTTTGTTAATGAAGAGGATGTGGCCCTCATTGTCTTGCATGATAATGCCTTCATCCAGCGTTGCCAAGATTCCATGCAGCCGGGTAATCTCTTCACCACGTTGTTGTAAACTCTCATGCAGGGCTTTGTTCTGTTCGGCAATTCGGCGGGCGTTTTCGATCTTTTCTTGCAATTTCAACCGTTTCTGGTTGCGGCCTTCGGCAGTCACCCGTCTACTTAATCCGGTGTAGAGGCGGCTAAACATGTGTTCTGTTGCTGCCCCTAATTGGTTGATGCGGCTCAATACACCGCTAATTTCTTCTGCGTCGTTGGGCATTCCATTTAACCGTTCTGTTTGGCTTTAATGATGTCGTGAAGTTGCACACGAAGCTGGTCAAAATCAGGAAGTGGTTTATTAATCACATGATCGACACCGAACTCGTCGCGCATTTTGCCAATTTCATCATCACCCATAACAAAAGCAGTCATCAAGACAATGGGGATGTTCTTAATGGCTTCAATGGTGCGAATCTTCTGTGAGATTTCGTTACCCCGCTTACCGGGCATACGAATATCCATCAAGGCGAAGTCCGGTAGTTTGCCTGTAAATTGGCCGGATGCCATTTCATCCAGCCAATCCCAAGCTTTTTGACCGTTGTCAAACGTGATGGTTTCATGGCCCCATACCTGAGCCATCATTGCGACCAGGTTACGAATGTCTCCTTCATCTTCGACGATTAACCAGTTCAAGTTTCGCCCCTTTTGTTCAGGTCTTTATTCACTCAAGTATACTCGAATTGCATCGTATCGACACAACCTTTTTACACAGCAATCCATCAGCAGGAAATCAGCGTTATTTATACAGGACAAAAGGTGGGGGTTACAATAGTGTTTCGGAATTTGCTTTATAGGGGTTATAAACTTATTATGGTAGGGTAGTATACACAGTTGATGAACCGTATCATATGATACGGTTCATCAGAAGACAGACAGATTGAAAGGTATCAAGAATCTTGTCTACTTGGATGGTGGTCGAAGACGAACCTGATATATATGAAGTGCTGCTGGTCATGTTTGGTATCTGGGGTATCGAAGGTGTGGCATTTGTCGATGGTGAAGAAGCCGTATCTTGGATTGATGATGTTGATGAAGATCGATTCAAAGGAGAACTGCCGGAGTTGGCACTCCTTGATATACGACTCCCCGGTGAAATTAATGGGCCAGCTGTTGGTGAACGTCTGCGCAAGAGTAAAATCCTCGGTGACGTTGCCATTGTGCTAACCACGGCTTATAAGCTGACCCCGGACGAGGAGAAAAAGATCATCGCGCAAGCTGGGGCTGATGAACTCATTTACAAGCCGCTCCCTAAATTTGCCGAGTTACAGGGTATTCTGGAAAGTAACATCGCCAAGCGGCGCGAGAAAACTGTTGAAAAAGTCAACGCAGAAACTGACAATAAGGCGGAACCGATTCAAGATAACCAAGCTGAAACGATCCCAGCCGAAGTCACCAAGGAAAAGGCCCCCGAAGCTGATTCCAAATCTGAAGACAAATAGGGATCATCGATGCGTCACATTGTGTCTTCGCGTGCGATTGTCCGCCGATCTCGTCGTCTTCTGGAAATGGCCTTTGTACTGGTTGCAGCCGGTATCTTCCTCACAGTCATCGGACTGGCCCTTTACGTTGTCCCCCTAACCTCTGATTCAAGTGTATCCTACACGATCTACGATATGGGGCGGGTCTTGCTGTTTGTTGGTGGGATTGGGTTGAGTTTGATCGGTGTGGCGTTGGCATTGCGGGCAGTCACCCGCCGCACGGAAAATGACCTTGCCTTGATAACGGGTGATACCTTGGCTGTTCATTTAGATGATCGTTACGCCTTTATCCGCAACATCAATCGGCGTGGATTGGGTTATATTGATGCGGTGTTGTTAGGGCCGGCAGGTCTGCTGGTTTTTCGAGTCGTAGATTACACGGGTTCCTATCTCAACGAAGCTGCTAAGTGGCTCAAGGCCAATAAAAAGGGCGAGTGGAAGCCTCTAGCCTTCTCTAACCCGACCCAAGATGTAATTGACGACATCAAGAGCCTGCGCGAATATTTGGCGTTGCGTGACATTACGGATGTCCCCGTTTTTGGCGTAGTGGTTTTTACCAAAGAAGACCCTGAACTTCAGCTTACGCTCAAATCGCCTGTCGTACCCGCTACCCACCTGACCTCTTTGTTTACGCGCTTGCAGCCTAACTATCTTGCCAAAGATCGCATTGACCAGAACAAAGCGGACGCCATTTATCACCTGTTGTATGAGCAATAATGGCGGTCAGCATTCTGCGGGCGAACAAGTCCGTCCTGCCGAAGATCGCCCAGACCCTCAATCAAGCGCCGTTTGCGCGTGTCTGGGTGATCTTGGCAACCAAACGGCAGGAAGATGCCTTTCGTCAGCGCCTTATTGAGTGGCATGATGGACAGCACGTTTATTTCAATCTGGAGATTTTTAATTTTTATGAGCTTTACCAGTGCTTGCTTGATAATGCCGGACAACCACAACGTCTCATGGCTGAATCAGCACGTTACGGCCTTATCCGGTCCGTTGTACATCAGATGGACGAGCCTCTAGAGCATTTTCATACGATTGTTGATAAACCAGGATTTTCTCGTATGACGGCTGATCTGATCTATGAACTCAAACAGAATCAAGTCAGGCCAGAAGTCTATCTGGCACAAGCACGAACACCCAAAGACCGTGATCTGGCACGCATTTATGATAGCTACCAACGGGTATTGCAAGAACATGGGTTGGTGGATCGGGAAGGACAGGGTTGGGTTACGGTAGAAGCCTTGCGTGCAGATGAAACTTTGGGAAATGACATCGACTTGCTGGTTGTCGATGGGTTTGACCAATTCAACCCGATTCAGGCTGATGTGCTGGCATTGCTGGCAGATCGAGCCAATGAAGCGCTGATTACATTGACTCACATCCAGCAACGTGAAGCCATTGTGGGCCGTCGATTTGAGCAAACCTTGCGGCAACTGCAAGAGCGCCTCTCATATTCTGTCGTGGAAGATGGATCATCGACAGAATATGAGAAGGAATCTCGACGCAAGAGTTTGCGGCATTTGATTGATAACATCTTTCTACAGGATGCCCGGCAGTATCCAGGCCACACCGATGATATTATATGGATTGAAGCACCTGATTCAGCAGCGGAAACAGCGGTGGTACTGCGTCGAGTGAAACGGTTGTTGTTAGAAGGAGTCTCGCCAGATGATATTCTGGTAACGCTGCGTGATTGGGAAAACTACCGGATTCATTTCTCCACACTGGTTCAAAAATATGGGCTGCCTGTGGCGCTGCATTATGGCGAACCACTGCAAGAAAACCCGGCGATTGCCACGCTGCTCAACGTGCTACAACTCGCTGATTTAGACTTCCGCCGTCAAGAACTCCTGGATGTGCTGGGATCAGCCTATATCGATTTGCAGGGCATACAAATAAATGAGCGTAATCTGTTAGATCAGGTGAGTCGGGCCCTGATTGTAACGGTAGGGCACGAGACCTGGTTGGAGGCCATCGCCCAGGCTGGCGTTCGTGTCGTTGGGGATGAAGACGAATATAATGAAGATGCCCCTGCCATTTTGAACAATGATCAGGTCGCTCATTTGAGCAGTCAATTAGAGATCTTGTTTACAGCCCTGACGCCTCCATCCCAGGCGACTGTGGGGGATTATGTGGAGTGGTTGGAACGCCTAATCGGGCATGATCCGCAGCACAGCGCCGATGAAGAAGAATTACATACGCTTGATCCTGGTTTTAGCCTGAACATGATCGAAAGCATCCGCGATTCCAGTGTACCCGATGACATCATAGCGCGTGATCTGGCTGCTATGAACGCCCTTAAACATATCTTGCGTAGTTTGCTGGTGGAGCACCAATTGGTGTGGTCGGTCATGCGTGAAGAAGCCGACACGATCAGTTGGGATGCTTTCTATGCCGATTTGCTGCGGGCGATTGGCAGTACGTCGATTAACTCACGCCCCAATCGATCTGGGCGCGTTTTGGTGACGACGGCGGCGGATGCGCGTGGTTTGCCCCATGAGCATGTTTTTATTCTCGGTTTGAGTGAGGGCGTTTTCCCTGCACGCATACCCGAAGACCCAATCTATCTGGATGGAGAACGTATTGACTTGAACGGGCGCGGTGTCCGGTTACAAACCAGAGCGGAACGCGCTGCTGATGATGGCCTTTTTTATGAATTGATTTTGTTGCCACGGCAGACTCTGACGTTTTCTCGGCCGACTTATCAAGGTGGCAAGCCCTGGGTGGCTAGCTCCCTCTGGCGGGCGACACGCGATATTTTCCAGGATACACCGATTCAACGTCTCGCAATAGGGCAGGTGATTCCTGTCGAGCAGGTTGCAGCCCGTGATGAAGCTGCCCTCTCTGTTGTAGCGGGTTTGGTGGATGAGGATGAACGTGTACTTGGTGCATATCGCTGGCTGTTATTCAACCAAAGAGCATATTGGCGACAGGTCGCCACTGGACATGACATTGAATCATATCGGATGAATGGCAGACACTTCAATCGCTTCAGTGGTGTGTTAGAAGATGCGGATTTGATACAAATTGTCCAAAGCCGACTGGGGCCTGGCCGGATGTGGAGCGCAACACAGTTAAACGATTACGGTTTATGCCCGTTCCGCTTTTATGCCAAACACTTGCTGCATCTGGAAGCGCTGGAAGAACCTGAAGAAGGTTTCGATGCCCGGCAGCGAGGTACACTGACGCATGCCATTTTGGAAAGGACATATCGCCTGATTCAAGATCAGGGCCTCTTGATTGAACTCGATAATCTCGGTCATGCACTTGAACTCTTAGAGCAGGCCGCCAACGAAATTTTGCACGATGCGCCGCAGCGCTACGGCTTTCGCCAAGGTACATTATGGGAACAAGAACAGGCCGTTCTCCTGCGGATGTTGGCGCGAATCATCCAAGTTGATTTCTCCGATGATCCTAAAATCAATCCGCTGGTCAAGCATTTTGGCAAAGGCGCACGCACTCCCTACATCTTAGAAGCGCCATTCGGTCGAGATACGATTGTTGAAGTTGATCTTGGAGCAGAAGCAGGTCGCATCAAACTGCGGGGTTTCATTGATCGCATGGACCAGCTTGGGGATATTGTGTTGGTCATTGACTATAAATCAGGCAGTACGCTCATTCCAGTCCATGAAATGGAAGCAGGTCGTAACTTCCAGATGATGGTTTATCTCGAAGGCGCTCACTCGCTCATCGAAAATCAACTGGACGCACCGGACAAAGTTGGTGGGGGCCTGTTTTGGCATTTGAGTAATCAGAGTATCAGCGGTGTCATCCAATTGGATGAAGCAGGTCACCAGTCCATTGAAATCGCCAGAAAGCAACTGGCTGCCCACATCAAAGCGGGCCGTGAGGGCAATTTCGCTGTTCATGCCTCCAAACTCGATTCAGGACGCTGTGTGCGTTATTGTGACTATCATCGTCTCTGTCGTATCGCCAACAGGATGTGATGATGCAGTTCACCGCAGAGCAGAAACAAGCCATTTTTACCCATGATCGTAACTTGATTGTGGTCGCTGGGGCAGGTTCCGGCAAAACTCGTGTCCTGGTCGAGCGTTATCTGGCCCTGCTGGATGAACATGATGATTGGTCGCTCGATTCGTTGGTTGCCATCACCTTCACCAAAAAAGCCGCCGAGGAAATGCGAGACCGGGTTCGTACAGCCTTGCAACAACGCTACAACAATGCCACAGATGCCACTGAACGTTGGTCGTTGCTCCTGTCACAGATGGATACGGCCCGCATTGATACCATTCATGGTTTATGCGCAACTTTGCTACGAGCAAACGCCGCCGAAGCACAAATCGACCCGGACTTTCGGGTGTTGAATGAAGTTGAGGCGGCGGTGTTGTTGGTGGATGTGGTTGACCGTGTGTTTGCCGATGTGGTCGCATCACAAGATGAAGCGGTGGCGTTATTCAAGGAATACCATACACGCCATATCCGGCAGGCATTAAGCCGCTTTGATCTGCTGGCCCATAACTTTGTTGATCCGCCTGATGACATTTTCCAACAGTGGCAAGCCGCTTGGTCTGCTTTGATCCCAGATGTCGCAAAACGATTCTTGGATGAAGTGGACGCAATCGGCATACATATGCCCCCACCCAACGACGACAAACTCGGCCTTCACTGGTCAAACTGCCTTGACTGCCTGGATCGCCTTTATGAAGCAGATGCTAACGAGGCACATGATCTACTCCAGGCTATTTCGAAAATTGCCGGGGGTAATTCAGGCAGCAAAAACAACTGGGGGGGGGACGATGCAGTGAAGGCTGCCCGTGCCGATCTCAGAGCCATTCGTGAATCCGCCAGGAAATTTCTGGCGGAACTGGGTGATGAACCGGGCATACTGGATGAAAAAGCCGCCCTGCTCATCAAGCACTGGATCCGACTCTTCGTATGGGTACAGCAGGGTTATCGTCAGGTAAAGAATCGGCTGGGTGTGTTAGATTTTGATGATCTGGAACGCCTGACGAGTCAACTCTTGATGGAGTTTCCACATGTCCAGGCACGCTATCGGGCGGCTGCCTTTCATCATGTGCTGGTGGATGAATTTCAGGATACTAATGCCCAACAATGGCAATTAATCCAGGCACTCACAGGATCAATGTTTGTTGTGGGCGATCCTAAGCAAAGCATTTATGCTTTTCGCGGCGCGGATGTCAGCGTGTTTAATCAAGTACGTGATCAGATTGTCGTGTCTGACGGCCTGGATTGTGCGCTCTCCACTTCTTTCCGCACACATCAACCGTTGATGGATTGCTTTAATGCCCTCTTCGGCCAACTCTTGACTCGTGACGGGGCTAGTCCCGTCAGCGATTATCAGGTGGAATTGGGTAAACCGATGTCCGCCTTTCGAGACATGCCCCCCTATACTGACCAAGCAATGGCCTGCTTGAGTCTGTTGTTGATTGACACTTGCCAGCGTGATGAGCAGCTTCAACAGGTGAAAGGGGCCAACAAGCGCATCCTCAGCATTGGTTCCGAGGCTGGGCGACGCCGCGAAGCCTATTTCATCGCCCATCGTATCCAGTCGATGATTGCTGAGCGAACACCGATTTTTGACCGGGATATCAATCAAACCCGTCCAGCTGATTTCGGTGATTTTACCATCCTGTTCCAATCCCTGACCAATGTCACGCCCTATGAAGATGTGTTCAAGCAGTTTGGCGTGCCCTATGTCACAGTGGCAGGACGCGGCTTCTATGATCGGCAGGAAATCTGGGACTTACTCAACCTTCTGAACGTGGTTTACAACCCGGCGGATGATCTGGCGCTGGCGTCGGTGTTGCGTTCGCCTCTGTTCAGCTTGAGCGATGACGCACTTTTTGCCCTGCGTTTGCTGACAGATGATGAAGACCAACCGATTCCGTTGTGGGCAGCACTGCAAGAACCCAATCTCCTGATTGCCGCTGATGAACAGGAGCGCCTGCGTCATGCCTGGGATATCCTCAGCTATCTACGCACCATCGTCGGACGTATTACCATCCCTGAGCTATTGAACGAGGCGTTGGAACGAACAGGCTATCTGGCGATTCTAACAGGACTGCCAGATGGGGCACGGCGGCGTGGTAACCTCGAAAAGTTGCTAGATCAAGCCAATGCCAGCCGGCACATGACACTCGGTGCGTTTTCGCAATATCTTCGGGATATGAGTGCTGCCGAAACCCACGAGGGCGAAGCTGTTGTTGATGCTGCTGGAGCTGTGCGTTTGATGACCGTTCATGCCAGCAAAGGGCTGGAATTTCCTGTCGTCATTCTAGCGGATACCACATGGCAGCGCCCCAAAGGCCGCGAGGCCATGATCGTGCTGGATGACATCGCGGGATTGGCCTGCAAAGTCTATGATCCGAACGAGAGCCATAGCTTTGTCCCTACTTGGCGCTATAAACAACAAGTGCAGCGTCAGCAGATGCGGGAAGAAACTGAACGCCTGCGATTATTGTATGTGGCGGCAACTCGTGCGCAGGATTATCTCATTCTGAGTGGGCAGGTGCGGGAGAAGACCGATCAAACCTGGACGGCGAAGGGCTGGATGAGACAACTATTTGATCTGTTGGATTTGTCGTCTGCACTAGAACCGGACATGCAGACAACGTTGAATTATGATTGGGGGCAGGTGCAGGTCACGGTTCATAGCCATGAGCCACCAGCGTTTGCATCGAAAATGCTGGATGATGGTTTCAAGTCGCTTGATTTCGAGACCCACGTACCACCACAGAAGCCGCTGTTGCTCAACGATGTTATGGTCGGGCTAGAGGCTCAGGGGCGACATCTGTCTGCAACCCAAATTGCTGATCTTGGCAGCGCTTATCAAGCTCATGAACCAGAGGACAGAGCTTTCTACTGGGAACGCTTTCGGCGGCAGGTGTTCCAGGATGCTCCGACTATTGTTGAGGATGTCGTCTATAAACCGGAGCAAGTTACGCCCCGCCAGATTGGCAATATGGTGCATGAAGCCCTGCAACATTGGCAGTTACCAGCGCATGATGTCAGTGTACGAGACATGTTGCGCGTATATGCGTGGCGGCAGGGCATCACGGATGAATTTGAAGTTATTGATGCCATTAATCGTGCCTATAGGCTGCTACAACGTTTTGAAACGAGCTATGCCTATCAGTGGATTGAAGCAGCTCATCAGGTCTACCATGAACTACCATTTGTTTATGAGCGTGATGGCTATGTTATTCATGGTGTGATTGATGTGTTGCTCCAGCAACCTGATGGACGCTGGATCGTGATGGATTATAAGACCGGGTTTGTGCGGGATCAGGCCTATCAAAAACACGCCAAACGCTATCACTTGCAGCTTGGCGTCTATGCCGATGCCGTGCAAACACGATTGGGCGGGGTTGTGCCTGCCACCAGTATCCACTATATTCGACATACACAGACCGTCGAAATACCGGAACATGCCTGGCGTGAAGCACTGCGCCAGACGCTCAAGGAACGAATACTCGAGTTATATGAGGATTGAATCGATGATTCAACGGTTGACAACTCATATCCCTGCTTGGATGCGTCCCGATCACCCCACGCTGCGCTACACACTCGGAAGCCACACATCGCAAACCCAACGGGAAAAATATAGCCGTGCCCTGGGCTTCATTTTACTGTTCGGGGTGCTGTTGTTAATTGGCTACGCAGCCGCTAGTGGCCTCTTTGTTGAAGACCCGTTTGACCTACCATTCAGCCAGATGCTCTCGTCAATCTTGTTCTGGCCTACATGGATGCTCCAAATTATGCTGCAAGTGGTTGTTATCTTCATGACTATCAGCACTATCGGCGCAGAAAAGCGCCGCCAGACCTGGGAGAGTCTTAAGACAACGTCTTCTGGTGCAGAGCTTACACTACGATCACGCTGGACAGCCATCATTTTTTACCGTCTGCGCATATTTCTGGTGGTCTTGATCCTGGTGAGGGTGATGCTGATTGCCGGGATCTTGCTCGACTTGACCGCGTTTCGGGGTGAGTACCTCAACTATCTGACAGGCAGCATCACACCAGATGTGTCGCTGCCTGTGGCGGTGTTCCTGCTGTCCTTAATGCTGACTGCCAGCCTGTTGTTGCCGATCACAGGGTTGGGTTTTATCGCTGCATTGGGTTTACTGATTTCTACCGCCGTTCAACAGCGCATTTATGTGACTCTAACTCAGATTACTTTGTCCGTACTCTGCGTGGTATTTATAGGTTATCTTGTTTGGGCTATGTTACAGTTTGAGTATAACACGTTGGGAGCATCCGATGGGATAACCTGGCTGCTTTTGACCGGATTTGCCGCCTTTGCTGATTGGGGCGTGAGTTTCTTACATCTTGGTTTTTATGGCGCAGAAGTCTGGGCGGATGTCCCCTATGGCATTTTCATCGGCCTGGCGTTGATGATCTTTGTACTGATCCAGGCTGCTCTAACCGATATTATTCTGGCCTTTGCCATCCGCCGAGCCGAACGCAGTGAACGTTAGTTACAGTGCCTTTTCTGAGATAATAAACGTTGCCGTCGCTGGGTTGGTTGCCAGCGGGATATTATGCGCGTTGCAAATCCGCAACAAGGACTGAATATCTGGGTCATGGGGGTGTTTGCCGAGCGGGTCAACAAAGAAAAACACTGCCTCGATCGCGCCTTCTGCCACTTTCGCTGCGATCTGCGCATCCCCACCAATAGGCCCAGAGAGCATTCGTTCCACTTCCAGATTACATTGTTCTATCAGATGTTTCCCTGTGGTATTCGTAGCAACTAGCTTATACCGTTCTAGCACATGCTTGTAATGCAGCGCAAACGCCACAATTTCTGCCTTTTTGCCATCATGCGCGATGAGTGCGAGGGTCTTGGTTTGCTCAGTCATGTATGCCTCCTCAATAGGGAATTAACATAAAAGGATTTGCCCGCTGGGGCTCTAGGTCAATAAATCTTGTTGTACATGTGACGCTCTGCTACGACTAGAAGTCGAACTTTCAGTTCGCTGCAGCTTCTACAGCACGCATGAGGAACCTCCCTCTACGTGAGGCTGTACAGACCCGTCCGATCTGGCTCGACTAAGCCTGGCCCTTGCTTTGGCAAGGATATGAATTGCTGCGTTGTGACCTCTGTTGAGCGAGAGACCACAAGCGCATGCCACCCATCGATCTGAGAGGGTTAAGCCCTCGAAGATTGCACCACAGTTGGAGCAGATTGTGGATGTGTAGACGGGATCAACCAACAGCACTTCACGTCCGGCACTTCCAGCCTTGTGCGTGAGATCTTGTTTGAAAATACGCCGAACCGAAGGTTCGCACCCACTCTCCAAGATGCTCTTGCTGCCTTTGGGCGCGAACTAAAAGTTCGAGCAGCAAGGCTTTACGGTGGTTCTTGCCACCCTGTTTCTTCTGGGCCAGTGACCGTTGCAGAACCCGCCGTTTCGTTTGGCTCTCCCGGTAAGAGTTGGGGTTTTGAACCTTCTCACCCGCGCTGGTCGTGACCCATGCGGATACCCCGACATCCAAGCCAACCCGTCGCTCAGTTTTTGGCAGCTTGGCTGGCTCTGGCAGACCAACGTCCTGCCTTGTGGGTGATTCGCAGCGTCTTGATCTGGCAGGGAACGAACCCACCGATGGCTCGATGCCAACGCACAGCGATACAACCCACACCTGACACCTTGAGGCGCCAACCATCCATCCTGAAGCCATTGCCATATTCTTTGAAGCCCAAGCTATGGAAGCGATGGCGGCCTTTGAAACGTGGATAGCCTGGGGTCTCACCCTTCTTGACACGACGGAAGAAGGCTTGGAAGGCCTTATCGCAGTCCGCTGCGACCACCTGCAAGACATGGCTGTGAACGATCTGCGCTTGTGGCAAGGTCTTTTTGTCGTGCTTGACATTCCACATTTGCTGGGTTTTGCTCACACTTCGTTCTTCCACACACCTGTTGTCGAAGTGCCGGGCACAGGCTAAGATTTGCCAGAGATGACGCTCCTGGCTCTTGCTGGGATACAGACGATACTTATAGGTCTTGAGCATCATTTCCTTTTTGGGGTTAGATCAACGCTAAACTCTGGTTAAAACCCTGAAAATCGCCGAACCGCCACCATTAAAATCGAACCAAAGGCTCGCTGCGGCTTGCAGCGGGCTCAAGCCCGTTTATGTCAGACGCAATGTTCTTGAAACGGGATAGGGTATTGCCTTCAGGGAATCCGGTACTCTCGCTAAAGTTGACAATTAAATCGACCACATAATCCATTGAGCACCACAATACTGAACGCATCCCATGTCTAGGTTCTATCGAATTTGTAGTGAATGATCAATCCAAAATACGTATCCAGATTCTACACTAAGCAGATCGTAATACAACAACCAACAAGTTTTAGCCTACCAATTCAATCGGTAAGCGTGAAATATTATGATAATTGGTATGCCCAAACACCCGGACAAACCGATCATTGATGGCAACTGCCTCCGCATAATGAGCCTCTAGCTGTGCCAGCACGTTCTCCCAGGGACGCTCTTCCGCCAGTTCGCGGGCGCGCTGCGCCATCGTCTGTCGTAGTTGCGGGTTATCACGCAGCTTAACGACGGCCTGTGCATAGGCTTCGGGCTTCTGTTCACAGGTATAGCCTGTTTCACCTTCTATTACCAGATCGGCTACACCTCCTTCATTAGAAACGATTGAGGGCAAGCCAGAGGCCATTGATTCTTGTACCACTTGACCAAAGGTTTCACGCGGGCCAGTGAACAAAAATATATCGGCACTGGCAAAAGCAGCAGGCAACGCATCCCCTAGTAAATAACCTGTGAAATGTGTATCTGTATCGGTAAAGAATTCTTCCAGATCGCCGCGCTGTGCTCCGTCCCCAATGATGGTCAGGGCAACACCAGGAGTCTTGGCGACATCAATCAGTAGGTCAATGCTCTTTTCTGTTGCGACCCGTCCAACATAAATGCACAGCAACCGCTGAGGGTCACGCCCATTCAGCAGCTTAGCACGCCATTGGGAATTGCCATGTTTAGGGTGAAAACGCACACTGTTGACACCACGCCCCCAGATCCGCAATCGCTTGAAACCTTGTTCAGCCAATTCTGTGCGGGTGTGGTTAGATGGAACCAGCGTGACATGACAACCATTGTGAATATAACGAAGCCAATTGCGTGTGATAGTGACGGCGAAATCCCAGCCATACAAGCTGGCATATCCTGGTAAATCTGTTTGATAATTGGCAACAATTGGGACATTCATATGGCGTCCAGTTGCCATGCCGCTGACAGACATCAATGCTGGGCTGAACATATGGATTAAATCGGGTTGAAAGTTCTGTAATTGACGGGCAATGACCGGGTTTGGGAGGGCCATGCGTGTTTCTGGAACTTTAGGAAACTGCACCGACGGTAGCGGAACAATGGGTGTACCGTCCAAGCTGTCTGGTGAAATGTCAGGGGCGAATACCAAGACCTCACGCCCGGTTTGTCTTAGATAACGTAACGTCAGGTAAGCAGTCTTCGAGACCCCATCCACTTTGGGTAGGAACGCCTCGGAAATCAACGCCACACGCTTCACTGGGGCCCGCCGGATATTAGGATCCGGTGACTTCAGATTTACTTCTGTCCCAAAGACACGCTCAATATGTTCCACGTCAAATTGTTGAAAATTCTCCAGTAGTCTGTCTGCTTTCATCATGCCACCTCTATAAAAGATAACACTGATGCCAGGGCGTGGTTGTGAACCATCCTATAAAACAATTGATAAGTTTCCATGAAGCTAGTTTAAGGGTTTCCGGCGGCTTGCGCTAAAACAATGTACAATCTGGAAATGCGTCGATTGCTTCAGTTTACCCCCATTTTCATGATACTTGTATTATTAGTTGTCGTGCTGGTTTATCTGGCAGGTCTAATCAGCGTGCGCGATGAGTCGGTGCGGTTTGTACCGTTTGATATGCCGACGGCCGTACCACCATTACCAGGTACGCCTGTTGCCCCATTTGCTCAGCTTAACCCCTCGATTGTCGAGTTCTTGAATGCCCGACAACCTAATTATGGCGCTGCTCCGTTAGACGCGCTGGGGCCGGAGGTGAAGTCGGTTGGGGCGTTCTTGCCACGCATGGGCAACACTCTATTCACTTTTACTGAACCCACGCTACTCCCAACACCTTTACCTTATCCCACATCACCACCGCTTCCGCTACCAGGATTATCTGAAGTGATCTTACCGACTGTTTCACTTTTCAATGAAGACGGAACGCTGCGGGTTGTGCCCTATGATCAGAATGCTGTGGAATGTGCGCCCGAAGGGATACCTGTTGATGGGGTGCTGACGCAACGCTACCATCTCTACCACAGTGGAATTGATATCGGCAGTGGATTGGGGACTCCTGTCATCGCTACCCATAGTGGACAGGTCATATTCGCTGGCTGGAGTGATATTGGCTATGGCTATCTGGTAATCCTACAAAGTGGTACCTTCATCACCTACTACGCCCACAATACTTCGTTCAATGTTTCTGAAGGACAGTTCATCGGCAAGGGGAGTGTCGTCGCTTGGAGCGGCAGCACTGGCAACAGCACCGGCCCACATGTTCATTATGAAACCCGGATCAACGATATCCCAGTTGATCCTCTCACATTTGGGAGGCGAGCTTATCCAACCTGCTAGCGCTGGCGATTTTGCGCCGTAGTTCTATAATAGTCTCATGTCGAGATCACGATTCATTTCTCTCCGTTGGCGTTTTATCTCGCCATTGTTCCTGGCTGTATTGGTCGTGGCAGTGGGAGGTGCTTATTTTCTTGCTCGTAATATATCGGGCGGCGTCCGAGTTTCGCAAGAAAATGTCCTGCTCCAGAGTACCCGCGCTGTTGCGGGTCGTGCCGCCCAATTATACGATCTGCATCGTATTGAAGCACAGCGAGTGGCCTTTACGATTGGCGTCCGGGAAGCTGTTATTGAGCAGGATACTGCCGTTCTGGAAACCATCCTTAAGAGTCTGGCGCGTATGAATGACTTTGATGTCATCATCGTGACGGATGTCACCGGACGCGAAATCATTGGGTTACAGGAAGTGGAACTCAATGGTGAGATTTCCTACGCACTGAGTGTAGGCACAGACCTGACACAGCAATCTATTGTCCGTGATGTGATTGATGAAGCCTATGTTGGCGCAACCGAGTTCATGCGGACTCCGGGTGGGATTATGTTGCACACGGCAGTGCCCATCATGGAAGATCATGAATTTGTGGGGATGGTGCTGGTTGGACAGGCATTAGGCGATGTATTGCATGAGCTTAAAGGCAGCGCTGTTGCTGATTTGACATTGTATGGGCCGGATGGCAACCTACTCCAGACGACTTTTGATGTGGGCTACAGTCGAGACAGCCTGGAAGTTGGCGAAGTTGTGTTTAATCAAGCACTTTTAGCAACCCGTGAACTACCTATACGGGGCTTCTTGATCGACAATGTACCGTTCCAGGCTGCTTATCTCCCCTTTAATTTTGGGCCAAACACCTTGGGGGTGGTTGGCACATTTATGCCTGATCACATCCCCTTTATGACTGCCACCGGGCGTCAATTGACCGCCTTATTCGTGGCAGTGTTGGCAGGTATGGCGGTGGTGGTGGCCTTTCTTGGGATCAACCGGGTTGCTAACCGTGCTGATCGTGTAGCACGAGCAGCAGGGGCTCTGGCAATCGGTCAGGAGACGACCCGTACCCGGATGCAGCCTACCGACGAAATCGCTGCCATAGGCTTTGCGCTGGATCAATATGCTGATCATGTACAGCAGCAACAGGATCTGTTAAGACAGGTGCTTCGGCGGCGGCGGCGGCGGACTAATCATCTGCATTTGGTACTCGAATCGATGCCGGATGGTGTGGTGGTACAGGCACTGGATGGCCGTGTCATGATGATGAACGAGCAGGCGCGGCTCCTTTTGGGGTCGCAGCGTGTCTTCCGAAACTCTGGTTTGCATGAACTGGCGGCAATTGTTTCGCAAAGTCTTGGCCCTGCACTTGCACCTGGACTGTATGCGCTAGGTGATCCGCATCGTCTTCACCTGGATGAGCGAGTCATCAATGCCCAAGCTGCTGCCGTCATGTCCCTTTCGGATCACAGATTAGGGACCGTCGTTTTGCTGCGGGACATTACCGAAACAGTTCAGGTGGAACGGGAGCGCGATGTCATGTTGCAGCGTTTGATGCGAGATGTTCAGATGCCGTTGGCGGCATTAGGTCGCATGGGCGGTGGCAGCGGATCTGATATGGTGCGTGTCTTTGCTCGTGAAGTGTCTCGGCAGGCCATCGCCTTGCAGCGCATGATTATTGATATGCGCGAACTCGATGATGTCAATGTTTTGAGTGTTCAGCGTCATCAGAGACCGTTGAACCTGGAAACGCTGGTTTGGTCAGTTGCTAACGAATGGCGACAGGTCGCCCGCGCCAATGATCTAAGGATGCACGTTATTATTGAACAAAAGGGCCTATTTATCCTGGGTGATGAAAAACGCCTGCACTGGGCTCTTGGCAATGTGCTGGATAATGCCGTGAAATATACACCTGTGGGCGGGGCTTTGACTCTTGAGATCAGGCCTGAAGCCAATGGCATGGCAAATTTACGCATATGCGATAATGGGGTCGGTATCGCCAAAGAGGAACACCAATACATCTTCACGCGTTTTTACCGAGGCACACCCCGAACTCAGGGAGGCGAGATTATCCGTGTACCTGGTATGGGACAGGGACTTTATGTTACCAAACAAGTTGTCGAATCCCATGGTGGTGTGTTGCATCTGAAAAGCTTGCCAGGGGTAGGAACAGCCGTCTACCTCTCCTTACCACAAACCTCACCTGTAGCTATGGAACTACCGCGTATTCCTGATATGGATGGCGAAACCGTTCAACTTCCAGTCAAAGATATATTGATTGATCCAAACTGAACCAGAAACTACTGGCAATCTACTGCTGGAGATTAAACCATCGAGGCATTTACAGGTTGAGTTGTACGATGTTGCCGGAACATTTATCCGCGCCTTCATTGAACCCGATGAAAGCACGGTATTTGCCGATCAGTGTTCGCCCGAATATGTCAGCGTGGCATTATTCACTGAGTGAGATTAGATACGTCACCAAATCATAAACTTCCTGATCGGAGAGAACCTCCGAGTAGCTCTGGGGCATCAAGTTCTCTGCGAAACCTTCGACTACATAGGCATTGGGATTGATGATTGAGTTATAGATGTAGAGCTCAGCCGATTCACCCTCGACCCGGTCTGGCGCACGAAGGCCGACATTGAGCAGGCCTGGCCCCACAAGCTGATCATCCGAAACTGAATTATGGCAGGTCATGCACGCCCATTCGCCTTGGGCGGTGTTGTAGGTCTCCATGAAAATCCGTTCACCATTCGAAGCGTCACCAAAAGCTTGAATTAAGCGAGTAGTTTGGTCGACAGGGGATTCTGTGGGTTCTTTTGTTGGTAGAGCTTCGGTTGCTGTTGGCGGCACGGGGGTATTCGTTGGTGGTGCGGGTGTATTTGTCGGAACAGCCACGACCTCAGTGGGTTCTTCATGCGTGCCCTCTACTTGTTCTTCGCCATGAACTTCTGCTCCGGCGGTCAGGGTTGCGCTGTTAGGAACGGGTGTCGCCAGAGTTCCGCAAGCTGCTAGGATAATCGTCAGAATGATCAGTAGGGCAAGTTGCCTCATCATCTGCCTTTCTATTGTGAAACCTTTTACAATTTACGCATTATAAGGGTATTTACTTAAAATCGCCATAAGCATATTTCGAGAAAGACCCTGCCGCGAAATAAAATTTTAGTAAACTTTCTGTAAAAATCTGTAAATCATGTATATAATGCCGGCTTATGAGAACATTAGATGTGTTGACCCTCGATTCCAATTGGGTTTACTGTTTTACCCAGAACAACAAACCTGATCTCAGTACATCCCCCTCAACCGATTCAGCCTGGATTCCATTGCCCAATATAGGGGATTGGGCTGTCGGCACGACGGTGGAATACGGTGTGGATTGGTTCAAGCGAAGTGTCTTAATCGAACCGACCAATACATGTGTTGCGTATTTCCTGTGTGTCGAAAACGTGCCCGGAGAAACCTCAATTTATGTCAATGGCAAACAAGTTGCCGAAATACAGGTCCACTCATCCTGCCGCTTGAATGTGACCCATTTTGTGGCCTTGGGCGTTAATGAAATTATCTTAAAAGTGATGTGCAAATCGCATACACCTGGTGGTGTTTTTGGCAGCATGTTCCTTGAATCTGTGCTGTGTCATTCGCCGCATCGTTGACGGAACATTATCGTTCCGATACAATACCCCCACTAATTTGGTAAGATAGTGAATTTGTGTTGTTTATGGATTATCACATCTGGACATTCGGCTGTCAGATGAATACGGCTGATTCGCAGCAGCTGGCATCTGAATTAGAGCGCTTAGGTCATCATGCAGGCTCACCGGACGAGGCTGATATTTTGGTGGTGAATACCTGCGTAGTGCGTCAGAGCGCCGAAGACAAGGCGATGGGGCGCTTAATGATGCTTCGTGCCCTCAAAGAACAGTACCCAGAAAAGATCATAGGCGTCATGGGGTGCTTGGTTGGGATCAAAGACCCAATGCATCTCCGTAAGAAGTTGTCGTTTGTCGATGTGTTCCTCCCCCCCTCTGAACCAACTCCAATGGTTGAATTTCTCCAGGACCGCAGCACCGAATCCGAGATTATGCAACAAGAGACGGCAGCACGACTTCAACGTGATGGGTTGCAAGATGGTGACCTCATCCTGCCCGTTGACCAAGCACATAATCTGGTCAGTGCCCATGTGCCGGTGGTCTATGGTTGCTCTCATGCTTGTAGCTTCTGTATTATCCCATTCCGGCGTGGTGTCGAACGCAGCCGCAGTGTGGGTGAAATCGCAGTCCATGTCCGCAGTCTCGCGCTTCAAGATGTGAAAGAAGTCACCCTCCTGGGGCAGATTGTAGATCGTTATGGCAAAGATATTGAGAATGGCCCTGATCTGTCTGACTTGCTATACATTGTTCATGATGTTGCTGAGGAGACCGGCCTTGAACGCATTCGTTTTTTGACTAGTCACCCTAATTGGATGACGGATCGCCTGCTGGATACGGTTGCCCAGCTACCGCGTGTTATGCCTCATATTGAAGTTCCTGTTCAGGCAGGCAACGACGGCGTGTTAGAAAACATGAAGCGTGGCTATACCAATGCCCAGTATCGTCGTTTGGTCGAACGCATCCGCGAGCGTATTCCCAATGTTGCTATTAACACAGATATCATTGTAGGATTCTGTGGCGAGACCGAAGCACAGTTTATGGATACCTATGAACTTTTGGCAGACTTAAAGCTCGATAAAGCCCACCTCGCCCGATACAGCCCCCGCCCGCATACTGTCAGTGAACGGCGGATGGATGATGATGTGCCAGAAGTGGAAAAGAAGCGCCGCCACCAGCTGCTCGATCAACTGCAGGCGCAGGTCGTTGCGGAGATCAACAGCCGCTATTTGGGCGAGACGGTTTCCGTGCTGATTGAAGATCGGCACAAAGATAAATGGCGTGGGCGGACTCCACAAAATAAACTCGTTTTTTTTGAAGATAATGGCGATTGGCGTGGTAAGCTCGTTGATCTGGAAATCACCTGGACAGGCCCCTGGAGTATGCAAGGGCGCTTGCCCCAGAATCAGCATCAGGATAATCCGGTCCTTGTCTTGTCTGGATGATTTGAGCAACGATTGCATTTCTATGCTATACTCCTGACTTGTAGAAATATTGACTTCGGATTAACATGTATTGGGTTGATTTCGAAGGCAAACTCGCCACGGTTGACCTAACTCACCCGATTGGAGGATCAGGCACAATGCCAGAAAAAGAGAGAAGCGGATTTTATTACCCCAATAAATTCGCCCGCATTACCATTGAGGCGATGGAAGAAATCATGGGAACTAATGGTTTAAATGCCATTCTAAACCTGGCGGGTTTGGGTCATCTTGTGGGCAATTACCCGGCGGATAATCTGGAAAAAGGCTTCGACTTTACCGATTTCACCTCGCTGATGGTCGCCCTGGAAGAGATGTACGGCCCTCGTGGGGGGCGTGGTCTGGCGTTGCGCTGTGGTCGAGCAACCTTCGCCGAAGCGCTACGTGGTTTTGGCGCCTTAGCTGGGGTAGGCGATCTGGCATTCAAAGTGCTGCCGTTGAACGCGAAGCTCAAGATTGGCGTTCCGGCGATGGCGAACATCTTCAACCAGTTTTCCGACCAGATTTCTAATGTATACGAAGAGGGCACTGATCGCATTATCTACACTCTTGAACGCTGCCCGATGTGTTGGGGGCGGCAGACCGATAAACCTGTGTGCTTCGTTGGTCAAGGGCTTTTGCAAGAAGGTTTGCGTTGGGTATCTGGTGGCCACGAATTCAAAGTCGACATGCAAACCTGCATCGCCAAAGGGGATGATATGGGTCGTTATGTAATCTACAAAGAACCGATCAGCTAAACGCGCTCCAATTATCACAATTGAAACGAAAATTGTTGCTACGTTGATGATCGCGTGGCGCGTAAGGATAATGGGATGCGGTATGATTTTCTAGCTCTCGTCTTGCTGGCTGTTCTTTCTCTTGCTGGCTGCAATCTGGGACGTGATGACAACGGTAACATACCGCCCACACAACAACTCCTGGCCCCGGTTGATCCCGGTGGGCGTCCAACTGTCACTATTAACTCCCCAGCAGATGGCGATGAGTTTGTTGTCAACGAACCCATCTTGATAAGCGTTAACGCTACAGATAATGTCGGCGTGACCAGTGTCCAACTACGTGTCAATAACCAAATCGTACGAACCGTTGCTTCGGAATCATCAACAGGTGACCCACAAATCAGTGTCTTGCTCGATTATACCTCCCGAAGGTCGGGCAATCTCGTGATGGAAGTTGTCGCTTTTCGTGAGGGCACCCAAAGCGATCCAGCCAAGCTCAACCTGACGGTGCGCAACAGCACTTTCCAGATTACGGCAACTGTCCAACAAGATAACAACATCCCGGCGATTGATCCCAATGATCCCACCTGCCGCGCTCTGGTCAATACTGGGCTGAATTTCCGCCGAGGGCCAAGCACGGACTTCGATATTATTCGTGTATTAGGTGTGGGCGAAGTCCTACCTATCATTGGACGCTTAGCTGATAATTCTTGGTGGCAGCTTTCATCAAATACCTCCATTGGTTGGGTCGATGCCCGCTTTGTGACAACTTACGGCATTTGCAATGGCATAGTTGCTATTGATCCGCCCACAACACCAACGGCAACTATCCAGGTGACAGCGACATCAACACCGACGGATTCACCAACCGCAACCCTGGTTACACCCAACCTCTGGGTTTCCAACATCACGGGCTCTGATACCGTGATTATTCCCAGTGGCAGTAATCTTGTTGTTGAGCCTTATAATGTGAATGTCACCAATTTGGGGGGCATTATAACCGATCAGTTTGCCGTCGTCGCTCGTATTTTGCCTAGTGGGGACGAGTTTGATGCAGGTGTGGTCAGTAATCTTGATACAGGTCAAAGCATCAGTTTAAGCGTAGACATTGCGTTCGATCAAACAGGGACATTTGCACTCGAATTTATTGCGGATGCAGAAGATGACATTGAAGAAAGCGACGAAGGGGATAATTCGCGGTTGTATAATGTTCGTGTACAGTCTGAATAAGGTACATTGATGACTTTTGTCGTAACACGCGTTTTGATTATCAACAACCAACTGCGCCTTGCTATTCGCTTGAAGCAAGCGCTAGAGCAGGCGGGCGCGTTTGAGGTCACACCTTTTACAACCCTTGATGCCGCTCTGGATTTCCTCGAAACTCGCCC
Source organism: Phototrophicaceae bacterium (assembly GCA_965223785.1). Taxonomy (GTDB): domain Bacteria; phylum Chloroflexota; class Anaerolineae; order Aggregatilineales; family Phototrophicaceae; genus CBDCXN01. The sequence continues at coordinate 5,570,299 of OZ245017.1, read as the reverse complement.
TCAAGATGCTGTGTTGGTTGATTTTTCGATGCCATCAATTACCGGCACCGAGATTATACTGCGCATCCGGTCTGTCCAACCCGAAATTGTCGTCGTCGGCAGCCCCAATAACGATGATGTTCAAGAACAAGCGCAAACTCTTGCTCTGGATGCTGTCATTGATATCCCCATCAATGCCCGTGATTTAATCCCTATCCTGGAACGAGCATTAGCACGAGTCAATGACACCCTACCTGATACCACAGAAGCACCGATTCTCAATGAAAGTGAAACCATCGTTATTGAACAAACCAAGCCGGAAGTTCCTGATTTCACTTCACTGGATAGTGTGTTAGTGCGGATGGGCGGCTTGGAAACCCCTGAAGGAACCGAAACACTCGATGTCGAGATACCTAAAGACGATGGCGATGAGAGTTCTTCATTAGAAATTGCCCTAACGGGCAAACTGACGGAACTCAATGACGATGTTGAACTGCTACCGGATACATCAAAGTCCAGTTCTGATCTGGTCTTTGAGCAGTTGGCTGCCGAAGAACCCCCTATCGAATCACTGGAACAAAGTGGTACAGTCCATGATCTTTTAAATGGGCTTGCCGATACCGACATGAATCAGGTGGCAGATTTGATGATGCGCGATCAAGCGATTCCCCCTGCAGGTCAGTCACTCGAAGACGACGAATCAGAAGAGAACACTGCCCAAATGGTGTTGCAAAGTGCCTTGGATGAAACTTCACCGTTGGTGCTGTCTCTACAAGACTTACTGGAAAATATCGAACGTCAATTCCCTGAGGATGTCGAGGGGGTAAAGCCACTACCATCATGGGTACAAAGTCTGGAGCGCTACGTCAATGAACCGGACTTCTTGCAAGAACCGTTGTTAGAAGTTGAAGATAGTGCCGAGCTCAACTCCAAGACGACCCAGATGCACGATGTAGAAGCCATTGAAGGCAGCTCTGTTGATATGGAAACTGAGGTGATTCAGGCAGAAACGGAGCCCGAAGCCCAACTTGTTGCCGAGGCGGAATCGAATAAGGGATCAGAATCTGCTAACGAAGACAGCGAATCGATTCCGGTAGAGGTTACCGTACCATTAGCTGAATTGCCACCCTATGAATTTGATGATGTTCTGCCTGTTGATGAGCAAGCCGCTGAAGAGCCATCCAGCGATGTTGATGAAATTCTGGAATTGGATGGTCCATCAGAAGCAGCACCAGCTGAATTGCCGCCTTATGAATTTGACCGTGATCCTGATGTCGCCCGGATTACCGAGGAATCCCAAGCGATACAAACTGCCACCCTGCGCGAACGGATAACACTTGGCACAGAAAGCGACGATCCTGAAATGACTCAGTTGGCCTTGAACCTGACACAAGCCTCGTTAGAACTGACCGCCGAGGCCACCTTATTAGCACAGGCGGGAGAAATCGTAGCTTATGCAGGGAATCTACCGATTGAAGAAATTGATGATCTGCGTGGTATCATCTCGGATGATTGGTCAGCACAACCGGGTGAGGCCCGCATCCGGTTCATCACCTTGCCCAGCAGCGGGCAGGACTACATGCTCTATTCGCGCCAGACCGAAGATGACTTCACCCTGTCGATGATTTTTGCGGGTAACATGCCACTGCGGGTCATTCGTCGCCAGAGTGACCGCCTGATAGAAGCGCTTCAGAGTGTGCCCCAAATTGCCAACGAACCCGTTGATACAGCCGAAATCGCCGAACTTGAACAGCTAGAAGTCGAGGCCGCCAGGGAAGAAGAAACAGCAGAAGAATTTCGGGCGCTGATTGCACAGACTGTGCCGGACCAGGAGCTTGTCGTGGAGGCACGCACGGCCTATACTTATATGTGGCTGGTGCGTGATCCTGAGATGGGGTTGACCCAAGCGGTTGCCACTGCAATTGTAGAGGGTCTTGATGCAGAACTCTCACGTAAACGTTGGCAAATTCAGACCCTTCATGTCTTTGAAGATTACGTTTACTTGCTGGCAGATGTCCCAGATGAAACACCCAATAATGAGGTGATTCCCCAACTCAAGCAAATCTCCGCTAATCTCGCAACGCAGATTGATTCACAGCTTGACCCTGAAACACTCTGGGCAGATAGTTATTGTGTCTTGGCTCCTGGACGCGAACTTGGACAAGACGAGATTCAATACTTCATTAACTTCAGCCGCCTCCACTAAACCGCAATAATGAGTGGAAAATAAACAAATGTTCTGTCATAATAAGGGTGTTTCTGCCGAGTTGATCTGGAAAGTCATTTTATGACACGCTCTTTGCTCTATCTCATTGATGGTCATGCCGTTGCCTATCGTCAATTTTTCGGTCTGCCACTGGCGAGTTTCACCACCAAAGCAGGCGAACCGACCAACGCGACATATGGCTTCACCCGAATCTTGTTGGATTTGATCGAGAAGACTAAACCGCAGTATCTTGCGGTCAGTTTTGATAGGGGCTTAAGTGGCCGAGATGAGTTGTTTGAGGAGTACAAGGGGACTCGTGCCAAAATGCCCGAAGAACTCATCATTCAGATGGATCGCATTCAGCAGGTGGTTGAAGCCTTCAACATTCCTATTCTGGTGCTAGAAGGCTATGAGGCTGATGATGTGATCGGCACGGTCAGTGTCCAGGCAGAACAGCAAGGCGTTGATGTCCGCATTGTCACCGGAGACCGTGATTTGCTCCAATTATTGACTGACCATGTAACCGTGCAACTGCCTTCCAGAAGTGGCCCCGATACAGTCTACGATATCCCCCGCTTTACCGAAAAATACACCATCCGCCCCGATCAACTCATCGACCAGAAAGCCTTAATGGGTGACACTTCTGATAACATTCCCGGCGTAAAAGGGATAGGCGAAAAGGGTGCTGCTAAGCTTTTGCAGCAATATGACACGCTGGATGGCATTTACGACCATCTGAACAAAATCAAAGGTGCGACCCATAAAAAGCTGGTTGCAGGTCGTGATCTGGCCTATGTTAGCCGCGATCTGGCAATGATACGCCTGGATGTACCTATCACCCTCGATTTGGAAGCCTGTGTTGCTCAGGATTATGATGCCAATACCGTTATCGAATTGTTTCGAGAGTTGGAATTTCGTGGCTTCACGGATCGCCTGGTGAAAACATCCACGCCGACTACTATAGATATGTTCTCCACAGAAGAATTCGTGGAAGATAAAGACGATTTTGCCCCGCCACCCCTCGCCGAGTGCGAAGTGAGCATTGTTCAAGATGAAGTGGCACTGAGCAAACTAGTTGAGGTTCTTAATAACGCCGAAGCAATCACCTGGGATGTTGAAACAACCAGTACTGACCAGATGCAGGCCGAATTGGTTGGGATCGCCCTGGCGGTAGACGGTGAACGCGGTTACTACGTTCCAGTCGGGCACAAATCGGGTACACAGCTACCGATGGATCACGTTCTAGATGCGATCCGTCCGCCATTGACCAACCCAGACATTCCCAAGTATGCTCATAATGCTTCTTACGATCTGGTGGTTATGCAACGCTATGGCGTTGATGTGCAGCCTGTTGGCTTTGATACCATGATTGGTGAATGGCTGCGTGATCCCATCAGTAAACATCTCGGTCTTAAGAACCTGGCGATGCACGAACTCGGTGTCTACATGACACCCATCTCCGAACTCATTGGTACAGGCAAAAAGCAAAAAACGATGGATGAAGTTGGAATCGAACAGGCCGCACCGTATGCTGCTGCTGATGCCGCCATGACACATCGCCTTGTCAAACCGTTGCAAGCTGATTTGGAAAAGAATAACCTGGCTAAGTTAAACAAAACGCTGGAACTTCCATTGATCCCTGTGATTGGTGCAATGGAGCAGGCTGGTGTCACGCTTGATGTCGGTTTCCTCGCCCAAATGAGTCACAGACTCGGCCAGCAGTTAAATCAACTGGAAGAAGACATTGTTGACTTGAGTGGTGGCTATGGACGGTTCAATATCAACAGTCCTAAACAGTTGAACGATGTTCTTTTTGGTAAGCTTGGGCTATCTGTAGAAGGTCTGCGCAAGACGACACATGGCTACTCAACTGATTCAGTTTCCTTGGAAAAACTTCAACACGATACTAGACATCCTATCGTTGAAAAAATCGTTGAATTCCGTGAACTTTCTAAGCTCAAAGGAACTTATGTCGATGCCTTACCAAAATTAATAAACCCCAAAACCGGACGGGTGCATACCAGTTACAACCAAACTGGCACATCAACAGGCCGCATCAGCAGCAATAACCCGAACCTGCAAAACATTCCTATACGTACCGAAGTTGGGCGTGAGGTGCGTCGGGCCTTTGTCGCGCCACCTGGGCACCTCCTGCTAGCGGTTGATTATAGCCAGATTGAACTGCGAGTATTGGCACACATCAGCCAGGATGCAACGCTACTGAAAGCCTTCGCGCAAGGGCAAGACATTCATGCCGCCACAGCAGCAGCGGTCAATGGAATTGTAGTCGAAGATGTGACCTATGAGCAGCGTAGTTTTGCCAAGCGCGTCAACTTTGGCTTGATCTATGGGATGGGCAAATATCGTTTAGCACGAGACAGCGACCTCACCATAGCTGAGGCGGGGGCCTTCATTGATACTTATTTTGAGCGTCTGCCAAATGTCCGCGAATATATCGAACGCACCAAACGCCAAGCCCGCGATCCCGAAGGATTAAAGACACTGTTCGGACGGGTGCGTCACTTCCCAGCCCTAGAAAAGGCCGGTAGCCGCGCTAATCGGCAGTCTATTCAAGCGCAGGAACGTGCCGCTATTAACATGCCCATTCAAGGAACTGCTGCTGACATCATGAAACGTGCCATGATTGACCTGCACCATGCCTTAGAAGAAAAGAACTCCCACATCCCCATGATTTTGCAAGTGCATGATGAACTTGTACTAGAAGTTCCAGCAGATGAAATCAGCCCCGTTCGTGATCTGGTTGTGGATGTGATGGAAAGGGCTTATCAACTGGATGTGTCCCTCAAAGCCAACGCAGAAACTGGCCCCAACTGGCGAGATATGTCCCCTGTGTAGGAGGGGGATCTTTAAGGACATAATACTTTACTCTTGGCAGCAGTGAACCGCATGGAAGTACACATGACGGGTTAGAATGGGATAAACTATTTATACTGCGCCCCAAATCGACAAAATAAAACGTGTAGTCAGTACAATTATTATTGTTCCCCATTATGAAGAAATGGACAGGTCAAGCTTGTTTAAGGTAAAATAGGATCAAGCAGGGTAGTCGTAAAGGCAGCAACTATGTCCGCACCGCAACTCGCCATTATATCCCCATCCACCATCGCCGACTTCGAGGCATTTCTCGATCAGCCGGAGAACTATGACCAGATTTTTGAACTCATCAACGGGGAGATTGTGGCCGTGCCTTCCAATCCGTATGTGTCCTACATTGCTGGACGTATTCTTGTTTTTATCAGCGCATATCTGGCTCAATATGGTCTGGATGATTACATCACAGGCGCGGATGGCGGCTACATCATCCAAAATAATGTGTATGTGCCCGATGTCGCCTATGTTTCGCACCAACGGCAAGCAGAACTCCCCCGGAAGGGGGTTAATCCAGGACCACCCGATTTGGCCGTTGAGGTCATCTCTGATCCCAACAACGGTCAAGAGCAGCAGACCTTGCGGCGTAAAGTCTCGGTCTATTTGGCAGCCAGCGTGATGGTTTGGGTAGTAGATGCCGACGCCCAGACGATTGAGGTTCATGCCCCTGGGGAACCCATGCAACTCTTGGCCATCCAGGACACGCTGACCGTTGAGAAGTTGCTGCCGAAGTTCAAACTCCCCCTGGCCGATCTGTTCGGCACGAAGAAAGAAGAGTAGATAGCTTGCGTATCCGCTGTACTCAATCAGAATCAGCCCACCGCCAGATTATGCGGATGGGGGCTGTCAGAAGGTATCGTAGCGTGCCTTTCAACGGCGGTTTGGCAAGTCAATGGGAATGGGGATGTTGGTTGAGCAATTGCGACGCAAGGCTGAAAGTGCTGGCGCGGCGGTCAACGAGTTCCTGACATAGATGACGAAACTGAGCCAGACCTGTCACAACTGCGGTGGTGATGAAGCCCAACGCGATCTGTATAGTGCGTTTTTGGCGGCAATACGCTCAACGCGGATCATGCCAGGGTGGTATGGTCGGGTGTGGACACGCTCCTCCAGGCGGCGTTGAGTGGAATGGAACCAACGAGAGACGGCCTTTGCCCGCAAGCTTCGGGTTATCCCGAAGTCAGAGTAAGTCGCCCATGTAAGCTTGTCCAAAGTCGTGCCAGGCTGCGGATGTTATACGATACCCAATCGGGAGAGCCACAGAGCACGCGATGGCCGATAAGAACCCCCTCGCTTTAGCTATGGGGCGTTAGTCAGAGGGAAGAACAATACACAAGATCGTAACTTCATGTTTGCGGCGGCAGAGAAATGGCAGCCAAGACGGTCTCCAAGTAGTCGATACAACCTTAATGTATCCGAAAAAGAGTTGATTTAGGAGAACGGGTGGCAGAATATATATTCTGTATTCAGCCGGGGCTTCCCTGAATAGCCAAGCGCTATCCACGAAAGTCAACACTCCCCCTTGTGTAGGAGTGGAGAAAAGGGTGTTTATAGATGCAACATGTCAGGGATGTTATACAATGGCAGGACTAAATGGTAAACTCAAGAACCCCCACTCCCCTTGTGTAAAGAGCTATACGCTTTTTCGATTTTGGTTTAAAATTGAAGAGCGTATTATTGTCACCTAAAGGTAGATTTCTATTATGAGACATTTCTTAGACCTTGCCTCATGGTCAACCAAAGACCTATGGCAATTGCTCCAATTAGCAGCTCAACTTAAATCAGAATGGCAAACGGGGGGCAATCGCCCGATCCTGGCTGGAAAATATCTGGCGATGGTCTTCCAAAAACCCTCGCTGCGTACTCGCGTGTCTTTTCATATTGGCATGAAGCACCTTGGTGGAGATGCAGTCATGCTTGGCCCAACAGAAATCGGGCTGGGCCAGCGCGAAAGCATCGCTGATGTAGCGCGGGTGCTTTCAGGCTACACCCAATGTATTATGGCGCGTGTTTTCGAGCATGAGCATGTCACGCAACTCGCTGCTTATGCCAGTGTTCCTGTTATTAACGGGCTGAGTGATAATCGGCATCCGTGTCAGGCAATGGCGGACTTGCTTACGATTTATGAGCATTATGGGCGCTTTAAAGGCCTCAAAGTGGCCTATATCGGAGATGGTAACAACGTGGCAGCTTCTTTGCTGGCGGCTTGTACGCATTTTGGTATGGATCTCTCCATTGCTACGCCCCCTGGATATGAAATTCCAGCCGAATCAAAAGAATCTGCTGCCAGGATCAATGGTCAAATGACGTTCCTAGAAACCCAGGATGCCCAAGCAGCGTTAGAAAACGCCGATGTTGTCTATACCGACACCTGGGTCAGCATGGGGCAGGAAGATGAAAAGGCCGAACGACGTCGGATATTCACACCCTATCAATTGAATCAGAGCACTCTGGCTTTTGCCAAGCCTACCGCAATTGTGATGCATGACCTCCCAGCCTACCGCGGTTATGAAATTACTGATGAGGTAGCTGATGGAGATCAATCGGTAATCTTCCAGCAGGCTGAAAATCGACTTCATGCACAAAAGGCTATTCTCGTTAAATTGATGTATATGCAGGATTAGATTATGGCTGAAAATCGGGAAGCATATTACCAATATATGGATACCGGACACAACGCCGCTTGGGATCAAAATTGGCAGGAAGCGATCAAAGCCTATTCACAGGCCATCAGGGAAGCTCCCAACGACCCTGATGCCCATGTGCATTTAGGGCTTTCCCTGCTCCATGCAGGTCACCTTCACGATTCGCTCAAGGTTTATATGAAAGCACATCAACTTTCCCCTGAAGACCCAGTCCCACTGGAAAAGAGTGCTGACGTACTCGAAAACATGGGGCGCATGAAAGAAGCTGCTCAACAGTATGTCCAGGTCGCCGATATTTACCTGAGTGTGATGAAAGACTTGGAAAAAGCCATTGATAACTGGGAACGCGCCACCCACCTGACCCCTGGTTTGATCAGTGTTCACGCTAAATTGGGACAGGCTTACGAACGGGTGGGCGATAAGAAAAAAGCTGTGCGTGAGTATTTGATCTTAGCCTTTGACTTCTACCGTACCAACGAAATCGAACGTGCCGTTAAAGCAGTAGAGCGGGCGCTGCGTCTAGATAAACGTGATCCTCATGCGCTGAATACGCTACGCGCCCTGCGGTCTGGTGGTGAAGTCACCATGCCGGACTTTGAGGATGAGTACAAGAGGAAGCAAGTTAAACCTAGTGAACCGGATTTATTCAGTTCGATGGATGGAGATCGCTCTAGCGTAGGCGAAGCCGATCCACTTGGCCCACTTGGAGAAGCAATGAACACAGCTCTTGTGACACTCGCGGCCTATGTGGTTGAAAGTGGCGTGTTGGATGCTTCTGGTGCAGATGCACTTCAGGCCATGGAATTTCAACGGCAGGGAATCGATGCTCAGGCTATCGAAGCTTACAAACGCGCAGCCCTCACCTTACATCATCCAGCCCTCAAGATGAGTTTAGGTACGCTGTTGATGATGAACGATCAACCCGCAGAAGCGACTGAGCATCTGGGCGAAGCCATCATGGATCCACAGTTATCGGCGGGAGCGCTTCATGCCTTGGGCAAAGCTTACTACGCCATCGGCAAACAAAAGCAGGCGTCGCGCTACCTGATTCAAAGCCTGCAAGCAGTGGATACTGGTCTGGCAGCGAATAATATCGAAGTCAGCGAACTCGGCAAAATCTACACTCGGCTCCTGGGCGCATTAGATGGACGCACAGATGAAGCATTGGAGGCCATCAACAGCCGCTTTGTTGATTTGCTCAGCGGACGCGATTGGAAACAGCGTGTGTCCGAAACTCGCCGCCATCTAGAAGAGGTAATGCGTGATCAGGGTGATCAGGGTGTGGTGGATTTCCTCGGAACAGGTGGAAGTGATCAGTTGGCGTCAATGGTTTCGCGCGTTGATAGCTATATTCGTCAGGGATTCCTGACATTAGCGATGGACGAAGCACATACTGCTGTCGAGACCGCGCCATATTATTTGCCTGTTCATGTGCGCATGGCGGAGATTATGATGCGGGAAGGACGCTTACGGCAAGCCATCAATAAATACAATACAGTTGCGCGTTCTTACATGGCCCGTGAGGAAAACGACCGGGCCGCCTCTATCCTTGTGGAGGTGCTGGAGATGGCTCCCCTGGATGTCAGTGTCCGAGTCAACCTCATTGAATTGCTCGAATACGATGGGCGCAGCGATGAAGTGCTAGATCAGTATGTAGAGTTAGCCAAAACTTACAACCAACTTGGCAGCTTCGATAAAGCCCGCGAGACGTATGCACAGGCCGAACGCATGACCCAACGTAATGGCGCCTCTACCGAAAAACTCATCATGATTAAACGTGGCATCGCTGATATGGAGCAAATGCGGCTTGAAACGCGCCGTGCCATTAAGGTCTACGAAGAGATTATCGAGCTTGTGCCGGAAGATACCCATGCGCTGCGTAATCTGGTCGATTTGAGTTATGGCTATGGGAACACTGTTGATGGGCTCAAGTATGTTGATAAGCTCTTGAGCATCTATGCCCAGCGCAAACAAATTAGTTCAATTGTGCAGATTCTTGAAGAACTTGTCCGCATTTACACGGCAGATACAGGCTTGCGCTCCCGTCTGGCGATGATCCTGAAACAGTTGAATCGCAAAGCCGAAGCCATTGAGCAGCTTGATATACTGGGTGAATTGCAACTAGAGGCCGGTTTGCACGAGGATGCACGCGGCACCATTAAGCAGATAATTGATCTGGAACCGGATAACATCGAAGACTATAGACGCTTGCTCTCGCAGTTAGGCGGCTGATAGGAATCATTCGTGGAACTCATCTGGACATTTCAGAACATCACGGCACTCGACGTTGTTGATATATTCATTGTCGCCTTGTTCTTTTATGTCTTAAGCTTTCTCTTTCGAGGAACTCAGGCTGTTGCGGTTTTCCGGGGTACTATCGTTATCTATGTTGGGCTAGCGCTTGTTAGCAATATCCTACAACTTCGTGCCCTCAGTTGGTTATTGACGAATGCTTTGACGGTGTTCGCCGTCGCTATTCCCATCATTTTCCAACCAGAGTTACGGCGCTCACTCGAACGATTAGGACGAGGCAGTATCTTCACCAATCGACAATCACAGACCAGCCATCGTGTCCAGGTGATTGATGAAGTTTGTCAGGCTGCCGAACGCCTTGCAGAACGGCGACATGGCGCAATTATTGTTATGCAACGCCAAAGCAACTTGGATGAATACATTCGTACTGGGGTTCACCTAAACAGCGAAGTCAACATGCAAGTACTGCTGACGATTTTCTGGCCTAAGACCGAACTACATGACGGGGCAGCTATTATTGACATCAACGGACGAATCGCTGCGGCGGCCAGTGTGTTGCCCCTAACAGCGAACCGTAACCTCCCTAGTCGCAAGATGGGAACCCGTCACCGGGCTGCATTAGGTATCAGTGAAGTCAGTGATGCGCTTTGTGTGGTTGTCTCAGAAGAAACAGGCAAGATCGCTATCACCAATGGCGGGCGTATGGTCTCCCGGTTGGATACCGAACGGCTGCGGACAATACTCAACGCCTTTTATGGGCCGGATTCAGATCGGCAGGTTTCTGTTTATGGCCGCGTACGGCTGTGGTTAGACTATCGCAGAGAAATCATACAAGAATGGCTTAGACAGCGTGAATCAGGGCAATCAGCAAACTAGACGCCTCATACTTAACAATCTATTCTGGTTTGGCGCTTCTTTCCTGATGGCGCTGTTCGTCTGGGTTGTGGCCTCTAATGCGGCTGATCCGATTCAGGAGCGTCGCCTCGCTCAATTAATTCCAGTTCAGGTACAAATTGATGATGGGTTGGTCATGGTCGATCAGTCTGGACAAACTCGCTCTGTGCCTGTGACAGTGCGGGCGCAGCAATCGGTTCATAGTTTGTTGACCGCGGAAGATGTGGTTGTCGTTGCAGATTTACGGGGTAAAGGACCAGGGACACACATCGCCGAATTTGATGTCGATACCTCTCGCCGTGTGGTGAGTGTGGATACCCAGCCGCGCCAGATGCGGGTGATACTGGAAGCCCTGCAATCCCGTCAGGTCGAAGTTGTGGCTGACATCAAAGAACCACCCACAGGTTATCAATTAGGCGAGCCAGTATTCAGCGAGACACAGGTGATGGTGAGTGGACCAGCCAGTCAGGTTGACCGAGTGGTTCATGCGCAGGCTGAACTGGATTTATCATCCAGACCCACAGATATTAACACTGATATGCGGCTCGTCCCGGTAGACGTAGATGGCAGGGAAGTCGGTGATGTTGAATTAGATCCGGCTGTTGTCAATGTTGAGGTGGATGTGGCGCTGCTAGAAGGCGTAGAAGAGATCGCTGTCAGCCCCAATATCGATCTGAATTCGCTTCCAGCGGGCTATAACCTCGAATCGTTTACCTCTGAGCCCCAAACTGTTATTGTCAGCGGCAATTTGAGCCGAATGCCAGAAGTGCTGGAAACTGACCTCATCCTGCTGACCAATCGCACCGAAGACTTTGAGATTACCGTGCCTATCGACTTGCCACCAGGACGCTTATTTATCTTGAGCGAACCGCAGGAAGTCACCGTCTCAATCCAGATTTCGCCTGTCGTTGTTGCGTTGCCGTTTGAAGATGTTCCGGTGATAACGATTGGGCAATCGGATGACTTGATTTATGATATATCTGCCTCATTGGTGACGGTACTGGTTGCTGGACCTCAGGTTGAACTTGAAGCACTCGACCCAGAAAATATGCAGGTTGTCGTTGATGTGACCGGATTGGAGGCGGGAACACATGAGGTCATCCCACTGGTGTTTAATGGTCAGGCGCAGGTGGATTCTGCCAGTGTTTCCCTCTCACCTGCCACAATTGCTGTGATTGTTGAATCAGAATCTGCCCAAACCTCCTCTGCCGGATCCAGCTAGAGTTGTGCTATCATAACGCCCGAATAAACCTGCTGAGTAAATTATGGCTAGAAGACCGTTAGTAGCCCTTGTAGGCCGCCCAAACGTTGGCAAAAGTACCCTATTCAACCGTCTTGTGGGCGAGCGCATGGCGGTGACACATGATATTCCTGGCACGACACGAGATCGCCTGCATGGTGAATCCGATTGGCGGGGTGTAATCTTTAATGTGGTTGACACAGGTGGGATTGAAGTCTATCAGCCCAAAGGCACACGCGACGAGGCATCACTTGCCGAAGGCAGTATCGACTTTGTACCCCAAATACGCAGTCAGGCATATCTCGCAGTGGATGAGGCTGATGTCATCATTATGGTGGTGGATGCCATGCACGGTGTCACTGCTGCCGACGAGGAAATCTCCGAGATTCTGCGTCGAACTGACAAACCCATCGTTGTTGCCGCTAATAAAGCTGATACCCTAAAAAAGACGGACTCCGCCTATGAATTTTATAGTCTGGGGATTGGTGAGGTTGTGCCTATAAGCGCTATTCATGGTCTGGGAACAGGCAACTTGCTCGATTCGGTGATGGATGCGCTCGAAAATCTGGCAACTGCTGACTTTGATGAAGAAGAGGACGACAATCTCAAAATTGCCATCGTTGGCAAACCGAATGCAGGCAAAAGTACCTTGCTTAATCATATCCTAGGAGAAGAACGCGCCATTGTCAGCCCGATTGCAGGCACAACCCGGGACGCATTGGATACACGCATTAAGTGGCATGGAGACAACATAACTTTAATTGATACGGCAGGTATCCGGCGGCGGGGGCGGGTACAGCCCGGTGTCGAGCAGTTCAGTGTTATCCGGGCGATGAAGGCCATTGAACGAGCGGATGTTGCCTTGCTGGTGGTTGATGCTACACAAGGTATTACCGACCAGGATGAGCATATTGCCGGTTATATCATCAGTGCCTTTAAGAGTCTGGTGATTATCATCAACAAGTGGGATGCTGTCGAGAAGAATGCCTATACCATGACCGAGTTTACCGATAAAATGCGCGAGCGACTCCAGTTTGTGCCCTTTGCCCCAATTATCTTTGTCAGTGCCTTGACCGGACAGCGCATCCATCAGGTGTTAGAGACCGCTCATCGAGTCTATGACAATCGCTTTATGCGTATCCAAACTTCAGAACTCAATCGGCTATTGCGCGAGGCCATCCAAAAACATCCACCGCCACCCAAGGGCACACGCCGGCTCAAAATCTACTTTGCATCACAAGTTGCAACGGAACCACCGCTGTTTTTGTTTCATGTCAATGATCGTAAGTTGGTGCATTTTAGCTATCGACGCTACCTGGAAAATCAAATTCGGGTGGAATTTCCCTTTGAAGGCACGCCAATTCGCCTCAGTTTCCGTGAAAGCAAGAACACCGACGACCCCATCTCAGGTGGAGGATAGATTCCTGAGACCATTCAGTTCGTAGACGAAGACCTGCTTCTTGCGCCCCTTGACCGTTAATTCGCCTAGCGGACGCGCCTGGGCCAGATTGCCGAGGCGCTGGATGACAGATTCAGCAACCAAGATTTGGCCGGGCGCAGCATATTCTTGCAACCGTTTGGAAAGGTTCACTGTGTCGCCAATGGCAGTATAGTTGACCGCCCGATCTGTGCCAATGTAACCAACAACAGCCTCGCCCACATTGACCCCCACGCTGTAGGAGAGTTTATGTCCGTGCATGGCAGAAATTTCGTCAGCAGCCTTCATCAGGGCTAGTGCTGCGTCCGCTGCCCGGTGTACGTGGTCGCCCTGGAGTTCAGGTGCATTGAATATTGCCATTAAACCATCACCGAAAAATTTATCTAATGTGCCTTCCCAACCCATAATCACTTCCGCCGCAAGACTCAGGTAATGGTTGAGCGTCTCGATAACTTCCTCTGCTTTGGCGTTTTCACTCCAACTGGTATAGCCGCGAATGTCGGCGAATAATACACTAATTTCCTGCCGTGTTCCACCCAGTTTCACCGAATCAGGCTCGTCAAGGGCCCGTTCAACAACAGACGGAGGCACAAAACGCTCGAACGTGCCACGAATCTGCTGCTTTTCGCTCTCTTTGGCTTTCTTCAACTCATCGTAGTTACGTGCATTTGAAATTGCAATCGCAGCATAATCGCTCAAAGCACTCAGCAGGGCGCTGTCATGCTGTTGAAAAGGTTCTGCATCCCGGCTAACATTTTCCACTCCCAAGACACCAACCACGCGCCTACCTAAAATCAGCGGTACATAAGCTGCTGAACTGGTTTCCCCTACATTCATCTTGGTGGCTTGTTCTGATGTGAGCACGATGGGTTGCCCAGACTTGATAACGTGCAAGGCAATCGGATTGTCCGATGGCGAGTTGTCCGGTTGTGTTTTAGAGCTGCGTATCTGTCGAGTTGCCCGCCTAATCAATGCCTCATCTGTCATCAGATAAATATATCCCTGTTCGGCCCGCGTCATCTGAACAGCTGCATCAACAACACGGGGTAACAGCTTGTCCATGCTTTGGAGGGCAGTTACATTCTTGCCAATGCCATATAAGACGTTGAGCTCTTGTAGCCGCAATTGAAGTTCCCGGTTGGCTTGAAGCACGCGCTCTGTCAAGGCATTCTTCTCTCTTACAAGACGGATCTCGGCCAGGGCATGGTCAATGGCAGCTTCCATCTCTTCAGGATAGAAGGGCTTCACAATATAATCTCGTACACCCAGCCGAAACACCTCAACCGCGACATCCTCTGAACCATGAAAAGTCATCAAAATAACAGGAATCTCAGCGCGCTGTTCTGCCAATGCCCGCAGTACACCGCCACCGTCCAGGCGGGGCATATTATAATCAAGCAGAATCAGATCAGGATGTGCTGAAAGTGCTATTTCCAGCCCCTCTTGACCATCGCGTGCCATTAATGTGTTGTAGCCATTGGGCTCCAGCACGTATTCGTGCAGGAATTCGCGATTCTCACTTGAATCATCAACAACGAGGATAGTTTCGTCTGCCAAGTTGATTTCCTTCGTAATCCTCAAGTTCCCACTAAATTATAAGCCAAATCCAGCAATTATGCTTGTAAACATACATTGTACATCGTCCCACACAGCCGTATAATGCAAACAGAGTGAACAATCAGAAATGCACGCTTTGGCTGAAATTCATATTACCTCGTTTCCCCGCCCTCGTTTACAGCATGTCCGCTTCTTACGGGAGGTCGTTGATCTTGTTATACTCATTGGTGCGATCTATGTCTTGGTCAATCTGACAACCGTCCGCTTCAACGTCCAAGGATCAAGCATGGTTCCGTCGTTTGAAGAGGATCAATTCTTGATTGTTAGTCGCATGAACTATTTGCTGGGGCAACCGGATCGTGGGGATGTTGTCGTGTTTCATAATCCAGATGACCCAACCGAGGATTTCATTAAGCGTGTGATTGGCTTACCAGGCGAAATGGTCGAAATACGGGGTACACAGGTCTTTGTGAATGGTAAGCCATTGGACGAGCCATATATCAAGGAACAGTGCAGCCCATCAAGTTGCAATGACCGTACCTGGCAGCTGGGTGCCGACGAGTATTTTGTGATGGGTGATAACCGCAATCGTAGCAAGGATTCGCGTTCGTTCGGCCCGGTATTGTATAACCATCTCGTGGGTGAAGTTGTGGTGCGCTACTGGCCCCCGTCCGATTGGGGAATGGTCGATGCGCTGGATTATCCAGAGGAATAACCATGTCTGAAATTCAACATCCGATGCCCAGACCCAAGCTCAAAGTGAACGATTGGTTCCGGGAGATTATCAGTACACTGGCGTTTGTCGTGGCTGTATTTACCCTGCTTCAGTTAGCACTACCCCGATCTGTTGTGCATGGTCGCAGCATGGAACCCAGCTTCCAAGAGGGGGAGCGGCTGGTCATCAGCCGCGTGAACTATTTATTTGGCGATCCACAACGAGGTGATATTATTGTGTTTGAATCACCCGAAAAGCTTAAACCAGACGAACCACCCCTCATCAAGCGTGTGATTGGTATTCCAGGGGACATCATCGAATTTCGCGACCAACGGCTTTACCGCAATGACATACTTGTCAATGAACCCTATATCAACGAACCTTGCTCCACTTGGAAATGCGGAGATGAAATTTGGGAGTTGGGACCAGATCAGTATTTTATGATGGGCGACAATCGCAACCACAGCAACGATTCACGTGAATTTGGAATCGTGCCCAGAAAGAATATCATTGGAGAAGCGCTGCTGCGTTTCTGGCCTTTGCAAAGTTTCGGCAATATGCACCAGTATCGTTTTCCAGAGGACTAACATGAGTGAGTTTTGCCCCAGATGCCAACTTGGGCATCTGCAACGCGAAGAATCGACTTACGTCAAGCTCTATGGCGAAAAGCTAATCATTGTCCCACAATCCCGAGTCTATCGCTGTGATGTGTGTGGCTATCAAGAGTATGACATGCTGGAAATCCAACAGCTTTATGCCTTGATAGGCCAGTCCAGGAATGGGGCTGATCCAGATGAGCACCCCCTAACCAAATCGACTAACTATGATCGCCACGACTTGAATAAGCCGGGGCAGTCCAAGCCGTAATCTGCTATACTTGTGCTATTGCATCACGAGTATGCACTGAGGCCGATGTCAACAATCATTGGGATCATCAATTCAGCGGCAAACCTTCTGTCGTTGGCCATGGCGGCAGGGTTGATCTTTGCTTTGCTGATCCAACCCCAACGTGAACTTGAAAATTATGTGTTTTCCTTGTTCTGCGCTGCTTTTGGAACCTGGGCGTTGATCGCCTTCATGCGTCAGATCCCTGACCCTGGCTTCATCCTTGATCGAATGGTCTTTTTGCAATTGCAACTCACTGCCATGGCGTTCACAGCCGCCATGTTCTATTTCTTTGTGGCCGTCTATCTCAAACCGCACGGCCAGTTCGCTCGTGCCCTGGCCTACCTGATGCCTGCTGCGTTAATTACCTCCCTGATCCTGATCTGGTCAGGACGAGTGTTTACCTTTGTAGATGCCCAGAATATCCAATTGCTGACTGCAACCTATATTCTTCTTGGTTTCTCTGTTGGCTATTTGATGTTGGCCTTCTGGACGATCATCAGCTCACACAACCAAAACGCAGCCATATTGCGTATCCCAGCAATATTACTGGTTGTGGGCTATCTCAGCAATGGGGTTATTGCCTTGGCCGAATTGCCAATCGACACCTTTATGGTGACACTCTCAGCCCTTATCATTGGCTCGTCAGTGCTGCGCTTCCAGGTCTTTAATCCACTGAATGAACTGAACTCAGAATTACGAATCGCCAACCGCGATTTGCAGCAAGTCATCAACGATCTAGCAGAAGAAAAAGAAAAAACGGAAAATCTCAACCAAGATTTGCGTGCGGCAAACCAATACAAGAATGAATTTATTGCCAACATGAGCCACGAACTCCGCACACCGCTGAACTCCATTATTGGTTACAGCGAATTGCTGAGTTCCGGCGCCTATGGCAGTTTGAACAAGACACAAACGGATCGCCTGAAAAAGATTTATCGGAATGGAGAGCAACTTCTTAATCTCATCACCGACATTCTCGACCTGAACAAGATCGACGCAGGACAGTTACAACTGAATGTTGCCACATTCCAGCTGACGCCCATCATTGAAAAGCTGGTCGAAGATGCACGTGTTCTGAGCGATGAGAAAAACCTTACGCTCACATCTGAGACCGGCACAGATTTGCCCCCCCTCTATGGGGATTCGCAGCGTGTGAATCAGATTATCAGTAACATCTTAGAGAACGCTATCAAATTTACCCACGAAGGTTCTATCAATGTCTTAGCTGTGTCTGTCCTCGTTCAAAATGGACAATCTAAAGACTTTCAACTTCCTGTCATCGGCTGGCTACAAGATGGTCAATGGATTATCGTTTCCATAACAGATACAGGCATCGGCATCTCTGCTGAAGATCAAGGCCGCATATTTGATGAGTTCTCACAAGTTGATGGCAGTTACACCCGTGAATTCGATGGGACTGGCCTAGGACTAGCAGTAGCGAAACGACTGACGGATATGCACAGTGGTACCATCTGGGTGAAAAGTGCATTAGGAGAGGGCAGTACCTTCTTCATTGCCTTACCCGCTGACTTTGGTGCATCCATCACAGCACCGCAACTGGAAGGAGAATCGGCTGCGTCATGAGTGTATCTCGTGTGTTGGTTGTTGAGGACAATAAGGACAACATGATCTTAATTGTCGATGTGCTGACCTCTCTAGGATATGCTGTGCTACAATCCTGGGATGGTCAAGACGGTGTTATCAAAGCGCAGACAGAAAAACCTGACCTCATCCTGATGGATTTGTCCCTGCCGAAAATGGATGGTTGGATGGCCACCCGCATGTTGAAAGCAGACCCCTCTACCCAGGATATCCCGGTAATCGCACTCACGGCTCATGCAATGGTGGGAGATCGTGAAAAGGCGTTGGAAGCGGGCTGTGACGATTATTTGTCCAAGCCACTTAATCTGGCGAAGTTGGTGGCGAAGTTATCCGAGTATTTGGATCCATGAGGTTATCTTGAATATTCTCGCCGTAGATGACAATGCGGTTAACCTTGAACTCATCTCCGATATTCTAAGTACAGTCGGGTATCAGGTTTCCAAAGCCTTTGATGGCGCTCAAGCATTAGAACGCATCCGTGAAAAGCCGCCTGATCTGATTCTTCTGGATGTGAATATGCCCGGAATGTCTGGGTTTGAGGTCATGTCCAAACTCAAAGCAGATGACCAGACCGCCAAAATTCCGGTGATCTTCTTAACTGCCTTGAGTGACATTAATCATCGTGTCGAAGGCCTTGATCTGGGCGCGGATGACTATCTGGTTAAGCCATATAGCCCGCGTGAACTTATTGCTCGTATCGAGGCCCGGATCCGTGCCAAAGCGGAAACAGATGTCCTAATCGGAATGCAGCGAGTCATCCGGCAAACTTTCGAGCGCTTTGTGTCGGCCAACATTGTTGAGCAGATGCTGGAAGACCCTCAGCGGATCAAACTGGGCGGTAAGTTGCAAGAAGTGACGGTGATGTTCACCGACATCCAGGGTTTTACCGCGTCGTCCGAATACACCGACCCAGAACTGCTGCTGACGTTACTCAATCAATATCACGAATTGGTTGTTGAGATCGTCCTGGCCAATTCAGGCACGATAGATAAATTCCTGGGGGATGGGGTGATGGCCTTGTTTAATACACCACTGCCCATTAAAAATCATGCCTTGCGGGCAGTGCAGGCCGCTTGTCAGGTGCAGAATACACTTGATGAGTTTTATCAGGATGTTCAACCAGCGTATCGCTGGCCGATTAACTTCGGCATTCATACCGGCACCGCGGTTGTCGGCAACGTCGGCTCGAGCCGTATCATGGATTTTACAGCGGTGGGGGATACGGTGAATGTAGCCTCACGCCTCCAAACACAGGCCGAAAATGGGCAGATCATGATTAGTGATGCCGTTTATGAGCATGTTAAAGATCGTATCAATATACACGAAATTGGCCCGATTACCTACAAGAACCGCCAACAGCAAGTGATGACATTTGAGGTACTGACCTGTGACCCAACCACTTCATGAACAAATCTGTCGTATCGGCCAGCTCATGTACCAGAAAAATTATATCGAAGGCAGAAGCGGCAACATCAGCGCTCGCCTGGAGAATGAACATATCCTGGTGACCCCCAGTGGGTTACCAAAAGGCTTCCTGAACCCTAATGATCTCATCACCGTTAATCTTGATGGTGAGCGTGTTGAACCAATTTTGCCAGGAACTGAACATCTACACCCAACTTCTGAGTTGCCCATGCACCTCGAATGCTATAAACAGCGGCCTGATGTGGGAGGGGTTGTCCATGCCCATCCACCGACAGCGGTAGCTCTGACCCTCGCTAACTTTGACTTCAACCAGCCTCTGATTCCAGAAATGATTGTCGTTCTGGGCGATATCCCTGTTACAGATTATGCTACACCAGCCAGTATCGAAAACCGCGATGTGATTCAAGGCTTGATTGGTGACCATGATGTCATTCTATTGGCCCATCATGGATCTTTAACCGTGGCTTCAACTGTTTGGGATGCCTACTTGTGCCTAGAAACCCTAGAACATAGCGCCAAAATTCTCTATAAGGTCGAGACCTTGGGGGGGGCCAAAAGCCACATTGAACCAACACAGCTTGAAAAGCTCTATGCATTACGGGCACGCCATCAGTTGCAGCGCCCCTATCCAGGCGATAAAACACCCTTGTGAGCGACCCCCAATATCCATGGAGACCCTTTCAGTTCGCCTTGACCAAGGAGTCGTTGACCGCGGTTCTCAAGATGATGAAACTCTCAAAACATGTTCTACATTATGGTGAAGAAAAACCGCCCCCCAATCCCCGCACACTACGGGCCGGCCCCGTAACCCTTCAGTTTGAAGACAACAGCATTCGCTATCTGCGTATGGAGAATACCGAAATCCTGCGTGGGGTCTATGCCGCAATACGTGACCACAACTGGGGCACAGTCCTCGGCCAAATCTCAGATCTATCTATTGAGGATAATGACCACACCTTCAGGGTTAGGTTCAAATCAACTCATCAACAGGCCGACATTGACTTTGAATGGATTGGCACCATCACGGGTGATTCGCATGGCACGATCACCTTTGACTTTGACGGAACTGCGAACAGCACTTTCCAGCGGAACCGGATTGGCTTCTGCGTCCTGCATCAAATGGCGTGTTCGGGCCTTAACTGCCATGTTGAGCATGTCGATGGCTCCGCCACTGAGGGCATCTTCCCTACGGATATTTCACCACACCAGCCTTTCTTCAATATCCGCGCCATCACCCACCAGGTTGCACCCAAACTCAGGGTACGTGTCCTGATGGAAGGCGACACCTTTGAGATGGAAGATCAGCGTAATTGGACAGATGCTAGCTACAAAACCTATTGTACACCCCTAGGGCTGCCGTTCCCGGTCACAATCAATCAAGGAGACCGTATTCAGCAGAAGATCACCCTTTCACTGGAAGGCGAAATTCCAGATGCGAGTAACAGCGCGAGTAGAATTACCTTTACCCTGGGTGATTCAATAACACCCTTACCACCCATCGGCCTGGGGGTTGCATCGCATGGCGAAACACTCACCCACAAACAAGCCAACTGGCTCAAACGACTCAACATCAGTCATTTACGTTGTGATCTGGAACTCTCAGGGCATGACTGGATACAAAAATTGAAACAGGTTACTGCACAGATCAAGGCACTGGACGCCCAGTTGGAATTGGCGCTGTTTGTTTCAGATAATGCCCAATCCGAACTGAAAAGCCTGCGCAATCAATTAGAGGCGCTATCGATTCATCCCGTTCGCATTATCATCTTCCACCAGAATGAAAAATCGACCACCGCCCAATGGCTACGAATTGCAAAAAATGTGTTGAGGGGTCTCCCCATTGGAGCCGGAACCAACTATTTCTTCACCGAACTGAACCGCGAACGCCCCTCTGTTGATGACATTGATTTTGCCGTTTACTCGCTCAATCCACAGATTCACGCTTTTGACAACGCTTCCCTAACCGAAACGCTCAGTGCACAAGTTATAACAGTCGAGACGGCACGCGGTTTTAGTGGCGGCAAGCCCATCGTTGTCAGTCCAGTGACATTAAAAATGCGGGTCAATCCCAATGTGACAGGCGCAGCCCCCAGAACGCCACCTGGAGAACTGCCACCACAGGTCGATGTTCGGCAAATGTCGCTCTACGGCGCTGGCTGGACATTGGGTAGCATCAAATACCTGAGCGAAAGTCAAGTGGAGAGCATGACCTTTCACGAAACAACAGGCTGGCGTGGTGTCATGGCGACACAAACAGGCTCTCCTCTTCCTGAAAAGTTCATCGATATCCCGGATGCAGTTTATCCCATGTGGCATGTCTTCCAGTCTGTTGGCACGTTTGGAGGGGAAGTGGTGCATTCCACAAGTGCCTTCCCCTTAACTGTAGATGGCCTTGCACTTCGTAACAATGGCAAACAGCGCGTCTTGCTGGCCAACTACACAGCGCAATCGCAAACTGTCGCAGTTGCTGGTTTCTCCGGCCCAGTCGAACACAAACAACTTCATGCCGACAATGTAATGCAGGCTATGAAAAATCCAATGATATTTAACAATCAACCCACTCAGACTTTACAATCCGATGGCACCCTCACTATCAAGCTACACCCTTATGCATTCGCACAATTAGATGGCACACCATCATGACAGACCGTGTTGCCGGCTGCTACTTGATGAACAGGTAGACTGAAAGTTCAATCTCAATGCTGGCAACCGCCAGCACCCTAGATAGCAGGTGTGAACCTCCGGTTCGGCTTTCTCCTCTGCCAATTTCCATAATAGAGAACATATGTTCTCACAAAGTAGAAAATATGTGCTAATCTGGGTTTACTGATCAGTTTGTAACCCACTGGAATAGTGAAAGGACAACACCAACATGGACACGAATCATCTCACCTTGCAAGAACGCATGACGGGCTTCCAAACGCAGCTCGAACAACTCCAGCAGCGCTATGGCATGCAATTGAACATCCAGACCCAACCCGAACAATTAGGCCAAGCCACCCTTGTCAAGTCGGTTATTCAGATGCTGCCCATCCCCAACTGGCAGCCGATGACTGACGACAGCCAGGGTGCCATAGAGCCAAAGCACGACTAAGAGTAAACAGGAGAACAAGCAAATGACATGGTCAACCAATCGTCGTGGCATTCACTATGACACAGGCAAGGTCGGCATTGGTACAGATAACCCTAAAGAAGACTTGCATGTTGAAGGGGATATCTATATTGATGGCGACGCAGAATTCACAGAAGACATCGAAGTCAAAGGCGATGTGAGGATTGATGGCACCTTGAGCGGACCAACCTTCACGCCAACTGAAGACGGTCTCGTACCCAAACCAGGCACAACAACCGGACGTTTCCTCCAAGACAACGGCACTTGGGTAGAAGTCCCATCCACCAATGGCGGGCAACCCCTCTGGTCACAAAATGGGGATGACATTACCTATAACGCTGGCAACGTCGGCATCGGCGGAACACCGAACGAGAAGCTTGATGTCGCTGGCAACATCCATGCCAGTGGCAATGTAACTGTCGATGGTCAACTGTCAGCCCAGACCTTCACCCTAACCGTGAATGGGCTAGTTCCTGCCCCAACGACCACATCCGGCCGCTTCCTCAAAGACGATGGCACCTGGGCCACCGTTCCAGTACCTCCACCACCAACATTTACAACCCAAACAGCCGGGCTAGTCCCAAGTCCAGGAGGGAGCACAGGCCGCTATCTGAAGGACAATGGTACCTGGGCAACCGTTCCTACACCCCCACCATCACTTTGGTCGCAAAGTGGCAGCAACCTGCACTATTCCAATGGCAATGTCGGCATTGGGACAACGAACCCAAGTGTGAAGCTCGACGTATCAGGCAATGTCCGTGCCAGTGGCAATGTAACTGTCGACGGTCAACTGTCAGCCCAGACCTTCACCCTAACCGTGAATGGGCTAGTTCCTGCCCCAACGACCACATCCGGCCGCTTCCTCAAAGACGATGGCACCTGGGCCACCGTTCCAGTACCTCCACCACCAACATTTACAACCCAAACAGCCGGGCTAGTCCCAAGTCCAGGAGGGAGCACAGGCCGCTATCTGAAGGACAATGGTACCTGGGCAACCGTTCCTACACCCCCACCATCACTTTGGTCGCAAAGTGGCAGCAACCTGCACTATTCCAATGGCAATGTCGGCATTGGGACAACGAACCCAAGTGTGAAGCTCGACGTATCAGGCAATGTCCGTGCCAGTGGCAATGTAACTGTCGACGGTCAACTGTCAGCCCAGACCTTCACCCTAACCGTGAATGGGCTAGTTCCCGCCCCAACGACCACATCCGGCCGCTTCCTCAAAGACGATGGCACCTGGGCAGCACCAACAATCCCCACGTTCACGACGACAGCAAACGGACTCGTGCCTAATCCAGGCAATGCAACAGGTCGCTATCTGAGAGACGATGGAAGCTGGGGGACAATCGCCCTACCTGCACCCTCCCCCTGGGCCAAAACAGGCAACGATCTACATTACAGCAGTGGCAACATTGGCATTGGCACATCGTCCCCTACCCAAAAGCTGGATGTGAGAGGCTCTGTGCGCATTGGCAGTGCGGGCAAATCCATTAATATATATACTAGTGGCTCAGGTACGGATATTCGATCCACCCATACTCTCCATCTCAACTATGGAGATGGTAAGCTCGTACATGTTGGTGCAGATAGTGGTCGTGGCTTACGATTCCAAGTAACTGGGAATAGTCGTATGACCGGAAGTTGCACGGCAGCGTCTTTCCGTCGACAATCGGATGAAAGTCTAAAGTCTAATATCCAGGACATCAGGACACCATTGCAGTTGGTTTCACAGCTTCGTGGGCGTACCTATACTCGGAATGCTACATCATCTCCGGAAACGGGCTTTATCGCTCAGGAGGTGCAACAAGCCCTGCCAGATGCCGTTTCAGAAGACGACGAAGGGCAAAAATGCGTGGACTATGGCAGCATGATCCCCGTTCTCGTAGAGGCCATCAAAGAGCTTGACGCCAAAATCACGGCAATAACCGCATGATCTAGTCAAAACTTACTTGCATCCAATAAACAAAGGCCGCGAGTCAAATCGCGGCCCCTATCTCTCATACCAAGGAATGCGATCATGGAAAGCACACCAACCCACTTGGAGACCGTTTTGACTGCCATTTTTTGTTGTGCAGCAGCCATCCATGCCACCGTTACGCTCGCTCTCCACTCCTGTCGGCTGTCACCTGCCCTCTGTGTCAAAATACAGAATGTATGTTCTTCAAAATGATCGAATCTGTACTATCCTATCAACACTGCTTTACAAACAAGTATCCCTCTGGGAAAATTGTCGCAATTGCAGCAAAAAAAGTTGTGCCGCCGCCGTTTTTTTGTTGTGCGGCGGCGGCAACAAGCACGAAGTTACGATTTTGCCCATAACCTGGGCAGCACGATAAAATAAGCTCCGACTAATTCGATCATCAACTGAGGGGCGTGCCATATGGAACCAATGAACCTACTGTACATTATCTCCGACCAACACAACGCAGCCATTACGGGTTGTTATGGTCATGATGCCGTACAAACACCCCGGCTCGATCAACTGGCTGCTGAGGGAACCCAGTTCGATTGTGCCTATACGCCATCGCCTATCTGTGTACCCGCACGAGCAGCCATCGCCACAGGGCAGTATGTGCATCAGATGGGGTATTGGGATAATGGCTCACCTTATGATGGCCGCGTCAAGGGCTGGGGACATCGGCTGAAAGAACAGGGCTATCGAGTCGATTCAATTGGCAAACTGCATTTTCGCAAGGCGGAAGACGATTGTGGTTTTGATCAATCCCACGAAGCGATGTATGTCGTTGAGGGCCTTGGTGACCTATTATCCTGTGTTCGAGATAACCCCCCCTTCCGCAATGCCCGCCCCGGAATTGAAGAAGCAGGATCGGGTGATTCGACCTACTTACAATACGATAGACAAATCGCCAAAACAACCTGTGAGTGGCTCGAATCCCACAAAGACGACGAAAAGCCTTGGGTTTTGTTTGCCTCATTTGTGAATCCACATCCGCCCTACATAGCACCAGAAGCCTACTATAATCTCTATGACCCAGACGAGTTACCACTGCCTCCACAATGGCATCCTGATGACTGGCCCCAGCACCCGGCGATGGATTACATGCGTCGCTATTTCAGCTTTGATACACCCTTCAGTGAAGAAACAATTCGCCGCATGAACAATGCTTACTATGGCATGTGTTCCTTTCTGGATGCCCAGATTGGCAAGGTGTTGGATATGCTGGATGCCAGTGGTTTGAGCCAGAATACCCGCATTGTCTATACCTCCGATCACGGTGAGCATCTGGGTGGCCGCGGTGTCTTCGGCAAGTTCTCGATGTATGAAGAATCAAGCCGAGTTCCCCTGATTATCAGAGGGCCTGATGTTCCGGCTGGTAACACAGTCAAGACGCCTGTTTCGTTGCTCGATACCTTCCAGACGGTAATTGAGAGTGTCGGGGCAGATTACGATGAAACCGACTATGACCTACCCGGCGAATCCTTATGGTCAATTGCCGAGATGGAAGATCAAGACCGGATCGTGTTCAGTGAATATCATGCTGTCGGAGCCAAAAATGCCACCTTTATGATCCGCGATATGCGCTATAAGTTCATCTATCATGTGGACAACACACCGCAGCTATTCGACCTGACGAACGATCCGCAAGAGTTGAATGACATGGCAGCCAACAACCAGAATGAGCAGCTTGTCCAAGAATACGAAACCAAACTCCGCAACATCCTTGATCCTGAATTTGTCGATCAACAAGCAAAGGCCCATCAAGCGGCCAAAATCGAAGCCTTTGGCGGGCGCCAAGCCGTCATCAAACGGGGCGCATTTCAGAACTCCCCTACACCAGGGGAAACGCCCAAATTCCTGACGCCTAAGTAACAATAAGATCCGGTTAAATCTTGCTAATTTTGCTAATCTTGCGTCGAATTTCACGATTTGCGAAAACCCAGGGTAATCACTTCAAAAAAGAAGTTGATTTGCGGATCAACCTCCTCCAACACTTTAAGAGCCTGGCAGGACCCAGCCGCATCAATCAAGCTGAACTACAAAGACGCCTCTTGTTGTTATATGGTTTGGGGACAAATACTGGCCTCAGTCGTATGAACGTCGGCAATCACCGCATCAGCGAAAACCATCTCAAGTACGTTCGTCATCGCTTCATCAGTACCGATGGTCTGTGGGCAGCTATCGTCCATGTTGTCAATACAACCCTCCCTATCAAAGACTCCACCATCTGGGGAGATGCTGTGACATGGAGTACATCGGCCTCAAAACAATTTGGCGCATGGCATCACCGCTATCGACAAGCAGGCGTGATGGTCTACTGGCATGTATCGAATCAGTCACTGTGTATTTACTCTCAACTCAAAGCCCCCTCATCCTCCAAAAGGCGCCCTTCGGCACTGTACTGACATGCAAGTGGACCGGAATTATATGGATACACATAGGCAGGGTGAAGTCGCGTTTGCTTTTTGTCGCTTACTCGGTTTTCAGTTAATGCCCCATAAGGCGGATCGTCACAAATATCCTGCACTCGCTCCCATTCTCAAATCACCTATTGATTGGAAACTGGTCCGGCGACAGTAAGATGAAATAGTCAAATACACGACGGCGTTGCGTTTAAGCACCGCTCAGACGGAAGCGATTCTCAAGCGCTTTACGCGCAACACTCTGCATCATCCAACCTACAAAGCGTTCTCTGAACTGGGACAAGCTATCAAGACCATGTCATTATCTGCATGATGAAATGATGAGACGTGAAATCTTTGAAGGCCTCAACATCATTGAACATTGGAATAGTGCCAATAGGTTCATCTTCTACAGCAAACAGGGCGATATTGCCGCCTATGATGTCGATGCTCAGGAAATCACGATTTTGGCAATGCACCTACTTCAGGCCTCACTGATCTATGTCAATACCTTAGCTCACTGTATTATCGGCTATACTGTCCTGAATTACGGACTTTCTTAGGATATATCAAGATGGGCAAGATTTGGATACACAGCGATTGCAAATCTTATCTTATGCCAATACGCATCAGTTTGAAATTAGTGCTTTCATTGCTACCAGTGTATCGGCTTAACGTAGTAACACTGAACATCTCAATCCAGGGGATGCTTTGCTCGTTACCGGAACCGCGCCCAAAGCCCCTAGATTGATTGATGGGGTATAGGGCACGAAACGCTGGTTTGAGCGGGAATTGCATTATATGGCAAATAAACGGTTCTCCAAGAGCAACACCAAAGTCGTGCGTGCATTCCTGCAAATATCATGTGGTCTGATGTTCTCAATATCGGCGCAAGGTCTTGGTGGGTGGTGTGGACACACGATTGAAAGAGATCATTCAAGAGGTGCCTGATGAATTGTACTGTGAAGCCCCAGAACTTGAAGTGATGGCCGACCCTGTTCATGTGCTATGCGAGGTTGCCCCCAGTTTGGCATCCATCGCTTGGTGAAGCGCGTCAAGGGGCGTAGCTCCCGAACGCTCAGGCAAGAGTTTGACTGGCTCACCCGCCGACTACTGACCTGATGGACAAATTCGTATTTCGTTAGCACCGTTGGGGTCGTAGGTGAATGTGTTCCCCCCAACCGGAGTTGGGGCGCCGTCGTTGGTCATCTGGTTGGCAGCATTGTAGGTGTAGTTGGTGGTTTTGGCAGTGACGCCAGTTCCGCTCAGGGCTTCTTGGATGCGATTGCCAGCCAGGTCGAAGTTGTAGTCATAGATGCGCTGGCCTGTGTTGTAATTGGCTTGTTGGAGGCGGCTGAGGGCGTCGTAGGTGTAGTCGATGGTGGTATCGGTGTAGGTGGTGTCGATGACGGCCAGTTGTTTGAAGCGGAAGACGTGGCCGGTGGAGCGGAAATGCTTGTCCGAGCGCACCTTGATGCTGAGCTTGCCGAATGTCTCGCCTGTTGGCGTCGGGACTGCTGGGATGTGGAGGACGCGCTCACCGGGTTGGGCGGTGTAGGTGTTGAAGCGGCGCCAGTAGCGGCCATTGATGTAGAGATCGAACTGTCCGTGATCGGGGCCGGTGCCGATGGTGAGGAGGCCCTCGTCGCCGGTGTAGGCGATCTGCATGCGGCCACTGAACTGTGCCGTCTGCTTGAAGTCGCCAGCATCGGTCCAAGTGCCTCTGGTAAAGGTGACGGCGGTGTCTGTTTTAGTCAGTGTATTGGTGACGGTGGTGGACTGGGCGACTCTTTCATAGGCACGGGTGCGGTTGCCGCGTCCATCGACGGTGTAGTTGAACTGGCCCCGTAGGCTGCTGCCTGCACGATGGCGAACTCGGCGCAAACGACTGGCCGGATCATAGGCGTAATCACTCGACAGGCCATTGGGGCGCTGGGTGGCCACATGGCGTCCGACGCCGTCGTAGTGGAAGTCGCTGGGCTGGTCGTCCCAATCCCGCAGACCGATCAGGTGGCCGTTGGCGTCGTAGCTGTAGGTTTCAGTTGTTAAGTTGCCGTTATCGTCCTATGTTAACACATATAGGCGATTGTAGGCAAAAGCATCACCTTATACTTGTTGCCGCCGCCACGCAACAAAAAAATGGCGGCAATACTGGAGACCAGGCGGACAACTCGGGAAAAACGGCGGGAAATGGCGGAGAACCGGCAGCAATTTGCTGCAAAATAGGGGTCGGGTGGGTTGGTCAAGAGCAGTTTCATGCAGGTTCAGCCTTCGTGTACTCAATTTCAGTGTAGCTGAAAAGGAGTTGGTTTGGGAGAACGTGTCGCAGAACGTGTGTTCAGCGTTTGAAAGTAGACGTGCTCCCTCCCAATTTGAGAGCGCGTCTGGTGTTGTGATTTGGATTGTTACGTCTTGACTGTTCGTCCGATTGATGTCTACATCGTAGCAAAAATCAGAGGGGCGAAGTCAAGAACTTAGCGTCCGAAAAAACGTCTTTTCAGACGCTTTCTATATGTAGAAACTCAAGTGACCATACCCCAAATATGGGTTAAGGTTGGAAGGTTGTGCAATCAGGCAATTCATCTGTGTAACCTTGCCACTCAACGACTTCATCTGAAATGAACGGGTCATCAACTGTTGATGTATATCTCAGTATTCTAGTTGAAGCAACTAACTCAGGATTATCGCATTGTGTGTATGCCGTAAAATATCCTTCTATATTCGGAAAGAATATTTGAAAGGTCAAATCTCCAAATCGGTTATAGGATAATGGGTCTACCATGACTGGTTCACCATATATTTCCACTAAAACAGACAATTGAGTTTCAAATCCAAGCCCTACACTAGAAGCCAATCCATTATGAAAACTGATACTGTTGAAGCCATTGAATTCGTTGATATGATTGTATTCATCTTCTGTCAGTATTTCAGAATAGGCTGGTACTCCCAATACAGGTGCAATTTCAGAAGACCATAACCAATAGATAGTTCCCATTGGTGAATCAATCAGAACCAAGTTGTCTCTCATATCCGACACACTTATTAATTGATGCACTTGGTTATAGCTCATTCCTTGTAGGGATTGTCCAAAAAGGCAGGGAGAATCGGTACAGGTATCACTGATTATTAGACTGTCTTGCAGAATTGCTCCTATATCTTCGTCTTCTTCAGCCTGCAACAAGAAAGACGTAGAAAACAGGAATATCAGAGCAACCATCACAAAGTTTCTGAACATATTCATCTCCTTAACTAGAGACATGGGGGCTTTTCCTTGCCCCCATGTCCGTTGTTGATTTACTGAGGCGGGCTATAGTTACCCAGTACCTGCTGGCTTGCCAAGAGACAAACCGTATTCCCTTCGGTATTATACAAATTCAGATTCACACCATCCGCAACTGTACTATCCTGATTCAGAACACCAGCATATATGTCTATCTGGCGTGGAAGGAACTCTACACCAGCACCCGCATCATTCAAATACAATGGTACACCATTAGCGGAATTACCATCTGATGGAATCACATAGGCAAACATTCTTCCGATAAACTCACCACTAGCACCTGCGATACCCGCCCTTGCAGGGTCAGCAAGAACTGCTCCTGTTTGTCCCGGCGCAGCACAGGTTTCATTTGGCAGAAGCGGATGTGCGCCACATCTGCCTGATGAAACCCATATATCTTGCCTACCTGCAAGAGTATTGGCATTTGCAGAGCTTTCGCAGATGGTTCTTCTATCAGCATCATTCAAATTGCAACGATAGCTACTACCGCCGATTGAGACTGCACCCTGTCCACAACAAACCGCCCATGCCTCTTCTGCTGGTAGTTGTGAAGGTTGCGTCACGCCCTGTGACCTTAAAGCACGACTGCCATAGTAGGTGATTTTGACGTTAGGGATTGAACCATCCCACCAGAAATAGTTGCTAGGGTCTAGGTTAGATGTACCAGTGAAAGTAGCTAAAACCTGCAATTTTTCAGCTTCGCCTAGACTTGCACAAGGATTCCCTGCTGGTGTTGGCGGAGGGGTTGGGGTTCCACAAAGTCGATGACAAAGAATATAAGCCTCACCAGCACAAGCATCACAATTCCCACAACCACACTCAGTGGGTGTTGGCGTTGGATTGGGAGGTTGCTGCTGACATAGACCAGCATTGAGCATACTTGCCAACGCAGCAGTTCTACCACTTGGGTCAACCATATTGGGTGTATTGCCTTCAACCCAACTATATCCATTCAGACTCATGGGAATTCTCATGAAGCCTTCAAAGGGATCGAGACTTTGGAACACACCGCTGCTTGGATCGTAGTACCGCGCACGTAAGAACAGCAGATCGTTGGGATCGGTCTGTTCTCCGGTGAAGCCGAAGTAGGCGGTGGTGGGTGCAGTACCGATGTAGTTGCCGTAGGGATCATAAGTGTGAGTTCCATTGACGCCTAACGCTGTGTCAATCAAGCCACGTACACTGCCCAAGCCATCCTGAACCGCATAAGTCCAATCACCGGAGGTGTTCTCCATGCTGTGGATGCCGCGGGGGGCGTGGATAAAGTGGTCAGTGGCTGTGCCATCACTCTGCCTGAGTACCTTCACCAAGCCTGGTTGCAAGTCCAACAGATAGTCTGTCACAACACGATTGGTCGTTTGCTGAGTACGATTGCCGAGGCCATCGTAGGTGTAGGTCGTGTTGCCGATCTGTGTTAGGCAGTTGGCGTGGTCCCAGGTGTAGGTGTTGGTGCCGTCGTTGGTGAGGTTGCCGTTGGGGTCGTAGGTGAGTGTGTGGGTGCCGTCGTTGGTGAGTTGGTTGGTGGCGTTGTAGGTGTAGTTGGTGGTTTTGGCAGTGACGCCAGTTCCGCTCAGGGCTTCTTGGATGCGATTGCCAGCCAGGTCAAAGTTGTAGTCATAGATGCGCTCGCCTGTGTTGTAGTCGGCTTGTTGTAGGCGGGACAAACCATCATACGTATAGTCGATGGTTCTTTCATTATATGTGGCATCTATCACCTGCAACTGTTTGAAGCGGAAGACGCGGCCAGTGGAGCGGAAATGCTTGTCCGAACGCACCTTGATGCTGAGCGTGCCGGTGGTTGCGTCGTCTGGCTTGACCACCTTGGGCAGATGGATGACCTGCTCGCCGGGTTGGGCGGTGTAGGTGTTGAAACTGTGCCAGTAGTTGTCGTTGATGTAGAGATCGAACTGTCCGTGGTCTGGGCCGGTGCCGATGGTGAGGAGGGCCTCGTCGCTGGTGTAGGCGATTCGCATCTGGCTGCCGAACTGTGCCGTCTGCTTGAAGTCGCCGACGTCGGTCCAAGTGCCTCTGGTGAAGGTGACGGCGGTGTCTGTTTTAGTCAGTGTATTGGTGACGGTGGTGGCAGTGGCTAGGCGCTCAAAGGCACGGGTGCGATTGCCGCGTCCATCGACGGTGTAGTTGAACTGCCCGCGTAAGCTGCTGCCTGCACGATGGCGAACTCGGCGCAGGTGGCCGGTGGGGTTGTAGGCGTAGTCACTCGACAGGCCATTGGGGCGCTGGGTGGCCATATGGCGGCCGACTTCGTCGTAGTGGAAGTCGCTGGGCTGATCGTCCCAATCCCGCAGACCGATCAGGCGTCCGACCTCGTCGTAGCTGTAGGTGATGGTCTTGCTGCCGGGGAGCGTCATCTGGGTGCGATTGCCACCGGCGTCGTAGGCATAGCTGACGGTTTCGTCCACGGTGCCGTCGCCGTTGCTGTCGAAGCCGACAGAGGTCAGGCGACGGGCAGCGTCGTAGCCAAAGTGGGTGATACGGTTGTCCGTCGTGCCCGTGCGCTCCGTCATCTGGGTGCGATTGCCGGCGATGTCGTAGCTGAAGGCCACGTCCGGTGTGGTCGTGCTGTTGTAGTCGATGCTGTTCAGCCGGCCCAGCCGGTCAAACTCGCGGGTGACATCGTAGCTGCCGCCTGACCCCAGTCCCGGATAGGTCTGGGTGGTCTGCGTGCCGCCGTTGCTGAGGTCAGTGTAAGCTGTCGACCAGGCAGTGGCGAGTGGATTGGTCCGCTTGGTGCGGCGATTGCGCCCGTCGTATTCGTAGCGCGTCAGGTTGCCGTTAATGCATTGGTCCCATCTCTAAGGATGAAAGCAGATGGACTTCTGATTAAAGCCCATCTGCTAAGGGCTAAGGGGTCAATTGACCCTACTGGCTAAGATAAATTCTGAGACCTTCCGCGAGTTCCTTCAATATCTCAGGAACCTCCTCTTGGGTGTAACACTTCCAGCCATCCCACAATTTTGGATCGTCCGTATCTTCAGTTATGGTTGGATACAGGAAGCGCTTGAGGTCTATACGACCGATCCCAATTCTAACCACATAATAGTAGACCTTTGGATCATCACCATACAGCTCACGGTAATGTCTTATGTCTATAGTTGCCCGCGTGCTAGTTGCTGTGTTCTCATAGAATAGTACAGTCATCCACTCCTTGTTTTCGCCTTCTTCATACCCTCGTCCTGTCAGACGATGGAAGCCAAAGTCGTCAAACGCAGGTTCGATTTCCGCTTCAACCATCTGATAGAACCATTCCCACTTGCTTTCGACTTTCAACTCTTCCTCCTTACCTATCGGCAACTCCGTGATTTAGGGTTGATCATCCGACCTCTAACGCTTATTGCGACACCAATAAAAGACGAGGCCATTCGAGTCAGGCCATGTTTGGTAGTACGAACTCACCACCAACTCCTGATCGGGGTGATCAGGCCAATCACCGATCCGTTGTTGAGACGGCTCCCAGTAGATGCCAGGTCTGGCTTGCCCTCCCATGTTGCTTTTGCTGAAATGAGTGACATAACGATCTCGTTGTTGCCTGGCAGCCTCCAGATCAGCAGGTCTCCCCAGAATATTACTGGATTTGATCTCATAGATGCCACTGAACAACTCACTAACGCCAAGGTAACTACTTTCATTGAACAGCACCAAATCAGCAAAGCCAACATTTCCCCCTATACCTGCATTTGGGATAGGGTACTCTGCCCGACTATCTGGATGGTTGGCTGTAAACCAAGCCTGAATCATGTCGTGTGCTTGACTTCCGATTTGCGTCTGATTCTGCATTGACTTACATCCTCCAGGATAACGGCGTTTTTGGGTTTGCGTCTGACTACGGACCGACGCAGTTGCCGGGCTCGTCTGGGGTGACGATATGATCAAACATTCCGTATCGGTAATGATCGACTGCACTCCGGTTTGAATCTGATATTGAGGCTCGTAGTTCAGGGCCCAATAGCGTGACAGATCGGGCAGGCAGTTGTTGGTGATCGTTCGGTTATACGCATTACAGATACGGCCGTCTCGTGTCGTTGGGATCAAAGCCGAGGTGATTAAACCAGCCGCCCCGAAGCGAGCCAGAACCGCTGTTGACGTCAGGTGCTGGACTGCCTGTCCTTCTAACTGGGGTGAGGTCAGATGACCATATTGTGCCAGAGCCTGCCGGAGTGCCTGTCGCAAGATTTGCTCCGTTATGACGCCGCCGCTGCCTCGAGCAAGTTCCATCGCAAGGCGCTCTGCTTCTTGGAAGATGCGTTGCATCTCCTCGGGCGTAATAGGCTGCATCCCGCTCGGATCCGTTTTGTTCAGAACATTGCCTTCAACCCAGGAATAGCCATTGAGGGACATCGGGCGCCCCATCGACCCCTCAAACGGGTCAAGTGACGGGAACACACCCAAACCCGGATTGTAGTATCTGGCTCTGAGGTAGAGTTGGCCATTGGCATCTGTTTGTTCGCCAGTGAAGGCGAAGCCAGTGCCATAGTTGCCGTCTGGGACGCCGTAGGGGTTATAGGATTGGGTGGTGTCTACGCCGAGGGTGCTGTTGATGAGGCTGCGGACAGAGCCGAGGCCATCTTGTGCCATGTACGACCACTCGCCTGCGTTGGTCTGCATCGCGTGGATGCCGGGCACATTCGAGCCTTGGGGAGCGTGGATGTAGTGGTTGGTGTTGGTTTCGGTGGTTGCAGCGATGACTTTGGTCAGGCCGGGTTGGAGGTCGAGGAGGTAGTTTGTTGCGGTTGTGCCGATGGACTGGCTGATGCGGTTGCCCAAGCCATCATACTTGTAGGATGTGTTGTTGGGTGCGATGAGCATCCGGTTGGCACGGTCCCAGGTGTAAGTGTTGGTGCCGTCCGACATGAGGTTGCCGTTGGGGTCGTAGGTGAGTGTGTGGGCGCCATCGTTGGTCAGTTGGTTGGCGGTGTTGTAGGTGTAGTCGGTGGTTTTGGCAGTGACGCTTGTTCCGCTCAGGGCTTCTTGGATGCGATTGCCAGCCAGGTCAAAGTTGTAGTCATAGATGCGCTGGCCTGTGTTGTAGTTGGCTTGTTGCAGTCGGCTGAGGGCGTCGTAGGTGTAGTCAATGGTGGTGTCGGCGTAGGTGGTGTCGATGACGGCCAGTTGTTTGAAGCGGAAGACATGGCCGGTGGAGCGACGATGGCGGTCTGAGTGGTTGCGAATCTCCAGGGTGCCGGTTGTCTCGCCTGGTGGGGTTGGGACTTGTGGGAGATGGATCACGCGTTCGGCTGGGGTGGTGGCGTAGGCATCGAAGCGGCGCCAGTAGTTGTCGTTGATGCTGATGTCGATTATGCCATGGTCTGGTCCCACACCCACTGTTAACAACGCTTCGTCGCCGGTGTAGGCGATCTGCATGCGGCCGCTGAACTGGGTGGTTTTCTTGTATGCGCCGTCGTCGGTCCAGGTGCCTCTGGTGAAGGTGACGGCGGTGTCTGTTTTAGTCAGTGTATTGGTGACGGTGGTGGACTGGGCGACTCTTTCATAGGCACGAGTGCGGTTGCCGCGTCCATCGACGGTGTAGTTGAATTGGCCCCGTAGGCTGCTGCCTGCACGGTGGCGAACTCGGCGCAAACGACTGGCCGGATCATAGGCGTAATCGCTGAGGAGGCCATTGGGTCGCTGGGTACCCACATGGCGGCCAGCTTTGTCGTAGTGGAAGTCGCTGTGTTGGTTGCCCCAGGCGGTCAGACCGACCAGGCGTCCGACCTCGTCGTAGCTGTAGGTGATGGTCTTGCTGCCGGGAAGCGTCATCTGGGTGCGATTGCCGCCGGCGTCGTAGGCGTAGCTGACGGTTTCATTGATGGTGCCGTCGCCGTTGGTGTCGAAGCCGACACGGGTCAGGCGGCGTTGATCGTCGTAGCTGTAGGTTTCAATTGTTAAGTTGCCGTTATCGTCCTATGTTAACACATATAGGCGATTGTAGGCAAAAGCATCACCTTATACTTGTTGCCGCCGCAGAAGAAGAAAAAATGGCGGCAATACGAGAGACCAGGCGGACAACTCGGGAAAAACGGCGGGAACTGGCGGAGAATCGGCAGCAATTTGCTGCAAAATAGGGGTCGGGTGGGTTGGTCAATAACAGGCTCATATAGGTTCAACCTTCGTGTGCTTAGTTTCAGTTTAGCTGAAAAACGGTGGTTTGGGAGAACATATCGCAGAACGTGTGTTCTATGTTTGAAAGTAGACGCGCTCCCGCGTTCACTCCTTCATGAAATGCAATTAGTCATGGTAGAGCTATTGCATTTCGTTATCACTATCATTAGTCGGAGCTTTATCAATCATTACCATTGCTTCATCCTCCGATTCATTAATTTGAATTAGAGGATGCGATTTTCCATTTCGGAAATGTAATTCTTCAGGATTGCTTGAGAGCAATGGGCTGATGATAATTCCCAAAAATGATATTACTATGCCTACTGATGGTAGAGAGAAGAGCAAATCAGATGAGAGTAACTCTCCTAGCCAATAAAAGATGAACGATGCACCGAAGATTGCACCACCTAGTATTTGAGTTATTCCAAGGAAAATCGCCCCACGACCTGTAACATTCACCGTAAAAAGTGATGATGTACCGAATCTACCACCAATGCCAATTTCCATCTCTCGGCGCATAATCGTCATGATACCAAACGCTATAAAGATACCACCGCCAACTAACCGCATCAAACCGTCTGAACCGTCCATGAACGAGCTTGGCCTCCAGCTTAGCAATTAAGGGGTATCCAAGGCAAGGATACCCCTTATGCCTTTTCATCCGACAACGATGTAACACATTTTACATTATCAGTTAAAGTGCATCAACAAGAACACGGTTGTGCTGCTGACGAGCTATTATAAGCTAATGCAAGTGTTTCGGCGGCAAATGCTGCTTCAGCTCTAAAATCTCTAAGAACAGCACCCGCTATGGAATACTCAGTCAAGTCAATCACGCTTCCATCCCCATTCAGAATGTCATTGCTCAACTCTTCTACATTTACCTTACCAGTTATCGGGTTGATATATGACTTTCTGCCACTTAGGAAACGATACCACACCCATGAAGCGCCAATATCAATACCAGTCCCTATTGACACATTAACACCAGCACCAGTAATTGACTCATCGGGAGAACCAAATTCAAAGTATCCTCCTCCTGCTCCAAATCCTCCTCCGAAGTTTTCAATAATGAATCTTCCGCGATATTGGTTATAGAAGTGGGCGTACTCATCTGCGTAACTGCTTCCGCTTTTACACCGTTGTGGGGTGAAACCAGATATGTATGCGGCATAATTGTATAGACCGCCACCCCCTTTGACTTTAGAGCCAGTGTTAAACGGGGTGGAATAACCCTCATATCGGAAGTTCATTCGCTGAAAAGTGGCAAAGTTATATGTCGTTTCTATACCAATTTGTCCCCCAAAGATAACGGCATTACCTGATATTGACCATCCCTCCGCGTAACCTTTCACGTCAGCTCCGAAGAAAGAGTATGTGTCTGAACCAAGTGATATGGGTGACACATAGTTGTTTCGGTACTCATCAATTACAAACTGAATCCTCTGGGAATTCGCCATGCCGTCGCTCTCTGCTTGACGTAGACCTTGCTCATAAGCTTCGGGACTATCACCCAAGGAGCTATCCATAGCACATGAGTAACAGTACAACACTTCTTCAAAAGAAGGTACTTCAAATAGCGATGAACGCAACGTGTTTTGTAGTTTCTCGCACCAGTACCCATTTGTCCCCATTAGCTTCTGCTCAAGGGACTCACACTCCATTCCACTGGGGTCTACCATGTTGGGAACATTGCCTTCAACCCAGGAGTAGGCATTGAGGGACATGGGGCGAGCCATGGTGCCCTCGAAGGGATCAAGTGACGGGAACACACCCATGCTTGGATTGTAGTACCGCGCACGCAAGTACACCTGTCCAGTCGAATCCACCTGCTCCCCAGTGAAGGCGAAGGGGGTATTGAAGTTGCCGACGGTGCCGAATGGCTCGCCATAGGGTGCATAGTGCTGAGCGGCACCGACCATCAGAACTTCATCGATCTCACTTCGGACACTGCCCAGACCATCCTGGGTCATGTAACGCCAGTCACTGGCATTGTCTTGCATGGCATGGATCCCACGCGGACTGTGGACAAACCGATCCGTAGTCGCGCCAGTGGTCTGTGCTAGCACCTTGACCAAACCAGGTTGCACATCCAACAAGTAGTCCGTCACAGTCGGACTGGTGGTACCAACCGACATGGAGACCCGGTTGCCCAGACCATCGTAGGCATAACTGACCTTCTCAGCCAGTGTGCCATTATCAACCGACAGCATCCGGTTGGCGTAGTCCCAGGCATAACTTTCGAGTGTAGCCGGAACGGTGTTCTTCTTGTAGATGAGGTTGCCGTTCAGATTGTACTCGTAAGTGAAGTCAGCGATGACATCGCCGTTGCCATTGAGGGTATCGCCCTCCGCGATCATACGATTGGCGGCATCATAGCCAAAGTAGTGATTGGCATCGGTCACCTCGGTGCCCGACAACAACTCCGCCAGCCTATTGCCCGCCAGGTCGTAGTCAAAGTCATAGACCCGTTTGCCACTACCGTAATTAGCTTGCTGCAAACGCGACAACCCATCATAGGTGTAGGCAATGCTGTGTTCGTCATAGCTGGTCTGGATCAGTTCAACTTTGCTGAAGCGGAAGACCCGCCCGTTGCTATTGGCATTCTTGTCAGATCGAACCCGGATCTCTACGGTGCCATAGTTGGTTGTCGGCGGGTCAATCGATTTGATCTCTGGTAGATGGATGACCTTGGTGGCATCGGGATCCGTGGTGTCTTCATAGCCATCGAAGCGGCGCCAGAGCCAACCGTTGATGTAGATGTCAAACAGCCCATGATCTTGGCCGACCCCAATCGTCAGATTGGCTTCTTCAGCCGCGAAGTTGAGCTTCATCCTGCTGCTAAACTTCGACGTTTTGCGGAAGTCTGACCCGTCATTTTCCCAGTAAGTGCTGGTATTGTCGGGCAAGAATTCTACGGGCGGTGGACTGCCGGTGGTGTTATCACGGTTATAGGTTCCCCCGCTCGTGGGAATGGTGGTTGTCTTTGCCACCTTCTCCACCGCCTGGGTACGATTGCCACGACCATCGACGGTGTAGTTGAACTGGCCCCGTAGGCTGCTGCCTGCACGATGGCGAACTCGGCGCAGGTGGCCGGCGGGGTTGTAGGCGTAATCGCTGAGGAGGCCATTGGGGCGCTGGGTGGCCACATGGCGTCCGACTTTGTCGTAGTGGAAGTCGCTGTGTTGGTCGTCCCAGGCGGTCAGACCGATCAGGCGGCCGACCTCGTCGTAGCTGTAGGCGATGGTCTTGCTGCCGGGGAGCGTTATCTGGGTGCGCAGTCCGCCGGCGTCGTAGGCGTAGCTGACGGTTTCGTCCACGGTGCCGTCGCCGTTGGTGTCGAAGCCGACAGAGGTCAGGCGGCGTTGATCGTCGTAGCTGTAGGTTTCAATTGTTAAGTTGCCGTTATCGTCCTATGTTAACACATATAGGCGATTGTAGGCAAAAGCATCACCTTATACTTGTTGCCGCCGCAGAAGAAGAAAAAATGGCGGCAATACGAGAGACCAGGCGGACAACTCGGGAAAAACGGCGGGAACTGGCGGAGAATCGGCAGCAATTTGCGGCAAAATAGGGGTCGGGTGGGTTGGTCAGTAACAGGTTCATATAGGTCTAACCTTCGTGTGATTAGTTTCAGTTTAGCTGAGAAAAGTTGATTTGGGAGAACATATCGCAGAACGTGTGTTCTATGTTTGAAAGCGGACGCGCTCCGGGGTGACAGCCCATGCTTTTTGCTTTTCTTGCTCATCTCATCTCAAACCGTTTGCAAAGAAGGTTTAGTGTTCAGTCATTCATTGTCATTTCTTTCTGTTTTCTGGAATGTTAAATGGTTGCGTATTCGAGGAATTTCACTCAGCTATTTTCGGTCATTTTGAGGATGTTTGGAAGGCTTGAGCGACCAAAATTCAGGGGGTGTAACTAATTCCACGATGGGGTGGATTATGACTGGGTGCGATTCATAACTAAGTGTCATGAACTGATATTTGAAGGTGGAAAACAAAAGCAGCAGAAATTGGGGTACTGCTGCTTAGGGAACGCAAAGGAAGTAGAATTCAGAATATTGAGCCTATAAATCACTCAGGTGGGCGGTATAGAGAATACCACCGGCAACCATCCACAACTGTTGATTAGAATCTTCCACCAGCGAAGCAAACAAATTCGTAAACATACACCCTTGCCCTATGGATGGAGCATACCATGCTGTACCAAGATAATAGATACCGCCATCCCACCAGTTTGTGAACCATATTCTGTTGTCAGAACTTTCTAATACTGGTGAAGGGCTTGCCCATATATATTCCATTGTTCTTTCACTATAACCTTCGACATCGGAATGAATTAAATTCCAATCACCGTTAGGTGTTCTGTAGCCAACTGACCCTAGCCATACATTGTTTGCACGATCAACCCATATACCTCTGTTTACTGGCCAACTATTTTCAGGTTGACCCAATTCAACAAGACCATTTTCTTCTGTAACAACTCGGAAAAGCCCCTCTTGAAGAATCTGAAAATATAGCGTTCTATCGTGTCCCATTGCTGCATATATTGGTGGGCGTAGATTTGGAATTTCAACAACTCTTGTAATCTGTTCTGATGATGCACTAAATGAATAAATGCCATCATTTGCCACTAATAGCCAGAAGGTATCTGCTCCATCAAACTGGACAACTACGCTTTCTGATTCGGCTATGGCAAGAGCGTTAGTAACTGGTTCAAATTGAAGACTATCGTTGTCCAACTTAGCTAACAACGGGTATGTAAATTCTGTGTTCTGACCGGAGATACTTCCACTCCCGGCAAAGGGTCGCATGATACCCCAGATATTTCCATCAGTATCACCACTATATACCTCAGATACCATCATCAGTCTATCGCTATAGTCTAAAGTGGCAGGGATATTGCTGAAAGTTCCAGATTCAGGAATATATGCTATCCAAGAGCTTTGGATCCCACTCCCAGCAAGCAACCACAATTCTTGATTGATATGTGAAAAATGAGCATAGCTTAACTCAGGCAACTCAAGGTTGTTTTCATCTAAGTAGGCCAAGAATGTGTTATCAACTACCCAAGAATCATTGGGTAACATAAGAGGGACATCTTCATTTCTGGGACCACTGTGTGCGAATCGCTCAAAAGAAACAATGCAGTTCGAATCTGTGTTCAATGTAAGTGTTTCAGATTGAGTAGATATAGAGTTTGAAAGTGAGAAAATTATTGTTGAGAGCAGGGTTGTTAGGAGTACAATACGAATCTTTTGCATCTATACTATCCTTTGATTGTTTTCGGAAATTGTAAACGAATTTGCACTTTATTCGAAGAATCAAGGATGGCTCACATGCTGAATTTGAAGTATCAGCATGTGAGCCATATGTGTTAGTCAATTTGACTTACATGTAGAACAGCGAACATACTTTTATGAGCAACGAGAGCGATCACCATCCCTTAAAAACGCTAGTGCATTGGCTGGAACACTGGCATCTCTGTTTGTGCTATTTGTGCCACTATTCATTGGTAGAAAGTGTAACAATGCTGGCTGATTATCGTGGCACAGATATTGATTTCCCTGTTGAGCTGCGACAAAGGTGGAAAAGTCAGGAGCAACAACATTATCATCAAGTATGTAAACCCTTATTTGATTGGCAAGCAAGCCTTGCACCATTGATTGCCAGTCTATGTTTGTTCCTTCAAACTGAGGATAAAGGTCATTGACCGGGATTGTCCCATCGTTGTTTCGTATTCCACCATCAAGAGTTCCACCTAGAATACCGACACCAACCATATTGTATATGTTTCTATATCGGTATGTAAAAATCAAAGCAGCATCTGCGCCTGCACTATATCCTAGCGATATAACATCAGCACCCGCAAGTACTTGATTCGTAGCATTTAATGCCTGAAGCTCTTTACCCACTTCACCATTAGAACCCTGATTAGGTGTTCCGGGATATGGAATTGCATAATCCGCAGCACCGAACAGATGTGGGGCTTGCCCTTCAATGAAGGAGAATTCAGTTTCGCCCACAACTTCATCACTGTAATTGATGTTTGTTGTATCTAAGTCGGGTCCTAAAGCACTACCGCCAAAGTATACAATAGTTGGAGTTAGCGTGGGCGGCTGTGGTGTCGGCGTTGGAGTTGGCGGCACTGGTGTGGGTGTTGGCGGTGTCGGCGTTGGCGTCGGTGGCACTGGTGTGGGTGTGGGCGTTGGTGTTGGTGATGGTGGTTGTGAAATCAGTTCACATAGCGCTATACAGGAAGAACTTAACAAGCCTGTTCCACACCGTTGCCTGCAAAAATCGGAACCTTGCTGCTGACAGAGACCAGCATTGAGTAAAGCCGCCAACAAAGCGATTCTACCACTTGGGTCAGTCATATTGGGCGTGTTGCCTTCAACCCAGCTATACCCATTCAGCGACATGGGGCGGTTATGGACACCCTCAAACGGATCGAGGCTTGAGAAGGTAGCCAAGGCTGGATTGTAGTATCTGGCTCTGAGGTAGAGTTGGCCATTGGCGTCGGTTTGTTCACCGGTGAAGCCGAAGTAGGCGGTGGTGGGTGGGGTGCCGATGTAGTTGCCATAGGGATCGTAGTTATGGGTTGTGTCCACGCCGAGGGTGGAGTCAATGAGGCTGCGGACGGAGCCGAGGCCATCTTGGGTGATGTATTGCCAGTGGGTGCCGTCGGATTGGGCATGAATGCCGCGGGGGGCGTGGATAAAGTGGTCAGTGGCTGTGCCATCACTCTGCCTGAGTACCTTCACCAAGCCTGGTTGCAAGTCCAACAGATAGTCTGTCACAACACGATTGGTCGTTTGCTGAGTACGATTGCCGAGGCCATCGTAGGTGTAGGTCGTGTTGCCGATCTGTGTTAGGCAGTTGGCGTGGTCCCAGGTGTAGGTGTTGGTGCCGTCGGATGTTAAGTTGCCGTTGGCATCGTAGGTTAGCGTGTTCGTGCCATCATTGGTCATCTGGTTAGCGGCGTTGTAAGTACGGGTTGTACCGTCCAAGTCCACCAGATTCCCGGCTAGGTCATAACCGTAGTCATAGACGGTTGTGCCATTGTCATAGTCGGCTTGTGTCAATCTGCTGAGGTTATCGTAGGTGTAGTCGATGGTTCTTTCATTATATGTGGCATCTATCACCTGCAACTGTTTGAAGCGGAAGACGTAACCGGTGGAGCGATGATGGCGATCCGAGCGATTGCGGATTTCGAGTGTGCCGGATGTTTCCCCTGTTGGCGTGGTGACTTGTGGGAGGTGGATCACGCGCTCGCCGGGTTGGGCGGTGTAGGTGTTGAAGCTGCGCCAGAACCAGTCATTGATGCTGATGTCGATCATGCCGTGATCGGGGCCGGTGCCGATGGTCAGCAGTGCTTCGTCGCCGGTGTAGGCGATTTGCATCTGGCTGCTGAACTGAGTGGTTTTCTTGTATGCTCCGTCGTCGGTCCAGGTGCCTCTGGGGAAGGTAACGGCGGTGTCTGTTTTAGTCAGTGTATTGGTGACGGTGGTGGCAGTGGCTAGGCGCTCAAAAGCACGGGTGCGGTTGCCGCGCTTATCTACTTCGTAGTTGAACTGCCCGCGTAAGCTGCTGCCTGCACGATGGCGAACTCGGCGCAGGTGGCCGGCGGGGTTGTAACTGTCAGTTGTTAAGTTGCCGTTGAGATCGTAGTGGTAGTTGTTTGTATCATGCCAGTTTACCAGATTATGGGCAAAATCGTCACTTCATGCTTGTTGCCGCCGCAGAAGAAGAAAAAATGGCGGCAATACGGGAGAACCAGGCGGACAACTCGGGAAAAACGGCGGGAAATGGCGGAGAATCGGCAGCAATTTGCAGCAAAATAGGGGTCGGGTGGGTTGGTCAAGAGCA
Source organism: Phototrophicaceae bacterium (assembly GCA_965223785.1). Classification (GTDB taxonomy): domain Bacteria; phylum Chloroflexota; class Anaerolineae; order Aggregatilineales; family Phototrophicaceae; genus CBDCXN01. The sequence goes on along the minus strand of OZ245017.1, from coordinate 5,525,826 downwards.
GTTTCATGCAGGTTCAGCCTTCGTGTGCTTAGTTTCAGTTTAGCTGAAAATGGGTAATTTGGGAGAATATATCGCAGAACGTGTGTTCTGTTTTTGAAAGTGGACGTGCTCCCTCAATCGGGAGCGCGTGCTTTTTGCTTTTCTTGCTCATCTCGTCAACTCTTTTGCTCAGGATCTCATCTCAAACCGTTTGCAAAGAAGGTTTAGTGTTCAGACAATACCGACACGAGAAATGTGTGTGAAAACAGTCTTTGATCTACTTCTTGATACCTGCGGTTTATCAGTTATCAGTAGGAGTGGGGGGCAAATCGAATGGCGCTGGCGAACCTATTTCACATCTCCATTCTGATTTTCCAGCCTCTAGAATGCAAACACTGTATCCGTAGCGATCCACTTCAAAGACATAACCAAGTGTATAGTGGTTAGAATCGTCAACATGATATAACCATCCCCACATAGATTCAGGTTCATTCAAATCAGTAATGTAATTTGGTGTTAGTTCATCTAACGTCTCAGGAAAGTAACCATTCTCTTCAAAAAATGTATCAAGCGTTTTAGCCAAAATTCGACCATTGTTTTGCTTCACATTTCTTACACGAATAACACTCAAATAAAACACTGATGCAATTACAATAGTGAGCACAAAAAGCACACCTAATATGTAAATGAATCCCTTTGTCATTGTGTTTCTATCTCCGAATATCATTGTAGATATTTATATGTTTCGCAAATCAGCAATCGTAGGATGGGAAGGCAAGTCCCCATCCTACTAGATTAGACGAGCATTTATGGATGTGTCAATATCGTCAGAGTGTTAGGTATTTCACTAACCAAAAGATCAGCATGCCTCCTTGGGTCTTTGAAAAGCTCAGCCCGAACTCTGGCTAATTCCTCAGCAGTCTGTGCTGAGGCGATATACCAGAGTACAGCGTTATACGCACTAGCATCCAATCCAATTTGAGCGGCTCTTAATGCGCCGGTTTCTAAGATTGCAGCAACATACTCAATGCTCTTCTTATCGTCCAAAAGCTGACCTCTGATGATGTCGTAGGCTAGTGTATCAGAAGTTGGAACGTCAATTGGAGCTATCATACCCGTTTCGTAGATAGAGTCCACCAATGGATTATAAAGATTAAGTGTTACTCCCCGTGTTTCTACTTGGAGTGGAGATACACCCACTGACAAACAGGTATCAGATGTGAAATCGGTGCAGGCTTGCCCCATCCAAACGTCACGCGCTTTGTTTAGCTTCACATTGCCTATACCTACAGATGCCAATACAAAAGTATCGGTTAGGCCGGGAGGTGGTTCAGGTATCATCTCGTTGGCCAAATAAAAAGGAAGCATTTCCGGGTTAGCCTTAATCACTCGTCCTGACACTATGCAACCTAGCTCAGCTAGCCAATTCTCTTGTATGTTTTCACTGCGTTGGTTGGGGTTATCTTGTGTCTGAACTCGGCTAATTCTACGTTCTCCGGCGATTACGTTAGCTATCAACGCTGCAAATTCTTCATCAGTCAAGTCGGAAGTTGCATTATGTCGTCTTGCACTAGCAAGAAAATCATCTCGCAACAGGTCAAGGTTGTTTACACCTTCACAGTCCCACAACGCACCAACAGGGCAAGATAGACCAATTAAATTGACAACCTCACAATACTGGATACATGCCGCTTGCTCCACTTCACCAACTTTTGTACTCTGGCAATGTTGACGGCACTCATCTGAAGGATTCAAACCATTTGCATCGGTGAGATTGATTACATTCCCTTCCACCCAAGCGTACCCATTCAGACTCATCGGGCGTTGCATAGTTCCTTCAAACGGATCAAGCGCAGTAAACACACCCATGCTTGGATTATAGTATCTAGCTCTCAAGTAGACCTGACTATTGCCATCCGTTTGCTCTCCGGTAAACCCATACCCTGTCCCATAGCTGCCATCTGGCACACCCATCGGATTGTAGGACTGAACCGCGTCCACACCCAAGGTTGCATTGATTAGACCACGAACTGAACCAAGCCCGTCCTGAGTGATGTATTGCCAGTTGGTGCCGTCGGATTGTGCATGGATGCCGCGGGGGGCGTGGATGTAGTGGTCGGTGGTTGTGCCTGTTGTTTGCGCCAACACCTTCACCAATCCCGGTTGGGTGTCCAGCAGGTATTGGGTCACAGCTGGGGTGGTTGTGCCGATGGACTGACTGATGCGGTTGTTCACGCCGTCATAGGCGTAGGCGGTCAGGTCGGCGGGTGTGCCGTTGTCCACTTTGGCCAGACGGTCGGCGCGGTCCCAGGTGTAGGTGTTGGTGCCGTCGCTGGTGAGGTTGCCGTTGGGGTCGTAGGTGAGGGTGTGGGTGCCGTCGTTGGTGAGTTGGTTGGCAGCGTTGTAGGTGTAGTCGGTGGTTTTGGCAGTGACACCTGTTCCGCTCAGGGCTTCTTGAGTGCGGTTGCCAGCGAGGTCAAAGTTGTAGTCGTAGATGCGCTCGCCTGTGTTGTAGTTGGCTTGTTGTAGGCGGGACAAACCATCATACGTATAGTCGATAGTCCTTTCATTATATGTGGTGTCGATGACGGCCAGTTGTTTGAAGCGGAAGACGCGGCCAGTGGAGCGGAAATGGTTGTCCGAACGCACCTTGATGCTGAGCTTGCCGGCGGTTGCGTCGTCTGGCTTGACCACCTGGGACAGATGGATGACCTGCTCGCCGGGTTGGGTGATGTAGCCGTTGATACTTACATGAGATACTCTATTTTGGATGTTCCAGCTTTTTCCTTGCGCCACAGTCGTGAGGTGAGTTTAATTCTACAGGAGGATGAAGGGCAGAAACTCTGCCCTTCATCTAAAGATTACCGATAACACAATCGAAAGCCAAACCATGCTCGTGAAGCGCTGGGTTCAACCCATCCTCTACAATTACACCGGAATATATCATCTGTTGGTGTTGTTCCCCATGATCCCCCTCTTATACATCGAACTGTTCCATCCCCCTCTCCGACCCAATCAGTAACTGAATGATCAGGATATTCTGAAGGAGAATCCCAACACCATTCAAATACATTGCCCAACATGTCATGTAGCCCTAGAGTATTTGCGGCTTTCTCACCTACACTATGGGTTCGTTTGTTACTGTTACCCTTGTGCCACGCAATCGCATTCAGATTGTTCTGGCTTTCCCTAGAGTAAAGTGTTGTTTTGTTTCCACCACAACAAGCGTATTCCCATTGAGCCTCAAATGGCAACCCAAACTCATAGTTTTCATCATCGTTTGTGGTATAAACAGCATTTACCGATTTACAGAATTCAACTGCTTGATACCAGTTGATATTATCAACAGGGCAATCAAGACAGTGATGTTCAAAATGGGATGGATTATCTCCCATCACAGCCTCCCATTGGGCCTGAGTAATTGGATATTTGCTTAGCCAGAACCCTCGACCAAACGTTACCTCAAACTGTGGGTCATCCTGAAATTCACCTGGGCCACCACCCATCAGAAAAGTTCCTGATGGTACCCAAATCATTTTCAGCGGTTTTACTTCTGGTGGAAGCTGCAACAACGGAACTATGAATGTTTTCCCTTTTCGAACTTTCATTGTACCTCCTTAAAACTAGCTACCTGATATTCTATCTAAGCCTGTGGCATCTTTGAGTGCTTGTAGGATTAGAGGTCTGAATTCTCCAGGTACAGCTCGGTCTCGATAGTTAATTATGTTGATAGTTCCAGAATTCCATCGTACACTCATCTGGCTTTCGTTATCGTACAATAGGACGAATCCCAACGCTTTGTCATCATGCATACCAGTGACAAGCTGTAGTAGATCATTTAGTACATCTCCATGGCCTCCATAACGATCAACTCTACCACTAGGCACATCTCCAGACTTGAGGAGTGTATCTCCACTCGGACGGGCCAGGAATTTGCCTGATTCTGGATCATATGCTCCGGAGAACCCAGCTTGACCAGCATTGTATTTCTCCAATGTTGCTTTATTATGTTCTTGAGGGTTTCCAGTAGCATTGGTGATGGAATCTGTAACATCAGGGATGTTGCTATCCCCATCATCCCCACCACTCGCATCTGAGAAGAGGATGGTTGAGCCTAGACCTACGCCAACCAGGTCGGCGCCTGTGATTCCGGGTAGGGTGGTTACTCCTGTGGTTGTCCCGCCACCGACGATCGTGCCACCGGCTGTCACAAGGGGCGGGGTTGGATTGGGGACACCCAATGGCACTCGCACCGGGCCAGTCAACGAGCCGCCTCCACTGAGACCGCCGAATGCTGAGATCCCAGCGCCGATGAAGTTACAGGGGTTGACATCCCGGTTGCGGATCATGTCGGCGATGGAGGCACCTGCGCCGGCACCGCCGAGTGCAGCAGCAGCGGTACCGGACCCCACCACAGCCCCCAGCCCCATCATGGCGAGGGTTCCAGCCCCACCAGCCAAGGCTCCCCTCTTGACAGTCTCGAGGAAGTCCATGTTTTCAGCCAGACATTTCATGCGTTCCCCACAGGCACCTGAGAGAGCCAGGGCGCGCATCCCGACGGCGCCGAGGGCGCCAAAGGCTGCACCGGCGACCACGGCCCCAATCGCCCCCAGGATGGTGATCTGGCCGCTGGGGTCGGTGTTCATCACGGGGTTGTTGTGCGCATAGCTATAGCCATTCAAGCTCAGTGGCTCATCCATCAGCCCCTCGAAGGGATCGCGTGAATTGAAGACACCGAGAGAGGGGTGGTAGTAGCGGGCGCGATGGTATTGGAGGCCGTTGGCGTCGCGGAGTTCGCCGGTGAAGGCGAAGCCCTCGATTGGGGTGTTGGGATTGCCGTAGGGATCGTAGTCGACGATCTGGGACACGCCCAAGGTCATATCGATCTGGCCACGAACGGAGCCCAGCGCGTCTGGCAGGGTGTAAGTCCAGTTACCGTTGTCGGTTTGAGTCGCGAGCAGGCCGCGTGGGGCGTGGATGTAGTGGTTGGCGTTAGTTTCGGTGGTTGCAGCGAGGACTTTCACCAACCCCGGTTGCAGGTCCAGCAGATAGTCCACTGTTTTGACTGTGTCGTAGTACTCGTCATAGGAATCCCACTCCTGATGTAACTGACGAACCCGGTTGCCGAGGCCATCGTAGGTGTAACGCATCTGCTGGAACCCCATTTGCTGTCCATAGACAGCTTCCGTGTACTTCAGCAAACGGTTGGCGTGGTCCCAGGTGTAAGTGTTTGGGTCGTTTGCGTCGGCACCGTCGGATGTTAAGTTGCCGTTGGGGTCGTAGGTTAACTGCCTGCCATTGTAGGTCATCTGGTTGGCAGCATTGTAGGTGTAGTCGGTGGTTTTGGCAGTGACACCTGTTCCGCTCAGGGCTTCTTGAGTGCGGTTGCCAGCGAGGTCAAAGTTGTAGTCGTAGATGCGCTCGCCTGTGTTGTAGTTGGCTTGTTGTAGGCGGGACAAACCATCATACGTATAGTCGATGGTTCTTTCATTATAGGTGGCATCTATCACCTGTAACTGTTTGAAGCGGAAGACGCGGCCAGTGGAGCGATGATGGCGATCTGAGCGATTGCGAATCTCGATCACCCCACTAGTCGCCCCCGGTGGGGTTGGGACTTGTGGGAGGTGGAGGACGCGCTCGCCGGGTTGGGCGGTGTAGGTGTTGAAGCTGTGCCAGTAGTTGTCGTTGATGCTGATGTCGATCATGCCATGATCGGGGCCGGTGCCGATGGTGAGGAGGGCCTCGTCGCCGGTGTAGGCGATCTGCATGCGGCTGCTGAACTGTGCCGTCTGTTTGAAGTCGCCGACGTCGGTCCAGGTGCCTCTGGTAAAGGTGACCTGGCTGGCTGACTTGTTGTAGGTGGCGGAGACCGTTGTGGATTGGGCCAGGCGCTCAAAAGCACGAGTGCGATTGCCGCGCTTATCTACTTCGTAGTTGAACTGCCCGCGTAAGCTGCTGCCTGCACGATGGCGAACTCGGCGCAAACGACTGGCCGGATCATAGGCGTAGTCACTCGACAGGCCATTGGGGCGCTGGGTGGCCACATGGCGTCCAGCTTTGTCGTAGTGGAAGTCGCTGTGTTGGTTGCCCCAGGCGGTCAGACCGATCAGGCGGCCCGTGGCGTCGTAGCTATAGGCGATGGTCTTGCTGCCGGGGAGCGTCATCTGGGTGCGCAGTCCGCCAGCATCGTAGGCGTAGCTGACAGTTTCATTACAACAATGTCTGCTCTACCTTATCACCAAGTTGATCTCGAATTATATCCATAGCAGAAGAATAGTTGATTCGTGTGTTAGAGAAAAAAACGATGGATTCAAATCGAAATACTAAAACTCCCCCTATATAGTTAAAAATTGAAAGATTGGGAACAATTATATATGTTCTAAAAGGCGATACTGAAACCCTCTGAATCTCTTCCCATCTAATTAGCCGTCTTCTGTATATAAGTTTTAGGTCGATACCTTCTGAGGTAACTACAAAACTTGGAGAAGTGTGCATAGCGACAATTAATCTGAGGATCCATGTCAGCAATCCAATAACTAGTATTATGCGAAGTGGGGGGAATCCTAATATTCCGAAATTATTATCCGTAATCAGGGTAGCGACAATTAATCCAAGCAGGATCAGTGTAATAAATGCATATTCAATTGACACGGAAATAAACATTGTGAGATTTGGTCTACATTCCATTGAATCGTACATCAACATATTGGAAAACTCTATAATAAACTAATCCCCACAAAAATGCAGGGATTAGTTTATATCACGAACATTAGGGGAACAGAATCGGCGGAGAAATTATGGGGCCGGTGTAGAAAGGCGGTGTTTTAAGGGTCGCTGATATTGTCATGTTAAAGGTCAAATCAACTCCTATGCCACCAAAACCCAGGCTGCCATTACAAAGCCTATCGACTGACATACTTGCTGACAATGATCTAAAAGACGCATTAACACTCAACCCTGTTATATCTCTCAACGGCGCTTCGGACAAAATAATTTGTCCTCCTAACAAATTCAATCCAACTCCTGCTCCAATTTGAAGAACAGTATAGTTGCCCGACTCTCCGGTAACGGAATCTACGAAAAACACACTACCAATTCCCCCGCCCGCTAACAGATAAGCTTCAGCTCCCCCATAAACGCCCACTGTTCTGATTTGAGCGAAATCTGGTATTAGTCTTCCACCAACATAATCACATCCCGTGAAATTCAGCTTCCGCGAACTGTAAGGGGATAACTCACCATAAGTTGAGCAAGTGGATTCTAAGTATCCTTCCATACTTCCACTACCCCGCGGGTTTGACATGTTGGCACTATGAGCATGAAGTGGTAAACAACTACGCAAAGCATCTGTACGACTTCGATTGCCACGATATGTGTAGACTGAAGCAACCATCTTATCAATGCATAGATTCGGAATGTTTGTAAAATCTTTGCATCTCTGATGAACGCTTGATGGTTGATTTGCTAAATAGCGCGTGAATAAAGCTTCAACAGAGGTAACGTTTCTATCTGTTATATCAGCACCGTTCGCAAACAGTCGCAACAGGAATTCCCATCTACCATAATCTGTTGTTGGTTCTCTACCAGAACACTTAGCTTGTGACAATGCAACAATCAACGATAGTTGAGAAAAGTCCTGAATAAAACGTCCGTCACCATTACGGGGAATAAATCCTGAATGATATGCATCAGCAACATATTGACTATAGCTAACATTATCGAATGCGGCATTCAGAAATTCTAGAGGCGCATTCTCATAGAGATTGCTCCAGTTAATGGTTAAACCACTGGGGTCTACCATGTTGGGGACATTTCCTTCAACCCAACTGTAGCCGTTGAGGGACATGGGGCGAGCCACCAAACCTTCAAATGGATCCAAGCTATTGAACACACCGATGCTCGGATCATAGTATCTGGCTCTGAGGTAGAGTTGGCCATTGGCATCTGTTTGTTCGCCAGTGAAGCCGAAGTAGGCGGTGGTGGGTGCAGTACCGATGTAGTTGCCGTATGGGTCGTAACTGTGGGTGGTGTCTACGCCGAGGGTGGAGTCGATGAGGCTGCGGACGGAGCCGAGGCCGTCTTGTGCCATATACGACCAGTCACCAGCATGGCTTTCCATGGCGTGGAGGCCGCGTGGGGCGTGGATGTAGTGGTCGGTGTTGGTGCCGGTTGTGGCTGCTAACACCTTGGTCAGGCCGGGTTGGAGGTCGAGGAGGTAGTTGGTCACAACACGATTGGTCGTTTGCTGAGTACGATTGCCGAGGCCGTCGTAGGTGTAGGATGTGTTGTTGGGTGCAGTGAGCATCCGGTTGGCGCGGTCCCAGGTGTAGGTGTTGGTGCCGTCGGATGTTAAGTTGCCGTTGGGGTCGTAGGTGAGTGTATTGATGCCATCATTCGTCATCTGGTTGGCGGCGTTGTAAGTACGGGTGGCACCGTTCATGTTCGTCAGGTTGCCGGTTAGGTCGTAGCCGTAGGTGTACTCGACTGCCCCACCATCATAGTTGGCTTGTTGTAGGCGGGACAAACCATCATACGTATAGTCGATAGTCCTTTCATTATATGTGGTGTCGATGACGGCGAGTTGTTTGAAGCGGAAGACGTGGCCGGTGGAGCGACGATGGCGATCTGAGTGATTGCGGATCTCCAGGGTGCCGGATGTCTCGCCTTCCAGGATACTTCATATGGGAGTGTAGATCATCTTTTCACTCTGCTTTGCAGATGGAAATTCCCTGACCCAAAATGGATCAGGGAAAATGTCGCTGTGATTTAGACCCTCAGCGGAATTTGGGCTAGGGCTTATTCTTCCTGTCCTCATATTCCACATATGCTAGACTGGATATTATCTCAACAGCCATATTTCCGAGTTCTACCGTGTATAACCTCAGTAGTGTTTCTTCGGGTGTTGCCGGATCACCTTCGATCACTTTCAATTGAACAAGCCTCTCCCAACATTCGTCATCAGAAGCAAGTCGAAAGTCAGCTCCAGTCCATCTAACAGGTCCAGAGAAATACCTAACACCTTGGAAAACGAGATAGAAACGGTCTTGGAATGCTGGCTCTCGATTACGAACAAGGATTCTCATTTGGGAGTGCCCATTTGTATAAGATCTAATCAAGCATTCGCATTGTGACTTGTCTTCCATTTGATCCAATTCATTGATCATGGTTATCCTTCCAGCATCTATTATGCGGACTATAGACTCACTACAATAGGAGATGTACTACCCATATCATAGAAAGTTGTTTTACCGAGCAGAGTAGGCTGCTCGTGCACAAGATAGCATAATTCCCAATCAGTTATGGGCTCATCGCCGCCTGCAAGGTTTGTTGCATTGTAGTCGCATTTCCCGGACGCAGTTTTTGGGTAGTTATTAACTGCTGCCATATAGGAATCATGATCTCCTCCCATAGGATGCAAATAATCTTCCAGATTGAAGTGAATTCTGTAGGTTTTGGGATTCCACACTACGTTTCGGAATTCATCAGGGTAATACGGATATAGCGCCTTATCTACTAGAGGTATACCGTCGGGGAATAAATGGCCTTGCCACCATGTTTCCCACTGATATACGTATTCTCCATACTCTTGTTGCAAATTACCTACAAACAGGTCTCCAAATGCAGGTCGACTCTCAAGGTATTCCGAATATCCCAAAGCAATGTGATATTGAGGTACCGGTGTCTGCCTTGGTGTTAGCACTCGGGTGGGTTGCGGTTGTGGTTGCGGCTTCGTCCCGGGTGTTGGCGCTGGGGTCCCACCTGGATTGGGGTCTGACAGATCGTAGGGCGATGGGAACGGCAACCCCGGTGTTGGTGTCGGCGTTTTGGGCGGCGGGCTGGGGGCTCGCGTTGGCACTGGCGTCCAGATTGGTGGGTTCTTCAGCGGGTTCCCGGGATAGTATTCTCGGTCCGGATCAGCTACGCCGGGTGGGTTTATTACCCGATTTAGGGCATCAAAAGGTGTCAGGCAAATATCCTGGACGGCCTTGACTAGCGCATCACATTCTGCCCGTCTGTAGTTGGGATGGCTACAGGGATTTGCAATCATTAGACCAATCCCTCCGGCTACAATCGTCGCAATGCCGATGCCGATGGCAACACCGATACCGATAAATTCCCCACTCGGATCGGTATGCATGATCGGGTTACCTTCGACCCAGCTATAGCCATTGAGGGACATGGGGCGTTGGGTGATGCCCTCGAAGGGATCGCGTGAATTGAAGACACCGAGAGAGGGGTGGTAGTATCTGGCTCTAAGGTAGAGTTGGCCATTGGCGTCGGTTTGTTCGCCAGTGAAGGCGAAGGGGGTATCGAAGTTGCCCACACCACCGAATGGCTCGCCATAGGGTGCGTAGTTCTGGGCTGCTGACACCTTCAACAGGCTGTCGATTTCACTGCGAACACTGCCGAGGCCGTCTTGTGCCATATACGACCAGTCACCAGCATGGCTTTCCATCGCGTGAATGCCTCTGACACTATGGATGTAGTGGTCGGTGTTGGTGCCGGTGGTTGCAGCGAGGACTTTGGTCAGGCCGGGTTGGGTGTCCAGCAGGTATTGGGTCACGATTGGGGTGGTTGTGCCGATGGACTGTGAGATGCGGTTGCCGAGGCCGTCGTAGGTGTAGGTGGTGTTGCCGACTTGCGTCAGGCGGTTGGCGCGGTCCCAGGTGTAGGTGTTGGTGCCGTCGGATGTTAGGTTGCCGTTGGCGTCGTAGGTGAGGGTGTGGGTGCCGTCGTTGGTGAGTTGGTTGGCAGCATTGTAGGTGTAGTCGGTGGTTTTGGCAGTGACGCTTGTTCCGCTGAGGGCTTCTTGGATGCGATTGCCAGCGAGGTCAAAGTTGTAGTCGTAGACGCGCTCGCCTGTGTTGTAGTTGGCTTGTTGCAGTCGGCTGAGGGCGTCGTAGGTGTAGTCGATGGTGGTGTCGGTGTGGGTGGTGTCGATGACCTGCAACTGTTTGAAGCGGAAGACGCGGCCAGTGGAGCGATGATGGCGATCTGAGCGATTGCGAATCTCGATCACCCCACTAGTCGCCCCTGGTGGGGTTGGGACTGCTGGGATGTGGATGACCTGCTCGCCGGGTTGGGCGGCGTAGGTGTTGAGGCGGCGCCAGTAGCGGCCGTTGATGCTGATGTCGATTATGCCATGGTCTGGTCCCACACCCACTGTTAACAACGCTTCGTCGCCGGTGTAGGCGATCTGCATGCGGCCACTGAACTGGGTGGTTTTCTTGTATGCTCCGTCATCGGTCCAGGTGCCTCTGGTAAAGGTGACGGCGGTGTCTGTTTTAGTCAGTGTATTGGTGACGGTGGTGGACTGGGCGACTCTTTCATAGGCACGGGTGCGATTGCCGCGTCCATCGACAGTGTAGTTGAACTGGCCCCGTAGGCTGCTGCCTGCACGGTGGCGAACTCGGCGCAGGTGGCCGGCTGGGTTGTAGGCGTAATCGCTGAGGAGGCCGTTGGGGCGTTGGGTGGCCACATGGCGTCCGACTTTGTCGTAGTGGAAGTCGCTGTGTTGGTTGCCCCAGGCGGTCAGACCGATCAGGCGGCCATTGGCGTCGTAGCTGTAGGCGATGGTCTTGCTGCCGGGGAGCGTCATCTGGGTGCGATTGCTGCCAGCGTCGTAGGCGTAGCTGACGGTTTCGTCCACGGTGCCGTCGCCATTGCTGTCGAAGCCGACAGAGGTCAGGCGACGGGCAGCGTCGTAGCTGTAGGTTTCAGTTGTTAAGTTGCCGTTGAGATCGTAGTGGTAGTTGTTTGTATCATGCCAGTTTACCAGATTATGGGCAAAATCGTCACTTCATGCTTGTTGCCGCCGCAGAAGAAGAAAAAATGGCGGCAATACGGGAGAACCAGGCGGACAACTCGGGAAAAACGGCGGGAAATGGCGGAGAATCGGCAGCAATTTGCAGCAAAATAGGGGTCGGGTGGGTTGGTCAAGAGCAGTTTCATGCAGGTTCAGCCTTCGTGTGCTTAGTTTCAGTTTAGCTGAAAATGGGTGATTTGGGAGAACATATCGCAGAACGTGTGTTCTGTGTTTGAGAGTGGACATGTCCCTGGTTGGAGAACGTCAAGCAAGGCAGTCGACTGCCCGATTAGAAGATTAGTATACAAAATACCTTATGATATCTATAACATTTTCATAGTTTTCACTTAATTTGCCAATCGTAATGGCAGATTCAAACCGCAAATGAGCAATGCTCACAAAACGATTCATAAAGGGTAGCTTCCTAGAGTAAATATCTGTATAGAACATACTTTCCTCAATTCGAGTTATATCTCCCCATTTTATAAATATATCTGTCCAGATGAATCTCACTAATATCCCATTCTCGTATATGAATAGGGTTGGGTTACTGTAAATAAGTACGTGCATATTCAATATCCAACCAACACAAAGCACAAAAAGCCATGAGTAGTCTAGACGGTTTTCAGATGAATAGAGCTTAGTCCATACCATCCAAATAACTATTACAATTAAAACAATTACCAATAGTATCCTTATCACTTTAACGGTGTGGTTAGGTCGAGATACAATCGGCAGTTCGTTATTTTTTTTCTTCATTATAATACTCCTTCTGCTTTATATTTCCGACCTGAGAATGTCAGATAAAGAACAGATTTGTTTCTCTCCTTAACATCTAATCTGACAAATTGTAGCTTTCCGGTCTGTCATACTAAACCGGAAAGCTATTATATTACATTCTACGATAGCATCGTTTGACACTTTGTTTGATTTTTAACCAAATGATGCTGATCCTCCACGTCTGTCAGAAAGCCAGTTACTATCAAAAATAACCTCGGTTCCAGCCACTGATACATTGACACCTACACCACCTGTAAGACCACCGCTTCCTGTAATTTGGGGGCATTCATCTCCGCCTACACTGCCTGCCACAGAAGCGAAAAGAGATGCCGATGCATTAACGGAAACGCCTGCGAGCTCGTCCAACGAGGATTGAGAATATACACGAGCACCAAGAGCGGCTTTACCACCCAAACCACCACCCAATTCCAATGAACCAATTATCACAATACGATCTGTATCATCTGTCATCACAGCAACGCTACCACCGCCACCAATAATGCCGTAGAGTGATAATCCAGCAAGGTAGCCTTCTGACTTCCATTCTTGTGAGAAGACAGAGGGGCATTTGGGGGGATTGGCTTCTCTCTCCTTCCCAAAGCACTCAGCAACACATGCTGTCCTCTCTGGTGTACCCTTCACTGTAGGTGATGGTGGGCATTTTGTGAGACAATCCATAAGATCGAATGGTTCAGGAGGAGGCGGTTCAGTCGGTATTGGCTCATTGTGACAGGGATCATGTTGAGTCAGTACCTGCAAATCTCGTTGTGCTCCTACCGGGGCAGATGTGCCGCTCGATGGACCAGAACCTTCAGGAGGTGGGGTTGGTATCGAGTTGCAACTGATTCCTAAATTGATCTCAGCCTGTGCTAAGAGAAGCGGATGAATATTGAGCGGAGGCCAAGATGGATCAAGAGGCTCGCCTGCATTCTGATTTAGGCCAGAAGGACTTATCCCTTTAGTAACCACCGGATGTCCTTCATTCTCTTGCCCAAGTAGTTCCATTACGAATTCAAGACCAAGGTCAAGCACAGGAGAGTAGATTTCACCTAAGGTATCTCCCTCTTGAATCTCCCCTGTACACCAGTCAAACATGCCTGACGGGTCACGACGGTTGATTGGATTGCCAGATACATACCCATAGCCGTTGAGGGACATAGGGCGAGCCATCGTGCCCTCGAAGGGATCAAGCGACGAGAACACACCCAGAGATGGGTCGTAGTAGCGGGCGCGCAAGTATAGCTGCCCTGTTGGGTCAGTTTGTTCGCCAGTGAAACCAAAATAGCTATCTGTCGGTGCAGTGCCGATGTAGTTGCCGTAGGGGTCGTACGTGTGAGTAGAATCCACGCCGAGGGTGGAGTCGATGAGGCTGCGGACGGAGCCGAGGCCATCTTGGGTGATGTATTGCCAGTTGGTGCCGTCGGATTGTGCGTGGATGCCTCTGACACTATGGATGTAGTGGTTAGTGTTGGTTCCATCACTCTGCCTGAGTACCTTCACCAAGCCGGGTTGGAGGTCGAGGAGATAGTTAGTTGCGGTTGTGCCAACGGTTTGTGATACTCGGTTGCCGAGGCCGTCGTAGGTGTAAGATGTGTTGTTGGGTGCGGTGAGCATCCGGTTGGCGCGGTCCCAGGTGTAGCTATTCGTCCCGTCGTTGGTGAGGTTGCCGTTGGCGTCGTAGGTGAGTGTGTTGGTGCCATCGTTGGTCATCTGGTTGGCGGCGTTGTAGGTGCGGGTGGCACCGTTCATGTTCGTCAGATTCCCAGCTAGGTCGTAGCCGTAGGTGTACTCGACTGTCCCACCATCATAGTTGGCAGTTAGGAGGCGGGACAAACCATCATACGTATAGTCGATGGTTCTTTCATTATATGTGGCATCTATCACCGCGAGTTGTTTGAAGCGGAAGACGTAGCCAGTGGAGCGACGATGGCGGTCTGAGTGGTTGCGGATCTCCAGGGTGCCGGATGTCTCGCCTGGTAGGGTTGGGACTTGTGGGAGGTGGATCACACGCTCGGCTGGGGTGGTGGCGTAGGTGTTGAAGCTGCGCCAGAACCAGTCATTGATGCTGATGTCGATCATGCCGTGATCGGGGCCGGTGCCGATAGTGAGGAGGGCCTCGTCGCCGGTGTAGGCGATCTGCATGCGGCCACTGAACTGGGTGGTTTTCTTGTATGCTCCGTCGTCGGTCCAGGTGACCTTCCCAGAGGTCATCTGGATTGTCATTGGAACTGAGGAAACCTCCCTAACCAACCGTAGCAGATTAGGGAGATATAGCTTCAACTCACATCTTCTCAAGTACATGCCACAGTATCACTTAGAAATCCGGCCAACAAGTGTTAACCAGAAGGACAGTCCTATCCTTTGGCACTTCAATACCTGAGAGATGTTCTTCAAATGCTGGATAGTCTACTAGGTCAATGGAGCGGTAAACCACGGCATCAAAGCAATCCGGCAACCTGAGTTTGTAATTGGGATTGAGTGTTAGTACTGCGGTTATGTACAGTAGTTCATATTCCCAGTGATCTATGCCCCCATAAACCAGATTATAGTGTGTTATATCTTCTTGAGTGCTTTCATCTACTGGTGACATTGACCATCCTATTGAGTCATACCAGTTTTTGAGGTACCAGTTTCTCACATCCTGGATACTGGTTGGCATTGTGTAGAGCCTCAACAGATTATGATACCCATCTTCTTCGTACTCTACCTCAGTAATGAACTCGCTCTCTGCTGGGATTGAGATGACATTAGAACTTGCCCATCTCCCTGCATTTTTTGAGTAAACCAGGGCAGCCAAATATCCCATAACCAACATCGCAACAAGACTCAAACAGCCTGTCCTCAATCTCCTTCGAGTGAACATCAACATCCTCCACACTTATGCAAAAGCAATGTCTCTGGGTCAACTACATCAGCGGGGTTGTCAGGATCGTTCGGATAAGGCAACTTCAAAGGATCATCATTACACCCACTCTTACCATCTGACTTGCGGAATGTTCTAACCGGGCTAGCTTGTAAGGCTGTAAGCCACGAGGGAATACGGCTGGCATCTAGCGAACCTCGACACCATCTACTCAACGCACTAGAACGATCGACGGGTAGAAATCCTGTGTTCTCCAGCTCTCTAACCGTGTCCTCCCTATAGATTTCCTTGTTCGCTTCGATATCCCAAATGACATCACATTCTGAAAGGGTCACAATCTCAGACATTGCGAGCTTTCCAAATTCGAGGTGATTTTCTTGGGCATATAATCGATCCCCTAACCCCACCTCTTCCAGCAATTGGGCAATCGCAAACGCCATCAAATAGGAGGGCAAGTCTTCGACAGAATACCCTGATGTCCGTGCAATAGGATTCCAACTGCCCTGTTCTTGGCTCTCAAATTCCCGGACTAAGTCACTGTAGATGGACCAGGCAACACTTTGCCACGTATCAGTCAAGTTACACGGGATGAAATACCAAGGGAGCTTATTTCCACTCTTGAACGGACCGTATAACCCAGTGCCTGATGTCCGCATCTGATGACCTGTCCAAGTCTTGAGGGTGGTTTGAAAGACAAACCCTGTGCAGGTTGAATCCGTCTGACAGTCTGGATGGGACATGGCATTCTTAACGGTGCGGATCACATTCATCGGATGGATCGGATTGGCATGTTCCCAATCAATCCAGCCACAGTTACACGAATAGGTCGTTTCCCCTTTCTCAATCTTACCTAAATCAACAGCCATTCCAGATGGGTCGGTGTTCATGATTGGATTGCCTTCGACATAGGAGTAGCCGTTCAAACTCATTGGGCGAGCCATTGTGCCTTCAAAGGGGTCGAGGGAGGGGAAGATGGCGAGGGATGGGTTGTAGTAGCGGGCGCGCAAGTATAGCTGCCCTGTCGGGTCGGTTTGTTCGCCGGTGAAGCCGAAGCCAGTGCCATAGTTGCCGTCTGGGACGCCGTAGGGGTTGTAAGATTGGACTGAATCGACACCCAACGTTGTGTCAATCAATCCACGGACGGAGCCGAGGCCGTCTTGGGCAGTGTATGACCACTCGCCTGCGTTGTTCTGCATCGCGTGGAGGCCGCGGGGAGCATGGATGTAGTGGTTGCCATCGCTATCGCCAAGCACCTTGGTCAGCCCCGGTTGGAGGTCCAACAGATAGTCTGTCACAACACTGCTGACAGTTTGCTGGATACGATTGCCCAAGCCATCGTACTTGTAGGTGGTGCTGCCCGGTGCGATGAGCATCCGGTTGGCGCGGTCCCAGGTGTAGGTGTTGGTGCCGTCAGATGTTAGGTTGCCGTTGGGGTCGTAGGTGAGTGTGTGGGTGCCATCGTTGGTCAGTTGGTTGGTGGCGTTGTAAGTACGGGTGGCACCGTTCATGTTCGTCAGATTGCCAGCTAGGTCGTAGCCGTAGGTGTACTCGACTGTCCCACCATCATAGTTGGCAGTTAGGAGCCGGGACAAACCATCATACGTATAGTCGATAGTCCTTTCATTATATGTGGTGTCGATGATGGCGAGTTGTTTGAAGCGGAAGACGCGGCCAGTGGAGCGATGATGGCGATCCGAGCGCACCTTGATGCTGAGCTTGCCGGATGTTTCCCCTGTTGGGGTTGGGACTTGTGGGAGGTGGAGGACGCGCTCGCCGGGTTGGGCGGTGTAGGCATCGAAGCGGCGCCAGTAGTTGTCGTTGATGTAGAGATCGACCTGTCCGTGATCGGGGCCGGTGCCGATGGTGAGGAGGCCCTCGTCGCCGGTGTAGGCGATCTGCATGCGGCCGCTGAACTGTGCCGTCTGCTTGAAGTCGCCAGCGTCGGTCCAGGTGCCTCTGGGGAAGGTAACGGCGGTGTCTGTTTTAGTCAGTGTATTGGTGACGGTGGTGGCCGTGGCCATGTGCTCAAAAGCACGGGTGCGGTTGCCGCGTCCATCGACGGTGTAGTTGAATTGGCCCCGTAGGCTGCTGCCTGCACGGTGGCGAACTCGGCGCAGGTGGCCGGCTGGGTTGTAGGCATAATCACTCGACAGGCCGTTGGGACGCTGGGTGCTGACGTGGCGTCCAGCTTTGTCGTAGTGGAAGTCGCTGTGTTGGTTTCCCCAGGCGGTCAGACCGATCAGGCGGCCGTTGGCGTCGTAGCTGTAGGTGATGGTCTTGCTGCCAGGGAGCGTCATCTGGGTGCGATTGCCGCCGGCGTCGTAGCTGTAGCTGACGGTTTCGTCCACGGTGCCGTCGCCGTTGCTGTCGAAGCCGACACGGGTCAGACGACGGGCAGCGTCGTAGCCAAAGTGGGTGATACGGTTGTCCGTCGTGCCCGTGCGCTCCGTCATCTGGGTGCGATTGCCGGCGCTGTCGTAGGCGAAGGCCACGTCCGGTGTGGTCGTGCTGTTGTAGTCGATGCTGTTCAGCCGTCCCAGCCGGTCAAATTCACGGGTGACGTCATAGCTGCCGCCCGTCGCCAGTCCCGGATAGGTCTGGGTGGTCTGGGTGCCGCCGTTGCTGAGGTCGGCGTAGGCTGTGCGCCACTCATGGGCGAGTGGATTGGTCCGCTTGGTGCGGCGATTGCGCCCGTCGTATTCGTAGCGCGTCAGGTTGCCGCGGGGATCGCGCAGGTCGGTCATGCGGCCCGCCAGGTCGTGCGTCACCTGGACGATGACGTTCTGGTCGTTGCTGATGCTGCCATCCTTGTAATAGGTGCTTAGCTGCTTATCCATTGCTTTGTGACGAGAAGACTGCTGGATTGAGAGCGTCAAGCAATTTGCCAAATTGCCCGGTTAGAAGGTTTAGTGTATGGTTGATGGCTTCCTCAGTTATACTTAATTCCCCTATGGTGGTATGGCAGGGTCCATACGAGATTGAACACTAGCAAAGGGTGCAACAATTTGAATAATATCGTTTGACGTCTCAACCTCGTAAAGATGGTATGCAGGGAGTTTCAACAGCTTCTCATCAGGCATATTCTTAAATCTTTCCACCTTTCGTAGTATAGAAATTGCCTCTTCATCTGGTTTCATTGAAAAGTTTGCCCCCTTCCACCGTATTGCGCCTGAGAAGTATTCAACAGCTGAGAAGACTATGTAAAAGAAGCCTTCCTTATTCCGAACCTGTACAAACATTTTTGAATGCCCGATGTTAAAACGTCGAATCTCACAACTATAATCGCCTGGGTTAGCAATCTCAAATACATTATCTTTCATTATTATCTCCTCACTTCGTTCAGTTTTAGAAGGTAGAACTCAGTTCTACCTTCTAAAGACACTTATTCGAGTGGTTAAGAACCCTCTCCATAGTGGAATATAGTCTTTGCTGCCAAGTCGGGTGTAGTATTCACTGTGCAAAACTCCCACGCTGTAATGGACCACTTAGTATCCCAGATTGCATTCCAATCACATTGACCGCTTAAATCCCTTGGATGATTCTCAACGATATGGGTAAAAGACGGGTAATCATCAGGAATCATATCTTCAAGATTAAAGTGGATGGTTGAAACTCTGGGATCCCGTGTTGCTATAAAAAACGCAGTAGGAAACCCTGAAATTTCGTTAGTGCCTGGTGGGACGAGCGGTACTCCATCAGGATAAAACATAGGTTCTTCCCATTGTTTCCAATAATATACGCCATCAGGGTTGTAGAAGCGTTCTATCTTTTCCATAAAAGGAAAAATCAACCGTTCATAGCCTAGAGCAATATGATAATCATATTGTTTGTTGGAGCGTGTTCGTGTATCAGCTGGTGTTTGGGTTCGATAAGGTGGCGTTACTGGGCTCGTCTGGGGCGACGGCATCGCCAGACACGAGTCGCCCAGGTCGACAGGCTGCCATCCGATTTGATACTGCGGCTCGTAGTTCAGGGCCCAATAGCGTGACAGGTCGGGCAGGCAGTTGTTGGTGATCGTTCGGTTATACGCATTACAGATACGGCCATCTCGCGTCGTCGGGATCAGAGCCGAGGTGATTAAGCCAGCCGCCCCGAAGCGAGCCAGAACCGCTGTTGACGTCAGGTGCTGGACTGCCTGTCCTTCTAACTGGGGTGAGGTCAGATGACCATATTGTGCCAGAGCCTGCCGGAGTGCCTGTCGCAAGATTTGCTCCGTTATGACGCTACCACTGCCTCGAGCAAGTTCCATGGCAAGGCGCTCTGCTTCTTGGAAGATGCGTTGCATCTCCTCGGGCGTAATAGGCTGCATCCCGCTTGGATCCGTTTTGTTCAGAACATTGCCTTCAACCCAGGAATAGCCATTGAGACTCATCGGGCGCCCCATCGACCCCTCAAACGGGTCAAGCGACGGGAACACACCCAAACCCGGATTGTAGTATCTGGCTCTGAGGAACAGTTGTCCATTGGTATCTGTTTGTTCGCCGGTGAAGCCGAAGTAGGTGGTGGTGGGTGCAGTACCGATGTAGTTGCCGTAGGGGTCGTAACTGTGGGTTGTGTCTACGCCCAACGTTGCGTCAATCAGACTGCGAACACTGCCCAAGCCGTCTTGGGTGGTGTATTGCCACGCACCTGTATTGTTCTGCATCGCGTGGATGCCTCTGACACTATGGATGTAGCGTTCTGTGTTGGCTCCGGTTGTGGCTGCTAACACTTTGGTCAGGCCGGGTTGGAGGTCGAGGAGGTAGTTAGTTGCGGTTGTCCCAACGGCTTGTTGGACACGATTCCCCAGACCATCATAACTGTACGTTGTTGTACCCAACGATTTCAGGCGGTTGGCATGGTCCCAAGTATACGAACTCGTCCCGTCGTTGGTGAGGTTGCCGTTGGCGTCGTAGGTGAGTGTGTGGGTGCCGTCGTTGGTGAGTTGGTTGGTGGCATTATAGGTTCTGGTCTTGCCGTTGTTGTTCGTCAGATTCCCAGCTAGGTCGTAGCCGTAGGTGTACTCGACTGCCCCACCATCATAGTTGGCGGTTAGGAGCCGGGACAAACCATCATACGTATAGTCGATGGTTCTTTCATTATATGTGGTGTCGATGACGGCGAGTTGTTTGAAGCGGAAGACGCGGCCAGTGGAGCGGAAATGCTTGTCCGAGCGGACCTCGATGCTGAGCTTGCCGGTGGTTGCGTCGTCTGGCTTGACCACCTGGGGCAGATGGATGACCTGCTCGCCGGGTTGGGCGGTGTAGGTGTTGAAGCTGTGCCAGTAGTTGTCGTTGATGTAGAGATCGAACTGGCCGTGATCGGGGCCGGTGCCGATGGTGAGGAGGCCCTCGTCGCCGGTGTAGGCGATTTGCATGCGGCCACTGAACTGTGCCGTCTGCTTGAAGTCGCCAGCATCGGTCCAAGTGCCTCTGGTAAAGGTGACCCGGCTGGCCGACTTGTTGTAGGTGGCGGAGACCGTTGTGGATTGGGCCACGCGCTCAAAGGCACGAGTGCGGTTGCCGCGTCCATCGACATCATAGGCAAGGAAAATAGTTTCTGATAACATCAACTGTAGCCTGGAATCCTACCCGGATCAATTTTCTTACACCCACAAGATTTACATTAAACATCTGGCAACTCGACTAAATATTTGTTCAAATCCCATATTCTTACCACATTACTTAACACAATGGCTAGCTTGCCTTCTTTCCGGGAAAAAGCAGTATTATTAAATGTCGAATTGGGTTCAGAATCGGTTATTTCATTAACAATTTTGTTGTGTAGCGTATCCCAGACTACTATCTGCACACTTCGAAAACCGACAGAGCTTGCAATTATAATCTTGTCACTACTTGCACTAAAAAAAGCCTCTAAACCAAAACCTTCCAAATCTATCCTTTTAACCTCTTTACGATTTGCAAAATCCCAAAGGCGTGCAGTGTTATCCAAACTCGCAGAAACAATGTATTGTCCATCAAGACTAAATGATGCACCGATAACGTCGTTTGTATGTCCCAACAATTGACCAATATTATCGCCTGTTTCTGCATCCCATATCAGCACTGTATCATCCTCGCCTGTTGTGACTATCGACAATCCATCCGGACTATATATCGCACTGAAAATCTTACCTTCATGTCCGTTGAAACTACCAACGAGATTGCCTGTATCTATATTCCACATGGCAACACCATTTTCATCGCTCACAGCAAGAATTTGATCTCCGCTAGGGCTAAACCGCAATTGTCTGATAGGAGAGACTACACCAAAAAGCTCTTTGGCGAGTTGATTTGTATTTGCGTTAAATATCCATATGCTCGCTCTATTATTCCCGTATGCGGAAAAATACTGACCATCGGGACTAAACTCGATGGTCAGTATGGCTCCTTCCTTTTGATCTGGACATTCCTCAAGCGCATCGATTTGATTGCCAGTTTGATAGTTCCAAAACAATATTTCACACTTGCCACTGGAACTAAATGTATTGCTGACAGAGGTTGCTATTATCTCAGAATTGGGTTTGAAACTTACTCCTAATACAGCATTTTCGAGTATCAGCGAGTTTGATGGGGTGTCACCTGATCTCCACATCAACCATATGATTAAAGAGAATAAGCATATGGAAACAAATCCTACAATCAGGAAAAGCCTTTTGGATTTAGACATAGGTAACATCTCCATCGGTCTGACCTAACTTTAGCTGGTCTACGTCCCTCTGTTAAGACTAAGACCCGGAAGCTGGACAATCGGTTCGGTTAGAGCCGAAAACACCTCTGAAATATCTCAAAGCAACTTCAAATCCCCCTTCTCCGCCCGGATACCTTTGTGGATCATTTGCTGGGTTATTTACACAAACATTGCTTCCACTTGCTGTACCGAGACTACATCTGACAGCCCATTTGGACGAGTTGATACTCGGATCAACGTTTTGGGGATTGGATGTGTATATGAGATACTGAATCATATGATTTGTGTATCGAGCAGCAGATAGTTGAGCAAGAAGATCATGTGATTCGTTTCTTGATGTAGTGCCTTGCTCGGTATAGCTGTCACCATCGTAGTTAGTTTGGATGTAGTCCCTGAAACACCATTCAGGATGGTCTTGGCAGGAAGTCTCACTAATACGTGGAATACCATTTTCAGTATTGCCCCATTTGCTATAGATGTCAATGGGGGCAATTTGGTATGGTGTAGCATCATCCCTATAGACAACATTTCCATTAATGAGGTCTAGGAATTCTTTGTAACGTATCTCAAGAAAACCAGCTGATTGTTCATCCCATACAACACCCACCCCCAGCAACAAAGATTGAATTGTTGTGAAATGAGGTGTCAACGATGTAATACACTCATGATGAGAAGGATTACGAAGACATTTAGTGATAGTATCACCAAATTCAGTATGAATTTGCTGCGTCCAGCCCAATACATTTAATGCAACAGGGGCAGCGGCAATTCGTGAAGCGTACTCCTCAACTGTCATGTTCTGGAAAATTATATGTTCTTCCCCAGGGAAGGTAAAACATCCATTACCATTGCTATTTGAACTAGGACATAACATTCCCTTTAACTCCCCGAGTCTCAACTCCGCAGCTTGCAGATACCATTCTTTGCTATCCCTCACGAGGAGGAAATAATCAGGAGCATGTGGTATGTTCCATGTTCCTCTTATTTCTTGTGGTGAATTAGCTGCACCACAGCCACCAGACTGACCCTGACCAGTAGGCAATGGTGATCCCATACAACGATCCCACATTCCCGGAGTTTCGCCAATCAAACCAGTTGGATCAGCAACATTCGGTATGTTTCCTTCAACCCAACTGTAACCATTCAAGCTCATTGGTCTACTGGACAAACCTTCAAACGGATCAAGTGACGGGAACACACCCAGAGATGGGTTGTAGTAACGGGCGCGGAGGAAGAGCAGATCGTTGGCATCGGTCTGTTCACCGGTGAAGCCGAAGTAGGCGGTGGTGGGTGGGGTGCCGATGTAGTTGCCATAGGGATCGTAGTTATGGGTTGTGTCCACGCCGAGTGTGCTGTCGATTTCACTGCGAACACTGCCCAAACCATCTTGTGCCATATACGACCAGTTGCCTGCGTTGTTCTGCATCGCGTGGAGGCCTCTGACACTATGGATGTAGTGGTTAGTGTTGGTGCCGGTTGTGGCTGCTAACACTTTGGTCAGGCCGGGTTGGAGGTCGAGGAGATAGTTGGTGACGGTGTTGCTGACGGTTTGTGATACTCGGTTGCCGAGGCCGTCGTAGATGTAGGATGTGTTGTTGGGTGCGGTGAGCATCCGGTTGGCGCGGTCCCAAGTATAGGTGTTGGTACCGTCGTTGGTGAGGTTGCCGTTGGGATCGTAGGTGAGTGTGTGGGTGCCATCGTTGGTGAGTTGGTTGGCGGCGTTGTAAGTACGGGTGGCACCGTTCATGTTGGTCAGGTTGCCGGCCAAATCATAGGCGTAGTTGTAGACGCGCTCGCCTGTGTTGTAGTTGGCTTGTTGCAGGCGGGACAAACCATCATACGTATAGTCGATGGTTCTTTCATTATAGGTGGCATCTATCACCTGCAACTGTTTGAAGCGGAAGACGTGGCCAGTGGAGCGGAAATGGTTGTCCGAGCGCACCTTGATGCTGAGCTTGCCGGATGTCTCGCCTGGTGGGGTTGGGACTGCTGGGATGTGGAGGACGCGCTCGCCGGGTTGGGCGGTGTAGGTGTTGAAGCGGCGCCAGTAGTTGTCGTTGATGCTGATGTCGATCATGCCATGATCGGGGCCGGTGCCGATGGTCAGCAGTGCTTCGTCGCCGGTGTAGGCGATCTGCATGCGGCCACTAAACTGTGCCGTCTGCTTGAAGTCGCCGACGTCGGTCCAAGTGCCTCTGGTGAAGGTGACCTGGCTGGCTGACTTGTTGTAGGTGGCGGAGACCGTTGTGGATTGGGCCAGGCGCTCAAAAGCACGAGTGCGATTGCCGCGCTTATCTACTTCGTAGTTGAACTGGCCCCGTAGGCTGCTGCCTGCACGGTGGCGAACTCGGCGCAGGTGGCCGGCTGGGTTGTAGGCGTAATCGCTGAGGAGGCCATTGGGGCGCTGGGTGCCGACATGGCGTCCAGCTTTGTCGTAGTGGAAGTCGCTGTGTTGGTTGCCCCAATCCCGCAGACCGATCAGGCGGCCGACCTCGTCGTAGCTGTAGGCGATGGTCTTGCTGCCGGGGAGCGTCATCTGGGTGCGCAGTCCGCCGGCGTCGTAGCTGTAGCGGACGGTTTCGTCCACGGTGCCGTCGCCGTTGCTGTCGAAGCCGACACTCGTTAGGCGGCGTTGGTCGTCGTAGCCAAAGTGGGTGATACGGTTGTCCGTTGTGCCCGTGCGCTCCGTCATCTGCGTGCGATTGCCGGCGATGTCGTAGTTGAAGGCCACGTTGGGCGTCGTCGCGCTGTTGTAGTTGATGCGGCTCAGCCGTCCCAACTGGTCAAACTCACGGGTGACATCATAGCTGCCGCCTGACCCCAGTCCCGGATAGGTCTGGGTGGTGCGGGTGCCGCCGTTGCTGAGGTCAGCGTAGGCTGTGCGCCACTCATGGGCGAGTGGATTGGTCCGCTTGGTGCGGCGGTTGCGCCCGTCGTATTCGTAGCGGGTCAGGTTGCCGCGGGGATCGCGCAGGTCGGTCATGCGGTCCGCCAGGTCGTGCGTCACCTGGACGATGACGTTCTGGTCGTTGTCTGTGTTGTGGGCGATGGCGGTGCCGGTGCTGGTCTCATAGCGACTCTGAGTGGTGTCCCACACCCATAAGGATGGGTCTTCGCCGTTGGCGACGTAGTTTTGGATCACCCGGTTGCGGCGGCGGAGGCCATCGTAGCGGTAGGCTGAGACTGTGCCTTCGGCGTCGGTTGTGCTGTTCACGCTGCCATCCTTGTCGTAGGTGGTGGTCGTGGCGTTGCCGGCTGGATCGGTGACACGGGTGCGGCGCCCTGCGGCATCGTAGGCGAAGGCCGTGATCAGGTTGCGATCATTGCGGCTGCCGTGACCCCGTGGGTTGAACTGCCAGGCACCCGTGGCGGTGCGGGCATCCGGCGAGATGCGCGTCGCCTGCCAGTTCTGGATGGTCCGCAGCACGCGGCCGGCTTTGTCGTAGCAGGTGTAATTGGTCGTCTCCAAGTAGGTGCCGGCGGCCTGCGTCACCGTCAAGCGGCGGCCTGCAGCGTCGTAGCTGAAGGTCGTCTTGGTGCCGCGTGCATCGCTGGTCTGGATCACTTGTCCCACCTTGTTATACGTCGTCTGCGAAATCAGATCTTGGTCTGGGTGGGCGGCATCAAAGACGCCATCGACGTAGTTGTGGACGGTCTTGATCCGACGTCCCAGCTTGTCATAAGTATAGCGCGTTTCGATCCCGGCGGCAGCGCGGGTCGCTCGGACACGTCCAGCCAGGTCGTAAGTGGTGTGGCTGATGGTGTTCTGGTCGTTGGCTGGGCCATGATCCACCGCCTGACCCGCGCTGGACTCCCAGCGGTTGTTGGCTGTGCTCCACGCCCAATTTGCTGGGTTGGAGGTGCCGGATGGGACGTAGTTGGCGATGCGCATCACCTGGCGACCCGTCTCGTCGTAGAGATTGTAGCTCACGTTGCGGCGGCCATCAATCGTCTGCTGCACCTGCCCTTCATTATTATAGACCGTCTCGGTGATGGTGTTCTGGTCGGCGTTGGTGCCGCGGGGGATGGCCGTCCCCGTCCCATCTTCCCAGCGGCTGTTGGCCGTGCTCCAGACCCAAGCCGCCGGATCCGTCGTGCCGGATGGGACGTAGTTGGCGATGCGGCGGATGGGGCGGCTGCTGGCGTCATAGACCGTGTAGGTCATGCGGCCCGAAACATCGCGGGTGGATTGGACGCGGCCATCGCTGTCGTAGACCGTCTGGCTGATGTGGTTTTGGTCGTTGGCTGGGCCATGTTCAACGGCGACATTACCGGTGCTGGCCCGTTCCCAGCGGCTGTCGCTGGCATCCCAGACCCAAGCGGCGGGGTCGGACGTGCCTTGGACGACATAGTTATTGACCGTCTTGACCTGGCGATTGAGCCCATCATAGACGTAGCGCGTCTGTGCCCCGTTGACGTCGGTGGGGTAGGAGACCCGTCCTTGATTGTCGTAGGTCGTCGTCGAGATCAGGTCTTGGTCGGCGGCGTCGGCGGCGGTGTAGGCGCTCAGGTCGGGGTCGGCGGCGAGGTCGTAGTCGGCTTGGCTGGCGCTGCGGATCACCTTGACCTGGCGACCCAGGGTGTCGTAGCCATAGAGCGTCGTCTCCCAGATTGCGGATGGACGGTTCTCCAGTAGACGCCGGGTGCGGATCACCCGACCCAGGGCATCGTATTCGGTTGCCTCGATGAGGTCCCGATCCGGGTCGGTGCTGGGGGCATAGTCGTCTGAACGCGGATCGTTGGCCGCGGTAGCGCCTGGGTTGAGCGTGCTGCTGGCCGCTGCTTTGGCGCTGCGGATGGTCTTCACGGGGCGATTGAGCGCATCATAGACCGTGAAATGGCTTTGCCCGGATGGATCAATCGTCTGCACCTGGTTGCCGTTGGCGTCGTAGACCTGCTGGGTGATGGCGTCTTGATCGGGGTTGCTGCTGGCGGGGTAGGCGCTGAGATCCGGGTCGGCGGCCGTGCCGGTGTAGTCGTTGTTGTAGCTTGGCTGGCTGGCCGATTGGATGGTTTTGACCAGGCGGCCGGCGGCGTCGTAGCCTATGAGGGTGACGTGGCCCAAGACGTCGGTCTGTGAGCGCACCAGACCGCGGGCGTTGTAAGCCGTGTCTGTCACCCGATTCTGATTGGCATCCGAGCCGTGATCGAAGGCGCTGTGAGCGGCGGTGGCCGGGTTGGGCACGCTGGCCGAGGCCACATAGTTGTCAATCGTACGGGTCACGCGATCCAGCGCATCATAAACCGTCCAGGTCGTCTGCTCGCTGGGGCTGCCCGCCTGCGTCGTCGTCTGGGTGCGGCGACCCAAGGCATCGTAGGCGTGGGTGGTGACGGTGAACTTGGCCGGGTCGGTCGCATCGTAGAGTGCCCGTGCTGCCGCGACTGTCGTCGGGATGGTCGCACTCTCGCGGCCACAGACCGTCGCCAGGACGTTGCCTGCATCGTCGTAGACGCTGTAGGTGAACTGACAACTGCCCAGCAGGCTGCTCTTTTGGGTTTTGATGACGCGGCCGGCGCTGTCGTAGGTGTAGGTGGTCGAGATGTTGTTGGCGGCGTTGGTCAGATCGACTTGGGTGACACTTTCCAGCAGACCATGACCCGTGCCGGATGTGGCATAGACCCGTGTGGTTTTCTGCAACACCGTCGTGCCATCATCGGGGTCGATCAGGCGCTCCTCGGTGGTGCGGCCTTTGCTGTCGTAGCTGAAGGTCTGCTGGCGCAGCACGCTCGTGCCATCCAACACTTTGATGATGGTCGGCTGACGCGGATTGGCGCTATCGCCGTAGGTGTAGTCGGTCTTGCGGCCTTGGGCGTCTGTGCTGGATTGCAGCGTGTGGTTGGCGTTGTAGGCAAAGCGCGTCGGGTTGCCCCCAGCGTCGGTCACGCCTGCAAGCGTCCTGCCGTCTGCACTCCACTCCAACTGCGTGTAGTTGCCGTTGGCGTCTTTTTGTGCCGCTGTACGATAGTTTTCACTGATCCCATTGACCTGAATATTCCCGCTTGGATCTTCTATTTCAGAGTGAATACCACTTGTAAAACGATGAGTTGTTGCTTGTCCAGCGATAGTCTCAATCGTTTCATTCTCACCATTAGGCTGAAAAGTATAGTCTATTGTTTTTAGATAGGGAGTAGCCCCTTGCTTGCCCAGCCGTTGGGTTATGGCGGTCACCTCCCCATTGACCACTGTGTAACTCAGATTTTTGATGATGATCGATCCATCTGTTGGGCCATCACCGGTGGTATCCACTGCGGGCGATGTCACCGACATCAGGAAGTTGAGCAGATCACTAGCTGTCTCATGACTATCCTGGCCATAGTAATCATAGGTCCAGGTCTCACCCCGCACATCCCGTACT
The DNA here is from genome assembly GCA_965223785.1 of Phototrophicaceae bacterium. GTDB lineage: Bacteria > Chloroflexota > Anaerolineae > Aggregatilineales > Phototrophicaceae > CBDCXN01. Next base: position 5,497,373 of record OZ245017.1, on the reverse strand, counting down.
GTTTCTAAGAGTGCCTTTGCGCCGGATATGGTGTTTCCCCCGGATTTCTCGCTTGTATAAGCAAACTCCACATAGCGTCCTGATGGGGTGCTTGTCTCCAGACCGGCAGCAGTCTGGTCGCCGACGCGCCATAATTGGCGATCATCGAACTGACCCTCGTTGTCGATGTAGGTGAACTGGAGCTTGCGACCAGAACCATCACTCACTTCTTGCAGCAGACCTTCCGCATAATGCGGCGCTTGATAGTAGCGGTAGGTCCAGACCTCGCCATTTGACCAAGTGTGTGTGCGGAGCCGTTGCTGATCATCGAACACAAACGTCGAGTCGTCGGCAGCAGTCAAGGTGTATTTGGATGTGCCCCTACCACTAGCATCAATCTCAGAGTAACCGCCGACAGTAGCTTTGTAGATATCTGTTGATCCTAACCGGGTAAAGTATGCTCGTCCACCTGTGCGTAGATTCACAATGAGCATATTGTTCACACTAGTATCAATCGAGAGTGCATGGTTGTGAGTCCAACCTAACCCCATCTGCTGATAGAGTGTATGGGTACTTTGGCGGTATGTACGAGTGAGGTCTAGAGATCCAGTTGCTGTATTCAATGTCAAATCTGTGACCCGTTCACGCTTTTCACCTCTGTACAGACTAATTGGATCAACACTCGAGCTACGATCGTTTGTTTCGCATAAAATGGGCGGATCTGGATTACCTTCACCGGTCGGTTCAAACGGATTAGCACCTGTTCCTTCAATGACCAGGCGTTCCAAGTAACCAGAATTCTCATAATTCCCAGTGAAATGCAAGCCAATTGTTTTAACAGAACCGGCAAGGTTCCACCTCAGCACATGGCTTTGACCATCCATCGTTGCGGTGGCTACATGTTTAAAGTCCGTCTGGCCTCCCGTTCCCTCAAGGCCCACGGTGGCTGACACAGAACCCGTTCCTCGATAGGTCAACTGAGCACCAGTCAGGGTAAATTCATGGTCTGAAGTACGTGAAATATAAAGAGCAGAATTGCCCCAGGCTGTGAGCTTTGTTCTCGTCACTTTGGGAGAATGCCCGCCCCACGACAGGAAAGCAATTTTCGTTACATTTCGCAAGTTTTTGGCCGCAAGGTGAAAGCTCCCTGTGTATTTACTATAGTGTGCTGACGCTCTGGCAACGATCGTCCATTTGCTGGATGCGTAGACCGTAATGTACGCACGGGCACTGTTCCCAATGTTAGCCGTAAAGGAAGCAGTTACCTCAGCAATATCAACAGGCGTCGAGAACGTGTACATCGGGGCAGCACTTTGTCTTGGAGATCCTTGATGACCATTAGCAACCCATTCTTGATTCCGGGATCGTCTGGCAACTGGCACTGTATCGGGTAACATCGCTGTTGGTCCGTCATACAATCCCCACCCAGAAGGGGTTTCACCCACTTGCCGCCACGTATGATCGAACAACACAGACGGGACCCTCCTGGTTGTCTTAAATCCTTCCTCTAAAACATATTCCCCGATACCATCCAAGGTTGGGTCGAATGGCCAGGCGAACTCGAATCCCATTTTATTGAGGTTAAGATTAAACGTCTCTTTCCAATTTTGACTCATATTTATCTCCTTTTATATTTGCGCTTGCTTGTCACAAACCTAGATTTTAGAACGTCTGTTCTTATGAATTAGGGTGAAGAGAACTACCCCACCTGGATCTCTGGGTCGGTTTGGGGTGTGGCTCTTGTGTTGTTTAGGTTTATGAATGAGACAACGATTGTTCGATCGGGTTGACCTGTGCGCTCAGTTCTGGGATGGCTTTGATGCTTGGGGCAATCAACTCACTGGAGCAGAGACCATATAGCCTCAAAGTCCCTTTCACCCAACACCCCCATCAGACCAGACTGCTCATACACCTGTTGAACCCAATCTTTCATCGCTCTCCTTTCCTTCAACCACTCTAGCACAAAGGTTCGGGCAAGTCTTGAACACCTGTTATATTTTTGGCATGGGCTTGGGCAGCAATCGCAGACTGCGGCATCGCGTGTGGTCAATGTGTGAGATGTGTTTCAATTGATCGTCTTGATAATCGACCGTCGCTTGAGCAAGAGCTTGTCATAGAGAGACATTAATTGTGGTTTCATAATGCGTCAGGCTCTATGATCGCAAGAATGTCCTGGCGCTGCCGATCTGCTCCATGACCGGGTGTTGCCCCAATAGGCTGTACCGCTACTGTGGATTCTCACGGATCGTGGTACCGAGTTCTGTGGCTCGCTACAAAAACCACGAGTATCAAGTGGAGCTGACGATTGAGAACATCGATCCCAGTCGCACCAAAGCACGGCGCCCCCAAGTGAACGGCATTTGCGAATGCTTCCACCGCACCATCCAGGACGAGTTCTGTGCCATTGCCTTCCGCAAGAAACTGTGCACGACGCTGTAGGAACTGCAAACTGATCTCGATGAGTGGGTGGCCCAGTACAATCATGAGCGTACTCACACCGGCAAATACTGCTTTGGGCGTACACTCCTTGTCAGACATTCCTGACACCACCACTTCAATTTTAAATGGTGTTGGTTAGGTCACCTGTGTCAGATTAAGTTCTGACTAATTCAATCTAATGCTGCACAGACCTGACGAACGGGATAGTCAGTTCTTATCTGCTGGATCACCGCTCGTTTCTCCGACGATTTAAGGGCAGCTTGCTGCCAGCCTTTTTTAGGATTTCAATGTTGATCCTCAAAAATCTGGACTCCGCAAAGGTATCACGCCACTTGTAATACAATGACTTGATGATGTCCCGCTCACAGCAAATCTGTGACACCAATTTGTCGCCGCGTAGTCCTTCCATAATGGCCTCAAACTTGAACTGTGTGGTGAAATTGCGCCTCTTCTTGCCCATTTGCTTGTGCCTCCTGACACCCATGATACTCTACTATTGGGTGTTCTAGATTTTTCACCGCGCTACACATTTACTCGCGGATCCGGTAAGTCATCAAAGCAATCATTCAGGCTACTCTGCAATTCATTGGTCATGAGGCATCCTTTTGCCTCATTATCCCTCTCTATCTATTTTGAGGCGGTCATCCTGGCGAAAAACTGAGTTGACATTATCTGATAAAGGTGTTAACTTCTACCATAATTGATTTGCAAAGTACGTGACATGATGAATTTCTGCCTACCAACCTGTACCTGTTGTTGTATCACCACATCACACCAATGAGGTCTGTAGGTCTTGTGTTGGGCAGATAATGTCTCAATAACTTGGTAAAGCACAACCCAGGCCACCAGCCTGGGTTTTTATTTTGGAGATAAAAGGATAGTCGATGAGAAATCAGCACAATCGGTTGGCGTTCTGTTGTTGTTGTACCACCCACTGTGAGAACCAGTGCTATCCGATGCTGCCTTGTTAGCGATTTTTTGATTGAGAACATGTTACAGAACACCTCGGATACCACCGAGGTGTTTTTGTTTTACTTCACCAAACGAGGAAGCACATGACCGCTCTGATTAACGAGCAAACAGAACAACAAGCCTTAAACGAACGCTTTGAGAATGCCCATCCTCAAGACATTCTGAAATGGGCCGCAGATACCTATGACGATCAGTTGGTAATTGTGACGAGCTTCCAGCCAACGGGTATTGTAACTATCCATATGTTGCAGGACATCGCACCCAAAATTCCCATCGTGACACTGGATACAGGTCTCTTATTTGCCGAAACTCACAAGCTGATCCATCAGGTCGAAGATCGCTTTGGCATTCAAGTCAAGCGTATCCACCCAGAACAAACTATTGATGAGCAAGCCCAAACTCATGGCGATAAGCTCTGGGAAAGCCATCCTGATTTCTGCTGCACACTACGCAAAGTCCACCCCTTACAAAATGCCTTGGCAAATTACGACGCCTGGATCACTGGATTGCGGCGGGATCAATCTTTAACCCGAGCTAATACCCCCATTATCTCCTGGGACGATCGCCATAACTTGATAAAGTTGTGCCCTTTTGCAACCTGGAGAGAATCCATGATCTGGACATATATCAATGCCCACGAACTGCCTTATAACCAACTGCATGACCAAAATTACCCCAGCATCGGCTGTTACACCTGCACCCGTGCCGTTCTTGATAGGGTAGATATGCGGGTAGGGCGTTGGATCAATCATGGTAAAACCGAATGTGGTATACATGGGGCAAAACCGGTATGACCTATCCGATTGCGCTGCACATTGAGGGTGAGACCTGCCTTGTGGTTGGAGGTGGGGCCGTTGCTGCTCGCAAAATTAAGGGACTGCTTAAAGCAAGGGCAAAGGTGAGTGTCGTTAGTCCGACGCTGCATGATAGTATTCCACAGACCCTCGTTCAATATGTTGCCCGGCCTTATGAATCTCGCATGCTGGAGGAATACAAACCATTGCTGGTGTTTGCTGCGACAAACGACCCACAAGTAAATCAACAAGTGGTGGAGGACGCCAATGCTTTGAGCGTCTTAGTCAATGCTGTGGATGGGCACGACGCCTCGGGCTTTAGTAACATGACGCTTCTTGATCGTGATCCCCTGACTATTGCAATTTCAACCAGTGGAATTTCACCTATATTGGGGCAGCACATTCGGGCGCTGATTGATGCCCAGGTCGGCACCCACTATACAACCTTGGCCTGTTGGTTACGTGACTTGCGTCTACAGCCTGCTCGTCGCCGAGCTTTCTGGCAGCGTGTCCTTGAATCGGGGATTCTGGAGATGCTAGAAACAGGCGAAGCCAGCCGCGCTCATCAACACTTGAACCGACTCTATCAACAAGCTGTCGGGGATTATTCAGAATGACCCCAAAAACAGCTCTGATTCTGGTTGGGCATGGGTCACACATCAGCCCCAACACAGGTGGGATCGTCTGGCGCTATGTTGATCGCTTGCGTCAACAGAATATAGCAGATGAAATCACTGCCTGCTTCTGGAAAGAGCAGCCCAGCATTCGTGAGGTGTTGCATACAGTTGCCGCGCTAGATGTGACGATTATCCCCGTTTTTACCGCACAAGGCTATTTCACGCAGACGGTCATTCCTGCTGAACTTGGCCTAGATGCGCCCTCTGATGGGCGCATGATCCATTATGGGAAAACACCAGGGGAACATCCGGGTTTAGCGGATATTTTACAGAAGCGTGTCGAAGATGCTTTACAAACATACGACTTGAACCTGGATCAGACGACTGTCGCAATTGTTGGACATGGGACGAAGCGCAACAAAAACAGCCGCAACATGACCCGGCAACAGGTCAAGGCATTGGCTGAACAGAGGACCGTCCATGAAGTCATAGATGCCTATCTTGACGATGACCCAGACATCCCCTCAATCTATGAACGTGCCACGACACCCCACATCATTGTTGTGCCCTTTTTCCTGGCTGCCGGATCACATGTGTCGATGGATGTGCCGAATGCGTTGGGCTTGCCCCAGGGTAAGGTGCAGGCTCAATTGCAAGGGAAACACATCGTTTATACCGATCCAATTGGAACCGATGACGCGATTTGTCAAATAATCCTTGACCTGGCTTATGAAGCTGCCATGCCACACTCAACTCCAAAACCAACCGAGTCGTGCTGGACGGGGTTCCCACAAGTTGGACACAGCAAGTTGATCCAGCAGGTGATGGAACAGGGTGAAGTCATTATGGGTGAGTTGAGAATTACACCGGATTGTGTACAGCCGATCAATCGGCAGATAGATGCTGTGCAAATGCATGAGCCAGCGACGCTGCGCAATCATCTACGCGAGAATCCATTTCGCCCGATGGCTTCCAGCAGTGACCTGCCCGATGATTGGTTTGTTCCGGTCATGGCAAAAAATGAAATCCCCGCTATCGTCGATACGATCTACCCCGGTAGCTTGCCGGATTATGTACAAACAAACAGTCTGGCTCAAACACTGGCACGCCAACAGGGCGACTTCCGTAAACTTGAAGAGCTTGCGCCGGGTGATGCTCAGCAAGTAGAGGCGGATGTCTGTAGCAATTGCGTCAAATTTCCACTGTGGAACGGAGCGCAGATTGAGCAAAAAATAGCCTGCATGGAACCATGTAATCTGTGGATGAGCGAAGCATTGAGGATAGTATCGTGAGTGGAATGGTCTATCTTGTGGGTGCTGGCCCTGGCGACCCTGATTTAATTACAGTGAAAGGGTTGCGGCTCATTCAACAGACAGACGTGATCTTGTATGATCGTCTGATCCCGCTGTCATTGTTGGATGAAGCCCATGATGATACTATCCTCATCAACGTTGGCAAAGCGCCGGCTAAACATCGCTTCAGTCAGGATGAAGTTAACCAGCTCATCGTCAGCCACGCACTGGCTGGTCGGCTGGTCGTCCGCTTGAAAGGGGGCGATCCACTGGTGTTCGGGCGTGGCAGCGAAGAAGCGCTGGTTTGTCATGAACATGGTATCCCCTTCGAGATTGTGCCAGGGATATCCAGTTCCTATGCTGTTCCAGCTTATGCAGGCATTCCTCTGACTCATCGTAGCTTGAGCAGTAGTTTTACTGTCATTACCGGACACGAAGACCCTGCAAAACCCGAATCGATGCTTGATTACGCTGCCCTCGTACGGGCTGGCGGAACTTTAGTGATATTGATGGGCGTCAATCAACTGCCTCGTATCACACAGCAGTTGATTGACGCTGGCCTGGATCGGCAAACGCCCGCCGCTATGATTGAAAATGGGACAACTTCCCAACAGCGGGTCATGACCGCTGATGTTGGTTCACTTGCAGAACAAGCACAAGCAGCAAAGATTCAACCACCTGCCATCATCATCATTGGCGATGTCGTCCGGCTGCGGGATATAGGTGTCAACTGGTTTGAGCTCGCCTATCAACAGGGAATAATCAACAGAAGTTGAGGAGATGGAAAGAAAGATGGGAAATTGGAAAGAAGTCTTACAGGACAAAATGCTGGAAGAGCTTGCCCATGACATTGATATATTTGAAGGGCAGATGGAGCTTCGCAGGCAAAATAAGATTGATGAGAAGGTCTTTGCCGAGACACGCTTGCGTCGGGGTGTCTATGGTCAACGCTACGATAATGGCAAGCGGCATGATGGTCTTCAGACCCAGGACTTGGAATTTACCGAACGCCCCGCTAAAGGCCCAGATACGGTCTGGGATGCACCTGGTATGATGCGGATTAAAGTGCCGTTTGGTGGTTTGACTATTGAGCAGATGGAAACATTAGGGGAGTTAGCCGATGAGTATTCTGACGGTGTTCTCCATGTGACGACCCGCCAAGATTTTCAATTACACTATGTCCATATTGATGATACACCCGACCTAATGCGGCGGTTGGCTGCAGTCGGGATGACCACTCAGGAGGCCTGCGGCAACTCAGTACGCAATGTCACGGCTTGCCCATTGGCAGGGGTTTGCCATGATGAAGCCTTCGATGTGACACCCTACAGTAAAGCGACTGCCATGTACCTGATGGGGCATGACGATGTGCAGGATTTTGGGCGCAAGTTCAAGATTGCTTTTTCTGGCTGCGAGCAACACGCCTGTGGTTTGGTCAAGATGCACGACCTGGGGTTCCTGGCACAGGTGAAGCAGGTCAATGGTGAAGCCAAACGAGGTTTTACTATCTTTGTTGGCGGTGGCCTGGGTACAGTCCCTCATCAAGCCAAAGTGCTGAGAGATTTCGTCCCCGAAGAAGAGATTCTGGTGGTTTCCCAAGCCATTGCACGGGTCTTCACTACACATGGCGAGAAACAAAATCGCAACCGTGCCCGCCTCAAATTCTTGATTAGCAAAATCGGGATCGAAGAGTTCACCCGTCTGGTTGAGGAGGAACTGGAAAAACTGCCGGAAGACCCACGCTGGACGGACTATCTGAGGGATGTCGAAACGTATGAAGAATCCGCTGCCCGCCCTGGCTTTGAACTCAATGGTACGCCTCTACCGGATGGCTTCGACGACTGGTATCGCACCAATGTTTATCCTCAGCGTCAGGCGGGCTATAGTGTCATCACGGTCAATTTGCCATTGGGGGATATTTCTTCACGGCAGATGTTCCAACTGGCAGACATTGCCCAGCGATATGTGGACGATAATGTCCGCACAACAGTCGAACAGAATATTGTGCTGCGCTGGGTTTCTAACAAAGACTTACCCCAGGTTTATAAAGCGCTCGCAGAAATCGCGCTCAACACCCCCGGTTCTGGGACAATCGTGGATATTACCACCTGCCCCGGAACCGATACCTGCAAGCTCGGAATCGCATCATCGCGTGGCCTGGCAAACGAATTGGTCACCCAATTAACCGAGAAGAGTGCCAACTTGCCTGATGCCATCAAGGACTTGCGCATCAAGGTGAGTGGCTGCTTCAACTCCTGCGGGCAGCATCACATCGCCGATATTGGATTCTTTGGTAACAGTCGGCGCTCCGGCAACCACAAAGTTCCCCATTTTCAGGTTGTTCTGGGTGGACAGTGGGATGATAACGCTGGCAGCTTCGGGCTGGCGGTTGGGGCCGTTCCAGCCAAGTCCGTTCCGACTGTCCTCGATACAATCACAGACCGTTATGTGAACGAGCGCCAACAGGGACAAAGCTTCCAGAGTTGGGTGTACGCTCTTGGCAGAAAAGAGATTAAGACCATGTTGCAACCCTTCATGGAGCTCCCCACTATTGATGAGCAACCTGAACTCTTCTCCGATTGGGGAGATTCCCGTATCTACACCATCAGCGATATTGGTGTCGGTGAATGTGCAGGTGAGGTCGTCTCGCTTTTTGCTATCGAAATTGCCAAAGCCGAATCCGAGCATTTTGAAGCGTTGGTGGCACTAGATGACGGCGATTATGAGCAGGCTGACGAACATGCCTATCAATCAATGCTCCTTGCAGCACGGGCACTCGTCCGCACACAGGCGCCTTTTGCACAAAATGCCCCAGACTGGATTGTGAACGAATTCCGCACCCGTTTCTACGATACACAACTGTTCTTCGATCCTTTCGCCAAAGCCAAGTTTGCCCGTTATCTGTTCAACCGCCATGAGAATCCACCCGCTGCCCCCAACGAAGATTCAGCGCATCGGGTCATTGAAGAAGCGCAGCTATTTATTGAAGCCACCCATTCTGCCGAAGCCCGCATCAACGGCGTGATTGTAGATTAGGAGATCAGCATGACACCCAAGCGACTTAGTGTAAAATTCTTCGCTATTAATCCCGAAGTTCTCGAAATCGAGTCGGCGATTGCCGTCTTGCAACGTTGGATTCAAGAGCGTGCGGTTGAGGGACTGTTGATTGATGTGGTGGACTATAAGCACATGTATGAAGGCCCCGGCATCATTCTGATTGGTAATAAGGGAGACTATGCCCTTGATCTGCGGGATGGTAGACCTGGCGTGACCTACATTCTCAAGCAACACGCTTTTAAAGAGGGTGGAGCGCTCCTGGAACATGTTTCGCGGTTGGTTTTGAATGCCGCCATATTGCTGGAAGTCGAAGACTCGCTCAATGGCCTCAAATTTGATTACAGTGAAACCAAGATCGAATTTCAGGATCGCCTCAATTTTCGTAACCAGTCCAAAACCTGGGAAAAAGCACAACCCATTCTTAGCAGCTTCGCTCATAAACTCTATGGCGACCAAGCCCAAATTGAGAACGCCCATGACGACCCGCGTGAAGTTTTCGCAGTGTGTTTGAAAACCGAACAAACAGTCAATACAGAGCAGTTACGACAGCGCCTCGCACGGCACCATCCCACAATCGGGGCAGCCTTTTGATTCCCTCTTTTGGCCAGTTATACTCTGTTCTTTCAACATAGGAGTAGATCAGATGCAAGCAGGCATATTGCACGGTAAACAGGATTTGCGCATTGAAGACCGTCCTATGCCACAACTAGGCACGGGCGATGTGTTGGTGAATTTCGCCTATGGGGGGATTTGCGGTTCCGATATTCATTACTTCTTTCATGGAGCCAATGGCGATTTCAAGGTCGAACATCCCTTTGTGCTGGGGCATGAGCTTTCCGGGACAGTTGCCAAGATCGGAGCCGATGTTAGCCGCGTCAAAGCTGGGGATCGTGTGGCGGTCAATCCTGGCTTGCCCTGTAGCACCTGTGATTTTTGTCGTTCCGGGCGTGAAAATCTGTGTCGTAACATGATCTTCTTTGGCTCTGCCAGTACCATGCCCCATACCGATGGCGGCTATCAGGAATATCTGGCGGTCAAAGAACGCCAGGTAATCGCTTTGCCGAACGATATGGATTTATCTGTAGCAGCAGTGGCCGAACCTCTGGCCGTGTGTCTCCATGCTGTCAATCGGGCTGGATCATTGATGGGCAAGCGGGTACTGATAACCGGCGCCGGAACCATCGGCAGCTTGATTCTGCTTGTGGCGCGGACAATGGGCGCTTTGAGTATCACCATCACCGATGTGCTGGATGCGCGGCTGGAACGGGCTAAAGTCTGCGGAGCCGACCACGTTGTCAACGTCACATCTGGCTCTGATATGGCCGGGGCATTGGGCACGGGCGACCTCGAATTTGATGTCATGTTTGAGGCGTCGGGTCATGTCAATGCGTTGCTGTCTGGACTGGCCAACATGGTCAAAGGCGGCACGATTGTCCAGGTTGGCACATTGCCTGCGGGTGGTCTGGCGATTCCAATCAATATGATTATGTCCCGCGAGTTCGACTTCCTGGGCACGTTCCGCTTTGCGATGGAATTCGACCAGGCAGTGGATTATTTAGTCAACCAGCGCATTGATGTCACACCCTTGATTACACATAAATACCCCTTCAATCAGGCCGATTTCGCCTTTGATATGGCCAGGGACGGCAACCAAAGTATGAAGGTGCAGCTTTACTTCAACGATGAAGGGCAATCTGACGAACAAATTGGGTAGCCCTCATCGAGAGCCACGTCTGAATGCAGAATATACGTTCTGCAACACGTTCTCTTAAATCAACTTTTTTCAACTACACTGAGGCTATATCGACTGTTTAACAACCCGCCTGGAGACCGCTTTTGTTGCCATGTATCGCTATTTCCCAACATTTTCCCGCCGATTTTCCCCCGGTTCTCCCTGGTTCTTCCACGTTGCCGCCACCGTTTTTTCTTCTGCGGCGGCGGCAACAAAGGGACGATTCATAGAAAATAGGCATGGAGACCCCCCGAACTTCTGGTCCGCCTTTAGCGAGGAGTCGTTGACCGTGAATCATACCATTCGACGCCGTGGTTGAAGTAAACCTCACCTCAATGTTTCTGCTCGATCAACTGGCAGTCTGCGTCGTGTTGGAGAAGGGCTATGGCAAGATTATCAGCGTTGGTTCATTGACGCTATCTAACGAATGGGCAGGTCGCGGTGTCACATCGCACCCGGTTATATGGATACCGGTATGAACGAAGCACTCGTGGGCAACCCGGATCGCAATCCGGCAGGGCGTTGGGAAGACATTAAAGGAACTGTGATCTTCCTGGCTTCGGCTGCCTCAGACTTTGTGCATGGCGTGATGGGGGTTGGCTGGGACGCTAATTAATGGATGTATGCTTATCTAGGCAGGTTCATCAAACATTGTTACAGTCCGGCTACGATACTGCTTGAGAGGAGAGGTCATGCTTGTACAAAAATATCCCCGCGAAAACTTAAGAATCCTATCCAAAGCTGCCTATCATCCTTATCCAACTGTCCATGAGCGCGAACCCTGGAAAGCTCTCGATCCCATCCAGCAAGCTTACTGGTTGAAACGTGGTGAAGTGGCGCTGAATTATAAGTGGCCGTCGCTGTTGGCAACCCGCTTTCTAGATTATGTGCGTGATGGTAACCGCAGCCGTTACCAAAACATCCAGCGCGAACGCCGCAGCAAAGTGCTGGACTTACTGCTTGCCGAATGCATGGAAGGGGCAGGTCGCTTTCTTGATCAACTGGTGAATGGGCTGTGGCTTATCCTGGAAGAATCCTACTGGGGTGTTCCGGCACATTTGCGGATGCAGGCGGCAGGTAACGGACTCCCAGATACTGCTGAGCCAACGGTTGATCTGTTTGCGGCAGAAACATCCACCCTGGTGGCGATGGTTGACTACCTGATGGGCGACCAACTCGATACTGTCTCGCCCCTCATCCGCCCACGCATTGAACGCGAGGTTGACTATCGCATCCTGACCCCCAATTTAGAGCGCAAGGACTTTAGTTGGATGGGGTACCATAGCCACCGCAACCGCCGTCCTAACAATTGGAATCCCTGGATTTGCTCAAATTGGCTCAACAGCATCTTCCTAATTGAACCGAATGATGAACGCCGACTGGATTCGATTTGCAAAGTATTGGAAGTTCTGGATATGTTCCTCGACCCTTATCCGCGTGATGGCGGTTGTGATGAAGGACCAAGCTATTGGAACCGGGCGGCTGGCACCGTTTATGACTGTTTTGAACTGCTCGAATGGGGCACAGACGGCCAATTCAACATGTGGGATAATCCGCTGATTCAGGAAATGGGCAAGTTCATCTATCGTGTGCAGATTGCCGATGATTGGATGGTCAATTTTGCCGATGCGCCCGCTGTTGTTTATCCTGATTCCGCCGTGTTGTATCGCTATGGACAGGCGATAAACGATCCAGATTTCATGGCCTTGGGGGTATGGTCAGCACACCAGCAGAAGCGCATCACCCTAAGCGGTTCAGGTGTGAACGTCATCAAACAGTCCATCATGCGCGAGATTCGCTTCATCTTCGCCCATAAAGAAATTGCCTCTGCAGAAGCCTATCAACCGCTACCGTGCGACACCTACCTACCAGATATTGAAGTTGTCGTTGCCCGCGATGAGGCTAGATCCACTAAGGGGTTTTGCATTTCGGCCAAGGGCGGTAATAACAACGAAAGCCACAATCACAACGACATCGGGCATTTCGTCGTGTTTCTGGATGGCGATCCGGTGCTGATTGATGTTGGTGTAGGCGAGTATACCGCCGCGACCTTTGGTCCCAATCGCTACGACATCTGGACAATGCGTTCCGATTATCACAATTTGCCCACCGTTGGTGGTGTTGTCCAGGCTGATGGCAACCAGTTCAAAGCTGAAAACGTGACATACTATGCTGATGACGAGAAAGCTAGTTTCAAGCTCGACATCGCCAGATCATATCCTTCTGATTCAGGTATCAAATCCTGGGTGCGGACAATCACCTTACAGCGTGGCGAAAATGTGCAGGTAGACGACGCCTACGAATTGGAGGCTGCTGTACCATCCATCCAGTACACTCTGATGACTGCCAGCGCCGTTGATCTCAATCAGGACGGGATGATAAAACTCAGCGCCCGTGACTTACCCGATGGGCGCCAGGCTGGAACTGCCTGGATCATCTATGATTCGGCGCTGTTTTCCGCATCTGTCGAATCGCTGCCAGTTGATGACAGCCGCATGACACCTATCTGGGGTAGCGAGGTCTTCAGGATCACACTCAACGCAGACAATCCACCACAGGCCGGTTCCTGGTCAATTGAAGTTACATGCCAAAGGGATGGCTCCGTTTCCAGAACCACCCCTTTGGGTTAGAGCTTAGTCACGAACTTCAGGGCGAGTGTAGGGGGCGACTGCTTCTTCACCACCCATCGCCTCGACACTATCATAAAGAATTTGCAGCACATAATCAGGATTGTGGGCAAAGGCCCCAGGGTCTTTAGCAACATACTGATAGTTATAGGCTGCCCGCAGTAGGGCTGGAGTCCAGGTTGCATACTTGTTCGGGTATGCTGCTTCACCTTCACTCACTGCACCATCACCATCGGTATCAATGAACCAGTATGGGTAACTGTGTGAATCATAGACAATGGGAACTTCAAGTGTTGTTGCAGCATAGTCCAGGATCAGCCCGTACAGATCGTTGTGCATTGTTTCGATTTCAGCGTGGATAGGCTCATCCATATCGCCATCACCGTCATAATCCACCCGATCTTTGTCTTCAGGATGTGCCCGGATCAGAACGATGTCTTCTGGCCCTTCGACTTCCTCATGACAGTCCATACATTCTTCATAGCGAATCATGGCGCTGTGTTGATCGTGGCAATCTGAACACTCGTCAAAGCGGCGTGTATGTTCCACTTCACCATTATAGTCTTTGCCCTCGAACTGATACGCGCCCATCGCTTCATTGCCAAAGAGGGTTGCGCCAGCCGCGAAGTAATGAACATTCTGGAAGCCGAGGTCTTCGGATACTTCGTCGTTACCTGCACCTGAACGCGAAATTGCAGAGTTGACGCTAACTGTTGATTGGCGTCCCTGATGACAATGCAAACAGATGTTGTTGGGTGATGGATCGTCTTCGTCGCCAAAACCAACTTCTGCGCCACTGGGCATCACGACCGATGCCACTGGATAAACCGTAAACGTTTCCAGGCTGTTATGACAGGTCGTGCAGCTTTGTGAACTGGACGGCTCAAAGCGAATGGTCGTACCATGTTCGATGAAGAAGGGGAGCCCTTCAGCCGTATGGCATTTGCTACAGCGGGCAGAGACTTCACCGTCTTCATCCCAATGGCGGAACGCTTCCGCCGTTGATCTGAAGTGGCCGAAGTTATCACGATTGGCGGTTGAAAGATCGATCCCTTCGCCGCCCGTTTGCTCATTGAGGTTCGCAATCGTATCGTACAGCAGTTGGATGTGATAGTCGGGGTTATGAGCATAACCACCGGGGTCTTTCTGTGTGACCTGATAGTTATAAACCGCTTGCAGCAACGCAGGGGTGAAACTGTTGTAGGCATTGGGGAAGATAGCCTCATCCTCACCTGCTTCGCCATCACCGTTGGTATCGATGAAGAAGTAAGGATAGCTGTGCGGTTCATAGACAATGGGCGTGCCCGTGACTTCATTGGCATACATTTGAATGGCAGCATAGGCCATTTCTTGTAGGGTTTCGATTTCGCCAGCAATTCCTTCTTCAAGGTCGCCGTCGCCGTCATAGTCTACTACCGAGCCGACGCTGCGGATATTCATCAAATCTTCAACATCACTGACATCGTCGTGGCAGTCTGCACATTCAGCCACTTGTATTTCAAGTGTATGTGGGTCATGGCAACTCTGGCAGGTATCATAGCCCTCAACATGCTCATTGCGCATATGATAAAGGTTGCCATCAAATTCATAACCGCCGTGAACCTCTGAACCGAGGAGCGAGGCTGCGGCTGCATAGTAGTGAATGTTGATGAAGCGCAGATCCTCACTGACCGTGTTGGGTTGGTCAACCAAACCTGCTTCTTCAATCGCCAAATTGACCGAATTGGCGGATGACCGCCCCTGATGACATACCATGCACCGGGACGAATCACCCAAATCGGTGATTTCCACACCAGAGGGGAAAGTGACGCTGGTCAGTTCAACGGTAGCGCTGTTGTGGCAGGCATCACAATTAATCACTGTACCCAGTGGTGCAGGTGCGTTCACGACGCCAACCTCGCTACCATCAACGCCCAGATAGTCCTGATAGCCGGGTGTTGAATGGCAGCGGGCACAATGTTCTGGGATTACACCTTCTTCGTCCTCATCCCAGTGGATGAACGCTTCATCCTCGAAGCGTGCATGAGGCGAGTGAACCCAGGCTTCATAAAAGTCGGAAAGAAATACAGGAGGTTCGCCAACCGGGCTGGGTTCGGTCCCCTCTTGCGCGACAATTGCACCTGATAACACCAGCATACTGGCCGCAATCAGGACAACGCCGACAACAAACACTGCGTAGATATAGGATCTCTTCATGTCCCTTTCTCCTTAATAATACCAATGAGATGGCTCATCGGCGATGATGTGGAGTTACTGCTGTAACCAGGCGTATAAATCAGCCAAATCTTGATCGCTGATCTCCGTTTTAGAATACCCAGGCATATCGGCTGGACCTGTCCGTATTCGCTGAACAAACATTTCGAAATCCAGTGGTGTGCCCACTAAGGCCACATTAAGCGCTCCTGGCGCACCACCCGCATCTTCCCCATGACATTCTGCGCAGGGCAGGTCTGGCCATAAGGCCGCACCTGCCTCAGCGCGTCCGCCTTCGCTAGATACAGTCAACGTACTCGCTTCTGAAACGACACGGGGAACCGTCTCGATGGCGGTAATTTCGACAGTAACAAAACGAATCAATAAACCCACCAGAATAATCGTCATGATAGCGGCATAGGGTATGAACATCCGATTGCGTCTGGCGATGACTTCGGCCGAAGGCGGTTCCGGCAGTTGCCCTGCCTCAATCAATTCGAGTTCTTCGGCATGTTCCTCTTCCATCACCTCGCGGGACATCTGCCCAGTGAAGATGCTAGGATTGACTCGACGCAGGATGACGTGATATATATGCCAGATGAGGATGGCCAACACTGCCAGCAGCGCCTCGGCACTATGAGCCGTTTGCGCGGCGGGGATGAAACTGCCGGGGAACATATTGGAAGTGGCTACCGGATTCCACAGCATAAAACCGGTCATAATCATGATAATCGTGCCCCAGACAACTGCCAGATACTCTGCTTTTTCGATGAAGTTGAAACGCGGCATACGGGGATGGTCACGCTGCATCCCTAAGTTATAAAGTGACCAGTTGATGACATCCTGAACATCTCGCAACGATGGCATCATCGTCAGCCGTGACCGCAGCACAAAGAAATTATAGCTCAAGATACCGCCGTGATAAATCGTGCCGGAAACAAGCGCTACTGCGAAAATCCTATGCATGATGCGGATGCTCTCAATGCCACCCATAAACTCAATAGCCCGGATACCCGCTTCTGTCTCAGCATAGCGCTGGGGCAAGCCTGTGATAGCAAGGCCAGTAAATGAGACCAACAGCATCATATGTTCAAAGCGCTGTGAAGGTGAAAAGCGCGTGAATGATTGTTGTTTCGGTTCGGTATTTTCAGGCATCGGCTATTTCCCAAGTTGGCGGATGCGACGGAAGATGTCAGTACTAATCAACAGGACGAAACCACCCAGTGTTACCGGGATCAGAATTCGGTAAAACAGATCGACTACGAACATCAGCGGATGTGTTTCTGGTGTTGGCTCAAAATGTCCAACCCACGAATCTGGAAAGTCGCTGGTGGCGTTCGGATGACACTGTTGACAGGTTTCTAGCAGATTCTTGCGGACAACGCTGCTCTTGCTGTCATCCGCCCGGGTAATGTCATGGACCCCATGACAATCGTAGCAGACGGCTTTGTTGGTTGCTACATCAGGAGCCGTCTGATTAAAGAGTGCAACGGTTGAACCATGAAAATCAGTCAGGTAGCTATCAAACACATTCGTGCTGATGTCATATTGGTCCATCAGATCGCTGTCGGCATGACAGGACGCACACAACTCGGGTGAGCGATTACGGAACAGCGCTGTTGTCGGATGTTGAATGCCATGCACCCCATGACAGGTCGTACAGGTTGGGACATTTTCATCACCTGCAAACAGGGCCTCGCCATGAACGCTGTCTTTGTACTGTGTGAAAGTGGTGACATGGCAGGAACCACAGGCTTCTGACGACGCAAGGATACCTGCATCAACTGGTTGAATATCGTGCCCACCATGACAATCTACACACGATGCCGAGTCCAGGTTGCCAGCAATCAGGGCGGTGTAATGGACACCATCCACCAGATTTTCGGTTTGCTCTTCATGACAATTTGTACAGGTCACAGAACGTGACACAGTATAGGCACGATTTGTTTGGGGTAATGCTTCATTATGGGGAAACGAAACCCCTTCATGACAATCTGCACAGGCTAATGTATCGTGAACCGAGCTTGCCATATCAACACCAACAGAATGGATAGAACCATCAGCCAGGCTAAAGGTCTGGCTGCCGTTTGAGTGACAGACCACGCAATAATTGTCCTCAGTTTCCTGGGCTGTCGTCTGCTGATGCCCAAACAGGAGCGGAATTCCCACACCAGCAAACAGGAGGATATGGCTCAAGATTGACATCACCCATTGCTCCTGAAAAATGCAAATGCAGAAAAGATCAAGATGAACGCTGCACTCGCCAGTATGTAGATCGCCGCACCTGCCAGACCTGTTGTTTGAGCAATGGGTGAGCTTTCGACTAGCACATCGGTTGGTTCAACCTCTGGCAATATGGCGTTCATCTGTGCCGATACATCCGCTTCGGTTGCGCCTAATGACTGCAAGTTGAGTGCTTGCTCCACATGATCGAGTAGGGCACTAGTATAGGCGTAATTGTGAACGCCATAGCTCCCTTCGTTTTCAACGATATCTAGCGCTACCTTCACCGATTCAGATGTGTCATCCGCAACTTCGGCGCGGACGTTGTGGATCCGCTGCTGCGTGTCGTTTTGCAAGTCATCAATAAGTTGTTGCAAGGCAGTTTGGCTTTGCTCATGGCAACCTGTGCAACTATCCGGCAAGCCTTCTGGTGCAGCGCCTGGTGCGATGATGTCGAACAGATGACTGCTGCGGGCGCCGTTTTCTGTTGAAATGGCTGGCATATGACAGGTTGTGCAGGTCGGGCCGTCCTCTGCCATGAAGTGGGGACTGGCCTCGACATCAACGCCTTCAATCAATGCGATGCCTTCATACACTTGTTTAACCGGATGATGCATATCCTCGGTTGTATCATCGTTTTGATGGCAACGAACACACAATGCATACCCATCATCTCGCAGCAAGTTGGGGGTAACTTCTGCCGGATGTGGATCGTGGCAAGCAGCACAGGTAATGCCTGCTGGATGCATGTCATCCGACATGAACACCTGGGTTGTGCTATGACAGGATAAGCAACTTGTATCAAATGCTTCGCTTTCCCGTGCCGTTATTAATGCATTCGGATGACCCGAACTCAACCATTCGTTATATTGCATGTTAGGCAGTTTGGCGTGGCCTGTTGACCAGAAGTGAGTGCTATCTTCTGGTGGTGCAATCTCAAAATTGTCAACGAGGCTGGTGTAGTCAGTGGGATAGGGGTGGATGCCGTCAGTGTTTAGGCCGCGTATATGGCATCGACCACAAACCTCGGCGTCCATCATGAGACCAATTGATTCGCTGATGGCAATCCGTTCATCCTCATCAATCACGCCACCCGCATCATCAACCACCTCGACATGCATCATACCAGGGCCATGACACGCTTCACACATCACGCCATTTTCTTTCCATGTGTAGCTCGTAACATCCAGTTTTTGTGTGTGGCAGCCCGCACAATTCGGCCCGAAGACATACGTTTCGTCAGGCCATTCTTCCGCCAGTTCATAGGGTTCCCATGCTTCCTCATGAACGTTCCAGATTGCAGGGAGTACATAGAGCTCACCCGGCTCCATCTCATACACATAAGCTTGAATGTTGCGTCCACTGCCCAAAGTGTAGGCGATGTCCTCTGCTAAGAAGGGACGTGTCTCGTTTTCTAGCGTGATATGCCGTAGGTCTTCACCAGTAGAGAAATCCCCCAGAATAGGCGTCATATCGTCCGTGATGGCAACAAAGGTTCGAGCATGAGGTGTGTTGAAGAAAGGACGGGCAACCTGTCGATGACATTCGCGGCACTCGTTGGTTCCCGCGTAGGCCGATACAAGGGGAGGGGTATCTTGCGCCAAGACCAGTGTCGCCATTGTCAGCAGACAGACACCAGAGAAAAAGAGCACAAATATCATAAACTGCTTCATAAAGTTCCCCGCTAGGCCGCAATCAGCTTCCTCATTGAGTGTTCGATTTCGGATAGGATGGTTTCGACATAATCTGGTGCGTGTATGCCCCAACGATCATCAGCTTGTATAAACAACAAAAGGGCACTGATGCGTTCTGCAATAATTTGTGCTTCTGGTTTAGCAACAAACGTGCTATCAATATCCCATTCCGGGTGTTGGGCATAAATCTGTGCCAGTTCGGATTTAATCCAATGAATGTGGGTTGTATTCTCGGAGAAGTGAAGGTTTATATCAACTTGATGGCAGTTACTGCAAACGCCGGAGTTGTCGTTTATTTCAGTTATCGTGGTGTATTCGGGCATCCCGGAGACGGCAATACCAAACGCCAGTAGAATGATGAGCAAGCCGGAGATCAGACAGAAACTGGCTAATCGAGACATGTCCCCTCCTTATTCATCAACCTGTATTTAGTATCCCAAATCATCCCCTAGTTGTAATCCTACCTGGGGATGATTTTGCTCCTACCTGGGGATGATTTTACTCAACGAGGTTGTGGCGCATGGCGACCAGGACCGCCTGTGTCCGATCATTAACATCCAATTTTCGCAGAATATGGGTCACATGTGTCTTGATTGTTGTCACACTGACCTGAAGTTCCCCAGCGATAGCCGCATTGGTTAAGCCTTTCGCCATCAATTTCAAGACATCGCGTTCGCGCTCGGACAAAGGATCAACCGCTTGTCGCTTCGGGGAAGAATAGTTTCCCCCTATGACCATATTCAGTAGCAAGGGGTCAAAGAGATGACTGTGCGCAGCAGCCGATTGAATAGCCTCAATGATGTCATCGGGCTCGGAGTCTTTGAGCAAGTAACCCGATGCACCGTTCCGAATCGCTTCTGCAAAGTAAGTCGGGTTAGAATAGGTCGTCAGGATAATGATTTCCGTCTTGGGTGAGACAGCCTTAATGTCTGGCAGGACACTCAGCCCATCACGCTGCTTCATCCGAATGTCCAGCAGCATCACGTCGGGTTCACAGGCCTGAGCCAGTTCGATTGCTTCTTCGCCAGAGATCGCTTCACCAACAACATCCATCGATATGTTGGTTAGCAGAGTACGTAGTCCTTGCCGGACGATGGCGTGGTCATCAACAATAGCAACACGAATGGGAGATATCATGCTTTGATCCTTTCTTCAAGATGCGGTATCGTAACCTGGATCGTTGTACCTTCATTAGGACAGCTTATGATGCTGCATGTCCCTTGTAGCATATGGGCACGTTCTTGCATTGTTCGGATACCCCACCGCTGCCCCCCATTTTGCAAAATGCTCTCTGGATCGAAACCGCAACCGTCATCCTGAATGAACAGTTGCAGGCACTCAGGCATTGTATGAAGCCTGATTTGTACCTGGGATGCTTGCGCGTGTTTAAAGGTATTATTGAGCGCCTCCTGGGTGATGCGATAGAGCGTCACGCTGGTTGATCGATCGGGTTGGGTTGGTAGTGTATCAATGTCCATGTCAATCTGCCAGGATGTGGTTTCTGCCATCATATTGCCTAGTTCAAGCAGCGCCGCTTCCAATCCCAGGTCTTCCAGGACTGTTGGATGCAGCCCCTGGATGATGCGTCGTCCTTCAGCAATTGCTTCTGTCAATACATCATAACTGCGCACAACGCCCCTGTTGGTTTCATCAACATGAACGGCGCAATGGGTTCGACATTGCCCTAGATACAAGCGTGCCCCAACCAACTGCTGAATCAGACCGTCGTGCAAATCATAGGCAATAAGCTTGCGCTCTTCTTCTTGTGCCCGGATCAACTGTTCGATCAAGGCCCGTTCTTTTTGGCGTTTCTGTTCCAATTCAGCCGCCATCTGGTCAAAGGCGTTCATCAATTTGCCGAATTCGTCTTCTGGTACAGTTTCAGGTAGCGCCGGACGCCCCACGCCATGCCGCACTTCGTCCACCATTCCTTCAAGTTGATAGACGGGTTCGATCATACGGGAAATAGCAAACATTGCCAGCCCCGCTACAGCCGTCAATGTCCCCAATAGCACAAACAGGAAGGTTGTGTAATAAGGACTGAGATCGACCCCCAGTGTGTTCCCTGGCATACTGCGAATGAGTGACCAACTGTTGCCAGGGCCGGTTTGAGCGTAGAGATTGATGTCCTCTCCTATTGAAAAATAGCCTTGACCACCGCTGACTTGCTCATCGCTGATTCTACTAAACTTTGTCGGGTCTTCACCTGTTGTTAAGATGGTATTGGGTGGAATAAACACCGCCCAATCACCCAACGCTTGTGAACTGATGCCTTGGAGAAGATAGATCGGATTGATCTCAAACAGCAGTACACTATCCGACAGCCGGGCAATCGCCATGAGGGCCGGTTCTTGTCCCAATTCAATCAACGGTGCAAAATGGATGCTGTTGGGCCTGATTTCCTGGAATGAGCGACTGATGATCTGCTTGTGCAGCGCATCAGAAAGATGCCCACCCATCTGCTCACCTGACAACGTCATCCAGACAATGTTGTTGTAAACCGGATGGGCCGCCGCAAAGCCGTTCAGTTCCCGGCTGGGATCATGACCTGAAGAAAACGCTACCCGCTGGGATAGATACAGAATGTCGTTATCCACCTGACTAAGCAGCGTTTGGATAGATTGCGCACCCTGGCTGACTGCATCCAATTCAGTTTGGAACGTCCTTTGTGCAAGGGTCTGCTGAATATACAGGTGCCCATACAGTCCAATCCCAACAACTGGGATGAGAAGCAGAGCCAGGTATAACCCCATCAAGCGAGTGCCAAGACTCCGAAACTGTTGTTTGAGCCGACCAAACATGCGGGTGATCCAGCTTGCTCAACGATTAACTCTAGTGTATCGGAGTATTGCTGGGTTGGATAGTTACATATATTATGAAGTTCAGCGCGATAGGTAATTAGATTAGTACTGCGAGACAGCCCAGCTATAAACTGTCTCGTTAAGAACCTATTGACCGCCTGTAATGACCTGGACCGTCGTGCCCATCGGATCAAGCAGATATAGCGCACGTTGCCCCACCTGTGGGATGACAACATCGTCTGTAAAGATCCGGATATCGGGGTCGGCTTTCACTCGATCCAGAATCTGGTCGAAGTTGTCAGCATCCACACGGATAACGAACGAATTCATGTCAATTTCACCCCCATCGTAATTGGGTTGACGTGAGAAGGTGGTCATCACGGGCAAATCGCTGCTGGCTTGCTGGAAGATGACCTGAAAATTACCAAAGTCGTAGGTTAGGATGGCCACTTCCTCCTCCTGGAAGAATTCCCCTTCACTCAAGCCAATGGTATTGGTATAGAATTCACGGGTGGCATCCATGTCATTCGTCCAGAAGTAAAATGTACTCATCATGATTGGCAATTGTGCCGCAGGCGGATTATCACTCAATGGTTGCTCACTCGATGTCGAGTTGGTGGTTTCCTGGGTCGGCTGTGCCCCAGACGATTGGGTTGGCACAGCAGCAACCGTTGTTGGCTGAGCTGATGCTTCCTTAATCAGAATCGGTTGTCCAATCATCAAGAACCGACCCTGCCCAATTTCGGGGTTGAGTTCACGAATTTCGTCAATTGTGACACCATACGCCACTGCAATTGACGCCAATGTGTCCTGTGATTTTACACTATGGACAATCGAACCATCTGGCTGTGCACCCTGCGCCGTTACGAATGGTACGAACGGGGGAGCCGTTGGCACAGGTGTATTGGCGGGGGTAGTTGTTGACAACCCTGGACCGCCACCCGGCCCACCAACCACCAGCGAAGCGTCATCAAAAAACACACCGTTCCCTTTTGTAGGAACTGTCTGCGTTGCAAACAAGAAAAATGTCACCTGTGTACCTTGCGCCGTGGCATTGACTGTCATTTGTTGATAACCGTTGGATGCCAGCGCGTTCCGTACCGATGACGACCAGATGACATTCGATGACAGCGGATTATTACCCCCTGTGGGATCAACCCCCACACTGGCAAGTGAGTTCGCGTTGCTCGCCTTATCCCCGTCAATATTCATCACAACATACGCCGTTCCAATCAGGTTGGCGTTGGCGGGTACGGTCACAGTCTGGAACACAGCAGCAGTAAACGTCGAAAACCCACGACTCAGCTCCTGCGAGCGGTTGCCTGTCCGTACAAATCCAACCCCGGCATTGTTGCGACCCGTGCAATTCGGGATGCGGTTCATCCAGTCTGCCGTGCGCGGGGTTTCCGTTACCCAGCCACGCCAATCGGTATTGACCGCACAGGTGACGTTGGCTGCTTGATCCCGTGCAACCACCCGGATACCTGTCCCTTCAAATCCAGGATCAAGCAGCAGGTTTCCAGGCTCTTGTGCAAAAATGCTGGTCAGGTTTACCATCAACAGTACCCCAACCAACATAGCAATAAATCGGTTACGAGACATGAGTCTCCTCCATTTGATGTCTTCGGAGTTCGCAGACGGCATTATAACATGGCTTCGCAAACTCATGTCAACGACGCCTTACCTACGACCTAACTCACATATCCCCCAGGACTATTGCATCAAGTTGATGGCGTTCAGACAAATCTCGTTAGAATAAATTAATCCAAAACCATCTGACGAGGAGATCACATGAACGCCAATACTATTGTAACGATTACGGTGACAGTCGTGGCAGCCCAGCAGTTTCAGAACCATCATGAACGCGCCTTGAGTGTCTTGCATCTGAGCGGATTCATCTTTATGCCGACGTTTGCAGGAAAAGAGGGTACAGGTGACATTGCCGTGTTAGCTGATCTGTATTTGGGGGATTGGTTGGGAGGAGAAGAGAGGGCGAAAAGGGTGCTAGGTTGGATGGATTCTTGATGCAGATGACAGCTCTCAAGAGCGGGCACACCGAAAAGCCTGTGCGTGGTGGATGAGGTTGCCGAACAATACAGTCGTGGTGTGGGCCGAATCGTCCCTTTGTTGCCGCCGCAGAAGAAAAAACGGCGGCGGCAACGCGGAAGGCACCGGCGGAAAACCGGGGAGAATCGGGACGACACAAGTCTGCTCAGGATGTGGACAGAAGCATAAGCTAGAACTGCAAGATCGGGAGTTGAACTGCGATTGTGGCTTGGTCATAGACCGCGACCACAATGCAGCGCGAAATATTCTTGAGGCGGGGCATCGCCTCATACTGTCTGAGTCGGAAGAAGACCCTGCGAACCTTTGGTTCGCCTTTTGCTGTGGGAGTATGTCACCCGGTAGTGTATGTGTTTGGGTTGAAATAGTAGAAGACGTGAAGTCGGACTAGAGTTTGGTTTGAACAAAAAACAAAAGTGGAGTCACGTCGTCCCCCTGAAGATACCCCCAGCCGTGCAGAATTTCAATCAGTTTTTCATCAGCCTGCGACATGAAATTGGGCAATTGGTGGTGAAACGGATCGAACAGCAGTTGGAAGTGGCGGCCACTACCTGGTTGCAGCGAGGCTATCATGAACGCTGCACAGGAAGCAAACGACAACCCCAAGCCTGTTGCCACCGCTGCGGATCGTGCACCGCTGCTAGGTTTTCGCACAATGGGCATCGTCCCCGTCAAATGGTGACGTCCTTTGGGGTCTTGAGTTCCTGGCTGCTGCGTGCAGTCTGTGAGTGTGGAGGCAGTGTCCGCTTAGCATTTTCAATGGTACAACCCCATCAATGCCTGTGGGATGATGTCGTCAGCCAAATCGGACGTTGGGCTGACCTGGGGCTGGGCTTAGGCCAGATGCAGGCTGAGATTGGAGATGAGTTGGCAACGCAAGTGGGCTTACGCAAACTCAATCAACTCGTTCAGACTGTCCCCCAACCACCTGCCCTGACTTTGACGAGTGCCTCCCCGTGATCCTGCTGGATGCTATTTGGGTTGATCTCTTAACTCCCACCTCGATCCTTGAAACCGATGCTCTGGGGCGACAACGCCCCATGAAAGCCGAGGGCGATGTCTGCATTCTGGTGGCTCTGGGCGTATATCCGCAGTCTGGTCGCTTTGGCTGAAAGCGAGAGCCAGGTAGCCTGGGAAGCCCTCTTGCCCCCAACGAGGGCTGCATCGCCAGCGTGGGGTCAAATTATTCATTCATGATGGCAGTCAAGGGCTGATCGCGGCATTCAACTTCATCCATCCCCACGTCCTGCATCAACGCTGCCTGTTTCACAAGTTGCGTAACCTATGGCAGGCTATTCATCCCGATACAAACTGCTCATCCGGTGAACGGCAAGCATTTAAGCGTACCCTGATCCAACAGGTCACACCCATTCTCCACGCAGATGATGCCGCCCATGCCTAGACCCTCCGTGACACTCTGACCCGCCAATAGCACGTTGACCAACCCCAGTTTGGGGCGACACTGCGGCGTGATTGGGGGCAAACCATTGCCTTCTTTCGTGTTTTGAAACGTTTTCCCACCTGGCCTCGACGCTTCTTATGGACCACCAGTTTACTTGAACGGGTGAATCAGATGCTCCGGCGGCTTTTTCGCTCTGCTGGCGCTTTTCATTCACTTTCTGGCTTGCTCACTGCTGTTAGGCGCCCTTCTTCCTTTACGACTGATTTGAGTTTCAACCGATATGGATACACTACCGATTACCCAAGGCTGTCGCAAGAAAAACATAAATGTGATATATTGGGTTAGTGTCGGCTACTTGTTTTTGATCATCGTATTTCTAAGACGCTCAGCGCCAATCTAGATTATGTTTTGGAATCTGAATCTTTAGAAACCCTGGTTGCGGGGTGATGGTTTATCAGTATGAAGAATCCTTCATGGCATGGACACCCTCCACTAACATGTTATGCTTAATACGTTAATGAGAAGCGTGCCCCATAGGGCACGCTTGGCTAGGGAAGTTACCTTGTGGAAGGCGGTACTGCGCCCTGAGCCGTATCCTGGCGTTGGTGGACTTCGGATTTAGGGCCGGACGCCCACAATGAAATCCTGTAAAGCGAGGCGAGGAAGCGGCATAACTCTTAACACAGGCTTAAACAACTATTGAATCGATATCAGGATTATTTTTAAAATGAGTGAAAAGGCAAACACCCTGCGGTCTCAGATTCTCGCTTTGGTACGCGAGTACCACAATGCGGCCTTTGCAGAACAGGACTTCATTCCAAATGAGTGTGATGTTCCGGTTGGTGGGCGGGTGTTCGACGCTGACGAGATTATGCACTTGGTTGATTCCAGTCTTGATTTCTGGCTCACAGCAGGACGTTACGCGCAGGAGTTCGAGAAACGCTTTGCGCAGGAAATATTCGGGATACGTTATGCGATGTTGGTGAACTCTGGCTCATCAGCGAATCTGGTTGCCCTTTCTGCATTGACCTCGCCATCATTGGGTGAAAGGGCATTGAAACCAGGTGATGAAGTCATTACGGTAGCGGCGGGTTTCCCAACAACAGTCAATCCTATCCTACAAAATCGGCTGGTTCCAGTATTTGTCGATGTAGATATTCCAACCTACAACATTGATGTGACCCAGCTAGAAGCAGCGTTGAGTGAGCGCACGCGTGCGATTATGATCGCGCATACATTGGGCAATCCATTTAATCTTGAAGCCGTGATGCAGTTTGTAAAAAGATATAATTTGTGGTTGGTTGAAGACTGCTGTGACGCGGTTGGCACGACGTACAATGGTAGACACGTAGGCAGGTTCGGTCATCTGGCGACGGCGAGTTTTTACCCGCCTCATCATATCACGATGGGTGAAGGGGGGGCTGTGATGACCCAGAAGCCTGCTCTTAAAAAGCTCGTTGAGTCATTTCGTGATTGGGGACGTGACTGTTGGTGCAAACCAGGAAAAGATAATACTTGTGGCAAACGCTTTGGATGGCAGCTTGGGGATTTGCCCTGTGGTTATGACCACAAGTATATCTACTCGCACATTGGTTACAACCTCAAATTAACCGATATGCAGGCCGCTGTTGGTGTGGCCCAGCTTGCCAAGTTATCTGACTTTATAGTGGCGCGCAAACGCAATTTCAAAACCCTTTATGAAGGTCTCAAAACATGTGCTGATGTGTATATTCTGCCGGAGGCAACCCCCCACGGTGACCCTTCTTGGTTTGGTTTCCCAATTGCAATCCGTCGGGAATCGGGTTTGGATCGTAGCGCACTCATTCGTCACTTGAATGCACACAAAATTGCGACCCGGCAATTATTTGGGGGTAATCTACTGCGACAGCCCGCCTATCAAGACATCCCACATCGCACTATTGGCAACCTTGAAAACACCAATTTTGTAATGGATCAAGTTTTCTGGGTAGGGGTCTATCCTGGATTGACTGACCCCATGCTCAATCATATGATTGATGTTCTCACATCATATAATCCTTAGCGACTGTGCCTGTTGGGTGTACAACTGCGATGCGGCTAATGACCAACGAGCGGTCAAAGATAAAGCAGCGTGGGGAGCTTATCGCTCCTTCTAGGGCAAGCCAGTTACGAACAAGGTCGCCTCGTCCTTATGCTTGGTCGGACAAGTTGCATCCTCTCAAACTCATTCAGCAAGCCTTCAAGCATAGCGACATCCCAATAGTGAGCAGATGTGGTCGCTGAAGCAGTCTCTGACTCAGTGCAACCCCTACGGGTATGTGAGCCATCGGGTGACTGAACTACACCAATCTGATTCGTTCTGATAAGGGATGCCCAACGAGGTTAAACTTCCAGAGCCATTTTTTCGTGCATGGTCAGGCGTTTGCGGCGATGCAGACGGACATGATCCTTGTATGTATCCACGTCCCGATCCAATGCTGTATCACGATCTAGGAACAGGGGGCTTCGCCCGATGATAGGGATGGTTGTAGCTGCGCATGATGATGCGTTGTTCGCGGTTGATAATTTGTAGCCATTCCGGGTCAGATTTGAAGCGATCTGCTTCGGTTAGCCAGGAGGGGCAATAGGCGATGAAGAAGTTTTTGCGGATGACATCACTCAGATTTGGCTCGACACGATGCCAGATGCTGCTGTGCATGATGGTCATTGTCCCTTTCTTGATCGTCAGGATTTTCTCGTCCTCAACGGATTCGTGGGTGTCGTAGAAGTTCATGTATTGTTCTTTGTGGCTACCAGGGATGACGACCAGGTTGCCCATCTGGGCTGTGGGGAGGTCAGTCAGCCAGTAGCCAATTTTGATTTGAAGCGGTATCTTTGGTGAAAAGACGCCGTAAGGTAGGACGCGTGCGCCATCAGGATGCCACTGATTGTTGTGTTTTTCCTGAGGCGTACGCGAGGAGAAGCTGACTTTGATGTATTTTGAGCAGTTCGCCGTAGATGTCATAAGCATAGCCGATGTGACGATCATGATCAATCAAATCAGTTAATACCGGATCGTGCTCCACGATGACAATGCCATCTTCTAAAAATGTGCTCCATTGTTCTGGCGTGAATCCGGGTGGAGCAACGCGAAATTCGGACATGGCAAAAATCCTTTGATATTCAGTGTGATTACAAATGATGTTATCATTCTGGAAAGAAATCTGCCACTAAAGGAACATCGTGAGTATAATTGATCCGATTTATGTTGGTCATGATACTCTCAACAAATTACTTGCCTACTGCCGGTCTAGCCAACTCGATCAGCTTAGCCTGATTGCTGATGAGAATACCTATCAGGCGCTAGGCAGCCGGGTTGAAGCCGCGTTGAAAGAGGCAAACTGTGATGTAACGGTGATCATCCTCAAAGGAGAGGAGGTCGTGGCAAACTCACAATATGTGTTGGATGTGCTGGTGCAGATGCCTGTGGAGCAGCATACGCTGATTGCAGTTGGTTCCGGTACAATCACAGATATTACGCGCTTTGTCAGCCATCGCACACAGAACCGCTTTATCTCCATGCCGACTGCGCCCTCAGTAGATGGTTTTACCTCTCTGGGTGCACCGCTGGTGTTGCATGGTGTGAAACAGACTTGGACCAGCCATGCACCAGAGGCGATATTCGCCGATTTACCTACATTGCAAGCGGCACCAAGCGAACTGATCGCTGCAGGATTCGGTGATATTCTAGGCAAGGCAACCTCATTGGCGGATTGGCAGCTGGGGTGGATTTTACACGATGAACCATTTGATGAATTGATCATGGAGCGCACCCGGTACGCGCTGGATCAATGCTTGAATAATGTCGATAGAATTGCCGCAGGCGAAGAAATGGGTATCTGGTTTTTGATGGATTCACTCTGTGAATCGGGTCTGTGCATTGTGGACTTTGGACAGTCTCACCCGGCTTCTGGGTCAGAACATCACTGTTCACACTATTGGGAGATGATGCTGCTGCAGGAAAATCGCCCCGCGATCTTGCATGGCGCAAAGGTGGGTTTTGCAGCTGTTGAGATGGCGCGACTTTATGCAACACTGCGTGCCATGAGCCGCGAGGAAATGAACGTGATTCTTGAGGGGGCCGAGAAACCTGAACGTGATGCACAGGTACAAGCCATACGAGAAGGTTTTGGAGCCGTTGCGCAACTGGTGATCGACACGCATGGCAACTTCCTGGATATGACCGATGCACAGTTCGAGGACATCAAGCGCCGCCTGCTCAATAATTGGGAGGTTGTGCAAGGAATTGCTGAGAGTGTCCCCGCGCCGGAGGAACTGGTGGAGGTACTCGAAACAGTGGGCGGATCGGTGACAGGCAGGGCACTCGGCCTGAGCGATGATGATGTACAACGGGCATTTCAATATGGACATTATCTGCGTAACCGCTTGACCATCCGGAAGCTGTTTCATTTGTTAGGGATGGGAGTGGCGAATTTTACAGATAGAGCCAGTGATGAACCATCAGGCAAGGGTTGAGGGTGGCGGCTGTGATTCAAGGTATCAGATTGCAGCAAAAATGGGCGTGGAGTGGGAAGGTCAGTAGCAAATTCATACAGCTTCAGTTTAGCTGGAAAAGCGCGGTTTATAAGAGCATATGTTCTTTATATGGTAGCCCAAGGTACAAGGGGGAGGGATGAGACCGCCGTGCCTGTTGCTAAGCTTGATTGGCATTGTGTGAGCCAGCCGATTGCACGGTACAATAGTGTCTATTTTACGATAACCAAAGACAGGGACACATGATCGGACGTATCACAGGCATATTCAATATTCTGGCGACTCCTTTTGATGCTCGCCAGCAACTTGACCTGGAAAGTTTGCGCAAGCTCGTCAACTTCCAGATCGATAAAGGTGCGTATGGGCTGACCATACTGGGCGTGCTGGGCGAGGCGGCGAAATTATCGGTTGATGAGCGTACACAGGTGATGGAAACCGTTGTAGAAACAGTTGATGGTCGTATTCCGATTATAGTGGGAACAAGTCATGCTGAAGTTGAAGCGTGCATCGCCTTGAGTGAAGGCGCTTTTTCTGCTGGGGCAGCAGGCGTGATGATTGCACTGCCACGCATTCCAGACCCAACAGACGAGAAGGTGTTGGCACTCTACAGCACGATTGCTGAGAAAATTGACCAGCCGATTGTGGTGCAGGACTTCCCACCTGTGAATGGTATCATCATGTCACCAGATTTCCTGGCAACGCTGGCCGAGACCATTCCCAATGCCCGTCATCTGAAGCTGGAAGACCCACCCCTGATGCAAAAGATTGCCGCCATTCGGGAACGGACCGATAAGTATGAGATTTTCGGTGGTCTGGGTGGGATGTTTCTGCTGGAAGAGTTGAATCGGGGTGCATCCGGCACGATGACGGGCTTTGCCTTCACTGAAATTCTCGTTGCTGTGTTCAAGGCATTTAATGAAGGCCGCAAGGACGAAGCGATTCGTATCTTTGATCAATACCTACCGCTGATTCGCTATGAGAATCAGCCACAGATCAACCTGACGATTCGTAAGGAGTTGCTCAGGCGACGGGGTGCGATGGCCCACGCGACACCACGTGATCCTTTCGTGCCGATTGACGACGGGACACATCAAGAATTGACCTGGATTTTGCAGCGGGTTGGCATTGACGACCCGACAAAGAAATTGGAGCTATAACATGGACTTGGGTGTAAAAGACAAAGTTGCTTTGATTGCTGCAGCCAGCAAAGGGCTGGGTTATGGTGTGGCAAAGGCGTTAGCTGAGGATGGTGCGAAGGTCTCTATGTGCAGCCGTACACCAGCAGACATTGAAGCTGCCGCCAGTAAACTCGCAGCGGAAACGGGCAGCGCCACTTTAGCAATGGCCTGTGATGTAACTCATCCCGCGCAGATTCAGAATTGGATTGATCGCACGGTTGTCGAATGGGGACAGATCGATATGCTACTGGTGAATGCAGGTGGGCCGCCTGCCGGGCTCTTCAAAGAATTGAGTGATGAACAATGGCAGGCCGCATTTGAACTGACCTTGATGAGTACCATCCGTATGATCCGTTCGGCCTTGCCTCATATGCAACCGGGCAGCGCCATCCTGACGGTTACATCCTCATCAGTACGACAGCCGATTGAACGGTTGGCGCTTTCAACAGTGATGCGTTCTGGTGTTGTGGGTCTGGTCAAGACGCTGGCGGATGAACTTGCCCTGGATAGTATTCGCGTCAATAATTTGATCCCAGGCCGGATTGATACAGATCGTGTTGCTCAATTGGATCAAGGCGCAGCGGATCGCCTGGGTGTTTCGGTGGAAGAAGTGCGCAAACGTTCTGAACAAGCCATCCCCCTCAAACGGCTGGGCACAATCGAGGAGTTTGGACAGGCAGGGGCGTTCTTGTTGTCACCTGCGGCAGCCTATATTACAGGGGCCGCACTCGTGGTTGATGGTGGCTCCATGCGCTCAATCTAAAACGATATAGAAGGATGAATTGATGAGCACGATCAGCCAGGGAACACTCGATAAACTACGTACGTTTGATACGCCGACCATTTGCAATTTGATTGAATTGTTTGATATTCGTCCCCGTCATACAGGTTATACGAATCGCACCATCAAGGCGGCCTTCCCAGAGATGCCGCCGATGGTTGGTTTCGCATCAACGGCAACGCATCGCTCATATGTACAGCGACGTGGTGCAGATGCCTATTCTTCGTTGATGGAGCAGGTGGCGCGCTTTAAAGAACTAGATGGGCCTGCTGTGGTCGTGTTCCAGGATTTCGATGATGATCGGGCGGCAGCAACCTTTGGCGAAGTCATGTGTTCCACATATCGTGCGTTTGGATCAGTCGGTTTAGTCACCAGCGGACCTGGACGAGATATGGAACAGGTGAGGGCGCTGGATTTCCCGGTGTTTACAAATGGGGCTGTTGCCTCGCATGGCTATAACCACATCATTGACTTGCATGTTCCGGTATTGATTGGTGGCCTGACAGTCTATCCAGGTGATTTGCTGCATGGCGATGTCAATGGAATTTCTAATATTCCGGTTGAGATCGCATCAGAAGTGGCTGACATTGGTGATGAGTTTATTGCAGCCGAGCAGATGATCATTGATGTGATGAGGCAGACAACATTTGCTACTGTTGCCCAATGGAACGAAGCGAATGCTGAAAAAACAGCGATGGTTGAAGCCATTCGCAAGCGCATTTCAGGCTAAAAAATGTCAAATAACATATTAGGGCAATAAAAAGGTTGAGACATGACCAAAGCACACGACCTAACAGAGCTAGGCCAATCGCTATGGTTGGATTTTATCCGGCGTTCGTTTGTGTTAGAAGGTGGCATGGCAGAAGCTATCCAACAGGGTGTGCGTGGAGTTACCTCGAATCCGACTATTTTCGAGAAAGCCATCACGGGCAGTGATGACTATGATGAAGACATCAATCGGTTGGTCGGCGAGGGCAAATCCGTCAACGAAATATACGAAGCGTTAGCTATTGATGACATTCAGCAGGCTGCTGATTTGTTCCGTCCGATCTATGACAAAACCAATAGGCGTGATGGTTATGTCAGCCTGGAAGTGAACCCGACCTTAGCTCACGACACTGATGATACAATCGAGGAAGCACGACGTTTATTCAAGATGGTGGATCGCCCCAATGTGATGATTAAAGTCCCGGCGACACCCGCAGGCATTCCAGCGATTCAGACGCTGATTAGCGAGGCTATCAATATCAATGTCACCTTGATGTTTTCCTTGAAACACTATGAAGATGTCGCCAATGCTTATATCGGCGGCCTGGAAATGTTGGCAGCCAAGGGTGGCGATGTCAGTAAGGTGGCTTCGGTCGCATCTTTCTTTGTCAGCCGCATAGAGTCCGCAGTTGATGAAGCATTAGAGGCTATTGGCAACACCAACATCCAGGGCAAGATCGCGGTTGCTAACACGCGACTAGCCTATGCCCGCTTTAAGGAGATGTTTGGTAATGTGCGCTGGCAGAAATTAGCTGAGCAGGGCGCACAGATACAGCGCCCGTTGTGGGCAAGTACCAGTACCAAGAATCCGGTTTATCCTGATACGATGTACGTTGATGAACTCATTGGCCGCCATACGGTTAATACGTTGCCCCCTGCTACGCTTGATGCGTTTTTTGATCATGGAACAGCAAAGCTGACCATTGAGAATGATCTGGATGGAGCACAGGCTTGTATCAATCATCTGGCTGGGCTGAGTATTGATTTGGCCACCATCGCCGAACAACTTCAGGAGGCCGGGGTCAAGAGCTTTGCCCAATCGTTTGCATCGCTGATGGCAGGAATTGAGAAAAAACGGGCCAAGTTCAGTGCGAATTGGCTGAGTTTGGATGCGAACATAGGTGATTATCAAGGACTGGTGGATAGCGCAATTAACGAACTCTATGAGAATAATGTCATTGAACGCATCTGGGATGGCAATCACACGGTCTGGTCAGATTCACCGGATGAGATTACTAATCGGCTTGGCTGGCTGCGCAGCGCCGAAGTGATGCAAGCCAATTTGGACAAGATCAACAGTTTAGTCAGTGCTGTTCAGAAGGATAGTTATACCTATGTTCTACTGTTGGGAATGGGAGGTAGTAGCCTCGCGTCGCAAGTCTTCTATAAGACGTTTGGTGCAAATGCACTTGATCTGGCTGTGCTGGATAGTACAGATCCAGCTGCTGTGCTGGCCTATGATGAGCAGCTGGATCTGAGCAAAACGTTGTTCGTGGTTGCGACAAAATCCGGTGGCACCGCGGAAACTCTGTCGTTCTTCAAGTATTTCTACAACCGAACCGTCGAAACCGTTGGTAAAGATCGAACAGGCTCACATTTCATTGCTATTACAGACCCGGGCAGCAAGCTAGAAAAAATGGCGGCAGACTATCAGTTTCGGGCGACGTTCCTGAATGATCCCAACATTGGCGGGCGCTATTCGGCTTTGTCCTACTTTGGCATTGTCCCGGCTGCATTAGTGGGTGTGAACATCGACAAACTACTGCGGCGTTCCTTGATTATGGGTGCTAATGCTTCAGTAGAAGGGGATAACAAAGGTCGTGAGTTGGGCGCGATTATGGGGGAACTAGCCAAAGTCGGGCGCGACAAAGTAACATTGATCCTCTCGCCAGAAATTGCCAGCTTTGGTGATTGGGTTGAGCAGTTGATTGCCGAAAGCACAGGTAAAAATGGTAAGGGAATTCTTCCTGTTGTGGGGGAAACCCTTGGCGTCCCGGATGTCTATGGTGATGACCGGCTGTTTGTCTATCTTAAGGTGCAAAACGACAGTATCCATGATGCGGCAGTACAAGCCCTACAAGCTGCTCATCAGCCTGTTGTCCGCATTGAACTGCAGGACGTTTATGACCTGGGCATGCAGTTCTTCCTGTGGGAGATGGCGACGGTCATCGCAGGCGAACGAATTGGCATTCAACCATTTGATCAACCCAATGTTGAAGCGGCGAAAGTCCTGGCAAGGCAGATGATCGCTGAGTATGAAGAGAAGGGTAAATTGCCCGAACTAGAACCCGCCTTGCAGACGGGTGAGGTCACGGTTTATGGTGATGTTGTGGCAGATAGCCCCCAGATGGCGTTGCAAGCCTTTCTTGCCGATGCCAAACTAGGGGATTACATTGCCATCCATGCTTATATTCAGCCAACGGACGAGACGACGGCAGCCTTGAGCAAGCTGCAAGCTCGTCTACGTGATCAATATAGGCTAGCGACGACGGTGGGTTATGGCCCACGTTTCTTACATTCAACAGGCCAGTTACATAAGGGCGATGCAGGGAATGGGTTGTTCATTCAGATTACTGCACCGGGCGAACGCGACGCGAGTATTCCTGACAAAGCAGGGCAGCCGGAGGCAGCAATGAGCTTTGGGACGCTCAAATTGGCGCAGGCTTTGGGTGATCGGCAGGCGTTGCTGGATGCCAAGCGCCGTGTGCTGCGTATTGATACTGTGGGTTCTGCCACGACGCTTATCACTAGCTTATTGTGACGTTCTGCTATGACTTTAGTCGTAGCAGAACGTCACAAAGATAATCAAGCAGTGCATACTGCCATTATCTGGGCAGATCAACGCAGTGCCAAACTGGTGCCTGGGCAAATTGACCGTATAGGTGCAGATAACTATGTGCGTCTTTAGATGACGGGGGAGGTTGCCACCGACATCACCGATGCCGCTGCTACAGGGCTGTTTGATATCATCTCCGGTCAGTGGGCGGATCAACTTATCGAGCTTATTGATGTGGATCGGGCCCTGTTTCCGCAGGTCGTTGCTTCGACTGATCTGGTTGGTACCCTCACACAGAAAGCAGCGGATACCCTCGGTTTGAAAGCAGGCTGTGCGGATCAGCCTGCCCAGGCAATTGTTAACGGGATTATACGCACTGGAACCGCCTCGGTAACGGTGGGGGCTGGAGGGCAGGTGTGCGTGCCGTTGTTGGCCAATGCGGACGGGATTGTTCCAACTAATCCGCGCTTGCATGTATTTAATCATGCTGTGCCGCAGATGTATTATGTGCTGGGCGCAATTTTGGCGGCGGGTTTGTGTTGGCTGCAGAATATCTTTGGACTAGAGTCGAACCCGGATGCTTATGTGCTCCTGAGTGCCGAAGCTGCCCAGATACCGCCAGGCGCAGAAGGGTTGTTGTTCCTGCCCTATCTCTTTGGGGAACGCACACCCCATATGGATCCGTTGGCACGGGGGCGTTCGTCGGTTTAACGTAGCGTCATAATCGTAGTCACATGGCGCGTGCTATCATGGAAGGCGGGATGTTTGCCCTGCGCCAGACCTTAGAAATTAGCCTGAATCTGGTTGACGAACCTGTTAATAAGGTTATCATTGCAGGGGGGCAGATCATGACGGATATACTGGGGCAGGAGATGCCCATGTCGAGGTTAGCTGAACAATCGGGTATTGGGGCTGCTTTAATGGCAGGTGTGGGTTGCGGCATGTTTGATGATCTGGATCAAGCCAACGCCCGGGTTGCCGAATACGATACACCCTTTAAGTTGAATCAGACAAATACTACGATCTATGATGAACTCTTTGCCCAATATGAAACACTGTATGATAAACTTAGCGCTTCATTCCATTATCTGAGTAGCATTTCATAGAAAATTGGCATGGAGCCCCCCCCCGAACTGAAGGTTCGCCTTTAGCGGGGGCAACCCTTGGTTGAGGGTCGAACACAAGGTTCGCACGCCTTACTCCTTTCAAATTTGGTGGATAGAATTATCTTCAACTGTACTGAGGATGTCACACGTTATCGGCAATATGCGGTGTCTCCCGAGCCTCCGCCCTGTCGTCTGTTATAATGGATAGGTACGAAAGGAGATCACATCATGGTTGTTCAAGAGCCACACGTCACCCTTGACGACTTCATTCAGTTCGTCTTCCGCGATGAGAATGTGGATCGTATGTTTGAGCTTATCAACGGGGAGATTGTCGAAGTGTCACCCAGCCGTTCAGGTCATTCAGGCGTTGCAGCGTCAATTAATTTTGAAATTAAACTTTTCTGTCGAGAGAAGGGTCTGCCCGGCCATGTCACGGGTGAGGCTGGCACGTACGATGTGCTGGGCAACGTCATCGCCCCAGATGTGGCCTACAAGACGACCCCTCTTGATATGAAAAACTACCCTGATCCGGTGCCGCCGGAGTTTGCCGTTGAGGTGATTTCACCGACGGACAGAAAGCCAGACATTGCCCGCAAGCGCCAAATCTACCTCGATGCGGACATTCTATATTGGGAAGTCTATGTCGATGATGAGCGCATCGACGTGTACGCGCCAGGGCAGTCTGTGTGCTCATTGGGGATGGATGACACCCTCGATGGTGGCGCTGTGCTGCCGGGGTTCACACTGCCTGTGAAGGACGTCCTTGATCTGTGGTAGAGCCGGCAAGCGCCCTCGAACCGAAGGTTCGCCTTTAAGGGGTGAGCCGTCACTATTTGAGTAGCATTTCATGTAACAACAGTATCGCCTCGATGTCAAACAGGAGGCCACTAAAGGCAGAAAGGTTGCTTGGAGCCTCTTGAGGAGATTGGTTTCGAGTGTCATCAAAGCGGGCTTGAGCCCGCCTCCAGCCGCAGCGAACCGATGGTGAGCTTTTATACGCTCATCATAAGAACAACTAGCGGATGATTGAACGAGATGACGGCGTGAACAACACCTTCCTAATCAATATGCTCAGCCAACCATTGCGCCAGTGGTCACTCTGATAGACGGTTTCATACCGCTTTTCACGCTTTGCTTCACTTTCAAACCGGCGAATCCAGACATATTGGTCAAAGAACGGTCCAACAACCACCAGACCTGGTCGGGAATGATGACATCATCCACGAACTTGACAAAATCCGCCAGTTGACCCAGCTTGATTGGATAGGTCCTCAGTTCAAAAAAGGGCACTTGTTGCCGCCTAACTGAAAGTTGGCAGCCAGTCCCCATGAGCTTCGATCAAGTCATCTACTAGGGACCAGATTTGATCAAGGGACAGTTCGGCAGCGGTGTGCGGGTCGAGCATGGCAGCATGGTAGATATGGTCTCGTTTGCCTGTTAGGGCGGCTTCAACCGTGAGGGCTTGCACGTTGATGTTGGTTTGCATCAATGCTGCTAGATGGGGCGGAATGTCACCGATAGTGGTCGGCTGAACACCATTGGCATCTACCAGGCAAGGCACTTCAACAGAACAGCCATAAGGCAAATTGGTGATGATGTTGTAGTTAGGGACGTTGCCATAGACGGTGCGAGGTGTGTCTGTTTCCATGCTATGGATGATGAACGAGCCATACTCTTTGGTGCGATTCACTTCAATCTCGTTGTCTGGATCTTCTAGATAATCGCGTAGTGCTGTCCAGCCTTCAATCTGATATTCGCAGCGGGTGATATATTCATCCAACGGAATGTTGAATTCTTCAATGAGATCAGGACGATCTCGTTTGATATACCAGGGAACGTATTCGCTGAAGTGTTCGCTAGATTCGGTGACAAAATAGCCCAAGCGTTTAAACATGTCATAGCGGACGCGATTTCCCTCGGGTATGCGGTCCTCGTTGATCACCTTTTGAATCAGTGGGTAGAGGTTTTCCCCGGTGTGTTTGTTCTCAAATTTGAGGTAGAAGGCCATGTGATTGATGCCCCCAACCACATAGCTGATGTCGTCATAGTTAACGCCGATGTCATGAGCAAGTTCATGAGCGGTTCCAAAAACACTGTGACATAAGCCAACCGTTTTGATCTCGGTGG
Organism: Phototrophicaceae bacterium; assembly: GCA_965223785.1. Classification (GTDB taxonomy): domain Bacteria; phylum Chloroflexota; class Anaerolineae; order Aggregatilineales; family Phototrophicaceae; genus CBDCXN01. Next base: position 5,458,239 of record OZ245017.1, on the reverse strand, counting down.
CACGGCTCAGTGCCCATTGGTTCATGCACATTGGATTGACGTAGTTGATGAAAAGGGCGTCAGGGCAGACTTCTTCCATATCGCGTGTGATGTCAACCAGAACAGGAATAGTGCGCAGACCGCGCAGAATGCCGCCAATACCCAGGGTATCGGCGATGGTCTGGCGGAGGCCATACTTCTTAGGCACTTCAAAATCGACCACTGTACCTGGTTTATAGCCTGCGACCTGAATCATGCAGATGACATAATCTGCTCCTTTAAGCGCTTCACGGCGATCTGTTGTAGTTTCAATGATGGGGGTTGCGCCCAATGTTTTTGCGATTTTATGTGCAACCACCTCAGATGTCTTGAGCCGTTCAGGGTCAATGTCCATCAGGGTAAAGGTTGAATCGGAGAGTTGGGGGAAGCTGAGGATGTCCCCCATCAGGTTTTTGGCGAAAACGGTGCTACCCGCGCCAATAAAGGTAACTTTGGTCATTGTGAATGCCTTCCTTAACTTATTGAATGCGTTCGACTACATAGGTTGTCCATTGGGACAGCAGGGTTTTGTACTTTGAATCGGGTAAATGGTCAAGTTCCATATTTGCCTGGTCTAAAATCGATTGTGCTTTGTCGCGTGTTGCTCTGATAGAACCAAATTCGTCCAGAATATCCATCACTGAGGCGATTTCGTCTTCAGTTGCATCGGGTTTGCCCAGCGCTTGGTCGAGTTTCGTGCGCGTTGTGTCATTGCTATGTTCATAAGCATGCAAGATGGTAAAGGTACGTTTGCCCTCGCGGATATCTGCCCCGACGGGTTTCTTGGTCGAGGCTGAATCACCGATGATGCCAAGGAGATCATCTTGAAGCTGGAACGCCAGCCCACTCAGGCGGGCAAACTCGGACAGATTGCGGATACGTGGGTCATCGGCAGGCGCAGCATTGAGACCAATGGCCCCACCAACTTCGGCAGCGATTTCAAAGGTGATGCCTGTTTTGCGATAATACATATCCAGGATACGATCACTGGTCAACTGTGAGGGTTTCATCAAAGAGAATTGGATATCAAGGAGTTCGCCACTGGGCAAAACAGGAAATAATCGATTGGTAAAGGCGTGAATAATGTGGGTGGCGACCTTTGGCTTGACCTCGGTCTGGGTTAAATATTCTGTCAGAATTGCCATACACCAGCATAGCTGGGTATCGCCTGCCAACAGCCCCATACTCAGACCGAAATGATCGGCTTCGTTCTGGGATAGCTGGTAGGTATCTTTGGCGTAGACACTGTATTCAGCATGCACACTGGGGCCACCCCGCCGCACGTCATCACGATCAATGATATCATCATGAACAATGGTATAGGTATGAAACACCTCAATAGCTGCGGCTGCTGCAAGGGCAAGATCAGCCCGTTTGCCATCACTCATTGCTGCCGCCGCCCAGAGGCTTACAGCGGGACGCATTGCCTTACCCATACGCGAGATATAACTATAAACTGCGTCACGTAGTAGGTCGGGCTCAAACAGAGCTTTGTAGTGATCTTGAGTGAGAAAATCCAGTATTTGGGCGCGGCATTGGGCGAGTTCTTGCAGGAAACTTGCGTATTTGTCGGTCATGGAGATTCCTGATGAGTCAAGGGTATCATCAAATAACCATTCTAGAACGACTTGGTGTAAACGCCAATAGCAATTCATAATAGGGAGTGCCGAATTTCGTGGATAGAGCTTGACAATTTAGGAAGCATGAACCCAGAATACACGTTCGCTCAAACCAATAGTTTTCGGATAAACTGAGGCTAAACTTGAACCTGCTGTTGATCAACCTATCCTGCATCCGTTTTGGCTGCCACTTTTTTCCCTTCGGCGGCGGCAACAAAGTACTCAGGCAAACCCAAGGCGTTTGTTATGATTCATCCCTGCCTCACAACAGTCTATATGAAATCAACGAGATGTAATGGAGATAAAAGACGATGAAGTGGATTGTTATTGTGTTTATCCTGATATTGGTTTTGAGTAAGGGTTGGATGTCGCAGGAGGTCACAGATGAACCGGATGCGCCTGCCTTTGAAGTAGGCAATGATTTAACGATTGCGGCGCTCCTTGAACTTGAGATCAAAGGGAGCGACATCATCGTAGAGCAGGCGTTGGAAGCTGGCGTAAATTATGCTCGTTATATTGCCAGTTATACCTCCGAAGGCAATAAGATTTACGGTCTGTTGACGATTCCATTTGGCGATATTCCTGAAGGTGGCTTCAAGGCAGTTGTCTTTAATCATGGCTATGTTCCGCCGACAACGTATAAAACGACAGAGCGTTATGTTGCCTATGTGGATGCGATAGCACGCAGTGGTTTTGTGGTCTACAAGATTGATATGCGTGGGCATGGCGAATCGGAGGGCGAAGCACAAGGCTCATATTTTTCGCCAGGATATACGATTGATGCCATCTCTGCGCTAAAAAGTCTACAACAGATGAGCATGATTGATCCTGATGGAATTGGCATGTGGGGGCACAGCATGGCGGGCAATCTTGTATTGCGGTCGATGTTGATTGAACCGGAAATTCAGGCTGGTGTGATCTGGTCAGGTGCAGTCTATAGTTATGATGATTTTGTCCGCTATTCCATCGCAGATCCCTCATTTGTGCCGTCTGCCCAGCCAAGAACAATCTCCAGGGGGCAGGAACTGCGCAATACCTATGGGCCACTTACAACCGAAGAACCCTATTGGCAGGCTATCTCGCTCACCGAACACATTGATCTGTTAGAAAAGCCTATTCAACTGCATCATGCAGCTAACGACAACATTGTCAACATTGGCTACTCGTATGATCTGGCTGAAGTGCTGCTTGAAAATGGCAAGGTGTATGAACTGTATGAGTATGACAATGGGGGGCACAACATCAGTTCGCCTGCATTCGAGGAGGCGATGGCGCGGACCGTCGCGTTTCTCCAGAAGAATTTGTAGAGGAGGATATTCGATTTCTTCTAGTAGGGATTGGACGCCATCCCAGGTGGGGGGATAGCCCCAGGAAACAGTCACCGACCTCCGCCTCTAGGGAGGCGACACCAGCCAATGTTGGGTACGGTAAAGGTCTTGGTTTCCATGATATTCTCTTAGTGGTTATGGTCTGTCCAGCTGCGATTTGTCTAGGGAAAGCTGTCCACTTCCGCCACATAATTCCCGCAGTTGCTTATCAAGTAACATACCCGACAATGAACAAAACCACATAGAGCAAACCATAGCCCAATTCCATCATACCAATAACCGCTATACGAACAGATCGACGATAAGGCGAAAGCCCCCAGAAAGCACGGAGTGCCAGAATAATGATAGCGATCAGCCCAATAACGGGTACAAACCCCGCGGTAACTAAAACTGCGATTATCAGAATTGCCAAAATATGTACAGCATAAATTAGATTCCGTGCAAAAGGCTTGTCACGTTCCAGATGCAGCCGTCCCCGAATATATAGAATCGACGGAATGGAGCGTCCGACCAGGTAAATCCACAATACCATTGCCGAGGCGAATCCCCATTTAGTCGCCAGTGCTATAGCTGTTGCAATTGACCCTAACGCAACTGCACCTGTCATTTCCGCCAGGACGTGTCGGCTCTGGTTTTTTGAGTCGTAGTATATCTGTACCAATCCAAATGGGACAGCCAACAAAAACGGAGGCCAGAACCATCCCTCGGCAAGTATGACCGCCATGATTAAGGCCAACACCGCAAGCAGACCATAACTTAGAATAAAGCGCTCTGCCCAGATTGTGCGCCCCAGCCGCTTCTGCTTTTGATAATCCTTGAGAACAATCTTAACAGGTTGATGCAGTAGAAACACTGCTAGTCCCAGTACCCCAATCCACAAACCAGCCGGACTGAATGCTACCAGTAGGCCGAGGACGATAGGCTCTAGAACAAAGCCCCAGCCACCATGCTCTGATGGCAGGGCAACGGATCGAATGATGACCTTGCAGGCGAGAGTGCTACTAGTCATCTTGTAGTTGCTTAATGAGAGCCATATCCTTGTGAGCACTCATGAAACGCAGGTAAATGGTTAGGACATAGAGGCCCAGGACACCAAATGCGGCTGCTAGTCCAAGTATGAGATAGGATGTTGTATCAGGCATGAGGATATTTCCTTATGAGTCCAGGATTTCAAATTTGGTATGCTGCACATGTTCTAGCAGATTCTCCAGGCGAATGCGCCACCACATCAGCGTGGGTGTTAGCAGGCAGCACCAGACAATAGAATTGACACTCATGACGGTAGTCATGCTATCCGACATAGCGAACGTGCCTTTAGCAGCTTCTGAACTGGCGCTACCAATCACTGTTGGATGGATGGTGTCAGGGCGGATGCGGATGATGACAAAGGTGAAAATCACCGTACTAATCGCCAGAATGCCATAGACGGAGGAGAAGAGCCGTCTATGGCCGGGGTTTTCAATGCCATTGCGCAGCATTAAGTAAGCAGCATAGGTCAGCGCCATAATTGCCGCCGAGGTGAGGCGTGGGTCCCAAGTCCACCAGGTATTCCAAATCGGACGCGCCCAGATTGCACCTGTGCTGAGTGTAATCAGGGAGAAGGTAAAGCCAACTTCCACACCTGTGTAGGCCAGAGTATCCCACTTGATATTGCGTGTCCGCAAGTACATGATGCCGCCAATTACTGTTGTAGCGAAGGCAATAAATGCACCGGAAAACGACGACACGTGAATATAGAAAATACGCTGAATGTGGCCTTGTGTTGTATCAGTTCCAGCGTAGACCAAAGCGGCATATAGCCCTGCTAATACCCCCAGTACAGTTGCCACTGTCATGATCTTGAGGATCAAGAGACGGTCTGGCTTAATCTCGTCTTTTGATTCGACTAGGGCCAGATTATCTAATACACGCATGGTTGTTTCTCCTGGTTATGCGTCTTTCATCGAATGGATCAGTTTGTTCTTCAGATTACTGCGTTTGTTGTGATAGTCAGTTTCATCAATCTTACCTTCCTGAAACTGCATATCGAGTTCAGCGATTTGCTGTACCAGTGGATTTACGGCTGACTGGGGAAGACGGCTGGTACGATAGAACATCGCGCCTGCCAGCGCAATCATCCCAAATCCGGCGATCATCAATCCAATGGCGAGCAGTGTATTGTTATCAGTTATATCGGAACTTGAAGACATGATTGGCGGTGGTACGATCTTGCCCTGAACATCGTAGGAGATCATCTCGCCTTTGCTCAATGCCAGATGAGCACGGTATGTTTTGGACGCGCCGTTATCTGACACTTCTTTCAGGCTATTGCCATTGAGTTCTAATCCATCTGGAACGGTGATTTCCACTCGACCATTTAGGTTGTATGACAGGGGCAGGTTGAAAACTAACCTATCGGTGTAGGGCGTGGTATAGACGACATGCGCCACATGATCTTCGCCAGGGAAGACAGGCTGGGTATCAAAGAGATAGTCGGGTGATTCACCCCAAACATAGCGGCGTGTGACATCACCAGAGTCCATGACTTGGCTGCCTTCTGGAACAGCGATCTCAACAGATACGTTGCGCCCATTATCAGATTTAATGTCACGCAGATAGACACGATCTGAAGTGTTATAAAAATTCATGATTTGCATGACTTGTATCTGGGTCTCGTCGAAAAGCTGATATTGGTTCATCAAGGTCGAGACCTCGATCACGCTCGAATCATGAGTTGTTTCGTAGATTGTCAGCGGGACATCAACAATGGCAAACTCAGGATCGCCGTGTGCAGGTACAGTGCTGTAGAGCACGTCCTGATAGGTTGTTGTCAGGAAGTAGATTTTGTCGGTGGTGATGGGCACATCTGGGAACAGGAAGAAGCCGAGTGCATCCACCGTTGTTTCGATAGGATCATCGTTAAAGGTCTCATCCATGATGTGCAGCGTAATCACCAGATCAGCTGGGATCGAGCTGTTCATCGTCCCATTGATGACAGAACCGCCGATCGTGGCGACAGTATTTTCGACAATGGGTCCTTCTGCAACCGCAACGTCCGGCTTGGTTTCCAATGAGAGCATTCGCGTGTAGGTGACCACATCCCAACGATCTTGTTCGCTCAGGTCTTCATCAAAAGCGGGCATTTTCCCCTGCCCATTGGTGATTTGCTTAAAGAGCGCATCGTCACTCAGGTCCACCAGATCACCTAATTTAGGGCCAGTGTCCGTGCCTTCACCAGCGGCTCCATGACAGTCCCTGCATTGTGCCTGCCAGATAGCTTTGCCATGAGTCAATTGTTCGGGTTGGTAGGCTAGGGTATAGGTGTAGAGAGCAACATCCCAGCGTTGCCTCGCCGAGAGCGCATCGCCCCAGGGTGGCATCAGTTTTTCCAGGCGGCCGTTAGTAATGGTGGTAAACCATTCTTGTGGTGTTTGTAGACGTGCTACGAGTGGATTCGTGAAATCAGGGATTTCGGTGATTTGTCCGCTGGTTACAAACTCACCATCACCTGCACCCAGTTCACCATGGCAGCGCACACACTCCGCCATGTAGATTTGCGCGCCTGTGGCGATATTGATTGCGCTTGTTGGTTGGCTAACTTCCTTTTGTTGGGATGGGCGCGTAGGCGCAACCGGAATGGTTGACACGATTTCTGGCTCGCCCGCCAATCCCTGGCAGCCAGCCAGCACAGTAATCAGGAACCAGAAAACAGATTTCATGGTCAGGTCACACCCACCTGGTTGACATAGCCACGAACAGCCTCTTCAATTGCTTCATCAATTTCATCATCGTCTTGGATAATCTTCAGATCGGGTTGCAGCTTATCTAAGGCTTGCAGCGTCTCAACACCAATTTTTGACCAGCGGGCACGTCCGGCTTCGTAGTCATCTTGCTGCATCTTGCCCATCTCATAGTCGGCATCCAGATCACGGATGCTGGTCAGGGCACGTTCATAACGCACCAGTAATTCCTCGCGTTGTTTCTGTAGGGCAATGGTAACAGTGTCAGCCTGCTGCTGGCGGCCTATGATGGGCATAAACACCAGCAGAGCAGTTACGACCAGCAACCCCAATGACAACAATAAACCTTCGATACTCATGGTCAGGCTCCTTCTACCAACAATCCATCAATGATAGATGTCAGCTGGGCCTCGGTGACACCCGCATAGATGAATTGTGTAATGTCGCCATTTTTATCAACGATGAAGGTTTCTGGGACAGCCTGAATGTTATATTTCTCCGAGATTTTCGTGCCCAGGTCTGGGCCATTGATGTAGGTCAGGCCGTATTCTGCCATGAACTCTAATGAGCTTGGGCCATTGTCGGCGTAGGCGATCCCCATAAACACAACATCGCCACGATCTTGGTATTTTTCCCAGGCCGATTGCAGCGCAGGTGCTTCCACACGGCACGGACCGCACCAACTTGCCCAGAAATTGATAAGGACGATATTGCCTTTCAAATCAGAAAGGCGAACTGTATCTTCCGTAAACGTGGTTAGTTCAAAATCCGGTGCGGGACCAGACTGTGGTTGTACCTCGTTGTTGCGTTGATACAGCGCATAGCCGAAGACCGCTGCAACCATAATGATGCCTACGATCAGCACAATTGACCCCAGGCCAGGGACTTTCTTCTGTTGTTGTGGTTCATCTGCTGCGGGCATAACTGTCGTGTCATTCATCATACTGACATTAACCTTCCAGGTCACGTTCCAACTGAGCTTGATAGTCCGAGAGAGAGGCACCAGGTGCAGTGGGTGAGGACTGCGCATTGACTGGCTGCTGGGCTGCATCCTGGTTGCTCCACCAACGCCAACTTGTATAGAGCAGGGCACAGAACCCCGCGATAATCAGCAGCCAAGGCGTTGCTAGCGACAATGCACGTAAGGTCGGGTTTTGTGGTGTTCCGACCACACGATCACCAAAGCGTGTCACAAAGTCGTCAATGATTGCTGCGTCGGTTTTGCCTTGTTCAAGTTGTAACTCGATTTCGTAGCGCCAATCTTCACAGGCTGCCGTGCCACAGGTATCCAGTGTGATGTTCTCACACACCGGGCAATAGAGCTTTTTGGCAATGCGGTTGACATCATCATCCGAAACAGTGGATGTGTTTTCCTGGGCAGCAACAGGCACAAACAATAGCAGCGATGTGATAACAAGAAGGAGAGATTTGGCCTTCATGCGGTTGCTCCTGCGGGCTTGCGTAGCTGCCCTGCTTTACGAACACGATCTGGCAGGACATCTTTAGGCCAGATCGTGATGACTGTACCCAGAATGAGGACGAGGCCACCCCACCACACCAGATTAATCAGCGGATTGATATAGACTTTAAACGTCACCGAATCATAGGTGATGTCCTCCCAGCCCACTAGCAACACGTAGAAGTCGTTTTCCAACGTGCTGTGAGCCGAAGCAATCGTCATGGTATTCATGCCGTCGGTCTGTTCCGGGAAGAAATCGCGGCGTGGGGTCAGGTTGGTCAGATCACGACCATCTCGGACAACGGTTACATCCGCAATGTCCATGATACGCCCGTCTTCAGCGACCTGTCCACCTCGAAAGGCATCATAGCGCAGTTCGTAGTCGCCAATACTTAGGCTTTCACCAACGCCCAGAGTCTGCTGAGTTTCTTGCTGGAATAGCGTACTGCCGATGACGCCAATGCCGATAATAGTGACACCCAAATGGATCAAGTACCCTCCATAACGGCGTGGGTTGCGTTGCAACAAGGCCAAGAACGCTATCAGATAATTTTCACCCTTGCTCTTGTTGCGGGCAGCGACAGCACGATAAGTCTCAAAAATTGCCACCCAACCAGCAAATAGAACAAAGAAATAGCCCACAATGGCGACGGTACTGGTCATGCCTTGCAGTACAAAGACAATTAACGTGACGGCGCTCAGTGCCAGTGGGATAATCATGGCTGAACCCAACCGTTTGAGCGACGTCGTACCCCAGGCGGAAAGTGGGGCAACACCCATCAGAATATAAAGGGCGAGGAACAGGGGGGGGGTCACACGATTGAAATAATCCAGGCCCAATGTGATGTTGGTATCCATGAACAGTTCGGAGATAATGGGGGCGCCAAAACTGCCCCAGAAAATGGCGATAAACAACGCCAGGAAGATAAAGTTGTTCAACAAGAACAATGCTTCCCGGCTGAACAGGCTGGTGAGCTTATGTTCACCTTCTAATTCACCGCGATGACGTCGATAGAGGATCAATAACACAGAGACCAATGTAACGCTAAACCAAAAGAAGAACATTGGGAAACCAATTTCGCTGCGGGCAAAACTATGGACACTTTCCACCAGACCGCTGCGTGTGGCGAATGTGCCAAAGATAACAGCGGAAAACGTGCCGATGACCAGAAACATGTTCCATGTTTTGAGCATTCCACGCTTTTCCTGGATCATGACGCTATGGAGGAAGGCTGTGCCCACTAACCAGGGCAGAAAAGCCGCGTTTTCTACCGGGTCCCAGCCCCAGTAGCCACCCCAGCCTAATACATCGTAAGCCCAGCGCCCACCCAGCAGTAAGCCCAGGCTTAAGAACAGCCAGGCCACTAATGTCCAACGGCGCGTGGCCTTAATCCAATTGGTCGAAAGATCGCCGGAGGCCAATGCAGACATGGCAAAAGCGAACGGAATAACAAAACCGACAAAGCCCAGATACAACATAGGTGGGTGAATCGCCATACCAAAATGACGCAGCAGGGGGTTGAGGCCGTTGGCGGTTTCAGCCAGGCGCGTTTCTGAGGGGGGGACAGCCTTTGGTGGAATGAGAGCCGTACTCTCGACTTCGTCGCCTACAATCCAGTAGCGCTCAAAGGGATTCTCGATAAACAGGGATAGTCCCAGGAAGAAGACCAAGATCACCATGGTATAGGCGACGAAGTAGGGCATCAGACGGCGATGTGTGCGCCAGTTCATCCCAATGGCGAAGAAGGCAAACCCACTCATCAAGAATGACCAGAACAGCAACGATCCAGCCTGTGATCCCCATAAGGCCGTCGCCCGGAAGAAGGTGGGCATACTGGGATTGCTCACTGACCAGACATAAGCAATTTGATATTCTTCCGTCATCAATGCCAGAAACAACGTCCCACAAGCAAGCGTCAGGAGTGGAAATGTTAACAAACCTGCATTGCGTCCTGTCAAAACGATCTTTTCTTGTTGAAATCGGGCGCCATAGACCGATGCGCCGACGGCATATACAGCGCATACAAGTGATAGAAAGGTTGCAGTTAAACCAAACTCAGCCAGCATTAGACCGATCCTTCATTGACCTGTTCAGGTATATCTTCTTCATAGCGGCTGGGGCATTTGAGTAGCAGTTCAGTGGCATAGAATGTGCCATCATCGCCTAACTGACCTGTGAGGATGGCCTGCGCTTCATGTTGCAGCAGATCAGGCATGACTTCATTTTCGATGTGAACAGGCAGTCGAGAAACGCTCGGATCGTTTACCGCCTGATGCAAAACCAAGGCCAAGTCATCGAATTCTTCTGGAATATTGGCGATAGTGAAATCAATGATGAGGTTCTGCTGATCATAGACGATGGTTTCACCGATGACTGCACCTGAAATCCGCACGGTTTCGCCCAGGTATTCGTCTGGATTGTTGACCAATGTATCCACTGAGATGAAGTATCGTGCTCCCAGTGCCGTACCTGAAAAGATCAAGTAGGCCACTGCACCCAGGATCAGGATGCCGCCCACGAGGAACTTGTAACGATCAACAGCACTTCGGGTTTGGATGAGGTCTTGAGTTGCTTTAGTCTTTTCCCATGTTTTTGCCTGAGTCATACGATTCCTCATAAATCTACTGACTTTATTTAAGAAGAGGGTACAGTTTATCTGTACAAGTTGTTACGATCATGTGTCATGATGTGCTATGACAAGTGTCATCAGGGAGCAAAAGTGTGAATTTAGATTTCCTTCCGATTCCACCAGTGGATGAAACTATACAAAATCAAGTGAGAATCCGTCAACACACACTTATAAAGCCTATAGGCGCGTTGGGGCGGCTGGAAGAGCTTTCGGTGCGGTTGGCGGGCATGACTGGACGTATGGATTGGTTACCAGAACGCCGGCTGGTAGTGGTATGCGCTGCCGATCATGGCATAGCGGAACAAGGAGTCAGCACTGTTCCACAAGCCATCACCGCCTATATGGTCAATCAGTTCCTAAATGGTAATGCTGCGATCAATTCGCTAACACGACAGATGAAGGCCCAACTGGTAGTGGTTGATGCAGGTGTGAACGCTGATCTTTCGTCCCATCCTCTCTTGTTCAGCCGGAAGGTCGCCTATGGCACAGCCGATTTTTCTCAGCAGCAAGCGATGACAGATACCCAGGCAGAACAGGCCATTACCATTGGTTTTGACACAGTTGAACGATTTGCAGAAGATGCTGCTGACATAATTGCGGTGGGTGAGATGGGCATTGGCAATACAACGGCTGCCAGTGCGATTATCGCAGCAATCACAGGGCAGCCCCCCTTACTGGTGACTGGGCGTGGCAGCGGTCTTGATGATGAGGCGTGGCAGCGAAAGATTATGTTGATTGAGCAGGCATTGACCATCCATCGCCCGGTAGATGAAGACACCCTCGCTAAATTGGGCGGATTTGAGATCGGGGCGATGGCGGGTGTCATCATTAGAGCCGCGGCACGCCAGATTCCCGTTGTAATTGATGGGTTGATCTCGACGGCTGCCGCGATAATCGCCGCCCAATTGCAGCCGAACGTGACACAGTATTTAATCGCGGGGCATCAAAGTGTTGAGCCGGGACATCAGATTGCATTGGAATGGCTGGGCTTAGAGCCGCTACTTGACCTGGGATTGTGCTTAGGTGAAGGAACAGGAGCAGTCCTGACCTTTCCTATTATAGAAGCTGCAATGCGGACAATGCAAGAGATGGCGATTCTTGAACTTCCGTGATTTTCGGGTGGCCGTTGCTTTCCTGACGGTGCTTCCGATTAGCTACCCGGTAGGTGGCAAACCTGGTTATTCATTTTCCTATTTCCCGGTTGTTGGGTTGATTCTCGGTGCTATTTTGTTTACAGTGGCACAGCTTCCCCTAGTGGCCGACATACGCGCATTTCTGATCGTTCTGGTCTGGATTGTTCTGACAGGGGGCTTGCATCTTGATGGTTTTGCCGATTCATGTGATGGTCTGTTTGCCACTGTCGAACCAGAACGCCGTTTGGAGATTATGAAGGACCCGCGTACCGGAGTGTGGGCAGTCGTTGGGTTGGTCATGTTGCTACTGGGCAAATGGATCATGGTGCAGCAGGTTGACCCATTTGGGCTGTTGCTTGCGCCTATTGCGGGGCGCTGGTCGATGGTGATTGCGGCCTATGGTTTCCCCTATGCACGCCCCAAAGGGATGGGTGGATACTTTCGAGATGGTTTGGGGCAAAGACAGGCGCGCATGGCAACCATCTTAGCCGTCATGATCTGCACTATAGTTTCTATTGGGGTAGGTCCGGCTTGGTTGGTGATTCTGATTGTTGTCCCAGTGATGACCAATCTGCTTGGTTTCTGGGCAGCAAGACGTTTGAATGGTGGCCTGACGGGTGATGTCTATGGAGCCTTGTGTGAGGTGGTTGAACTGGTGAGTGTGTTAATATGCCGAAGCGTTTGATTTTTCTACTCGGTGGGGCACGCAGCGGCAAAAGCTATTATGCAGAACAATGGGCAAAGGAACAAGGTAGGCAGGTGTTGTTTGTGGCCACTGCGCAAGCCTTTGATGATGATATGCGAGAGCGGATCGCCCATCATCAAGCCAGCCGTCCGGTAAATTGGCGAACGCTGGAAGCGCCGTTACAGACCGCTGCGCTGATCCGGGAAGCTCTGCAACCAGAAAACCATGACACGGTTTTGTTAGACTGCATCACCTTGCTGACCTCGAATATCCTGCTGCAACTGCCCGAAGATACGATACAAGAGGATGTGAACGGGGCTGTTCTTCAGGAAATTGACGCACTCATTGAACTTGTGCAACAGACCCATGCCACATGGCTGTTGGTCAGTAATGAGGTAGGGATGGGCGTTGTACCCCCGACAAGATTAGGACGACAGTTTCGGGACGTGTTAGGACGCGCCAATCAACGCATTGCGCAATCTGCTGATGAAGTATGGCTGCTGGTGGCGGGAATTGCCTGGAAGCTCAAACCTTAGTCGTTGCTCAGTGCCTCAAATAGACGTTGTGCCGCTTCTGTAACCGATAGTTCGTCGTTCATAACCTGTTGTTCAATGGTAGGCAGCATAGTCTGAACGGTGGGATTGGCGAAGAAATAGGCTTTGAGTCGTTCTTCGATAATGGAACGCAGCCACTCACGAGTTTGATCGCGTCTTCTGATGGCAAATGTACCTGATGTCTTTGTCTTTGTTTCAAACTCTTTGATGGTTGTCCAGATTTCCAAGATGCCATCGCCTGTTAAAGACGAGCAAGTCAGAACGCGAGTATACCAGTCATCAGTGGCTAAGGTGAGATAGTGCAGGGTATGGCTGAGTTCGGCGCGGGCAGCCCTCGCTCGAGTGATGTTGTCGCCATCAGCTTTGTTGATGGCGATGGTATCCGCCAGCTCGACCACACCTTTCTTGATTCCTTGTAGTTCGTCGCCGCTGCCTGTAATCAGCAATAATAGGAAAAAATCCACCATTGAGCGCACGGTGACTTCGCTTTGACCGGTGCCGACAGTTTCGACAAAGATGACATCAAAGCCCGCTGCTTCACATACCAGGATCGTTTCCCGTGTTTTATAGGCGACACCACCTAGTGTTCCCCTCGAAGGTGACGGACGGATGAAGGTCTTGGGATCGCGTGCAAGGCGTTCCATGCGCGTCTTATCACCCAGGATGCTACCGCCTGAGATTGTGCTGGTGGGGTCAATCGCCAGCACTGCGATCTGCTGATCCTGTTTGATCAGGCGGAGTCCGAGTGTTTCGATGAAGGTGCTTTTGCCTGCACCGGGGATACCCGTGATGCCTATACGCAAGCTTCCACCTGTATGCGGCAGGAGCCGGGTAAGAACCTGCTGTGCCGTCTCGAAGTGGGCTGGGGTATTGCTTTCGATCAGGGTGATGGCGCGAGCAAGTATGCTGCGATCACCTGCCAGCACCCCCGTCACATAATCATCAACAGAAAGCCGCTGCCTCATTTTGGGCTGTGATGTAGCTTTCTGTTTTGGGATGATACCCTTGACCACCCGCGAGGCAAATTCATCACTTGCATCGGGTGGAGCCCATTCCGGTAACTCAGGCATAATCCATCATTTGTAGTTGTTTGATGATCTGTAAGGCCGCAGAAGGAATCGCCGTTCCCGGCCCGAAGATAGCGGCTGCTCCATGTTCGCCCAGATATTCATAGTCCTGTACTGGGATGACGCCACCAACCACGACCATGATATCCGAACGTCCCTGAGCTTGCAGGGCATCGACCAACTGGGGTAACAAAGTTTTATGTCCGCCTGCCAGTGAACTGAAGCCAATGACATGCACATCGTTTTCCATGGCCTGCCGTGCAACTTCTTCGGGTGTCTGGAACAAGGGGCCAATATCCACATCAAAGCCCAGATCCGCAAACGCCGTCGCAATCACCTTTGCGCCGCGATCATGGCCATCCTGTCCCATCTTGGCGACCAGGATACGTGGACGACGCCCTTCAGTTGACTCGAACTCGTTAGCCGCTTCGCGCACGGCAGCAACATCTTCACTTTCGCCAAATTCGGCTTTATAGACACCTGCAATCGAGCGAACGATGGCCTGGTGACGGCCCCAGATCTTTTCCAATGCCGAAGAGATTTCGCCCAGGCTGGCGCGTGCCCGTGCCGCTTTGATGGATAGTTCTAGCAAGTTGCCTGTTTTGTTTTCTGCGGCTTCTGTTAAGGCCTTCAGGCAGGATTCGACCTGGACATCATCTCGCTCAGCCCGGAGTTGATTAAGGCGGGCGATTTGCGCTTCACGGACGGCGCTGTTATCCACTTCCAGAATGTCGATTGGGGCTTCATGATCAAGCCGATATTGATTAACACCCACGATTTTCTCTTGCCCAGAATCGATGTGGGCCTGACGTTTGGCGGCGGCTTCCTCGATCCGCATCTTAGGTAGCCCCGTTTCTAGCGCTTTCGCCATGCCACCGAGCGCCTCGATTTCCTGAATATGCTCCCAGGCACGCGCCGTCAACTGATGGGTCAGGTATTCCAGGTAGTATGAACCACCCCAGGGATCAGCCACGTCGCAGATGCCCGTTTCTTCCTGGAGGAAGAGTTGCGTGTTGCGGGCGATCCGGGCTGAGAAATCGGTGGGGAGGGCGATGGCTTCATCAAGGGCATTGGTATGGAGGGATTGGGTGTGGCCTAGTGCCGCTGCCATGGCCTCAATGCAGGTGCGGGCAACGTTGTTGAAAGGGTCTTGCTCGGTTAGGCTCCAACCAGATGTTTGACAGTGGGTACGCAGCGCCATTGACTTGGGATTCTCTGGACCGAACTGCTTTATCATCTTGGCCCAGATCATACGAGCTGCCCGCATCTTGGCAATCTCCATAAAGTAGTTCATACCTATCGCCCAGAAGAACGACAGACGCGGTGCAAAATCATCTATGGGCATTCCGCTTTTTAACCCTGTGCGTACATATTCCAGACCATTTGCCAACGTATAGGCCATTTCGATGTCTGCGGTTGCCCCAGCTTCTTGCATATGATAGCCAGAGATACTGATACTGTTGAAACGGGGCATGTGTTCGGCAGTATAAGCGAAAATATCGGCGATGATCTGCATGGAGGGTTCTGGTGGATAGATATAGGTGTTGCGCACCATATACTCTTTCAGAATGTCGTTCTGGATCGTCCCGGTTAGTTGCTTCTGGGTGACGCCTTGTTCTTCTGCGGCGGCAATGTAAAAGGCCATGATGGGTAACACTGCACCATTCATTGTCATCGAAACGGACATCTTATCCAGTGGGATTTCTTCAAACAAAATTTTCATATCCAGGATCGAATCAATAGCGACGCCCGCTTTGCCCACATCGCCGACCACCCGTGTATGATCGGAGTCGTACCCGCGATGGGTAGCCAGATCAAAGGCAACCGATAAGCCCATCTGCCCGGCTGCCAGGTTCCGCCGATAAAAAGCATTGCTTTCCTCAGCAGTGGAAAAACCTGCGTACTGCCGAACTGTCCAGGGACGTTGGGCGTACATAGCGGGATATGGTCCTCGCAAAAACGGCGGTAGCCCCGCTACATAATCCAAATGCTCCATACCCTCTAGATCGGCCTCAGTATAAACCGAATTGACGGCGATTTGTTCGAGCGTATTCCAGACCATTTCCGATGGTGACAGGCGATCTGCCGTGCTGGATTGCACGCGCTCAAAGTCGATTTTGGTAAAATCGGGATTCGTCATGATGTCACCCCTAGGGTGTGTTGTAGATTCAGGTTGACTTTGTAGCAGTTGGAACGAATGTGGATAAACTCATTGACTCCGGCCTGTTGATAGGTTGCTATATCGTTGGTGGGATAACCCGCCAGGATAATGTGTAATTCCGGCTTCGCGGTTTTCAATTCGCTGGCAAGCAATGGCACGACTTCCCGGTAGAGATCATCATCTGAGCAAATGACAACGACATCAGCATCGGATTGAATCGCAGCCTTGATTGCGGCCTTGTTGGATTCAAAGCCGGGTGGATTAATAATCTCAAAGCCCCCAACCTCAAAGAAACCAACCGTGAAATCGGTACGAGCTTTGTGCTGTGCTAGTGTTCCCATATTGGCTAGGAAAATCCTAGGATGTTTTTCAATTGATCGCAGACTCTCAAACGCTGCCGCTTGGCGATAAAATGTTAATGGTGAGACCTTAACTACATTTGTGCGATGACCCTGCTGTGATGGGGTGCCGCGCTGTTTGGTCTTTTCGACAAGCTGGGCGTAGACGGCATCATAATCAGTGCTGTCGTTCAATTTATCTTCGGTCAGATTGGGATGAATGTTGACGCCGATCATGTGATCTTTGCGTTGAGCGAGATTGGCTGTGCGCTGCGCTGCTATTGCTACCATCTGTTCCTGAATCCAGCCGTTCTTGAGTATGGCAATAATGCCCCCTTGTTGTTCGATCTCCTGGAACAGCCCCCAAGCCTTTTCTGCCAGTTGATTGGTCAGATATTCAACATACCAGGAACCACCTGCCGGATCAACGATGCGCTTAAAGTGGCTTTCATTCTGGAGAATAAGCTGCTGATTGCGGGCAATCCGCCGTGAAAATTCGTCAGGAGGACGAATGGTTGAATCAAAGGGGGCGATATGCATGGCCTCTGCACCACCAATTGCACCAGCCATTGCTTCAATGGTTGTGCGCAGCATGTTGACATAAGGGTCTGCCACTGTCTTGTTAGAATTCGCAGATCGGACGATCAAGCGCATTTGCTGGGCATCGTTGCTCCCGTTGAATGCCCGAACGACCTGTGCCCACAACATCCGTGCTGCTCGCAGCTTAGCAATCTCGGTGAAGAAATCTGTCCCAACCGCCAAGACAAAACGCATGGATGTGGCAACTTGATTGATGTCCAGATCGCGTTCTTGCATAGCACGAAGATAAGCTACCCCTGTAGCCATGGCACAGGCCAATTCCTGTGTAGCGCTTGCGCCTGCATCATGATAAGGAGCGCTGTGAATGGTTATGGCAGCAAAGTTTGGTGGAAGGGATGTGATTGCTTTTGCCATATCATCATAAGACAGGCTGGCCTCACCATAGTATGCCAATGTGCCGATAGGGTCGGCTTCAAGAACAACATTGACCGCGTTTTCTGGAATATTCTTCTGTTTCAGGTAGGCTCTAAAGAGGGCTAAGAACGGCAAGGCGTTTTCGCCAACACGCACAAATAGCGGTGTTTTGGTCAGGTCAATCCTGTTAAAGATCGCAACCAGATCATCCACATGGGAGATGGATACACCATCACGTCCGACCTGGTCTGGCTCGGCCTTATCTGGATCAAGGCCAAGCTGTGAGGCTCGATCGAGTACCAAATTAATTGCCGTTTGACCATTTGCTAGATCGTGTACTAGGGCCTCATTGAACGCTTCGGGCAAGCCATATGGGATTTCTTGTGCAATGAGCCACGGAGCAGGACGAATGGTGTGGCCGCGAATGTAGGGATACTTACCCGGCAAGGGAGGTGTGATATCCTCTGTGTCTTCTTTGCGATAGAGGGGTCGCACTATGATGTCCTCATAGGTCTTGGTGGTGAGTTTTTTCTCGAATGATGCGCCTTTGAGTGATTGGACGGTTGCATTGTACCAATCATCGTAGGTCGGCTGGGGAAACTCACCAAATGAGGGGATTTGGTCAGTCATTGTGGTTTAGCTTTCTGTATAGAACCAACTTCATTCTATTATAGGATGGAACTGAAGAAAGGGGCAGACCATTCAGGCCGTGAGGACACTTGCATCCCTTCACCGGTTGCTCAAGTTGTCCGTGGGGTGAGATTGTGGGCAAAATCGTAACTTTATGCTTATTACGGCGACAAACAAAAAAGTTTGCTGCAACAGCAGAGAGCCAGGGGAAATACGGGCAAAAATGGGTGCTGAGTGGGTTGTTCAAGAGCGGTTTCACACAGGTTCAACCTCTGGATACTCAATTTGAGTGTACCTGGAAAGTGGTTGAGTGGGAGAACGTGTGTTCAGGATTTGAAAGCGGACGCGCCCCTGGGTGGGAGCGCGTCTGGTGTTGTGACTGTTTGCCAAGGAGGATCTGAAGACAATGCTAGATCCTCGGACAGATCTTGAATAATGGCGCGTGACTTCATTTTTTTGTCATCTGAATTCAATCCTCATCAAAACCGTAGATTGTAGTTTCTGGTTGGAAGGCAGCCCACGCGAACCAGAAGTGTGGGAAGGCGTTTTCTTGCCGGAGTTGGCTGCCTTCGAGTTCGCCTTCAATGGCGGTTCCAAAGACATTCCAGACCGAATTGGTTTGTTCATCATGGATTGAGCTATCGTCGGCTACATAGAAAGTCAGCAGCATGTCGTTGAATTCACGGCGGAACATGCCCGCCATCCCGACATCGCGGGACGTACTGATGTCCGCACCGTCGAGAGCGCTGGCGTTGCCCGGTTGCCAGAAGACCACAATGTCCCGATCATTTATGGTGTCGTTGATGACGATTTCTTCTTCTAGTGTTTCAAAAGGATAGGCTACTGCTTCGCCTTTAACGACAGTGCCCAGGATGCGGCTGGTCGGGAAGAGGCGTGGATCAGGTTCGCCTAAGAACAAGAAGGGGTCGGGGTTGCTATCATAGCCAACATAGGGGTTGCGGTTGCTACCCCCACGCCCTGTTTGTGATAAGACTTGACCATCTGGGTATTGCTCGACAAAAGCACCAAATCCAACAACCTGTGATGGCACGATTTCGAGTTGTGTGCCCGTGTGTACGCCGACAATACCCGTGCCTGTGAACTGTTGCCACCAACTTTGAGTTTGGCGATCCCACATAATCAAATCACTATTGCGTAGCAGACCAGATACGCCAAAGCGATAGGTTTCGCCATCAACGACACGGTCGAAGACAATGGCGCTGTTGCATAATGGACAAAATGTCACGGCAATTGGCATGTCCCCCACCATATCGTTGACGATTTCGTGACGAGTCAGGATGCCTAATGGATAGGCACGGGCATCGCCATTGATCTCAAGTGAAATGACGGGGGACTGATCTTCGAGCCAGTCACTGGCGGACTCGATGGATTCAAAGGATGGATCGTCAATGGGAGGGATGCCATCACGCGGGACACCGCCAGAGATAATCTCGTCCCAAACGCCTTCTTGATAAGTACAGAAGTCGGTTAAGTTCCAGGTGGTGGCAATGCGCGATACATCAAAAGGGGGGGCATCACAGCTGATTTGTGCATGGATGGTGTCAGGCCGTCCGATAGTGGTGATTCCTGCGACAATCACGATTAAGACCGGAACGATTAGTACCAAAGTTATTGCTTTCGATTTCATACAACAGGCGTCCTTTCATTCGTTCGTATACACGTTAAGATGCTAAGGCTTCGGCGACCAGTTCGTCAATCTGGCTGGTGGTCAGCGCGCCAAAGTTACGGCTGACAATGATACCGTTTTCGTCCAATAGGAAGGTTGATGGATAGCTGAAGACGGCATATTCATCGTTGATTTCGGCTTCTTCATCCATCAGGAGGGGAAAGGTCAGGCCGAATTCTTCACGGAAACCTTGAACATCTTCCATTAATTCGCCATTGTTGACGGCCAGGATCACAAATCCATCATCGGCTCGTTGTTCATAGTGTGCCTGGAACTCCGGCATTTCGATCCGACATGGCCCACACCAGGTTGCCCAGAAATTCAATAATACCACCTGGCCATGATAGTCAGAGAGGGTGATGCTCTCGCCTGTATCACGGATCGTGGCGAAATCTGGGGCACGATTACCAATTTCCAGGCCAACTGGCACATTATCTAAGTTGATGGTCGGATTGCTGACAGTTTCGTTTTCGGCTGGGGTCTCAATGAAGAGGTTCTCAGTCTCTTCACCTGTGACTAACTCCAGAACGGATTCTTCAATCCCAACTGAAAAGTCGGCGAATTCCCCAGCGAAACGCTCACTGAGGCTTTGCAACTGACCACTGGCAACCGCTATGCCAATAACGATCAAGAAAATACCACTTGCCATTTTGATCTGGCGCATGTGACCTTGCAGGTTGCGCAAGATACCCTGTGCGCCGTCGAGTGTGACGGCTGTGAGCATAAACGGAATGCCCAATCCTAGGGAATAGGCTGTGAGCAGCAAACCGGCTTGACTGACGCTTCCGCCATTGGCAGCCATTGTCAAGACTGCACCGTAGACCGGGCCAATACAGGGTGTCCAACCAGCCGAGAAGATCACGCCCATCAAAGCTGAGCCTGCGTAACCGTTAGTGTTACTGGCCTGCATTTCCATACGGGTATCGCTATATAGGAAAAGCTCGATGCGGTTGAGCAAATTGTTCCAGAACTGACCAGGTTTGGTGAAAGCACCCCGAACCACCAGCCATAGTACATAGGCACTGAGAATAACCAGTGTCAATGCTAGAACCCAGTGGAGAGACATGATACGTTCAGATACCCAGGGAGTGAGTGAACCCGTGAAGCCCCAGATGATGATGAAGCCTGTCACAAAAGCAGTGGCGAGGCTGAACAAGGGGTTATTGAGTAAGGCATCTTGTTTACGTAAGTTCGCGAACAATCGGGGTAGTGTACCCATGAAATGAAGGCCAAACACAATGATGATGATACCGCCCACGCGTCCGATCATACTAGTCAAAACGTTGATGTTCTGATCACCGATCTGTCGAATGAAGGCCGTCGATAGCAACCCAATTGACACAAACACCACACTGAAGCCAGCAACGAAAAACAGGCCATGTAGGGCTGTATTAAAGCGCAGACTCAATGGAATGGATGATGAGACGCTGCCCGTGCTCACCTCAACATGAGCCGTAGAGGAGATGGTATTGGTCAAACGACCACCCATATAGCCGATGTAGGCAGGGACAAGTGGCAGAACACAGGGAGAAATGAAGGAGACTAATCCGGCGATAAACGCCAGTCCGATTGTGATTTCCATAGGCTTTCACCTCGATAACTGAAGGGGGACGACCCAGTTCCAGTAAACGTGTTTTCTCATGGAATCGCCTCCATACTGTATTTTGACTGTATCGGAAAAAGACCAACAATGTCGCAAAGAATTTACCAAATGAATACCGAAGAAACACCAAATGTTTGAAAAATGCACTCATTTTGAGAGTACACTACAATCAGCATATGGTATGAATCGAGGGGTAGGTGTTGTTTACACAAGTGGGCGTTGGCCTGAGTGACCTGGCGAAAGGTGTTGATTGTGGGATTGATGTAGCGAATGCTGCATTGGACTCGTTGGGAACGGATTCAATCGGCATGGCAATGTTGTTTGTCTCGCACTCGCAGCCGGCCCAGGTACTCAAAGGTGTAAACTCAGTGTTAGGTAACATCCCTCTGATTGGTGCGTCCTCGGCGGGTGAATATACCCATCAAGGCTATGTTCAGGAGGGTGCAGGTTTGATGCTTATCAGTGGCGATAATTTCGCCTTCCATCCACTATCATACCAACGGCGGTGGTTCCGGGATAGCCGTCTACTGGGCAAATTGATGGGTATTTCGGAATCCGGCCTGGGTACGCAGTTCCAGCATCGGACTTTGATGCTTTTTCCAGATGACCGCACAATGAACATGGATCAAATTGTGGAACGGGCGATGACCGAAACTGCTATGCTCTATGATATTCTTGGTGGGCCAGGGCCAACCATCCCAACATCAGTGCATGCGCCGGTGGTCTTTCATAATAATCGTGTGATAAAGACGGGTTTAGTCGGTGCAGAGGTATTGAGTCAGCAACCTGTCGGTCTGGCCCTAGCCAATGGCTGGACGCCTCTGAGTGGTCCCTATCGCGTCACGCGAATTGATGAACGTCGCATCGTAAAAATTGATGGGCGACCTGCCCACGAGGTTTATGAAGATTTCCTATTTGAACAGGAGTATGCAGTTGATACGGACATTTCACCGGACCTGCTGCTGACGCATCCGGTGGGTGTGTGTAAGGATACGGCCTGTAAAGTCAGCGTCTTGATGGGGATCGACAATGCAGGCAGTTTGATTGTGACTTCGCCACCGCCAGAAGGCAGCCTAATCCACATTCTGACGACGGAGCCGGATGCCATGGTAGGCGCTGCGAACCGTGCGATTCGACAAGCCAAACAGACTATGTTAGGGGGAGAGGATGTGGCGGGATTATTGTTCATTGATTGTATGTCAACGGCGATGTATCTCAAAGAGGCCCATGCCCAGCAGCGTGATGCTGTCCACCAGACAGTAGGGGATGTGCCCTTCCTCAGCTATCGCAGTCATGGTGTGCTGGCACGGTTGCAAGGGCAGACCGCCGGACACTATGAATGCTCTGTTGCGGCATTCGTCATACCAACGTAGGTCAATATGGAAAATCTGGCATTCGCATTACTCAACGTTACCACAGCCGAAACCTACGACCAAACGATTACCAAAGCATTGGCCGTGTTGGTCGATTTTGTACAACCTGATGCAGCGATATTGTTGGTGTGGGACGCTGATCTCAGCCGGTATATTGTTGGTGATACTTGGCTCAAAAACACCAACGGGAATGAAGCTGGGTTCCGGCGCAAGATTTTGCGTCTGGTTGCTGGGCAAGATGTCGCAGATGCAACCCCTCGAGAGGTAGAAATGAATGTGATATATGTCCCTCTGAATGTGGGGGATCGTCATATAGGAGTGTATGTTTATGAGGGCGGGCAATCCCTAGCAATTGAGCGAGACGCCTGTCAACTCTTGGTACAGTCCGTCGCCAAAGCGATTTCAACTCATGCAACTTTGCAACAAGCGACCCGTGAACACAATGAATTGGAAGCAGAACAGGAACGTTTGCAGGAATTGCTCCAAGCTGTAGAAAGACAACAATATACAATTGACTATTTGCTCAAAGAGGAACGGATACTTTCAGCTTCACTAGAAGCAAAAGTTGAAGAACGGACGGCGGCGCTCTGGGCGACACAGAAGCGGCTGATCCAATCTGAAAAGCTTGCGGTCATTGGTCAGTTAGCTAGTTCACTGGCGCATGAATTGAACAATCCCCTCCAGGCGATGCAGAGTGGATTAGGGCTGATTATGGGGGATTTGGATATGGGGAGTACCGAGTATATCAAGAATGATCTGACTATTATTCAAGATGAATTGGAACGCATCCAATCTATTTTCAATCAGATGTTGGATTTTTATCGTCCGGCTGCGCATGACAACGTGCCGTTGGACATCAATGCTATCTGTGAAGGGGTACGGGTGTTAATGCGCAAGCACCTACAAACCACTTGTGTCATGCTGCATCTGCGTTTGGCAGAACTACTGCCTTTGACCTGTGGCGACAGTAACCAGATTAAACAGGTATTGCTCAATTTGCTGCTGAACGCGGCAGAGGCGATGGGGGATGATGGCGGCAACATCACCTTGCAGTCTGAGCACAAGGGCAGGCAGTTGTGCTTGTCAGTCATTGATGATGGCCCCGGTATTGCTGCCGAACATAAAACCCGCTTGTTTGAGCCGCTGTTCACCACCAAGACGCGGGGACTAGGACTAGGTCTGGCAATTTCACAGGAGATTATCGAACGGCACCGAGGCACAATTACTGTGCAGGACAATCCAGAAGGGGGGACGATTTTCACGGTGATGCTGCCAGTACAGGAGGCATGCAATGGACACAGCTAGAATCTTGGTGGTTGATGATGAAGACTCGATCCGCAGCTTTCTGGTGCGAGTCTTGCAGCGGGAAGGTTACGATGTCCACGCAGCGCATGATGGTGACGAAGCATTGGAATGCATGGAATTGGTTCACTATGACTTAATCCTGAGTGATATCAAAATGCAAAATATGGATGGGGTGACGCTACTCAAAGAGACTAAATCTCGTCAGCCAGATGTTGCTTTTATTCTCCTGACGGGCCATGCAACCGTGCCGTCAGCTATCGAAGCCTTACGGCACGGTGCTTATGATTATCTGCTCAAGCCTGTTAAGAATGAAGACATTATCATCGCCGTAGCCGATGGATTGGCCCGCCGTACTCGGTCTCAGCGGCGTGACCAGCTTGAGCAAATAGCAGGTCAGTTGTTGGATGTGATGCAGGGGCAGCCTGACCAGGCAGCACAACCAACCAAGACACAGGTTCAACTCGAAGGTTTGGTGTTGGATACCCAAGCCTACACTGCTTCGCTTTATGATCAGAAACTTGAACTGACGCCAACCGAGTTCCGGCTACTCATTGAACTGAGTCAGGCTCCTGGTGCGGCATTGGGTTATGTGAGTTTGGTCGAATCGGCCTGTGGCTACACCTGTAGTCGCCAGGAGGCACGGGAGATTATTGGCGCACATGTTCTCAATCTGCGCAATAAGCTCAACATCGAGGCCGGACAGCCATTCTATGTCGAATCGGTGCGTGGTGTTGGCTATCGCCTTCTGCCACCCGAATCGTAAAGGCTCAGGATCACCGCCATTTTGCCAGGAGCATCTTTGGTACGTGTGCTGCTAGGTAAGAGGACCTCTACATCAATGTTGTTCTTTTTGAGTTTATAATGTGGGAGTGGTGAATCACAAAGTCAAGTAGTTAATATGGATTTTGAGGGTTATCTAAGGGGCAAATCTTTGGTCTATGAGGGGAGTTGCGTAAGAAACTCGTTAATATGAGTAGTGCCGATGCTTGACAAGCCCACCTGAAGAATAGTAGGATCGGTCTACTTTGCGGGTGTAGCTCAGTAGTAGAGCGTTTGCTTCCCAAAAACTGCTCATGGTAGTTTATATTAGTGGATGAATTAAAACCATGGGGTCTTTTTCGATTCAACCCTGAAGAACGGTTGTCAAGAAGGCCATTATATGTCACAAATATTCAATCATATCTACTACTATGACATATCTTGTGATCTGCAGAGAGCTATCTTGATACGAACATTTATTATACTTAATTTGAAAGGTGGTGATTATGTCCTCCTCCGGTGATGTTAATGATGAGCGGCAGACTGCGCTTGAGCAACTGCCTGATGAGAAAATGATCTGGCGGTTGCGGCGGACGGTGTGGCTAGCGGAGGGGATGGTGCTGTTGGCAGTCGTGGCGGTGGGGATTGCCTTGCTTGTTGCCCGTCAGGCAAGAACAGAGGTGGCTGTGGCAAGGGAGAGGTTGACCGCTATTCCGCCTACATTGACACAAGTGGCTGATGCTGCGTATCGATCTCAGATGGCAGGGCAGGCCACCGCACTCTGGCAACAAGAGGACGAAAATGCCGCGTTGGCTTTCGGGTTCGAGGTCATCAGTGTTGAGGAGCCGTCCACCGAAGCCAAATCAATCTTCTACGACATCGCCCGGCAGTCCCGTAACCGCCACACACTGAGGGGGCTGTCAGAAGCGTGGCATTCAGTCCGGATGGTC
Organism: Phototrophicaceae bacterium; assembly: GCA_965223785.1. Classification (GTDB taxonomy): domain Bacteria; phylum Chloroflexota; class Anaerolineae; order Aggregatilineales; family Phototrophicaceae; genus CBDCXN01. The sequence goes on along the minus strand of OZ245017.1, from coordinate 5,432,267 downwards.
GGATGCTGGCCTCTGCGGATAACGACGGTATCAAGCTGTGGGATGTGGCCACTGGTCAAGAGTTGATCACGCTGGATGGGCATGAGAGGTCTGTCCTCAGCGTGGGTTTCAGTCCGGATGGGAAGACGCTGGCCTCTGGGGGTTGGGACGGCATTAAGCTATGGGATATGATGACGGGTCAAGAGTTGATCACGCTGGGCGGGTATGAGGGGTCTGTCCTCAGCGTGGGTTTCAGTCCGGATGGGAAGACGCTGGCCTCTGTGGATGACGACGGCATCAAGCTGTGGGACATGACCACCGGGTGTGAGCGGGTCAGGCTGAAGGGGCATGAGGGGGTTGTCCTCAGCATGGCGTTTAGTCCGGATGGGGAGACGCTGGCCTCTGGGGGTTGGGACGGCATTAAGCTGTGGGATGTGGCGATGGGTCAAGAGTTGATCACGCTGGGCGGGTATGAGGGGGTTGTCAGCAGCGTGGGTTTCAGTCCGGATGGTCGGATGCTGGCCTCTGCGGGTCTCGATGGCATCAAGCTGTGGGACATGGCCACTGGTCAAGAGCGGATCACGCTGAGGGGGCATGAGAGGTCTGTCCTCAGCGTGGGTTTCAGTCCGGATGGTCGGATGCTGGCCTCTGCGGATAACGACGGTATCAAGCTGTGGGACGGGCGCGATTGGGCCAGGCTCCGTCAGTGGGTTCAGGCGGAGCGTTACGTCCGGGAGTTTAGCTGTGCGGAGCGAGACCGGTTTCAGATGGCTGTGCAGTGTGATGAAAACGGTCACTTCCCAACGCGCACGCCCTCATCGCTGCCCTTGCCCAGCTGGACACCCGTCTGGACGCCCATGCCCTTAGCGACAGTGACGCCTGTGTCAACCCTGGCGTTCACCCCATTTTATGCCGATCCGACCCGGTTGCACGTGGCTCAGGCCACTGGGACCCAAGCGGCCGCACAATAATGGTGCCGTTCACGATCATCTCAAGCATGACTTTATGATGAGTACAGCCAGATCCAGCCCTTGCTGGGAGTGGGGAATTTTGTGGATAGAACTTGACAATTTGGTGTGTCTGAATACAGAACATAAGTTCTGCGGCACGTTCTCCCAAATCCGCTTTTTTCAACTATACTAAGGCTGTACCAACGACTTGGAGATCGTTTTGACTGCCGTTTTGGGGTTCCCTAGCAGCAACAACCCACACACTTGGAGGCAGCAACTTGCCGCCCTTTTTTCTTCGACGGCGGCGGCAACATGCTGTCTCCCTTGTCGACCCACGATTTTGTATGCCCTTGTTTTCCCCACTCCCCCTTTGCTTGACAAGGGGGAAGTGGGGGGGTAGAATGTTCGTTACTTTACTTTGCGGGTGTAGCTCAGTGGTAGAGCGTTTGCTTCCCAAGCAAAATGTCACGGGTTCGAGTCCCGTTACCCGCTCTAGGCGCTTACGATTGTGTAGGCGCTTTTGTTTTAAGCATTGACGGACTCCTGACAACTCCGTTAGAATTGCCGCACTTCATAAATCTTAAGGAGAATAGACTGTGCCCGACTTTGAAATTGAGGCCCAATTACGCACCGTAGTGGGTAAAAAAGTGAAGCGTTTACGGGCTGATGGGCTGGTTCCGATTACGGTCTATGGTCCCAAAACCGAGCCTGTGAATTTGCAGGTCAAGTATCGTCCATTAGAAGTCTTGCTGATGAAAGCGGGTGGTACAAACCTGATTGATTTGAAGGTCAATGGGGATACTCATACGGTTCTGGCGCGTGAAGTACAACGGGATGTTATCCGAGGCGATATTCTACACGCTGATTTCTTTGCGCTCGATCTCACATCTACCATCCAAGCAGAAATTCCTGTTCAGTTGATTAACGAGAGCCCAATTGTAGCTTCTCGGCAGGGTATTTTGCTGACTGGGCCAAATACCTTGACTGTTGAAACTATGCCGACAAACCTGATGAACCAAGTCGAAATTGACCTGTCGGTTCTCACTGAAATTGGGCAGGGAATTTATGTCAGTGATGTTGATTTGGGTGAAGGTGTTCAGATTATCAATGATCCTGAAGAGATGATTGCCCGTGTCGTTCAATCCTCTGCTGCCCGTGCTGAAGAAGACCTAGAAGACGAAGGTGAAGAGGAAGAAGCCCTCACGTCTGCGGAACCAGAAGTCATTGCCAGAGGCAAGGACGAAGAAGAGGACGAGTAATCTATCTGTTGACAGTGAAGGTTTCTCTGATAGAATGTCCGCATAGGCCGAAGTGGCGGAACAGGCAGACGCGCTACGTTCAGGGCGTAGTTCCCATTACGGGAGTGTGGGTTCGACTCCCACCTTCGGCATAACCCGACAATGAGTCGGGTTTTTGACTTCCTTATTTCTTCATTTTGGAAAGCCCTGCACGAGAGCGTTCTTCAGCGTAATCTTGGGGTGTGTCGACGTCCTGCAGGATGCTATCGGTGTTGACTGGGATGTAATAAATATGATCTTTATGGGCGTTAATGACATCGCGCGGTGCGCCATCACGGGGAAGATTGTAGAATTCAGGCCAATAACGTCTACCAATCAAAATAGGATGTCCTCGTCGTTTTTGATAGCTTGGGGCGATAATATCATATTTACCCTCGGCGTAAGCCATCAGGATTTGATAGATAACCTTTGGTTGAATGCGTGGTTGATCGCCCAGAACAACCAGACTGGCGGCGACGTTATCCGGTAAGGCATGAAGACCGACCTTGAGTGAAGACAGCATTTCGCCTGTTTTATAAGAACGATTATAGGCTACTTCTACACCCAGTGGTTTGACCAGTTCCTTCACTTCTTTGGCTTGATGGCCTGTCACGACAACGACATGCTCGATACGAGCTTTGAATAACTGGTCAATGATGTGTTCTAGGATGGTCTTTTTGTCTGCCCAAGGTAGCAGGACTTTTGGTTCGCCCATGCGGGTTGACATACCTGCTGCTAAAACCACCGCACCAACGGGGCGTTGAATCTCATACACGGGTTCTGTTCCTCTCGCCGTGCCCAATGCAACCCCATGTAAACGAGACTGCCTTAATGCCAAACGTGCGATTAAGCGGGCACGAGCGCGGCCATAGCCTCTTGGTGTGGTCTGGTTAAGAAAAGCGACGACTCGTGCGCCATCCGGTACACCGCGTAGTCCCAGCATTTCATCACGAAGTATCTGTGCAATCCAGGGCGACTTGATGCGATTTCCCTCTACGAAACCATAACGTGCGATGATGGACTTTGCGTTATAGACATGTTCTTCATCCAGGGGTTGGCCTAATGCGGATAGAGATGCAATGGGGATCACCACCGATGTTTCGGGTGGGATCACCGGCTCATGGTCAAAGGGGGCTTTGAGAGGGAGGCCGCGTGCGCCGTCGGCTTCAATCAACATGACATCACTATCAACAGCGTCCATCAAACGCGAAATCCAGCCTGGTTCCGGGCCATGAACTTTACCATCTTCGATTTTGTCGTAGAGGAAGACGAAATTATGTTCAGTGAGTGCCTCGGAAATTGCGGTGCTATCCGCGTCCGGTGTCATGGCACGCGGCACAAGTTCAAGTTGTTCTTCACCTAGACGGGTCGTTGTTGAGGCCAGCACGCGCCAGTCCATCTCTGCTAGTTCATAACCAAGCCTAACCAGAGTCGATGTTTTCCCACCGGCACCAATGAAGGCGACAACATCACCGCGAACGATGTCAAACGCCTGGTGAAGTTTCATAATGATTGTTCCGCAAGCGGTCTTGAATGTGTGGCGTAGACAGGACAGCTTCAAGTACACCACCGCCAATTGCTAGGGCTTTATCTGAGATTGTGAAGCAGTTGTCACGATTGGCACGCGGATCAAGATCACCGATTTTCATACCAGGTTCCACATTCACTTCCGAATGTACTAACCCTCTCAGTATACCATTGAACGGGGCAATAATTTTGTTATGGTTTATTGAAGCAATTGTTTCGCCCTGGCGGACATGGTCGCCAATTTGTTTTTCTGCCTGAACAAAGCCTGAATCCGGTGCCCGTAAGACACGACTATTGGTCTGGGCGTTGATAGTGCCTGGTATACTTGTATCGGGTTGGGCCTTCCCATCCCAGATCACGCGGCCCAATGTGTGCCCGCGTTTCGTTTCAACAACAGCGTGACAGTGTTTGCCAGTAACATAACCCGGCCCTAAAGCCACCACTAAAGGCGCATCATCTAGGCTTGAATCAAGGGGTTGTTTCTCCATGCGGGCATCAACCACAATGATTGGTTCAAGTAGCTCAATCACCTGCTTGGTCGGCTCTACCAACACGGGTAGAGCGCCAATGTTCAAGATGTCCGATACACTATCCAGCTTGTCGCTTTGGTGTGCCGTAATGCCTTCTATGGTGACGCTGTTGCTCCAGATTGCCTCACCGTAACTTACCGTCCGCCGCACGAGTTTTGGTTTGGGCAGTTCAGTTACGATGACGCTGAATCCGGCCCGATGCAGGCGGTAAATTACCCCACTTGCCAAATCACCACCGCCTCGTACCAGAATCGTCACATGCTTAAAGAGTCCCAATACCGTGCTCCCGTAAAGCTAGGATAACTTTCTCTGGTGTGAAGGGCAAGTCATTGAGCCATAACCCGGTGGCATCATGGATGGCAGCGGCGATGGCTGGTGCGAGGGGCAAGAAAGGCATCTCCGCCATACCACGCGCCCCCCATGGCCCAATAGGGTCAGGATATTCCAGCACCACTGACGAGACTTTGAGTGGAATATCGAGTGCTGTCGGGATCAAATAAGTGGATAGGTAAGGGTTTTGGATATGTCCTTCGTGCGAGATCAGATTTTCCATGAGCGCATAACCCTGGGCCTGAATCACCGCACCCTCAATCTGACCAACCACCTGCTGAGGATTCACCGCTTTCCCAACATCGTTGACCGCCACGACGTGCCGAAGATAAACATGCCCAGTCTCAATATCAACATCAACTTCAACGGCCTGAGCCGCATAACCATAGGCGAAGTTGGGTTCGCTCCTACCTGTCAGCGGATCATATGGTGTTGTTTTGGGTGGGCGATACATAAAGTCGGCAATGGCAGGACGTTCTTCATGATCCCACTTTTCAAGGGCTTTTTCGGCCGCGCCACGAATGGCATTCCCCGACATAAATGTTAGCCGTGAAGCTGAAGCACTCCCCGACGATTCAGTCTTAGCTGTATCAGAGGCAACGATGCGAACTTTGTGGAACGGGACACCGACGGCATCCGCAGCCATCTGCATCATGACGGTGTGTGCGCCCTGACCGACATCTGCGCCTGCCTGCTTGACCACGACCTTATCAATTTCTGCACCGCCGTGAATCTCGATTTGTGCCCAGGAATGCTCTGGGAAGCCGAAGCTAAAGCCGATATTTTTATAGCCACAGGCAACCCCAAAGCCCCGCTTTAGGGATGGACTGTCAGATGCAGGAATATTCTTCGTCTTGCGCTGGAAATGACCGTCGACTTTCTCCCAATAGCTGTGTTCACCACAGGCATCAATCACTTCTGGCATAGAAACGCCGGGTGGTAGTGGTGTCCCAACAGAGAGGATGCTGCCTTCACGCACACTGTTGATCCGCCGAATCTCGAGTGCATCCATACCCAACGCTTCCGCTAATTTGCTCATTTGGCCTTCTGCACAAAAAGCGGCCTGTGGTGCGCCAAAACCTCGAAATGCACCGCATGGGATGTTGTTGGTATAGACGCCATAAGTGTCGATATGCACATTTGGGATGTCATAAGGGCCAGTGACCGTCAGGTTGGCGTTGCCCATGACCTTTGTTGAGGTATAGTTATAGGCGCCTGCGTCACCAACTACCCGTGCCTCGGCAGCGACGAGTTTGCCCTTGTGGGTTGCGCCCCATTTGGCCCACATTTTGATCGGATGCCGTTTGTGATGAAAGCGGATCGATTCTTCTCGGCTCCAGATGATTTTGATCGGCCGTTTAAGTTCCTGTGCGGCGAGTGCTAGGACAATTTGAACCGACATATCCTCGCGTCCACCGAACGCGCCCCCGATCGCCGGGTAAATCACACGTACCTGATTTTCGGGCAGGTTCAGGGCATGGCTGATCTGTTCCTGGTCTTCATGTATCCATTGACCCCCAACAATCACAGTGACACGGCCTTCATTATCAATATAACTGAGACCCGCCTCTGGTTGGAGATAGGCATGTTCCTGATAGCCCGTTATGTACTCGCCTTCAATTATGATATCGGCCTGTTCCCAGCCCGCGTCCATATCGCCTTTACGAATGCGATAGTGACACAGGATATTGTTAGGCGTGGTGGTATGGACTTGCGGCGCTCCATTGAGCATGGCAGCTTCAGGATCAAACACGGGTTCCAGGTCTTCGTATTCAATCTCGATCAAATCGACAGCCTGCTGAGCGATAGTTTCAGTTTCTGCTACTACTGCTGCGACATAATCCATATAGCAACGTACAATGTCACCATTGGGAATGCTACTGGCTGGCCCACACATCACGGGCTGATCTTTCGTCACCAGACCGTATTCGTTTACGGGTACGTCTTTGGCTGTGAAGACGTGGATAACGCCCTTAAGTACTTCTGCTTTGCTGGTGTCAATGGTAAGCACGCGAGCATGAGCGCGATCACTAAATCTCAGTTTCATCCATAATTGGCCGGGCATATCGATGTCGCCTGGGTAAGGGGTTTCTCCCGTCACTTTGCCGAGGGCATCAATTCGTTTGATGCTTTGACCGATGACAATCGTTTTCTCTTTTACCAACTCAAATTCTCACTCTTATGATCTGTATGGGAATTATAGCTCAAAAAGCGTGGAATTGTGTTAGTTCACCGAGCCGATGGACGATGGAACAAGATGTCTGGGCTTTTCTGTGATGCGCTGAACTTCCTGCATGAAGATGCGTTTGAGAATAGCTATAGCAGTAGCATAGGTTGGATCAACCCCTGCGTAACTCAAGTTACTGACTCCCAGATTATGACCTTTGCTCATGGGCGTATCTGAGGCATAGTGTAGGAAACCAATATCGAAGGGTACGCCATAGAGGTTTACAATCTCGTTGACAGGATGACGATTAGGGCGGTAGGCTTCATAGACTGCCGAGAGATAGGGCCCGCCCTCCATCTCAATGTCGGTGTAGCCCTCTTTGTAAAAAACACTCATATAGCGTGAGTTCTGGAGGAAGGTTCCGGGTGTGCTGATCGCTTTTTGATTATCCAGCACCGTACCATAAGCCATATGTGGCATAATATCGCTTGCGATGAAGCAGTTATTGAACAAGTAAGTGTTTTGCGAGTGTTCGTCATGAATGACATTCGGGATCATCACATCGCCGATACGTCCGTTGAGAGTCGCCGCTTTGCCCATTATATAGACACCCAGAATGCGCTCGACACGCTCGGTGATACGGTTCAGAATTTCATAGGATGCTAACCCTAACGGATAATCGATATTGATTATCAAGGCATCGCTTGCCGCCAGTGTAGTAAAGTCAACGCCCTTGCATAAGCGTTGATCCACCCAATCCGCCCGTATTTTGTTCAGTTCACTGACCTGAGCACTGATCTGGAAGCCATGACGGCTGGGTATTTGATAGAGGCCGATTTCCTTCTCGTCGGCTGTTTGCTGCCTGACTGCATCCGAGTTGTCGTTGAGGTATTTCTTCAGAATGTAGTAGAGGAAGTTGTTTAAATTGGTGGCACGGCTCTCTGACCGGATGGCATGATATTCCCCCAGTAAATCCTCGTGTCCTTTGGCCTCGATATAATCAATGAGGGCTTCTTCTTCTCGCCATGCAAAACCGGTGAGGAGATTTGGCAGAGAGTGGATATTGCTCGAAACGAAGTAAACTGGACGCTGTTCTGGATCAATTCCGAAGTCTTGAACCTGCTCCGCCAATTCTTTCCACCAGTAGGCCGTTGCCTTACGATAGTCTGCTAATGATGGTGAGAGTAATTTGACGCCAATGGCTTTGCGATCTTGTGCAATCGTCTGCAACACGCTGATGACATCGTTATTCCAGATGAATTCTAGCCGTTCAACATCAGCTTGTTCGATGTGTAAGACGTTTGCCAACAGGTCACGGTCCCTATGGGTTAGCGTTCTGCTGTGATCTCTGTTTTGGGCGAAGAACAGGCGGGCGTGTTCACTTTGCAACAAGCCATAGAGCTTATTCCATTCGATCTGATAGGCGGTGAGCGTGGGCAGCATGTCATCTAGGTCGGAACGGCTGGCGATGAAAACCGCCAATGTTTCGCGGCCATCGTAATGCACACGACGGCGGCGGCTGGTGGCATCAACACGCTGCCAATCTGCCACATTCACATAGCCCGCGTCTGCGAAAGATTTTTCAATTTGTCCGACTAGGATACGGTTGATGTCGGGCATAACAGGGGGCAAGCGCAAACTGCTATAAGTTAGGGCGGCGATATCTGGTTGAATCGAACGGGCGTGGATATGGAGAGATGAATCCATCCCCATGTGACTTTCGACCAACGTTTCGATCTGTATCATATCGCTGGAACGCAGGAGTGAATAGTACGTTCGCATGTACAGTTCGATTTCTTCATCACCTGTTTTGGGTACAGTTCGATCCATATAAGTATCCTAAAAAGCGGTTCACATGTATGTGACCGCTGATGTATTCTTCAGAAGCCTAACAGAGTCAGATTAACCGCATGTTAAGATTTAGCGACTTTTCTGTTGTTTCTGTTCCCGCGCCATTTTCAGATTCGCGTCACGTTTGCGTTTCTTGCGGGCGAGTTTTTCACGGGCGGCTTGTTGGCGTTCTTTCTTGAGTTCTTGTTCAGTAATCATTTTCGATGGCTTAGGGGTGAACAGCGCAAATAGAAGGCCAGTTGTCAGTACCAGACCCAGGAACACGATAAAGCCAACCACATAAGTCACTTCCTGGTTATTAGGAATTTCCGTCATGTTGTCACGCAGAATGTCCGTCAATGGTTCCGATACAACAAAGGCGATGGCTGCAAAACATAAGATCAAGATGAGCCCAATCGCGGGCAAGAACGGGGCCATCGCGCTCTTTTTCTTCTTGCTTTTGGCATACTCATTTTCAAATGACATGATTACACTCCTTTTCTGGCGTTTAGAAAGGCCTCGATGATTTTATAGTACCCGGTACAGCGGCATAAATTCCCGCTGATGCTCTGCACAATCTGATCTTTGCTCGGTTGCGGCTGCTCTTCCAGCAATTTTGCGCCCACCATCAACAGACCTGGGGTGCAGTATCCACATTGTACAGCACCTTTGTCAATAAAAGCTTGTTGAATTGGATGGAGATTCCCGTCTTGTGCCAATCCTTCAATGGTAACAATGCTAGCGTTATGGGCGCGGGGTGCACTGACCAAGCACGACATGACGGCATCACCGTCCAGGAAAATAGTACATGCACCACATTCGCCTTCGGCACAACCTTCTTTTGTTCCAGTCAGGCCCAGGTTTTCACGCAGAAAACGGAGTAAGCTCTTGTTCTGTCCATCTGGCACAACATAAGACTTGCCGTTGACCTCGGTATGAATAGGCATGTCATGAGGGAATTCTATCGTTTGATCTTGCTCTTTGGTTATATTTGCTGCCAACATGGGTGGCGACTCAGGCCAGTTGACCGCTTGTTGATTGTTTGCCAGTGCCCGCAAGCCACGAACCACCATCATCTTGATCATTTCTGTACGATAAACAGCCGAACCCCGCACGTCATTAATGGGGGTGATCTCCTCGGCTGCTTTAGTAGCGGCTTCCCGGATAGTGTCCTCTGTCAGTGTCTTGCCAACAAGATACACTTCAGCCCTGCGAGCATGGATGATTGTTGGGGCGACGCTGCCCATTGTCATCACGCAGGAGGCCACGGTATTGTCATCAAAGCCTAGCACCAGCGCGACATTGACAACTGAAATCGCCTGTGCCTGACGCAGGCCAAGTTTGAGAAATATACCGCGTTCATTGGCTGCCAAAGGCCGGAATGAGATTTTGCTCATCAACTCATCGGGTTGCATGATCGTCTGGCGGACGCCCGTGTAAAACTTATCAAGAGGGACAGTGCGCCTGGCAGAAGTAGACACCAATTCCACTTCAGTATCCAGCGCCATGAGTGGTGTAATGGTGTCGTTGGCGGGTGAGGCGGTAATCAAGTTTCCGGCGATGGTTGCCCGATTGCGAATCTGCGGTGCGCCGACTTCCCAGCAGGCTTGTGCTAAGGGTAGGGCGCGTCGTACAAGCTCAGGATGCGCAACCACTTGATTATGGGTTACCAACGGCCCCAGATGAATGCGATCATCTATTTCGATGTTGTTCCAACCAGGGACGCGGGTGATGTCGATCAAAATGTCAACATCTGGGCGCTGATGGCGTTCTAATTCAATCAGAATATCCGTCCCACCTGCGATGATTCTTGCCTTTTCCTGGTAGTGGGCCAGGAGTTCAACTGCTTCATTAATAGAAGCGACGTTATAGTATTTGTTCCACATCGAGTCTAAATCCGAAATTTGCGTAGAATATTGCGGGATAACTGGTCGTCAATATGATACAGCACCACATAAGCCATCTGACGCGCATCATCACTCTTGGTTTGTTGCAGCACATCTACCACTTCCGGCACGATCATCGTTGGCATAATCCGCCGTGCGAGATGCACTAATGCCCAGCCTGCGTTGGAGCGCACCGTAAAGTCCGGGTCGTATAAAGCACTCACCAGTGCTTCAACAGTGTTCGGGTCGCTCAGTTGATCCAGTGCCCAGGCGGCGGCTGCACGAACAGCACCATTGTCGTCTTTTAGGGCGACAACGCATAAACTGGCGGTGTGGGCGTGACGATACTTGCCAACATGCAGCAGGGCAAGTTCGCGTTCACGGGCAGAGGCACTGTTTAGCATGAGTTAATTTCAATAAGTGATTTTTTCATTCGTTCTCAATTGGTTCAATGTTCAAAATGGTAAAAGGATTGATATTCATTATACAAGTATTTCGATACTGCGTGCGCGTGGTTTTTCGCCTGTCATACGTATGCACATGTCCGTGCAACATGTAACGCGGACGATACCATGCCATATACTTGAGCAACGCCTTGAATCCCATATGTGGATGGTCAGTCGCGTCGTGTATGCCTTTGGCGGGCGAATGGGTTACCAATACATCAATCGGTTTGCCACGCCAGCGCCGGATCATCATGCCAGGATACTTGCTCATGACCATGAGATACAGTTCAGTATCTGTATACTGGATTTTGCCTCGATTATACTGCATTGAGCCTTCTAAGCCCGCAAATCGCAAACCTTTATATTCCAATACCCGGTTATGCAAGTCATCGCCACCTGGTGGTTTCTCATCATAATGCTCGTCGTGGTTGCCTCGTACATAAAAGAGGGGGACGTTTAGGATCGAAATGATCAATTCCAGATAGACAGAGGGCATATCCCCACAACTAATCACTAGTTCAATATCCGAGTAGCGCCGGCGTAAATTTGCTGGACTTTCCAACTGAGGCAGGACCGTATCGCTAACACACAGAATTTTAACCAAGATTCATCCCCATTGGTTTTCCTGTGCCACCGCGCTGTAACATAATAATTTCTGCCATAATGCTGATAGCAATTTCTTTAGGTGTTTCGGCTTCTAGCTCCAGACCAATCGGTGCATGAATGTGCATGAGATCCGCTGATGTCAGATTGGTTTCTTCTTTGAGGGCTTTGACCGTTAGTGACCAGCGCCTTCGACTGCCGATGACACCGATGTAGGCTGCGTCTGTATTGAGCAGGGCAGGAATCAAGTGGATGTCAACAGGCAGACCGCGTGTGACACAGGCGACATAGCTCTGTGCATTGATGGTGAGATGCTCAGTGATCTCGGTTGGTTTGCAGACGATGTACGCATCCAGGCCGGGTGCATAATCTGGGTTGCAAAAGGTATCCCGGTCATCGCTCAATACGACACGATAGCCCATCCATTTGCCAAGTTGAGCTAGTTCTTTACCACAATGCCCGCCGCCAATCACGACGAGTGTTGATTGGATACCGATGGGTTCGATAAAAATTTGTGCCGTACCGCCACAAATGCCAGGGTCGCCGTCTTCCAGGTTATTGAGGGTGTAAGTTTCGAGGCGGGTTTGACCATCTGTCAAGGATTCTTTGGCCGCGGTGATGACCAGCCCTTCCATTGCACCCCCACCAATTGTGCCGACAATTTTGCCATCCGTATGGATCAGCATTTTACTCCCAGTATGGCGGGGTATTGAGCCTTCAGTCTGGACGACGGTTGCTAGTGCCACCGCATGACCTTCGGCCTGGGCTAGTGCCAACGCTTCATAAACTGCACTGTGGTCGTCATTTATCATCCAGAATCTCCACATTTCCAATAAAGACGTGGCCTGCTGCGTCGGCCTCAACGGTTTCATTGACGATCACAGGCACAAGGCGTTCGCCTGTGTAGGGGTTATAAAAGCCAACAGCCACCGTATAGTTCCCTGCCGGAATATTATGTCAAGTCTACCACAAATGTGTCGGTAATTGTCCCAGGGAGCCAGTTCCCAGGTGGTGTGAGTAAATAGCCATCAGTTTGGGCAATCGGTGGTTGGTCAACATCTTCATAAACATGGACAAAAGCGCGATAGTCCCCTTTGGCAGTGCCATTAGTAGAGACAAACATCCCTATTTCCAATCCATCTCGTACCTCTGCATATTCCATCATAACCGCCAAATCAAAACTACCATCTTGAAATGTGAGGATGGGTTTGATGACACTCAGCTCATCAAACCGGGCGAATTTACTCTGAAGTAACCAGTGGGAATAAGGACTATATGTACCATTGGGAACAACGCGGATATCTAATTGTTCTTGGGTAATTCGATTGGCCGGAATAAGTGTGGCCAGATCAAACCATTGACCGGGGAGAGGGGGTATCCATTGAGTATCAATCAAATTGTCATTGGCATAAATGTCGATGTGTGTGGCTTCTATTGGATGGACTCGTGTGATGAGAATGGCGTCTTGATCAAGTTCAACCGATGTGCTGAAGGATTCTTCACCGTTAATGTGCCTGCCACCGTCACGAACTCGGCATGGTGAGGCATTACAGTTGAAAATATCCTGTTCATAAACATCCGAAGCGAAACCGGAAGCGGGCATATCATTGCGCCATTGGTAGTTGAATTGTGATTCGCTGGCGATGTCGCCTACATTGATCCAGTGCAATATATCGTTTGGTAGGTCGGAAGTGGTTGCCGATGTAAACGGATCACTTTGGTCCGATTCTGTTGCTTCGTATTGATAAATCCCCTGGAATTCAGCAGCGAGCGCAACATTATCCGCTGGATCATACTCGGCTTCAAACCCAACTAAGAATTCACCATAAATACTTGTGTCTGCCAGATAATTCAGACCGCGTGCTGTGGTATAGGATGCAATATAATCTGGCGGGGGATCATGATACATCAAAAACTCGGCGACAGATCCTGGCCCGTTGCGCCATGCATCTGCCGCGCCAGGTGTTGTCAAACCTACCATATCCAGTGTGTGCCGATTGCCTAGATAGCGCATCACGCCAACATCATGCACGGCAACCAGCGCATCTTCAAAGGTGTTGGCAGCTAGCCAGCGGGCCATTGGAATCGTCTGTGCCATCATGTTACTCACGTTCACTTGATACAGCCGATGAAATTCAAACCATGATGGGATTGTCAAGAATAGTAGGATGGTCCCAACCGGAAAACGTAAGGAGAATAGGCTTGTTGTAATGAGGGAGAGGCGGTTGCTGAGCCATTCCAAACCCCATGCCGCCAGGGGAAAGAACAATGCCAACAGAGGCATCTGGTAACGCTTGAAATGCCAGAAAGCCGTCTCCAACGTTGAAATTGCTGCCGAGATTGTAACCAGCCACAATAAGATCATGACGCCCATTAGGCGTGTCTTACGCATGGATAACAAGTACCAAAGGCCCAGGAATGCTAACGGTGCAAGCAAAATAGGTAGATAATCGCCACCTGTTCCAAATTCGCGCCACATACGGACGAATGATAGATCAGCCAGCCGGATAGTAGTAATGTGCTTGTACCCACGCCCATTGCCCAAAGGCCAAGGTTCAGGCCCTTGAAGCCCAGCAAGTAGCCGACTGCGAGAACATAGGGGTAGATGAAGCTGGTCGCACCGGAGGTTGGGGCTTCGCCAGGATTGTAGACATAAGGTTCACCATCCGCGAGTTGACGCGCATACTGGAAGTGAATGTAGGCGTCATCCAACGGCATGATAACATCGCCTTGACCGATGCTGTGGCTGGCAGCGAGATAACTCGAGAAGATGAGGATAATTAGGATGCAGAGAAGGCCCCCTGCAAAAAGGGACGACTGATACGTCGTCCCTGGTGATTTTGTTTTACTGGGAGTACCCATTAGCGAAGGTGTCGATCATTAGGTTTACATCGGCTCCTAATGGATAGAGAATAGGACAGGTCGCGCCCGCTGCAATGTATTCCCGCACTTTTGCCCGGACTTCATCCGCCGTACCAGAGGCTGTAATCATTTGGACCACATCATCCGGTACGAGGCGCATAGCATCTTCGATCTGCTCTTCGGTGGCAGGCCAAGTGAGAACCTGTGCAATTTCATCAAGGAGTTCTTGTTTCACTCCGCTGGCCTTCATGATGTGGGGTTGTTGACCGAGATATTGTGTTACTAGTTTGCGGGAAGCGTTCAGCGCTTTTTCTCGGTCTGTATCCACTGAGCAGACCACAAGCTGCGGGCGATCAATGGAGTCGATGCTGTGTCCGGCTTTCCTGGCTCCAGCTTCTAACTGGGCCATTGCACCATCGTTGTACTGGGGCGAAACTAGATAATTGAGGACGACACCATCGGCAATTTCGCCCGTGAGTGCCATCATCTTTGGGCCAGTCGCGCCGATGTAAATGGGGACGTTGCGTGGCTCTTTACGTCCATGCACCACATCCAATTCAACATCAGTCAATTGCACAAACTCACCCTGGAAGGTCACACGCTTGCGAGCGAGTAGATCGCGAGTAGTGGTCACGACTTCACGCATGGCCAGCAGTGGCTTGCGGCGTTGAATGCCGACCTTAGAGGCAAGCGGGTCCCACCATGCACCGATGCCCAACATGATGCGGTCTGGGGCCAGGTCGTCTAATGTCAGGAAGGTCGCCGCGATCACAGCGGCGTTGCGGGTCCAATTGTTGATGACGCCAGAGCCGATTTTGATGTGATTAGTCGTCGCGGCAAAAGCCGCCATCGGTACGACAGCATCCCGGACAAGGCGGCTTTCGGCTTGCCAGACGGCCTCAAAGCCATGCGCTTCGGCATACTGGACATATTTGACGGCGTCTTGGAGTGGGTGGGCGTCCTGTAAATAAAGGGCAACACGATCTGCCATGATTATGCCTCTCGGAGTGTTTCTGAAGTCAATAAGTCGGGATAATCGCCCCGTGCGATCATCCTTGAGTAGTTTTCTATGTCTTCTGGTAAATCAATGTCTTGTAATAACCGTTCTGATTCATAAATGTGGACTTCTGCGCCTGCGTCCCTGGCCAGAACTGTGTGGCGTTGGTAACTGCCTTCACCATAAGCGTACTCGATCAACCCGGGAGGTCGTACTAGTAGTGCGTTGGTTCCATCTTTGTTGCGATCTGTTGCGATCACGACACTTGTGCCTTCTCCCGCCAGATTGAGCATGACAGTAATGTCCTCAGCAGCGATGAAAGGCAGGTCAGCGGGTAAGATCAACACACCATCGCTCCGCCAGCTATTGATGACGGATGTCGCCCGCATGAGGGCTGTATTGAGTTCCGGTGATCCACTTTCCTGAATTGTCTTTGCACCGTACTCCCGTGCAATTGAGAGGACATGGTTGTCCCGGCTGATGACGAGTGTCCCGGTGATTTGTGGCACAGATTTGACCACTTCCAGCACATGTCGAAGCATATTCTCCGCAAAGAGTTGACGCTCTTCGGATGATAGTACCTCGGCTAATCGGCTTTTGGCCAATCGCAAAGGCTTGACCGGAATGATGACCCAAGTCGTCATAAATTACCAACTTTCCACCCAATTTAACACGTTTTGTGCCAGGGCAATTTTATCATCTTCGGTCCGCATGATGGTGTCAAAGGCAATCGTGCGGATGGGATTAGCTGTCAGATAACGGTCTCGTGTATCATATATATATCCGTTCAGCACAGATCCATAATAATCCATAACCGCTTGAGTTGACACATCGATTCCCAATTCAGCCATGATTTTTGCCGTTGGCCCTTTAATGGCTTTCCCATTAATAATTGGCGCGATAGCCACACGCGGAACCTGCCGCGAGGTTATCAAATCTCGCATACCGCGCACACTAAGAATGGGCTGAATCGATAACCAAGGATTGGACGGCCCAATGATGATAATGTTCGCGTGTTCGACTGCGGTCTGAACGGGTTCCGGGATGGTTGAATTCTCGATGTTGTCCACACGAATATGCTTGACTGTTGGCTGCCACCGATACTTGACAAAATAGACTTGAAATGCCAGTTCACCATGTTCCGCTGTATCCACGCGGGTTGCCACTGGCACATCGGTCATTGGTAAAATTGTACATCGGATTCCGTAAGCGGAGGATAAGACTTGGGTGATTTCGCTCAAGCCCTTGCCCTCATACCAGAGTCTTGTCCGCAGCATGTGGGTCGCCAGATCACGATCTCCCAGCGTAAACCAGGGATCATCGCCCAGATGCCCCAGGGCCTTCAATGTATGGGTTGTGTCATTAGCCATGCCCCAGCCGTATTCGGGATTCACCTTGCCCGATAAGGTATAGGTGATGGTGTCTAAGTCAGGACAGATGCGCAGACCATAGTGCCAAAAATCATCGCCTGTGTTAACGACTATGGTCAGACATTCGGGCGGAACCTGCTTTGCCAGTCCGACAGCAAGCTTCGCACCGCCGACCCCGCCAACAAACAACACAATCTTTTTGTTCAACCTAGTTCGCTCCTTAGCGCCAGACCATAACTGATTCGAGAGGATGGCGCGTTTTTTCGCGTGTTTGTGCCGGGTAGCCCAGCGTCAACAAGCCCTGTGGCTGCCAATCGCCCGGTAAATCTAAAACTGACTGTACGACATCCGGGCAGAACAAGGGCGCACACATCCAGCAAGCACCCAAACCAGCAACATGAGCCGCCAACAAGAGATTCTGCCCTGCCATCGCACAGCTTTGCACCGCCATAATGTATTCGTTGTGTGCTCGTTCCTCATCCAGATAGATGTCCATATCCTGCATAGACAGGCACAGAAGGATCAAAACAGTTGCGCCTATGATACGTTGGTAGGATTGGTTGACATCAGCCTCGATAACCCTAGACGGTAGGTTGTCCACTTCTAGATCATGACGTAATCGCTTGCCCATCGCTTGAGCTAGATGTTCTTTTTGCGCTTGTGATTCAATGACCGCAAAACGCCAGGGCTGACGATTATGAGCAGACGGAGACCAGATTGCTGCATTGAGCAACTGCTCGACCAGTTCACGCGAAACGGGATCAGACGTATAACGACGGATGGAGCGCCGCGCTTGAATCGTTTCCAACCAGTTATTGGCCATCAGTGATACAGGTCATTTTCCAATGGTCGAACAAGATCACTTGCTTGTCCTTCAGACGACTCAACCCGCAGTCCCCGTACCACAACAACGGGCACACCTTCCCCGCCCTCACCTGTGACCAGGGTGGCAGCTGACGCCACCATATCGGCAACACCTTGAATGCTTGCACGAAAGGTACGCCCATATAAGTCCGGTTGACCGCGTAAATCCACGATGCCAGGAACACCCCCTAAGCCAATAGCAACACCTACGTTGCCGATGCGGAAGGGCCGTCCGTGCGTATCGCTGACGATAATGCCGGTTGTCTTACCCGTCACGAATTGAATTCTCTGGCGAATCATCCGTGCTGACTGGTCAGGATCAAGCGGAAGCAGCAACGCATGGGTATCCTCGCCCTTGATATTGGACTGGTCAATCGCGCTGTTGGCACTTGTAAAACCCAGCCGATGCCGTGTGATGAGGATGCCGGGTGCTTTGCGTGAAATGTGCTGACTTTCTTGCAGGATTAGTTCCACCAATCGCGGGTCTTTGTTAGTTTCGGCTGCCAGAGCAACTGCCTCACCGCTCGGCGTGATCATGTTCAGATCAACCAAGCGTCCCTCGGCCTTTGAAATAATTTTGGACGAAATGACAACAATATCATCCGATTCCAGGATGAGACCTTGCTCGGAACATGCTTGTAGGATGAGATCGGCGATATTGTCATGAGCTTGAACCAATGGAATACCCATGATTGGTATCAGCCGGACTTCAGTCAACATTCGTGATCCGTATACCTGCACCTTTGGCCTTGTAGGTGTGGTTGATATAGAGCAACACCGGAGTCAAGGCTTCGGCTGCGACGGCATTCGCCAGCGGCCCCGCATCTATGCCACGCATTCCCGCTGCCTTGACCAACTTAATGACCTCGGTTTTCGCGTCTTTGTTGTCTCCGCAGACTAATACATCGCAATCAACCACTGCTTGCGAATCGTTCAGGCGTTCTGCGCTGACGTTCTGGAAAGCCGAGACGACCTGCACATCATCGCCAAGGAGAGCTTGTGCTTCTAAACCAGCTGCATGACCTTTTGGGACATGTACGGTACGAACCTTTGGTGGTTGTAAGGGTACAGTGACATCAACCAAAATTTTGCCTTTCAGTTCGTTTTTGACGCTTTCTAATGTGGGTTTTTGAGCGCTGTAGGGCACGCTCAAAACAACGAGGTTGGCTTCTCTGGCGGCGTCGGCATTCATCATACTCGTTAAATAGTCACCGCCTAGCTCTTCGTTCATTTCCGCCGCACGAGCCGCGGCTCGTGCAGCATCGCGTGAGCCGATGATGACTCGATAACCATTCAAGGCCCAGCGCATGGCTAAGCCCGCCCCTTCTTTGCCCGTGCCACCAAGAACGGCAATCGTCAATAATAGTGGTTGATTGTCTTCCTGCATTTCTGTCCTCTTGTTTATTCAGTTACGGATCTTACCATCAGAAAGTGATGCAATCAATTCGATTGTTGTGACAGCGCCTCAAAGCGTGTCCAGATGGCGGGGGTGATGGCCCGTGCCTCTTGGACGATTTTCATTTCATCTAATGTGAGTAACTGGCGATCCTGCATGAGGAGTTGACCGTTTACGATGGTTGATGTAATCATGGAGGCTTCAAAACCAAACAGAATATGCCAGGGCACATTCCCCCTCGACAGGGGCGTAAACGGCTTGTAATCGACGATGATGAGGTCTGCTGCAGCGCCGATTGTGATTTCTCCAAGGTATAAATCAGGGAAGAACTGTGAAGCCAGAGCAGCGTTGTTCTGAATAGCCATCCTGGCGATGTGCATGCCGTTTGCCATGCGTGGGTCACGATGAACGACTTTGTGCAGCAGATAGGCGGTCTTCCATTCTGCCCACATGTTGTTGCTAAAGCCATCATTCCCTAGGCCAAGCTTGATGCCTTGTTCCAAAAAGCCATCAAGATCCATCGCACCAACACCGTTGTTCATATTGGAACGGGGCTGATGGGTCACCCAGGTTCCAGTGGATTGCAGGATGGCACGTTCCGTATCATCAATGTGAATACAGTGCGCAGCGATGGTCTTTTTACCTAAGATACCCAGATCATGGAGGCGGTGGACAACGCGCTTGTCATATTTTTCTAGGCTGTCGTCCTGATCAGCTTCGTGTTCGGCGACATGGACGTGAAAACCAGAGCCAGCCGGGAGTGCCTCTACACATTGACGGAGCGTTGCGTCGCTCAAAGTCAGGCTAGCATGAAGCCCAAAGGTTCCGGCGATGTGTGAATGATTGCGCCACTTTTCGATAAAACGCACATTCTCTGTGATCCCAGCCTGGGCTTTGTCTTCTCCATCACGATCCGTGACTTCGTAGCACAGAACCGCCCGCACACCTGCCATTTCTACTGCCTCAGCGATGACATCCAAGCTCCCATCAATAAAGTTGGGGCTAGCGTGATGGTCGATCAGGGTCGTTGTACCGTGTTTAACCGCATCAATCAGGCAGAGCAAGGCGCTGTAATATGTCGCATCTTTATCTAAGGCCTTGTCTAGCATCCACCATAGCCGTTGCAAAATCTCCGGGAAATTGGCTGGGGCCGGGCCGGGAATACCCAGACCACGTGCATATGTGCCGTAGAAATGGGTGTGAGCACAGATATTTCCTGGCATGACCATCTGCCCATTGGCGTCCAGTTGCTTAATATCAGGATATTTGCGTTTGAGTGCAAATGATGGGCCGATGTCGGTGATGAATCCATCCTGGATGCAGACAGCGTAATTGTCTAAAACCTGGCAATTTTTGTCCCAGGTGATAAGAGTTGCGTTGGTAATAAGCATCAGTGACCTTCCATTGGGATATTTACGGTTGCAGGGCCGCCATGTTGTTGAATGGCTCTTTGGATTTCTGCCAGGATTTTATCTTGTGGCAGCGAAATATCCATAAAGACGTTACCTCTGCCCGGTTGTGCAGAGACATCCAACGGCCCATTTTCGCACATGATTCGCAAACCAGGTGCGATCTGATATTCGTCTTTTTCTGCTGTCCATAGGCGATCTGCCTGAATGCCACGATCTTGCAATGTGTTGTAAACTCGATCAACGTAATAATCAGATTGACTGTATAGATCGGCGATTTCCTGAGCATGAACAAACCGATCCCAGGTGGTGTAGATGAACGAAATTACCCGGCGATTAGGATTAAGAACGGGTGGCGTCTTTTCATAAATTGTGCCTAGCGCCACACGATAATAAGTGTGATTAGCACGGGGGTGTTCGGCTTCTTTGGGTAACAAATCGCGGCGGTAGGCCAGTTCCAGCCCGGTAATCGGTGCATAATAATGGATGCCGCCGCTGCGCTCTTTGAATACCCGACCACTTAAAAAAAAGGCCAGATATTCAGCGAAGATACCCCGTTTCATTCTGTGTTGTGGGATGCGATACCAGCGATTATTTAGTAGATGCATTAAATCACGTTTGCGGGTGATGACGCCAACCAGGACGCGATCTTCCGGGTTCATGACTGAACAGATATCTCTTGCCGCAGCTTCAGCAGTTTATTTTCAATTTCGCCCACGCGCCCCTGATGGTCGATCCACCATTGTTGATCACGCTGGGCATCCAGTTCCTCAACAATTTTGCCTTGCTGCTCCACCCAGGTGTAATACTTGAGGTTGTGCCAACGTTCGCGTGCTGCTTTGGTACCCGGTTGAATCCAATCAGTGGTGGCGCTGTGGAAGACGCTTTCGACTCGGCCTACCGCTGCCGCTTCATCCAGCACACCAAAATGCTCCCGCATGTTGTCCATGACGGAGTGATAGCGATCTAATCCATCCGTTGCAACAGTCACAATGATATCGTCGTTCCCCATCTCATAGTATTTGGCCGTTTTGATCGCGCCCAGAATGTTGCAAATGCCGCTGATCCCAAATAAATCGCCCATCCTCTCAGTCAATTGAGGATCAATGCTATAACGCTTGACTAGTGTTTCACGGCCGGCCTCGTCAGCCAAGAGCTGCAACCCTTTCTTGCAGGTCATGTCGTCAATGCACATCAAGGCATCCATATTCATGACGTTGTGAATCCAGGTGACATGTTTATCGCCTATTCCTTGGATGTCATGACCGCCGTAACCGTTGTTAAACAACGTAGGACATTGTATTGGTTCCAGGCCGACGATCTTGTGGTCAGGCCAGATTTGTTTGAGCCGATCTCCAGCGGCGATGGTTCCAGCGCTACCCATCGCTGAGACAAAGGCAGAAGCTTTACCTACACCAATTCCATCGGTTTTAAGTTCGTCCATGAGTTCAGCGATGGTGTTGCCCGTTACATGATAATGGAAGCGATAATTACCCATGACCTCGAATTGATTCAGGATGCGGACGTTGGGGTCTTCATGGCGTAGCCGTTTGGTCTCATCGTAGATTTCTTTGACGTTACTCTCACAACCATAGGTCTTGATGACTTCTGCGCCATAGTTCTCAATCCGGTCAAAGCGCTCTTGGCTCATGTCTTCTGGGAGGATCACAATGCTGTGGCAACCCATCCGACCACCGACCCACGCACCACCAATGCCGTAATTGCCCGTCGAAGGCCAAACAAGCGTGTGTTGATCAGGATCGACCTCGCCGAATAGTTCTTTTTCCAACAGTACAGAATAGGCTGCTCCTACTTTGTGCGAACCCGATGGGAAGGATTTGCCATAAAGAACGACGATGTTGGCGTCTACGCCCGTCAGCGATTGGGGCAAAACGACAGAGTAAATGCGCTCTTCGTTGTCGCGCCAAGTGATATTAAATAGGTTGATTGGATCAAGCGGATCATCAACCCTGGCTCGTATGGCGCGTGCTCGGATGTCTGATGCAATTTTGACAGGATGCAGCATTTCTTCAAAGGTGGGGCCAGTAATCATGGGATTTATTCCTCGATATATTTAGGGTGTTGTGTCTTCGTCCATCAGTTCTAGCTCTATGACACGGATTTCATCTTGAAGCCGATCACGTTCTTTTGCCAGTACACGATAATGGGCGAATTCTTTCGCTGTCATGTTTTCTGATGCACCATCATTGTCCATCAAAAGTTGACTAATCTCAAGATTGAGCGCCTCATATTTCAAGACAAGTTCACGATAATATTGGACTTGTTCAATCAGGTCTTCAGAGCCACTCATCGTTCCATCTCCAGCTAAACTTACGT
Organism: Phototrophicaceae bacterium; assembly: GCA_965223785.1. GTDB lineage: Bacteria > Chloroflexota > Anaerolineae > Aggregatilineales > Phototrophicaceae > CBDCXN01. The sequence goes on along the minus strand of OZ245017.1, from coordinate 5,409,507 downwards.
TTTAATCTGTGTCAAATTCTCGTCTTCGCCTTGCGATTCATGTGGTGCCAACGTGTTGTGATCAAAGCCTTCAGTTGAAGCGACCACATATAAAGGCCGCCCGCGTGTTTCGTCGTAGATGCGGGCAACATATTGCCCCATAACGAACAGGAAAAACAATTGAAATGATGACACCATTAACAACAAAACAATGGTCGTTGTTTGTCCGCCAAAAAACTCTGGCCCTTGTGTGATGCGCAGCAGCGACACTACCGGGATCGTCAAGACAGCCAGAAATCCTAGCAAAGCGCTGAAATAGATCATGATCTGCAAGGGGAAATAGGAAAAACCTGTGACAGCATCCCAAGCTAGAGCGATCATCTTGCGAATCGGGTATTTAGTCTCCCCGCTGTGTCGGGCTTCCCGGATGTAAGTGACTCCTATCTGCTTGAACCCGACCCAACTGGTCATGCCTCGGATGAAGCGGTTGTGCTCGCGCATATCGCGCAAGACCTGTACTACACGCTTGTCCATCAGCCGGAAATCACCTGTATCCAATGGGATATTAACATCCGTGATGCGGTAGATGATACGATAAAAAAGTTTGGAGGTCATCAACTTGAAGCGATTTTCGCCTTTGCGTTCGGCACGAACGGCATACACAACCTCATAACCCGCTTCCCAACGCTCAACCAATTCTGGGATGACTTCTGGTGGGTCTTGCAGATCGGCGTCCATCAAAATAACGGCTTCGCCCCGAGCATAATCAATCCCAGCGGTCACGGCGATTTGATGCCCAAAGTTACGGGCAAAGTTAACCACCTTGACACGCTCGTCCTCCTGGGCCAGTTGCAGCATAAGTTGTAATGAGTTGTCATGGCTGGCGTCATTGATCATGACCAGTTCCCAATCCTCGTCCAGGCTATCCATCACCTCACTGAGGCGCTTGTATAAGAGCAGGATGTTGCCTGATTCGTTGTGAATTGGCGTCACGATTGAATAGCGTGGTTTTCGATTCATAAAAAACTGGCGTGGATACTCCCCGTTTCAACAGGGAGAGGTTGAACCTCTAGTTCGCTAAACCCTGTTTGCACGCCCTCTCCTTCCAGATAGCTATATCCATCCGATTGATGTTGCTGGGTGCAGTAGTGATAGCTAATGCCCTGCACTTTCCCGTTGCGAGCAGTAATGTTGAAGTTGCTTGAGCACCGTACAGCTACTCGCCCGATGTAGGTTCCAATTTTTCCCATCTGTGACAACTGCTCTTACCCTGGCGCCCCCGTTTTGATCAAACCCATACTTCTCTGTTCGGCACATTCGGCAATCTGGCTACAATCGGGGCAGGCCAGTGTGAGATTACTGACATGGTTCGATACCTCATGACTTTGGGATGATATACTGGTACATCTTTCACACTTCTGCATCAATTCCATAAAAACGCGGCAGGGGACACCATCGAACCTTCGGTTCGCCTTGAGCGGGGGCCAACCTTTGGTTGGGGGGAAGGCCGCCCTCCTTTCAGAGTAAGCATATCTGTGCTCAAATTAACATCTTACGGTTAGGCCGAGACTGCCTGAGGACATCAAGGCCCGGTGGTTGCCTAACGCGGCTTTTTAACAACTTCAGATAGCAGGTTGTGGCGAGTAGATCGCCGCGTAAAATCTGAATCGCACTTAAGAGAGAAACGAAAGTTCTCGGATGGGTCGGACTTTCATCAGTCCGCTGCATCCGTCAGGCGACACTGAAAGTTCGCTTTATCGGGGTGAGCCGTCACTGCTAGACGAATGACAGGCACGAACTTGCGCAGGCGCTTGACCCAGGTTTCGATGTTGTGGACCTTGCTCATCAACGAGAGGGCAAGCCAACCTTTCGATTCGCTACGATTCAAAAAGCGCGGCTTGCAATAACGTGTTTTGTGGGTCCACCATTGCCTCCGCTTGAGCAGCCCATCTCGGATGGCAAAGCCGCGATCAAAGTCAGCGACTAAGGACCCGGTTGTTTTGGCTCCAGGGTCAATCTTAACTTGGTTATCCTGCACGTCGCCACCATATCGTAAATGGGTAGCATCGATAGCTTGCTGTACGTCCAGTCCTGAGCAGTTTCCGTGCCTTGGTGGGCATAAGCGGTTCCTTGTTTTTATCGAGTACCGATACATGTCGCATGAGTTACCTCGAACTTTTAGTTCGCCGAACCTTTGGTTCGCTTTATGTGGGGGCGCTGACTGTTTCTCCAGGTTTAATGCTCGTCGTATGGCGTCTAAATCCGGTTGAACACATAGACCTGATCGGACGGATTCTTGTGCACGAGTAATGTCCTTCAGGCCGTTGCCAGTGCTGACAATCACGACGCGTTCTCCTATATTTATTAACCCCGATGTTAGGGCACGTTGTGTACCTGCCAATGCGGCTGCAGCAGCTGGCTCTGCAAAAACACCGCTTAAGCTTGCCATCTGTGGGATGGCTGCCAGGATTTCCTCATCGCTGACAGCAACCATACCGCCCCCCGTCTGGCGCACTGCCCGCAGTGCCTTCGCTCGATCACGGGGCAAGCTAGCCACAATACTATCAGCGATACTATTGACCGTTACAGGCCGCATATCCTGGGCTGCAATGTTATTCTTCCAGGCCATAACCAACGGAGAACTGCCTATTGATTGTACACCGACCAGGCGTGGAATCCGCTCTATCCACCCTAATTCATAGAGATCAAAAAATCCTTTGTGTAAACCACCGATAATGCTGCCATCACCTACGCTGACAACCACGACATCAGGAGCGTTCCAATTCAGTTGTTCGGCGATCTCATAAGCGGCGGTCTTTTTGCCTTCAGTAGTATAAGGATTAATCCCGGTATTGCGACAGTACCAACCTTGCTCCTGTGAGATTTCAAGACATAGGTCAAATGCTGCATCATAAGTGTCTTCGATGAGTAACACAACAGAGCCATAGACCAGAAGTTGGGCGATTTTGGCTTGTGGAGCCGAGGCAGGCACAAAGATGATGTTGTCCATTGCAACGGACGCCGCAATACCGGATAGTGCCGCAGCCGCATTGCCTGTACTGGCGGTGGTCACAGTTTGAATATTCGCTTCCATGGCATGAGCCACTACCATCGCGCTTGCCCGATCTTTGAAAGAGGCGGTTGGGTTTTGCCCATCATCTTTTATCCATACATGCTCCAAACCCAGTGAAGCTCCCAAGATCGGTGTTCTATTGAGTGGGGTGAAACCGACGCGCAAGGGGGGGACAGATGAAGCAGGTTGAATGGGCAGTAGATTACGGAATCGCCACATAGAATAATCACGATTGTTTTCCAAAGCGTCCCGATCCACATGCTGACGTAGCGCATCGTAATCAAACAGAATATCCAGGGTGCCCACTTCGCCACAATCAGGACAGGTGTAAGTGAGGTCGTTGGCGCCATATGTTTTGCCACAGACGGTACACTGTAAATGTGAGATAGCTGCCATGATGGGTTAACCTGGAATAATGCGTGTGCCAGTCTCGCCTGCCATGGCACGACTGAGATTCTGAGGATTGGTAATGAAGGCAACTGGGCCACCCATGCGTACAAAGTCGGTTGCGGCTTCGATTTTGGGTTGCATACTACCTTTAGCAAAATGGCCCTCTTGCATGTATTGATTAGCTTCCTGAAGAGTCATCTGATCGAGGTCAACCTGTTGAGGTGTGTTGAAGTTCAGCGAAACTTTTTCGACCCCCGTTGAAATGACAAAAACATCGGCACGTAGTTCCTGAGCGAGGAGGCTGCTGGCGCGGTCTTTATCAATGACGGCATAGGCACCACGCAGACTGCCTTGCTCGTTGCGGATGACGGGAATACCACCACCGCCGCCCGCGATGACGATGTAATTGTCCATGAAAAGGGCTTTAATGGCGTTGATTTCATGGATGGCCTGGGGTTTAGGTGAAGCGACCACCCGCCGCCAGCCGCGTCCGGCGTCTTCCGTCACCTGCCAACCTTCTGCCACAAATTGATTGGCTTCTTCTTTGCTCATGAAACTGCCAATCGGTTTGGATGGATTGGCAAAAGCCGGGTCGTTCGCGTCCACACGAACCTGAGTCACGACAGTGACGATGGTACGGTTGATTCCTAATCGGCGCAGGGAGTTATCTAGCGTTTGCTGTACCATATAACCGATGCTGCCTTGCGTATCGGCGACGATCAAATCAAGTGGAACCGGATGCACCTCATGGGCAGCGAGTTCAGCCCGACGCAGAATATAGCCGACCTGCGGGCCATTACCGTGTGTGACGATGATCTGCCAGCCATCGGCGATCATGTCGGCGATATGACGGCAGGTTTCGCGTACAGCGTCCCATTGATTAGAAACGGCTGGGCGTTGCGGGTTGGCAATTAATGAATTGCCACCGATGGCGATGACAGCGAGTTGATTAGCCATGTTTAGTTTCCGCTGCCTGGTGGTGGAACGGGTGGGGTGGAAATGGGTGGTGCGAATGGCAACCCTGGCGGCAATCCACTTCCGAGTTGACTTTCGATTCCTGGTGGGAGTGTGTTGCCCAACGACGGCTGACCTGGCGGTTGACCGCTGGCCTGGTTGGCGATAAAGGTTTCCAACTGTTGCCGCCAATTATTGTAGGTGGAAACCCCAACTTCCCAGGTGATGGAATTGACGAAGTAGGGTGAGACATCCATCGCTTCTTCGCGTAGTTGCACCACTCGTTGGATGAGTTGGCTCTGTTGTTCAACAGGGAAGTAGGGAGCTTGTCGCATTAAGGCTTCTGACCAACTAAGCTTGAGCTTGACATCACTTGACCAATTAGATGAAGCTCGTTCATAAATGATGTCGGATGCGATGACAGGTTCTGGACGATTAAGCATGGCGAAGCCGCCAGCCGTTTCACGCATGGCTGAAATTGAGAAGTTGCGTGCGTAGAAGCCCATCCCAAGCAGCAGAAAAATGGCGATTAATCCGCTCCCAACCAGCGAAAATGAAAGGCTGCGCTCCCCCCGTGTAAGCATGAACCAGGTTACAATGCCAATGACCAACAGCGTGATGCCATTTATTGCGAAGTAGATGTAGGCGTTCTGGATCCCTGCGACATCCGGCCCCGTTGGGTTGGTGATTGCCCGGTCTAAGCTCTCGCCAGCAGAATTAATCAAGATAAAGCGGAAAATAAAGAACAACTGCCAGCATAGTAGAATCACCAGCAATGTTGTGACAATCTCTTGAATAGTGTGGAATGTGCTTGTTTTTCCCGGTTTGCTTTCGTCACGCATTAACCAGACAACACCCGTTCCGATGAGCAATCCCACAAACACTAGAGCCGGAATAGTGATGTCCTGGCGGTCAATAAAAGTGTAGATGTCATCGGATTCAACGTCCGGTTGGTTAGCGGGGACTTCAGCCGCCGTAGCAGGCGTATGATCCTCAGTGAGATAGGTGACGCCGAGAAAAATAGGCCAGACCAAGACAATAAGTGATAATAAGATCGTGATCCATTCAACTCGGTTCAATTTTTGCGAGGCCCGACGCCGCTTCTTCTTGCGTGCCCTGCGTGATGCAATTGTGTTGTCATTGGGCTGTTCTGCGCTGTTTTGTAGGAGGCGGCTGAAAATGATTCCGCCCGATCCCACGATAAAAACAGAACTCAGGAAATACGGGATTTCATGTGTTCCGATAGTGCTCTGTGCAATAAAATTACTGGCAATGGACATACCAAAAGCATAGAGAACAAACAAGCCAACAATCAAGGTTGCTCCATACCAGTATTTTGTCTCTGGGACAGATATATAGTTCTCTTCAACGATGTTATCAACTTCCTCTGGCCTGGATGTTAATGACACCAGAAAACCCAACATCAAGAAGAATAAGGTCGAACTCATGATTTGCATGAAGCCAAATTGATTGTCGATCCATTGGCTAGTCACGATGCAAATGATAGAGATAGTTGTGATGTTGGTATAGTTGAGTGTGAAGGGTTGGGCGTCTTCCGGGAGCGTTTCAAACGCGCTGCGTGCCACCCATAACGTTGTGCCTAGAAGCGAACCCAGCGCACTCCCCAAAGGTATTAGCGCCGTCCACTCGGCTTGTGGAATCACTGAACTAACGAACCAAACTCCGAACGGGACACCGAGTAATTGCAAACCCACCCAGTACCAGATTTGTTGCTGTCGGATTAAACCAACTTGTCGTAATCCGATATACCAGGCTGTTTGATAGATCAGAACCATCGTCATCAAGCCTAATGAGCCGACTTCGACTATCCAATCAAAGAGGAGGTTGTGGAAACGCTCGACGAATCGATCTCCCCAAGCTGATTGCTCAAAGCGCTCACCAAAGCGATTTTGAATTTGTTCTAGTGTCTCCATGCCATAGCCCAGGGCTGGACGCAAAAACGCCCATTGATCAGGATCACCATCAACGTCGTTGAGGGGTTCGGCATGCCGTGAAATGATGTCAGTGGCAGTTTCCCACAAAACAACACGCGATTCGTCGTAGGGGATGAACACGCGCTCAAAGCGGATGCCGAATTGGGCACTGCGTCCCTGGAAGTTCTGGCTAATGGCGAAATAACCCGCCGCTCCGACCACCAACAAAATCATCAAACCAATGACCATGATTCGCCTGCGCATGGCGCTCAATGCCACCAATAGGCCAAGCGATAAACCAATGCTCAGACCCACCATTGGACCACGACTTGCCAGCACAAAGAAGCCCCAACCCGTGATTGCCAGGATCGCCAGATAGGTCAGGCCTTCTACAATGCGAATGGGGTCAATGGGACGCTTCCAGGCTATAACACGGCTAATGACTTGCCCGAAAAAATACAGGAAGAACATTGCCAACCAGCCTGCCATATAGTTAGGGTTGCCTGCGGTAGACGGCGCACGAAAACCGACAATGGGAGAGCCGTCTTCCAATAATAGAGGTGGATTGTAATGTTCGATGATGGCCCAGATGCTCATGGGCAGGGCAGAAAGAGCCAGAATGGGAAAGAGCGCTTCCCGCAAACGCTGACCAGAACGTGAGGCCTGCCAGAACAGGACGGTATAGGTGAATACCATAAGTAGCCCATGACTGCGGGTTGGTGATCCCCAAAAGCTGTAGGTAGGATAAATCGAGAATAACGTAGAGACCGTCGCTACCGCTGTGAATGCCAGGACCGCCAGCATCACCGGATTCTTAAAGCCAGGGAGCGTACGCCGCTCGAAATACTCGGCGATGCTGGCTCCCACAATGACCAGAGCCAGAAACCCAAGAATGGCGCTCTTTTCCGTTTCAAATTTCTCAAACCGGATGAATTGGAAGGCCATGCCCGTAAAGGCAGCGATGAGAAGGGCAGCTTCGGAGACGCGGCGAAGGTTCAAAATGTCAGCGTTCTGACCACGCATATAATACCTCTGAATAGAAAAATTAATAGATTGCGAATAGACTCATCCAGGCTGTTTTTATGATATGGAGAATTAGCGCATTGTCAAAGCCATAGCCGCTTTTTGGACATGAAGTCGATTCTCTGCCTCATCATAGACTACACTTTGGGGGCCGTCAATTACAGTGTTGGCGACTTCAATCTCGCGGTCTGCTGGGAGACAGTGCATGTAAATGGCGTGTTCGTTGGCAAGTGCCATGCGTTGTTCATCACAAATCCATTCAGTGTACTGCTTACCAATGCGGGCAGATTCGTCTTCATCAGTTGTGGTTAGAAGTGCACCCCAACTCTTGGGATAAACAACATCCACATCTTTGAATCCCTCGTCAAAGTCATTGCCGATTTCCAATGCCCCGCCGCTTTTCTTCGCATTGGCTTTGGCCTTATCTACAATATCTGGAATCAGGCTGTACTCTGGTGGATGTGTCAACTTGACGTTCATACCGAAGCGTGTCATGAGCAGGATGAGGCTTTGTGGAACAGAGATGGGTTTTTGATAGCTGGCGGCATAAGCCCAACTAACGTTGATAGATTTGCCCCGTAGATTACGCCCGAAATTCTCCATAATCGTCATCAAATCGGCGAGAATCTGGAAAGGGTGATAAACATCACATTGCATGTTCAGGACCGGGACGCGGCTGGCCTCGGCGACGTCGTTGATGTACTGATTGCCCAAGTTCCAGTCACACTGGCGGATGGCGATACCATCGGTGTAGCGCCCCATAATTTCCCCGATTTCTTTGGCTGTATCCCCATGACTGATCTGGGTGGTTTCACTATCAATGAACTGGGCATGGCCGCCAAGTTGTGCCATGCCTGCCTCAAAGCTTGTGCGGGTGCGGGTGCTGGTGAAGAAGAATAGCATTGCCAACACTTTATCGCGCAGCAGGGCATGAGGTTCACCCAGGGCCCGCTTGCGTTTTAAGTTCCAGGCCACATCAAGCAAGGTCTCGATTTCGTCTTTTGACCAGTCTTGTGTCGAGATCAGATCACGACCTCGTAAATCTGTTTGCATGAAAAAAATCCTCTGTTCAGGTAGCTAATTTGTGCAACCAGTATACACAAAAAAGAGGCTGGTCAAACAACCAACTTCCTCGTAGCCTGTTGTGTAGTGAGAACTAAATCAAATGGTGCATCAACTCGTTGACAAACTTAAGCTCATTAGAGTTGATGGTGTGTCCCATGTTGGGGTAGATGTGTTCAGTGACATCTGCACCTAGTCGACTCAAAACCTCAGTCGATTCTTTGATCCGTTGCAGGGGAATATGGAAATCGATGTCGCTGCAACCGAGAAAAACAGGTGTATTGTCGAGTGATCCAGGATAATCACGTGATATCCCATCCGGGCCAATAAGACCACCGCTTAATCCAACCACACCACCATAACGCCTGGCATTGCGGGCAGCATACTCGGTAGCAAGACATGCCCCTTGTGAAAATCCTAACAGGATGATCTTTTCGGCTGAAACACCAGCATCCATGATCTGATTTACCAGATCGTCAATGGCGTTCAACGCGGACGATAGCCCTGGCTCATTGGCTTCAATCGGCGCGAGGAATGACTGCGGATACCAGGTATTGCCTGTTGCCTGGGGGGCAAGATAAGCATAACCCTCGACTTTGAACTCATTAACGAGTGAAAGGATGCCGTGCGCATGATCACCACGTCCATGGATCAGAATCATGGCGGCTTTTGCATCTGCCAATGTTTTGCCTATGTGAACGACATGACCTGTCTGGTGTATGCTCATGCGCCCATGACCTTCCAGGGCCCCACCTCAACAGGTTGTAGTCTACTTTCGATGACTTCGTGCTGTGATTCTAACCAAGGGGGCAGCATCAGCTTTGTGCCCAAGGTGGTGAGGTCCTCATCAACCAGGAAACCAGGCCCAATGGTTGCTAGTTCAACAATGTGACCATCTGGATCATGGGTGTAGATACTCTTGAAGTAGATACGATCCATAATTGGCGACACACGATAGCCCGCCTGACTGAGTTTGATGCGCCATGCGGTTTGTTCTTCTTCATTCTCGACGGTAAAGGCGAAGTGATGGGTCAAGCCGCGCCCAACTTGGGCATAGCCGACTTTTCCCGGATCACGCTCAAAGTAGGTGATGAGCGTGCCCGGGTGTCCCGCCTCATCGCCCCAATACCAGTGAGCCGAACCGGGATCGTCGAAATTGTCCGTCATCTTCACACGTTGCATTCCTAGCAAATCACTGTAGAAGGTGTTGGTACGCTCAATGTTCGAGCTAATGGCAGTGATATGGTGAATCCCCTGCATAAGTGCCATGTCCGATCTGATAATGGGGACAGGCTCTTCCCAAGTCAGCGCCTTGATGCATTCGGCATCTCGATTACCGATGACCATTTCTTCCGGCGGTGGCAGATGAGTTGTACCCAATGACTCCAGATTTTCGTCCACTGTGAAGCCGGGGCCAGTTGTCGCAATCTCTAGGATGACGCCATCTGGGTCCCTGAAGTAGATAGAGGTGAAATACTGCCGATCATACGGCCCTTCAACCCGTATCCCCAAATCCGTCAGGCGACGTTTCCATTTGAGCAGGCCGTCATGATCCTGGACTTGTAGGGCAACATGATGGGTGCCGCCAATCCCAATCCGACCTTGGGGCACCTGAGGCCACTCGAAAAAGGTGATGGCAGTCCCTGGCCTGCCCGTTTCATCGCCAAAGTAAAGGTGATAGCTGCTGGGATCATCAAAGTTGACTGTCTTCTTAACCAACCGTTGGCCCAACACACGAGTATAAAAGTCGGCTGTCCGGTAGGCATCGCTGCTGACTAATGTGATATGATGTAGCCCCTGTACCTTCATGCTTGGTTTCTCCGTCGCTTGATTACGTTGCAACATAGACAACATGATTATATCGGGTCTTTCGACACAAACGGACTGAAGTCCGTTTGTTCTATTCTTTTTCTAATATTCCAGGCAGCAGAGCATACCATTCCGCTGCTTTTACAACATCATCGAGCGAAACTTGATCAATGACAGTGTGAGCATGCTCTTCATCACCTGGACCAAAGCCAATGCAGGGAATCCCCGCCTTGCCCATCCAATAAATACCGTTAGTTGAAAAGTTCCATTTATAAGGAGGCGGCATCTCACCCCACAACATTTCGCCTGCTTTTTGACCCGCCCTGACCAGGGGATGATCTTCTGGGACTGCCCACGCCGGATAAATTTTATCGAGTGGATAGACGAAGCCCGTGTAGCTCGGCTCGTCGTATACCAAGATCGACACATCCATATCATCCCGATCACCCACAATCTTTTTCAGGCGTTCCAATTCGTTTTCAGGACTTTCGCCAAAGGTCAAGCGGCGATCAATAAAGATGCTGGCTTCATCAGGAACGGCATTAATGCTCGGTGTTTTGACTTCCATGTCGGTGACGGTGATACGTCCATTACCCAGGAAAGGATCATCAACAAATTCAGGTTCCAGTTTACTAATCTGATCAATGATGGGGAGGAGCTTATAGATAGCATTATCTCCAAGATGATTGCTGGCGGCATGGGCGCTCTTACCAACAGCCTTGATCTGGAACTCAACACGGCCTTTTTGCCCCCGATAGACTTGCATTTTGGTTGGTTCGCCGATCACGACAAAATCAGGATCGACTCCCTCAACCTGATGGAGTGCATCAGGGGCACTGCCATCGTTCCATTCTTCCATATTACCGAAATAGTAGGCTGTCCAGCCCTCCAGTAACCCTAACTCTTTTGCCAATGCCAGCCCATAGACCATGCCGGGTACACAGTTTTTTTCATCACATGCGCCGCGCGCATAGAGAGTCCCTCCCTCGACTTTGCCTTCAAATGGGTCCCAATCCCATTCGTCTGGGTTACCGATGCCAACGGTATCAATATGACCGTCATAGAGCAGTTTCTTGGGGCCGTTACTGATGACGCCGACCACGTTGCCCATTTGATCCCACCAGACATCATGGAACCCTACTTTTTTCATCTCTTCTTCAATGCGTTCACCACAAGCACGGATTTCACTTTCTATGCTGGGGATTGCTACGATTTCTCGCATAAACTTGATAATGTCATCGCGTTGTTCTTCAACTCGTGCTTTAATCTTGTCAACAACGGCTTGATCTACCATGGAGATTATCCTTTCCGATCCATAATCAATCGCTAAGGGTAGCGAATTGTTTCTAACAATGCCATATGCTATGTTATGTAAGCAAAAATGAGGGAGCCTAATGCAATATTCCGATAATCTAACAGCCGATGATCTGACAACTTATGCGCGTGCTTTGAATAACCGGGCCGGTGATAAAACTCTTACACCCCATGTATTGCTGTCGATTATCTTTGAGTCAGCGGGGCGTTGTGGATATTGTGGGAAGAGCTTGGTGGGGCAGGACTTTGAGATTGAGCATATCATCCCGGTGAGCAAGGGCGGGCGCAATTCAAACGATAATCTGGCGGTGGTGTGTCCAAACTGTAACCGGGCTAAAAGCGAAAAACATCCCGCCCGTTTCGCCCTGGAAACCGTCGCCCGGTTAGGGATCACAACGCCGCTGCTCCAACGCATCCTTGATTATTTTGACGAGCAGCCGCGTGTACAAAAATCCTTGTTTGGAGATGACAAACGCCTACCACCTGGAGAACCCTATCAATGGTGATGGATGACATGCTCCACAAACGGTATGACGAAGTGGTTTATTTAACTGCCCATAATGCCTACGAATACTTGCAACCGACCCCTGCTCAATCCTCACCACAGATCCAATCCGGTCCTATTCTAACTCAATTGACTCAGGGTGTGCGGGCGTTGATGTTGGATATTGAACACTATCAAGACCAAATTTACCTGTGTCATAAGGTATGTGGTGGCTATGCAATCCCGCTGACTCCTGTGTTGAACACTATTTGTGAGTTTCTCGATTCAGATGAAAATGCTGTTATCACCATTATTTTCGAGAGTCGGGTTTGTACGGATGAGGCTCGACAGTTGTTGGATCAGGCATTTACCAGGGTTCGGCATCGTATCTTTGACCCGCGCCAGACCTATACTGCCGATGTGGATACGCAGGGGGATTGGCCTACAGATAACGTGCAGCCAATAGGATTACGCAGTGTCGAAGTAGATGGTTGGCCTACCTTGGGTTGGATGAAGATGCATGGTAAAGACCTCGTGATTTTCACCGAGCGCACGGATAGCAAAGATGGCTTACCCAATATCTGGGATTACGCGGTCGAGAATCATTGGGGATTCCTTAGTTTGCTCCACTGGACATGGACTTCGCCGCGCATTGAATCAAAACCATTAAGTGATGACCACCGTTCCCTGCTGATACTCAATCATTTTCCTGGCGGATTCCTCACTCAGATTTTTGGCAGGCAGTTGGTGCAACGCGCCTACTGGTGGATTAATCATCGTCGTTATCTAACAAAACATCTGGCTGCTTTTCGGCTGAAATCGAACAATCGCCTGCCGACCTTCATTGCGGTTGATTACTACAACATCGGTGCTGCGCTGGAGTTAGTCGAAGGCTTGATCCAGACACCTCACGGTGTGCATCTACTGGGGTAAGCGTGGATATAACCTTAAGCTCTGATTATATGGCGCATCTCCTCGATTGAAGGTAGAGACATTGTGACCTGGGAAGAGGAGGATGGCTCATTCGGATGACCATGCTACGATACAAGAAAGGTTTGTTGCATCTTTCAGGGTGCGCGCCCTCCGTTCGCCAAAGGGTTTATGGTCGGGGTTGCCCCGCTCAACCAAATCAGGTTCGACGCTGACGGGTAGCCGCGGGGATCTCATTAGTACACACGTTCTGCAACACATTCACCCAAACCACCTTTTTCCACGATAAACTGAGAGTCAATCCGCATGATTCCACTACTTGCCCACTGTCTGCTGCCATTTTTTCTTCGGTGGCAAGCATGAGGTTACGATTTTGCCCCCCATCTCACCTTTGATCAACATCCACGCGATTCACTACAATCGGTTTCTGAAATAAAACTCAGATATTTATACGCTTACCCTACGCTTAAACTTAATTCGCTGAAGTTACGATATAATTATTTGGCTGGTTACATACTCGTATACATAGCCATAGGAGAATACCCAATGTATAAGACAATTCTAAGAACAACTTCGCTAAGTTTGTTGTTTTTAATGCTAGCTATCTCCGTACAGGGGCAAGACTTTAATCCTGAAAATGATACCTCAACCACTTCAGCAACACTCAAAGCAGGATTTTTACTCGACCCCTATGCTGTACGTATAATCGGAGGAGGTTCTAGGGCTATTGGGTCAATAGTGGGCAGCATTTACATTGTGGAGCGAGGGGACACCTTATATTCAATTGGAAAGCGCTTTGGTGTGAGTGTGGCGGAGCTTGCGGCGGTGAACTGGATTGATGATACGAACAAGATTTCTAGTGGTGAACGGCTTATAATTCCTCAGTTGAGTGGTCTATCTAGGCAGACATTTAATCCGGGTGAGTGTACAGTGAGTATTACGGCTGATGTAGCGATATATGATCAACCGAATGGCAGAGAAATCGGCACAGTCAGTTCAGGAGTTGTAATTCATGTTGTGGAGTCAAGACTTGTGAACGGGCAACTGTGGTTCCGAATGGAATCAGCAATGGCAACCCATGCCGAGTGGGTTCGTAATTCAGAAAATGCCCGCTTTAATGAGGATGTCTGCCAAGTAGAAACGCCTGAGGCAATAGTGGGCAGCATTTACATTGTGGAGCGAGGGGACACCTTATATTCAATTGGAAAGCAGTTTGGTGTGAGTGTGGCGGAGCTTGCGGCGGTGAACTGGATTGATGATACGAACAAGATTTCTAGTGGTGAACGGCTTATAATTCCTCAGTTGAGTGGTCTATCTAGGCAGACATTTAATCCGGGTGAGTGTACAGTGAGTATTACGGCTGATGTAGCGATATATGATCAACCGAATGGCAGAGAAATCGGCACAGTCAGTTCAGGAGTTGTAATTCATGTTGTGGAGTCAAGACTTGTGAACGGGCAACTGTGGTTCCGAATGGAATCAGCAATGGCAACCCATGCCGAGTGGGTTCGTAATTCAGAAAATGCCCGCTTTAATGAGGATGTCTGCCAAGTAGAAACGCCTGAGGCAATAGTGGGCAGCATTTACATTGTGGAGCGAGGGGACACCTTATATTCAATTGGAAAGCAGTTTGGTGTGAGTGTGGCGGAGCTTGCGGCGGTGAACTGGATTGATGATACGAACAAGATTTCTAGTGGTGAACGGCTTATAATTCCTCAGTTGAGTGGTCTATCTAGGCAGACATTTAATCCGGGTGAGTGTACAGTGAGTATTACGGCTGATGTAGCGATATATGATCAACCGAATGGCAGAGAAATCGGCACAGTCAGTTCAGGAGTTGTAATTCATGTTGTGGAGTCAAGACTTGTGAACGGGCAACTGTGGTTCCGAATGGAATCAGCAATGGCAACCCATGCCGAGTGGGTTCGTAATTCAGAAAATGCCCGCTTTAATGAGGATGTCTGCCAAGTAGAAACGCCTGAGGCAATAGTGGGCAGCATTTACATTGTGGAGCGAGGGGACACCTTATATTCAATTGGAAAGCAGTTTGGTGTGAGTGTGGCGGAGCTTGCGGCGGTGAACTGGATTGATGATACGAACAAGATTTCTAGTGGTGAACGGCTTATAATTCCTCAGTTGAGTGGTCTATCTAGGCGGACATTTAATCCGGGTGAGTGTACAGTGAGTATTACGGCTGATGTAGCGATATATGATCAACCGAATGGCAGAGAAATCGGCACAGTCAGTTCAGGAGTTGTAATTCACGTTGTGGAGTCAAGACTTGTGAACGGGCAACTGTGGTTCCGAATGGAATCAGCAATGGCAACCCATGCCGAGTGGGTTCGTAATTCAGAAAATGCCTTCTTTAATGAGGATGTCTGCCAGGTAATGTAAATAGAAAGATGAGGTAGAATGAGCTGATATAAGCGAGTTGATCCTTGATATCTGGAGAGCTTCGTTTGTTAGCTCATTCTACTATTGGCCATCAATCAATTCCTTCGACAGCTTGTTATGTTGTTCAACCAGAACAGGCAAATCAATTGTTTCCAATATGCCATTTTTCACCACGATTTTGCCATTGATAACCGAATAATCCACTTTGGGTGAAGTGCAAAAGAGTAATCCCGCCACTGGGTCGTGCTGTGCACCAGCCAAGTCTAGCGTATCGGTACGGAAGGCTACAAAGTCTGCTGCCATGCCAACTGCCAAGCTGCCGATGTCGTCCCGACCTAGAACATGAGCACTGCCACGGGTAGCAATGTTTAATGCTTCACGGGTGCTGAGGGCTGATGGATCACCATTGAGGCGTTGCAAGAGCATGGCCATTCGTGCTTCGTTCAGCAAGTGGGCACTGTCATTCGAAGCCGAACCATCCACCCCCAGACCAACCGGGATATTGTGATCGAGCATCTTGCGCACAGGGGCAATACCTGAGGCTAATCGCATGTTGGATGCAGGGCAGTGACAAACGCCTGTGCCTGTTTGTCCAAACAGGCTAATCTCGTTATCGTCTAATTGAACACAGTGTGCATGCCAGACATCTTCGCCAATCCAGCCCACATCTTCAGCATAATCACCTGGGCGCATCCCAAAGGTTTCCAGGCTGTAATCTACATCCTTGATGTTTTCTGCTAGATGAGTGTGTAGGCGAACATTGTAACTTCTTGCTAGCTCGAGCGACTCGCGCATCAAGTCTTGTGAAACACTGAAAGGTGAGCAGGGCGCAACGGCGATTTGCAACATTGAGTAGCGTGCTGGGTCGTGATATACCTCCAACAGGCGTTGCGTGTCCTTGAGGATGGCATCTTCTTCTTCTACAACACCATCTGGAGGGAGGCCGCCTTTGCTTTCCCCCACACTCATTGAGCCTCGTGTAGGATGAAAACGCATCCCAATTTCTTGTGCCGCTTGGATTGTATCCTCCAGATGAACATCATTGGGATAAATGTAGAGATGATCGCTTGACGAGGTACAACCGGACAGGATCAACTCTGCCATTGCTAGCTTTGCCGAAACATAAGCCATTTCGCCCGTCAGGTTGGCCCAGATTGGATAAAGGGTCACCAACCAATCAAATAGTTCATTTTGTTGAGCGATGACTCGGGTTAGGCTTTGATACATATGATGATGCGTGTTAATCAGACCAGGCAGCACCACATGCTTGTCCAGATTGAGGGTCTCATCGGCCTGCTCCGCAAAATCGCGGTAGGCATCCTCAGTAGATCCAATAAATTCGATTACACCATCCCGAATGAAAAGAGAGGCATGGCTTAACTCATCAAGACCTTCGTCCATGGTTGCTAGGACTTGGATGTTCTTTACCAGAAGTGTTGGCACAAAAGACTCTCGCTAGATTAATCTTGCAGGGTATCTGTTCACCGAGCAAACCCGAGAGGTGAGTAAACACCCATCAGGAGTGTAACTTCAGGTTCAGGTTGGAACAAGGGCTTAGCGAGTTGTTAATTTGTTTGGCTGGATATCATCCAGTTGTTTCCGTCCCCGTAGAACCTGATCAATCACCCCATATTCCACCGCTTGTTCTGGTTCCAGATAAAAATCTCGATCCAGGTCATGTTCGATTGTCTCAGCATTCTGCCCAGTATGATGCACAAAAATATTGATGAGTTTGGCTTTCAGGCGGGCGAATTCGTTCATTTGAATCACCATGTCGGAAACCTGTCCTTGCATCCCACCCAGCGGTTGGTGCATGTGGATAGTGGCATTGGGCAGAGCATAGCGCATTCCGGAACTGCCACCTGCCAATACGACTGTGCCAAAACTGGCGGTCATACCAATTGCTGCGGTACTGACCGGCGCTTGGATCTCTTGCATAGCGTCATAAATTGCCAACCCTGCATAAACCTGCCCACCAGGCGAATGGATGTAAAGTTTGACAGCGCTTTTGGGGTCTTCACGATCCAGAAACAGCAATTGTGCCACGATCAGATTGGCACTCTGATCATTAACGTCTGTTCCCAGTATGATGATGCGTTCCTTCAACAGCAGTGAATAAATGTCGTAGGCACGTTCGCCGCGTGCGCCCTGTTCCACAACCATTGGGATAACACGACCAAGTTGCATAGTTAACTCCTCAACTCATGGGTTACAAGCTTATAGATGGGCAATTGGCTCTCGTCCAGTCACATCCTGAAAGTTATTGATGTGGGTTAAGGTCTTTAGATTAGAAAGGTACGACCAGGAGAATGTCTGGAAGTGAGTATAGGTCAGCAGACTGCTGCCGTAGGTTAGCAGCATGTTGGTTACATCAGGATAGTTGCTTCCAAGTGTGTTGAGAATCCGATTGAGATGGCCAGACCTCACAACCTGGTCGGCTTGGATAAACAGGGTAGAGATAGCATCGACCAATTCGGCATGTTTTTCTTCTGGCGTGTTTGCCAGGATATGCTCAATGAAGTGGTCACGGCTGAACTGCCATTCAGATCCGATTAGTTCTTCGTATATGGCGATTTTGACTCCCCGATGGGCATCACTGATGACCAGTTGTACTTGCTGTAGGCCACGTTTGACCAATCCACGCAGGAACCCGATCCAGAATTCATCATCTATGCTGGTCTGGATGTCAAAATCAAGCAGTTGATGTGTGCCATTTTCTCGGATGCCCGTCGCCAGGATAATCTGTTGTCGATAATCGTCTGTTGGCAACACATTCAACCAGAGGAAAGGAAAGTTTTCTTCAATCCGACTTTTACGATGTTGGTTGACCTGTTCGTCCAAACAATCCATGAGATGGGCCGTGAGTTGTGGGCTGGATTCAACGCCAATTTCGGATAGAAAATTTTCGACATCATGCCAATGAAGCTTTTGAATCCAGGCGTTTTGCAACAATTGAATCAAAGTTTGTGTGTAATCTGATGTGATAAAATCGGGTATATATGTCCCGCGACGCAGTTTGGGGATGCGCAGTTGAATGTCACCGTAAGCCGTTTTCCAATGGCGTGTCCGGTAGCCATTGCGATAGGTATAACGGCTGTTGTTGCGTTCGTAGAGTTGGGCGTCAATCAGCACACTGACTTGATGCTCCATCACAATCTGAGTCGCACTTTGTATGGTAGCTTGCATGTACTCAGGGGTTGGTTGCAAGCCGAGATGTTCTAGATTGAGATGCAAGGGTTCCATAAGGGCTCTCCTATTCTGCTACCTCTATGAAACCCCATTCGCAGGGGTGAATCAACTTTTTACACCACTTTGGGGCGAGGTTCATGGTACTTGGGATATTAAATGATGTCGCATTTGAGTTTGGCGGGCTTGGGGGACAAATCGTCTCTTTGTTGCTGCTGCAGCGCAACAAAAAAATGGCGGCAGCAATAGGGGAGGCGAAGAACCGGCGGAAAGCCAGGTAAAAAGGGCGGGAAAACCAGCAGTCAAAATAGTCTCCAAGTCGATACCGTCTCAGTTGAGTTGAAAAAAGTTGATTTGGGAGAACGTGTTGCAGAACGTGCGTTCTGTATTGAGAAGCCGACATGTATGATTTCCTTTGACAAAGACGGGCTTGAGCCCGCCGCAAGCCGCGCCATTAGAATGGCAGCGGTGAGGCGATTTTCGAGGGTTTCAACGGGAGTTTAGCATTGATATAATTGTCAATAAAGAAGTAGATCGCAACCCCAAAAGGGAAATGATACTCAAGACCTACAAGTATCGTCTGTATCCAATGTGAAGCAATATAAAAAGACCTTTCCCCAGGCGCAGAACGTTCACAGCCATGTCTTGCAAGTGGTAGCTGTAGACTGCGACAAGGCTTTTCAAGCCTTCTTCTGTCGAGTCAAGAAGGGTGAGACACCCGGTTATCCGCGTTTCAAGGGCCGCCATCGCTTTCACAGCATCGGCTTCAAAGAATATGGGAATGGGTTCAAGATCGATGTTCGGCGCCTCAAGGTGTCGGGTGTGGTTGGTCTGCCTGCTTTTCGGTTGAGATGCCAGACCCAGCCAAGCTACCGAAAACTGAGCGAATGGTTGGCCGGGATGTCGGGGTATCCGCATGGGGCACCACCAGCGAGGGTGAGAAGGTTCAAAACCCCAACAGCTACCGCCAAGCCTTGTTGCAAGCAAGAGCAGGTGGCCAATCAGCGCCAGGATGGTCTGCTGCCCAACTGATTGAGCAATACAACCTGATCGCACTGGAAGATCTGTGGGTGCCCAATAGGGTCAGAAACAAACACCTCAGCAAGAGCATCCTGGATAGTGGGTGCGAACCTTCGGTTTGGCGTATTTTCAAACAATATCTCACGTACAAGGCTGGAAGTGCTGGACGTGAAGTCGTGTTGGTTGATCCCGCCTACACATCCAAAACCTGCTCAACCTGCGGTGTGATATTGGAGGGTTTAACGCTCAAGGATCGTTGGGTGGCATGTGCTTGTGGTCTCTGGCTTGATAGAGATTCCAGGTGACAATTGCTTTGATCATGAAAAAGCTCTCTGAGTTCAATTGGTTTACGCTCTTTGAGCTTTTTCATACTTCATCAGTCAACTTGTCGCCACTACCTAGAGCAGAAGCGAACAGCCCAACTTGACTTGGTGAGCCGACAAGATGATATAAGCATGGTGTACTTACCTACCGTGTCTCAGTATCCTGCTTCTCGGCTTGGGACATCTGCCAACGGATATAACTCAAGGCTTCTTCAATCGTATCCATCATCGGATGATTATTCGGGTTGATGCGGCGTAGCACATCTCGCGCAATCATAGCAAATTTTTCCTTACCGACGAAGATATTGATGATCCGATCATCAGAGGTTGTACCCGGCATATCTTGGGTCGCCTCTTTGATGATGCCCATCATCTCCATAAAGGTCGTTTCTTGTTTGCGGACATCGGTGATCCGGTAGATGGGGGGAGTCATATCCTTGGTCAATTCACCGATTTCATAGTATAGCTCTCGTACCATATCGGCATCTAAGTGTCCGTCCACTGTGACGATAAAAATCGGTTCTTCTGGCAATCTCTTTACTGATACTGACATTGTGTTCCTCCATGTATAGGCGATAGTGTTTTGTCAGAATGTGCTGCTTACTTCTTGATCCTTTCTAGCCAGAACTGTGCTTGTTGTGGATTACTAAATACCATCACTGCTAGCCCAAAGGGTCGATAGATATCGACAAAACCTTTTAGGTTCATCATAGCCTGAACTTCTCTTGGTAAAACCAAAGCCCAAAACTTCCAACCTGCTGCCAATACGCACGGAAACCAGTCTTCCTTTCATCAAGTTGGCATATTCATTGTCAATGATGGTCTGGGTTGTTTCAATTACTATGAGGGAAGCTCCTTTAGCTGTCGATGAAGGTTGGATGATTGGAACTTTCAACAACATTTTACTCTCGATGAACGATTTGTCCCAAAAATTCGTAAAAATTTCATATAGAAGTAAGGTAAAGGCTGATCAAACCCACTTTGATGAAATTTACAAATGCTTCGTGCCTTATCAATCAGCTTTCTGGGATTATGATCAATACTATAGGGCAGAAGCAGGCTATACATTGCTGGGAGTTTGCCTGGGGAGCTAACGTGTCCGAATTGGGTATCTGTCCGGTAATAACTGATAAACAGTTTGACCGGGCTCAACTAAGTCGGAAACCGCATTAAGGGCGAAGGGGACTAATCCAGAGAACGCCATGAATCAATCTATAAATCTAAGATCATGCCGAGGAATGTCTGTGATTATTTCAATACCCATGCGCTTATGACCATTTGGGCTGATCAGCCAAATAGTCTGCGGACCATAGGACTTTCTAAGTGCAAAGTCGAGTATATCAGGGGCCGCCCCATAACCCGGATCTTTTGGGAACGCAACTCATTTAGCTTTGATTCAAACAGCGATCCACAATTAATTAAACCGCTTTTAGCCTAATCCGCCATGCAGCCTTCATGGTATTTTGCATCAGCATCGTGATGGTCATTGGCCCAACGCCACCCGGCACTTTGCTGATTGCGGCAACCACATTTGTTGCTGAGTCAAAGTTTACATCACCGACAAACTTATAACCACGTTCTGATTCAGGATCATCCACCTGATTTGTACCCACATCAATCACGGTTGCGCCGGGTTTCAGCCACTCACCCTGGATAAATTCGGGGATGCCTGCTGCTGCAATGACAATATCTGCTCCCTTGAGCAGGCCAGGCAGGTCTTTGGTTCGGCTGTGGGCGACAGTGACAGTAGCATTGGCCTTGAGCAGCATTAAGGCAATAGGTAAACCAACGATGTTACTGCGCCCGACGACAACAGCATTGGCGCCTTCAATCGTTGTGCCAGCTTCCTCTAGCAAGACCATACATCCAGTTGGCGTGGCAGGCGTAAACAACGGTTCGCGCCCCTTCATCCCTAGCATTCCAATGTTCACTGGATGAAAGCCATCGACATCTTTGTCGATGCTTACTGCGCTGAGAATGGCTTCTTCATCAATGTGGTCTGGCAGCGGTAGTTGCACCAGAATGCCATGAATATGGGGGTTAGTGTTCAGGTTTGCAACAGCGTCTTCAACTTCAGCCTGAGTACTTTCGGCGGTCATGACATGTTTGACTGAGGTGATGCCTGCACGTTCACATGCGCGCTGCTTCATACGAACATAGGTAACCGAGGCCGGGTTGTCACCGGCCATCACAACGCCTAATCCAGGAGATGAACCGTAAATTTCGGTGAATTTTTGGGCATCCTTTGTAATATCTTCTCGGATGTGATTGGCGATGGCACGCCCGTCTAAGATTAACGCACTCATGTTGCACTCCTTTCTGATTATCTATTTGTCAATGCTTCTAAACAACTCATCGACAAAATTAAGCCGCACATATCACGATTCTCAGGTAACATAATAGCAGCACAGCTAGACATGGAACACATACAGTGTCAGTCAATGGTCGTTCAAAAGGTCAAGACTTATGAGAGACAAGAACACTCTTTACAAGGAACTCTCCGGGCAGGCGCTAATTGAATATGCGCTCATCCTGGTGCTGGTGGGGATAGCCTTCGGTTTCGCCCTGGCAGCCACAGGGCCTGCAATTGGCAACGTCTTTAGTAATATTGTGTATAACCTGCTTGGGCAAACACCGGATGTGCGCGAGGTCAACCGACCTGGCGATTTCTGGTTGACCGTGACCTGGGTTGCGGATAATCCGGTTCAGGAACGACCACTCCCAACCCGAACCTCGGCGCCGCCCAGTTCAACGCCGACGCCCGGCCCGTCGCCCACGATTACACCGGTGACGCCAACCCGTACTCGAGAACCAACGAGCACACCATCAGCAACCCCAACTCCAGGCGACTTTGAGTTTATAGCGCCAGAAATATTCCGGGTTAATAACCCCGAATACTGGCGGGTGGGGGCACAGCCTTTCTTAGGGACAGATGATTGGGTCGGCCAGTATTTTGTCAACAATACGGATTCATCATCTGCAAACCACAGCTACAGTAATCGCAGTACGCTTGATTGGACGGGTGCAAGCCCACAAACGATCAAGAACAGAGAATTGGGTGCAGAGTATGAAGGTGTTCTTGACTTCAACTGGGGCAATACTGGCCCTATCCAGGATTGGCCCGCAAACTCACCTTACGATCATTACTCAGTGCGTTACTCACGCAATATTTATATCGATAGTGCTTCTAGCGCCCCAATTACATTGACTTTCAGCGCGACCTACAACGATGGTTTGCGGTTGTGGTTACTGGAAAGTGGCGAAACAGCGGGTAATAGTTCACTTGCTTCTTGTTCCGCAACAGGGGTCAGAAGCGGGATGCCCAATAATGGCGTTGTCAACCAGACTTATGGTGATCCTTCAACAGATTGCTTGCTCATTGACGACTGGGAAGAGCAAGCTGGTGGTTCATCAATTGTAACCCGCACCATTGACACCAATAAGACTTATACACTCCAGGTTGATTACTTTGAAGGGACAGGCAATGCTGGCCTCAAATTAAATATCGGCATGAGTCCGAATGTCGATGATACTGAGGTTGATGACACTGGCAGTGTCCGGGCGGGAACGGTTGGAAACTGTGTCTGGACGCAATATACAAATGACGATAGCGCCAACTCGCTGCAGTTTATGTGGAAGGATTACCCAGGCGACACTGATGGTTTCCCACGCAATACGCGCTGTCATCTGGAACTGCGTGGGTTTGTTCATGTTCCTGGCTTGGGTGAAGCGAATGCGATGAGCAAACCAGAGTTTGTCTATTGGGATATCTGGGACTTCCAATCGAGCAGTTTGAGTGGTTGGCTGGAGGTGTCGGAATATCACAAAGATCTCAACATCATCGGCAAAGCAGATCGCACTCAGTTTAACTGGATTCGGGTCAACCAATTTAACGGCGCGACCCGTAATTATAACTGGACACGCCATGTCGTAGATCTGACAGATGTTCGCGGCGATGGCACAACCACCACTGACGATAATTTCATCGGTGAAGATGTAACATTCCGCTTCGTAATCCAGAATACGGTAGGCGCGAATGAAATTCGCCGCTGGTTTATTGACGATGTCGAATTCAGAGAAGGTGATGCTCGAGACTTCCGGCCTGGTACGCTCTTGAAATTGAATGATGAACTTACAGATCGTCCGCAGTTCGTCACGTCTGGTCAATGGGATTTGACGGCTGAGAAGTCGCTGCCCGATTTTGAAGGTGTCATTAGTGGCTCTAATCCCGATAGTTGCTGTTCCTGGGAACTGCGGCCCAAAGGCCCCTATTCGACCTTCTATACAGGGGGTTCTGATATTGACTATGGTGATGGACAGGGTAGTGATCCGTTTGGCAGAAATCGTCAGCGTATCCATTATGTTGAACTGAATGGTTATGTAGATGTAAACGATACGTTCCTAGATGATGAAGGTGATTCGGGTGAACCTCTGCTTAGTTTTTATCATGCCTACGATCTGGGACAGTATTCGGGTATGGAAATTCAATATACCGATGATCCATACGGAACCCGCAACGAGAATTGGCGGGTTGTGCCTGCGTTGAATTCGAATAATCCTGCGCCGGGCTTGCTGCGTCCACATACAGCGACAGGCAACTTCATCCAGAAAACGCTCACCAATTACGAAATCTCGCTCGCAGGCGTGGTCGATAGTAGCAATAATGTGCTTAAACGCTTCCGCCTACGCTTTGCTTTAATTGTGAATACCAATGCAAATGTTCGTCTCGGTAAGACAGGCTGGTGGATCGATGAAATCTATCTGCATCGTGCAGGTGCACCGAAATTCCTGGACTATCCATTCTATGATAGTGCCGAAATTGGCGTCGATAACTGGTTGACCAGTGGACGATGGTATCGTGATACAACCTACAAGCGTACGGGCAACCACGCCTTTACGGATAGCCCATTGGGTGATTATCTCTCTGGTGAAAGTTATCTGCGGACAATCTACCCCATTGACTTGAACAATGATACGCCGGCAAATCTGGCGTTGACGGATCGCAATGATGGCTCGGGTTCTGGTGGATGTGTGGCGCCACCCAATCCGGGGGACGGTGGTAATTGTGGTGGTGCGGCGGTTGATCCCGTCCTCACCTTCTGGCACAACCGCCATCTTGGTGCCAATGACCAGATTGTGGTCGAATGGCGGCGGATGCGTGATCCTGACACATCCTGGAATACACTCTGGATCTATGCCTTTGATATGACTACCAAAGCCCGTGCCCAAGAGCCGGAGACTCGTCAGAACTTGGCTATGGAATATGTTGAGGTTGATTTGACACCGCTACGCAACACCTTTAGCGGGGATGCATCTGATGTGGAAGATGATGATGTGCTGTTCCGTTTCCGCCTGGTGGTCAACAGCAGTGGCAACGATGGTGTCTATGTGGATGACATCGAGGTTAAAGAACGCCCAGCCGAGGCCGTACATAAGTTGTGGCCGAGTATCGAAACCCGAACGGTGAATAGCATTAACTTTGGGAATGGGAATAGCACCCGCTTTACTGCAGACGGTGAAGATCCTTTCTGGTTTGAAAAATGGCGTATGGGTGGAACCTGGGAGGCAATCCTGTGGAATCAACGCAATGGTTTGCGGGCCTTCCATGAAAGTGCAGAAAACGCGACTACTAAACAGAATGTCATCCGTCCTCTGGGGCCTTATGTCAAGACGATACACAATACTTTTAGTGTCCTGGACATCGTTCCGATCATTGACCTGCGGGCAACCAACATCATCGAAAAGCCAACCCTGTACTTCTGGTCGCATTATGACATTGGCCAGGGGGACAAAGTGATGGTGCAAATCTCTCATGATCTGGAACTCGATGCTGCCAATATAGAGACAAACATTGACCAGCGGTGTAGTGGTCTGGGACCGCAATGTTATGAACAAACACGCGGTTGGAGTGAATGGCAATACATCAATGCGTCAGGCGCGGCTTCAGAAAATGCTTGGCGTAAAAATGAGAACGCCCGCACCTATACCTGGCAGCGCTGGCAAGTCGATCTCTCTGGTTATGCCTCACCAGATAACAGCACACCAGGTAAGCGCATTCGCATTCGCTTTGTCGTGGATGGGTATCGGCATGACAACAACGCGGATGGTTTCTATGTAGACAATGTCCTGGTCGGTCCACGTCAGGATGAAGTGATACGCTCGATTGCGTCTAATGCATTCTTTGATCCAGCCCGTAATATGAATAACTGGGTTCCAGAAGGATATTGGGGCTTGAGCCCAGAACTGAATCGCGGTGGCAGTGGCCCAGCGACATTGGGGACCTGGCAAGAAACCTGGTGGCACTGTGGTACAGCTTGTGATCCGCTGTCTAGTAGTGGTCGTTTCAGAAATGATGTGGATGTCTTCCTTGATAGTGGTGGTACAGCCGTCACCGTGCCATCCGTCAGCCGTCAAGTCCTTGATATCAACTACGACTTCGGATATGGTGCCCCAAGACCAGGCTTCTTCGACTTTACCAATGATATCGTGGGACAATGGACACTTGATACGCCTGTGATTGGCCCAACGACGGGTGTGACTTCTGGTGATTATAGCTTCATCACCATCTCAGATGAGGGGGTGCGTCTGAAGTATGAAATCCTGAACTCTGATGGCACAACAACGGCGGTTGATCCGACTACAGGCCAACCAGGTGCCCCACCCCTCGGTGATTCGCAGGAATGGAACGTGATCTATAATTGGCTCGATCATGGTCGCACGGCGGATATAGGCTCGATGCATCTGGCAGATGGCAATCGCTATCGGATCACCTTGCAGTTCTTTGAAGAGAGCGGCAAGGGTACCATCATCCTGACATCGGGGGGGAGCAGCTTCTCGTTCACCGACAGGCCGAAACAAGGTGCAGGGGCAGCGTTCCCAGATATAGGCCCGATGCCACGCTCAAACTCATCTCTGATTTTGAACGGCACGCTTGATCTAACTGGAACAGCTACACCCGTACTCCAGTACTATACATACTACGAGAAATATAGTACGGATAATATCAACCTAAGAACGGAAGTTTCTAAAGATGGTGGATTTACCTGGAGTACATCGGGGTTGGGTAAGGACTTG
The DNA here is from genome assembly GCA_965223785.1 of Phototrophicaceae bacterium. Classification (GTDB taxonomy): domain Bacteria; phylum Chloroflexota; class Anaerolineae; order Aggregatilineales; family Phototrophicaceae; genus CBDCXN01. The sequence goes on along the minus strand of OZ245017.1, from coordinate 5,382,558 downwards.
GTTTTGCCATCAGGGGTAACTCTACGAATGGATGGCCCTAGAATCAGCGGTGCCGGCGACTGGATGCCGTATCATGGCCCTTGGAGAGAACGCAATCATAATCTGACGAATTTCATTGATGAGCAGATTATGATCCGGTTCCGGTTTGACAACCAGAACAGTGATAGTATCGATAAGAATGGCGATAGTAACGATACCTATGTTACGGGTTGGTGGATCGTTGATGTGCAGGTGGCTGCCAGTAGCTAACCCATAAGCTCAAGAAGTATGAAACCGTCCTGATCGGGGCGGTTTTTACGTTCTATTCTCTGGCATATGCCACATTAGGCTGCTATAGTAGCGGTATCAATCGTGTAAGAGTAATCAAAGGTCTGGCATGACGACTGTTCCAAAAGAACGTCTCGGAATTTTGTTTACGCTGGTTGGCCCCGGCGGTGTGGGGAAAAACGCGCTGCTGAATGATGTGATTGATCTAGTGAATGGTTTAAGCCAGCTTCCAACAGCAACCACACGGAAGATGCGACCTAATGAACAGCAAGGACGGGAGCATCTTTTTGTCTCAATGGAGGAGTTTCAGTGGATGATCAACAGGGATGAACTGCTGGAACATCAGGAAGTGCATCCCGGCAAGTTCTACGGAATTCCGCGAGCCACAGTGGATAAGGCAATAGCCGATGGACGGGACTTGATCGCCGACATTGAAGTGTTGGGTGCCGCTATCATTCGGAATACCTACCCAGAAAATAGTGTCATTGTCTTTATTATGCCGCCCTCAATTGATGAACTACATACCCGGCTGCGCAAACGGGATACAAAGGAGACCGACTTACAAGATCGTCTCAATCGATCTCCGATGGAAATGTTGTTTGCACCATCGTGCAAATATATTATTATTAATGACGATCAAGCCGATGCTGTTGAACAGTTGCGTCATATCATTCGATATGAACGCAGTGAGACCGATCAATTGCCGTTGGCTGTGGCCAATGTGGACTATCTTGTCCGTGTAACGGGCGGATCGGGTCAACGAGTGGTTGAGGTTGCTTTTGACCAGGGTGATCCGCGTGCTCTTGCCTTAAAAGTGCTCCGTGAACAAATCCCACAAGCTGCGGACGTTGATTTGCAGTATCACAGCGAGATTGAGGGCAAGCTTCCCTATAAAATTGACTTTGATCCGCAAGCCCAGACCTATCGCGTCACTTATTTCTTTACCTATGGATAACCGATGAAGACTATGTATCAAGAGTTGGGTGCAATTGTTGCCCCAGATGGAATCCCAATTCACTTTGGTGACATAAAAGCTGAATATGAAGCGGCATTAGAACAGGCGGTGCTGTTTGATCGTTCGCACGAAGGACGGCTCTTGTTGACAGGCAAAGATCGCCTTGATTTGTTGAATCGCATGTCCACCAATAATCTGCTGCAACTTGCCGCCGGTGGCGGGATGCCGACTATCTTCACCAACGCCAATGCACGCATCCTCTTCCGTACATTGGTGTATCATTGGTCAGATGATGCTGTTTTGGTGTTGACCGGCCCAGGACGAGGTAATGCCCTCCAACAGTATTTGCAGAAGAACATTTTCTTTAACGATCAGGTCGAAATTGAAAATTTGGCGCAGTCATATCATCAATTTTCGTTGCATGGCTTGACGGCTGATAAAGTTATCCATCCCTATTTACCAGATGATTTTGCAGAATGTGCCGCAGGATCGTTGGGTGATTGCGATGTGTTTGTGTCACGAGTAAAACCATTGGTTGGTTCCCACTGGATCATTCTTTGTGCTGAGGATGATGCGGAAGGTGTATTTACACATTTATTGGAACAGGGGTTACAACCTGCAGGAGGCTTGACGTTTAACACCCTGCGGATTCGCGCTGGTCGCCCTGGCGAAGGGCGTGAACTCACATCCGATTTTATTCCACTGGAACTGGGCTTGTGGGATGAAGTCAGCTTCAATAAGGGGTGCTACACCGGTCAAGAAATCATCGCACGGATGGAGAGCCGCAACAAACTGGCGCGGACGTTTGTCCGCTTAGAAGCCGCCGACCAATACCATCCAGGAACCGAGTTGTTTCATGACGGGCGCCGTGTCGGTCAGGTGACAAGTAGCGCCCTTTCGCCTAGCGGTGAAGTTTTTACACTGGCAGTCGTCAAGACGGCGTCCGCTGACCCAGGAACGCGGTTTCAAGTGGAAGTTGCAGACAGTAACAATGTGGTTACGGTTAGTGAATATTTAGGGGTACAATCACGGTAAATGAATAGAAGAGAAAATGTTGCTGTTACGGGAGTGGGGAATTTTGTGGATAGAACTTGACAATTTAGAGTGTCTGAACACAGAACATAAGTTCTGCAATATGTTCTCCCAAATCAACTTTTTTCAACTAAACTAAGGCTGTACCAACGACTTGGAGGTCTATTTTTGCTGCAACTTGCCGCAATTTTCTGCCGGTTCTGTGCCATTGGCCTTGGTTTCCCGCGTTGCCGCCACCATTTTTTCTTCTGCGGCGGCGGCAACATGCTGTATCCATCCACTCCCGCTGTTACGGGTAGCCCCGTAAAGCCCCCAGGTTTTAACAGTGGGATATAAGGGGCTTCAGAGTGCTTGAGCACGAGGAAGAGTATTTCAAACATGTCGATAGAAACCTACAAATAGAGGCTGTACCAGAACACCAAGCGCAACCGACATCTGCACCAGCAGATCAATGTCGCTGGCTTGATCTGGAACCATGCCCTGGCTTTGCAGCGTTGCTCCTATCGGCTGACAGGCAAACACATGGGCTTATCACGGATGCAACGCCACATCGCAAAGTTGCGGATGAAGAGCGCTCGGTTCTCAGGCAACCCAGGAGGTATTGCAGCGACAAGAAAAGCCTACGAACGCTTCTTCAACAGGCAAGGTGGATTGCCGCACTTTCGCAAGGTGAAGAAGTTCCGGTCATTCACGCTTAAACAAGCAGGCTGGAAACTGCTCGACAGTGACCATAGGTATGGTCGGGTTCGTATCGCCCCATGTGGGGTGATATAAAGACAGTCACGATCAAGCGTGATACAGCAGGCAGATTGTGGATCTGCTTCTCAGTAGTGGAACGATTTGTGGTACAGAAGGAAGCCAGCACGGGTCAAAGCGGCGGCTTTGATTTTGGCCTCAAATGCTTTCTTACCAATGATGAAGGGCAACAAATAGCATCACCTTGGTTCTATCGGGATGATCTACCCCGTCTGCGCAGCATCCAACGAATGGTGTCGAAGAAGGTCAAAGGGAGTAAGGGGAAGCGTCACATCTCCTGTCGTCACATTCGGATTGATGACCAGCGGCGCGACTTCCACTTCAAGCTGGCTCATGCGCTGTGTGACCAATACGACCTGCTGTGCTTTGAAGACCTCAACCTGGACGGGGCGAACCTCTGGTTCGATGAAGCGTTTGTGGGGACGCAAGGTGAGTGATCTGGGTTTTGCGCAGTTGATGAGCATCTTGGAATGGGTGGCCTTCAAGCGTGGCAAGCGGGTGGTCAAGATAGACCGTTGGAGGCCGACGACCCAGGTCTGCTCAGGGTGTGGACAGAAGCATAAGCTCGAACTGCAAGACCGGGAGTTAAGCTGCGATTGTGGCTTGGTCATAGACCGCGACCACAATGCAGCGAAGAATATACTTGAGGCGGGGCATCGCCTCATACTGTCTCAGTCGGAAGAAGACCCTGCGAACCTTTGGTTCGCCTTTTGCTGTGGGAGTATGTCACTGTGAATTGAGGCTTGGTGGGGGGCTATCGAAGAAGAGGGCCCACCACAGGGTCCAGGGTTCCGGCTCAGATGGTGATGTGACTGATTCAACGAAAATTACAGGCGTGGGTGTGGCCGGCGCCTGTCTCCCCACTGGCACAGGAATCACCAGATATTCTCCAGGACGCACCATTTTGCCGTTCCTGTGTGCCCATTGTTCAACATAAGCATCACTTTGTGAAAAATCCCGTTCGGCGATAAGTGTTGCCTGTTCGTTGCGCAACTGCTCAATCTCTGCCTCGACATTTTCATAATATTCGTTCAATGGACGGCTGGCGGTGAGGCGCGTACTGAAGTTAATGGCAAGGATTAAACCAATTGCCAGAATAGCCGCAAACATAATTTGAACACCGGAAAGCTGACTTGTTCGTTGCCTGTTTTGGTGCTGTGTTTGTTCATCCATTATGATTATGATAGCAATCACTTCATTCTTTTGATAGACTGCAACCTCCATCATTGAAAAATCGCACAATTCCGCTAAGATGTGCTGGATTGTGTCCACGCACATTAGGAGACAACTCTATGGAGTTTTTGACAAATAATATAGATACCGGAAGTATCCTTGCCGTCATCGTTGGCTTAATCGGGATAGGCTTTGCCTGGAATACTCGTTCCTGGGTGCTTTCTCAGGAAGAAGGAACCGATCAAATGAAGCGGATTGCAGCTGCGGTACAGCGCGGTGCGCAGGCCTTTCTTTCGCGTGAGTACCGTGCTGTAAGCATTTTGGTTGCTGTTGTTGCGGTAATTCTCTTTGTTTTGAGTTTGATTGAAGATTCAGGTATGAGTTCCTGGACAACCCTTGCGTTTCTGGCAGGCGCATTGGCATCGGGCGCGGCTGGTTATGCTGGCATGAACATTGCTGTGCGTGCCAATGTCCGTACGACACAAGCCGCATCCAAGAGCTTGAATCAAGGTTTGCGGGTCGCGTTTGCTAGCGGTACAGTGATGGGGACGATGGTTGTTTCATTAGCCCTCGTTGGTGTTAGCTTCTTGTTTGTTTTGTTTACCAGCCAGATTGATAATTCGATGGCTACTGCGAGTGCATTAGCGGGCTTCGGATTTGGCGGTACATCCATTGCGATTTTTGCCCGTGTTGGTGGTGGCATCTTTACCAAAGCCGCAGACGTGGGGGCTGACCTGGTCGGTAAAACCGAGGCAGGCATTCCCGAAGATGATCCCCGCAACCCTGCGACCATCGCTGATAATGTTGGTGATAACGTGGGTGATGTGGCTGGCATGGGGTCTGACCTGTTTGAAAGTTATGCCAGTTCCATTATCGCGGCGATTACGTTGGCAATCCTGGCAGGCGGTGGCATTATTCCTGCTATTGCAGACCGTGATCCTGCTATTGATTATGACAGGCTGAGTACAGCAGCACAGGTATTCCCACTTTTGGTGGCTGCTGTTGGCCTTTTGATAAGTATTGGCAGTACCTTCCTAGTCAAAACTGAAGAGGGTGCTTCACAGGAAGATTTGCTGTGGAGTTTGCGGCGTGGCGTTTATGGCGCAAGCATCGGCGTTGGCATTGCGGTGATTGTCCTGGCGCTGGTCCTTGATCTGGGAACGGGCGTTATCATTGCGACCATCAGCGGTTTGCTAGGGGGAGTAGCGATTGGCTACTTCACCGAATACTTTACGTCTGATACCTATTCTCCGACACAGAATCTATCCGAAAGTGCGCAGGGTGGCGCGGGTATTGTTATCATTCGCGGTTTGGCTGTGGGTATGTTCAGTACATTGGCTCCAGTTGTCATCGTCATTGTTGTGACCTTAATCGCGGTGGACGCCACAGGCTTGTATGGTGTGGCGGTTGCAGCGGTGGGTATGCTCTCGACATTGGGTATCACCCTGGCTACAGACGCCTATGGCCCTGTGGCTGACAATGCAGGTGGTATTGCTGAAATGTCCGATCTGGATGACTCAGTGCGTGATCGGACGGATGCACTCGACAGCTTGGGTAACACCACCGCCGCCACCGGTAAGGGTTTCGCCATTGGTAGTGCTGCGATGACAGCATTAGCTTTGACCGCTGCTTTTATTACGGCAGTTCAAGGCAGTGATGTGACAGCAACGACATTCTCCACCGTTATTCTGGATGCGCGTCTGATTACGGGCTTATTCCTGGGCGCGATGCTGCCTTATATCTTTAGCGCCTTGACCATGCTGGCGGTGGGTGAAGCTGCTCAGGAAATCGTTGAAGAAGTGCGTCGGCAGTTCCGTGAAATCCCTGGCATCATGGAAGGTACAGCCGAACCAGATTATGAACGCTGCGTTGGTATCAGTACCGACAGCGCTATCAAGCAGATGATCCTACCTGGTCTAATTGCTGTAGCTGTCCCGGTTGCGATTGCTATTTTGACCGTCATTGGAGAGGGTAACTTCCTTGCAAACTATGTCGGTTCAGAGACCCTCGTTGGTGTATTAGTTGGCTCGTTGATTTCCGCTTTTATGCTAGCGGTGATGATGGCAAATGCAGGGGGAGCCTGGGACAACGCCAAGAAGTACATCGAGTCCGGTTCGTTTGGTGGAAAAGGCTCCGATGCGCATAAGGCTGCTGTTGTTGGTGATACCGTTGGTGATCCTTTCAAAGATACTTCTGGCCCTTCATTAAACATCCTACTCAAGTTGCTTGCGATTGTCTCTCTGGTGATTGCGCCGATGATTGGTAGTTCCTCAGATGATGGGGTACAGAGTACCATTTCAGTCAACATCGTGGAGACTGTCTCTGCCAATGGGGAATTCACGACGCTGCTGGCTGCTCTAGAGGCTGCTGAACTGACCGAGACCCTGAGTGGGGAAGCTGAGTATACGCTGTTTGCGCCGACGGATGCGGCGTTTGAGACTTTTCTGGGTGAACTCGATATGACCGTTGAGGATATGCTGACGCAGGATGCTGATGAACTTGTGCCGCTGCTACTTTATCATATCTCCGAGGGGACTTTGCTAGCAGAAGATGTGAGCGAGATGGATATCATCAGGTCACTCTCGGATGATGCAGCCATTCCTGTCTTTGTTGAAGATGGCGTGGTTACACTCAATAATGGCGCAACAATTGTCACATCGGACATCATCGCCTCTAATGGCGTGATCCATGCGCTGGATACTGTCATCCTGCCGCTAGAGGATGGGGAATAACGCTGCGCCTCAATTTATTTAGAAGAATATGGTGGTGTCTATCACTCACTGGACACCATTTTATTTCTGCCAGCCTTTTGCAGCTTTGATGTAGTTGTAAGCTTGTTGGAGATCATGGAACATTGTCTCTGCCTCTTTGGGCGGCAGCTTGGTGGTGTCAGGATGCAGCGAGATAACTTTACGTCGAAAGGCACGTTTGACCTCCTCACGTGGCGTATCCAGTTGGACTCCTAATAGGCGGCAGCACGATGTCAGATGATCTTGCATTGCGGAGAGGCGCATAGATGATTCTGACGCGTAATTGCTCCAGGTTTGCCAGGTGGTCTCACGATGGGTGCGTGCTTTGGTGGCTGTAGTGGCCTGTTGTGCGCGGTAGGATGAATTGCGCCAGTAAACGGGACATCCAAAATCTGCGACAAGCCAATCCCCTTTGAGGGCACGCGGTTTTCTGATGCTGGTACGGAAATAACGTAGTTGCTTGAATGTGACAGTGGGGCCATACCATGTCTGGTGTTCACCAGAGGCATTATTGATAGGATCGAAATGTACCTGGAAAATCTCAGGTTGGGTGCCGCGATAGGTATAGATGCGTTCGCCAGTCAACATTTGTAGCATCAGCATCCACTCCTTAGGCAAGACCCGCTGCCCATCCGATGGTAATAAATGATCTTCAACCAGAAACAGGGAGTTTGTACCCTGGCTGGAAGCGTTTTGCAGTATACGCTTTAGATTGCGGGTACGTGGTGGTGCCCGTATCAAGTGAACGTCGACTTTCACGCCTTTCCATGAGAGAATCACGAGATCAGCGTTTTCGATATGGAGGTATGTTGACTGTACGCTGACCATCTGGTCAAGATTATTTTTAAGCCACTGTTTGAAAACTTCTGACATTGCTCAAATCCATAATCCACCGCTATTGTAACAGTTTCTATAAGTGCTTGAAACCGAACAAGGGTGTTTGCATGAGTATTTTGGCGATCAAGGGCAAAATTGTAACCGCGTGCTTGTTGCGGTGGCAGCGACAAACAAAAAAGTTTGCAACAACAGCGGAGAACAGGGGAAAGTGGCGGACAATCGGCGGAGAAATTGCTGCACGAATAGATTGGTCAACAGCAGGTTCATACGGTTCAACCTTCATGTTCAGTTTATCTGAAACGGTTGATTTGGGTGAATGTGTGTTCTGGATTCATACTTCCTATGCTCATTGTGACCGCAACGGTAATACAAAGTCATCAATGTAAAAAGCCTTCATGGGTTGTCTTGGATCACCATTTCTGCTGTGACCTTCCCAGATAACATCACCATTGGTATGCCGCCGCCAGGATGAGTGGTGCCCCCTGTAAAGTACAACCCTGGGATCTCTCTGACACGATTGTGTGGGCGTTTGAAAGCTGTCCAGCGGTTGTTAGGTGAGGGGCCATAGAGTGCGCCACGCCATGCGCCAGTGTTGTTTTGTAACTCTATGGGTGTTAGGATGTGTTCGCTCATGATTTTGTCTTGAATGTCATAGCCATGCCCACGAAGCCGATTGAGCACCAAATTGTGATATGAGTCTTGTATCTGAGGCCACTCTAGTTCATTGTGCACAGGTGGTACATTGACCAGTATGAACCAATTCTCACAGTTTTCTGGTGCATGGGACGGATCAGTCTTTGAGGTAATGGCAACATAAATCGTCGGGTCAGTTGCAGGTTGCTTGTGCTTGAAGATGGTGTCAAATTCAGCGCGATAATCATGAGAGAAGAAGATATTGTGATGGGCTAATTCGGGATTTCTCTGGTTGACACCTAACATCAGCACAAAGCCAGAGCAGGATGGTTCAAACGCTTCGAGTTGTTTCAGTCGTTTTGTAACCTGTGGTGTTTTGGGCAGTAGATGGCGATAGGTGGTTGTGACATCGACATTGGCGATGACAGTATGGGTGCTGATTTCGCCACCATTCTTCATGCGTACCCCAGTCACATGCCCATTTTCAAGCAAGACTTCCTCGGCAGGGCAATTGGTTTGGATATCTATACTCAGTTCGCACGCCAGATTGTGGAGTGCTTCGGCAATCGAATAGATACCGCCTTTGGGATACCAGACACCGCCTGTCAGTTCGACATGGGCAATCACGTTGAGGGTGGCGGGTGCATCATAGGGACTGCCGCCGACATAAGTAGCAAACCTGCCGAGGAGTTGCCGTAGGTAAGGTGATCTGATGTGATGGGCAATCGCGCCGTGCATAGTGCGGAAGGGATCGGCTTTGAGCCAGTCAGTAATAGGAACGCGGCGAAAACTGCGTAGAGTAGGTGGATGGTCATAAATGAACACTGGCCCCGTGACGCGATGGATTTGAGCAGCGTAAGCGAGATACTTCAAAAAACCGGGCACATCGCGCTCATCTAGTTTTTTGATTTGGGATGCCATCTTCGCTAGATTTCCGCTGGCATCGAAAACCGTTCCGTCAGGATAGAAATAGCGGGTCAAGGGTTCGAGCGGCACAAGTTCAAGATAGTCTTCAAGTTGGCGGCCGGCCGCATTGAACAGGTCTTCAAAGACATGCCGCATCGTTATGACGGATGGCCCCATATCCCAACGGAACCCATCCTGTTCCAATTGGCCCATTTTTCCGCCAACTTGTGCATTCTTTTCTAGTATGATGACATGTTTACCTGCCAACCGCAGTCGGATCGCAGCGGTAATTCCACCGATGCCAGCACCAATAATGACAATGGGTTTTTTAGCCATGTGAGGGATGTTCCTGACGGATGACGCGGCCTTTCCAGCGTGGCCCACCCTGATGATAGTGCCACCAAATGGCTTGAAGAGCGATGCGCATCATGAGCACCACTGAGACAGGGAGGAAGAGGCCGTCCAGAAGACGTTGTCGTGTGAATGCGGCAGATGTCATGCGGACGAGGAGGCCTGTGGCAATCAGAATCATAGGCCAGGGAGCGAATATGCCTTGAAGCAGCCACAGCCAGGGCACGATGAAGACAGCCAGATGGAAAACCCCCGCCCCTATCAACAATGGTATAGAACCCCCGTAGCCTGCTAGGATGTTCTTGGCGTATCCATCTCGAACTTCAGGCCAAGTGGTGTACATGCGACATTGGATGTAGCCGTTGCCATCTGCCATGCGTAGCCGCAGGCCCGCTTTTTTGGTCATCCGTGCCATCGTGACATCCTCGAGTATGTTATTATGGACCGCCTGATGTCCACCCAACCGTCGATAGGCTGCTTTGCGCCATAGCATACATTGGCCATTCGCAGCAGCGAAGACGCTCAATGGGGTAAAGTGCGTACCAATCACAGGCAAGTAGCCTAAAATCACCATCGCCATCAGCGGCACACACAGCCGTTCTGACCATGTTTCGGTGATTTGTGTGGGCCATACGGTGTAAAGGTCGGAATCTGTGGCTTGTGCAGCTTGCATCACGTTTTGCAGCGAGTCCTGTTTCCAGATGACATCTGCATCAGTAAATAGCAAATAATCTCCCTTTGCCACCTCTGCCATCTGCTGACAGGCCCAATTTTTGCCCATCCAATCTGAGGGTAGTGGACAGCCATCAATCACCGTCAAGCGAGTATAAGCCTGGGCGAATTGTTGGGCGATGTCTCTTGTTGTATCATCTGAATTGTCATTGAGAACGATAATCTCAAAGTTGGGGTAACTTTGTTGGAGTAAGTGGTTGAGCGTGGGTTGAATGTTTTGGGCTTCGTTTCGGGCGGGTATTAGGATTGATACGAATGGAGTTGATTGCACAGCCAGGAGTGGTTTGATACGTGGGAATAGGGCTAGATTCGTCAACAAGATCAAACACATGCTGGCTAAAGCCAGCGCGATGAGGACGATCACGAATTCTCTCCAGGCATGATCTTAAGCCGGGGTGGTTGTGTCAGTTCATTTGCATGTTTATATAGTGTCAGTACAAACAAGATTCCCCACACAGCGAACCAAGTTACAGGCGCAGACCACAGCACCAGGTAAACTAATATGCTTAGTGAGGCAAAGATTACCGCCCAACCATGAGAAGTCAAGACTCTGAACCACAGTATCAGCATACACATCATGACAAAGGCTACCTCCACCATGCTGATACCTATCCAGGTTCCGGCGGTGGCGGCAATGGCCTTACCGCCCCGAAAGCTCAGAAATGGTGAAAAGGCATGGCCAAACGGTGGCGCAACGGCAATCAGAACCGACGCCAGTCCATTGAACCCGAAGACATGCACCCCCAGGCCAACTGGAATCGCTGCTTTTAACAAATCTGCAACTAAGGCCACAATCCCCCATTTGACACCGCCTGCCCGCAGTACGTTGGTTGCGCCAGGGTTGCCATCGCCATATTCACGAATGTCAACGTTCAGAGCATAACGCCCAATCCATACCGAAAAGGGCAGCGCACCACACAAAAAAGCAGCGATTATATAAACCAGTATCATGTTGATTGTGCCTTGATTGCCCGAAAGAGTAAGTATCCCATTGCCAGACTACCGAACAATGCCGGGCCAACTTGGCCCCAGAATACCGCCAATCCAACCGTTTGTAAAAACCAAACCACAGCGTAAATAGTAATCAGAGGGCGAACAGGCAATTCCCAGCGATAAGGACGCAAGACGACTGTCAGTACACCAGCCGTCAAGAGCCAACCAGCATAGTTGACCAGTGGAATGCCAAAATATGCACCGCCACCTTCCCACACCCAGAATCCCCAGGCCACCATTTGCGGATCAAGGAACAAATCCCAGGCTGTCATCGCCAACGTCCCGATGACAATATAGACAATGGGCCGGTTACGGCCAACAATCGATTCTGCGATGGCCCAAGAACTGGGTAGCATCATGAACCACGCAATTGGCACAATAATGGGCACATGCCCGATCTGAGGTTGCAATAAATCGGTATAATAGTAGGATCCGAACGGGAATCCCGTACTTGAACCCACATACTCTGCAATCCAGGTTCCGACCACGATCACGCCGACCACCATCAGTGTACGGGTCATGCTCCAGGTGTTTATTAGTACAGCACAGACCGCTATTAGTTGCAGCACAAGAGCGATAGTTACAGCGGTGGGCATAATCGTTTCGCCATAGACCCAGCGCATAATGGGGAGGGCAATCATGGCGCTGACCCACAAAATAATCAAAATATACGGCGTGCGTTCCCTGCGTTTAACATAGAAATAATCTCGAATGGCTGTCATCGTGTATTCAGGAGTGCCTCTAGATCACCATGTACTTCCAATCCTGCGTATTCCCCCGTGCCTTCATAGATAATGCCGTCATCTCGATGTGAGAGTGTGACCTGTATGGATGACTTGAGCGTTTCATTGACTCGTTTATGCATTTTGGTTCGCACAGGCGCAAACAACAGGCTCCCTTTGGTGCGTTCTGCGGCCATGACCAGCCGGAAGTCGCGGTCTTGTACCTGCCAGGTCACGCGGTCATCATCGATTTGCAGCTCTTCGGTGGTGGCACCTGTATAAGTGGTGAAACGATATAGACGATGGTCATGAAATAACCCGACCAGAAAACCCCGAAAACGATACCCAAGGGATGGAATGAGCGCGATAGAGGCGGTTAAGCAGGTTCCCGTCGTAGGAAAATGATTGCTCTGCATCCAGACATACCCCGCAGGGAAGGCTTGTCCCCAGTCTTTCTCAATGTAGCCGCGACCATTACTAAAATCCAGATTCTCACCACGAATTGCCAGTTCACCGTCAATGTGGTGGTCAAAGCTTAAGATGCCGTGATAGGTTTCCATAAAGGGCAACCAGGCATACCAACCCATCACACCTGGCGATTTAATCGATACCGGCCAGCTTGTTCCACCAGAGAACTTCAATTGTCCTTGAGCCCTTAGTTGCTTATCGTTGATGTTGAGTTCGATGTGATCGGCACGAAAGTGATTTTCTCCGACGTAGACTTCAAATGTCGAAAGCGAGGCATCAAAGTGATCCGCTGGAAAGCTATGATAGGTTGCTTCACCGGTCATGCCGTTCAGGATTTGTACAAAGGCATGATCGCTTTCAGGAGTTTTGGCTTTGAAGATGCCGGGGATAATGGCATAACGTTGTTGCCCATCGGCACTGATGACCTTGTAATACCAGCCTTCAAAGAACGGCGCAGACTTGCGGTGCCCATGATAAATTTCGGGGTGCATGATCTCATAAATATAACGTTTCACGTTGTTTCAATGACCGGAATGTGAAAGCTATGAATGCTTTCGCGTCTGCCAGGATTGTTAGAGAGGCGCAGAGACGGAAATAACCGCCACAGGATATGATTGAGCTTCCAGAAGGGTGCAAATAAGATCAGGCCGTGAACAATATTTGCCTGATGATGCTCACCTTTGAGTTCATGAGCAGCCACTTGAACTGCTTCTATCCATTCGTTGTAACCTCGATCTGCCAGTGTGCCGATCACGCCAGCGAGGGGTTGCATTTCTGCTGGTGTGCTGGGAAGGCCGTGAACCAACAAAGCCGCACAGGGTTTTGTTCTTGTTATGCTGAATCTGCTTAAGTCCATGAGTGGAGTGTAATGGTTGCGGATGAGTATGGCCTGAACAGAGGGCTAGTGTTGGTGAGTGATTGCTTAACAACGCAATGGGCGAGAGTTTTTAATTGTGCTCTTTTTCACCATTTGATAGCTTTTGCGAGTTAAGCGATGCTAGAGTGCAGGCATGAAGACGTCACGCATTGCCCAGTTCTACCGAAAATCACGCGCTGAACGGCTCGATTTGATCCGCCGTTGGCTTGATTTATCAGTCGATGAGGCCTTGGCGCTGGATAATAGCCTGACCTGGGATCAAGCGAATAACATGATCGAGAATGTAGTCGGGCGCTACAATCTACCGTTCGCCATTGGAACTAACTTTGTCATCAATCAAGACGATTATTTGATTCCAATGGTTATCGAAGAGCCATCGGTGGTTGCAGCCGTGAGTTATGCTGCCAAGCTCTTTCGGGAGGGGGGGGGGTTCCAGGCCAGCAGCGATGATCCAGTCATGATCGGGCAGATTCAGGTGCTGGATATACTCAATTTGGATCAGGCAGTTCAGATTATCAAAAACAACAAGCCTCAACTGCTGGAAACTATAAATCAAATGGGTGGCAGTATCGTCCAGCGGGGTGGCGGTGCCCAGGATATCCAAACCCATGTGTATCCTGAAACGTCTATTGGTCCCATGCTTGTCGTTCACCTCCTGTATGATACACGTGATGCGATGGGTGCAAATGCCGTCAATACTGCTGTGGAATATATCGCGCCGCAGATCGAAAATCTCACGGGTGGGCGGGTCAATCTACGAATATTGAGTAATCTTGCCGATCAACGCAAAGCACGCGCAGAAGGCATGGTCCCGGCTATATTGTTGGCAAAAGGGGACCTTGGTGGTGAGGATGTTGTGGCGTCCATTATAGAAGCAGGCATTTTTGCAGAAGTTGATCCTTATCGAGCCACAACGCATAACAAGGGCATCATGAACGGCCTTGATGCGGTGGTGGTTGCAACAGGCAACGACTGGCGTGCCGTAGAAGCAGGCGCACATGCCTATGCTGCCCGCAGCGGACGATACACGAGCCTGACCCGATGGTGGCAAGACGAACAGGGTAATTTACGTGGCAGGATCGAACTCCCCTTAGCAGTAGGCATTGTTGGCGGTGCGACGCGGGTTCATCCAACAGCACAACTTGCTTTGCGTATTCTAGGCATTAAATCTGCCCAGGAATTGGCACAGGTAATGGCAGCTGTTGGCCTCGCCCAGAACTTCGCCGCGATCCATGCATTAGCAACCGATGGTATCCAGTCTGGGCATATGCGAATGCACGCTCGTCAATTGGCAGCAGCGGCAGGCGCAACCCCGGAAGAGGGGTTGCTTATAGCCCAACAGATGATTGAAGAGCAGAATATCCGTCTGAAACGAGCGAAGGAATTAGTGCATGGAAAATGAAGCAATGTCTGACTTGATGATGCGGCCTGGTAAGCCGGTTGGCCTGATTGGTTATGGCGCATATGTTCCGCAGTATCGGCTGCCGGGGACGGAAATCGCCCGCGTCTGGACAGGCGGACTGGGCGACACGCCTGTGAAGGAAAAAGCAGTCGCCGGATTGGATGAAGATGTCATTACCATGTCCATTGAAGCGGCGCGGAATGCACTCAAACGGGCACAGATTGATACGAGGGCAATTCGAGCCGTCTGGGTGGGCAGCGAGAGTCACCCCTATGCCGTCAAACCCACGAGCACTATTGTTGCCGAAAGTATAGGAACCAGCCCCAATATTCAGGCTGCCGACTGGGAATTTGCCTGTAAAGCGGGGACAGAAGCAGTTCAGGCCTCAATCGGTTTAGTTGGTAGTGGTATGGGAGCTTATACGTTGAGTATAGGCATGGATACAGCGCAAGGGCGTCCTGGCGATGCGCTGGAATATACGGCGGCCTCAGGGGGGGCTGCTTTCGTGATGGGCCCAGCAGACGAAGCCATTGCCGTTTATCAGGGTAGTTACAGCTATGTGACCGATACGCCGGATTTTTGGCGCAGACCGGAACAGCCCTATCCCAGTCATGGGGATCGTTTCACCGGGGAGCCAGCCTATTTCCATCATACACTATCGTCTGCCCAGACTCTGATGAACATGATGGGGGCGCAGGCTACCGATTACACATATGGTGTATTTCATCAGCCAAATGTCAAGTTCCCTTCACGGGCTGCTAAGACTCTTGGTTTTAAATCAGAACAGATTGAAGCTGGATTGCTGGTCAACGAAATTGGCAATGTGTATTCTGGGTCATGTATGATTGGCCTGACCGCCATCCTGGACATTGCCAAACCGGGTGATCGCATTCTGATGGTGAGCTATGGCAGTGGCGCAGGATCGGATGCGTTTGATTTGCTCGTAACGGATCGAATCACTGAGGTGCAAAAACTTGCTCTCTCGACCCGAACCTACATCAATCGCCGGGTCGAGATTGATTACGCTACATATAGCCGCTACCGTGACAAACTGAAGGAGTAAATAACCATGCGAGATGTCGCCATAGTCAATATGGGCATGACTCTCGTTAGAGGCGACGGGACTGGCAGAACTCAGTACCTTTGGTAGCCTGAAGGCACGGGGTAGTCCAGGGTGATAATCAGATTGCTGATGCCAGTGACGTGTATGCTGTCATACAAGTGTTTGAGAGGGTTTGAGAGCCTCCCAAGAGCCTTGAGAGAGTTTTTGAGAGTGAAATTGTACTACTCTTGTGTTGAGTTTCACAAAGGATAAGGAACACCCTCATGCAGATTTCGAGACATTGGCGGCTAAATGCTCAGCGTTATCGTTTGCAAGGATTCCGCAATGAAAATGGCGAACTTAGCCTTCAGGCGCGGCCTACTTTACGCCATAGGGATGTCACAGATCATCATACCCCTATGGAAATCGAAGTCGAGAATAAACAGCCCAAAACTCAGGCTGTGACGTTCATCACCTAGTTGAGATATCTTGATGATCGCAGCCATACAAACTGCTGAGCAGATTCAGCAAGAGAACTTCACCTTTTCTGGGTTGGGTAGAATTTACAGCTACACAACGCTGCAAGATCCACCCGCTGGATTTGAAGCCCAGGCTCCCTACATGTTAGCGCTGGTGCAATTGGATGAAGGCCCGATGATTATGGCCCAACTAACTGACATTGATGGAACAGTCAATATCGGAGACCGCGTTGAAATGGTCACGCGCAAGCTCACCACTGAAGGCGCCCAGGGCATGATTGTCTATGGCTATAAATTCCGCAAACTGTTAGAATGACAGATTGCTACCTATGATAAGCAGACCGCCTTCATACAGGCGGTCTTTTCATTTGCTGAACTAGGAGATGAGTTCTTTGAGGTTCTGTTGCTGCTTATATTCAAAAGCCAGTGATTCTTCGGTATCAATATCAAATAGGTGCATGTTGTCCATGTTGACCACCAGATCAAGGGTGTTGCCAACTCCTGCTTGAGTACGTGGATCAACCCGGGCCAGGAAGGTTTTGCCACTATTTTCGAGGTAGATAATAACCTCGTTACCCATCTGTTCCACAACCTCAACATTTGCTGAAATATTCGAGGGGGTGATGCCAGGCGGCTGGAAGGCACGGTCATGAATGTCTTCGGGGCGAATGCCGAATGTGATTTTCTTACCGACATGTGACATGTATGGTTCGGCACGAGCTGCGGGTACATGGAGCGCAAAGATACCCGTGTCAATCTTAAGACCACTGTCTTCCTGAAGCAAGGTTGCGTCGAAGAAGTTCATAGACGGACTACCGATGAAGCCCCCAACGAAAACGTTGTGCGGGTTATGGTAGAGGTTAAACGGTGAGTCAATCTGCTGCAATTCACCTGCGTTCAAAACGCAAATGCGTGTACCCATTGTCATAGCTTCCACCTGGTCATGCGTCACATAGATGAAGGTGGTTTCCAGGCGTTGGTGCAGCTTGCTGATGAAGGAACGGGCTTCCACACGCAATTTGGCGTCCAAGTTAGAAAGTGGCTCGTCCATAAGGAAGACAGCCGGCTCACGCACAATGGCGCGGCCCACAGCCACGCGTTGGCGCTGACCACCGGAAAGCTGACGGGGGCGGCGGTCTAGTAATTGGGAAATCCCCAGGCTGGCAGCCGCTTCCTGCACACGTTGGTCAATGACGGTCTTGGGGGTTTTACGCAATTTCAAACCAAAGGCCATGTTGTCATAAACAGTCATGTGTGGGTAAAGGGCATAGCTTTGGAACACCATCGCCACGTCACGATCTTTCGGAGCCACATTGTTGACAACGCGATCACCAATGAGGATTTCGCCTTCTGAAATTTCTTCCAGGCCTGCCAACATACGTAAGCTAGTGGATTTACCACAACCGGATGGGCCGACGAAAACCAGAAACTCTTTGTCTTCTACCAAGATGTTCAGGTCATTGACAGCAGTTACATTGCCAAATCGCTTGACTACATGATTAAATGTTACACTTGCCACCGAATTACCTCCGTTATGTATGGGTGAATTTGCAATTTAGGGCTGAGCATTGATCTAATTTTGTGTAAAATATACGAATATTTTGCTTACCCGAAATTTCTCAGCCTGCCAGCAGATTATAATGGATATTTGTGAATTTGCAAAAAAGAAGTTACGTTGATTTTAGATTACTGAAGAAAAGGTTTTGACGACATATGCCACAGGATATAAACGCCGAGATTATTGCCATCGGTACAGAGATTTTACTTGGAGAATTGACAGACACAAATTCTGTTCATATCGCACGGATTCTGCGAAACTTAGGCATCAATCTTTTCTATATGACCTCGGTTGGGGATAATCGCCAGCGTATTGCCGATGCGATTCGGCTGGCCCAAACCAGAGCTACCATCGTCATCACTTGTGGCGGGCTGGGGCCGACAGTAGACGACATGACCCGTGAATCAGTGGCAGATGCGACAAATCGTGGCTTGACCTTCCATCAGAGTTTGCTTGATCAAATTGCGGAGCGCTTTAAAAGTTTTCAGTCCCAGATGACCGAGAACAATCGCCAACAAGCCTATTTACCAGATGATGCGATTGTAATAGAAAATCCAGTGGGGACGGCCCCATCGTTTATGGTGACATATAACGGCAGTACGGTGATTAGCTTGCCTGGCGTTCCTAGGGAGATGAAGTTCCTTTTGAATGAGCGTGTTGTGCCTTATTTACGAGAGAAATTTGATCTGGGAATTATCAAAGCACATACCTTGCGGGCCGCTGGCATCGGAGAAAGTTCGTTGGATGATCGCCTGGGGCGGGAAATGTTAGAAAAATCGAACCCGACGCTTGGTCTGAATGCCCATCATGGACAGATTGACATCCGCATTACGGCAAAAGCGAAGACAGAATCTCAAGCAGATGATCTCATCGCGCAGATGGAAGCGCGGGTTCGTGAGAAAGTGGGTGAGTTTATCTTTGGAACGAATGAGGATACCATTGAAAGCGTCCTGGTTGATCTGCTTAAACGACGAAATTTGGCCCTTGCTATTGTGCAGGCAGGCATCGGCGATGTGATTTCCAGCGCCATTAGCAAAGTAGAGGGGGGTGATGAGATCATTGTCCATTCGGATGAGTTTGATGATCCCCAGGCACTCGCGCAAGCGTACTCACTTGATTCATCACAATCACTGCGTGAGATAGCGGCTGCGGTAGCCAAGGCAGTCGATGACAAAACCGAAGCCTATGCCGCAGTGGTTGTTGTCAGTGAACCCGATGTTGACGAAAGTGAAGACAAATCTGAGAGCAGCGTCGTCACTGTTCTTACACCGCATGAAGTCAGTGATCGAGTGTATGGTTTTGGTGGACGTTCGGAGACAGCGCGTGATTGGGTAGTGCGTTGGTCGGTTTCACGGGTCTGGCGCATCCTCAACCAGAATCATGATGCCTGATTTCACCCACAAGCTGCAATCCGTCCCGTTTAACAGGACAGCCATCAAGGTGCTCGTGGTTTGGTTGAAACCTGAACAACTAAGGAATACGCTTAATGACCGATGAAATACTCGAAGCCCTGGTGGAGACTGGACTACTCCAGTTTGGATTGTTCAAAGGTGTGCCCTTTAAACTCAACTTGGCAATGTTGCCGTCGTACCCTGATGTTCTTAAGCTCCTACGGGATGAAGCCATTGGGCAACTGGAGCAAGTTGAATTTGACCATCTGGTATGTACTTATGATGGGTTTGCGTTGGGTCTGGCGCTAAGCCTCGAACTTGATAAGCCGTTGGTGTGGTGTCGGGAAGAAGCGAAATCAGCAGCGAGTGATCTGGTTGGGGCCTATGATTTTGGGCATCCGGCTGTTCTGATAGTGAATGTCTTTGATGATTCACAGTCTGTCGACCACCTGATTCAAATGGCGGGGCGTGTTGGATTGGAAATCGGTACTGTGCTGGCTATAGTAGATTATCAAAGGGCGTGTTCGGATTATTATGCCCTTTTATCACTGCTAGGCTTGCTTGAAGGTATACAGCAGTTAAGTAATAAAGACTTGATACCAACGGGTCAAGCTGAAGCTGCAAAACGTTGGTTGTCAGGTTAGTTGTTTTTAATGCCGATAACCGTCACCACATCCGTCTTCATCTTGAGTTTGCCATCACGGGTATAAGGGAACAGCCCGGTTTTTGTACTACCATCAAGTTCAGCTTCAAACTGCATCAGGACTTGTTGACGTACAGTGTTGGGCGTATTGGCGAGGCTGAACCATGCTTCGACATCTATCTCGCTGCCCTGGTTAACATCAGTTGTCACGATTGCAAAGCCAGAAACCTGGATCAATGTTTGTAGGTACTTGAACGAAATCGCATGGGTGTGTGAAGGGTCGCGCATCCGTTCAATTTGATTGTAGGATTCTGCAAGTTCCGGTTCTTCTGGTGCGACAATATCCGTTAGAACAATGCGCCCATTCGCATGGCAAACACGATACATCTCTGCCAAAACTGTCTGCGGCTGTAGCCAGTGATGCAGCGCGTAGCGCGAGATCACGGCGTCAAATTTGTTGTCTGGGTAAGGTAGATGCTCGGCTGCACTGATGCTGAGGTACAGGTTGGGGACACTAAACCCTTGTGCTTGCTCCAGCATGGGATAAGAAATGTCGCAGCCGAATGCCCGCTTAACATGCGGTGCGATGGCTCGTGCAAAGATCGCTGTCCCGGTTGCAACGTCCAGCACATGATCCTGAGTCGAGAATGCCAGACCTTCAGCAAAATCAGCGAGATTATCCTGGCGTTTGAGCCATTCTTGTGCCTGCTTTTTAAACTCCCGCCGGACGGTGTCGTGGTGGTTTTTGTCGTGCATAGGATTATTCATCATCCAGGCTGAGTAGCGACATAAAGGCTTCCTGCGGGATTTCCACGCTGCCGACCATCTTCATACGCTTCTTGCCCTTTTTCTGCTTTTCCAGCAGTTTTTTCTTGCGGGTGATGTCGCCACCATAGCATTTTGCCAAAACGTCTTTACGCAGCGCCTTGACGTTGGCACGCGACAAAATCTTCTTGCCCACAGCAGCCTGAATAGGAATGACAAACATCTGGCGTGGAATCACATCTTTCAGCTTGCTGACGAGGCGCTGCCCTTTATTGTAGGCCAGATCGCGATGGATGATCAATGCCAGGGCGTCCAACGGCTCATTGTTAACCAGCACATCCATCTTGATCAAATCGCCTGTCCGGTATTCTTCAAATTGGTAATCCAGGCTGGCGTAGCCCCGCGATACGCTCTTCAACCGATCATAGAAATCGACGATGAGTTCTGATAGCGGTAATTGGTAATGCAGGATGACTCGACTTGAGTCGAGATATTCGGTGGTATCATATTCACCGCGTTTTTTGATGACCAGGTCCATCAACACTCCGATATACTCCTGGGGTGTGTAGATTTGAATCTTCATCCAGGGTTCGCGGATTTCTACAATTGTGCTTTCATCAGGGAGTTGTGCAGGGCTGTCAATCGTTATCATGCTGCCGTTATGTTGAATCACTTGATACTCTACACTGGGTGCAGTCGCCAGAATATCCAGGTCATATTCGCGTTCCAGCCGTTCTTGAATGATCTCCATATGGAACAAGCCCAGAAACCCCACACGAAAGCCGAAATTCAATGCCTGTGAACTTTCCGGTTCATAGACCAACGAAGCATCGTTCAGTTGCAATTTTTCCAGTGCATCCCGCAGTTCGTCGTAGTCTTCATTGTTAGTGGGGTAGATGCCTGCGAACACCATCGGCTTGACCTGCTCATAACCGGGCAGCGGTTCGGTTACGCCGCCATTAAGCAGCGTAACCGTATCACCCACGCGGCATTCCTGGATTGTTTTTAGTCCGGTGGCGATATAACCCACTTCGCCTTTCCCTAATGATTTGATGGGCTTCATGCTGGGGTTAAAAATACCGATTTCGATTGGCTCAAACTTGGCTCCGGTGGCGATCATCTTCAGGTTGTCTTTGGCTTTGATTTCACCATCAACTACGCGGACATAGACGACCACACCCTTGTAAGGATCATAATGCGAGTCGAAGACCAATGCCCGCAGTGGTTGGGTCTCGTCACCGGAGGGTGGTGGAACATCGGAGATGACTTTCTTCAACACATCCTCCACGCCGAAGCCACTTTTGGCAGAAATTCGCAGCATGTCGTCCGCTGGCATACCCAGCAACTCCTCCATTTCTTGGGCGATATCATCTGGGCGGGCAGCAGGCAGATCAATCTTGTTAATCACGGGAACAAGCTCCAGGTCTTGTTCTAAAGCCAAGTAGACGTTGGAGAGTGTCTGGGCTTCGATACCTTGGCTGGCATCCACCACCAGCACTGCACCCTCACAAGCTTGTAGGGCACGGCTGACTTCATAGGTGAAATCCACATGACCGGGTGTATCAATCAGGTTGATGGTGTAGCCCTCCCCCTCGTGTTGATAGGTCATGCGCACAGCCGAAGCCTTGATGGTGACACCGCGTTCACGCTCTAAATCCATGTCATCCAGCACTTGCTCCTGCATGTCCCGGTCACTGACAGTGCTAGTCAGTTGCAACAACCGATCTGCCAGGGTACTCTTCCCATGATCGACATGGGCGATAATACAGAAATTCCGAATATGCTCACGATTCATAAGTGGCGTGTTTCCTCTGGTTGGTGCTCTTAATTATACCTGAAGGTCTTTAACTTGTGATGAGCTGGTCAATGCACTGCGGGAGATTGATGTTTTCAACAGTTTTGCCCTGACTGAACCAGACAAGGAACTCGATGTTTCCTGCTGGCCCTTTCAGGGGCGAAAGGGCGAGACCTTGGATCGTGAAATCTTGATCCAGAACAAACCGGGTGGTCTGCTTCAATACCCGTTGGTGAACACGGCGATCTCGTACGACCCCACCTTTTCTCACATCTTGCTTGCCCGCCTCGAACTGTGGCTTAATCAGAGCGATTACGTTGGCTAATGGTCTCAGCCATTTCTTGAAGGCGGGGATGAGTAGTTTTAATGAAATGAATGACGCATCCACCACCACTAGATCAATCGGTTCAGGTAGACTCGTAATATGACGGGCGTTAGTGCGTTCCATCACCACCACACGTCTATCCTGGCGCAGCCTGTAATCTAACTGACCATAACCGACATCAATGGCGTAGACTTTGGCTGCACCATTTTGCAGTAGACAGTCGGTGAAACCGCCTGCACTTGCGCCTACATCTGCACAAACTAAACCTGATGGATCAAATTCAAACTGAGCCAATGCTCCAGCGAGCTTTTCGCCACCCCGACTGACGAAACGTGGCTTGAATTTGAGTGTAATGACATCCTCTGGCTTAATTCGTGTTCCGGGTTTATCGAGCACTATGCCAGCAATCTCGACTTCACCTGCCATAATCATGCGCCGTGCTTTTTCACGGCTAGGTGCCAGCCCACGCTCAAATAATGCCACGTCCAACCGTTGTCGCTCACTCACGGGTAAGGGGAATCCTGACTTCTAAGGGGTTTTCGATATCAGTGTCCACCATGATACCATCCTGTGTAATCGGTAAATAGCCCTCGGCATAGATGACTAAGCTATACGGCGTATCATATTGGAGTAGGCGATCCAGTTGAAAGTTGCCGTTTCGGTCAGTGGTTGAGATGGCATAGACTTGTTCTTGATCCCACTCGAAATCTGCTACAGAATAATCCTCACTGATGAGGATAAACGAAACACCAGGGAGACCTTTATCCGTCTCCGAATCGACGATTTGACCATTTAGTTGCACACCTATGGTCTGGGCGAGTTCATCAATCGGTAGCTGTCCAATACCCACCTCGGCCTCAATTGTGGCTGCATCAATCCGCACATTATTGACATAGAGTTCAAATGTGTAGGTTCCGTCTGGGATGGTTTCAAGTGCCTGTAGCGCTGTGATAAAGCCCTGTCCGGTCTCTATACTCTGCCAGGGGACGGTTTCATCATAGAAGGGCATGTCATCAACCAGCCAGCGCATCCGCCATAGCGTACCTGCCGCAATTTGCTCCCAATCGAAAACTGCGAAAAACTCCCGCACTGTATTGGGGAAGCTCGAAATCGAACCGACTTCCATCAGATTATCAAACAAATTGGTGAACCGGACATTACTAAATACCCGTGAGCGTGCCCCATCGGATGCACCTGCCACCGTGAAATCGCTAGTTGCCGCCAGCCGTGATTCGATATAGAGTTCCAGACGATACCGTCCCGGCGGGAGACCGCCAGGCGCCTCTAATCGAATTGTTTTGGTATCGAGTGGTTCGTTGATCCATGGAGTATCAGCAGTACGAGCATCCGCGAGTTCAACATCATTGAAAAACCAGCGTGCCGTCCAGGGCGTTCCAGCAAGCATATTGCGATGGATAAAGCGCGCACTGACGATGGTGCCCGCCGGCAGTAGATATACATCACCGAAACATCGGTCATCGGCTTCAATGCAGAAGAAGATGTTGCTAAAGGTAGGGTCACTTTCGGGCGTTGTGCCAACAATGACAGACCGACTGTCACTGACGAGCCCGTTGATTGACAATGTGAATTCGTAAATCCCGTTCGGTAGCACTTCATCGTTGCTGCCAATACCGATATACCACAACCCGTTCGTTCCGCCACTCCAGCGCACAGGCGCGAGACTGTAAGTTGCGTTAGGGATGCCATCAACAGAGACACGCATTTCATAGATGGTGTCTGGACGCATGTTTTGATAATCAAAGAACAGGAACAGACGATTCGTACCGATGGGTAGATTCCGTGCAACAGTGGTCGGCATCCCCTGATTGACTGATGGGGAGATGAACAAGCGGGAGAATGATGGCGCTTCCGAGGTTGTTACTACTACCGATGGTGCAGATAGTTTCTTTACAGATAATCCCAATGAGGCACTCCGCAGCAGCGGACGCAAGAAGTTAGATGGGCGTAGCGCATTGATGAAGCCGCCAATCGGCACGCAGAGATCATTGCTATTGACCAGACCATCGCCATTCACATCTTCCAGCGCGATGCAGCTTGTAATGGTTCCCAGTGAGGCAATTGGTACGGTGGTGGGCACAGCGATGAGTTGCCCCGCCGCGTTATAGACTCCGCCCCCTGTCATCGTGCCTGGAATAGTGGCGTCCGTTTTGATCCAAGCACGATCTCCGCCACTGGGTTCCGCTACGAAACTCGTTACTGTACCCTGTGTGTTCGTAATCTGTTCATTCCCTAATCCAGGATAGCCAACAACAGTAATGGTGTCATCCAGCGCAACCAGTGACGAATCCGTGAGTTCAACGAAGGGCAAACCCAATGCACCCGGTTCCACAAAACGCCCGTTGAGTTCTTGTATAATCCGCAGGAGAGCCAGATCAAGGCCAATGTTGACCTGTGCAACTTCTGCACGATAGGTGGGCGTCGGCGGATTATCGGGGACTATCGACAGGGCGATAATGAGCTCGTCACCGGGACAGTCGGGATTCGGGACGGTATTATGAGCGTTGGTGGCGATCAAACCCGAACGATCAACAATGGTTCCTGTCCCAACACAGGTGGTGACGGCACGCCCTCCAGTGGTCTGGGTTTGGATGATAAACACCGTCGCCCGTTGAATTCGATCCAGGTCAAAGCGGGTTTGCTGCGTCTTCGAGTCAAACGCCAACATCAGTAATAAAAAGAACACAATGGAGAATCGGAACCGCATCAGGTGAAATCCAGACTATCTAATAAACGGTTAAACGTCGCCAGATCATTACTGAAAGTCTCGGCTTCAGTGAGGAAGGTAATAATGATGGCCTGGCTGCCCCGTCGAGTCACAATGTCTTGACCAAGTACCACAATTGGCAGGCTTTCGAGAAAGGGGTTTTCTTCGGTAGCGACATAGGTGTAAGTCATGACAATACCTGGTGTGTCATCTGGAAGCGTTGTGTCGTTCTGTGAGAGTAGAGTGTAGTTAATCAAAGTGTTCGAGCGATTAATATTCAACGAATCTAGCACAGTGCGCAAGGTCGTGGCTGCACCAATGGGCACAGTTCGGATCAGTATTGTGGGTTTGAAGCCGATCCGAGTCATATCCTGGATACGAAAGACATAATCATCAGATTCGTCAATCAGCCAGTCACGCGGATAACGGACCTCGAGGCCTGCCTGCACGTTGATATACACTTGCACTGCATTCAATGTAGACGCACGCAAACTCAGGCCAAGCGCGAACGCCCCTATTGCCACGATGATCGTCAAAAAGTGACTCCAACGCTGTAGGCGGCTCGGTCCTTCGCCATATTCTGTGATCTCGGTATAGGTCATTGTTAAATCTCACGGCTCAGTTCAGCTTCACGCTCACGACGCTCGGCTGCGGCGAAGATGATGATGCAGATTGCCAATACGCTTGCAATCAAGACGAACACGACCATCATGCCAAACAGAGGGCGGGTTGCTGCTATTCCTAGGGTGAAGTTTGCATTAACAACCCCCCCACGAGCCGTTACACCCAGACCATGCATAAGCGCCGCCAGCAGCAGGGTGCTGGGTACTAAGAATAAGGAGCGACGATTGAAACGCCCTTCAGCCAGACCATAAGCAATGAGCATGCTCCCAGCGGTTTGAAAGACTGTATTGGCAAACACTCGCGCCGCAACCAGATCGAAACTGATCTCAGCTTGATCAATAAAGTGCAAGTTGATAACGGTGACATAACCAATCGCTGCTGCCAATGAATAGGCAATGGCATCGGTACGGATACGAATATGCTCAGGCCAGATAATCAGCCGCAACACAACATATTTGGAAAACTCGAAGACAATACCAATTGTCAGCGTGTAGCCGATCACATGATCTACAGTTTCCAGGAGGGACAACCACTTTTCAAACTGGAAATAGCTCAAAATTGGGATAGTGATGGCATTGGCGACCAGGGCACTAATCACAGATACAGCCAACAAGCGCGTGCGCGGCCGTGGTACGGATTGTTCCCGGAGATAGGAGAAAAACCCCCATAGGATCAAAGGCGAGAGCGCAAGTAGCAAATTGACAATAGGTCCTATTGCCGTAGGTGGTTCTAGAATGCCGCCAACAACAAAGCTGGCCATACTTAACCCAAACAAGAGTGACATTTCAATAATCACGCTGCCCCAAACCGGGCGATAGGGATAAACCTCTTCTTCTTCGCGAGGTGGCGTCAGGAGACCGGATGTTGTATATCTGCTCAAGAACCCTTACCTGTGGTACACTTCTGCCCTAAATCCTAATGTAATGAAGGGATACTGAAAAGACCAAAATGTGGCAGCGACTCCTCATTAGTCTACTCTTGCTCGTTTCTATCGGAATCCGGGCGATGTCCAATCAGTCAATCGTTTATGGTTTGACATTAGAACCTAGTGGGATTGATCCGCATCGAAATCAATCATCGGAATTAGGAATCATCTTGCGTCAGGTATATGACACCTTGGTGTATCGTCATCCTGAGACCAATGAAATTGTGCCGGGATTGGCGCATTTCTGGGAGATATCTGAAGATGGTCTGATCTACACCTTCTTCTTGAAAGAAGGTGTCAGGTTTCACGATGGCACACCATTTAATGCCGAAGCAATCGGCATCAATCTAGATCGCGTCACCAACCCTGAATTGCTCTCACAGAAGGCGATATTCTTGCTTGGCCCCTATATAGGGTATGAGGTTGTCGATGATTTAACCATCCGCATTCGTTTGTCTCAGCCCTTTACTCCCCTGCTTGATTCATTGAGTCAGGTCTATCTAGGAATTGCCAGTCCAACAACATTAGCCGAATACTCGGTCAATCGCTATCAATTCCATCAGGTCGGAACTGGACCCTTCACATTTGAGAAATACACACCGGGTAATGAGATCGTCCTACATCGCAACGATAACTATACCTGGGGGCCAGACTTCTATCAGCCGCCTGGTGATAGTGCAGTGAATGAGATTATCTATCGCTTCTTCACCGACCCGCCAACACGCTCGATTGCACTTGAAGTGGGTGATGCGCAGGTCATGGGCGAACTACTGCCAGCGGATGCGCGTGCTCTGGCTGGCAATAGTCAGATTCGCCTGATCCCGGCGGCGATTCCTGGCCAACCCTTGCAGTTCCTTTTCAATACGCAACGGTATCCAACAGACGATGTTCTGTTCCGGCAGGCGCTCCTGTTTGGAACCAACCGCGACGTGATCGTCGATACCGTGTTCCGGGGTTTTTCTCCTGTGGCCTGGGGGCCAATCTCGGCAGCAACACAATTTTATGATCCGCAAATGGTTGGGCGCTATACCTATGACCTCCAACAGACGAGTGCGCTGTTAACATCCATTGGTTTCGCTGATGGCGACAATAACGGTTATCTGGATGCTGCGGACGGTGATGTTGAGGCGGTCATCATCGTGCCGCCCTGGGGGTCAACGCCAGAAGTTGCCCAATTGATTCAGGATCAATGGCGGGATCTTGGTGTGAAGGTTGTGTTGGATCAAGTGCCTGGATTTACCGCTCTGCGTGAACGGATTGCCACCGGCGAATACAATCTGGTGGCATTCAATACGTTTGGGTATGATCCTGTCTTCTTAAATCAGTTCTACCTTTCGGCAGGATCGAATAATTACACGGGCTTTGCTGATTCCAATTTGGATGGAGCGCTGCTGGCTGCCGTGCAGGAACCATCTGCTGGTATGCGGCGAGGAATCTATTCGCAGATTCAACAGTTCATCATGGATCAAGCCCTGGTGCTGCCCATTCGGGATTATGTCAATCTAAATGGTACGAGTGCTGTACTGGATGGTCTTCAATTCGATAGCTATGGCTGGTTCCCTTTGATGCACAACACGATCTGGGCTGGCTAAGATGTCCCGCTTGTTGGAAGGTGTTCTCACGATCTGGTTGGCGGTGACAATCGTATTTTTTGCGCTGCGGATTGTGCCCGGTGATGCCATTACATCCCAACTGGAACAAGGTGGTGCAGGTCAGGCGGAGATTGCCGAAATACGCGCTACATTGGGTTTAGATCAACCATTTATGCAGCAGTATGTCGATTATATGCTTAATCTCCTCAAAGGTGATTTGGGTGTTTCATTGATGAGCTATCAACCAGTAGATGAACTTATCTTAGACAGTTTGCAGTCAACAACTCTCTTAGCTGGGTTGGCAATGCTATTTGCGACGACTTTCGGTATCCTGCTTGGTGTGGCAGCCGCTTTCGACCAAATCCTCGCCAATCAGCTTATCAATCTTTCTCTCGGTGCGCCCATTTACTGGACAGGAACGCTCATGATTATGGTGTTTGCCGTCCAACTCAGTTGGTTGCCGTCGTCGGGGTCAAGTCGCCTAGAACATCTCGTAATGCCCGTGTTGGTGTTGGGCTTTCATACAATGGGGACGATTGCACAGGTGGTACGCGCCAATGTTGATGAAGTGCGTCATGCGCCTTATGTGACTGTTGCCCGCAGCAAAGGCTTATCCAATGCCGATGTTTTACGACGCCACATTCTTAAGGCTGCACTCTTACCCGTCATGACAGTGATCGCTTTACAAACAGGTTTCTTACTGAGTGGCACGGTTATCACGGAAAGCCTATTTGGATGGTCTGGGTTAGGACGGCTGCTGTTGCAAAGTACCGTTAACCAAGATTATCCAGTAGTGCAAGGGGTGGTGATGGTATCGGCGGCTTTCTACAGCCTTTTACTCACTGCAGCAACACACATTCATCGTTGGATTGACCCTCGTTTAGCCGTATGAACCGCTCGGTGGTTGTATTGGGTATCATCGTCCTGTTGTCAGTGGCTGCGCCGATTCTCGCACCTTATGATCCACTGGCGACAAGTCCCAACATCCGCCAACAGCCGAACGGAGCACATCCTCTTGGAACCGATCACCTGGGGCGTGATGTACTGAGCCGGGTTTTTTATGGTGGTTGGCAAACTTTATGGGTGGCAGGTATGGCCTGTATGGTGGCGACGATCCCGGGCGTTCTGGTGGGGTTGGGTGTTGTGGCACTGGGCGAATTTGTGCAACGAGTCTACACAATTGTTGCCAACAGCCTGCTGGCGATTCCGGTCTTTATGATTGCATTGGTTCTGATGACTTTGTTTGGTCGTGGCACAATCCAATTGGCAGTTGCCACTGGGTTTGCACTGATCCCGGCTTGCTCCCAAGTGGCGCGGACGACGGCATATGTGATCAAACAGCAACCCTATATTGAAGCTTCAAATGCACTGGGATCAACACGTCGATACATCTTCTATCATCATGTTCTGCCAAATGCCCGTCCGACACTTCTGGCCTATATGGGTGTTACTTTTAGTCAAAGCATGTTAAACAGCACAGCCTTGAGCTTTCTGGGATTGGGCACACAGTTAGGTGTACCAGATTGGGGTGTCATGCTGGCAGAAGGGCGCTATGGCTTTCGGAGTGCGCCTTGGGTGATGATAATACCGGGCTTGCTCATCTTTATAACTGTTTCTGCAGTGAATATGCTGGTGGATAGTCAATCATGATGAAACGTATTTGGATTAGCTTGCTCATCTTTATTGGAATAGTGCCTGCGCTAGCACAGGATAATGGTGTTCCGTCTTACGATGGGACGCTGCGCCGGATTCGTGTACCCATTTTGATGTATCATTATGTAAGTCCTTTGCCGCAGGATGCGGATGTGTTTCGCGTAGGCTTAACTGTCGAGCCAGAGATTTTTCGCCAGCATATCAACTATCTACATGAAACGGGTTATGAAACCATCTCGCTTTATGATCTGGATCAAGCTTTGCGCTATGGCATGTCACTCCCTCAACGTCCAGTAATATTGACCTTTGACGATGGACATGTCGACCATTACCAATATGTCTATCCTATACTAATGGAGGTCGGGTACACAGCCACCTTTT
The DNA here is from genome assembly GCA_965223785.1 of Phototrophicaceae bacterium. Lineage (GTDB taxonomy): Bacteria > Chloroflexota > Anaerolineae > Aggregatilineales > Phototrophicaceae > CBDCXN01. The sequence goes on along the minus strand of OZ245017.1, from coordinate 5,351,806 downwards.
TCATTATCACAGGGAAATCCGATCATAACGAACCAGCGCACTTGAATTGGGAACAAATTCAGGAAATGGCGTATGGTGGGATGGATATGCAATCCCATTCCAAGAGTCATCGTAACTTGAGTGGGAGAGACCATGATTATTTGATTTATGAAATTGTAGGCAGTGTTGAAAGTTTAGAGGCCCATACCGCCCAGCCCGTTCACATGTTTTGTTATCCAGCAGGACAATATGATGACCATACCCTACGGGTGTTGCGTCAATTGCCAATTTTGCGGGCGGTTACGACACAGCCTGGTACATTACATACAACGGACAACAATCTGGAAGTGCCCCGATTGCGTATAAGTGGGAATCTGGATGTGGGTGGATTGAAGCAGTTGTTGGAGAGAAAGCAATAAAAAATCCTGCCGTACTGACGAGATACTTAAGCTAATCGGGCAACATCTTGCTGTCTGCAAAGTAGTCGAGGATGGTCAGATACATTAGCCCTAGCGGAAAAGCCGTCCAGAAAAAATACTGAATACCATATTTGGCGACACTGACCGCCTGGGCATTCGGATTGGGACTGACCGCCGGGAGGAAGAACGTAATAATGGCTAAAGCTGAGAGTACACCTAATCCCATTGAAATTACGGTGACAATGATACGACGAACCCAAAGTGCAGACATATGTATAATCTCCTGCGAATTTCGCAAACACAATGCACTGTATTGTAGCCTGAGTGATTGCGGGTTGGCAAGGCTTGTATAGGGCTTAACTTATTGCTAAACTTTTTAAATCTATGCGTTGCACGGGATCACCTGTTAACCGATGGGTGATACAATTAGGAGCATATCTGTGGCAGATTTATTCGACAAAGCAACCTCATTTACCCAGGCAAAAGAAGCAATTGAGATGGGGATTTACCCCTATTTTCGTGCGTTGAGCAGTACGGAAGGTACGGTTGCGCTCTTCGAGGGTAAAGAAGTCGTGATGATTGGCTCGAACAATTATCTTGGGCTGACTACTGACCCCCGTGTGCGGAAAGCGGCGCAAGATGCTGTTGAGCAATACGGAACCAGTGTTACGGGTTCGCGCTTCCTGAATGGAACGCTCGAACTCCATCTTGAATTGGATCGTCGTCTGGCGAAGTTCATCAATAAAGAAGCAGCGCTGGTCTTTTCAACGGGTTATCAAACCAATGTTGGTGTGATTACGGCACTTATTGGTAAGGACGATTACGTTATTCTTGATAAAGACGCTCACGCTAGCGTGGTTGATGGGGTGTTGATGGCTCCTGGAACGATGCGACGGTTCCGTCACAATGATTTGAATAGTCTTGAACAAACCTTAAGCAAACTCCCGAAAGATGCCGGCAAGCTCGTTATTGTAGACGGTGTTTACAGCATGGGCGGGGATATGGCGCCGCTGCCGGAAATCGTCTCGGTTTGTAAGCAATTTGGCGCACGTATTCTCGTTGATGATGCCCATGGTATCGGCGTCACAGGCAATGGACATGGTACACCAACTCACTTTGGCTTAACCAATGAAATTGATCTGATTATGGGCACGTTTAGTAAGAGTTTCGCGTCTATTGGCGGTTTTATTGCAGGGGATGAACAAATCGTCCACTACATCCAACATCATGCCCGTTCTATGATCTTCTCTGCGGCGCTTCCGGCACCGAATGTGATGGCAGTGTTGACCGCGCTGGATATCATCGAAAGTGAGCCCGAGCATGTTGAAAAGCTGTGGGACAATGCCGACTACATGCGAAACGGTTTGAAAGCACTTGGTTATGATACAGGGGAAAGCAACACGCCCATCATCCCGGTCATCATTCGTGATGAGTATCGCACAGCCCTAGCATGGGCAGCCTTGATTCAGGAAGGTGTGTATACGAACCCGGTGATTCCACCTGGTGTTCCGCCGAACGGCAGCCTGCTACGTACCAGTTACACCGCCACCCATGAGCGTGAACATCTAGATCGCGCCTTACGTGGCTTTGAGGTTGTTGGCAATAATCTCGACTTGATCCCTGTCAAAGACCAGAGGGATCCGATTGAAGAGGTTACCCCTTAAGTTTACTTTGGTAAATCAACGTAATTGTTCCGGATATGAACCGTTGGTGAAAGTCAGTCTCGTGATGCAGATTCCAACCTTAGAACGAGCAATGGCCATGTTACAGGAGGGGGAGCAGCGGAATCCTGGCCCTTGGGTTGTTTGTACGATCAATGTAGCAAAAGCAGCCCAATCTATCGCCGCTTTTCATCCCGATCTGAATCCTGAAGATGCCTATATTTTAGGCTACCTTCACGATATTGGCAGACGCGAAGGTCGTACCGGTATGCGGCATATCTTGGATGGTTTTCGTTTTCTGGATAGTCAAGGATTTGAGGATGCTGCCCGGATTTGTCTAACGCATTCTTTTCCCATCAAGAACATTGATATGGTTGTGGGTACATGGGATTGTACAACGAATGAGAAGGGTTTTATTGCCACATATCTTGAGCAAATTGATTATACGATACATGATCGCCTAATCCAGCTTTGTGATGCGCTTGCTGTGGCCTCAGGATACTGCCTGATAGAAAAACGATTGGTTGATGTATCGTTACGGCATGGTGTTGATGAATTCACCATTCCTCGTTGGGAGGGCTATTTGGCCTTACAGGCTGAGTTTGATTTTGCCATCGGAAAATCTATCTACTCGGTATTAGATGGAGTTATCGAAAATACATTTGGTTTTGACATGCCTCTTTTTTGATACAAACTGCTAATTGCTCGCGGTTGGCTGTGGAACAATGATTGTTGGCGTGGCAGAGAGTGCGATGCTGGTAGCTGTTGCGGGCATATCCGCCAGAGTTTCCGAAATGGTAACGTTGTTGCCCAGCCCACGGACCACCGAAACCCAGGTGCGCCCCGGTTTGAGTGTGATGGGTTCGTTGTTGCCATAAATAACTTGTAAAGCGCTGCCAAAGTTTTCATCGCGGCGCCGCCAGAATCCTTGATAATATGTGCCATCACGCATCAGATAAGCGCGGCCTTGATCCCACAACGCAATCTCCAGCGATTCATAGTTTGCGCCTTGTGGGAACAAATCGGGGCGGCGGTTATGGGGCACTTCAATGATAATCAAATTATCCACCCAAATCTGTTGGTCTTCAGCAGCATCCAGATGGGGCACGCCATCGGTATAACGATAATAGCGCTCAACTGCTTCATCATATTGCCAGCGGGCATCAGCCTGCCCAAACCAGTCGATGTAAATGTCACTAGCGGGGATATTGTTGGGACCAGGTTCCGGGCTGAAAGCGAACCCCCGTGCTTTACGAGGTGTGTTTACGTTTCGGCGTTCTGCCAGATCATAAAGCGTTTGTGTATTCAAGAACAGTGTATGCTCGAAATCAAGTCCAGGGCGGTGTGGATCACGGGTAAAGCCGGCATTCTCATTGTCGCCTTTTAATGGAGAAAACGTCTGATAGACCCAATCTTGGCTTAAGATCAGGGCCTGGATGGGTTCGCTTGTGCCGGAATAGGCCAGCAGCGCGTCATACATCACCGTCAATTCCAGATCCATCAGGCGGCTGCTGCGTACCGACCCGACTCGTTCTGGGGCGTTGGTGCGGAAGATGGCGGCAAAGCGTGTTACACCGCCCTCGGCTTCCATCTCATAGACGACATCGGCGGCATTAAGCCCGGTTTGTGGGCGGACAACAGGCGGATAGTTTGAGATTTTAACAATCAGATTACGCCGGAACATAGCCTCTTCATTCGGATACTCAAGACCAGTCAACGAATTGACATTTTCTGGATAGAGGAAGGGGCCATTGGGTGTCGGGGTTGGTGTTGCGGTGAGGGTGTTGGTTGGCGTGACAAGTGGGTTAGATGGTGTGTTGGTGGCGAACGTGGCCGCGGGTTGTGGGGTGTTGGTGATAAACTGCTGGGCATGAATGTCCGACGGCACCCCACTATTGAGCATTAGGCAGGCCACCACAGGGATAATGAAAAGACCAAACCGACGCATAAAACCGAACCTCAAATCATTGTCTGGTTGAAACACGATTGGGAAGTATACGCCCCGGCCTGGCTGTTGCAAAGGGGGAGTCAGTGTTGGGGTACTCCTATCGTGTGTTGTTGTAATTTAGCCTGTCCCTCGACAGAGCGTTTGACCTGCCCATCCTCGACTAATCGGAAAGAACCGGTCAATCTCATGCGTCTAATTCTATGTTATGATCTTCGGGGAAGAGGGGATAGGTACATGTCTGATCGTCGTATTTTGGTTGCTTTTGCCCATCCGGATGATGAAAGCTTTGGCCTGGGTGGATTGATTGCGAAGTATGTTGATGAAGGGGTTGATGTTTATTATTTGTGTGCCACTAATGGCGATGTAGGCACTATCGACGTCGAACATCTCAATGGCTATCAATCTCATGCTGAATGTCGGTTGTCTGAGCTGGATTGTGCTGCGAAGCTATTGGGCCTTAAAGAAGTCATTCAGATGAACTATACCGACAGTGGCATGATGGGGAATCCTGACAATGAGAATCCTGATTGTCTATGGTATCGATGGCAGCACGAACCGGAAGCCGTAACGCGCCGCGTTGTAGGAGTCATCCGGGATGTGAAACCGCAGGTTGTATTGACCTTCAATCGCTATGGTGGCTATGGACATCCTGATCATATTGCTATTCAGCAGGCGACGACGCAGGCATTCAAATTAGCAGCCGATGAAACCCATCTCACGGATGGTCAAGCGCCTTATGCACCCCAAAAACTCTACTATACTCGCTTCCCAACCATTGACTTGCGCATCCGCATTTGGAGCATGATGTTCAAGGGTAAGAATCCACGAGAAGCGGGCCGCAACAAAGACATCAACCTGATGAAAATTCTGGCTAACATCGAACCTGCCCATTGTGTTGTTGATGTTAAACCCTATTTCCAAATCTGGCGTGAAGCAAGTGCCTGTCATGTTAGCCAGGGCGGAGCCAACCGACCTGATGGCCTGATCGAGAAGACGATGCGCTTTTTCAACGGTGTCAAGAATGAACTTACCCGCGTCTATCCTGAGCCTCAGGAAGACCGCATTGACGAATATGATGTGTTTACCAATGTCATCACAGCACAACAACAGGTGCGACCCGTTCCATGACCGATGATCCCACTCGGATAGATCGTCTTCTGGATGCAATTGATTTGGTCAAGGCCGATCGTTATGAAGATGCTCGTCAAATGCTGCGCGAACTCATCCGGGATTACAACGATTTTGAGGATGCATGGTTGTGGTTGAGCGTCGCAGTTGATTCTATTGACCAGAGCGCAATTTGCCTGGATAACGTCCTGCGGGTTAACCCCAACAATGTACAGGCAGCAGGGGCGTTGTTTCGTCTGCGTGAATCTGAGATGTTGATGGAAAAGCGACGTAATCGTCTGCGGACGGTGCGTGATTTGTCATTGGCGCTGATGTGGATTCTGGTGATAGGGTTGCTTTATGCAGTCTTATTTACTTACCTCTAATAGCGGTGTGAAGCGCTCCGCCACGATTTCTTGCCCCGATGGACTTTGTATCCAGCCGATGAAATCGCGATAAAATGCTTCGGGTTCTTCTTGCCCCACGATAAAGATCATGGATCGTAGAGGATAACGATTGGACGCAATGGACTGTGTTGTCGGCAGGATACCATCAACTGAGACCACCTTGACCTGATCATCCACATGACTCGTAGAGACATAACCAAGGCTGCCTGGTGTTGAAGCCACACGGACGATCATATTTTCACTTGAGATAGCGACACGAGCCAGGGTTGTGATTCGGCGGCGACCCATCACCATGCGTTCAAATTCGGCACGAGTGCCGCTGCCGTTTTCACGACTATAAATTGTGATATTGCCGGTTTCCGCGCCAACGCGCCGCCAGCTTCCAACCCGCCCCTGATAAATGTCGCGCAGTTCTTCCATGGAGAGGTTATCCAGGCCCACATCAGGATGCACGATAATGGCGATGCCATCTTGTGCAATCGGCGCGGCCCACAGTTGAGAATCAGCCGCAATATGATTGCTCATAAAGTACGGTGTTTCACCTATGAGCATATTTCTTAGTATGGTTTGATAATTAGCATCCTGGGTATCGAAAACGGCTCGTGGCTGGACTGCGTTATAGGCCGTTGTCAGGTCAATTATCAGGGGCATCGTTGCGGTGGTGGTGTCAATTCGCAATGGTTCGGCCAACAAGGTTGGCGTGGTCGCTGGGGTTGTTTGGGTGCTGCAACCCATAAAGGTCGTGGTGAGGGCGAGTATGGTGAGGGTACGTCTTGTGCGGGACATAGGCTTTATGCAGGTTGGAGGTAGCGTTTCAGGAAGGTGTCGTTGTATTCATGGAGGCGACCTTCTAGAATCGCACGGCGCATAGTTTCCATGTGGCGGATCAAAAAGCGGATGTTGTGTAAGCTAAGCAGATAGTGACCGAGGAGTTCTTTTGCATGAACCAGATGACGTAAATAAGCACGGGAGAAAGTCTGGCAGCAATAGCAGTCACAATCGGTTTGTAGGGGGGTGTTTTGGTCAGCATACACGAGGTTACGCATGTTGATGCGACCTTCGGGCGTGAGGGCTGCGCCATGTCTGGCGACACGGGTGGGCATCACACAGTCAAAAATATCGATTCCTCGTTGAACAGCTTGCGATAAATCATCAGGCTCGCCGACACCCATCAGATAACGGGGCTTGTTATCTGGCAAAAAGGGGCGGGTAACGTCAATAGTATCATACATTTGTTGTTTGGTTTCACCAACAGCGAGGCCGCCAATGGCGTAACCAGGGAAATCAAGCGCGAGGAGTTGCTTTGCGGATGTTTCCCGTAAGTCAGGGAAGATGCCACCCTGAACAATACCAAACAGGGCCTGGGTTGAATCGTCTGGATGGGCTTTGCGGCAGCGCCGTGCCCAATGGTGGGTGCGGCTCACCGCGTGTTCTACAATGTTACGGTCAGTCGGTTCAGGGCACTGATCAAAGCACATGATAATATCGGCGCCAAGGTTTTCTTGAATTTCAATTGAAACTTCGGGTGTAAAGCGTAGTTTGCTGCCATCAATATGATTGCGAAAGGTGACACCGTCGTTATCAATCGTATTGATTTGGGTGAGGCTAAAAACCTGGAAACCACCAGAATCAGTCAGAAGAGGGCCGTTCCAGGCCATGAACCGATGTAATCCGCCGAGGTCGCGGATGCGGGTGTCGCCAGGGCGCAAATGGAGATGATAGGTATTTGCCAGAACAAGCGAGGCTGCAGCAATTTCTAGATCACGGGGGGGAATTGTTTTGACGGTAGCCAGTGTACCAACTGGGGCATAGACCGGAGTCGGTATAGGGCCATGTGGTGTATGAAGCACACCCGCACGTGCAGCCCCATCGGTTGCAAGCACCTCAAACTCAAAGGTCATCCAACATCCTCAGTGTTAAATGCAGTCGCCATTACGCACAAATGACACAGAACCCACATGCTTCAGCGGCGGGACATAAGCGATTATTACTTCTTGCGCCTTAAGGTGCAAGGGCGCGTACGATTTTCTGAGTCAGGGCATTGACTCATCCTGAGGGCGGGGAAGACCAAGTTGACTTGATTAGGCAGTGCCCAATGTTTGTTAACGGTATGTCACATTATATCGGCAGGTTGGCCTGTTTTCCTGTATTCAAAGTGGATAACCACTAACGTCCACAGAACAAGCGGCACAAAGCTCGCCGCTGCTGTATACCATGCTACCGGAGACAGTTCAGATGTCGTGATGGCCCCCCAGCGTAGCGGAATGTCGGCATGAAATATGACCTCTGGCACGCGTAGGAAAAGATCGAGTCGGGCATTGTTGGTGAGCAGGTCAATGATTGCACCATGGACGATAATGCTAATAACAGTTATCAATTGGAAGACTGCCATATCTAGTGAAAAGATGCGACCTAAATAGCGATCTGGCACAGTTTTCTGGATAATAACCGAGCTATATGTCCAATTGCTGGAACTGCCTATCCCTCGAATGATAAGCGCCGTGATGATGGGAACCAGTGATTGGGCTGTGCCCATCAGAAGCCATCCCAATACATTACAAGCAAAGCCCACAATAATTAGGCGGCTCATCTGCCCAACCAAGCCATTATGGAAGTGGTTCAGGATCAAGGGACCGATCACTGCGCCCAGTCCAAAAGCACTGAACATGATCCCCAGCGAGAGTTGACTATCCACCTGATGAATGAAGACCTGCGTAGCGTAGATGGTAATGAGTGTATCAATGTTGCCAATGCTGCCCCCCCCTTTAATCATGAGGATCGTGCTAGTAGCCGGGTTCTTGATGACGTGGCGTAGACCTTCAATCAAGCTGCCCGTTTCCTCACTTTGTTCATCTTGTTCTTGTTGTGCCTTCTCTGGAAATTTAATCATTGCAATCAGACCAGCGGCCAGTGCAAATGTCAATGCATCAAATACCAGTGCCAGTTCAGCGCCAAAGATAGCGGCGACAATGCCGCCGATGATTGCACCGAGCGCTAACATCGCAGACCAGGTGATGCTCGATAATGTGTTTGCCAGTACTAAATCTTCACGCGGTACGAGAGAAGGTGTAATCGCGGATTGACCGGGTTCAAACAGTGCGGAGAGGATGAATTGCAGAATCGTCAGAAAATAGATCAGCCATAGATGGTCTGGCGTCATGGCGAACAGGAAAAAGAGGACAACCCCCGTCCGGGCAATATTGCTGAATACTAGAATACGCTGGCGATCAAAGCGATCTACCAGAACACCGGCAAACGGCCCGACGATCAAAGGTGGTAAGAATCGCGCCATCAGATACAGGCTGACCGCCAATCCTGAACCGTCTGTGAAACGAGCGACCAGGGTAGAGAGAACAATCGTATTGAACCAATCTCCGGTCAGGCTGATGATCTGCGCCGACCAGAGCAGGGCAAAGCCTGGATTGCTTCTCAGAAGTAGGATGTATTTGTTCATGCTGTGGGATGGTAGAAACGGTTCATGTGTGGGATGATAGTCCGAACCATTGTGGGCTACAAGTATTGTTATGAATCTTATTGAACGAGTTGCAGGATGGGTTGGTTTCGATCTCAATGCCTCCCAGCGGCAGTTAGATGATATTCAGACCGCGTTGGATGAAGCCAAGCGTTTGAAGCACAGCCGTCAGTTTGAAGAAGCCATCACCAAGCTTGATGTGGCTGCTGCGCTTGCAAGCCAACTCGACGACCCGGACATTTCAGCCCTGCTTGATTTCGAGCGCCTGGATATCTACATCACGTTTGAAAATGGGTCACAGGCTGAAGAGCAGCTTGAGTATTTGTGGCAAACGTATAAGTCTGAAGGGCATCGTGCCTGGATTTTAGTGGGTTCTGGGCATCTCGCCTATAAACACGGTCAAATCGAGCAAGCTCGTGAGCAGCTTGATGAGGCGTTAAAACAGGCTCGTGAAAGTGGGCAGACCTTTGTAGAGGGGTTGGCACAGGCACATCTGGGACGACTTTATTTGGATGAGGACAACGCCAACTTCGCTGCTTATCTACTTGAACAAGCACTCCCCAAACTCGCAACCGATTACTCCACGAGTGCATTGTTTATCGGGTTGTTAGGACAGACGAAACTGGTATTAGGATATCAGAAAGAGGGAATCAGCCTGATTGGTCGGGCGCTACGGGTTGCAGAGCATCTGCACTATCAGGATTACGAACGACGCTGGCGGCAAGAACTGGCAATTCAGGCGATGGTAGTTGGTCAATTTGATGAAGCCCGCAAACATTTTATATTGGTGCAAGCCCAGACGGATAAGCAAGCGCACAACTACTACCTGACATTGTGCCGATTGAGCAAAACCAGCTTACGATTGGGCGACCAGCAAGCGGCATTGGATTATGCCAGGCAAGCGGCACCGGCAGATGAGCTATTGGCTGATGTGGCCTTGGGTATTGCATTGCGGTCAGCGGGTCAGGTGGACGAAGCAATCACCTATCTGGAACGGGCGGCAGATCATTATGATGATCTCATCATAACCGCAGCCGATTATTCCTATGTGGAATTGATGCGGAATCTGGCAGCGGCACGAGCAGAGACGGATCAGTTTGATGCAGCACGAGCAACTTATAAACAGATCCTCAACTATGCTCAGCAGGCCGACCTTCCATCAGATGTAGCCGGTATCTATCGAGATATAGGCATTTTCCATATCCGACGGGGGGATTACAATGCCGCTATAGATGCCTGGGCAGATGCGCTCAATCTCTATACTGAGATGCACGACCATGCACGGGTGGCACGCCTGTATTGTGATCTTGCCAATGTCCGCAAAGAGATGGGACAGATCAAACAGGCGATGAAGGATTATGAGCAGGCACTGATGCTACTCAGTTCAGTGAATGATGAAGAGACCCGGGGCATTGTTCTCTCCAATGCGGCGGTATTATATGTTGATCATGGTGATATTGAATCAGCAGAGTCGTTCCTGGTCGAATCGATCAAAATCGCCCTGAAGCTTCAAGATCGTCATGCGGAGGCTACCCGACGCGGCAACTATGGCTGGTTTCTGGTGGCGACAGGGCGGGCACAGCGGGCGTTGGCAACGCTGTCATATGCTTTACAGCAAAGTGAAAATCTAGATTTGAAGCTGCAAATGGCGGTACAGAACGATAATCTGGGATTAGCTCATGACCACTTAAAAAATCATGAAGAAGCGCTCAAGTATCATCAGATGGCGCTTGAAATTGTGACACCCTTGAACCATCCTTATTGGCAAGCGCTGCTCCAGGCCAACCAAGGGCATACACTGGCCGCGCTAGAACGCTATGATGAAGCGCAGCCATTGTTTGAAGCAGCACTAAAAATAGGCCGACAATTACAAAAATTGGATCTCATCAGCAGTGCCCAGATTGGTTTGGGACGCGATGCGCTCCGGCAGAACGATCGGGCAACGCTTGAGATGGCTGTGCAGGAGGCTGTTGAAAAGGCTGAACAAAGTGGTTCAAGGCGATTGACTGCTGATGCCTTCATGTTACGCAGCAAATATTATGCGTGGAATGGCGTTGAAGACAAAGCAGTAACGGATTGGGAACGAGCGCAGAAACTCTACAGTATTCTGCGCATTGATCAAACAGCCCTCACTTGGAAGCAATAATCAATATGGCGAAATTCTGGTTTGTCTCGGCCCCTCTCTATAGTCATACTGATTGGGGTGGATTTCTTAAGACTGCCCAGGAACTTGTTGTACAAGGGCATGATATCGTATGGGTGAGTGGCCGTGTTATCGATAAGGCCATCATGAATCGAGGATTGCCGTTTCATGCCATTGAGGAGACAGGTTGGCTCTGGCCCCCACCACCACAACCCAATGTTTCGCAACTTGCGCCACAGGAAGCCATCAACCTGCGGTACAAGCGGGCGTTGGATACTTGGCTCAGCGAAGATATTGTCGCTACAGCAACCCAATGCCTGATCGACTTGAGTAGAGAAATAGGCCAGCCCGACGCCATTGTCACTGATCCGTTCTTGAGCGCGTCAGCTTTGGCAGCCGAGGCGTTGGGCGTGCCAATGATAGTTTGTGGATGGCCTGCACAAGACGATTTGAACGCGCTGGATTTGTTCCCTGTGCAGCGTGATCTTGGTGAGGATAGTCAACAACGAATCACCCGCTTATGCGATCAATTTGGTTTGCAGGGCATCAATTTCTCTAAAGGGCCAACACCTGCCATCATCAGCCCCCATCTGCATGTCTGCTACTTTACAGCCGATTGGTACCTAGCCGACACCTTACTCCCACAGAATTTGTTCGTTGGGGGCAGCAAAACACCATCGCAGGGCGATATACCAAAGTGGTTCGCCCAACTGCCGGAAGATGTACTGCTAGGTGTGGTGACGTTGGGCACAACCTTTACAGGCGATCTCGGTTTTTTTAGTTGGGGCGCACAAGCGTTGGCACGAGAGGGCATTGTGCCAATTGTGGTGATTGGCTACAATCCCATTGAGCTAGAGAAGAAGCGGGAATTGATCGCGGCACTGCCCAAAGGTACACGTGTGCTGAATTGGATCCCATTTGATCATGTACTACCACATATTCACATCATCATTCATCATGGTGGGATGGGAACAACCCATCAGGCGATAGTACATGGTATCCCGCAAATTGTTGTGCCTCATGCCGCTGATCAGCGGGTGCAGGCACGGCGAGTTGCCCAGGCCAAAGTTGGCTTGAACCTGAGTGCCCATGATGTCCGACAGGGGATGTTGTGGGAGGGGGTACATGCCCTGGCTCATGATGACATGGTACGCGGCACAGCAGCATGCCTCCAGAGCAAGATGGCGTCGCTAGGTGGGGCGGCACGGGCGGCTGAAGCGATTGTATCGTATTCCAGTTAGATATGGATGACCATTCCACAATATTGACACTCCACCAAGAGTTCACCAGCCGTCAGCATAGACGGCGTGCCGCCACAGATATAACAGACAATGGGTGCTTTGGGGATGGATTCAGCGTTAGATCGTTAACTCATATTCATTTTGAGATAAGCTTCCATCAAACCTCCCAACTGTCCATCCAGGACAGATGCTGGGTTGCCGACTTCAAAGTTGGTGCGATGATCTTTGACTACCTGATAGGGATGCAGGACGTAGGATCGTATCTGATTGCCCCAGCCTGCATCGACATTTTCGCCTTTTAGTTCAGCAAGCTCTTCTTCTTGTTTTTGCTGCTCCATCTCGAACAATCGCGCCTTGAGCAGTTGCAAGGCACGCTCTCGGTTTTGTGCCTGACTCCGCTGATTCTGACACTGGACAACAATGCCTGTTGGAATATGTGTCATGCGAACCGCCGTGTCGTTCTTCTGGACGTGCTGACCGCCTGCACCGCTGGCTCGGTAGGTATCGACGCGCAAGTCGGAATCTTTGATTTCGATGTCAATGTCATCCTGGATATCAGGCCAAAGTTCAGCCTTGCTGAACGAGGTATGGCGTTTTTTGTTCTTGTCAAACGGGCTCAGGCGCACCAGTCGATGAACACCTTGTTCGCTGCGGAGATAACCATAAGCATAATCCCCACGCACACTTAAGGTAACACTCTTAATGCCAGCTTCTTCGCCATCGCTGCGATCAATAATGTCAATCTTGTAGCCATTTTGCTCAGCCCAGCGGATGTACATGCGCTCTAACATCTCGGCCCAATCTTGGGAATCCGTTCCGCCTGCACCAGCGTGGATCGCTAGGATTGCATCTTCCTGGTCATGGGGGCCAGACAGCATGGCTTGGAGCGTCATTTTCTCGACTTCAATAGTCAGTACTTTGGTTTCTTCTGTGAGTTCAGGGAGAAGACCAGGGTCATCCATTGAATTCAGTTCAACAGCATCAGAAATGCGCTGATAAATTGCTTGCCAAGGATCGATCATGTTCCGCATTTTGGAAATCCGCTGCATGATTTTCTGTGCAGTTTCGGGATCATCCCAGAAATCCGCGTTGCCCGCTTGTTTTTCCAGATGGTTCAGTTGTTGGGTTTTGCCTTCAATGTCCAGATGTTCCATCAGACTACTGATCTGCTTCTTCATCTGGTTGAGTTGATCGGTTACGTTGTTCATTGCGATTTACAGACCTGTCCCTTTTGGGTTTCTCAATTATAGTCCGTTTTGCGTGATTTGTTGGCGTAAGGCTTCATACATGAAAATCGCACCACTGGCTGAGACGTTGAACGAATCGGTCAGTGTGCCAATCATGGGGATTTGCACACGATAGTCAGCTGTTTCCAACCAGATTGGATCAAGGCCGGTGTCCTCTGTGCCAAGCGCAATCGCACTTTTGGATATAAAGTGCGTTTCATACAGCGATACATCCCCGTCTACGTCGGCTGCTAAAATCGGAATTTCATGACTTTTTAGGAACTTGAGTGCTTCCACAGTTGATGCGGCATAAACGTTATTCAAAAAGCAAGCACCTGTGCTGGAACGGATGACGTTCGGATTATAGATATCCGGTGCTGTGTCAGCTAGCATAACTGCCCGGAATCCGGTGGCGTCCGCTGTCCGTAGCAAAGCCCCGATATTGCCTGGTTTGCGCAAGTTCACAAGTACCAGAATGTGCGAATTTACGTTGTCAAGTTTTGCTAGGGAATGGGTTTGTTTTTGCTCCAGTACCGCCACCAATCCTGATGGATTCTGGCGATAGCTAACCTTCTCCATGAGGGCACGTGGCGTCTCATAGACGTATTGGATGGATTCAGGAGGGGGATTAGAGTCGAGTTCTGGGCAGTAGAAACAGTATTGGGCGCTATAGCCACAGTCCAGGGCACGCTTCAGATCGCGAGTATCATCAACCACAAACAAACCGAGTTGGTCGCGCGTGCGGCGTTCGCGCAGTTTGCGGACTTGCTTGACTCTGGGGTTTTGGAGGCTGGTAATTTGTTCATAGTCGGGCCTCATTAGTTTTCATCAAACAGGCTTTTTACGAAGATTTCTGGGCTGAAGTTCACCAAATCATAGATACCCTCACCTAGGCCGATGTAATGGACGGGGAGGTCAAGCTCGTTGAAAATTGCGAAGACCATGCCCCCTTTGGCGCTGCTATCCAACTTGGTGACGATTACGCCAGTGACATCCACCGCCTCTTTGAACTTTTTGGCTTGTTGTAAAGCATTTTGCCCAGTGGTTCCATCTAGAACCAGCAGCACTTCATGTGGTGCATCCGGCACAACTTTGCTGCACACATTCTTGATCTTGTGTAGTTCTTCCATCAGGTTGTAGTTGGTATGCAAGCGTCCAGCTGTGTCGACGATCAGCACGTTGTAGTCCCGTGCTTTGGCGGCAGCCGTCGCATCATAGACCACCGCAGCCGGATCGGAACCAGGAGTATTAGCGATGACAGGCACATTGACCCGTTCTGCCCAGGTTTTCAATTGGTCAATGGCAGCAGCACGGAAGGTATCACCTGCAGCTAGTATCACTTTACGGTTGCTTAGACGGTTGGCAAGTTTGGCGATTGATGTTGTCTTCCCGCTGCCGTTCACACCAACGATCAACACAATCGATAAGTCTCGCCCACTGACGTTAAGCGGCGGAGGGACTCGAAGTAGCGCCTGGAGTTCTTCACGTAGGGCAACTTGCAAGTCATCGGTTCTGGTGATGCCGCGTGATCGCAACGTTTCGAGGATTTGCACGGTCGTTTCAACACCCAGATCAGCCTGAATCAAAACGGCTTCAATATCATCCCAGGTGTCGTCATCAATCTCAGTATTGCCAAGTATATTGGCGATACGTCCGAAAAATGAAGTCCGCGTTTTCGATAGACCCCGGTTGAAAATGCCCAAGCGTGCTGCCTCCCATCTTCGACTTGCGAAAGTATACCCGGCGATTCCAGTCAACACAACGGTAGGGTATAATGCCCTAAGGACGAAACAATGACGAACAGGCGTGATCTATGCAGAACAAATTAACTCATGTGGATGACTCCGGGCGAGCCGATATGGTGGATGTAAGCGCGAAACCTGACAGTGAGCGCGTCGCAGTTGCCCGTGGCAGCGTGACGATGCAGCCAGCAACCTTACAACTCATTCAAGCTGGCACGGTGAAGAAGGGTGATGTGCTAACGATTGCGCGGATTGCCGGGATTATGGCAGCCAAACGGACATCCGAATTGGTACCACTTTGCCATCCGATCCCATTGACAAAAATCCGCGTTGATATTGAAATGGATGAGGAAACGAACCAGATTAGGATTGAGGCTACAGCCCACACAATTGGCAAGACGGGTGTCGAGATGGAAGCGTTGACAGCAGTGAGTGTTGCAGCCTTGACTATCTATGACATGGCGAAGGCAGTTGATCGTGGAATGCAGATCGGCAGCATCGGTTTGGTAGAAAAGCGGGGTGGTGTGCACGGTGATTATAGCATAGGAGCCGACGCATGAATGTCGACATCCTGCTGTTTGCAACGTTAAGAGAAATTGCCGGATCATCCCAGGTGCAACTTGATCTGCCGCGAGAATCGACAACAGTTGATGAGGTACGGGCTGCACTTGCCGAGCGTTACCCAGATATGGATGAGAACGTCAAAGTAGCGATTGCCTCGGTTAATCAAGAATTCGCTTTTGGGGATGATCCGGTCAAGGATGGCGATGAACTGGCGTTTTTCCCACCGGTCAGCGGCGGCGCTGACCAACCAGAGATCTTCCGTTTGCCGCAGGATCCCATCAATCATGATGAGATTATCGAAGCAATTACGACACCTATGACAGGTGCTGTGTGTTTATTTAGTGGAATCGTTCGTGAGAAAACGAGCAAAACAGGGCATTTACCTGTCACGAAATATCTCGAATATGAAGCTTATGAGCCCATGGCGCTTGCCAAGATGCAGCAGGTCGCCGCTGAAATTCGCGAACAATGGCCTAAAGTGCAAGGTATTGCCATCTTGCAACGCATTGGCAAGTTAAGTGGGGGGCACAACACGGTCTTAATTGCCTGCTCCGCTGCCCATCGAGATGATGGTGCTTTTGAAGCATCACGTTTTGGGATTGATCGCCTTAAGGAAATTGTCCCTGTCTGGAAAAAAGAGATCCGTTCGGATGGCACAACCTGGATTGAAGGCGAATACACACCAACCGCCGATGATATAGAAGAAATAGAGTAGAAAACTGGAGGGAAGCAAGCATGTCCAGACGGGTCGTTGTGACTGGACTGGGTATCATAATTTCAGTTGGTCACACAGTCGAAACAGCCTGGAAGGCTATTGTAGCCGGGAAAAGTGGTGTGCGTAAATTGACGCGCTATGATGCCAGCGAGCATAACGTTCAAATCGGAGCAGAGGTTTTGGATTGGGATGTGAAGGAGTATCTGCCCGCCAAAGCCATTCGTCGGCATGATCGTTACCAGTTGTTCGCCTATGCCGCTGCAAGACAGGCATTGGCACAAGCGGGCTGGGAACTGAGCGATAAAGACCGCCAACGTACCGGGGTGTTCGTGGGGTCGGCTGTCGGCGGCGTGGAAAGTTTTCATAACCAGACTATTCTGGTGCATGATACAGGAGATGTGCGTCGGGTGACGCCCTTTGGTATTCCGCAACTCATCACCAATGGTGGCAGTACGATGATTAGCATTGAGTTGGATGTCTATGGCCCGTCATATACACCCACATCAGCTTGTGCTACTGGTGCGGACTGCATCGGATTAGCTTACCAGCAGATTCAACTGGGACGGATTGACCAGGCGGTGGCAGGTTGTGGTGAAGCGCCCATCATTCCAATTGGTATAGCAGCATTTGATCGAATTGGGGCGACCTCACGCAAAAACGACGATCCTGAAGGCGCCATGCAACCGTTCGACAAGAATCGTTCCGGGTTAGTCTTTGCAGAAGGGGCGGGGGTGTTGACCCTGGAGGATTATGAATTCGCAAAAGCACGCGGCGCGGACGTTCTGGCAGAGCTTGTCGGCTATGCTGCCAGTTCTGATGCGTTTCATGTGACGGCTCCTGAACCCGAAGCCAAAGGCGCGGTGGCTGCGATTCAGATGGCGATGGATATCGCGCAGGTGAACCCACAAGACATTGACTACATCAACGCACATGGCACAGCCACCAGCTTGAATGATCCGATGGAAACACGAGCCATCAAGACAGCCTTTGGCGATTATGCCTATAACGTTCCAATGAGTTCAACTAAGAGCATGACAGGGCATGGCATGGGCATGACCGCAGCGATTGAAGCAGTATTTTCGGTGTTGGCGCTGCGGGATTGTGTTGCACCTCCGACCATCAACTTGGATGAACCTGACCCAGAATGTGATCTGGATTATGTGCCCAACGAGGCGCGCGAACTCCAGATTGATTGTGTCATGTCCAATTCGTTTGGCTTCGGCGGGCACAATTCATCGTTGATTTTTAGACGAATCTGACTGATATGGATAGAGAGACCTTTCAACAATCGCTCGGCATTGTCTTTAACGACCAGGCGTTGCTTGAGCAAGCGCTAACACACCGTTCATTCATCAACGAGCAGATTGAAGAGGATGTGGAAGATAACGAACGCCTCGAATATCTGGGCGATGCCATTCTCGGCTTTATCACGGCGGATATGCTCTTTCGGCGCTTCCCAACCATGCCGGAGGGCGAACTCACACGATTACGGGCTGCTCTGGTACGGACCGAAGCACTAGCGTTGCTGGCACGAGATGTGCAACTTGGTGATGTCCTTATTATGGGCAAGGGTGAAGCCCGCAACGGGGGACGCGAGCGCGATAATATCTTGTGCGATGCATTCGAGGCTGTAATTGGGGCGATATATATTGATCAAGGATTACAAGTTGTTCGGGATTTCGTCATTCCACGCCTGACCGCCCGCCAGAAGGATGTCATGGAAGAAGCTATTGCCAAAGACCCCCGTAGCCAATTCCAGGAATGGTCACAAGCCATCCATTCAGTCACACCCACTTACCATACCATTTCTGCCGATGGCCCAGATCATGAAAAAAAATTCACTGTCGAGGTCAGAGTGGGCGGCAACGTGATTGTTAATGGACAAGGCCGCAGCAAACGGGCCGCAGCTCAATCCGCTGCCCAGGGCGCACTTGATCTGCGCGATAAAGGTGAAATCGTGATTGAAGTCTCAGCAGAAAACGCTGGCCTTACCTGATCTGAACCTCAATCGTTGCGATGCGATGATCGGACGCATTCGAGGATACAACACCCCGGCCTGTCACAGTCAGTCGTGCTGTCCATAGGTAATCGAGCCGTGCCCGTTCGCCCGTGCGCCAGAAGGTCGCTGTGGTTTCTAATGTGCCTGAAGCAAAATGATCGACAAAGCCTTGATTGCCAATCCGTTCGACCAATGCAGAATCTGGGACATTATTAAACGTGCCACCGATGACAGTACGTCCCAGTTGACCGTTGGGATGATGGGCGGAAAGGATGCTGAAAATCTGATCAAGTTGAGCTTGTTGGCTGCTTTCCAATTCTTCAATGGTTTGGGACCCATCTATATCAATTAGTGGATCGAGCCAGGTATTGTACAACGTAATGACACCTGTATCTGGCTGTACCTGAACCCGCTGCAATCCAGTTTGAGTGCCAACGCTTTCAAGTAAGTTTCCATCGTCGAATACAATTGGAATCTTAGAGAGAATGGCTAAGCCCTGCAAGCCTTCATTGGTCGGATAAAAGCGCCGATCCATGCTCAAGCGTCGGGCCAACCACAGAGGTTGATCGATTCCATAACTCGTCAGTCGGCCCGCTTCCACTTCTTGAAGCAAGACAACATCCGCGCCACTGGCTTCAATCGCTTGGGCGATCGCCTCCAAATCATTGTAAAAAAACTCGTTGTTCCCTGCGTGAATGTTATAGGTACTGACACGCACGGTTTCCGGATTGATGACGGCCTGGACAACGGGCGGCTGTGCAAGGTTGGTGGCGCTCAGGGTGAATACAGCAACGACAATCAACATCACCACCGAATGCAGCAATCTGCCACCAGTCCAGGCAATGCGTTGCCGGGTTTGAACAATAGGCAGCATGCCAATAAACACACTGAGCAGCAATATGACAATACCAAGACCGCGAAAGCCACGTAGCAGAGGGGGAATAGTGTCGTTCAGGAATGAGAGATCCCCTGTGTCAAAGTCGCGCACAAAGGCATATTCATAGGTGAAGACGTCAAACACCAGCAGAATACTCAAGAGTACAGTACCGAAGATGATCCACAGTCCGGCCAAATTATGCTCTTTGGCGGTACGCGGACGAGTCAACCACCACCAAGACATACTAGTCAAAAATTGTGACAAGATCAACGCGACACCTGCGATGACGCCCTCCAGCCGCACGCCAAGAATCACTAGCAGCATAATCAGTAGCATCCATACCCAACCGCGCACGCTACTGTCGAATAGGCCGATGAAGGCCCTGGCACGTCCACGAATGGTTGGTACAAGTGGCAGCATGGTCGCCGCCATTGTCAACGGAACGATCAGAACATAACCAGTTTGAGCGCGACCTGCGATGGCGTTCGGTAGGGCCAGTAGCGATAGTTGCAGAAACAGCAGGGCCCCCATACCAATGCCGCCCCATAACGTCATCAAACCTTCATCTGGCGAAACGGCCGGTGTTTCTCCTTGGCGCTGTTGTATAACTTGTTGAAACACCGTGATAAATGACAGAATCAGGACAGCAATTGAGGCCATAAGCTGGGTCGAGGTGTAGTCGGTTGTCCAGGATGGGTCGAGCGTATCGCCAAAAGCTCGATACAATTGATCAATACTGAAGCCCATGATGAACAAGGTCGGCAAGGTGCGGGCACGATGCTGTACCATCATCGAAATATAAAGTAAACTGCCGCCCAGGGTGGCTATCGACCCGATGATAGGAGATATGCTATCATCTCCTATCATCAGATAACGTCCAGCAACGGTCATGGCCGCTGCCAGCACAATCACCCAACGCAGCCTGCCCACAATAATCGTGATGAGGGGCAAGAGGATTACATAAAATAATAAGGTCAGCTCATTGTTCACCGTTGTTGGATCAACCAATCCGGGCAGGGCTGGGTCAATCAGGTCGGGATTGAGAGCAGGATGTAACAAGGCGCTGGCGATACGTGAATACAAACTACCGATTAAGTATCGGAGTGATTGAACAAAAAATACGCCGATGCTGGCGGCTTCAACGTGCATCAGGATCGAGAGAGACAACAGGGATGAGATGGAACCTAAACGCCTGATCATGTGTGTCTCCTGGATAGGGTCGGTATCAAATTAATCATGGAGGTTGCCTTGCAAACAGTCGATATAATTCTAACCCATGCAACGATTGTGACAATGAACACGGCGTTTGATGTCTTCCTGGATGGCGCAGTTGCTGTTAAGGATGCTCAAATTATCGCTGTTGGCACAACAGACGATATTCTAGCCGACCACGCTGCCGAGCGTGTTCTGGACTGTCATGATCACTATATATTGCCCGGTTTGGTGAATGCGCACACACATGTTCCAATGACATTGCTGCGCGGATTGGCGGATGATCTGCGCCTAGATGTCTGGTTAATGGGCTATATTATGCCAACAGAGCGTGAATTTGTCAGCCCAGAATTCTGCCGCCTGGGTACAAAGCTGGGATGTGCCGAAATGATCCGCAGCGGCATCACTACCTTTGCAGATATGTATTACCACGAATCTGTAATTGCGCAAACGGTTGCTGAGATTGGGATGCGGGGTGTGTTGGGGCAAACCATCCTCAAGTTCCCCGCGCCGGATGCCGAATCCTATGAGGATAGTCTGGCTTATACCCGTGAATTCATCGAGAAATGGCTCGATGATCCCTTGATTACGCCTGCTGTTGCCCCCCATGCACCTTATTCTAGTACGAAAGAACTGCTGAAGCACTGTGCGCAAATTGGGATGCAATACGATGTGCCTGTCTTGATCCATGTGTCGGAGATGGAGCAGGAGGAAGACAACAGTTTCCAGGCATATGGGATGCGGGTTGTGCCTTGGCTGCGGACAACGGGCTTGTTCAATGCCAAAGTGCTTGCTGCCCATTGTGTCCACATCAACAATAGTGACATGCAAACGCTCTATGAACACGATACGACCGTCGCGCATAACCCCAGCAGCAATCTCAAGCTTGCCAGTGGCATCGCACCGATTAAGGAGATGCTTGACAACCGCTTGATCGTTGGTATTGGGACGGATGGACCAGCCAGCAACAATGACTTGGACATGTTCGAGGAAATCCGGCTAGCAGCGATGTTAGCCAAGACCGCCAGCAACGATCCAACGGCCTTACCTGCCAAACAAGCGCTGTTGATGGCAACGCGGCAGGGCGCTGAGGCATTGTTTATCGGGGATAAGACGGGCACCCTTGAAAGCGGCAAATATGCGGACATGATTGTTGTTGAGAACAACACCTTGCATAATTTCCCTCATTTTCACCGCGATCCTGATTCGGTTTATTCCCAAATTGTCTATGCTGCTAAAAGCACGGATGTTGCGCACGTTATGTGTCATGGACAATGGCTGATGCAAGATCGAGAACTCCTGACGATTGATGTTGATGACGTGATGGCGGGCGCACGCGCCTATGCTGTCGAGGTCGATAAGTTCTTAGCCGCCCATGAGGGCGATGTCTTGAGTAAGCTGTTGGCAGTTGGCGGCGTGGAACGGGCAGAGAGTTTCGAGGTACAGGTCAAAGCGATCTTCTCGGATACAGCCAAGATGGATCAGCTGCTGGAGCACCCAGATGTGGCGGTCCTGCGTGACGTGCGCTATCGGCAGTATGATACCTACTTTATTTTTGATGATGATAGCCGCGTGCGCTATCGTGAGGATGATAACATTGCGTCCGATGGTACAGTGGGTGAGGTCCGTTCCCGTCTGACTTATACTATGCCCACGAAAGAACGTGAATTTGACTCGGCGGTGCTGCTCTCGCACTCACGCTTTATTGCACCGGCAGATCGACCTTTGCGCTTCTATAACGAGTATTTCAAAGGCGCGGAAATCCATGAACTCCACAAGGAACGGATGCGCTGGCATATCCATTTTCAGGGTGTGCTATATTATGTCAATGTTGACCAATTGCTTAAGCCGAGATCGAGCGAGACTTACATTGAACTCAAGTCCCGTACCTGGTCATTGACTGATGCGCAACACAAGGCTGATGGGATCCAGCGGATGCTTGAAATCTTGGAGATCACGTCAGAAGATCGTGTCCGTCAGGATTATCTGGATGTGACGACTAATCCTGTTTCTTGAGCAGCAGAAAGCCCAGAGGGGGCAGTGTCAACGAAAGGCTGTAATCCAGTCCGTGCCAGGGTTGATCTTTGGATTGGACGCCGCCTTCGTTGCCGATGTTGCTTCCACCATAGATGCTGGAATCGCTGTTCATCAGTTCGGCGTAGTATCCCAGATGTGGGACACCAATGCGATAACCTTCGCGGGGGACAGGAGTGAAATTGAGAGCCACGACCACGAAATTGCCGTTGCTGTCATAGCGAATGTAGCTGTAGACACTCTGGTCGGCGTCATCGGCGTCAATCCAGCGGAAGCCCTTTGGATCATAATCTAATTCGTAGAGGGCTGGTTCCTGCTGATAAAAGTGATTCAGGTCACGAACCCAGCTTTGTAGCTGATTGTGGGTTTCAAATTCGTCCAGCAAAAACCAATCTAAGCTGCGGTTTTCGTCCCATTCGCGCCACTGACCGAATTCTCCACCCATGAACACCAGCTTTTTGCCTGGATGGGTCATCTGATAGCCATAATACGCCCGCAAATTGGCGAATTTTTGCCACCAATCTCCTGGTGCTTTTTCCATCATTGAACCTTTGAGATGGACAACTTCATCGTGGGACAGGGACAAAACAAAGTTTTCGCTGTAAGCATACATCAAGGAGAAGGTCATCATGTGATGATGATAACGGCGATGTACCGGGTCACGCTTGAGATAATAGAGTGAGTCGTGCATCCAACCCATGTTCCACTTGAACGTAAATCCCAACCCACCGACATAGGTCGGACGCGAAACTAATGACCACGAAGTCGATTCTTCAGCAACCGTAATTGTGCCAGGGCATTCGGTATGCACAACCGTATTGAATTCTTGTAGAAATTGCAGTGCCTCGATATTTTCGTTGCCACCGTGTTCATTGGGCAACCATTGGCCTTCTTCCCGGCCAAAGTCCAGGTAAATCATTGAAGAGACTGCATCCACACGCAGACCGTCAATATGATACTTTTTGAGCCAGAAGATGGCGTTGGAGATGAGGAAGTTGCGGACTTCGTTGCGGCCAAAGTTGAAGATATATGTACCCCAATCGGGATGCTCGCCTCGGCGCGAATCGGAATGTTCGTATAAATGTGTGCCGTCAAAATAGCTGAGGGCGAACCCGTCTTTAGGGAAATGGGCTGGGACCCAATCGAGGATGACGCCGATGTTGTGCTGGTGGCAGGTATCGACAAAGTACATGAAGTCTTGTGGGGTTCCAAAACGGCTGGTCGGCGCGAAATACCCTGTCACTTGATAGCCCCAAGAGCCATCAAATGGATGTTCAGCGATAGGCATCAGTTCAAGATGGGTATAGCCCATCTCTTTCACATACTGCACCAGATGATCCGCTAGTTGTCGATAGGTCAGGTAGCGGCCATCGGCGTCATGCCGCCAAGAGCCAAGATGCACTTCGTAGATGGATATAGGTTGCTTGAAATAGTCCTGTGCGATACGTGCTTCCATCCACGCATTGTCATGCCACTGATAAGAGTCTATATCAGCGACGATGGAGGCTGTTTTGGGACGAACTTCAAACTGGAAGCCATAGGGATCGGTCTTTTCGGCACGGAACATGTTGAAGCGAGAGCGAATTTCATACTTGTAGATTGTGCCGTAATCCAGACCAGGAATGAAAAGCTCCCAGATGCCGATGCCCTCATGCAAACGCATAGGATGAGATCGTGTGTCCCACTGATTGAAATCGCCGATTACGCTGACTTTCTGCGCGTTGGGTGCCCATACGGCGAAGTGAACGCCTGTTACCCCGTCAATCTTCCGCATATGTGCGCCCAACCGATCATAGCTTTCCAGGTGGCGGCCTTCGCCCAGTAGGTAACGGTCATAGTCTGTCAGAATAGGTTTAAAGGCATAAGGGTCGTCATAAGGCAGGCCATCATCTGCTGCCAGTTGATAATCAGTAAAGGGGACTTCCGCCTCAAACAAACCCTGTTGATGTAGGCGGGTCATGTCATGCGAAGTGCCTGTTGCTTTGTCAATTACAGCCAGGTTTTTGGCTGCTAGGTTCAATGCCCGGATGATGGTTCTCTTGTCGTCTTGAGGATGGGGGCCGAGAATATCAAACGGTGCACCATGATCGCCATAAACTAGGGCGTTAACTGCGTCGGTATGAAGTGCAGACATGAAGTATTCTCCACATTGTCTCTAATAAATGCCCTGATTATAGAACGTGCCCGTCACAACACAACACTTTGAATCTATTCTAGATCCCAGTCTGGCTGCCAGGGGGACTGAGCGACCTGGCGGGTTTGGTTGGGTGCTAGACGGCTGTGGTGTCTTCTTCATTTTCGTTCTCTTTTTCATATTGCTTTTGTTGCCGCCGCCGGTCAACTTTTTTCGGCGGCAATTTCCTAGTTGGCGAGGTATACAGGGTGTGTTCCGGGACGCCTGTTAGTAAGGGGGTGTTGGCATGCAAGGGTATAAGAGCGAGACATGATATTCTGGGTGAAATGAACAGATGTATTTATTATAGCACAGAACAGAGCATTTGGGAGAACACACGTTCTGTATTTGGGGGGTATGATGTTTGTTGCCACCAATTTCAATGAGTTCCCTCTTTTTCTTCAAGACCGTCTGCGGCGAAAGCAATTATTGCAGATAGCATAGCGATGATCACGCGGGAGTTCTTTGCCACAGCGCGAACATTGGCGGATAATAATGAGCTTTTCCAATAATGCTTTGTCAATCGTGGTTGACCATTCCATGCGTTCGGCACGCACTTCCTGCTGACGTTCACCAAATTCACCGAACTCACGTCGATGCGACAGCCACAAGTAAATATCCGCGCAGGCAATACACTGTTCTGTTGTTTCCAAGTCACGCCCACCTTTGATGTGTGTCGGGGCGGGTGGCGGCAGCGGGAGGTAGCGATCTCGCAAAATGGCCTGGGCGCAGCTATACCAGAAGGCACGGCTGGATTGTCGTGTTGGGGCGTTGACAAGTGTTAACGCAGCCGAAATTCCAAGCTGATCCACTTCCGCGTCGGTCAACATCCTTGCCAACTCCACCCGTTCCGCTAGATTTGCTGTCTTGAGGACATTACGCAACGAATCTGGGATAGATTCCAGTGCTGCCCATTGTTCGAGTTGTTCAGCTAATGTACCGGGAATCATTTCCAGATCTTCAACAGTGGGCGCGACATGAGCATAAGCGAGCTCTTCTGGCGGTGTATTGAACAAGTGTCGAATCTGTTTCAGGTTTTTGGCAGTTGTTGCGCCAATCTCACCTGATTTGCTGATGCCATAGCGCCCGGCACGTCCCCCAATCTGATGCACTTCTGTCGGTGTGAGTAGCCGAATATCCTGCCCATCATATTTTTCAATCTCAAAGAAACAGACCTGATCGGCAGGCAGGTTCAACCCCATCCCTACCGCGTCGGTCGCAATACAAATCTCGGTTGCGCCTTCGGCAAAGCGATCTGCCTGTCGTCTGCGCACTTCTGGGGGCAAACCACCATACACCACCGACACGGTGCGCCCCATGTGTTCGAGATCTGTTTTGAGTTGAAGTACCATCCGACGCGAAAACGCAACCAGGATCGTCTGCGGCGGCATATCTTCTAAGGGCCAGGGATTGTCTGCGACTTTGATGGGGGCGAGGCGTTGATGTTGATGTAGAGTCGTTGGAATTGCGGCAGCATCCGCCAGCTGAGTAATCAAGTTCTGGGCTGGTTCGGGCGTGATGACGTGAATCTCCGGTGATTCGGATTCCATCAAAGCGCGTGTCCAGGCCCAGCCACGATCAATGTCTGCCAACATCTGGGCTTCGTCGATGATAACACAATTGCCGCTACGATGGGGGTTAAACATTTCGATAGTGGCAGCGGTGATAGATGCACCTTCCACTGGGATGTGCTCCTCGCCCGTCAGCAAATTACACGGGACGCCACGCTGATTCAGGCGGTCAAAGATCTCATGGGCGAGTAAACGTAACGGGGCGAGATACCAACCGGTTTGTGCTTCCGTCAACGCATTCAGCGAATCGTGAGTTTTACCACTGTTGGGTGGGCCAATGTGTAGCGAGATATGCTGATCAACGCGTCGTTCATGTCGCCAAGATGGAAAAGCGGCGACCAGGCGTGTCCGCAGTTCTTCCTGACGCTTACGTTCACGTTTCATCTCTTCCCGGATGCGGCGTTCTTCTTCTTCACGTTTGGCTTTTTGCGCTGCACGCTTCTCTTCAATGCGTGTTTTGACAAGCTCACGGAACTCAAAATAAGAGTCTGGAAGCAACCAGCGCCCCCGTACTTCACGCCATTCTGGATTAGTATGATCAATGTGAATGCGCTTAAGTTTACGCCGAGCTGTTGAATAACTTATGCTCAATGCTGTTGCAATATCACGCACGCGCAGCGTTTCATAGCCTGCGATTTGCTCGTGTTGGTCGATATCCTGCTTAGCGGCTTCAATTTGCTCGGCCGGTAGCCGCACGCGATCTTCGGGGTCGGTGAATGCCGCCAAATGCCCGTCTGTGATGGCAGCTTCAATTGTCTTCTGCTTGAGTTTTAAATCTTTGGCAGCCCGGTTGACTGTATAGGATCGGGCGATGACCTGGATCCGCAAGCTTGCCCCATCGCGTGCGCCACTGCGCAGTGTATCCCTTGTTAGTTGTCGGGCTTCTTGCCATGCGTCGTCTGGTATTTGTGCCGCTTCCTCAGCAGCTTCCTGCGCTTGAGCCTGATCGCTGCCTTTGAGCCGGATCCATTGGGCAGTTTCTTGTCGTCCCTTGATTTTGACGCTGAAGTTGCTGAAGCCCCCTAACTGTATGACTTCGTTTAGCATCTTTGCTGAGAACTTCTGCTCTAATTCCTCACGAGCAGCCGTTTGTCCTGGTTTTGAAGTGATAAACTCGGCGATTTCCTGCCGCACAGGTTCTAGTTCATGTCGGCGGACGACCACTTCCATTGTCCGTTCACCTACCCGCAGCGGATCATAAACAAAATCGTCGAATTCTAGTAGGATGCCTGTATCCAGGAGGTCTTCTAATGCCAGTTGATCGTCAGGCGACTGACAAATTTCGTTTGTAGAGATGTAGCCGGGGGTTGCTGAGATGGCCTGTACAATTTCCTGTGAGATTGGGTCATGTAGGGCGCTAATCTGCTCTTCACGCAAGGCAGCCCGTTCAGGAATCGCCATTTCCTGAAATGTCCCATCTTTCCCAATGGGGGGCAGTTCTGGTTGACACCAGGTTTTTAAGTCGTTGATCTGCTGTGGATGTATCCGTGATGAGTCATAGAAATGCTTATCCTGTAGATCAACCGAAGTCGGTTGCAGCATGTCATGGATGCTAGCGTTCTTATGGTGGATGCGGATGCGTCGATTGAGATACCGCTGATGGATGAACCCTTCCGGGATGCGTTTTAGAATGCCTTCAATGAGTTCAGGTGTTGCTTGGAGTTTTGCCATTGAGCGCTCGTTGTAATGTTTTCAGGGAAATGTTGCCACCGGAGCAAATGAGACAGACTTTTCGGTTGTGGAGTTTTTCACGCAGCATATAGGCTGCCGCCAGGGCAGCGGCACCCGCGCCTTCCGCCAGGGTATGAGCGTGTTCGAGCATCCAGACGATGCTCTGTAGAATTGCATCGTCGTTCACCAGCACGAAATCGTCCAGTTGCTCCCACATGATCTGTTGGGGCAGTTCGAAGCCGACGCCAGTCGATAAGCCCTCTGCAATAGTTTGGTTTGGAGCTTCGGTGATGGTGCGTGTTTTCCAGGATTGATAGGCTGCCTGTGCCTGCTTCGATTGTACACCAATCACCCGAATCTTAGGGTTGATGCTATGGGCGGTGATGCTTGTACCGCATGCACCGCTTCCGCCACCAACAGGTACAATGATTGTGTCGATGTCCGGTTGGGCTTGTAGGACTTCCAATGTGTAAGTGCCAACTCCGGCGATTAAATGTGGTTCGTTGCCGGAATGGATGTAGCGGTAGCCATGTTCGTTGGCGAGTGCTTCACAATGCATGCGGGCGTCGTCAAATCGCTCGCCATGAAAGATAACTTCTGCACCCATGCCCTGCATCGCAGCGACCTTGCCCGGATTGGCGTTTTCTGGCACAACGATGCGTGCTTTAATGCCGAACAATTGTGCTGCAAATGAGACAGATTGTCCATGATTGCCTGTTGAGACTGCGATCACGCCGGGTTGGCATTCTGACTTGGATAACTGCGAAACCAGATTGATCCCACCGCGCACCTTGAAGGCTCCTACAGGCTGATAGTTCTCGTGCTTGATGTAGACCTCTGTTCCAATCAGGGCATTAATGCCAGAATAGGTGTATAGAGGGGTGACAGGTAGATAGGGGTAGATACGGCGCTCCGCGGCTAAGATGTCGGTTAAGGTAGGTATTGTCATATCCGTATATCCGGTTCAAAGTTCAGGTTGGCAAAGTAGTCATCAATGGTTTGTGGAGCTTCTCTTTGCCATCATCATGCAACAGAAGTTCTGCTGGACGTAAACGACCATCGTACGTCTATGACCAGCAGGTCACCTATCTCTATTCTGGGCAATTTGCGCTGAATCGCAAACTTGCCATTATTTTCGCATAAAGCATCGACAACATCCACACCATCTTTTCCCAACACATCAATGTGATAATAAGCCCTGTACATGACCCACCTTAGCCGAAATCCACGCTGCCAGTTCTAGCAGCATGTTGATGGTCGATAATCGTATTCTACGGATGCTCCTCAAAATGTGTGAGTTGGGTAGTGCCTTGATGGCGAAATAGTTCTTGAAGTCCAGTGAAGAAAATGTGTCCATCGAGAGAGTAATGCCTGTTCCTATGATGTAAGGGTGTCCACCCTGTACGTTAGGATTCGTTGAACAGTTTCCATGGGCTATTCCTCTGGATTGTCTAGACGGAAGCCGTGCCCACGCACGGTGATGATGTATTGAAAATCAGGGTCTTGCACTGCCAGGCGCTCCCGCACGCGGCGTACCAGTGCATCAATGGCTTGTTCGCTCACACCTCCCCCCATCACATCAGGCCAGACCGCCTCAACTATCTGATCGCGGGTGCAGACTCCGCCATCATTGATATAGAGCAGTTCCAACAGCCGATACTGTGGCACGCTCAGGGGGGGATCAATTTCATCATCACCCAGGAAAACCCGGCGCGATTCCCGATCCAGGCGTAGTCTGCCACCAATATGCGCGGGGAGTTCAAACGGCAGGGGTGCAGTTGCTCCAGAGCCAATAAAACGCAGCCGAATTGCCAGCGCAATATGAATCTCGTCACCGTCGAAAATCTCGTGGTCACCCTGCAAACGCTGACCGTTGATCCAGGTTCCGTTTTTGCTTGCTAGGTCTTCGAGGAAGAAACGATCCTCGTCTTTGTACAGGCGCAAATGCTGGCGTGAGATCTGGCGCTCTGGTACGACAATATCACACACTTCATCGCGCCCAAGCGTCATCTCTGGTTTGTCTAAGACCCAATACTGATTGTTATATTTGCCCTCAATGACAGTTAGGATAGGATGATCGATTGTTCTTTCTTCCGACATAACACGCCTTTCTTAACGTGCAAGCTTAACTTCTATATTATCACTGAATTATTGCAGACGCGCTAATCACGGGTGATTCAACCACGCCTGTCCACAATCCTTGATCAGAATAGATCGCGGGGCGAGTGTCGGTGGAGGTGGCGACGCCTTGGGTGTTATTGCGATAGAATGCCTTAATAGTCGAATTAGCTTCGACGATGTTGGGCGAAACCTGACCGGAGGGTACATTGACTTCGTGGACACAAATCTGGCGCGGCCCCAACAGGCGAAGCCGGTTTTCGGGATAGCTGCCGACGTTTTCACCAATATTGGGTACAGGGGCCGTGCTGTTGACGACCACCCCAAAACCACTCGATGGCTGGGTCGGGTTAGTGATGAGTTGCCCTTCTGTCACTAGGATCGGTACCGTGCCCAACGAGTTGTTGGAGACCACAACAGTGACTTTAAATTCTCCGTTGTTATTCACACCGCCTGTACGCACAGATAGGCTAATCGGTGAATCACTCCCGGTACTAACTGTCCGCCCAATCAAGGATTGATGGTTGGTGCGGCCTTTACCATCACGTAAGGTGTGGCAGGGTGGGCCTTCGGTAGCATTGATGAAAGAAAAGGTATCCTTGATGACTTCTGGGAACACAGTTGGTCCAGCGAAGACAGCGAGCAGGATGAGCAGGGCAATCCCTGCCAGTGTGTTTGGGTTCTCGGCTGAGTTCAAAAAGCGCATTATTGACTACCCATTTAACCAGCGATCACACAGTTCGATCAAAGTTTCGCTGTCGGTCTCTTCTACATTATGCCACAAGATGTTGTTATCGTGTCCACGAAACCAGGTATATTGACGCCGGATGAGGGCATGAGTAGCGGTCTTGGTGCTGCGAATGGCCTCCTCCAGTTCGATCTCATCCAGGATATGCGCTGCCAGTTGTGCATAGCCCACGCCCGACATACCCGGTAAATCGCGGGTATACCCCATCGCAAGCACTTCGCGCACTTCATCCAGGAAACCGGCTTGCAGCATTAAACCAACACGCTGGTCGGCACGGTCATAAAGCGTATGACGTTCCATTGTCAGGCCAAGTTCCATGAGCGTGTAGGGCGGCGGCTTTTTGCGCTGGAGAATGCTCATTTTTTGGCCTGTTTCGATGCAAACTTCCAGGGCGCGGATGGTGCGACGCATATTGTTTGGGTGGATTTTAGCAGCCGCATCTGGATCGGTCTCAAACAGACGATTGTAGAGGGCTTGTGTGCCGTGTTCCTCTGCAAATACCTGGAGTTCTTCGCGCAAGGCTGGATTGGGGGGGACTTCTGGAATCGACCAGCCCTCAGTGACAGCCGTGATATATTGCCCTGTGCCGCCGACCAGCAGGGGCAGTTTCCCGCGCTTCAGAATGTCATCAATTTTGTTGTAGGCCATCTCTTGGTAAATACTGAGTGAAAGCTCTTCATCAGGATCAACCATGTCAATCAGGTGATGGGGTGCTTGCTGACGCTCTTCAGGTGTTGGTTTGGCTGTGCCGATGTCCAGATAACGGTAGATTTGGCGACTATCTGCACCGATGATTTCACCTTTCAGAGCCTGCGCGATGGCAATCGCCAACCGAGTTTTGCCAACAGCAGTAGGGCCGAGGATGACCAGTAAGTTACCAGCCAAGCGCATCCTCCGCATGTTCAATAAGGGGTGTACCATAATGGTGGAGGGCAATTGCGATCACATCAATGCGCCAGGGCGAGTCTTCAAGTTCGTGCTCAACTAAGTAGGTGAGGGCGGTGTGCTGCATCTTATCTTGCTTGTTTTTATCAACACTGGCGAAAGCTGTTTCGGTTGACGTTGCATGGCGGGTACGGACTTCGACAAAGACTAAACGTTCGTTCAATTGAGCGATAATATCAATTTCGCCTTGTTTGCAGCGCCAGTTGGTCGCCAAGATTGTATAACCCTGGCTTTCTAGATATTGTGCTGCGAGTTGTTCCCCATATTTGCCTGTTTGCTGAGTTTGCATTTGCTTACCAGGTCATTCCTTTAATAAAATCTTAGAGGTAGATTCGATTTACCTCAAGGCAGATTTCATGGACAACCTTTTGTAACAGAAGCGATCTTACCGTGAGTTCAAGTAGGTGTGACCTTTGCCTATGAAATCCTCAATTTTGATATGAATGACCTCTTGTGATCAGGGAAAGTTTACACGTTTGCCTGGATAAAGAGGAAAATGTGACCCGGTTGCCGGATTCGTGGCGTGCTTCGGATGAGAGTTAAGTTATAATTGTGTCATAGAGAAAGACAAAATTACTTTAAGGAGATCAAACTAAATGGTTACATATGCTGACAAACCCTGGGTCAAGTTTTATGATGTGGGTGTTCCCACTGAGATTGATGTCCCGGACATTACGCTGCCGGATTTTCTTTGTGCCAGCGCTAGAGCCAAACCTGAGAATGTGGCGTTGGTAACGAGTGCCAAACTGCCTGTGCTAGGCCGTCAAGCCAACACCACGAGCTATCGTGAAGTCAATGAATTGTCGGACACATTGGCGGCTGGGTTGGTGGCGATGGGGCTGAAAAAGGGAGACCGCGTTGCTCTGGTCATGCCCAATACGGTTGCTTTTGTGGTGAGCTTCTACGCCATTTTGAAGGCGGGCGGTGTTGTTGCGGCGACTAATCCAACCTATCCTAAAGACAAAATGGCCCATCAATTGAATGACAGTGATGCCACTTTCGTTTTGTGCCTGACTTTGTTCTATAATATGATTAAGAAGATTCAGCCCCAGACTAAAGTCAAAACCGTCATTGTTGCCAATATCAAAGAATACCTATCCTCAACTGCAAAGTTCCTCTTCACTGTTGCCCGCGAGCGCAAAGATGGGCATCGAGTGGCGGAGCTACAATCTGGCGATCATTGGTTCCAGGATGTCCTGACCCAATATGCAGGCCAGAAACCGCAGGTACAGGTAACGCCAGATGACATTGCAATTTTCCAGTATACGGGTGGCACAACCGGCATCTCGAAAGCAGCGATGTCAACCCATCGGGCATTAGTCTCCAATTCGCTCCAGCAGAAAGCCTTCCTGGATGTTGATAACATCCCTGGCGAAAAGCAGGTTATGTTAGGGGCGATTCCGTTGTTCCATGTCTTTGGAATGGTGGCGGTACTCAGTGTCGGTATTGAGCTAGGGGCACGAATCGTGCTGGTTCCGAATGCGCGGGATATTGATGATGTAGTTGATGTTATTCACCAACTGCGGCCCACTTTGTTTCATGGTGTACCTGCGCTTTACAACGCCATCAACAATCATCCTGATGTGCAATCTGGCAAAGCCATTCTGACTTCAATCCATCTATGTGTGAGTGGGTCGGCGCCGCTGCCACCCACTGTTAAACGCGAGTTTGAGCGTCTGAGTGGTGCGAGCCTGCGTGAGGGTTTTGGTATGAGTGAATGCCCAACAGCCACTCACTGTAATCCGGTGAATCGTGAAGTTCGTACCGGATCGATTGGTGTACCGCTGCCCAGTGTTGAAGCCCGCATTGTTAGCCTGGATGATGAAGTCACCGATGTTGCAATTGGTGAAGTCGGCGAACTGGTTTTGTATGGGCCAAATCTGATGGTTGGTTATCACAACATGGAAGAAGAAACCGAACAAGCCCTGCGGGAAATCGATGGTAGGCAATGGCTCTATACAGGAGATATCGCCCGCATGGATGAGGACGGCTATTTTTATATTGTGGATCGTAAGAAGGATATGGCTTTGATCGGGGGCTTCAATGTCTATCCGAACAACATTGAAAAGATCATACTGGAACACCCTGCTATACTTGAGGTTGGTGTGGCAGCGATCCCGCATCCTAGGCACGAAGGGCAAGAAGCGCTCAAAGCCTGGGTGGTTACAAAACCTGATATGAGTGTGACGCAGGAAGAACTCATCGCGCATTGCGAACAATCGCTTGTTGGGTATGAAGTTCCCCGACGCTATAGTTTCATTGATGAATTACCAAAAACAGCAGTCGGAAAAACGTTGCGCCGTGAATTGATACAGATGGAAATGCACGCCCGGGAATTTGAGGGGGTATAGGTTGTCTTTTGTGGTTGAACGGGCGTTCCTAACCCATATACAAACCATTATTAACCTACACATGCTGGTCTGGTCTAATGAATTGATAATACCAGATCAGTTTCAGCTGTGCTTGAACCAGCCAACGCATTGCGTTCATATGGCCTGTGTAGAGGATAACTCGCAGATTGTAGGTTACATATCTGGCTTTATGACCCGGACAGCCCAAGATCAGAAACGCTGGGAAGTCGACTTACTGGCGGTTCATCCCGACTATCGCGGTCGAGGGATCGCTCAAGCCTTGGTTCGTTCGAGTGTACAAGCTGGAAAAGGACAGGGCGCGGCCTTCAGTCGTGCCCTGACTCAAGTGGATAACTATGCTGTCCATAGTACCTTTGGGCGGGTTGGCTTTACGACAGGTCGAGTTATCAGTGAACTACTGGTGTCGCACGGCAATCGACAGCCCAAATCTGCTCCCCAGTCTGAGGCCTATCTCATTCCTGTTGAGACACTAACTTATAGGGGTGTCTGGGTGGAGAATGATTACTCTGAAGCGGCCCTACAAGCTGGACAGATAGAAACATCAAGATGTGGTTGTGATGTGACGGGTGTTGTGATCCCCACTGAAAATACAGTCGAGATTGCCGCAGCGAGCCGCCTCGGTTATGAGACAGGAGGCCAATATATCTGGTGGAAGCTGCCATAGTTTACCCGGTCGATTCTGTGATGGGTTTCTGTTCAAGGTAGGAGCCTCGATAGAACGCCCGGGCAGGGGCACGGTTCAGATACCAAATAACATACAAGGGAACCAGGATGATCGCGCCAAATTGCAGGCAGAGAAGGGGAATTGAAAGCACATCAAGCGATCCCCCGCTAAAGGTCTTGTTCCTATCAGTGAAGCCAGGGATCACCGTAAGACCGAGCGTGATCGCCGTGAGCAATATCACCGCACTCACAAACACCCACCTCATCTGGGATGGACGCCCCTTCCAGGCAAAGTAGGCAACAATCAAGAAACTAACTGCCAAAATTCCTTGCAAAATCAAACGCGCATCTGAAAGATCACCCCGGAAATTGCCACCTGTCGCAAAGGCCGTTGTCTCTTCACCGTTTGGTAGCATGATGGTCTGATCAAGGTTTTGGAAGTGCTGTTCGACCAACAGTACCATCCCAAGTTGTAACAGCGGAATGAACGAATAGAGGACAACAGTGGCAATAATTGCTACCGTAATGCCAAAGGGTCTTCCGGGTTTTGTCGGGTTGTTTTCCATATTTATTGTTCCTCGTAATAGAGCTATGACAATTTGATCAATCTTGTGCTATAATAGTGACGTTGAACGAAAAACATCGGAAGGTGTAACTGTGTCACTCTACGAAATTATTGAACAGTCCTACCAAGCTTTTCTTGAAAGAATGCCAGATACGCGGGTCATTCTACTCCATCCTGATAGTCGTTATCGTACCATGCTGGTTGCACAGCTTGTCGATTCGGATGAACTCAATACCTATTATTATGCGCTGGGGCCGGATGACATCAATCTGAAAGCGTTTATCACAGGCATAACCCATGATCTCGCCGATCAGTTCCCAACCTTCGGGCGTCATATTAACATGTTACCCCATAATGTCTATGAAAACCCTCTAGAAAATTTCGATACAATATTAGAAACGTTTTCACGCGATCTTGATGAGATCAGTGGTGACGATTTTCTGCTCATTCTAGATGAGTATGATCGTAGTGATGCCTCGGATGATGTCCAGCGGTTTATTGAACGCCTGTCGGCGGTAATGCCTCCACAATGCCGGCTTGTATTAAATGGTCGCACGCTGCCGCGTCTGCCCTGGATTGCGATGATCGCCGATGCACGTGCCATGATGCTTACAGATGGCGATGTGATGCGCAATCATGTCTACAATATCCCCAGTGGCTCCGATGGCAAATTGGAAGTGTTTGCCTTTGGCCCCGGTTTTGTATTGCGTGATGGCGATCCTATTGATACCTGGGAAGGGCATTTACCCCGGCTCTTGTTCTTCTTCTCACTGGATCGGGCAGTTGTCACTCGTTCCGAAATTTGTGGCGCGTTCTGGCCTGAATTAGACACTGACCAGGCAGTGAACGTCTTCCATGTGACCAAGCGCCGCCTCCACAAAGCACTGGATTTGGATATCCTGGTACATGGCAATGGAGTTTACTATATCAGCCCAGACATCACCGTGACGTATGACATCATGGACTTTGTGGTTGAATTGATGCGTGGGCGTTACTCAGAGGATTTAGGGGAACGTATGGAAGCGTGGCACCAGGCGGCTGAACTTTACCGGGGGCCGTTCCTCTATGGGCACAGCGACCCCTGGATTAAAGAGCGTCGGGCTGAGTTCCGGGCGGGATATCTGGAGGCGCTGACTTCAATGGCCCATGTCCGGCTGGAAGAGGGCAAACAACAACAGGCATTGGCCTTGTTCCTCAAAGCGGTTCAGGAGGATGTTACCCGCGACGATCTGCATCAGATCATTATGAACCTGTACTACGATATGGACAGACGCAGCGAGGCTGTTTCGCATTATCTCAAGGTGGTTGATCTGCTCGAGAATGACGACCTGGAACCCTCAGCTGAAACAACCGCTCTCTACGAAAAATACTCGGTGGTTGCGCCTGCGAACTAACCTCAACGCAGAAAGGTGGGAAAAGCGAATCCCACCTTTTGATGATTCTGTCCCTAGCTTAGGGATAAAAACCGCGTGTCTTGATAGCATCCGCTACCCGACGGATTGCTGCGAGTTGGGCCGCAGTTCGTAGCGAGACACTATATTCTTCGGCAGTCCGTAGCGTTACATCATAGCCTTTGACCATGATGCGACGTAGCTGCCGATAGACTTCTTCCTCGTCCCAAAAGAACGATTGCAAATCCTGTACCCATTCAAAATAAGAGACAACCACACCGCCAGAGTTCGCCAGAATATCGGGTACAAGAATGACACCACGATCATTCAAAATATCATCTGCTTCTGGTGTGGTCGGGCCATTGGCAGCTTCAATGATGTATTGTGCCTGAATGCGATCTGCATTATGGCGTGTGATCTGGCCTTCTAGCGCAGCAGGAATCAGCACATCACAAGGCAGTTCGAGTAGTTCTGC
Organism: Phototrophicaceae bacterium; assembly: GCA_965223785.1. Taxonomy (GTDB): domain Bacteria; phylum Chloroflexota; class Anaerolineae; order Aggregatilineales; family Phototrophicaceae; genus CBDCXN01. The sequence goes on along the minus strand of OZ245017.1, from coordinate 5,314,368 downwards.
ATTCGTCAAAGCATCAACACCTGGAAATCCTTGAAGCCCGCCATATTGGTTAACATAGTCACGAATTATGGGAATATCCAGCCCATTTGGGTTGTAAATCCCGCCCGAAACATCACTCACGGCGACAACCTTGAAACCGTGTTCATAAGCATAATCAGCAGCGTTCAACCCCACGTTGCCGAAGCCCTGAATAACGAGTGTTGTATCCTTAGCATCCAGATCAGAATGGCGTTTGAGGGCTTCCATCATGCAGATAATCACACCCCGGCCTGTTGCCACATTACGTCCCTCGCTGCCGCCAACACCGATGGGCTTGCCTGTCACAATCGCAGGAACAGAGTAGCCAGCCGTCATGCTATAGGTGTCCATAATCCAGGCCATGATCTGTGGAGTGGTTCCCATGTCTGGAGCAGGGATATCTGCCTGTGGGCTGATAATGGGAATAAGTTCAGAGGCGTAGCGCCGGGTTAGACGTTCGATCTCGTCCAGACTCATGCTCTTAGGATCGACAATCACACCGCCTTTTGCCCCACCATAGGGCAGGGACATCAGCGCACATTTCCAGGTCATCCACATGGCAAGAGCACGCACCTCATCCAGGTCAACCCTCAGACTGTAGCGGATGCCACCTTTGGAAGGGCCAAGTACAGTGCTGTGGTGGACACGATAGCCTGTAAACATTTCAAGTGTGCCGTCGTCGCGACGAACCGGAAAGTTCACCGTGAATTCGCGGCGTGGATAACGCATGTATTCAATTAAGTCATCATTCAAATCAAGATAATGTACTGCCCGCTGATATTGTGTCATAGCGGTCTCATAAGCATTGGGGGTATGAACTATTGGGGGCATACTCAAAGCAGCAGCCATTGGACTAAACTCCTCTTGGGAAAATCCTTTTCTCTTGCCACATTATAAAGGAGTTTTGCCGATAGAAAAGTAAGAATTTGTGCAGATTGTGTTTTTTTTAATGGCTTTGACTATGCAATCTGCATAAATAAAGTGCGCTAAGCCAGAATCCAAAAGTGCTTCAACAGAAACAGGCTACTTTGGATGTTTTCCGTCAGTGGTTTAGAATTATATCTGTAGCTTCTGCATGTTCAGATAAGACTTGAGAAAACGCCCCGTATGACTGATCTCAACTTGAGTGATAGCTTCTGGTGTTCCGGTGGCAATCACCTCCCCCCCACCATCACCACCTTCCGGCCCAAGATCCATGATGTGATCGGCGACTTTGATGATGTCGAGGTTGTGTTCAATCACGACGATAGTGTTGCCTTGATCCACTAACTGCTGCAACACATCAATGAGCTTCTTGACATCCACTGCATGAAGCCCGGTTGATGGTTCATCCAGAATATAGAGGGTTTGTCCGGTGGCACGTTTCGAGAGTTCCCGGCTGAGTTTGACGCGCTGTGCTTCACCACCACTCAGGGTCGTGGCAGGTTGACCGATTCGAATGTAGCCCAGACCGACAGCTTTCAGGGTCTCCAGCTTATTGAGCACAGTGGGGATATTCTCGAAGAATTCAGACGCTTCACTGACAGTCATATCCAGTACATCCGCGACGCTCTTGCCTTTATAGTGTACTTGCAGCGTCTCCCGGTTATAACGTGTGCCCTGGCAGACTTCACAATCAATGTAAATGTCTGGTAGGAACTGCATCTCGATGCGGATTTGTCCTTGTCCCTGGCAATTTTCGCAGCGCCCCCCCTTAACATTAAAGCTGAAGCGTCCAGCAGTATAGCCACGTATCTTGCTTTCTGGTAGCTCAGTAAATAGTGACCGAATGGCATCAAACATTTTGGTGTATGTTCCTGGATTGCTGCGAGGGGTACGTCCGATGGGACTCTGATCAATGTTAATGATCTTGTCAATCAACTCAACCCCTTCTATCCCGTCATGCCTGCCTGCCCGCTCGCGGCTGCCGTTAATGATTTGCGCCAACCTCCGGTAAAGCGTATCCACGATGAGTGTACTCTTGCCGCTACCACTGACGCCAGTTACACAGATTAACTTGCCCAGTGGAAAATCAACATCAACAGACTTTAAGTTGTTGGCGCGTGCCCCACGCAAGGTGATGACCTCGCCTGTTCCTTCACGCCGTTGCATAGGCATATCAATATGAAAACGTCCCGATAGGAAATTCCCCGTTGGACTGGAGTGGACCTGCATCACATCTTGTGGTGTGCCTTCTGCCACAATTTGACCGCCATTTTCGCCAGCACCCGGTCCCAAGTCAATGATCCAGTCTGCGCTGCGCATGGTGTCCTCATCATGTTCGACGACAAGGACAGTGTTCCCCAGATCACGCAAGCCTTCCAGTGTATGGATCAGGCGGGCATTGTCTCGTTGATGCAAACCAATCGACGGCTCGTCCAACACATATAGGACGCCGGTCAAACGGCTGCCAATCTGGGTTGCCAGGCGAATACGCTGTGCCTCCCCACCGCTGAGTGATCCCGCAGATCGCGCCAATGTCAGGTAACTGAGGCCAACATCATTCAGAAAGGTGACTCGTTCCTCAATCTCTTTCAGGATTTGATAACCAATTTGTTGATGCCGGTCACTGAGAACACTGTCCTGCATGACATCCCCACGCAAACTGTTCACCCAGCGCATCAACTCATCAATGGGTAGAAGCGTAATCTCATTGATGGGCCTGTCCACAACGGTGACCGCCAACGCTTCTGGACGCAGCCGATTGCCGTTGCAGGTCTTGCAAGGGGTTTGTGTCATGTATTCTTCGAGTTTCTCGCGGATGTAATCGGAACTCGTTTCTCGATGGCGGCGTTGTAAGTTATTGATGACACCTTCATAGGTCGTGCTGTAGACACGCATATCACCAAAGCGGTTGCGGTATTTAATGTCGATCTTCTTCTTACCCGTACCGTAGAGGATGATGTCCTGGTGTTTTTTTGTCAGCGTGTGCCAGGGCGCGTTGAAATCAATCTTATGCAGTTCGCATACTGATTGGACAACATTAGCTGTCCAGGATTCTTCTTCTAGATTCCAGCCATTGGCGTCGATGGCACCATTGGAGAGACTCTTTCCCTGGTTAGGGATAACTAGTGTTGGATCAAACTCCATCCGAAAACCAAGCCCTTGGCAATCTGGGCACGCCCCTGTTGGTGTATTGAAGCTAAATGTGCGTGGTTCGATCTCCGGTATGCTGCCATGTCCGTGTACACAGGCTAGATGTTCACTATACAGTGTGTCGAATGGCTTGTCTCCGGTTACATCGTTGATAATGATCAATCCATCACCTAATTCCAGTGCGGTCTCAATCGAATCAGTCAGGCGTGATTCAGCACTCTTAGCCTCGTCGCTTTCAGGGTCGTCATACTGTCGGATAATCAAGCGATCCACGACGACTTCGATGTTATGGATAACATAGCGATCCAGGACGATGTTCTCTTCAAGATCGTGTACCTCGCCATCCACGCGTACTCGTGTGAAACCCGACTTCTGAATGTCCGCTAGCACGCGCTCATGCGTCCCCTTTTGATTGATGATAATAGGGGCAAGAATTTGAGTCCGTGTACCATCTGCCATGGTCTTGATGGCATCCACGATCTGTTGTGCGCTTTGTGCGATCACCTCTTCACCACAGACCGGACAGTGCGGAACGCCGATTCGTGCATAGAGCAGACGCATATAATCATAAATCTCGGTGACAGTTCCGACTGTAGAGCGTGGGTTGTGGCTGACACCTTTCTGGTCGATGGAAACTGCCGGGCTTAATCCCTCGATCTGATCAACATCGGGTTTTTCCATCTGTCCTAGGAACTGCCGAGCATAGGCGCTCAGGCTTTCCACATAACGCCGTTGACCTTCGGCAAAGATGGTGTCGAATGCCAATGATGACTTGCCAGAACCGGACATCCCACTGATGACCACAAGCTGATTACGTGGAATTTCAACGTCAATATCTTTGAGATTATGTTCCCTTGCACCACGTACAATGATTTTATCTTGCATTCTGATCTGTCCTGTGGAGAGGTTAGTGGACATACGTTCTACATTATACTCTCAAACAAGACCAATACAACAGTCAAAAACTCTCAAAGCAAACTTGTAATCAGATTAGTAGGTTTTGAGAGTTTAGCAATGCTATAGTTTGCATGTGTATTGTGAAAAATAGAACGAGGATGGCATGCGAGGCGTTGTTGCAATTGGAATCGGGCAAACTCCGATTGGTGAATTCTGGGATCAAAGTTTGCGGCAACTAGCCGTCAGTGCATTGCATGATGCAGTCAAGGATGCAGGGATCGAGCAGCCAGATGCCCTGTTTGTGGCGAACATGCTTGCGCCACGTTTAAGCGATCAGGCACAGTTAGGCGCATTGATCGCGGACTTCGCTGGATGGCGTGGAATCGAAGCAGCAACCGTTGAAGCAGCCTGCGCCAGCGGTGGGGCAGCGTTCCAGGCAGCGGTACGTTCAGTTGCTAGTGGTATGATTGATGTGGCAGCAGTGGTCGGTGTGGAAAAGATGACCGATTCGACTACTTCCAAAATCATCTCGGCCTTAGCAACAGCAGCAGATGCTGATTACGAGGGTGCACATGGTGCGTCGTTTGTGGGCTTGAATGCCATCCTTATGCAACGGTATATGTACGAGTACAAAATCTCACATCAAGCCTTTGGCTGCTTCAGCATCAACGCCCATCAGAACGCCATGAATAACCCGAACGCCATGTTCAAAATGTCTTTGACGCAGGAGCGTTATGATCGTTCACCCATCATCTCCGATCCAATCAACCGTTTTGACAGCGCTCCTATTTGCGATGGAGCAGCCGCCATCATCTTGTGTCCGCTGGAAATGGTCCAAGACTTGACCACACAACAGCCAATCAAAGTGCTGACTACCACCACCGCTACCGATTCACTTGATCTAGCAAATCGACATGATCTGCTCGAACTTTCGGCATCCAAGCTAAGCGCAAAGAAAGCGTTTGAGAAAACAGGTCTTATTCCTGATGACATTGACCTCTTCGAGGCACACGATGCATTTTCAATCATGGCGGCCTTGAGCCTGGAGGCGGCTGGGTTCGTGAAGCAGGGCAAGGCAACCAATCTAGCTCAGGATGGCGACATTAGCATCAATGGGCGTATTCCTATCAGTACCATGGGTGGCCTGAAAGGGCGTGGGCATCCCGTCGGCGCGACAGGAGTCTATGAACTAGTTGATCTCGTTACACAGCTTCGGGGTGAAGGCGGAATCAATCAAGTGTCTAATGCCACCATTGGTATGACTCAAAATATTGGTGGCACAGGCGCAACAGTTGTAACCCACATCCTAACGAACGAAGTCTAATATGGGATGATGTGTTGTTTGCGGAGGTCCAATAAGCTGCGATATTGAATAGTCGCACGCAAGGCTTCCTCAATTGTTTCCGCATGGCGAATTTGGTTTGCGATTAGACTACGCCTTGCTACCATGTCCGAATCGTAGAACCAATACAATGACATCAGAGGCGAAACAAAGACGGGCAACGGCTTATAATCGTGATAGAGGTGAAAATCGCCAAATTCGCCCAACACCGCCGACACTATGCGCATGTTGATTTGGCTTTTGTGGTGCATAGGTTGTTCCCAGACATACCGTGACGCGGCTTCATACTGCTGATAAACAGGCATCGCTTTAGTCAGGGCACATGCACCCAGAAACGCACCGATGTTGCTGAGCTCTGCCATGTTGTAAAGGGCATTGTTATGAGCAACTTCGAGTTCCCCACCAAAGCCCAGACAGCCTAGAATCTTCACAGGAACATCTAGCTGCGCCACTGTCATCATCGAGATGGTGTCTTCCAGCAGTGTGCCCGTACCTTCTTCGTCTCCTATCATTAACGAATCAACACCGCCATCCAGTAGGATAATGGCATCAATTTTTAGATGGTCAATCAGTTGTTGATACAAAGGCAACAACGCATGTGGCCCAACCTTCTTGAGCATCCAGATGGGCACATCTTGATCCAAAGTTTCCTTGAACCACCGTGATAGATAACCTTCAGGTAGATAGGGGCACGGAATCGGAATTTCGCCGTACGCCCCGATCAAACCATCGGCAACTAATACCTCGGCATCTGGCATGAAAGAGGCTGGGTGCCCTAATTGGTAGCTGAAGCTGTAGTTGGCGAGATGAACGGATTTGCCCATCGCCTTTAAGGTGAAATAGATGGGCAGGCCACAGAAGATATCAAAGCCGCCGCCAGCCCCCGCAATCAAGACGTTTTTGCTTTCTGCTAAGTGCTCCAATATGGGGAGGTTGAGTTGCATATCATTCTCTTGATAATGGCTCTCAAGAGTTCATTATACTATGCAGCGGCTCAAAGGCCAGCAATCGGTTGAGAAAGAACTAAAAAAGGGCAGTCATTGACTGCCCACCTTGAAGTTGATTAGACAACTGGATTAGCGAGCTTCTACACCAACCAGCTGCGTCAGGAAGCGGTGTACTGGGTTGAGGAGACTGTACATCACGGGAACAACGATCAATGTTAGGACGGTGCTACTAAACACGCCGCCAATTACCACAGTACCTAACTCAGAAGCGATGATTGCACCTTCTGAAAGGCCAATTGCCAGTGGCAAGAGCGCAATAATGGTTGCCAGCGAGGTCATAATGATGGGTCGCAGACGGCGTCCACCTGCTTCAACCAGTGAGTCATAGAGGTTCATATTGCGTTCTTCTAGGTTGGAACGGACGCGATCAATCAGGACGACGGCATTGGTGACAACCAGACCCAGCAGCATCAAGAGACCAATCAGGGCCGAGATGCCCAGCACACGGTCTGTCAAGGTCAGTGCAATCGCTGCACCTACTGGGGCAACAATGACACTCAGGAAGATGGCAAACCAGTAAACGATTGATCTAAATGATAGGATCAGAATAAGAATGACGATCACACTTGCAATCATAATAGCCACAAACATACTTTGGAAGCCCTCAGTCTGAGTCTGGCTGGTGAAGCCCTCACTCACTGAGACACCCTCTGACAAATCTGGAATACTCTGAATTTCTTTTTTCGCTAGCTGAGTAATGCCGATAGTGTTAGTTGTTTCCAATTCCCCCGTATATTTCAGCGCGGATTGCTGACCCACACGGATGTATGTTACCGGACCCTCTCCTGAGTCAGAAGCGGATGCACTCAGGTTACTCTTCACGTTGGCAATACCTTCTATGGCTTCAAGGGTTTCGATGATAATGGGATCAAGCTCTGCCAGAACGTCAGACGGGCCGGAAACGACAATCTCTAGACCGCCGAAGCCATCACCAGTGGCCTGGGCAACAGTCACATTGGTTTCACCAAAAATGGTATTGGCTTCTTCACGCAAGGTTTGAATCCAGGTTTCCAGTTCGCCTTCGCTCACATCAAGTGCAACGGTGATATTGGCTTGATTCTCATTTACACCACCACCACCAAGCAAAGATTCAAAGTTTGCACCGCCTCCCCCGACGTTGGACTGAACAGTAACAAGCTGTTCTTCAGGGATTTTGGCAACGATGCGTTCTTCCATCGCCAACACCAGATCATTCAGCTGGAGGATTTTGGTTGATGGTGGCATCCTCACATCAACGCTTACTTGTGGCTCGCCAAAGTTGGGCAAAAAGGCTGCTGGCCGCTGACTGAAAAGGAAAAAACTGAAAGCAAAGGATACGATTGCAAGCGCAATTACAGTGAGCTTGGTCTGCCCGTTGCGAAGCGCCCAGCGCAGGACAGGCAGATAATAATCGGCAATCCAGATGTCGCCTTCTTCGGGTACATCTTCGGCATCAATCATAATATAGGCCAGAACCGGGACGACTGTGATGGCGACAATGAACGAACCCGCCAGCGAGTAGGTCACTGCAAGGCCGAAAGGCAGGAAGAATGCCCCGATCAAACCGCCTGTTAGACCGAGAGGTAAGAACACCACCACCGCGACCAACGTGGCAACGAAGATGGCGGACGAGACATCGCGTGTACCCGAGAGGACAGCCTCTTTCTTATCACCCCCACCTTGAATCTGACGGAAGATGTTCTCAAGTACCACAATTGAGTCATCAACCACGCGCCCAACAGCAACGGTCAAACCAGAGAGTGTCATGATGTTCAAGGTCAATTCTTCTGGGAATAGGCGTAAAATGAACGCCCAAAATTCTGAATCTTCCGACATCGGTTGAATAATATCGTACATCACTGGTGACAGCCAGTACATGCCGACGAATGCGGTCAAAATTGATAAAGGGATGCTGACCGCGATCACTACCGTCGCGCGCCACGCAGGATCAGGCAGGCTACTGGGCCAGAATAGCACAACCAGGCCTGCCAGGATACCGCCAATAAACAGGACGCGAACAACAACATCGGATTGTGTGAAGGCTTGCCCCCAATCGTTGTTGGCAGCATCCAGGTTCAAATACACCAGAAACAACAGCATACTGATGAACAGCACGACCATGATCGCACCAACTCGTTGCCGTCCTTTGAGGACCCACACACCGCTGCTGAGAAAGACCAGGATGATGATAATGGCAAAAACTGCACCCAGGCTGCCTTCACGCGCCACGCCATTAATCGATTCCTCAATGAAGGATGCTTGTTCAATGACAACACCAACCTCGATATTGTCATTGGCGTCCACAGCCTCGAAGATCAGTTCCTCAACTTCTTTGTACGATGTTACGGTGTTGGCGTCAGCAGTTTTAAAGACACTGACGAACAAACTGGGTTGACTGTTGGTGCGGGTGATCTGTGTTTCGGGTAGGAACGGCTCGCCACCTTCAGTAGCCCGTGTTTGCAAAGTTTCTGGCAGGAGCGCGAGCTGCTCATCTGTCATTTCTTGCAAGGATTCAACGATAAGGCTATCCAGAACGCTGCCATCACGATTGATGACATATTCCAGTGCCTCAATGGGCATCTCCCTAAGAAGATTGTTGTTCCGTGCAAACGATGCGCCCTGCGGACTCAAAAAGATGCTGTTAATGAATGTGCCTGCATCAGGATAAGCGAAGCCTTCTGGGAAGCGGAAAAAGTCGTCTGCCGAGTCCATTTCGATGCCATAGAATCCGGCTATCTGGCTCCAGGCTGGGTTTAGGGCCGGGGCATCTGGATCTGCTTCGGGAATGTTAGAAGTGTAGAGTTCCTGTAATTCTGCAAAGGCAGAATTTTGTTCGCCTGTTGCAATTGCCTGAATTTGTTCGGCTATATCGTCGTCAAGATCGGCAATGATATCTTCTGGTAACATTTCCAAGACATCTGCCGAGAATTTGAGCAGGACAGGTGAATCCAGGTTGCTGTAGAAATCAGGTTCTTCAACCAAGAAGTAACGAATGACTGCCGGGGCCAGGCTATCGAGCAGGCGAACTTCATAGCCCTCAAACTGTACCGGAACATTGCGGTTGATGGTGTTCAACACACTCGAAGCGCTGCCATCCCCAATTATTAGAATATCGCCAGCGGTACGCAAGGGATTGCTCAAGAATTGTGGTTGGCTCGAAAGCACATCCCAGGCGTCATCGAGTGGTGGTGTAACATTCGACAGGGCCAGGACTTCATCAGAAACCAGATCAAACACAGCCGGAGAAAGTTCGGGGAGAAAGCCTGGATCATATTCAATCAGAAATTCAAACGATTCGGCGCTCATTTGTGGAATGATGTTCGGCCCAGCCGTCATCAGCACGGTGAAGGGCAATAAGTCCAATGAGAAAGCTGGAGCTTCGCCACCACTGTTACCGCTGCCAGTCATATCCAGTGGTGTAGCCATGAAGCTTAAGATTTGGGCAGCAGATAGTGTGTCTGTGCCAACTAACTCAACCAGTGATTCGGGTAATTCCAGATTAATCAGGTCGTCCGCTGTATCAGCTCCAATACCAGCGAATAGGCCAGGCAGTTGTGGCCCTTCCGGGATGTCTTGCACTTCCAGTGCAGGCGTAGGAGCAGTTTCTTCAGTTCCGGGCTGTTCTGTGTCTTTACTTGAAGCTGCTTCTTCACTTGCCTCGACACCTTCGCCCGTTGATGTTACGAAGAAAGTAGCTAAGGGAAAATCGGTTGCAAGGTTAAACGTAATCAAATCGGGCACACTAATCCGCCATGCATCGGGCAAATCAACAGGCTCAGCTTCTACTTCTTTGCCAGTAATGCTCTGGGCAAGCGAAGCCGCAGCTAGCGCGTCCCGGGTGAAACCGTCCAATCCTGCGATGAAGTCTTCTGGCAGTACCGCAAACACATCCGCGGGCATGGCAACCAGGTGCTCAGCCTCGAAATAGTCGACCAGTGTTGGATCAATTTCCAGCATCTGTGTGACAGTCTCAGGTGTCAGATCATTGGTTTGTCCCAGCCCACCAATAATCTTGCCTGAGGCGAGAAAATCGTTCAGGATCGTGGATAGAGGGTTGGCGATGCTCTCGATTTCGAGCAGATCAGAAGCATCAGCGAAATGCTCGAACTGCCAGCTTTCTGGCAGGGCTGGTGCTTCGGTTGGAACTTCGAGTGTTGCCTCACTCAAGCTGTCCACTGTACTCTGGTTGAGTGCGCCTAATCCGCTAATTTTGTTGCTGACCACATCCCAAACATCAGGAGAAATTCCTAACAATAGACTTTGGGTTTCAGAGTTGACCAGATCAGTCGAAACAGCCAGTGCATCTTCCTCACCAGGCAGGGACTGACCACCACTTATGGTCACGTCAGCAACCGTGTCAATGGCCTGAATTTGTGGGACGATTTGCTTTTCGACCAGCCGTTCCAACGCAGTACCGACACTATCGGTGTCGAGTTGCTGGGCTAGGTAGGTAATAGCAGCCTGCACTGTTTCTTCAGGTAAGGCATTCCAGACATCGGGTGTTAATTGGAACAGGAAGTTGGAGTCGTTAGCGGCAAGGTACAGGACAAGCTCTGGTGTTAGATCGCCTAACAGGGTGGCTGCGAAGTCTTCAACATTTTGACCCTCGGTGGGTTCAATCCGGCGGCCTGGAAACCAGACGCGGTCAATAGCATCACGGATTTCGCCCTGTAATTTTGTCTGATTGAGGCCGAAGTCATTGGCGGCAGTGAGTAGCGTCCCAAATGTCCCAGATGATGTTGATTCAAGGTTGATGACATCCTCAACCTGGGAAATCTCAGCTTCCAACCGCTCGGTTACAACGGTCAATACCTGGTCACTGGTCATGCCAGAAACCTGACCAAGAACAATTGTCTGAGGGAATTCAATGGGTGGGAGTAGTTCTTGATTCAAACTAGAAGCGGCCTGAACACCCAGACCCATAAAAACGACAACTAGTGCCAATGTTAACCAACGGAAGCGCAGCGATAGACTGGTAATCAGATTGAAAGTAAATTTCATTGACCCAACTCCTGGAGTGAATGACCATGTACGATTTGCGCATTTTTTCCCAATTGTCGATTATACAGCAGGGTTGAGGAAAACTCCTAGTGAACGTTAACTTAAAGTTTAGTAAATGCCCCATTTCAAGATTGAAACGGGCATTAACGATAGGTGCCACTGCTGAAGACGTGAACGTTAGGACCTTCTTCCACATCCGGTGAGTTGAGTTTCTCGAACTCCTCGGCAATCCAGTTATAGAGCCAATGGGCATCAGTTATGGACATATTGACGCAGCCATGACTACGGCGGTAGCCTAGACCATCGTGCCAGTAGGCTCCATGCAACGCCCGGCCTTCATCAAAGAACATTGTCCAGGGCACTTCTTCCAGATAGTAGAAGTCATCACCTGGCGTACCCCAACTCATATTATGGCGGGTGCGGCGATAATAGATGTTGAATGTGCCTTCATAGGTAGGCCAACGGGGGAGTCCGGTGGAAATTAGTGTTGTAAAGATGGCTTTGTCATCCGCGTAAACTGTGAGAACTTGCTCGTACAGATCAATGGCAACCCAACGATCTGTCATCACATCTTCTGGGCGCTTAATTGGGATGTGTTTGGCGACATGCGTCTGCTGCACCCACTGATCTTTGCCAATTTGATACCAGTTCCAGCCATCAACTTCAACCGAATCAAAGATTGTGACCTGCGTGTATCGATACATCAGCCCATTCGATTCGAGCGGTTCTGCACCCGGTTCATCGCTGGGATACAGATTGACTAGCAACCATGCCAATGGATACTCTAGAGGGTCTTCGGGCAAGAAGACACCCGTAAAGTTGGAAACGACATAGTTTGAATCGGTGAGATGAGTGGTGTTGACCCATTCACCGGGGTTGATCTCGACCCAATCGTCCTGGATTCTGAGCGCTGTGATAAAATTAAAGCCGTTATCTAAGGTGCGAGTAACATTGCCATTCGGCGCATCATGGATGTTGATTGTTCCCTCAACAGTCATATACCAACGATCATGGAGTAAATCTGAATCAACGACGAGTTGGCTAAAATTCGGCTGTTCGTAATTGACAATTACCTCAGCACTGACGCCATATGAAGTGATCCGCGCACTAGCAACCTCCGTGCAGGACATTTCCGCCCCACATTCGCCCTGTGCAGCCACCATTAACCCGAAGCCAACAGCCAAACTCATGACAGCACAAAACTTCCACATAAAGCGCATCACAATACCTCCTAATTCCCTTGTTGACTTTACCCTAACATGATCGTTCTATGTCGCACAGTTCGCCAACTCAGTGCTAAACCTACGTCTACCTGACGCTGATTGATGACATTGTGGGATGGCTTTTGGCAGTGGATCGTCACTTCATGCTAGTTGCGGCAGCGAACAAAAAAGTTTGCCGCAACAGCGGCGAATGAGGGAGAAATGGCGGACAACCAGCAGCAATAGCGGAGCAATTGCTGGAGATTGCTGCAAAAAATAGGTGCTGATAATAGCAGGGTTATACAGGTTTAACCTTCGTGTGCTTCAGTGTACCTGAAAATTGCTGGTTTGGGAGAACATATGGCAAAATGTGTGTTCAGGATTTAAGAGTAAACGCATTGTTAGGATCTAGGCACGAAATTCAGCACTCACTTTGCTTATACTCCCTTCAGAAAATTGGGATGGAGACCCTATCGAACCTCTGGTTTGTCTTCTGCTATAATAGATAGGTACACGATAGGAGATCACATCATGGCCGTCCGAGAGCCACACGTTACCCTTGACGACTTTGTTCAGTTTGTCTTCCGCGACGAGAATGTAGATCGTATGTTTGAGCTTATCAACGGGGAGATAGTCGAAGTGTTCCCCAGTCGTTCAGGTCATTCAGGCGTTGCAGCTTTAATTATCATTGCTGTAGGGAGCTATTGTCGAGAGAAGGGTCTGCCCGGCCATGTCACGGGTGCAGATGGCACATACAACGTGCTGGGCAACGTCATCGCCCCGGATGTGGCCTACAAGACGACGCCTCTTGATATGAAAAACTACCCTGATCCTGTCCCACCGGAGTTTGCCGTTGAGGTGATTTCCCCGACGGACAGGAAGGCAGGCATTGCCCGCAAGCGGCAAGTCTACCTGGATGCGGGCATCCTGTATTGGGAAGTCTATGTGGAGGATGAATGCATTGACGTGTATGTGCCAGGCCAGCCCATGCGCTCATTGGGGATGGATGACACCCTCGATGGTGGCGCTGTGCTGCCGGGGTTCACCCTGCCTGTGAAGGATGTCCTCGACCTATGGTAAAGCCCGCGCACTAGCACCCCACTGATTGAACGCAACGACCCGATCACGCTAGTGAGAAACAAACATCTGAGTAAAAGCACCCTGGATAACGGGGGCGTGATTTTGGTTGATCCCGCCTATACGTCCAAAATCTGCTCAAACTGCGGAGAGGCTAACCCTCTCGGATCGTTGGCTAGAATGCGATTGTGGTCTCTGGCTGGATAGGAATCATAACGCGGCGATCAATCGTCTATGTCGAGCTTTAGCAGGAAACGGGCGGGACACACCGGTACAACCTAACGTAGAGGTGGGTGACTCATGCGTGCTGTAGAAGCTGCGCCGAACCCAAAGTTCGCTTATCCGCAGCAGAGCGCCACCAATACCTCCTAACATAAGAATTCATCACTAAGAGTTGTAGAATATTGGGGTAAGGATCAACTGACGCCTCGGACCCAATAGCCTTCTTGTTTTAATTTTCTTACCGTTTGGGAACCCAGGAATCCGCCGGCTCCTGTGATCAATGCTCTTAACACATTTTTTCTCCTGATTATATGCTATTTACTTATAATCATCACTGCTGTAGACCAGGACCGCAGCTCCTGTGTCGTTGGCCACTTCAAAATCAAACTCGCTGGCGGTGAACTCATACAACCAATGAGCGTCGGTGATGGACATGTTGACACAGCCATGGCTACGGCGATAGCCAAAGCCATCATGCCAGTAAGCGCCGTGTAGTGCAATATCTTCGTCAAAGTACATTGTCCAGGGCACTTCTTCCAAGTAGTAGAAATCAGGCTGGTCGAACCCACCGCTCATGATGGCGCGGGGATAACGCACATAGATATGGAACAAACCCTCATTGGTGGGCCAATCCGCCAGACCGGACGAGATGAGCGTGGCATAAACTGGGGTTTCACCTTCATAGGCGATGGCAACTTGTTCATACAGATCAACACTGACCCATTTTTCTGTATTGATCTCTTCGTTACGCTCCAACGGCAGAATCTTGGCGACCTTGGTTTGATGAACCCACTGGTCGTCACCAACCTGATACCAGCGCCAGCCGTCTAGTTCAACCGAGGTATAGATATTGACCAATGTATAGCGTAGAAGGAGTTCATTGGCTTCACTAGGATCGCCACCGGGGGTACGGCTGGGATAAAGATTGACTAATACCCATGCTGCTGTATAAGGCAGGCTTTCTTCTGGCAGCAAAACACCTGCATAAGTTGATTGAGCCACATCCTCGTTGAGTTGGTCAGCACGTACCCAGGCGTCTTGACTGATTTCTGCCCAACCATCCATGAATTGCAGCACTGTGACAAAGTTGAAACCTTGCCCCAGTGTACTTTTGTAGTCGCCATTGGGAGCATCGTAGATTTCGATGGCGTCGTTGACGCGCCGATAGATGCGATCATTGATGAGGGTGGTATTCCCGTATAGGCGTGTGACATTCGGCTCAGGATAGGCTTTGATCTCTTCTGGCGTGACGCCAACAGTTTCCTGCGCATAGGAGATTTGTAGTGGTATTCCAATGAACAATAAGATCAATCTTAGTGTGAATCGTTTCATATTGCATTTACTCCTGACCTGAAAACCATGTGCCCTAACCATAACATGTGTGGGCTTGGCCCACCTGACGCAATCCATACGTTTGCTAGATTATATTTTTGCTCTATACTCGAACTTGCGGCGAAATTTCAAGTTTCGACATATACTTAGGCAAATCTTAGCTCTAATCTCTAAAAGGGGCGGCTTTATGACTTCAAAGCTAAAAATTATCTCTTTAGCCTTGGTGCTGCTAGTTGCGCTGGGGACAGTTACAAACCCGCTAATGGCGGTGGAAAGTGAGCAACGATCTGAATTTGTCGCTCCGACCATGATTGTCAATACCAGTTTCTTGAATGTACGGGCTGGCCCAGCACCACGTTACTCGGTTTTGATGACCGTTGTCGGTGGTACGGAATTCCCTGTTCTGGGTGTTGCACCAGATCGGGTTTGGTATCAGGTCTCCACAGTGGCAGGGAATGGTTGGATCAACTCTGAATTTGCTATTCCACGTGGCGACTTCACCAACGTCCCTGTTGTTTCAGAGGAAGAAGCGCTGCTTGAAGCCCCGAATAGGTTCGGCGATTTCCGTGATTCAGTTGCAAGCGATGACGCCATCGCCAATACGACCTTCAGTGGTGGACGCGAATGGGGTGTCTCCATTGTTCAGCCGCACCCAGGTCGGGCTGAACCCTCGATCTTCTCGGCAAGCTTCGCCACCGCCCAGGCTGATCCGTCGTCAATCCTGGCGATTGAGCAAGCCAGTTATAATGAAGGGACGCAATGGTATCGTGTGACTATCCCAGACATGGGTACAGGTTGGGTGGAAGCATCCAAGACGATGATGCGTCCGTTGGCTTGTTCTGATGCCTTCACGGTTGTAACATTTACGACTGATGTACGTCCTTCTGCAGGCCCCGACTCTGCCGTAACGCTGGATGGCAACATGTTGGTTCAGGTTGGCAACGAGGCCTACGTTTTGGATTATAAAAATGGCCAGTTCAAGGTTGAGTTGATGGACGGCAATACTGGCTGGGTTGTTGATACGAGTACCGCCATTCGGGACAATAGCAAAATTCGCCGAGATTACTGCAACAGCGCTGCTGCGAGTTTCGTCACCACCGCCGGTGACTCCACTGTTGCTGAGCGCCCCCAAACGCTTCTAGCATATCCGCGTGCCATCATCAATACAGGCTTCCTCAACATCCGTAGTGGCCCCGGTGCACAATATAGTGTTGTGACTACACTTTCTGGCGGTTCAGAGGTGCCGATTTTGGGTATTTCACCTGATGGTGCCTGGTATCTGGTTGGGGGTGATTTTGGCCAGGGCTGGCTGAATAATGAATTCGTCATCTTCCGGGGCGATGGCAGCAATCTGCCTGTGATCCGTGAATTCAGAACCGCGACTCTCGCCAAACCTGTTGCTGGGGTTACTAATGCAGTTCACCTCTACGCAGCACCAGATACATCCCTTGGTCTGGTCGGGGCGCTCTCTGGCCCCCTAGAAGTTCCGATTGTGGCACGTTCAGCCAACAATTCCTGGCTGCAACTTGACACACCGCTGGGCTTCGGTTGGGTCCGGGCAAACGAACTGTTCAATGTTTCAGGCGATCTCAACACAGTGCCAATAGTGACCGGTTAGGCGTGGCCTGAACTTCGAAAAGTGTATAATTGTTCCCGGCATTCGCAGATTGAAGTGCCGGGAATTTGTGATTCAGTGCTAGTGGAAAGGGTGTAAATTATGAATGCTTCGCGTGCCCGTCAGCAGCCGCTTGACTTTCGTAAGGAAGAAGTTGGTTATGTGATGCAGCGTTGGCGTGCAGCCGATTCATGTTCGTTGATTGGAGTTGGCAGCGTTGGTAAATCAAATTTGTTGCAGCATCTTGCCAGCCCAGAAGTCCAGCAGCATTATCTTGAAGTCAACGCGGAGCATGAATTCAAGGCGATTATTATTGACCCTAACATGCTGGGCCCTTTGCCCGAAGACTCCCATCAAATTCGCTGCTGGGCAGGATATGAACTGATGATGCATCGCCTGTTTATGGCGTTTTATCCGTTTGAAGCCCTGGGCAAAGACGATGGCCAGCGTTTTTATGACACCTATCAGGCGCTCCAAGACGGAACCAATCCTCTTTACGCCTATATGGGGCTGCGCTACTTTGAGCTTGGCCTGGATTTCTTTATGCGGCGTGGTATCCAAATTGTCTTCATGTTTGATGAATTTGAGGACCTGATCAAGAACATGCCTGTAGGCTTCTTCCAGACTTTGCGCGGTTTGCGGGATGCTAACAAGCGCCAGTTAAGTTATCTCACATTTACCCGTGCGCCCTTGAACACATTGGTCGAACGGTACGACATCTCGGCTTTGGAAATTGAGCCTTTTACTGAGTTGTTTACCGATGCCCATCTTTATGTGGGGCCATACAATCCGATAGACGCAGGACGTATGATTGAAAATCTGATGAAGCGTAATCAGAAGCAGTATTCGGCTGATACTGTGGATTTCCTCTTTTGGGCGACAGGCAACTATGCAGGTTTGTTGCGTTCCGGTTTCCGCCTGTTAGATGCGCTAGGGACGGTCAATGAATCCAATCGGGAAGAAGCACTTCGCCATCTGGCGATGCGGCGACCAATTCGGATGGAGAGCAAAACGCTCTGGCTTAGCTTGACCACAGTTGAGCAGGAAGTCTTGAAGGCTGTCGCTGGGTTGACTGAATACAACATCAATTCCTACACAGAGCAAGCAGTTGCCATGCTTGTCCAAAAGCGCTTGCTGATCGTAGGAGAAGATAAGAAGACGCTGCACATTCAGCCACCTGTGTTCCGCACATTCGTCGAAACTGACTCGGATGTTGCTCCATGACAGAGCCATATCGTGTCCCTATTGGGTTTCATCGGATCGAAACTGAGGTGGCACACTCCCGTTTTATTGCATCCGTCAATCATGTTGATACAGTCAAAGTGGCGCGGGCGTTTCTAATGCAAATCCGCGAAGAAATGCCCGATGCCTCGCACCATGTTTATGGCTTTCGGGTTGGATTCGGCTCTACCGTGACCGAAGGTATGAGCGATGATGGGGAACCATCTGGGACTGCTGGCCCACCCATCCTTTCCATCCTACGGGGCAGCGATCTTGGTGATATTGCTGTTGTGGTCACGCGCTACTTTGGTGGAACAAAATTAGGAACTGGCGGATTAGTCCGCGCCTATAGCGAAGCAACTCATATCGCGTTGAACAGCCTGCCTTCTGAAGAAAAAATTGAAAAGCGCCTTATCGGGATTGAAGTGCCTTACAGCCTCTACAAACAGACCAAACGCCTCATCATAGGGCATGATGGTGTGTTAGATGATGAGGACTTTGGGGGCAATGTAACCTTGATGGTGAAAGTCCCTCTGAGCAACATTCCACTTTTTGACGAAGCCATCCGTGAACTCTCGGCTGGTAAAGTCGAGCTAGTGATTCTCGATGACTAGCCGCTGAAGTTGCGGGCAATCGCCGCCCGAACAGCCGCCAATGCTGGATGACGAGGGGCGATTGACTCGGCTCGTGCTAGATAGCTGCGGGCTTGTTCGGTCTGCTCGTTCTCAAAGAGATATAGTCCCGTAAGCGCTAAGAGGGGCACATGATTGGGATTAGCAGCGATACCTTTGTTCAAATAGTCAAAGGCAACACCCCGTTGATCGGATTCCCACAATGTTGTGGCAAGGGCTTCAATAATATCGGGATCATCAGGTAGTGCATCGTGGCCATCAAGTAAGGTATGCAGGGCGTCATCGGCCTCGCCCCAGATCAGATAAGTCTTACCCAGCAAAACATAAGCTTCGGATATAGATGGCGCCCGTTCAATAACGGATTCTAGGAAATCAGCGTCATCAACACGAATCGACTGTCCAGCATTGACCAGCCCACTGATTTCGGCCATACGCGTTTCAAAGGTCGGGTCATCAGCAATCAGAATCAGATGGTCAATATCTGCTAATGCTAGTTCATCATTAGTCAGTTCTTCGGCTTTTTCCAGATATTCAATTGCAAGATTTTCTTCGCTGATGTTCAGATGAATAACCGCCAGATTGATCAGCAGATCGACGCGATGCGGGTTCTGCTCGATTTGTTTTTCCATAATCTCGATGGCGGGCTCAGGATCTTCAACGTTATAAAATAAATCGACGACAGAGCGTAGCGCTGCCCCGTCTTTGTCTAGTTCTACAAGCTGCTCAAACTGGGTCCAAAAGCGTTTATCATCCTCGGCCAGTAGTTCCAGCAAGAGAACCAACAGTCGTTCACATGATGAAACACGCTCAGGATTAAGCCCCAGCGCCAACTCATAGGCGGCGATGGCCTCCCAATGCATAAAATCAGCTTCATAATTGTCAGGATCAATCAGGGCAAATTCGTTGATATCCCAGTTGTCGTTTGCCAATGCAATCAGCAACGCTGCATAGGTGAGATACACTCCCTCCGTCGTCGCCTTGGCTTCAATAGCGCGCTGGAGCGCATGAACGGCTTCGTTGTAGCGTCCGCCAGCCTGATACTGATAAGAAAGGGTCCGCCAGGAATTGGGATTATCGGGGCGGGTGGTGACTTCCGCTTCCATAATGTCGTAGGCCAGTTGAATTTCGCCATTGCGGAAAAGCCCCAGGCTCATAAGGTTTGCGGCATGGGGTGAATTCGGCAGGCGTGCAACAACCTGCGGCGCGTAATCAGCGATAGTGGTCGCCACCAAACCATAACCAGGCAGGGTCGCATGATTGATGGCGTTGACCACCAGCCACACCCCGAACGGGTCATCCAGTGAGGCAGCGAACTTTAGCAGCCCATCAATTTTTTCAATGATCGTGGCTTTGGTTATGTCTTTGCCCCAGAGCGTGACCAATAAGTCTACATACCAGCGTAGGACTCTAGCTGACAATGTTTTGAGCATGTCATCATCAAGCTGAGTCGATTCGTAATTGTGTATGGTGACACCAGAGACATCCAAATACTCTGCAATTTGAACCGCTGTCTTTGGCAGTTGGGTGATGAGCGTCTCCATTGATGCAGCTTCAACAGCAAAGACTTCAACATACTCCTCATCCACCATGTCATTTTCGACTTCAACCTTCAACTTCCATTGGGTATCCACATGGGTTAAAGTCCCCCAGATGGCGACATTTTCATCCAGGCTATCTAATCCCCAATCATCAACACCAAACTGCGACTTCTCAATTGACCATGTGTAGGCTTCCGCTTCGCCCTCCAACTGTGCAAAGATGTGATAAACACGAATATCACGCCAACGGTCTAACAATCCAGCCAATGCCATGGCAACACACATACCCAGTTCAGGCGAAGCGGTACACATAACAGGCCACAGACCAATCCGCACCCGTTCTCTAGTATCCAGATGGCGTGCCATCTGGTTGGCCATGCCGAAAATAGCCAATGGCTGATTCGATTCCGTAGGCCCACTCTGCAAGCTCATGAGTCGTTGAACAAGTGCTTCCATATATGGTTCCTTATGACTTCAAGCGAAGTGTCCATTGATGCAATTGTTCAAGTTGTTGATTGACAAAGTTACGTGTGGTTTCGTCAATTAGATTGAGATCATCACCAAATTTATCGTGGGCATTGGCGACAATCACGCTGGGGCGATTGATGACGTGCATCCCACAACTGGTCAGAATGTCATGGAGATGTCCTTGCGCATGAACCCCGCCGAAGCTTCCTGGCGCGACGCTCATCATGCCGACGGTCTTATCCGACAGTACCGACACACCTAATTCAGGATGACGCCGCGAAGCCCAGTCAATGGCATTTTTCAAAGCCCCTGAAATGGAGTGATTATATTCAGGTGTAGAGATGAGCAGAGCATCCGCCGCATGTATCTTATTGAGGAATTCCACAATCACATCTGGCACGCCTTGTGCTTCGATGTCAGGGTGGAACATGGGCAAGGGATTGAGGTCGTAGATTTCCATTGTGAAGCCGTCCGGCAAATCTGCTGCGATAGCGCGGAGCAGCGCCGAGTTGAACGATTTCGCCCGCAAACTGCCAGAGATTCCCAGTAAATGAATCGAAGTGATCATGAACTGTTACCTTCTGCTAAACAAGATCAGATTATAGCCCCAAATAGACGAAAGTCTATGCCAGAGCTTGGGAGTAGTGAATCGTGTGGCGGGCGAGGAGGGGTGAGATTCAGGCCCAAAGCGCCATGTGATTGCTGCTGTTGCTGCGAACAAAAAAGTTCGCAGCAACAGCAGGTGTTGAGCGGGTTGGTCAATGGCAAATTCATAGCTCATCTATTCAGGCCAGCCAGGATGCCGATTTCCTGACAGTCTTTTTTGGGATCAAGCGTTGGATTTCTTCAAGGACGGCTGTTCCCTGTTTGCACCCCCGGTAGGGTTCGAACCTACGACCCACTGTTTAGAAGACAGTCGCTCTGTCCACTGAGCTACGGAGGCATACGTTTAACAGTATAGTCGATATTTATTTAGATTTGAACCGGAATTTCGTGTTTCTAAATATCCAGGTTGCGGACGCTGCGGGCATGGGTTTGGATGAAGCGGCGGCGCGGCGGCACACTGCTGCCCATCAGCATATCGAACACGCGGTCTGCTTCAGCAGCGTCATCAATCGTGACTTGCAACAATGTGCGGACTTCAGGATCCATGGTTGTGTCCCACAGTTGGTCAGCGTTCATTTCACCCAGGCCTTTATAACGTTGGACATGGACCGACTTAGGATTCTTGAATTCTTTGAGGGATTTCTCCAGCAGTTGATTTTCGTCCAGGCCAGCCTGGTTGTAGATATATTTCATTGATTTGCCCTGTTTGAGTTGATAGATGGGTGGTTGGGCGATGAACAAATGGCCATTTTGAATCAGGGGCATCATATGACGGAAGAAGAAGGTCAGCAAGAGTGTGCGGATATGGCTGCCGTCCACGTCGGCATCGGTCATGATAATCACACGCTGATAACGGATTTTCTCCACCTGGAAGTCATCATGAATGCCTGTGCCTAATGCAGCAATCAGCGCTTTAATCTCATTGTTATCGAGGATTTTGTCTAGCCGGGCACGTTCAGTGTTCAGGATTTTACCGCGCAGAGGCAAAATCGCCTGGAAGTGACGGTCACGGCCTTGTTTCGCCGTACCACCCGCTGAGTCCCCCTCAACGATATAGATTTCTGCCCCATCACCATGCCGAGAACAGTCCGCCAGCTTGCCGGGAAGTGTACTGCTTTCAAGCAGGCTGGGGCCACTACGCACCAGATCGCGTGCTTTCTTAGCAGCTTCCCGTGCCCGCTTACTCGTCATACATTTATCGACAATGCGGCGGGCTTCACGTGGATTCAGTTCCAAGAATTCCACAAACGATTCAGACACAACCTGTGAAACTGCCCCTTGAACTTCTGGGTTGAGGAGTTTGACCTTCGTCTGGCTTTCAAATTGCGGATCAGGGTGTTTGATGCTGACAATCGCAGTTAAACCTTCAAGCGTGTCGTTGCCAGAGAAGTTGGAATCCTTTTCTTTGAGTAGGTTGGCCTTACGTGCATAACGGTTGATTGCGCTGGTAATGGCGGAGCGCAGCCCTGTCAGATGTGAACCGCCGTCGGGTGTGCCAATGGTGTTAGCAAACGCCAATTCGGTCACAGTGGAGGCGTCGCTGTATTGGAAAGCGACCTCGACACCAACATGATAGGACGCTTTGCCTTCAGGGGCGATTTCGATCTCGCGCTCACCATAAATAGGGTCGTGCAGCGCCTTACGATTACGGTTCATATACTGTACGAAGGAACGCAGACCGCCTTCAAAGTAGTAGGTGACTTCGCGCGGAATGGGTGTGCCGCCGCGCTCATCGCGCAAGGTGATCGTCACACGCCGGGTGACAAACGCCATCTCACGGAAACGATCAGACAACCGTTTAAAGTCAAACTCGTTATAATCCATGATGGAATAGTCGGGTTTGAATATCGTGCGTGTGCCCATCACTTCGTCATCATGGAGTTTCCGAACTTTTGTCACTTGGCTAATTGGGAGACCAGTTTCGTAATTCTGTTCCCATAAGTGCCCATCACGGAAGACTTCGACTTTGGCCCATTCAGACAGGGCATTCACGGCAGAAACACCGACACCATGCAAACCGCCGCTGACCTTGTAAGCAGAATTATCGAATTTGCCGCCTGCACCAACTTTGGTCATGACCAGTTCGAGCGTAGAAATGGCGTGCTCTTTGTGAATACCAACTGGAATACCACCACCATTATCCTGAACGGATACGATGTTGTCATCGTGCAGTATCACTAGGATATAGTCACAGCGTCCGGCTAGCGCCTCGTCAATTGAATTATCAACAACTTCATAAATCAAGTGATGTATGGCACGACTATCTGTACCACCCACATACATGCCAGGGCGTTTACGTATGTGTTCTAGTGGATCAAGCAGAGCAATATTGTCTTCAGTTTGTTGTTGTGGCAGCGCTAACTCTCGTTCCGTCATAGTCGTTCCTCATGTTTTTATCAAGCATAACTGAGAGGGTGCCCAGGCCCATTTATTGCCTGAATACGAACATTTGTATTCCTTAATTATACACCATTACGATCCTCGGAACAATAGGGCGTAGGCCACAAATTGAAACATGTGTTCTGGCCCTGTTTTGATACCGCTTTTCGTGTGATTGTGCTATACTGCCACCTATGATAAGCCTGTACGATTTAATTGAAGCATCGAACGGACAGCTCTTTGGGGAGCCTGCTGCCCAGTTATTTGATGACTTTTGCCTTGATGCTGCCAAAGCTCAAGATAGCCAGCTTTTTGTCGCGCTGAAATCGGAGTATGGAGATACCCATCAGTATATTCCAGAGGCCATCGAAAACGGTATTGCAGGGGTTATCTGCCATAATCCACCAAGCTGCGATACGGACGGTGTTTCGGTCATTCTGGTCAAGAACACTGTGTCGGCGTTGCTGGCTTGGGCACATTATGTCCTGGGGAAATTCGGCACGAAAGTGATCGGAGTCACCGGGTCGGCGGGCAAGTCGATTGCGGTGGATGCCATCGCACGGGTATTGAGTACCCGGCATAAAGTCCATGTTGGATTACGGGGAGAAGCCGGGCGACTATGTGCACCGTTGGCCCTCTCCAAACTCAATGCCAATCACCGCTTTGCCGTCTTAAAACTCAGCACCGAGCAAACCGGTGAGATGGCGGCAATGGTGCAGTCGGTGCAGCCAGAAGTTGGGGTTATCATCCACATTGGCGAATTGTTCGCGGCTCAGTTCGAGACGTTCGAGGATGTGGTGCATGAAATGGGCATCCTCATTAATTATCTGTCGCCCAGTGGCTTAGCCGTCCTCAACTATGACGAAGATCCTGTACGCAGCATGATGAGCCACACCCGTGCAACCACTCGCACGGTTAGCATGACCAGCTTCGGCGCGGACATGATGACTTATAACGTTGATATTTCGGCGATGGGTACAAACTTTGGTTTGCGCTATGGTAGTGAACGCTTCGTTGGGCAGCATCTACCGCTCTATGGACAATATCATCTCTATAGCATCATGGCAGCCTTGACCATTGGCCTGCATTTTGAAATTTCTTTGCAGGAATCACTACAGGCGTTGCAGGAAATGCTACCGCTGCCAGGACGCATGAATTCGCTTGTGGGGAAGAACAAGTGCCTGTTGATTGATGATACCTATAATGCCAATCCACTATCAACTTTGGCGGCCCTGGATTGGCTGGGAACGATGAAAGACGAAAAGCGTCGCGTGTTTTTTGTCTTGGGGGATATGGGCAATTTGGGACGACAAGCCCAACTCGGCCATCGGCGTGTTGGTGAGTGTGCAGCGGATGTTGCCGATGTCATCATCACTCAAGGGGCTTTAGCGTCCATGGCAGGACGCGCTGCCATGGATCATGGCAAGGATCCGCGTCGGGTGCATGTGACCTATGCCACGCAAGATACAGTTGCTCTGATTGCCAATCAATACGAACTTAATGAGAACGATGTTCTGCTGATAACAGGTGGCCCAAGTTCACGCATGGAACAAGTCGTTGCCCAGACTCTCGCTAATGAAAACGATAAAGCACAGCTTGTTCGTCAGGATGGGGTCTGGGAAGGAGCGAAGATCTCGCAGCCTGCCCAACTGAGTTGGATCGAAATTAACACGAACGCGCTGGCGAGCAATGTCCGATTGCTCAAGCAGATGATTGGTGATAATGTCGCCTTGATGAGTATAGTCAAAAGCAATGCCTATGGTCATGGGGCAGTCGTCACCGCACAGACGGCACTCCTGAATGGTGCGGATTACCTGGGTGTGTCGTCTTTGCAAGAGGGATTTGAACTGCGTGATGTGGGTATTGTTGCACCTGTTCTTGTCCTCAACTATGCACCGACTTATATGGTGCGGCAGGCCATCCAGCAAGACTTGACATTGACTCTCTATGACCTGAACATGGCTCGTTCCTATGATCGGATTGCACGCGAAATTGGGCAGCGACTCCGCGTACACATCAAAATTGATAGCGGTATGGGACGGCTGGGCGTGACGCCCAAAGAAGCCATCCCCTTGTTCCGGCATCTCATCACCCTGCCAAATCTGGATGTCGAAGGCGTCTATACGCACTTTTCGACGGCAGCTGAAGAAGACCTGGACTATACTCGAAAGCAGATTAAAAACTTCATAGGGGTTGTGCGTCCTATCCAGGCGACAACAGGTATTCGCTTCAAATATCGGCATGCTGCCAACAGTGCTGCAACCATAGCGATACCGGATGCGCGTTTCAACATGGTACGGGTTGGGTTGGCAATGTATGGAATGCATCCGTCAGAGGTCGTGCAACTTCCAGAAGGCTTTGAGCCGATTATGAACTGGAAAACAGTCGTTGCCCAGGTCAAGACGCTGCCCAAAGATCATCCAGTGGGCTATGGGAATACCTTTGTAACCCGCCGCGAAGAACGGATTGCGGTGCTGCCAATTGGCTATTCCGATGGTTTCCGCCGCAGCGAGGTAAAATCATCGGGCGAAGTTCTGCTTAAGGGACGACGTGCGCCCATTATAGGCCGGGTCAGCATGGAAAAGACTGTCATTCGTGTGACTCATATTCCAGAAGTTGCTGTCGGCGACGAAGTGGTTTTGCTGGGTAAGCAGCGCAACAAGATTATCACCGCTGAAGAGATTGCTCGTCGGTTAGAAACCATCAACTATGAAGTGACAACCTCTGCCTTACCACGTGGGGTGCGCCGCTAGTTGAGAAGGGTTCTCAGGTCTTCGATAATGCTGGTTGTATCGGCTCCGAATGAATAAACACCAATCAAGCGACCTTTGGGATCAAGCAAAAATTTGGACGCTGTGTGATCAACCAGATAACCCGCGTTGGAGCCTTCATTCTCGCGGATTCCATATGTCACCCCAAATTCTGTTGCTATGTCATCCAGGGTACTTGTATCCCCTGTCAAACCAATAAAGGCTGGGTCATAGCGTTCTAAATAACGATCCAGAAATTCCGCTGTGTCACGTTCAGGGTCAACACTCACCATCACATAGCTGATCTGATCGCCGAGATCACCCAGGCCACGTTTGATGCGCCGATAGTCCAGCAAAGTCGCCGGGCACGCATCAGGGCAATGTGTATAGCCGAAGTAGACCAGCGTGTACTGCTCTAGTTCACTCAGATTGAATGGATCACCAGAGTTTGCGGTTAGGGTAACATTGCTTAGTTCTTTCGGGGGATTGATGGCTGTACCGCCTGTGAGGGTAATCGCTGGTTGAGATTGGGTCATGTTGAGGATGATGAAAATGATAATCGCTATTGTCAGAACCCCTAAGCCGAGTGACAGTGAGATTAAGATACGTGTGCGATTGGCGTTGGTTTCCATCCAAGTTTGCCCGATCACGAATTAATTGTGAAAATGGTAACATCTGTGTTGCCTTTAGATCAAGGTGAGCTTTTTGAGCAATAAACTAAGTTACCAAGCAGTCCATGAGTGGGCGATTCATCTCGGTTTCAACATTGTCGGCATTACATCTGCGAAACCATCGCCGACATTATGGGCCTACTTCCAATGGATTGAGCGCCATATGCACGGTGAAATGGGGTATATGGCAAGACCAGACCGCCAAATTCGTCGCCAGGACTTGAACATCATCCTAGATAATGTTCAGTCCATGGTGATAGTCGGTATGGATTATCGTACCGTCCCGTTTCCTGATAGTATCTTGACTGATCCGGCACATGGGCGATTTGCGTCTTATGCCTGGAATTTGGACTATCATGATGTGATGCTGGAACGCCTAGATGAGTTGGCAACACGCATTACACAGATCGATGTTGTCCATTACAAGGCTTATGTTGATACGGGCGCGATCCTCGAACGTGCCCATGCACAGCAGGCAGGCATGGGTTTCATTGGCAAGAATACCATGCTGATCCATCCTCGGCGTGGTAGTTACTTCTTCCTGGGCGAAATCCTCCTGGATGTGCCTTTCGATCACTATGATTTACCGCATAAAGAGACCATGTGCGGTCGTTGTACTCGCTGTTTGCAGGCGTGCCCAACCGATGCCTTCCCCGAACCGTATGTCCTTGATTCGCGCCGTTGTATCAGCTATCTCACAATTGAACATAAAGGTTGGATTGAACAGGAGCTACGCCCACTGATGGGGAACTGGGTCTACGGCTGCGACATCTGTCAGGATGTGTGCCCCTGGCAGCGCTTCGCTGTCCCAACACAGGCGGTAGACTTTCAACCGTCTAGTTTGGATTTTGCCGCAACGCCACTGACCGAACTTCTGTCGTTGGATACAAACGCCTTCAATCAGCGTTATCAACATTCGCCTGTTTTGCGACTCAAGCGTGAACGATTGGTTCGGAACGCCTGTATCGCGGCGGGGAATTCTGGCAATCCTAAATTTGCGCTGCAACTGAAAGCCCTTCTGCATGATGCAAGTCCGTTGGTGCGCGGGCACGCGGCCTGGGCCTTGCGGCAGATATTAGGAGAAGCCGCCCATTCAGACTTGACCAAACGTCTCCAGCAAGATACCGACGCAGAGGTTCGTTTTGAACTGGAGCGCTTGCTTAGTTAACGCCTCGGTAGCGACCCAATCATCGGTAGATCGCTGCAAGCCCCCACATTAAAGGCTACATCAAAGCGCAGCCACGCTCCAGGCATTAAACGCCACCAAACTTCGCCCTTTTTGCCGATGGTGCGCCCGTCAGGTCTTGCACTTTGATTTGCCAGCATTGTGCCTCGTAACGGATATTCCAATCCTGGCCCAGTGCGGACATTGACATCGTTTACAACGGCGATGGTACACGGGTCTTCTGGCTGAATGCCTGCCAGTGGATCGAATTTTGCTGGAATCAAGACAGCTTCCCAATTGACTGTCATGGTGAAACTGCTGGGAAGCAGGTGCAGCGGTAGCATTTCCATTCGGGCGTAATCGCGTTCATTGACCTGGACTTCGTTGGCAACAACGAGTTGTTCTGGTTCTGTGACACCAACGGACCGCCCTTCATGAATTACAGATGCTTCACCTTCTAGCACTGTCACGAACACCGTCTCTTCTGTTGGAGCTTGGATAAAAGTTGTACCCATGATCTGAACGATTCTGCCGTTAATGCTGAGAGTTAGCGTTGTGGTGGCTTCGTCAGATGTTTGTACCAGTAAGCCGCTCTCAAACCCTTGGGGGCAGGGCGCATCATTCAGGCCAGTGCGTAGATTCAAATCATGTAGGGGACGATAGATCAGGTCAATCGGTGTATCTGCTTCAACTATATCTAGATCATCCAGGTCATCCTCCTCATTAACGATCTGGATGACACTTGCAGTCACCCAGCCTGTTCCAGTATTTGGCACGGCAACCCTTATCCATGTACTATCTTGCAATCGCCCTGTTGCCACAAGCGATTGCCCGGCAACCAAGGGGCTAACGACGGCCGCTTCAGTTGACGGCATTTCGCGGGCAAATGAGCCAGTGGGGTGCGAGATTTGAACATTGACTGATGGGATGCCCATGCTTAGATTCTCTAGCTCAGCCTCACCAAATAACAACAGGGTAGTGGTATTATCGTTTTCAATCAGCTTCATCACCGTGATGCCCAAAGCGATGTTATCCAAGTCCAAAGCAGATGAAGTCAGCGAAGTTATATCATTCATTGATAGGTTGGAACCTACTTCGAGAATCGTGACCCCATCGGAGACACCCACATGACCGATACAAATCAAATCCGATCCCATGTTGCTGCATTGGTCTATGGTGCTGATCAACGCTATATCAACCAGCACATCACAGCTCAGGTCATCTGCATATAGGCCAGAAGCTATCAGAATCAATACCAGACTGAGTAGATATTTCATCATCGTCATGCTTTGTTTTGCTTGCGACGTGCCTGTTTTGCTTGCTTAGCCTCGGCTTTGACCCGTTTGCCCAGTGCTTTGGCCTGCTTGGTATATTGAGCAGCCTTGCGCTTTTCGCCTATCCCAGAATAGGAGGCGGCAATGTTGCTCAAGGTCGTGACCAGACTGAGCGTATCATCAAGTTCTTCCAACAGCGAACAGGCCTGCTCAAAGTAGGTGAGAGCTTGGCGTTTGTCGCCATTGGCAGCATACACCCCACCAATGTTGTTCAGTGTGGATGCTTCGCCCGCTTTGTCCTCAATCTCGTGCCGGATCTCCAGGGCTTGCTCAAGCAGTTGCAAGCCCAAGTCGTTGTTATCGGTTTGCATATAGATTTTACCGATATTGTTGAGCATGGTCGCTTCGCCAGAGCGATCTTTGATGATACGATACAGATCCAGCGATTGTTCATAGAGCTCCAGTGCTTTATCCTTATCGCCCATATTGGAATAGACCCGTCCCATACTGTTGAGCGTCCATGCCTGACTTTTCTGATCATTGAGTGCCTCAAACAATGCCAAAGCCCGGCCAAAATGATCCAAAGCGGGCCAATTATCGCCTTGATTAGAATACAGCAGACCAATGCCATTCAGGGCGGTTGCTTCCCCATCTTTGTTTTCCAACTGGCCATGCAGCACCAGCGCTTCATCATAGATCAACAGGGCGTTTTTCTTATCTCGACGGGCCGCATGAACTTCACCGATTTTGTTCAGCGTTTCGGCAACACCCGATTCATCTTGTGCTTCGCGGTAAAGATCAAGCGCTTCTTCAAAGCTATCTATTGCCGCGAAATAATCGCCCGTTTCATAGTGTGCTTGGCCCATTGCATTCAGTTGTTGTGCTTGTTCCATAAGTATCATTTACTCTGATAATTCGTACAGTTCGAGCAGAACCCCACCCGTGCTTTTGGGATGGACAAAGGCATACCGCGTCCCATCTTCATGTGAACGAGCAGTTTCGTTGATGAGGTTGATACCTCGCATTGCCAGATGTCGTAATGTCTCGTCCAGGTTATCAACTTCCAAGCAAATATGGTGCATTCCAGCCCCGCGTTTGTCCAGATACTTCTTGACGCCGCTGTCGGGTGTGGTCGGGACAATCAGTTCGATTGCGCCATTGGCAAGTGGGAGAAAAGCAGCTTCAACAGCTTCCTCATCGTTAAGGCCAATATGCTTTAAAGGAAGTCCGAGCGTATCGCGCCAGAAGCCTAAAGCTTCGTTCATCTTGGGGGCAACCAAAGCGATATGATTGATTTTGACTGCGGACATGATATTTTGACCTTTCAGAATGTGACCTTATATCTTCAATGTTATAATGGCGGCAGTTAAACGTAAATATCTTTTGGAGACTA
This sequence comes from Phototrophicaceae bacterium, assembly GCA_965223785.1. Classification (GTDB taxonomy): domain Bacteria; phylum Chloroflexota; class Anaerolineae; order Aggregatilineales; family Phototrophicaceae; genus CBDCXN01. Next base: position 5,283,504 of record OZ245017.1, on the reverse strand, counting down.
ATTGGATGGTCCGTGCTCCCGCACTCACACCGACTTTAACCGATGAACATGAGGCGTTGGTTCAAGCAGTACGACGTCTCGCCCAAAATGAAATCGCACCAGTTGCAGCCAAATTCGATGAATCTGGCGAGTTTCCCATGAAGACCGTCCAGATGATGGGGGAGATGGGGTTGATGGGCATCGAAATCCCGGAAGAATATGGCGGTGCAGGCATGGACACACTGGCGTATATCCTGACCATGATCGAAATTGCTAAAGCCGATGCTAGCCACAGTACCATCCTGAGTGTCAACAATTCCTTGTTTGGTTACGCACTCGATAAATTCGGTACACATGAGCAAAAAGAGCAATTCCTCATACCAGTCGCCACTGGCGAAAAAATCGGTGCATACAGCCTGACCGAACCCATGTCTGGGAGTGATGCCGCGACCATGGCGAGTCGAGCGGTGCTAAACGAGACAGGAACCCATTATGTCATTAATGGGCGCAAAAGTTGGGTGACGAGTGGTCCGGTGGCGGATACAATCGTACTGTTTGCTATGACATCCCCTAAAGATGGCAGTCGCGGTATCACTGCCTTTATCATTGATACACAACAACCAGGTTTCCAGCGGGGTAAGAAAGAGCCTAAGCTTGGTATTCGTGCCAGTGCCACCAGCGAGATCATGTTTGATAATTACAAATGCCCGGTGGAGAATGTCCTCAGTGAAGCGGGACACGGGTTTAGAATCGCTATGATTATCCTCGATATAGGCCGAATTGGAATCGCAGCACAGGCATTGGGAATTGCCGAGGCAGCCTATGAAGCCAGCCTTGAATATGCCCGGACGCGGCAGGCGTTCGGTGGGCCAATTGGTGGTTTTCAGATGATCCAGGCAAAGATCGCCGATATGAAAATGCGTATTGAGGCCGCACGTGGACTGATCTACAATGCGCTTATCGCCAAGCAGCGAGCAGAAGCCGATGGTGGCCGTTATACATTGGAAGCAAGCATGGCGAAGCTTTTTGCCAGTGAGACTGCCATGTTCGTCACGGATGAAGCGGTTCAAATACATGGTGGCATGGGCTATAGCAAGGAACTCCCCATCGAGCGCTACTACCGAGATGCCCGGATCACGCGCATTTACGAAGGCACAAGCGAAATCCAGCGTATGGTGATCGCCCGGAATGAATTGGGGTTACGATGAAAGCAGCAGTCATCACTGGGCATGGAGGCCCGGAAGTCATACAGATTGTAGATGATTTACCCCTCCCCGAACCCGCTTTGGATGAAGTACGAATCAACATGAAGACCGCTGCTCTGAACCGCTTGGATCTGTGGGTACGGGCGGGTTGGCCTGGATTAAACCTGCAAATGCCACATGTTATGTGTGCGGACGGGGCAGGTGTAGTCGATAAGGTAGGTCGGCATGTGACACAGTTTACGCCGGGGGATCGTGTTTGTATCAATCCAACCCTGGTGCCCAAAGACAGCCCCACCTTAATGACCGGACTGGAAAATCAGTCACGCCTTCACATCTTGGGTGAAGGCATGCCCGGCGTAGCAGCTGAATATGTGACCTTGCCAGCTCGCAATCTCCTCAACCTGCCAGAGCATGTTCCCTTTGAGGATGCAGCGGCTGTTGGATTGGTTTATTTGACCGCATGGCACTCGCTGATTACGCGGGGTGGGCTGCGTCCCGGTGAGTCGGTTTTGATTATCGGCGCGGGCGGGGGCGTGAACACGGCCACTATCCAGATTGCCAAGCTCGCAGGTGCGAAGGTTTATGTCGTGGGTAGCAGCGCCGAAAAGTGTGAAAATGCCAAACAACTCGGCGCAGATGTTATCATCAACCGCGAAAAAGACCCCAACTGGTCAAAGATCATGTATCAGCTAACCAATAAACAGGGTGTTGATGTCGTCGTGGATAACGTCGGGCAGGCAACGCTGCGTGATAGTATTCGGTCAGTGCGGATTGGTGGACGAATTCTGATTGTTGGCAATACCAGTGGCCCCTTGATGGAATTGGATATACGCTTGATCTTTACACGGCAGGTCAGCCTTATCGGCAGTACGATGGGACCACAGCAAGATTTTGTCCGGGTGATGAACCTGATCTTTGACGGTGCATTGAAGCCTGTGGTTGGCGCGGTTATGCCATTGGAACAGGCACGTGAGGCGCAGGAACGGCTCGAATCGTTTGATGTTTTTGGCAAGGTTATTTTGCAATTATAGAGCGATGGAAAGTTATTTTCATGTCCTCAAATCGCTGGCTGAACAATGTGGCTTGCCGTCTATCAAGCAGCTGGCAAAACAGCCCGATGTAAAATCGGTTATCCGGGTGACACTCCATCATGGCAATGATGCAGCAGCCAGCGATGCGATTGGCACGATGATCGAGCACATCGGACAGATAGACTATGGTGTGGTGTATTCAGGACGGTTTCGTCATCAACCCATACGCTATGAACGTTTGCCAGCGGCCTATCAGGACGTGTTACAAGCCTTGCGTCAGACGGGCTTCGATCAACTCTTGAATCAACATGACATTCCGATGCACAATGCTAAGTTCTGCTTATTGGAACGGGCAGCGGGTGGATTTGAAAAAGGTGTGCTGTTCGCTTTGAATCCGCAATCAGAACCATACAGCCGTTTGCAAAATATCGTGATGAACGCTTTTCCTGAAGTCTTGCGGGAGCTCTAGCTAGTGGCAAACATCGATAACTATGAAGTTGAGACTAAGATCCAAGTGTCTAATTTAGCTGTTATTCAGCAGCGACTCAAAGCTATCAATGCAAAATTGGCCGGACCCCGTATCTTTGAGCGAAATGTCCGCTACGAAAACAGTGATAATTCATTAACTGAAAATGGTATTGTAGTGCGTTTGCGGCAAGATCATCGTGTTCGCCTGACCTACAAGGAACCAACTGTACAAACTCATGATAATGTTAGTCGGCGTTTCGAGGCAGAAGTCGAAGTCAACGACTATAACGCGATGGCGTTAATCCTTGAACGGCTCGGCTATCATCCCTTTTTGATTTATGAGAAATATCGGACGACCTATCACTATAACGAAACTGAAATCGTGCTGGATGAAATGCCCTATGGCAACTTCGTTGAAGTCGAAGGCCAGCCAGAAGCCATTGAACAGACGATAAGAGCGCTCAAGTTAGAAAGGGAGAAACGTCTCAACACCAACTATCTTGCTCTGTTCGATACCATCAAGGCACGTTTGGGGTTATCATTTCATGATTTGACTTTTCAGAACTTCGAAGGGATTCAAATACCCACAGGAGCTTTCAAATGAGCGAAGATAAGAGCAGCAGCCCCAGCTTGTTCTTGTTGATAGAGAGTGATCACAGCGTATTGTTCACAGGGAGTTCTATAGCTGTTTGTTAATCAGGAATGTGTTTTCGTTTAGAAACAGGCAGCGGCATGTGGAATAAAATTCTCGTTGTCTTGACAGGCGGATTGACGCTGTATCATATCGTGTTGCTTATTCAGACGATCCAACGACCAACTGTTGTCGAGGCTGTACACAGCATCCCGGCCTGGTTGCAAATGGGGATGGCACTGGGGTGGATGGTGCTTTTCGGATGGCTGGCGTTGATGGTTCGGCGATCACCAGAGAAGACGGTGAGATGGACATTGTGGATGATGGTTTTCTTTGCCATATATAGAGCAAGTCGCCTGTTCATTTTTGCACAATCAGATTATGATCGGGGACGATTACCTTTTTTAGGATTATTGTTGCTGGTTTTTATCGTCATAGTTTTGACTGTCGATCACCTTCAAGGTGAACAAATTGTGGAGTAAAGAACCATTATGATAGAGAATGTGAAAATCGCGGATTTGCGTGAAAGGCGGGCGCAGAGCCAGGCGGGAGGGGGCGCAGCGCGTATCAAGCGCCAACATCATGCTGGACGCCAGACAGCCCACGAACGGCTGGAAATCTTACTTGACCCCGGTAGTTTCCATGAGCTTGATATGTTTGTTCAGCATCGTGCCACTGATTTTGGTATGGACTCACCAGATAAGCGGGTACCTGGTGATAGCGTTGTCACAGGTTGGGGCACGATAGATGGACGGCTGGTGTATGTGTTTTCCCAGGATTTCACAGTTATTGGTGGCACTTTGAGCGAAGTTCATTCTGCTAAAATTGTGAAGATCATGGAGATGGCGATGAAGAATGGTGCGCCCGTCATTGGCTTGAACGACAGTGGGGGTGCACGCATTCAGGAAGGTGTTGATAGCCTGGGTGGTTATGCCAACATCTTCTTGCGCAATACGCTGGCAAGTGGTGTCATTCCCCAGATTAGCGTCATCATGGGGCCCTGCGCGGGTGGGGCCGTCTATAGCCCCGCACTGACCGACTATGTGGTCATGGTCAAAGACACGAGCTATATGTTCATCACTGGCCCGAACGTCATCAAGCAAGTTTTGAACGAAGATGTCACACAAGAAGAATTAGGGGGGGCGGCTGTCCATGCCGCCAAAAGTGGTGTTTGTCATTTGGTTGGCGATGACGAAACGCAGGCGTTGCTGATGGTTCGTGAACTACTGAACTATCTTCCCCAGAACAACATGGAAGATGCACCGATTATCCCCAGCACTGATGATCCCCTGCGGGCGGACGCCGACCTGGATCAGATTGTCCCAGATAATCCCAACAAGCCCTACGATATGAAGGATGTCGTTGAACTCATCGTGGATGATGGTGTGTTCTTTGAAGTCCACGAATCCTACGCTGCCAATATCGTGTGCGGTTTTGCACGCTTGAATGGTACCAGCGTGGGTATTGTGGCTAACCAACCGATGGTATTGGCGGGTGTGTTGGATATTCATGCCAGCAATAAGGCTGCCCGGTTTGTTCGTACTTGCGACTCCTTCAATATCCCCATTATCACCTTTGTGGATGTGCCTGGTTATCTGCCGGGAACCGATCAGGAACACAACGGCATCATCTCTGCCGGTGCGAAGCTTCTCTATGCTTACTGCGAAGCTACTGTACCCAAGCTGACCGTGACCACCCGTAAATCCTATGGCGGTGCGTACTGTGTGATGAGTAGTAAGCACCTGCGCGGGGATTTGAACCTGGCCTGGCCTACCGCAGAAATTGCCGTGATGGGGCCTGAAGGCGCGGTAGAAATTATCTATCGCCGCGACCTAATAGCAGCCGATGACCCGGTAGCTAAGAAGCAAGAACTAGCAGATGAATACCGAGAGAAGTTTGCCAATCCCTATGTTGCTGCTTCACGTGGCTTTATTGATGATGTCATTGAACCCCACCAAACACGAGCACGCCTGATTAATGCTTTGCAAGTTTTCCAGAACAAACGCGACGAGAATCCACCAAAGAAGCATGGCAACATCCCGCTTTAAGGACAAAGGGTAATGACTGAACAACCAAGCAAAATCAACAAAGTCTTGATCGCCAATCGTGGGGAAATAGCGGTTCGCGTTCTCCGGGGTTGCCGCGATCTAGGTATTCCGACGGTGGCAGTTTATTCAGATGCAGACCGGACAGGCTTGCATGTGCGTTTCGCTGACGAAGCGGTCAATATTGGCCCGGCACCCCCTAATCAGAGCTATCTGCTGATGGATAAAGTCATTGAAGCAGCGCGACAAACCGGTGCAGATGCCATTCACCCTGGCTATGGTTTCCTGGCTGAAAACGCTGACTTTGCTCAACAATGTCAAGATGAAGGTATCATCTTCATCGGCCCATCACCCCATGCGATTTCGACCATGGGTGATAAGCAAGCGGCGCGTGCAACTGTGCAACGCAACAACGTCCCCCTGATTCCAGGTACGGAACCCGGACTTGCCGACGAGGAACTGATCGCCGAAGCCGAAAAGATCGGCTATCCGGTGATGGTTAAGGCTGCGGCAGGGGGTGGTGGTAAGGGGATGCGTACTGTCGAAAGTGCTGATGAAATGCAAGTGGCCTTAGACATGGCACACCGCGAAGCGGAAAGTTCGTTCGGTAACGGTGCTGTTTACATCGAAAAGCTTGTTGTCGGTGCTCGTCATATCGAATTCCAGATCCTAGGAGATACGCACGGTAACACGATCCATCTCGGTGAACGCGAATGCTCGATTCAACGGCGGCATCAAAAACTTGCTGAAGAATCACCCAGCGTATTCGTAGATTCTGACCTGCGCAAGCGCATGGGCAAGATGGCAATTGCCGCTGCCGAAGCTGTGAACTATATCAATGCAGGCACAATTGAATGCCTCGTAGATCGGGATAAGAACTTCTACTTCCTAGAAATGAACACCCGCCTTCAGGTCGAGCATCCAGTTACAGAGCTTGTCACCGGTGTTGATCTGGTCAAAGAACAGCTTCGCATTGCCAGAGGCCGACGCATGTCACCGAAGGGCAGCTTCAATGAACTTAACGGTTGGGCGATTGAGTGCCGAATTAATGCAGAAGACCCCTATAACAACTTCGTGCCGTCGATTGGGCAAATCTCTGCCCTCGTCACCCCTACTGGGCCAGGTGTCCGTGTAGATAGTGGTGTGTATCCAGGCTATGAAATTACGCCGTACTACGACAGCATGATCGCCAAGTTGATTACCTATGGTGAAGATCGCTCCGAGGCGCTTGTGCGGATGCGGCGCGCCCTCTCTGAATATACCATTATGGGTCTAAAAACCAATATTCCCTTCCATATCAATTTGCTCAACAGCTTTAGCTTCATTGCTGGGCAGATTGACACCAGCTTTGTTGAAGAACGCTTCAGCATGACCACCTATGAAGATGCCCCCACCAATGAGGAGATGGAAACAGCCGCAATCGCGGCGACCCTCTTTGCCCATCGCAAACGCCAGTTGGCGGCGCAGGTTGTTGCGCCGCCAGCCCGCGATACCAGCAACTGGAAATGGGTGGGGCGGTGGGAAAGGATTCACCGATGAAATATAAGACAATCATCAATAATGTCGAATTTGATGTCGAAATTGATGGCGACGGGCATGTCTTTGTTAACGGCGAAGCACGCAATATCGATTTCCTAGCCCTGTCGTCTTCTCTCTATTCAATCATCAAAGACAATGAATCCCATCAGGTGGTAATTGAAGGAACAAACCCAGACTACAGCATCTTGTTGGGCGGGCGGTTGTATGAAGGGCAGGTCTACGATCAACGGGCGCTGATGATGGCGAATCGTAAGGGCGGTCTTGGGGAGGGGTCCGGCGACTTGAAAGCGCCCATGCCAGGCCTCGTCGTCGTTGTCCAGGTCGAAAAAGGCCAGATCGTCACTCAGGGCGAAACCGTCATTGTGCTAGAAGCCATGAAAATGCAAAACGAACTAAAGTCCCCAATTGATGGCGAAATCGAATCCCTCAGCGTTGAAGTTGGCCAAACCGTTGATAAAGGCGACCTGCTCGTTCAGATCAAACCAATTGGAGAATAAAATACCCAGGGTGATTGCTGAATTCGGCCCAACCATGCACACGCCCTTCCCATCAGGGGCGTGTTGGCTTCTAAAATCCAAATCAACTCTTTGCTGAAGTCGAATCTATATGAACTCGCTGTTTAACAACCCATCCAGCGTCCGGGTTACTGGGCATTTTTTGTTGAGAATGTGTTATAATAGAACATGTATTCTAGTGAGCGTGTTGACACAATTGCACTCACATCCTAGAATGACCGCAGTTGGCCCTGAACTTAAGGAAAACCCATATGGCAATAGGTGACATCCAACAAGTAAACATCGAACAAGAAATGCGTGACGCCTATCTCGATTATGCAATGAGCGTCATTGTATCGCGTGCATTACCCGATGCACGCGATGGGCTGAAACCCGTTCATCGTCGCATTTTGTACGCGATGCACGATATGAACGTGCGTTCGGATACACCTTTCCGCAAGAGTGCGCGTATTGTGGGTGAAGTTCTGGGTAAATATCATCCTCATGGTGATATGGCAGTTTATGAAACTATGGTACGCATGGCACAGGATTTCTCCCTACGCTATATGCTGGTGGATGGTCAGGGTAACTTTGGCAGTATTGATGGTGATAGTGCCGCAGCAATGCGCTATACCGAAGTTCGCATGGCGGAAATTGGCGAAGAACTACTGCTCGACATTGAGAAAGATACCGTCGATTTTGGCGAGAATTTCGATGGCAGCCTGGAAGAACCCACTGTGCTGCCGTGCAGTTTTCCGAACCTGTTGGTCAACGGATCATCGGGTATTGCCGTTGGGATGTCAACCAATGTACCCCCACATAACCTGAATGAGGTCTGTAATGCCCTGGTTTATATGCTCGATAACTGGGAAAAGCGGGATGACATCACCGTCGCCAATTTGATGAAATTTGTTAAGGGGCCGGATTTCCCAACGGGCGGTGTAGTCTATCGACATAAAGACAGTGGTGATGACGAAGATACGCTGGTTACAGCTTATGCCACCGGACAAGGCAAAATCACGGTGAGGGCAAAAGTCCACATTGAAGATATGGGACGGGGAAAGTCACGAATCGTCGTCTCTGAATTGCCATACCAAGTCAACAAAACATCCCTAATTGAACGGATTGCCGCCCTAGTTCAAAATAACAAAATTGAGGGTTTAGCAGATTTGCGTGATGAGTCGGATCGCCAGGGGTTGCGCCTCATTATTGAATTGCAGCGTGGGGTTGATCCCAGCCCAGTCCTGGCGGATTTATTCAAGCTGACACCGTTGCAAGAGACCTTTAGCATTCGGATGCTGGCCCTAGTCGATAGTCAACCGCGCCTACTGAGCCTCAAACAAGCCTTGAGGGTGTATCTGGAACATCGCTACGATATAGTACGCCGTCGCAGCGAATATGAACTGGCGCGGGCACGCGAACGGGCGCATATTTTAGAGGGTTTGCTGATTGCCCTGGAAAATATTGACCAGGTTATTGCTATCATCCGCAAATCGCAAACTGCCGAAACCGCTCGCAAGAATCTGATTAAATCTTTGAAGATTACAGAAATTCAAGCCCAGGCTATTCTAGATATGCAGTTGCGGCGGCTGGCTTCGTTGGAACGCAAAAAGATCAGCAGCGAACACAAAGAGAAGATTAAACTTATCAAATACTTGGAAGGCTTGTTAAAAAACCCCAAGAAGATGCGGGGTGTCATTTCGGAAGAACTCCAGATGATTAGCAATGCCTACAGTGATGCACGGCGCACTATCATTGTCAATGGTACAGCCAGCAGCGAGTCCGTTGAAGACCTAATGATGCCAGAATCCGAAACCTGGATCACATTTACGGTAGATGGCAAACTGGCAACAACTTCTAACAATGAACCGCCAAAAGTGACTACCAACACCAAAATCCCGCCGCGCTTCATCGTAGCGAGTACCACCGCCCATACACTCTATCTGTTTACGGCCAAAGGTCAGGCCGCTACCATACCCGTACAGCAGCTGCCTCAATTAGAAAACCCTGCCAATGGTATGAAATTTGCTGATCTCTGCCCATTGTCTGATAAAGATGAAATTGTCTCGGTTATCAGCTTGCCGCCTGGAAATGCGGGGGGATATCTCGCGCTGGCCAGCCAGGATGGACAGGTCAAACGTATTCGGCTTGAGGACTTGCCCGGTATGACTTCAAATGTGTTTACTGTGATGAATATTGGCAAGGATGATCGGCTTGGCTGGGTGCTCTTGACGGATGGTTCCCAGGAAATCTTACTGACGACCAATCAGGCTCAGGCTATTCGTTTTAAGGAGACCGATGTCCGTCCAACTGGGCTGCCTGCCGGTGGCATGCGGGGTATTAAGCTGGTTGGGCAGCGTAACTATGTTGTAGGAGCCAATGTAATTGCGGATGGGCAATTTGTCTGGACGATTACGGATGATGGAATCAGCAAGATTTCGCCAGCAGATGAATATCCGACCCAAGGTAGGGCTGGCGGCGGCGTTATCACCATGCGCTTACCAAAATCGAGCCGAGGTGTGGCAGCCGCGACGGTGGGTAAGTTTGATGATACGATCATTGTCCTGACCAACCGCCATAAACCCAAATACATGCGGATCGGCTTAGCCGAAGAAGTCAAGCGCGGGCGCGCTGGGGGCAAAGAAATCATCGCCATGACACGCCAGAATGAGGAAGTTGCAGCAGTTGTTTCTTATCACTCGATAATGGAACCCACTAAATTTGAGGAACTTGAGTGAAGTGTGCACGTATGTCGTGAGAAAGAACCCTATGATGCCCCCTCTTTTAATTGAGCGAGATGCTGGTCATAGGTTGGGGCAATCTGCGACCAATCGTACTGTGCGATATGCGTTTGCAGACTTTTCATATCGATAGTGTATGCTCCCTGCAAATGCTTCTTTAGTTGTCTATAAAGCAAATCGGACGGATACAAACAGGCATCGTGCGCATGTTCAGGCAATAGATGAGGATAGTTCAATCGATGGGGTAGGATTGGGACACAGCCACAGTAGATCGCCTCGGCAATTGCGCCCCCAAAGAATTCCTGATAGGACGTACTGACCACATAATCAGCTTGCCAGAGCAAGCGAGCATATGCCGCAAATGATTCCACATAACCAAACTGGACAATATGCTCAGGGATTGTTGATCGTAGCTCCTCAAATGGATTGCGCTTGGGCTGAACGTTCTCACCAAGAATTGCCAGTTGGAACGGCGTTCGATCGTTCGTTAGTTGCAACATGGTCCTGGCGAATAGCTCTGGGTTCTTATCATCCTCCCACCGATGATTCCAAACAATTAGTGGCCCATCGTTGGACCCTAATGTTTCGGGTCTGTATTGTTGGAGCCGATCAAGCTCAAGGCCAATGGGTAATACTGACGACTTTGCCTTCAGACCAGGGATCGTTTCCAATTCGTTATAATCGCCAAAATGCTTGAGCATCCGAGGAAGCGCTTCATAGAATACCCGTAGATGATAAGGGCTATTAAAGAAAACCTGGTCTGCAACCATTACACTGATGTAATTCGTAAAACCGTACTGCCAGCCGTGTCTCTGCCGGGCATTCAAAGGATAGGTTAGTTGATTTTCATGAAAATAAAGGGCGATAGGTGGCGACTTGTCGATAAGTGCTTTGAACGAGGCTACATTCATCATGTCTGATGCCAAAATGACATCGGGGGAAGTGTCGAGTTGCTCATATAATCGGGCAAGCGTCACTGCGCCACCTTGCATCCGCCATTTCCAGAATTGAGCAGGCAGCGTCAAAAGTTCGACATGATGGGATGAGTGCTTCTTAAAACTGTCTGCCCACGCTCGATGACTGCCGCCATAATATGACTCAATCAAGAGAATGTTCATCGAAATCATGCGGCGCCCCCTGCTTTAGCGGGTGGAGGAAGGCGCTTGTTCTTCCTGCTAAAATTGTAGAATGACTGACAAAATTAAACATGGACGTCATTACGTCTACAACATCAACTCGAAAATCGGTCTTGGTTGGGCGGGTCGCTGAAAAACTGCGTGTATTGTTGTTCGAGATTGCAGCAAAACACGAAATAGACGTGCTGGCGCATGAGATAATGCCAGACCCCGTGCACCTGTTTGTCTCGGCAAAGCCTTGCGAAAACTGGTGAATGGCTGGTCGTTCGACCAGCTACAAGGCTGAAGAAGCGGGTATTATGGCCGATAAGATTGACCCCCACAACACCTCTCGTGCTTGTTCCCATTGTGGATATTGTGCTAAAGCCAATCGTCCAAGCGCAATCGAGAGATTGCCAAGCACCGACCTTTCGAGGTCAGGGGCAAGCCACCCACTTTAGTGGGGGGTAATTGACGATCTAGACGAAAGTTCTTGAAGGATGTCCGCAGCGAGTTGCTGAATAGAATCGTTAGGAGAGGCATTGAGCATATCTTTGAGTTCATGCTTGAGACACTCATAGGCTTTGAGTGCGTCGTTTAGCATCCCACGCTGTCGATATAAATGCATCACCTTCGCCGTAAATTCTTCATCCTGGCGAAAATGAAATGCCGCCCGAATGTAGAGACCTAATGCCTCATCGAGTGCATTTTGTCCTTCCGAATACTCAGCCAACAAACCCAGGCTGTCGCTGTAGTCCTGGCTGAGCTCTCGACGGCGTTGGATAACCCAAGCCATGTTTATAGTCGAAAGAAATTCACCCTGATAGAGGCCCACCGCTTGATGAAGCAAACTGATCCTGTTTTCATTGTCGTCCATTGTGCCTTGTTGGACTAATTCGGAAAAACGAACAACATCATAACTGAGTTCAAGTTTCGGCGAAATACGATAGTAACCCTTAGAATATACCGCTAAATCCACGCCAAGAATTTCATTGATTTTGCGTTTGGTTACATGAAACACGTTCGTTGCTTCTCTGACTGAGAGATCAGGCCAGAAAACATCGAAAATTTCATTCCGGGTGGTCATACCTCGATCAATCATATAAAAAAACAGCGCTCTAGGCAAAACACCATCCCAGTACCTGATCAACTGCCCGTCCAGACGGACACGACCTTCTCCGAATGAATGGACTTCGAGCAGCAGTTTGTCTGATGGGTTCTGGGCATAATCCCACAGAAGAGCGTTTGAGTCGTTTGGAATGAATGTTGAATAGAACCGTAAGTCTTCATCCCTAATCAAGTGAGCTGGGATCGTGCGACTCAGGATAAAAATCCTCAAGTTTGGATAGTCTTTTAGCAAGGTCTTTAACGATTTGTTACGGACATTCAAAGCGATTCGGTCGTATTCGTCTAAGATCAAGTTAGGCTGAACTGCCAGCCTTGTATCCTGATCGTCCAACCGCTGGCGTATCTGTTCGTTGACTTGATCACCATTCAGATTTGCGCCCGTCAAACATACGTACACTGTCTTAGCATAATCAAAATGTGTTAGTGTCAGATGACCATGTAGATACATAGGGTGGATAATGACCAAACGGTGGTTAATATCCAGCGATTGCATCTGGTTTATCGTGAGTGCGTGTAAGTGATTAGACATCGAAACGACCTCGGTGAAGCAATAATAGGGCCAGATAGCTAAACTTTACATTATATCACGTTTCTGTCAACGACAATGCCAACTGCCTCCATAAGGAGTGCCCAATTTCGTGAATAGAGCTTGACATTTTGGGTAGCCTCTGTGTTTTGTCATCATCAGAAGCCCCGCCCGAACACAGAACGTATGTTCTTCAACATCTTCACCCAAATCAACTCTTTTGCGGTATCGACTGTTGACCAACCCGCTTGGAGGCCATTTTGGCTGCCATTTCCCAGCATTTTTCCTGGTTTTCCGCCGGTTCTCCGCTTCCCCTGTTGCCGCCGCCGTTTTTTCTTGTGCAGCGGCGGCAACAAAGGGACGATCCGGCCCACAAGCTCTCCCATGATCGCAACCACAACTACCAAAGTGTGGAATGATGAAGATCTACTCGAATCCAAAAATATCAATTCCAATAACACTATTTAAAGTATCATGCTTTGGCATGTTGATCTGACTAACAAAACCCCTAGAATTTGCTCTAAAGAGTGGGGTGAGTTTAATACAACTTGCCAAATAGTCAAAACTGTCACCACAACAATCAGTGTGGTGACTATGATCCGCGACTTGGAATGAGAGCGTCTACGATGAGTTGAGAGAGGTCGGCTTATATGATGAGTTTAGTTCATCAATTCATGCTGGCCGTCTGATTGAGTGCTTGGTTTTGGAGGATGGCCATAAATTCAAAAACGGTATTCGAAGTTTCCGATAAGCCATGGAGTCCCAAATTACGGACTTGATTCAAGAACATTTCTGGGTTAGTGCGTGTTACCCAACTATTGAGCCGAATAATGTGTGGATGGATGGTATCACTGGGATTTTCTTCGTCTTCAAACAAGACTTCTTGCAGTTTTTCGCCCGGAAGTATACCGATAAATTTGATCTCAATATCGACGTTCGGGCGTAATCCACGCATTCGTATCATGCGCTCAGCAATATCTACAATCCGAACTTCCTCGCCCATGCGCAATACGAAAATGTCATCGCCTTCAGTAATACAAGCTGCGTGAATCACAAGATTGACCGCTTCAGATATGCTCATGAAATAACGTCGCATATCTTTATGGGTTACGGTTACTGGCCCACCAGTATCGATTTGCCGGGTAAAGATTGGAACGACACTGCCACGACTGCCGAGAACATTACCAAAACGGACAGATGTAAACAATGTGTCATGATGCCTTTGTTGGGCAAGGCTATGGAGGATGAGTTCACACAAGCGTTTTGACGCACCCATAACGCTTGTTGGCTGTACGGCCTTATCTGTAGAAACCAAGACAAACCGTTCAACATCATAATGAATGGCAAGTTCGGCAACCTGGAGCGTGCCATGTATATTCACGCGTAGTGCCTCGTTTGGATGACGCTCCATCATACTAACATGTTTATAAGCAGCCGCATGAAAGATAATCTGAGGATAATGGCGATCAAATACTTCCGCTAGATTTTCTCTTAGTGTCACATCGACTAAGGCTGGAATGACCTCAACCTCTGGGTGGGTGGTCGACAATTCAACCATCAGATCGTGTAAAGCACTTTCATTGTTGTCTAGAACAATCAACTTAATAGGATCGTAGGTGGCCAGTTGTCGAGAGAGTTCAGCACCAATTGAACCAGCGGCCCCAGTAACTAGAACAACTTTGTTCATGATGGGGGATAGATCTAGCCCTTCATGTCGAGAAATGGGATGGCGTCCAATGAGATCTTTCGCCTGTACCTCCCGGAGCAAAGTGTGGGGCGCATTGGGGCGGATATTTGCAAGCATATCGGGCATGACCTTAATACGTGCACCAGACTGCTCGCACTGGGTTAGGATTTCACGAAAACGGGGTCCAGAGATGTTGTGAATGGCAAAGATAATGAGTTCAATATTATGCTGCTCAGCAACCTCGACCACCTGATCGCTTGTCCCTAGTACCGGACAGTCTTCAACGACCATGTTTTGTTTAGCTGGGTTATCATCTAAGAAGCCTATCACAGTGTAATGTGTTTCCGACGTGTTGTTGCGTAGATGCAACGCCATGACCTGACCTGACGTACCAGCGCCGATAATCAAAACCCGTATAGCATCCGATGGGAACTCATTCTTGAACAAGACTAACATACGCCAGCGGATACCCTGTATGAGGCGTGAGCGATACCGAGTGGCAACCGTTCCGACTAATGCCATGATAGAACCGACCAACCACACACTCAGAGGTACAGGACGGGGGGCAATGAAGAGGTTTGCAATTCCAAGTGGAATGACAGCGAGGGCTATTCCGGTAATCAGGATACCTGCACTCAACCCGCTGGATTGTGACCAGATGCGATGATAAACACCCATCATGTAGTAAACTGTGAGAATGACAATTGCTGCCACAAAAATAAAGCTTAGACCTGCCACGTAATCAAGCGCAGAGGTCAAACTACGAACAGAGAATACGATAGCAAAGGCCAAGAAGATTGTGATGGCATCTAGAAGCAACCATCGCAATAAATAATCAAGTTTTGGTCTTGACGGTGACTTTTGCAGATATGACATAATGACACTAACCTCACCTAAATAATGATTAAAGCAGCGATGAATAAAGGATTGTTTCAGTTATTAGGTTGGCTGTCCCTCAAAGTGGTAACGATAGTATCTATAATAGTCTTCATCCAGCCGAGATCGGTTTGTGGGGGGTTAACAACCGTATCCAGCGTCACAGAGGCCGGGTCAGCATCTCGCCAAATACTGGCGATAGCAATGGTGGCTTGCATCTGATATTGGGGTATCTTGCTATTTTGGAGGATATCACCTTCAAAAAACCAACACCAACGACAAAGTAGGCGAATGTAATGTGTGAGTTCCATGTTATAACTTCTGTCGCTTCTAAGATTTCGTATTCACACTATAGCACATTTATATGCTCGTTTGAAGCCAAGGAAGGTTGTCTTAATGTATTGTCAATCCAATATCCATAGTATACTTGTTAAACCGAGTACAGGAGTAGGAATAACAATATCCAATGGTGTAATGATCTCTACAATATCAGATCTAGTCCACGGTGTTTGGCAATAAAGTCTCTAACAACCCCACAGAGAGAAGCACCGTATCACCTACGATATTTCTTCCCTGAATAACTCCTTGTTGTATAATTATACTGATTTTCGCACTACAACTACGAATTATAAAAGGATTTTTACGAAGTCGATTTCTCTTTGCTCATTTGCCAGCCTCTCTAAAGATGATTTAAACTTTGGCAGTCTGAGTGTCTTTGAGGAACAGTAATGATCGATCAAAAATTGATTGAACAGTATAATTATCCTATTTTTGCGCGTGAATATTTTGAACTCTGGATGCAGTTTGATGAAAGTCCTGTTCTAGGGCAGCCTGCGCCCGTTTTTCCGCTTTGGAAGCTGGAAAATCGTCAAGAAACCAGCCTGAAAGCCATCTGGTCAGCCCATCACTTGACTGTTGTTGAGTTTGGTAGTTTCACCTGACCATATTGTGGGATGGCGGCGCCATCCATGAATGCAGTTGCTGATCGTTATCGCGAGCAAGAAGTTGAGTCAATCTTCCTCTATACCCATGAAGCCCATCCCGGCGAAATCTATCCACATCTGACTTCAATGGAACAAAAATATAAACATGCAGCTGCTTTGCGCGACGAACTTGATGTTACTCGGCCCATTTTTCTTGATTCATTGGATGGCGCATGTCATCGGCGTTATGGCGGATTTCCTAACATGACCTGGATTTTCAACCGATCCGGTGTGCCCATCTACAAGTCCAATTGGACAGATGCTCATAGTGTCGAAAATGCTTTACTTTACTTCCTCGATCTACAAATTCGGCGCAAAGGGGGTGCACGTTTGGCCCCATTCAACGTACAGCGATTGGATTATCGTTATGCGGACCGTGTAGAATTCTATCGTGGCCTGGAGCGCAATGGCCTGAAGGCGGTCAAAGAGTTTAGTGATATGTTTGGTCCGCCACCAGCCGGGTATTCATCCGGGACGAGTAATGAATAGTGTGATTCGTCATACGTTGGCGGCTGGTCGGGCGTATCATGCTAGGACCTGACCGATGCGTTCGCCAGCCAGACGTGCCCCAACGATGTTTCGAGCGACTGGCCCGATTTCCAGTTCTGCCAGCGCCCCGGTGACGAATAATCCATCTAACCATTCTAATTGCTGACTAATGATTGGATATCCGCATTGGGCAGTTGGCAACTTATATTGCTGGATGGTTTGATCAAGCCACCCACCACCAGGGCGCGACGTCTCAAAACCTGTAGCCAGTATGATCTGTTGAGGGCGCAATTCGGTTAGTGTCTGGACTGAATCAGGTTGGATTATTATGCGTAATTCACTCGCTTGTTCAGCTTGTTGGAGGGTCTGATGTTCATTGGACGGTATTGATCCTTTGTTTCGGGCCTGCTGAATGATCTGCCTGCGTTTGTTCCAGTCTGTCTCACTATGAAGATCCTCTAGGCATAACCGCGTTACCCAGCAAGGATCGCTGTCAAAGTGTTCAATGTGGAGTTCGTGGCGACTAAGCATTGTAACCTGTCCAGGGGAACGCTCTGCTAGAGTAGTGGCTGTTTGGGCTGAGCTGATCCCACCACCTACGACTACAACGTCGTGCGATGAATCCACTTTGTCAAGTGTAAAGTCGGGTTCAAAGATATGATTGATGTTTATTCCCTCGTTCAGTAATTGGTCTGTCCAACCAGGCCAGTACGGATGTTCGGTATCGCCAATGCACAATACAACCCGATGTGTTTTCAGCCCACCTCTAGTCGTCTCAATTTGCCAGCCATTGTTGATTTTATGTAGGCTCATTACGTGCCCTTGTAGCCGCACATCCATTAACTTGTAGCGCTCGATTAACCAATCAGAATAGGCGTTGAATAGTGCCAATGATGGGCGTTGAAAGCGGGGGATGAAATTCGCCAGTGGCTGGCCTTGCCGTGTTGCCGCGAATGTCCGCAGTGACCAGGGATCATAGTGCAGATGATGCGGCATCGGGGAGCGTAAATACTGCATCCCAGTATTGTTGGTGTGGTGCCGCCAGAGAGCAAGCGGCTGTTCGTGCGGATCAATTACTCGCAGACGGGCGCGCATCACGCCTTTGCGATGCAACAGGTAATGGGAGAGGGCCGTGCCGTGAATGCCACCACCGATGATCAACCAATCGAGTATCATCAATTCCTGTGATCCCGTATAATGGAAACTATAATACAACCTTCAGACTTATAGGAAATATCTATTGTGATTGACAGCATCATCTATCAAACTCTTTCCCAGATTGTGAACTTAATCGAAAATCATGGAGTCGAAGGAGATTGGAAAGTAGGTCGCAACCCCAAACGCCAATTGAACATCATGTCGGGCGAACAGATGGTCAGCAGTGACGTTGATTTTTTGATCTTGGGTAAGGGTAGCCGGCTCCAGTCAGCAGGGCAATCGCTGCAAAATGAACATTCATGCCAGAACGGCTCAAAATAGACCTGTAGGGACACCCAATGGAACATCCGAAAAATGGACACACGACGACGCGTTCCTACCAACAGGTTGTGAACCATTCTGGACCAGGTAAAAGATTTAGTGTGATCACCCTGTTCCAGTTGGGAGATGCTGAAGGATGTATGGTCTTCATGGGACGAGTCCTGCACGGCGGAACACGATTTGTTGGTGCTGGAGCTTGCTAAGTAACCATGTTGAGACAGCTTTTGTTTGCCTCCAAAGTCATCATTCCAACTCTGTTTTTCGTCTTCATCATGTCTAACTTTGGCACGGAGAATGAGGATATTGTGTTGCTACCGACGGCAACCAAAACATCGACTGTGACACCAACCCCAACCGAGCCGTCCTTCACAGCAACACCGTCTTCAACTCCTACCATCACACCAACATTGGAAACCATCGGTGCACCTGTGGTGGCTCGCGAACGGGCCATCATCCGCAGCGGACCGGGAATCACATTTGAGCAGTTAGGGCGTGTGGCGCTCAACGAAGATATTCATGTTCTGGAGCGCAACAAGCTCGGTGATTGGATGCGGATCCGAGTTGAGCGTGACAAGCAAACCCTGGAAGGCTGGGTGGTGGCAGGATATCTGATGTTGGATGATGGGGTTACATTTGACAACGTGCCCCGCAATGACACCATCGTCGATGCTGACCCAGAAAATGAAAACAGTCTGTCGCTTTCGGAACTATATACCGCCCCTATTATCCCGGAAATTAGCCCAGAAATGCGGTCAGTCTATCAACTAGGACAGGAACTTGGCAACGAAGGGCAGGTCGTGACCAAAATTGGCGACAGCCTGAGCGCCAGCCCGATCTATTTGATTGCCATGAGCAAAGAGAACCCAGAACTTGGCCCCTACGACCATTTGGCAGAGACTGTCGATTACTTTGGCGAATCGACAGCAGGCATCTACATTGCATCACGAGTGGGGCTGAGTTCAATCGCAGTGTTTGATCCCCTTTGGGCAGACCCTAAATACTGTGAACCGAATGAATCACCCCTGATTTGCGAATATCGGCGCAAGCGTCCGGCAGTTGCCTTGATTCTGTTTGGTCCCAATGATGTTCGGTCAATGGACACTGAACGCTATACCGAGCAGATGCGGCGTATTGTCGAAGTGTCGTTAGCGTATGGCATCATCCCGGTCTTGTCGACGTTCAGTGTCGATCCGGATGAGCAGTATTGGTGGCCTTCGATCAATTTTAATCTGGCTTTGATGTCGGTTGCCGAAGAGTATAAAGTGCCGCTGGTGAATCTGTGGGCAGCAGCACGTATTTTGCCCAATTACGGCCTGGATCGAGATCGCATTCATCTCATGCACAGCGGGCGCGAAAACCTCTATTTCCGTGACGGACACCCGGCTTATTATGGTGTGACACTGCAAAATTTGGTCGCCGTTACCGTTCTGGATGAGATTCGCCGCAGTCTGGAACTGGAGTAGCGTGTGTCATCAATTGTTGAGTGTGTGGCAAATTTCTCCGAAGGCCGCAATCCACATATTGTGCAGCAGATTGTCGATGCCATTCAGCAGATTGACGAGATTCGTGTACTGGCGTTTGAAAGCGACGCTGACCATCATCGCTCAGTGGTGACGTTTGTTGGCTCAAAGGAGTGGATTGTAGCTGGCGCATTCGCTGGAATTCACAAAGCGGCACAACTCATTGATATGGAGCAGCATCGCGGGCAGCATCCGCGTGTAGGGGCGGCGGACGTTGTTCCGTTTGTACCTGTTTTGGGTGTCACATTGGCAGATTGTGCTGGGTTGGCGCGGGCGTTAGGTCAGCGTGTAGGCCATGAATTAGCAATTCCAGTCTATCTTTACGAAGCCGCAGCTACCCGTCCTGAACGGCGTGATCTGGCAAGTGTCCGACGTGGTGAATACGAAGGCTTGAAGCAGACCATCGGCATAGACCCAGATCGACACCCAGACTATGGCCCAACGGCAATAGGAAACGCAGGCGCAGTCATCATCGGAGCCAGAGAGCCGCTCATTGCCTTTAATGTCTATTTGGCCACTGATGATGTCGCAATTGCCAAAAAGATCAGTCGAGTGATACGCCACTCATCGGGTGGTCTGCGTGGTGTTAAGGCGCTGGGCTTGCTCGTTGATGGCCAAGCACAGGTCTCAATGAACCTGACCGATTTCCGCACTATTCCCATACATCGCGTTGTCGAAATGATCCGGCGTGAGGCAGCGCGTTATGGTGTTATCATCGAAAAGAGCGAGTTGATCGGTCTGATTCCGCAGCAAGCCATTCTCGATACGGCAAGTTGGTATCTACAATTGGATGATTTGTCTCCTGATCAAGTTCTGGAGACTCGAATAGCTCAGGATGAGACATGATCTTATGTGTATCGCCCAATACGGCGGTGGATCGGACGATGATTGTGCCCGGTTTTGCCGAGGGAAGAGTCCATCGTACGGGTAATATAGTGGTGGCGGCAGGCGGCAAAGGTCTTAACGTTGCGCGTGCCATCCGTATTTTGGGTGTCGAGGCGTGCTGTGCGGGTTTTATCGGTGGTCATGCAGGGAATCTAATCCGGGACTTGTTTAAAGCGGAGGGGTTATTAGACCGGTGGACGTGCATTGACCAAGAAACGCGGACCTGCGTTATCATCGCCGACCCGGATGCACAACTGACCACTGTCGTCAATGAAAATGGCCCACAGGTCACGGGGGCAGATTGGGCACGCTTACAAGATGATGTCCTCGCTGTGGCAGATGAGGCCAAAGCGATCTGTATGAGTGGGAGTGTCCCCGCCGGAACGCAGCCCGAACACTATACCCGCCTGGTTACATCATTGGTCGCGCAGAACAAAACGGTTTACGTAGATACCAGTGGGATGCCACTTGAAGCTGTTCAGAACATTCAAGGCATTGTTATCAAAATCAACGATGAAGAGATTGGCGCGTTGCTCGGTTTGCCTGTGGACACGGTTGAACAGGTGGTGACGGCTGCGCATACTTTGCTTAATGGAGGGATGCAGCTGGTCGTGGTGACGATGGGCGAAAAGGGCGCGATAGGCGCTGATGCAACAGGGACATGGTTGGCAGCCCCGCCTCAGCTTCAGATTCAGAGTGCAACTGGTAGCGGTGATAGTGTGCTGGCGGCCTTGAGCGTGGCACGGCTGCGAGACGCTAGTTTACCGGATGCGCTGCGAGAGGCAGTCGCGGCGGGTACAGCTAACGCGCTCTTTTTCGGTGGCGCACGCTTCACGATGGACTCATTTCGAGAGATTCTGGGGGACACCACAATTAAATATCTTGGAAAGTAATGATGGCACGTGCTTGTTCTCGCCTCAACTGGACAACGTGAGCCAAGCGTGCAAAGTCATGGGCTACTCACGAGACAATTTCTATCGCTCGTCCACTAATTCAAAGGTCAAAAGCAGTAAGAACCTATCCGAAAAATCATTTTCTAGATCCCAGGCTGTTTCGCAGTCTGCCTGCCGGGGGGTGAGCGACCTGGTGGGTGCCTGCTTCTTCATTTTCGTTATTTTCGTTCTCTTTTTCATATTCCTTTTGTTGCCGCCGCCACACAACTTTTTTCGGCGGCAATTGGGGCAATTTTTCCAGTTGGCGCTGACGTTTCCAGGTATACAGGGTGATGTTGCCGTGCAAGGGAGGGCGAGACATGATATTCGGGGTTAGCTGATATGAACAGATGTTTTTATTATAGCATAGAACAGAGTATTTTAGAGAACATGCGTTCTATATTTTGGTAGTGTATCCAAATCGGTTGAAACTCAAATGAGGCGTAAAGGAAGAAGGACGCGCCGAACAGCAGCGAGTAAGCCAGAAGGTGAATGAAAAGCGCCAGCAGACCGAAAAAGCCGTCGGAGCATTTGGTTGACCCGTTCAAGTAAACTGGTGGTGCGTAAGAAGCGTCGGGGCCAAGTGGGGAAGGGTTCCAAGACACGAAAGAAGGCAATGGTTTGCTGCCGCAGCGTCGCCACAAAGCGGGGTTGGTCAACGTGCCATTGTCGGGTCAGAGTGTCACGGACAGTCTGGGCATGGGCGGCATCATCCGCGTGGAGAATGGGTGTGACCTGTTGGATGAGGGTCTGCTTAAACGCTTGTCGCTCACTGGATGAGCAGTCGGCATCGGGGTGAATGTCATGCCACAGGTTCCGCAACTTGTGAAACAAGCAGCGCTGGTGCGGGACATGGGGATGGCTGAAGTTGAGTGCCGCAACTGCCATCATGAATGAATAACGCAACTGCTCGCTGGCGATGCAGCCCCCGTTGCTCCAGAGGCAGCAAGAGGGCTTCCCAGGCGGTCTGGCTCTAAGTGCCAAGCGAGAACTCCCCAGCGTCCAGACTGCGGCTAGACGGCCAGAGCCACCAGAATGCAGACATCGCCTGCAGCTTTCACCGGTCGTTGTCGCCCCAGAGCATCGGTTGCAAGGATCGAGGTGGGAGTTAAGAGATCAACCCAAAAGGCATCCAACAAGATGACAGGTGGCCCACTGGTCAAGGTCAAAGCAGTCGGTTGACGAACACTTTGTTGGTCGCCAATCTCCGTTTGCATCTGGCGTAAGCTCAAGCCCAGGTCAGCCCAGCGTCCGATCTGGGTGATGACATCATCCCACAGGCGTTGATGGGGTTGCACAATTGAAAATGGTAAGCGGGCACTGCCTCCGGCAGCCAGTAGCTCAAGACCCCAAAGGACGTCACCATTTGACGGGGACGATGCCCATTGTGCGAAAACCGAGCAGCGGTGCGTGATCCGCAGCGGTGGCAACAGGCTTGGGTTTGTCGTTTGCTTCCTGTGCGACGTTCATGATAGCCGCGCTGCAACCAAGCGTTGGTCTCCACTTCCAACTGCTGCTTGATCCGTTTCACGACGAATTGACCCATTTCATGTCGTAGGCTGCTGAAAAACTGGTTGAAGTTCTGCAACAATCAGGAGTTGCTCAAAAAGTTATATCCACCTTGATTGCTAGAAAAGCCAGTTGGAAAAAGTAACAGCCAGGAGGGAGGCCAGAACCTTGAGAGCAAGCCCCCTGTTGGATCGGGCGTGAAGGCGTTGAACGCCGATCTTCTCAAGCTGACTGAAGAGTGTTTCGATGGTTGGTCGAAACTCACGGATCAGACGGGCATCTTCAGGGGTGTTGCCTGCCATGTTGCGCCGTTGTTTGGGAATAAGACGATGTAAGCCAGTTGTTGATCCGGGTCGCTGATATAACCTTTGTCCGCCACGACCTGACTCCCTGCAGGTAAATCAACCCGTAAAGATTGAACCGGAACCAATTCATCCCAACAGGCTGGTAAGAGGTCAAAGGAGATAGGAATACCGTGTGCATCACACACCAGATGCAGATGCCAGCCAAAGAATGGTTCATCAGCCATAGAAGTCGCGCCCCTGCAACTTGCGGCAACGACGGGCACGTGCTCGCTTACAGAGTGCCAACAACTGCGTGAGCGCTTCCAACACCAGCGCCAGCACCGCTTTGAGTGCGTACAGACGCCGATTGAAGCGCGAAATACTGAAGCAGCCGATGGACCCGGTCTGATGGAGGACACTCAAGGCACGTTCGTGATGGTTCTGAAACTGATGCGCCGATACCACCGCCACCGTCAGGATTTCGCTGGTGGTCAACCGGGCACGACTATCTTGGCTAATCTGCATCGCCTGCAACATATCATCAATCACCACATAAATCGTTACAATCGCATCGGCGTTCATGTGATCTCCTCGTCAGATGGTGGACAAGTTTAGCCAATTCTTCCAGGCCTTCTTCAAAGATTGTATCATCGGGCAGGTTGAGTTCTCATCCAGCGATGAGTGTATCTTCGTAACCACATACGTTATTATCAGTTTCGATGTCTATTATTGTAGCTTGGGTTAATTTCATGTAAATTCCTCAAGTGTAATGGTTTGTTCCGAATCTGAGATAAAGCTCACCATGATTCACTCCAAAAATCATCCCTAGGTGCGGTTGTGATAGACCATTAGCGATGAAAATGGTGTGACCGTGATACCAGGATATTTTTGAAGAGTTGAGGTTCCCCAGTCGACTCTTTCAATGATTTGCTGCTTGCATAGTCACCCGTTACACTTGCATGTGTAATTAGACACACAATTAGGAGCAAATAATGAGCGACGAAACTGTTCGGTTTGATCTGCCTCAATCTGACATCCCCCACCAATGGTACAACATCCAGGCTGATTTGCCGCGCCCGCTACCACCTGTGTTGCATCCAGGAACACATCAACCTGTTGGACCAGATGATCTCTCACCTTTATTTCCAATGGCGTTGATCGGTCAGGAAGTTAGTCAGGATCGCTACATAGATATCCCCGAAGAAGTCCGCGAAATCTATAAGCTCTGGCGTCCCACACCTCTGTTACGTGCCCGGCGCTTGGAAAAATTGTTGGATACACCCGCCCACATCTATTACAAATATGAGGGTGTTTCGCCCAGTGGTAGCCACAAACTCAACACAGCGACGGCCCAGGCATTTTATAACAAGCAGGAAGGCATTTCTGGTCTGACCACCGAGACAGGCGCGGGTCAATGGGGAACAGCACTTTCACAGGCATGTAACTTCTTTGATATGGAATGCATCGTTTACATGGTGAAGATCAGCTACCAGCAGAAGCCTTATCGTCGTGCCATTATGCAAACCTTTGGGGCCAGCGTTACACCTAGTCCCAGTAACGCGACCCAGGCCGGACGTCGTATCCTGGAACAAGACCCCGACAGCACCGGATCGTTGGGTATCGCCATCAGTGAAGCAGTCGAAGCAGCCGCCATCAGTGACGGCAAGTATAAATACGCGCTTGGCTCTGTGTTGAACCATGTTCTGATGCACCAGACCGTCATCGGGCAGGAAGCACTCAAGCAAATGGAACTGGCAGGCGAATATCCTGATGTTGTTGTTGGCCCGACGGGTGGTGGCAGCAATTTCGCGGGCATCACCTTACCATTTCTGCATCAAAACCTCACGGCTAGTAAGAACACCCGCCTAATTGGTGTTGAGCCTGCCGCTTGTCCTAGCCTCACGCGTGGTAAATACGCCTATGACTTTGGCGATACAGCAGGTATGACGCCATTAGTGAAGATGTATACATTGGGTCACGCCTTCGTTCCGCCACCTTTGCACGCAGGTGGCTTGCGCTATCATGGCATGGCCTCGATCATCTGTGAGATGTACGATCAGCAGTTGATGGAAGCAGTTGCCATCCCACAGTTAGAGACCTTCAAGGCTGCGCTTGACTTTGCCAAAGCCGAAGGCATTGTCCCTGCGCCGGAAGCTGCACACGGGATTGCAGGCGCAATCCGGGAGGCGCTCGCAGCCAAAGAAACAGGCCAAAAGCGTGTGATCTTGTTTAATCTGTGCGGGCATGGGCACTTCGATATGTCGGCATATGATGCTTACCTAGGCGGCGAACTAAGCGATTACGAGTATCCGCAGGAACAAATCAAAGCAGCAATGGCTTCTCTTCCACAGATTTAGTTAGCGTGGAGACCCCATCGTGCAGTGAGCGGGCGACCCGCACAGGGTTGGCGATCACGGGTGGTTGCTACAAGATAGATCAGTACTGATCTGATCGTGCAGGCGTGACCCCCAGATTCACACGAATCTGGGTTCGCTTTATTTGCAGTAGAGCGTCCCTTCGTCTGCTGCCGATTTACCTACCCAATTAAATGAAGCTCGGTCTGGCGACCATCCAGCCACTGCACGATACTCTCACGCAGAACGGCATCTTCTTCCAATGCGATGCGAACTTGCTGGTTGTCCCATTCGGGAATGGCTTTCATCACATTCAGTTCAATCGAATAACAAGTGTAATCAAACAGTTCATAGTCACCGCTGCCGGGAACGCCATCCTGTTGATCCCACAGGCCAATAGTTGGCCCTGCCGCATGGCCATGATAACCGAGCGGATGGGCGTAGACGTTGGGCGTGAGTCCGGCGTTAAGGGCTTGCTGACGGGTTGCTTGTAGGACTTCGTTGCCTGTCTTCCCCGGTTGCATGTTGTTGATGAGCAAATCCTGAAGTTGGTTGCCGTCTTGGAGCGCTGCCTTCAAGCCATCTGGGGCATCGGTTTCGCCCGGTTTGAGGACGTAAGCGTGCTGTTGCTGGTCGGTCGCCAGGCCTAGATATTTAAAGCCCATGTCACACCACAGCAGATCACCGGGCAAGATCAGATGGCGCTTCTCCTGCTTCGATTCAAACTCGACAGTTTGTCCTGGAGCCTGAATTTCGATGTCCGGCTGGAACCATGCCCGCAAGCCCAGGTCGAGCATTTTCTGCCGCATCCACCACACCACATCCTGTGTTGTCGTGATACCAGGGTGAATCACACGGGTAGAGAATGCCTCGGCAATGATGGCATGACCTATTTCCACAATGCCCGAATACACTACCAATTCCGCTTTGATGCGGCGTTCTAACCACCCAACACATAACCGTTCTGCACTTTCCGTCTGCTTCATGTAGGTTTCGCCAAGTGCCAGGGCTAGATTGTCGTATTCTATTTTGCTCAGGCCATCACCAAAGGCAAAGGTCCGTGAGAAGTTGATACCGATGCGCTGTGGATCATGCTGCTCAACAATGCGTTTCAAGCAATCGAACTGTGTTTCGTCTTTGGGGTCCCAGATATGATCGTAAAGATCACCCAGAGTATAACGCCCCAGGTTAAGCCGATCCACTGTGCCATTATCGTTCAAGATAAACATTAGGATGCTGCGTCGGCGGGCAGACATGGCGGGTTCCGGCAGTAGCGACATGACAACAGGGTCTTCGTTGTATTCGCGGCACAGGATGATCCACATATCGAAGCTCTCACGTTGCATAATCTCCGGTATGATTGTATTTAGGCGTTCTTCCAACCATCGGTTCTGGACTTCCAATCGTGAGCGCAAGGGTAGAATTTTGTTGAAGGGCACAGGTCTTCCTTTCAAGTGGACTTGTGGTGATAGTAATTTGCAAATCACGATTGCGCAAAGATATTCGGTACGGTGATTGTAACCTGTGTACCCGCCGATGTGCCCGGTTCGACAGTGAGGTAACCGCCAACAATCGCCATCATCGTGCTGTGCAAGGCCAACCCGCCCCCACTGCCATGATTGTTGCTGGATGCTGCCTGTAACCCGATCCCATCGTCCCGTACTTGGATGATGAGCGAATCATTGCGACGGTGAAAATCAATATTGATGTTGAGCTGCGTCTGTGCGTCGTCACCACGTCCATGTAAAGAAGCGTTGCGCAGCACTTCTCTTAATGCGCCCAGAACGACATTTTGCACCAGTGTTGATGTGTTGATAATGAGGTTATGGGTCTCCAGACAGATGCCATTGAATTCCTGCTGGAATTCCTGCTGAATCATATGCTGAATAGCACCGACGAGTAGGTAAGTCTCGCCTGTATCGAGCGCATCAGGCGTGGTATGAATGAGTTCAGCAATCTGGCTGTGCATCCCGGAAAGTGTCTGGATACTCTCGCTAATCTGTGGGTGTTGATTTTTCAGGTTGCTCAGTTGAATGATAGTCGTATGTAACGTAGGCAATGTCTCATCATGGAGGACACGCCGCGTATGAAAGTCCATAACGCGCTGTTCCTTAAGGCGCTGTTCTTGAATGGACATCAACTGCCGCGCCATTTGTTCACTGGCAGCCATGTCGATGATGCGTTCCGCGCTGGTGCGGGCGATGTCGATTTCTTCAACAGAATATAAGCCCTTGTCTATCTTTTCACCTAAAAGCAGCGCACCACTTAGACCGCGTTCCGACCATAGCGGTACAACCCAATGGAAACCACCATACTCGTTCGGATCAAGTGGGACAATGTTGTCTTGTGTGGAAGCAAATAGCGACGCAGGCAGTTGCAGTTCTGGCCTGTTGCTGCGATAAGTCATCTGCTCCCTGACCAGCGGTGCGAGGACGCCCATCGCAATCAGTTGTGCTTTGGAGGTGTTGAGTAAATCCTGGCAGATGGCATTGAACAGGGTTCGGGCACGGGATTGTGAACTAGTAGTTGGATTAAACAGATAGTCCATCAAGCCCTGCGTATTGACTAATGGGCGCATACTGGTGATGAGGTAATCTCGATGGACAAATGAGCGCCACGTCAACAGGGCATAAAATAGAACGGTGATTGCCACCATAAACAGCAAACTATAAACCGGAAGTGGCTGGTAGATCAGCGTCCAGCCGATGATAATACTCAAGCCTGCTGATAGGATGATTGCATTACGCCAATGCCGCAGAAATCCGCGCCGGGGCAAGGTGCGCACAGTGAAGATTTCATACGAAATCACAGCCTGTCCCAGTGAAACGGTGCCTAAGCCGATCAACAAAGATAACATCAGATCGAACACTGTCAGAAAAACGATGTTGGGTGAGGTACGTACCTGATACGTATGCGAACGTGCCCACAGCCCTGCCGTCAACATAAACAGCGAAACCAGGATGCAGACGACCAGCAAAATCAGAGTTGTTCCCAGCAACCAGGGACGCGAGCGCCTACGAGCCAGTTCCCCCATGACACGATCTGAAGGTTCAGGGTTGAGGAGTGGATCAATGGGTAGGGCGATGCAGAGCAGGGCATATGGTGGATAAAGTAAAAAGAGCACTGGAATGCCCGCGATGTTTAAGGTCTGCGAGACATCTAGGAAAATCATTTGAGTATAAATTGGCATCGGATGTTCAAAGATGAGCAGAAGAATCAAAAACGCTGCGATTGCCGTCATGAAAGCAAAGGGTATGCGATGTCGTCTGCGCAACTGGGAATCGCGTTGATCGAAGAAGCTACTGTACCACAAAATAACTGCGTACCAGGCGTAAGGTGCAAGGATGACCGGGAACCATCCTACTTGCCACCAGAAATCTAACTCGGCCAGAGGCCAGACTGTATATTCATAGCCCAGGATGATCGTGTGAATACCGAAAAATAGCGCGCCCAGCAGTAAGCCACTGCCGACAATATAAACACCCCATGTGCGTTGTTCTGCCGTGAGAATGACGGTGATGCCCAACCACAGCATCAAGATTGTGTTGAAGATTGAGATACTCATCAGACCCCAATCGAGGATGAAGATGCCTGTAATCATGGGGCGTCCCATTCAATCCATGTACCGCGCTCATCCATGACGTAGGCAACGCCGTCCGCATCCCAGGCAACAAGACGGTCAGAATGAACGATGATGGCGGCGCGTGTGCGGGCGACTTTTTCATCGGTTGCATTATCCACCAATCCCCAGGCTGCATAAATCTGCCCATTGGTGCGGCTGATGGTGCGTTTATCCCGGAAGCCTAGCCGGGATGCAATTTGTTCGTTGGTCAAACCTGCCGCCAACAGCCGAGCAACGGTTTGTTCATTGGGTTCTAGCAAATCCATTGGGGCGTTCTGGTCTCGGATGCGGACTTCTTGCACCCGGGCCTCAATGTCCTGGTCAACATAGCTGCGTCCATCTATAGCATCTTGTAGCAAAGGTAAGATCATTTCCGGCAGTAGATAGTTTGATTTGCGCACATAAGCATAATGGCTCAAGATGCCGGATTGCAAAAACGAACGATAGTAATCATCGTCATCTTGAATCGAGTAAAATACAATCGGCAGGCGGGGGAACTCGCGGCGAATGGCGACGGCTGCTTCAATGCCGTTCATCTCATCTGCCAGTGCTACATCCATCAGAATAATGTTTATGTCTGGATGTTCCAGACATAAATCGAGCGCTGCCTCACCCTGGATGGTTTTCGCGACGACTTGAACCTCATTTGTCGCTTCTAGGCCGATTTCCAGCGCTTCTTGTAAGCGTGGATTGTCTTCAACTAGCAATAAATACAACATGAGTTGCACAGTAACAGATGCAGCCAGCGGGGTCAAGCACCTGGGTGCGCGGATTGGCGGATTCAGAAGGTGGAGTTGATGCTTGGAATAGGACGATAATCACGTATAACGGTTCAATTATGTAGCGGGATAAAGCACATGAATACACAGTTGATTACACGCAACATTTTTAATATCCAACATCTGACCATTATTGAGACGATTATTCGTAGTCGTGAAGCATTCTTTTTTGAGATCCGGGAAGGCAAACACATAGGCGAAAAAATCCAGTCCATGTTGATTGCTAGTTTTGTTTTCCTATCGATGTATGGCGTGATCATGGGACTCAACCACAGTCTTCCTCAGGCTATCGTTTCTTTGGTAAAACTGCCCATCCTATTTCTGCTGACATTAATCATTTGCACTCCCTCGTTACACTTCTTCAATATTCTGTTTGGAAGTAAGCAATCAATGTCCCAGACTTTTGCCCTCACGCTGACAGCCATCGCTACAACATCGGTGGTCCTGTTTAGCTTTGCCCCGATTACGTTGTTCTTCCTGCTCACCACTGAACAATACAACTTCTTCAAGCTCCTGAATGTGATCTTTTTTGGTTTGGGTGGTGTGTTTGGTGTGATCTTCCTGCGTCATGGGATGCACATCGTCACTGAAGACGAGGGTGAAGATGGGATCAAAACTCGTCGTTTGATCTTCTACCTGTGGATGTTTCTCTATGCCTTTGTCGGCAGTCAAATGGCTTGGACGCTCAGTCCTTTCATAGGAATGCCCGGTGAACCCTTTGTCTGGCTGCATCAATCGGGTGGGAATTTTTATGCGGATGTGATAGGTAGTTTGCAAAGTCTCCTCACTGGAATCGGTTAGTCAAGCACTCAGGTGCGTTTATAAGGATAAGATCACACGAACAATTCATCCCCTTTATTCTAGAGCCAGGAAAGTAGGAGGAACCAGGCATGATTCAGGCTGAAAAACAGACGATACTCCCAGAGTTCATTGAACCAGAAGTCGAAACGGTAGACGATGATCCGCTTGACCAACTGCGACAGTCGATGGCAGTGGTGATTGTACTAGCGAGTGGTTTGTTGGGCTTGTTGGCGAATCTGTTGTTTTATGATGTGCCACCGGGAATCAATATTGTGGCGTTTGTTGTGAGTTTGTGTTCAGTAGCGTTCTGCTTGTTGGTATTCTTTGAGCGCCCGTTAAGTTGGAAGAATCTGGCGTTTGCTTTGCCTGCCATTCTGTTTGCGATTATGCTCAGCATTCGTACCTCGCCTTTGCTTTATAGCTCCAACTTGCTGTTTGTGTTGGGGTCGCTGTTCATCATGACCTTTTACGCTAGCCACAAGCGTCTGTTTGGTGGCGGCCTGTTTCAACCTGTCGGATGGGCATTGTTCGTGGGCTTATTGGGTTGGTTTGAAGCACCAATGACGCTGCTCGGCTATAGCGTTGGCTGGTTAGGTCGGGTCAAATTGACCGATTCGCATCTGGGAACGCTTAGTAAGGTTATACGGGGCCTGACATTGGCATTGCCGATTGTGGTGGTGTTCGCGCTCTTGCTGAGCTCGGCTGATCTGGTGTTTGCCGAGATAGTCGATAATGCTGTTCAATGGTTGATTCCTCACGATCTATTTTATCTAGCTCGGCGGCTAACCCTTGTCGGTATCTTTGCCTGGTTCGTCATGACCTTGTTCAAACCAATGCTGTTTAATCCTGTGCCGGAGGTTGCCGAGGAAACAGGCAAAAAGCGCAAATGGTTGCGGCTCTCGATGATTGAAACGACCATGATCTTTGGTAGTGTCAACCTGCTGTTCGTCGCATTTGTGGTTGTGCAAGGCCATTACCTGTTTGGTGGTCAAGCCAATATCTCGGTGCAGGGTTTTACCTATTCGGAATATGCACGGCGTGGTTTTGAAGAACTGTTGATGGTCTCCTTCATGACGATGATGTTGATTCTGGTGCTAGATGCCCATACACATCGCAAGCCTGAGTCGGCTTTTTTGTTTTATGTGTTGTCGATTGGCCTGGTTGTGCTGACGGGTATGCTTATGGTGGCCGCCAATCATCGGCTCAATCTGTATGAGGAAGCCTATGGTTTTACGCATATCCGGTTGATGAGCCGTGTCTTCATGTACTGGTTGCCTGTGCTGTTTGCAGTTCTTGTCAAGGACATCCTCTGGAGTCAGACGAAAGTGTTCTGGATTGGCTGTATTCTGGTCGCGATGGGTTACATGATGACGCTTAACTTGATCAACCTGGATGCGTTTATTGCCAGCCACAATAT
The DNA here is from genome assembly GCA_965223785.1 of Phototrophicaceae bacterium. GTDB lineage: Bacteria > Chloroflexota > Anaerolineae > Aggregatilineales > Phototrophicaceae > CBDCXN01. Next base: position 5,250,985 of record OZ245017.1, on the reverse strand, counting down.
TGATCGCTATCAAGAAACGGGCAAGCTTGATGTTTACTATTTGACGACGCTTTCTGATGATGCCATCCCTGAAATCGTGACGTTGATTGATCAACCGGGTTTGTCGCCTGATGCGCGTGAGAACTTGCTGGGGTATCTAGGTGAGCGACTTTATTGTTTGGATATCGAACGTGAGGAGCGTGGGTTGATTGGTAAACATTTTGGCGTAGATCGAATTTGGAAGGTGCTGGATGCACGTCGAGATGTCTTGTTGCCATATACTACCGAACCGCCCTATTGGGGTTGTACGACTGGGTTGATGTCGATGGTGTTCTGATTACGGCGCCGAAGAAAAAATGGTGGTGACATGGGGTGGGCCAGGGAAGGGGCGTGTAAGCGCCGGATCGTCATATTTTCATGATGCATGAGGGTGATTGCTTTGGCTGAACGTATGTTCAGAGTTTGTTGGTCAATGATGAAACATAGAACAACACACATCCGCGCTCTTTGTCATCTAAGCTCCATAGCCCCACAGATCGAGGACGTCCTTGACAGGCAGAGTGAAGCCCGGCAGCATGTTGCCGCCATCCAGTGTGTCATCCATCCCCAGTAAGCGGATTGGCATCCCTGATGCGTAGACGTTGATGCGCTCATCCCAATACAGAATGCCAGCATCCAAGTAGATTTGCCGTTTGCGGGCGCTTTGTCTGTGGGAGAAATGACCTCAACGGCTGGGTGACACTTCGACAATCTCCCCGTTGATGAGTTCAAACATCCGATCTGCATTTTCGTCGCGGAAGACAAACTGAATAAAGTCATCAATGGTAACCTGCGGCTCGCGGGTGGTCATGATGTGATCTCCTACTTGATATGGCTCCTATTGTAGCAGAAAACGATAGGCGAACAGCAAGCGGGTAAACATTGCCTGAAGGCAAGCCAAGATGCTTCACCATTTGTTCGTCCGGAAACGCAATGGTGTGACCGTTGTTTCGGACGCCTAACGGGTGTTTTTGAAGGTGTGCGAGCTATCGGTGGTGTTAAGATGCCCGATGATCTGATGGAGTTCCTGAGGGTAGGAGGAGTTGATCGATGATGTGGATGATGCCGTTGTTGGTGATTAAATCGGGGACGACGATTGTCGCGTCGTTGATGTGAAGTTGGTCGTCGACGAGTGAGAGCATGATTGTGTCTCGATTGAGCATCTGCAACTCAAGGGAATCGGCTTGAGACAAGATTGAAGCCAGTCTATCTAAGGTCAAGTCGGTTGGGATGATGTGATAGCGCAAAACATCTGCCAGGTCATCGGGATTGAGTGGCTTATCAAACTGCTCAAAAGCGGTGTTGGACGGTGCGAAAACTGTGTAAGTCTGATCGCCATTGAGCAAATCAGTCAAGCCAGCTTGTTCGAGAGCTTCCCAAAATGTTGATAGGGTTTCTTGATTGGCTTGTATCACACTAGCCAGGGTGTTACGTGAGATTTTGGTTGTAAGGGTCATATGCAGGATAGTGCCATCGGGTAGTTCAATCTGTAATTCACCATGCAGAGGCTCATCAAATGTGAACGGTGATGGATTGATCGTTCCTTCGTTAATCGTAATTTCAACCTGTTCATCTTCCGACCATAGACGGAGACTTCCGTGGATTGGGTTGGAGGTTGGGGTTAGTACACGGTCAATGACATGAACAATGCCATTTCTCGCGTTGATGTCCTGCTGAATAAGTTGGGCATTGTCGGCAAAAATATGATTGTCGCGAGTGGTGAGAATGAGCGGATGCCGGGCAAGTGTCATGGCTTGCACACTGGAGGAGAAGCCGATCAGGTCACGGATTTGGCCGGAGGGCAGCCGTGCTGGAACGATGTGGTAGGCTAGCAGTTCATCGAGTTGGATATTCTGTTGATGGGTGTAGCTCTCAAAGGCGGTGTTGGATGGTGCAAAGATAGTCATGTTATCTGCTGTTGCCATAATGCTCAGCAAATCTGTTTCCTGCAAAATGGTTTGGAAGGCTCTTAGGTCAGGATGCTGAATAATAATGTCAAGCACAGAGGCCTCTTGTGTATGAACATTGGTCAGAACCATCATCAGTATAGTGATCACCAAGACAACAGTTTTCATTCGCATTGAACTCAAGACATATCTCTTAAATAAGCTTTCGACGGACAGCATGTTGAGCCAATGGGCGCACATTGTGCGCCCCAATTATTGGAATTAATGGCAAATTAGTTTACCAAGAATGTCCGTACAAATTGTGTTACCTGCTGAACGAATAGATAGGGTCTTCGCCCAATGTTACGACAATCAGCCGCGAGTTGCCACTGCGTTCCAGCAGTAGAGGGACAGCTTCACCCGGTTCAAACTGCTGGATGGTTTCGACGACCTGAAGCATATTTTGGATTTCCATGTCGCCGACTTTGGTGATAATGTCACCAGGTTGCAAGCCTGCTGCATCGGCGGGGCCGCCTTTCCGGACTTCTGAGATGAGAACGTCACCATCTTCGTTAGTTTCAAGTATCACACCCAGGAAGGCTCTGTCGTGATCGAGCCCAAGATCATACTGGAAGGGATCGAGTTCGCCTTGCATAGAACCCAGGTAGAGTGAAAGGCCGTCGCGTACCACACCAAGCACAGAGACGGGGTGTGGCATCGTCAGAGCATCGACGACGTTATCCGCTCCGATGAACCTGCCGTTAATCGTTACGAGAATATCACCGACTTCCACGCCATTCTGTTCAGCAACACTGTCTTGAGCAACACTTGTGATGACCAGACCGATTTCGCCATCGGGTTCAAATTCGATTCCTAATACTGACTCGACCATGCCATCAGTATTGATTTCCATACCCAGCGTTGCTTCCAGGATCAGAGTCTCGCCTTTGCGCAAGACGCCCAACTCTACTATCTCGCCTGCGCTGTAATCTGCCATGACATCCACAAGATTTTCGTCGTTGACGAATGTACCGTCAATTGAAAGGATGATATCGCCCTGTTCTAGCCCGGCATCATCAGCCGTACTGCTGGGAATAACCGTCATTACGACGATGCCGGCATTGCCATTGGGACGGAAGATGATCCCCAACATAGGCGGCGGCTCATCTTGGGCAATGACAGGGAGTAGACTGGTCATCATGATTGTGACGATCATGATGATGGTGAAGATAACTTTTTTTCCGAACATGATAAGGTCTCCTTTTTAGATATGACGTTCTTCTACTGAAGCATCGTCGGCTGGCGGTGTTTCAGTGGTGACGTTGTATTGCAAAACGGGCATGTACTGTGAGGTCTGTCCTCGTACATATAGCCCGATAACGTCCATAGGGTTGGAATAAGTGGGACCAGGAAGTGCCGCATCAGCGGGCCACATCACGACAGTGACCATCTGGGCTGTGATTTGTGTTCCAACGCTGAGTGGTTGTGTGGCTGTGACTACGGAGATATAGCCTGAAGGTGTTGGTTGATTTGCAATGGAAGGTACAGGCTTAAGCTCTGAACGAATAATGGTAACAATCCCGATCATGAAGAGCAGTAGCACCGCAGCGGCAACCACCAGCCAGTGAACGAAGCGCGTTGGGTGTTTTTTATTTCTTTGAAGCGCTTGTTGCCACATTTGCTGCCGGGCGCTTTCATCCAGTTCATGATCCTGGTTGAGCTTCAAAAGTTCCTGGACGAACTGTGCGATTTTATCGGATGGGACATGTGTTCCACGTTTGAGTTCATCTAAAAATTGATCGTCGTGTTCATGCTTCATCATTCAGTTTCCCGCTTATTTCCAGGTAGCGTTGGCGCAGCCTCTTGATGATCCGGTGGAGTTCTACCCGGACGGCCCCCGCGCTTTTGCCTACAATCGTCCCTATGTCATCTGATGTCAGTTTTTCATCGAGATACAAGACCAGTAGCGCTTGTTTCTCGTCTGGTAGTTCATGAATCAACTGGCGCAGGGTCGCTTGCATTTCTTGCTGTTCAATCGTTTGTGTATCGAGCGTGGTGGCGATCTCTGCGCCCGTCAGAGTGATAGTTGGACGTCGCTTGCGATAATGATCTATGATCAGATTGTGCGCAATGCGAAACAACCAGGCGGCCAGATTGCCCCCATGATAAGTATGGAGCGACGCTAACGCCCGCGAAAAGACTTGACTGCACAAGTCCTCAGCATCCTGCCGATTGTTGGTGCGATTCAAACAGTAGGCAAAGATGCGCGAGACATAACGCTCATATATTGGTGCGAACGCCTGCGGATCCTGCTTCGCCGCCTGGATGATAGCGGCATCGCTGACATCTGCGTGGACTACCCGCTCCGGTAGTGGCAACAACCTGTTGTTCCTTGTTACAATGTTCATCAACGATAGAGACGTGGTATAAATTTGATTGTTACACATGTAACGGAAAATAGGTGAACAAATCCCAGATTTGTGCTGATTATCAAGTCACTGATATGTGTTTGATAGTCGTGCATTATGAAAACCAAGGTGACGCTTAGGTGAGTTGAACAAACAGATTCATACAAAATGTCTATTGCATTTCACGTCAGAGGTTGCTAAGATATAGCTCGAAATGGAAAACGAACGATAAAATCAATGATAAACAATTCATTTAGCAAGAAGGCGAAGAAGACCCCCCAAACATAACGTCTGGGCGTTTTTGCTTGCGAGTGAAGACCAAGTTTGTAAACAATAACCCGCCCAAACACGGCGGGTTTTTTGATGCCAACATGGAGTGTTGATTAATGAATAGTATTCAGATGGTTTGCAAGAAGATGACAGACACCCGATCTGGATAGTTGATGTTGCCTGACGCAAGATAAGTCCGACCGCTATCTAGATCAAAGATGGCGGTTTTTGTTTGAGTGATGTTAAGGAGTGGTACCCGAATGAATGCACTTTGTCCTGATTGTGACGCTAACCTCGAAATCCCCTCGGATGCGATGGAGAACGAGTTGATCTCCTGCCCAGAATGTGGTTCTGAACTGGAAGTTATCAGTCTTGACCCGCTTGAACTCGACCTTGCACCCGAAGTTGAAGAAGACTGGGGTGAATAGCCATGCAGATTGGCCTTCTGCTGACCCACATCCGCGCCGAAGAAAAGCTGTTGATTAACGCCTTTTCTGGGCAGGGTGTTGAGGTCGATATTATTCTGGATCGTCAGTTGAACTTTGACGTAACAGCTGGTGGCGAACAACTCACGCCGACGGGCACAGCCTGGCACAGTTACGATTTGGTGCTCGAGCGCAGTGTAAGTACCTCGCGTGGGTTATATGCCCTGGCAATTCTGAACAGCTGGGGTGTCCTCACCATTAACAGTCACCATACGGCCTCGTTGTGTTCAGATAAACTGTTGACCAGCATCGCTTTGACCCAGGCCAATGTCCCGCAACCTGCGACCCGCGCTGCTTTTGACAGGGGCAGTGCTCTGGAAGCCATTGCCGATGTGCACTATCCAGCCGTCCTCAAGCCTGTCACCGGATCGTGGGGACGGCTTCTAGCCCGTGTGAATGATCAGGATGGTGCCGAAGCCATCATTGAGCATCGGCAAACCCTCGGTAACTACACCCACCATACCTACTACATCCAAGAATATGTGGACAAACCTGGGCGTGACATCCGTGCCTTTGTCATTGGAGATCGTACAATTTGCGCTATTTATCGTGAATCATCCCATTGGATTACGAATACGGCACGGGGTGGTTCGGCTTCTGACTGTCCGGTAACACCCGAACTCAATGAAATTTGTGTCAACGCTGCCAAGGCGGTTGGGGGTGGCGTCTTGGCGATTGATGTATTGGAAGATCAAGATGGTGGGTTGGTGATTAACGAGATTAATCATACGATGGAATTCCGCAATAGCAGTGCCCCAACTGGCGTAGATATTGCAACAGAGGTTGTTCAATATGCCTTGAGCCAGATTGGAGTTTCAGCATGATCCGAGCCGGAATAGTAGGTGGCAGTGGATTTACGGGTGGCGAATTGTTGCGTCTGCTCCATTTGCATCCCGACGTTGAGATGACACAGATTACCAGCCGCAAGAACGCAGGCCGCTACATCCATACTATTCACCCCAATCTGCGTGATGTGGTGCGGATGCCGTTTGACCATCCTGATCATCTGGAGGCTTGTGATGTATTATTCTTGGCTGTGCCCCATGGAACCAGTGCTCGCCACATCGAACAGTATACGGCGCTGGCAGGTCGCATTGTTGATCTGTCTGCTGATTTTCGCCTGGATAGCTTTGAAGCTTATGAGCGTTGGTATGGCGAGCCACACCCTGCCCCTGATTGGCTGGAGCGTTTTGTTTATGGTCTGCCAGAGTTTAACCGTGAAGAGCTGCGGGGTACTCGGTATACAACGGGTGTGGGTTGCAACGCGACCACACTCAACCTGGCTCTTGCGCCCCTGGTACAGGCTGGATTGACGAACCACATCCGTGCCGAACTCAAAGTGGGGTCGTCGGAAGGCGGGAACAGCCCCTCCAGTGCGTCGCATCATCCAGTGCGCAGTGGAGCCGTTCGCACCTATAAAGCCACACAGCATCGGCATTTGGCAGAAGTTCAGATGATCCTAGGGGAAGACATTCCGCTTCGATTTGCGGTGACGGCGATTGAGATGGTGCGCGGTGTGCATTTGCTGGCGCACGTTGATTTGAACGAAGCTGTTGAAGAAAAAGCGCTGTGGCGGCTGTATCGTGGGGCTTATCGCGAAGAACCGTTTATCCGTCTGGTCAACAGCCGAACAGGCATCCACCGGACCCCAGAACCCCGTGTGGTTGCTGGGACGAATTATTGTGATATTGGTTTTGAACTGGATGCTGATGGCCAGCATGTGGTGATTATGGCTGCCCTGGATAACCTAGGCAAAGGTGCGGCGGGGAGCGCCGTGCAGAGTATGAACTTGATGTTTGAACTTGATGAATGTGCGGGGTTACAGTTCCCCGGATTGTATCCATAGGAGACCTGAAATGGGCAATATTCTGGTTGTAAAACTGGGTGGGGGGTTCGATGTGCGGCAGGCTTGTGAAGATCTAGCAACAATTGCCGGGAAGCAATCGCTGATAGTTGTACATGGCGTCAGCGCGGCGATGGCAGCCCTCTGCCGTGAGCGTGATGTTCAGATCGAAATGTTGACTTCGCCCAGTGGACATAGTTCACGCTACACCAATGCCGCTGTCCGTGATTTGTATGTAGAAGCCGTCAATATGGTCAATCAACGGGTGGTGGATTATCTGCGGGAACAGGCTATTCCAGCGATTGGTATTACACAGCAGGTTGTTATTCGTGGTGAGCGGAAACGTGCGATCCGTGCCATTGTCGATGGGCGTACCCGTATGATCCGCGATGATTACAGTGGCAAAATCACCGAAATTGATCCACGGCCTATCCTGGATGCTCTGGTAGCAGGGCAGGTTCCTGTCGTACCACCTATGGCTTTTAGTGAGGAGGGGTTACTCAATATCGATGGAGATCGTGCAAGCGCAGCAGTCGCTGGGGCATTAGATGCAGAGGAACTTATCATCCTGAGCAATGTACGCGGCCTTTTCCGTAATTTCCCTAACGAGGACAGCCTAGTCTCGCTGGTGCCTGCCAACCAACTTGATAGGGCGATGCAATGGGCCCAGGGTCGCATGAAACGCAAAGTCCTGGGTGCCCAGGAAGCCATTGAAGGTGGCGTGGATCGCGTAATTATTGGTGATGGTCGCATCTCGAAGCCAGTCACCCAGGCCAAACGAGGAATGGGGACAGTATTCACGGCATGAAAATCCGCACACTGATAGAAGTTGAAGATGCTCATACCTCTGGTGTTTATCCCAAACGTCCTTTGGCATTGGTACGTGGCGAAGGTTGCACGGTCTGGGATGAGGAAGGCAACGCCTATCTTGATGCGACGAGTGGGCAGGGCGTGGCCTTGTTGGGGCACAGCCATCCTGATGTCGTGGCTGCCATTCATCAGCAAGCCCAAACACTCATGACCTGCCCGGAGATTTTCTACAACGACCAACGCGCCCAATTGTATGAACTGTTAGATGGCGTGACATCCGACGGATTAAACCGCTTCTTCTTATGCAATAGTGGTGCAGAGGCCATTGAAGCGGCGTTGAAAGCTGCCCGCCTGTTGACAAGACGTTCCGGCATTGTTGCTACTAAACGTGCCTTTCATGGACGCACATTGGGGGCATTATCCTTGACCTGGAATAAGAAATATCGGGAGCCCTTTGCTGAATGGCAGCCCAAGGTGACCCATGTAGCCTACGATGATCTTGACGCCGCGGCCAAAGTCATCAATGAGGATACTGCCGCGATTGTGGTTGAGGTCGTGCAGGGTGAAGGTGGTGTCTTTGTGGCAGATGAGGGTTATCTGGTGGGTTTGCGCGAACTGTGTGATAAACGGGGAGCGTTGCTGATTATTGATGAGATCCAGACAGGATTTGGTCGCACTGGGCGCTGGTTTGCTAGCCAGCATTTTGCTGTTGTGCCCGATATTATGGCAATGGGCAAGGGCATTGCGGGTGGCGTGCCGATGGGTGCGGTTGCTTGGCGTGAATCCTTGGGGCAGCTACCGAGAGGTTCACACGGCAGCACCTTTGGTGGCAATCCATTGGCGTGTGCTGCCGCCATTGCCGCCATTGGCGTACTGCGCAATCAGCAGTTGCCGGAACAAGCGGCGGAAAATGGTCGATGGTTGCGGGAAGAACTGACATCGTTGAACTTGCAGGGCGTCCGAGAGGTGCGGGGATTAGGGTTGATGGTCGGCCTGGAACTGCGTGCTCGGGTGACCCCTATACTCCAGGCATTACAGGAAGAACATAGCATTCTAGCCCTACCGGCAGGGATGACGACCCTACGCTTCCTGCCCCCGTTGATTATTTCTCGTGAGGAACTTGGATCCATTGTGAACGCTGTTCTAGCGGTGCTTTCATGATCTCATCTCCAATTGAAATTTCCGATGCCCTAGCTGAAACGCTGCTGACCGATCTTGTCTCCACCCCCAGTCCCTCACACGAAGAACAGGCTGCGGTTCAGCATTTGGTCGATTGGATGCAGGCGCACGGTTATGATGATGCGTTTGTTGATGAAGCAGGTAATGCAGTTGGCTTTATTGGGCAGGGTGAACGGGACGTCATCTTGCTAGGGCATATAGATACCTTCACAGGCAATCCGCCAGTGTGGACAGATGGGCGCTTGCTCTATGGACGCGGTACGGTGGATGCTAAAGGCCCCCTCTGTACATTTGCCGTTGCTGCCAGCCGCGCTCAAATCCCTGCTGATGTGCGTTTGATTGTGATTGGCGCTGTGGAAGAAGAAGCTGCCTCTAGTAAGGGCGCACGGTACGTTGCCAGACAGTATCGGCCCGAAGCTTGCATTATTGGCGAACCTTCCAATTGGGATCGGATGACGCTGGGTTATAAGGGGCGGCTGCTGCTAGAATGGCGCTGGGATGGGGCGATGGCCCACAGCGCGGGTGATGTGACCACTGCACCAGAGCATGCCGTCAACTACTGGCAGTTTGTTCAGGTTTATGTGGCCTCGGTCAGTGGCGAGGAAACACGGCTATTCGATAAGCTTGATGCAACCTTGCAACAGATCAACAGTGGGCAAGTGGGTGCCTATGGTTGGGCGGAGATGATGGTCGGATTCAGGTTACCGCCGGGTATCAACCCAGAACAACTAGCGCAGGATTTGCCTCCCCAAGATGGTGCAACGGTGCGCGCCTTTGGGCATGAACTGGCCTATGTTGCTGATAAGGACACTTTTATCAGCCGGGCAATGCGTGGGGCAATTCGCAGTGAAGGGGGAAAGCCGCGCTTTGTGCATAAAACGGGTACATCTGACATGAATATTGTTGGCCCGGTATGGGATTGTCCCATCTTTGCTTATGGCCCTGGTGATTCTGCATTGGATCATACCCCTGATGAACACATCGACCTGGATGAATATCTGCGGGCAATTCGTGTTCTAACTCAGGCACTTTCTCGATTATAATTGGCTATTAATGAATATATGATAATCGAGAGGTGCTAGTCAAATGATGGCCGACGACCATATCATCACGCCTGATTTAGCATGTTACGCTACATGGGCTATGACCACACTCGCTACAGGATTAAGTATCTACCTGAGCAATCAAAAAGGAGGAACTCATTGAAAGTCGAGGGTGTTATCAGGTCGGGTTGATTGGGTCTATGTTGTGGACCACATGTCAATGCAAAGCGCTTCACACATCAAACCTCGCCCTCGTTCAGAACCAAACCAACCAGGTCACCCGATGGCTCACTCCCCTGGCAGGCAGACTGGAATCTCGAAATGATTTTTTCGGGTAGGTTCTAAGCTGAGTTGGAGCGATAAGCTTCGACAATGCTGCGCAACTGCTCGATCTTGTTGAGGATGCGCGTCAACTGGGAGTGGTTGGAGATTTCCATTGTGATGTAAAAGGTGGCGATCTCTTGCCGGGTTGTCACTTTGACTTCTGAGATATTGACTTTTTCGTCAGCGATGACCGTACTGATGTCACGGATGAGACCTTCCCGATCATAAGCCACAACTTCAACGGGAACAGAATACTTCTTCTCATCGTCTAACGCACCCCAACTCACATCAATCAGCCGTTCGGGATCAGGTAGCGACAGGATATTGGCACAATCACTCCGATGTACTGTTACTCCACGCCCGCGTGTGATGTAACCGACTATATCATCTCCTTGCAGAGGGCGGCAACAGCGTGCCAGATTGACCAACAAGCCGCCTGTACCCAGAATGTTGATTCCAACGGATTCATTGGTACTAGCTTGTTGTGTACGCGGTTTTTGGACAAATGCAGTCGCATCCTTAAATTTCTGTTCTTGGCGTTCAATATCCAGGACTTTGTGCGAAATCTGTGCGGTGTTGATGTCGCCTGCGCCGATGGCTGCCATGAAGTCCTCGATCCTATCATGACCAAAGAGGGTGGCCAGTCGTTCGTAGGACATGCTATCGACTACGCCGAGCCGTTTGAGTTCGCGTTCGACCACTTCGCGCCCCGTGGCGATGTGTTTATCGCGGTTTTGCTTACGGAACCAATGCCGGATTTTGGTGCGTGCTCTAGAGGTCTGGACATAACCCAGATCAGGGTTGAGCCAGTCCATACTGGGGCCACCCCGTTTGGAGGTGATGATTTCGACCTGATCGCCCGTTTTTAGGTGGTAATTAAGATTGACCAGCCGCCCGTTGATCTTTGCGCCCCGGCAGCGATTGCCGATTTCGGTGTGGATGTGATAAGCAAAATCAATCGGAGTCGCATCAACAGGCAGGTCAATGATGTCGCCCTGCGGCGTATAGGCATAGACACGATCTTGAAAGACCTCACTTTTCATGGTGTCCATGAAACTTTCGGCGTTATCCCGAATATCAGGGCCGAACTCCATGAGGCGGCGCAGATAGGTCAGGCGTTTCTCGAATTGCTCATCCTGGTCTTTTTGTCCTTCTTTATAGCGCCAGTGGGCGGCGACACCATATTCGGCGTGTTCGTGCATTTTCCAGGTGCGAATCTGGATTTCGACAGTTTTGCCTTTGTCATCAATGACGGCAGTATGAAGGCTTTGGTAGAAATTGTCTTTGGGTGCGGCGATGTAATCATCAAATTCTTGGGCGATGGGACGCCATAGATTATGGACGACGCCCAATACAAGATAGCACTGCGGAACCGTATCCACGATGACCCTTACGGCTCGGACATCATAGATTTCGTCAAAAGGCAGTTGTTTGCGTTGCATCTTGCGGAAGATGCTGTAGATGTGTTTGGGGCGGGCGGAGATGGTAACTTTTTCGATGCTGTGTTTTTCGAGTTCCTGGCGCAGCGCTACCGATATTTGCTTCATGTAATCTTCGCGATCTACGCGACGCTCTGCAATTTGATGGGCGATGTTCTTGTAGGCTTCGGGTTCCAGATAACGAAAACTGAGGTCTTCTAGTTCCCATTTGATTTGCCAGATACCGAGGCGATTGGCTAATGGTGCGAAGATGTCCATTGTTTCACGAGCGATGCTGGTCTGTTTGTGGGGGGGCATGTAGCCCAGAGTACGCATGTTATGGAGGCGATCTGCCAGTTTGATGAGGACAACGCGCACATCATCACCCATTTGCAACAGCATCTTGCGCATGTATTCAAGTTCACGGTCTGTGTCGCGGCTGCGTCGTCCAGTGACATCTTTATCGACGTTGATTGGTAGATTCTTCAATTTGGTGACGCCAACGACTAGATTGGCGATGGTCGGTCCGAATTCGGCCTTGATGTCTTGTTCGGTGATGTTGGTGTCTTCTACGATGTCGTGCATGAGAGCGGCTGCTAGCGCTTCGGCATCAAGCTGCATGTCGGCAAGGATGCGGGCGACGGCGACACAATGGGTGAAATAGGGTTCTCCTGATTTGCGGAATTGTCCTTCATGGGCGAGTTCTGCTTTGTGATAGGCCCGTTCTACCAGGACGCGATCTGTTGGGGTTAATCTGGGTAATGTTTTTAACAGGGCGTCGAGTTCTGGGGTAGGTGGAGCCATAGTTCACCTGGGAATACCATATTTAACCGTCTATTGTACACTACATTGGATAAGATTATCGAATAATTGTGGGGGACCGAACTTCAATGTCTTTACTGAATGTGGATGTGGCGTTAGAGCAGATTCTTCAGACGATCACCCGGTTGAATACGGATACCGTTGACCTACGGGCAGCCCTGGGGCGTGTCCTGGGTGTGGATATTCAGGCTGCGATTGATTTGCCCCCCTTTGCTAATTCCGCGATGGATGGTTACGCAGTTCGGGCAGCAGATGTCACACATGCTGAAGTGGACGCGCCTGTGCAGTTAGAAGTGGTGATGGATATTCAGGCAGGCGTGGCCCCCCAGGAAACAATTGGAACAGGTCAGGCGGCGCGTATTATGACAGGCGCGCCTGTACCAGATGGAGCCGATGCCATCGTTCCAGTCGAAGACACAAATGCTAATTGGAGCCAAGGATCGCCCGGCTGGATTGCAATCTATCAACCGGGGGATGTTGGTGCCCATATTCGGGCAGTGGGCGAGAACATCATGCGGGGTGAGGTGGTATTGACGGCAGGGACAGTCATTCGCCCGCAGGAACTGGGTGTATTGGCGGCGCTTGGGCAGGTGCAGGTAAAAGTGGTAAAGAAACCAAGAGTGGCGGTGCTTTCTAACGGTGATGAGTTAGTCGGTGTTGATGAGCCACTCACTCCCGGCAAAATCCGCGATGTGAACACATATACGATTGCCGGTCTGCTGGAAGAATGTGGTGCTGAACCGATTGTGTTGCCTGTAGCACGCGATAGCCTTGACGACATTCGAGCGATGTTTCATGGGGCGCTGGCACAGAAACCGGATATGTTGATTAGCTCAGCGGGCGTTTCGGTGGGAGCAGCCGATTATATACGCACTATGCTGGAAGAACTGGGTGATGTTGATTTCTGGCGGATCAACCTGCGCCCCGGCAAACCATTGGCGTATGGTCAGTTACGAGATGTGCCGTTCTTTGGCTTGCCGGGGAATCCGGTGTCGGTCATGGTGACGTTTGATGTATTGGTGCGTCCGGCTTTGCTCAAGATGGGGGGACGAGAAGACGATTGGATTCTTGATACGGCACTCGTCGAGGAAGATTTGCGCTCCGATGGTCGCCGCAGCTTCTTGCGTGTGAAATTGCGCTATGAAGATGACCAGTTAGTTGCTACAACTACCGGAACCCAGAGTTCAGGTGCGTTAATGTCGATGGTGTTGGCAGATGGCCTACTCATGGTGCCTGATGGTGTCCGGCAAGTTAGTGCAGGTACGCTGTTGCAAGTGCGGGTGATCCGTTACCCACCCCGGTAATTGTACATGAAGAAGCGAAGCAGCCTTTCATGAAGCTCATCAGTCTTGGTAGAAAGCCAGTGTTTTACAAGTAAAACGTGCCAGACGTTGGCGTAAGGTATTGAACCAGCGTTCAGCATGAGTTATCTCTTCCGTCGGTTTGTTGACCATCATCCCACTCAGCAGGCAAGAGAGCGCTCTCCAACTGACCTGTTCAAGGACACCGCGCTTGACGGCTATAGGCTTTCTGAGCAATAGCGGCAGTCTTTCCAACATTTCTGACTGCGTTTGTCATCGCTTCCGTTTTTCACAGTGTGGGCCAGCTCTCTGAGTTGACTTGGTTGGTTATCTCTTTGAGTTTTTTCATACCTCATTAGTCAACTTGTCGCCCTAGTAGGGTAATAGCACCTACAAATTTCGCACCAATTTGAGATGCTATTTGCGTTCTTTTTCATATGCTTCTTTGAGTGCGAACGAATCATCCTGGGGATCATAACCGAGGATCGCCTTGGTCGTGCTGATGTCTTGCCGTTTGTAGCGATTATCTGATATCCCGTTGAAAACACCAAAACGTACATCATCTGGAGCTTCAATGGCGGCCAGAATCAAGCGATAAGCATCTTCATAGGTTAGGATCATGGGGAGGGCAATTGGGTTGAAGAAGCGTTCTTTGTTCTTGCGCTCTGTCAACCAGCCAATGCGCAAACAGATGCAGGAGAGATTGTTCTGGTCAGCATAGACTTGTGCTACCATTTCGCCCCAAACTTTGGTCGCGCCGTATAGATTGGCGGGATGAGGGGGCCGGTCTGTGTGCAGTTGAATGTCTTGTGGATAGCCACTAGCAGCGTTGACGCTGCTAGCATAGATCACCCGGCGGCATCCCGCTTGATGGGCGGCTTCAAAGGCGTTGTAGACACCAATGACATTGGCAGGTAGCAGCGTTTTCCAGGGCGCGGTAGGGCGGCGATCTGCTGCCATATGAATAACCATATCAACGCCCTCACAGGCTTTGGTGAAATCATCAAGCTGGGAAATGTCCAATTTGATGAATGGATGGTTATGTTCATATTCCGGTTCACGAATATCTGCCAGAACGAGATCATACTGATTGGCAGGCAAATTGTTGAACAAAATTGTGCCGATATCTCCGGCAGCCCCTGTAATGAGTAATTTGCGCTTGCTCATGGAGTTCCCTTAAGCTTATTTAGTCTATAGAGAATAATAACGCAGACCAGTCTGAACTGTTAGCATCATTTTTGGATGACACGCTATACTCTGGGTAGGTTACTTTAACGAAGGGAAAACTCATGAGTGACAAATGGCGGGGTATTTTTGCCATTCCCATGACTCCGTTTGATGAACATGATCGGGTGGATGAAGATATCCTGCGTGAAGAAGTTGAGTTTTGCGTTCAATCCAAGGTCGCTGGCTTATGTGTGCCCGTCATGGTTAGCGAATTTCGCCTGCTTTCTGAGGCAGAACGCCGCACCTTAATGCGTATTCCAATCGAAGTTAGTGCGGGGCGTGTGCCGATCATAGCGAACTGCGCTGCGGTGAATATGCCCTTAGCAATTGACTATGCTGTCTATGCTGAGCAGGTTGGAGCTGACGCCGTAATCGCTATGCCGCCTTATATTCTTGGAACCGATTTTGGCAGCATTTTTGCTTATTACAAAACGATTGGGGATGCTGTCAGTATTCCGGTGTGGGTGCAGAACGCCAATGTGACCCCACTTTCCGCTGAGCAGATTGTTCGGTTGTGTGAAGAGATTGAAAACGTCAGCTATGTTAAGCAGGAAGTGACACCCAGCACCCACACCATTAGCGCGATCATTCATCAGCAGTCTGACGCTGTGAAAGGTATTATGGGTGGTGCTGGTGGGCGCTTTTTGATGACGGAGTATGAACGGGGCGTATCAGGCTGTATTGTCGCCTGTGAGTTCTGTGATGTTTTGCAAAGCATCTGGGATTTGCTGGACGAGGGCAACAAAGCCGAAGCTGAAGACCTGTTTGATCGGGTGCTACCGGGGATTGTGTTGGAAGGGTTGATGGGTATGGGTTTTGCCAAAGAAGTGATGGTTCGGCGTGGTGTGTTGAAAAATCGCAAGATACGCAACTGGGCGGAGACGCTCGACAGACATGACTTGCTTGAAATTGACCGCGTGTTAAAACGCCTAGACCCCTATCTAGTTCGGACAATAGACTCATGAACAAACAAGATCACGAGGCGATGGTTGGTCAGGCGCAGGAGGGTGTCAACACCTTTTCCAGTCCCTCCGATTTGAAGATCACTGACTTGCGGATGGCGGTAGTGGCTTCCAACTATGATTATCCAATTTTGCGGATTGACACTAATCAAGGCGTGTATGGAATCGGGGAAGTCCGCGATGCTGGTCATAAAGAAAATGCCCTCCAATTTAAGAGCTTATTGCTTGGTCAAAATCCTTGTAACCTGGATATGATCTTCCGCACCATCAAGAAGTTTGGCGGGCCAGCCCGTGAAGGGGGGGGTGTTTCTGGTATTGAGATTGCGTTGTGGGATCTAATTGGCAAGGTCTATGGTGTGCCGTGTTATCAGTTCCTTGGTGGGAAGTATCGTTCTCATGTTCGTCTCTATGCTGATACACCACGTCCGCTGGAACGCACGCCAGAAGCGTATGTTGAGCGTGTTCTGCAACGGAAAGCAATGGGCATGACGTTCATCAAGTTCGATGTCGGGTTGCACGTCCTAGAAGGATATGTTGAAGGTGGTGTAGTAGGCGTGTCGACGAAATACGAACATCACATGCCGCGCTTTGGCCAGCCTGTGGTGGGAACGAAAATCGGTATGCAGCTTACGGATCGGGGTATTGCCCGCTTTGTCGAGATTGTTTCAGCCGTACGAGAAGCAGTGGGTTGGGATATGCCGCTGGCAATTGATCACTTTGGGCCACTTTCGGTCAAAGATGCGATTCGTCTGGGCCATGCCCTGGAACCGTTTGCCCTCACCTGGATGGAAGACATCATCCCCTGGCAGGATTTGGAAGGCAACAAACGGGTGACCGAGGCGATCAACGTTCCAACAGCGAACGGCGAAGATATTTACCTCTGGGATGGGTTCCACGATTATATCGAGCAGCACGCCTTTGACATCATTCACCCTGATCTCTTGACATCAGGTGGTATTGCTGAGACCAAACGCATTGCAGACTATGCCGAACGCTTTGGCATCCCAACAGCGCTGCACTTTGCTGGATCGCCGATTGCATTTATGGCCAATATTCATTGTGCAGCTGCCATTCCCAGCTTAATTGCGCTCGAAGATCACGCGCTGGATTTGCCGTTCTGGGAAGGTTTGGTCACTGGTCTGGACAATCCGCTGATTGTGGATGGTTACGTCAAAGTACCAGAAAAGCCGGGCCTGGGTCTTGATTTGAACTACGATGGAATCCAGGAAAATCTGCGTTTTCCTGGATTGTTCGAGCCAACCGACGAATGGAACACGCCCAAACTCGGCTTCTGGCAGCCGGACAAGCGCTGGGACCCGTAAGCATGGCACAAGATAGACCCAACTTCTTAATTATTATGTCGGATGAACATGCGCCGATGTACAGTAGTGTCTATGGGCATCTGTTGGTGCAGACGCCCAATATGGAACGACTTGCAGAAGCAGGCACGACGTTTGACAGCGCCTATTGTAATTCGCCGTTGTGTATGCCGTGTCGTATGTCGTTTATGACGGGGCGCTATATTCATCATATCGGAACCTGGGATAATGCTACCCCTCTGGCATCGGATGAAGTCACCTGGGCCCATATGCTACGTTCGGTTGGTTATGACGTGGTATTGTCGGGTAAGCAGCATTTCCTGGGGGCAGATCAACTGCATGGTTTCCGGGTACAGCTTGCCCGTGACCTTCATGCTGAGCGCAATCATGATATTTACAAATGGGATGATGGTATTGTTCCTGCCAAACGACCCTGGCAGGGAGCAATCGCGGCTGGCCCCGGCACAACCGAAGAGATCAAAGTTGACAACCTGGTGCATGAACGTGCCCTCAAATATCTACGTGATCCAGCCCGAAAAGATCAACCCTGGGCGATGAATGTCTCCTTCATCGCGCCACATTTCCCCTTGATTGTCCCACAGCGTTTTTGGGACATGTACCCGCTGGAAGATATTGACCTGCCGGAGCTTCCGCCCAGACATCTGGAGAATCTGCATCCGGTTTATCAACGCTTGCGCGAAATGTTCGGCTTGCCAGAGTTTCCGGAGGAGGTTGTGCGCCGCGGACGGGCGGGCTACTATGGGTTGATTACCTACCTGGATGAAAAGATCGGCGAACTGATAGATGTGCTAGAGGAAACAGGACGGACCAAGAATACGGTTATCATTCATATCAGCGATCACGGTGATATGAATGGTGAGCATGGGATGTGGCGTAAGTCCAATTTCTATGAGGCATCGTCCCGTATTCCGATGCAGGTGGCATGGCCCGGGCAGTTCAAGGCTGGGGTACGCCGAAAAGAAGTGGTCTCGCTGGTTGATCTTGTCGCTACTGTTGTCGATATTGCAGGTGTAGAACCACCTGTTGAATTGGATGGCGATAGCCTTATGCCTTTGTTGAGGGGTGATGATAGGGCCTATTGGAAAGACGAAGCTTTTAGCGAATATCTGGCACATGGTGTAGATCGTCCGATGGCGATGTTGCGGCACGAACGCTACAAGTTCAACTACAGTCTAGGTGATTTGCCGGAGTTGTATGATCTGGAGGCAGATCCTAATGAGTACATTGATCTGGCGGGTGATCCTGCTTACGCAGATGTGATTCGGGATATGGAAGAGCGGTTGTTGTCTCATTGGGACCCAATTGCCTTGAACAAACAGGTGCGGCAAAGCCAGCGTGAACGACAGTTTATTGGGCGTGCTATTGGAACCGAATGGCGGCAGGCGGGTGTGTAGTCAGACCACATGAGCGACATTACGATCTCACTTGGATTGCCAGACCATCATCGGCGAAAGGCCGCCGAACTTTACTATCTAGCTTTTCGCAAGAAGCTCTATCCAATATTCCGGGATAAAGAGCGCGGCCTGCGCGTTCTGGAGCAATCCTTGAATCCTGACTATGCGTTTGTGGCCACTAGCGATGCCGCCTTGGTTGGGATCGCTGGTATTCAAGAGGCCAAAGGTTGCCTGGTTGATATACAACCCCGCATAATGACTCGCACCTTTGGCCTCTTTGGTGGTTGGTGGCGCTTATTAGCCCTATCGCTCTTTTCACGTACCAAGCAAAAGAACATCCTATTGATGGATGGCATTGTGGTTGATTCGTCCATGCGTGGCAAAGGCATTGGCTCACAGTTGCTTGATGTTGTAGTGGATTATGCACGTTCCGCTGGCTACAAAGCGGTGCGATTAGATGTGGTAAATACCAATCCTAGGGCTCGTACCTTGTATGAGCACAAAGGGTTTGTTGCTGTCGATACCACGCATCACCCGTTTTTGAACCGCATCTTTGGCTTTTCGGGTTCAACGACCATGCTCAAAGTGGACAACAAAAGAGCCTAGCCATCAAGCAAGCTCTTGGGCTTATTGTTGGGAATGGTGGCGCAGAGTGCGGGCGATGATGTCTTCCTGCTGATCCCGTGAGCGTTTACTTTGTTTACGTTGCTGGGTTTGCTGGTCTGAGCCGTCGCCTCCCTCTGACATAGCCCGTTTGAAGGCCATTTCCATCGCGGTTGGCATCGCTTCCTCTTCGCCGTCCGCGACTTCTGATTCGTAGATTTCTTCTGGCGCTTTCATGCTGAGGTCAATCTGGCGTTTCTTGCTGTTGACTTTGAGGACGCGCACTTTGACTTCCTGACCCACGCTAACGACATCAGATGGATTCTGGACGAAGCCTTCTGCCAATTCCGATACATGCACCATGCCAGGGCGTTCGGTCCCAACATCGACAAACACACCAAAGTTTTCAATGCGGATAACTGTACCTGTCAGCTTAGAACCAGCGCGAATATTCTCCCATGAGACTTCCGGCGGCTTCTGGGTAGAGAGGGCTACTCGCTTGGCGTTCGCATCTACTTTGAGGATGTAGACGGTGATATCTTCGCCTACGTTGAGGGCATCCTCAACATTACGGATGTTGGCTTTGCTAAGCTGCGAGATATGCAGCAGCGCATCCTGACCGATGCCAATATCGACAAACGCGCCATAGAGTTCCAGTCGTTTTACCTTGCCCGTTAGTTCCGTTCCTGGAGTCAGATCATCAATGGAAGTAATGGGCGCAGCGGATTCCTCTGCAACTGTGGCTTCTGCTATAGGTTCGTCAGCGGGCGTTTCGTTTGTTTTTTCTTCATTGGGGGCATCTGTGGCTGTTTCTTCGCTCATGTGCCCTGCTCCTTCTTAACTATCTATGATTGCGAACGATAAATCATCAGGCGATCTGATGAGAGTATTAACCTTCCCTGGTTGGCGTGAGTGTGATGCTGGGCGTAATCTCAAGCTCACTGTCCATATAAGCAGCATAGGTTTGATAGCCTTCCCACTCATGCAGTCCGGGGTCTGCTGTGTTGACCAGTAAATCCATCAAATCTTCGGTCATATAGGCAAAGCCAACAACCTCACTAGTCGCACTTACAGAACCACCTTCACCCTCAATAAAAGCATACACTAGCATGGGAATATCGGTATAGAATAGGCTGAAAATGCCTTGATTGTCACTGAGCGATTCCCCAATGACGTAATTGGGTTCACCATGTTCTGCAAAAAGGGCTTCTAAATTGGATTCTGGAGTAGTTTGTAAAATAATGAAGGAAACCGTTTCGCCATCATCACTGAACATTTGACAGCAGAGTTCGCCATCGAGTTGTCCCCAAGCTGCACCGATCCGTTCACTATTTTCATCGGTCTGCGTTTCCAGGTCAACAAGCGTGACATCATCTTCAATGATGATGATGGCATCGCTCCAAGGGGTCTCGCCAGGGATGATGTCGCGCCAGCAGGGTGCGCCACAGGGTTCACCCGTAATGACGCTAGTATCTTTTAAGTATTTGTCGCTGCGAATCTGAGGGGTGGGGCCGCAGGCGCTCAATAAAAATAAGATGTTGGCAAGGATGCAAACGATTAATCGTATTCTCATACGCAGGATACTTCCGCCAGTTTCATGGAATGTTGTCGCACAGGGATAAACTCACCGTAAAGATAGCGTGGGTAGTATATACCAACAGCTAAGCCAATACTAGACTGATTACTGAAATTTATGTTTGTTGGGTAAGGGCAACATGTGATCTCTCATGTGGTGTTCGGTCTGTAGGGCAATATAGCGCAACACGAGATGCATGACGGCAAGAGAGCCAAGTGCGATGATTATCAAGATAATTCCTGTCCAGATGGCCATGTTCAGATCGCGTTCAAGAATGTTATAAACCAATAAGGGGAGGGTCTGCGTCTTACCAGTCAGACTACCAGCGAACAGGATAGTCGCGCCGAATTCACCCAGGGCGCGTGTCCAGCTGAGAATCAAACCAACAGTTAAGGCAGGCAGCGCGAGCGGCAAAGTGATGTAACGAAACAAGGCAACATTCGACGCACCATCAACACGAGCCGCGTCCTGCAAATCAGGGGAGATGTTGTTGAAGCCAATTTGCGCTGCCCGTACATAGTAAGGCAGAGCCACGAAGGATTGCGCAATCACAACAGCGGCAGTCGAAAACGGCAGCGAGATCCCGAATGTGGCCAAAGACGGCCCCAGCAGTCCTCGCCTGCCGAATGTAATAAGCAGTGCCAGGCCAGCCACCGCCGGTGGCAGCACAATTGGCAGTTGGACTATCAAATTCACGGTATTTTGAAAGGGTAGCCTTGCATTGACCAATCCGTAGGCCAATGGGGTCCCCAACAGGATAATTACAATCGCTGCCACCAGGGTTGTCAACAGGCTAAGGCCGATAGCTTCGGTCAGCCCTGCCCCGATTAGATGCTCCCAAGCGCGAGTCTCAACAGCACGAATCACCAGTGCTAAAGGGGGCAAGATGATCAACCCTAATGCAAGCAGGCTAGCAATAACGACATATGCTGTTGACCCTATTTCTAAGAGTGACCGATTCATGATTTATGTTGTACAGGTTGCGATAGGACAGAATCCCCATTTGCTCAGTATAGCCTGACCTTCGGATGAAAGGACATACTCAATGAACAATGTTGCGGCTGGATTTTCTGACGCGATCTGCGCGATGAAAAATTGGGCGATGACATTGTATTCTGTTGGGATAGAAAGGATGGTTATAGAATCTTTGAGCGATGGGGTTATGTCGGATTGATAGACAATGCCTGCGTCAGCCTCACCTAATTGCACCTTAAGTGCTACCTGCCGTACATTTGGCTCCTCAGAGACCACATGGGCCAGTACATAATCCGCAAACTCTGGGGAGACATTTGCCAGCATTTGATCGGCGTATTCACGTATAGGGACACCAGGCATAGCCAATACCAGATGATAGGATTGCTGATTGAGGTCTTCAAATGCTTGTAGGTTTGCAGGGTTAGTTTGCGGCATAATGATGACCAGTTGGTTCTTGGCGAAGACGAGGGGTTGCTGACTGGCCAAGAGCTGACCAACGACTGATTGTATCTGCTGTTCGTTAGCGCTGGCAAAAATGTTTGCTGATGCCCCTTCGATAATCTGGGCAGCAAGGGTTGATGAGCCGGCAAAGTTGAATGTGATTGCTACATTAGGATGAGATTGAATAAAACCCTCACGAATTTCCAGAAACGCATCTGTGAGGGAGGATGCTGCAAATATCGTGAGCGATTGTGCAGATTGTCGTGTAGCGGTGGTGCAACTTGCAAGCAACATCACAACACTTATTAGCAACCAGCGGGTTGATCTGTCCACAGGATAATGTGGTTTGGGCTTGCCCAATGGGGGTGCGCCCGGCCCGGCCCCTACGACCGGACAGGATATATCCCGTCCGCGAAGAGCTTTTTGAAGACTAGCGGTCAATTCGTAGAGACAGGTTATAACTGCCTGTTGTACCACCGAAGTTCGCGCCGTAGTGCGTGGCGAGGATGGTATAGTCCCCATCCTGAGAAAGCAATTCGTTGCTGATAAGCGAATTGGTGGTCTCGTTCGAGTCGTCGTTGGACGCAATCTCTACGCCATCCGGGTCAATCAGGAACAGTAGCGTATCTAGTGTGTTCGAGGTCGCCCGCAGATCAATGGTCACTAGATCACCAGCTCGTCCCTCAAAGGTATAGACATCGAACGTGTCGTCATCGGTGATACTACCAGAGAAGGTCTGGCCGGGAGTGATCTGTACTGCTGACGCAGTTTCGCTCTGCCAAGGGAGCGTGGAGCTATCCCCGATGATGCCGCCCGCACCTGGGATTGCGCGACCACTTTGGTCAACGTTAAAATTCATCAGATATTTCTCGCCGAATTCGATGCTGGTTGTTTCGGTGTAGATCAATTCATTTTCGACGACGACATAGATCGTAAAGAAAACAGGCTGCGTATCGCCGCAATCGCTTTGATACCAGACTTCGACCTCATATGATCCAATGCGGAGGAAGCCGTCGGGCCAATAGATATAGGATACAGGGGTCGCTTCACTTTCAGTCACGGTACAGTTGATGTTGCCCTGGGCAGTCAGACGCCCACCAGATGGCACAGCGGGCACATCATCATAAATCGAGCTACCAGAAGGATCACGAACCAACAATTGTAGATCAGCCCCAGTGTTCCAGGTCAGTGTCACTTCGATGTCACCACTGGGGAGTTCAAGGGCCAGTAGTTCATCAGGGATATTGGAACCACTGACGAGCAAAGCATACTCGCCCTGCGTACCGCCCACACTCTTGCCATAGCGGGTAGCAACGATAGAATAGGTATCATCCGCAGGCAGACGGAGGCTCTCAATCGCAGCGTTTGTATCTACAACCGAGACACGATCATCGTTACTGGCAATGACATTGCCAGCAGAATCGATAACTAGCAGCAAGGTATCCAGATTGCCGGAAGTGCCCAGCAGTTCAGCCGAGATGATCTCACCTGCCAGACCTTCGTATGTATAGACTTCATAGGGATTGTCGCTCGTAATCACACCTGTTTGAGCGATGTCCTTCGCAATAGGTGTTGTGCCAGCAGCCATCAAATCTGCAATGGGCACATCCAGGCTGCGGATATCCGGTTCCAACCCACCTGTGCCAATTGTCGTTATACCATCTGGGTTAAGAACGAAACTACTCAAAAACACGTTGGATGTATTGTTCACAGGGGGCAGCAGTGTGCCTTCAATCGGGTCCAGTTCCACACCATCGACCAACACATTTACTGTGAAATCGACGGGTTCGTTCCCGATACAAGCTTGTCGATAGAACACGAGGATTTCGTAACTACCTGTAGGGACCGCGCCACCAGGCCAGGAAGCTGTCTCGGCTGCCTCTTCTGTCTGAACTTCGCACAAACCGTTGGCATCCAGACCAAACACACCCCCTTCGTCAGTAGCGCGTGAATCCCAAAACAATGTGCCACCCAATGGATCACGAACTTGCAAATTCAAGTCATCCGTTGTATCCCAGTTTAGTGTGACCTCCAGACCATTGGGTAGAATGACCTGCTCGACCTGGAAAGTTGAGGGTTGTGGCGCAGAACCCACACCTGTTTCCCCTGCCTCAAGAGTCAATACAATGTCGAAGGTGCTGGCAGTGGTTTGTGTGCCAGCACTGGGGAACACAGTTACAAAGTAGGTGCTGGTTTCCTCGATTGGAATCGTTCCAGTGTTGGTCTCTGTACCTGTGCCAACGGCTTGATTGATCCTGTTGCCATCCACATCAGTGACAATCATAGTTAAAGCTGCCTCAGCTTGGGGCGTCAGCGTAATGGCAACCGCGCTACCCTCTGTCGCTGTAAATGTGTAGACTTGCGCTGTATTTTCGGCATCAATCACACCACTCAAGGTTTGATCTGGAATCAGAACACGGGTTGAATCTCCTTGAGCCAGCGCGGGAATGCTGAGACAAATCAATTGTAAAAATATGAAGCGAACCGTCGTTTTAAGCATAGACGAACTCCTCGTATGTTAGAAAATTAAGTGTAGCCTAGAAACCGCATCGTTACCATGACGGTTGCCTAACGCTATGATGTTTCTGGCTGCAAGGTCACCGGGGTGGTGAGACCCTCAAACACGTCAATGACTTCTGTCAGGCGGACACCGTTTATTGTGGCGACTATCTGATAGCGCCCAATTGGAACATCGGCGAAAGTGAAATTTTCCTGCCAATTGGGGTCGGAATTGACCTGATTGACCGTACCGTCAAAAATATAAGTTAGGGCGGTTTGCACCAGCAGCCCTGTGTTACGATCCCGCAGGGTAATGACAGCATCATCAATAAAGTTACCGTTTTCATCCAATAACTGGCCTGCAATTGTGCCGTGCTGTTCATAAGGGGCAAGCCATAATGTTGGATTGAGCGTGTCACCGTAGCGGTCTCCCCCAACACGGACTTCAAAATGCAAATGAGGCCCGCTGGAACGTCCGGTATTGCCATTCAAGCCGATGGGTTGCCCTAGCTGCACATAATCTCCTTCTTGTACGAGAGGCGCCTGCAGATGCGCGTAAATTGTGGTTAGTGTTTCGCTGTTCCAACCAAAATCATGTTCAATGGCGACGACACGCCCGTAACTGGTTGAACCCTGAAAGACATCATCGTCTGTTTGCGAAGCATAGATGACTGTGCCCGATCCCGCCGCACGGATTGTTGTACCGATGTCATTGGGCATGTCGATGCCATGATGGATGCGGCTAGGGCCGATGCC
The DNA here is from genome assembly GCA_965223785.1 of Phototrophicaceae bacterium. Taxonomy (GTDB): domain Bacteria; phylum Chloroflexota; class Anaerolineae; order Aggregatilineales; family Phototrophicaceae; genus CBDCXN01. The sequence goes on along the minus strand of OZ245017.1, from coordinate 5,225,405 downwards.
ACGTCCGTCGGAACCGTAGGGATAGGTGAACACGCCAAAGTTCTGACCATTTGAGTCAATGGGACGAGCAAAAAAGTAGTGATCCCAGCCGCGCGGATCGCGGCTTTGTGGGACGGAGAGAGCGGGTGGCTGCCAGGGAATAGTGGGCCGCTGGACAACCTGCTGCACCTGTGCGGAATCACCTTCAGGCAATGGAGGTGCTGTTGGTGTTACACCCACGCTCACTGGCTCGACTGTAAAGAGTTCTTGATGGATGAGCTCACCCGCGCCGAGTGGTTCAGCGGTTGACTGTATCAATGTTGCTGCGACAAAGCCTTGCTCTGGGATGCCAATGGTAGGCAGCGGTGTGCCGTTGTTACCGAATCCGGGCTGAAGAATATCACGCAGCGTGTTGCTTTGGCTGTCGGTTGGCTCAATCTGTGTTGGCACCAGTGCCCGCAGCGGCTCAGATGGGCCGGCGTTCTGATAAAGGACGAAGGCAAAGCCAGCCAGAACCAGGACAACCACCAGAATAGTTGAAAGGCCAGAAGATGGGCGCTGCATCATACTTATCCTTGCTCCGGTGGTGGGGTAGGAACGAAGCCGCCTAACTGTGATTCAGTGTAGAGCTCGAGCATGGCCTCGTACCAGGTCAAACCATCCCGTTTTTGATACATCCAATAATTGCGCACGTTGGTGTTGGAGCGCCATCCGTTCCCGGCTGGGGTGGCGAACCAGCCGTAGTCTTCTGCCAGTTGAGTGAAATCCACATAGTAGCCATCCGGCATTTCACCACGCAGCCGTCCACCCTGTTCATAAGCTTCGACATCGCCCTGTTCTGGCCTGGCAAAAATCCAGGGCATGTGTCGCAATGGTTCGCCCAGTTCACCATTTTGTGCTTCATCTGTCACGCGAACATAGACACGCCATGAGGTTTCCAGTTCCCCGTCTTCACGCATCACCTCAATAGGGGGGGGGAAGCCCAGGATTTGATTGCGATTAAAGGCGAAGGCACGCCCTGTCAGATGCCAATTCCGGCGGGGTTCGCCTGGTTGGGGACGATGATCTAACTCCCACCATGTATCACTGAGTGTTGCCAGGAAGTCCCAACCAACTTGTGAGTTGGTCGTTTCTCTCAGTGCATTAAATGAATCATCAACCCGGTCATTCAAGACTGCCAGGTCAATGCCAGGAATATTGGGAATAGAGCCAAGTCCATAAGGAGGCTCGTCTTGAGGCACCTGCTCAATATATAACGGTTCACTGACGCTTAGTTCTAATCCGCCTGAGTTAACCAAGGTCGTGGGTAAAGGCACAGATGTCCAGGCGGGGCTGCTAGAACCTTTGGGTGCTTGAATGACCTGAGTCGTCACGCCAGTATCAACATAGGGTGATACAACCATGCGCGTATCATCAGCACTGTCAATGGCGGCAACGATGCTCGTACCATCTGGGGACCAGGCGGGGGTGCGACCACGACCAAAGACCTCTGGCTGACCGGGGTTGGTTGGATTGAGAACAAATATCGTCTCAATGCCTGTTTCAACTGCGCTATAGGCGAGACGTTCACCATTGGGCGACCAGGCTGGAAAGTCCTCATGGCGGTTGGGTGTGTTGGTCAGGTTGGTCGTAGTTTGCGAGTCAAGATTGAAGAGGTAAATATCCTGGTTGCCTTCCTGCCAGGAAACAAAGGCAATGCGGCGTCCATCGTTCGATGGGTCCCAGGCGGGCGAAAAATCGGGCGCTGGCGATATGGCGATAGCAAAGGGAATCTCCGAGCCATCGGCCTTCATCGCAAATATATCCAGGTGAGTTTCGTCCTGATAACTTTCATAGATCAAGAACTCGCCATCAGGACTCCAGGTGGGTGCGGCCTCAAACACCAAACTGAAAGTCATGCGGGTTTCTTGTTCGGTGTTCAGGTCGTAGATGTAGATTTCCCAATTGCCGTCTTTGTTGGAAGCGTATGCCAGCTTGCTGCCATCAGGCGACCAGGCCGGATCGCGTTCATCTGCTGGGTCATTGGTCAGCCGGAGTTGGGTGCGGCTGTCAACTGGAGCCACCCAGATATCGGTTTGTCCCTGTTCCCGCACTACATAAGCCAAACTACCACGCACTTGCAGGACATCCGGTAGTTCGGTTGCAGTCGGAACAGATGTGGGTAACAGGGCGACTTCAGTGCTCGATTGTGGCGAAGCAGCGGGGGCGACGTTTAAGTTAATGGATGGGGGCGATGTTGGGGCGGTGTCGTTGTCACGAGTTGCCCACAGAATCACGGCGATCAACACAAATAAGGCGACAGTCACCAGTCCATTGAGAACACGGTTCTGGGTGCGTAGAGGGTCTTCTACAACGGTTGATTGCATCTCTGCCCGTGCCGAGCGTCGTGCCATCGCGTTACTCGTTGAGGTGCGGGCAGAGACAGTGATGCGTCCTACCAGGCGTATTGCCAGATTGAAGATGACGTTCAAAATTTGCTGAAGAATACCGCCAACGAAAGCTAATACAGCCAACCCCGCCGATAGGATAACGACCAATACAGCCCGGATGTGCCTGCCGAGGTTATTTGTGGCGGATGTAACCCCACCGACACTTTCAAGCAGCAATAGCCCAAAACCAGTGCTGATTTTGAGGAGAACGAGACCTAAACGGTCAGAAACCCGGAAAACGCGGAGTAACATTTATCCTACTTTGCTAACGGCATTAAGTCTCGATTTTACTTGTAAACCCCCTCATCAGCAATCACCGACACATGAGGAATTGCTGAATTGTGTGGATAGGCTTTCCCCTGATCGCAAAAATCAGGAGCAGCATGAACCAGGCCAATCATTTGATACTGGGTCTGACCACAATCGCACTGCAACGGCAACCTTACCAACGACGACATCCACATCTGGGATCGCCCCAACTGCCGCAAGCCAGGAAGATGCTTATTGAAGCGGCCGGTCGTATCAAGGCTTCACAAGACTAAGGAGTTCAGTAATCCGCCACTCTTGTTGTTTATCCAAATCCTGCTGTTCGGTACTAACCCGAATATAGCCGATGACAGGCATAAATTGCCTTGTTGCGAAGATAAGGTCAAATGACTTAAAATTTGAACCGGGCCACGATGTCAGGAAGCTCGTTGACCAGATAAAACAGAAAAACCATACAGCTACCTACCAACCCATTTCCTGCCATTTTTTTGTTCGCAGTAACTCGTGAAGGGACACTTTTGCCCATATAACCCCAAATAGGGTTATAATGAGAATGGAGGAGATTTATTGTGAAGGGACAATTGTCGTATGCGACTCATTTTGTTGGTTATATTATTCATCTCTATCCCATTGGTTTCTGCCCAGGATGAAGCCTCCACCTATATCGTACAGCCGGGTGATAACCTATATCGAATTGCGCTGCGTTATGGCGTTGATATAGGTGAATTGGCACAGGTCAATAACATCACCAACCAGTCGCGTGTTCTGGTCGGGCAGACATTGACCATTCCCGGATTATCAACGCCGGATACAGGTGAAGAAGTGTTTAACCCATTGATTGCAGGGACGCCCATCACCCATGTCGTACAACAAGGGGAGATTCTGTCACAGATCGCGGAACGCTATGGTGTGACGGCTGATCAGATTATCCAGGCCAACAATATTGTCAATCCAAATCGTATTCTTTATGGTCAGGAGTTGAGCATCTGGACACCCAATGTGGCTGATGAAGAAGTCGCCATGCCAGAAACTGTCTCAAACTATACAGTGCAAGCGGGTGAGCATCTCGCGCAGATTGCAGGACGGTATGGTCTCAGTTGGGTAACGCTGGCCGAAATCAACGGGCTTGCTGAACCGGATCGCCTTTTTGCTGGACAAATGCTGACGATCCCCGGTGTTAATGCCGATGGTGGCATCATTGATATGGGTATCCTGACACCATATTATGATGACGAGCCGGAACCGACTATTACTGTTGGTAAGCAGATCGTGATCGATTTGAGTCAGCAGCGGGTGTATGCTTATGAAGATGGTATGTTGCTGAAGAGTGTGGTTGTTTCGACTGGCTTGCCCGCTACACCTACGGTGCTGGGCGACTTTGCCATCTGGCATCGCACTGAATCCCAAACTATGTCCGGCCCCGGTTATTATCTACCCAATGTCCAATGGGTGCAGTATTTCTATCAGGGTTATGGCATTCACGGAACCTACTGGCACGATAACTTCGGTCAGCCCATGAGTCATGGCTGTGTGAACATGACCAATGATGATGCGCTGTGGTTCTATAACTTTGGTGAAATGGGTACACCTGTTCACGTTCAGATGTAGAATGACTTGAGAAGGGCGTCGGGGGTGACACCCTCCATTATGGCTCGCCTGCCAGACCTAAAGATTTGGCGCAGTTTTTCATAGCATCCAGAACGAATTGAATATGCACATCCAGTTCTCTGCCCAGATTAGCGGCGGCATGCTCGATCTCTTGGCGATTGACCGGGGCCGCGAAGGACTTATCCTTCCACTTTTTGCGCACTGATTTGAGCTTGACATCGAGGATGCTTTTGGAAGGGCGAACCAATGTTACGGCGATGAGAAATCCGGTCAATTCATCGACTGCTACCAGTGCCTTTTCCATATCAGATTCTGGTATAACGCCTGTGATTTCCTCTGCATGTGAGAGGATTGCTCGGATGATCTCTTCTGGGACACCACGTTCACGCAGAATCTTTGAGCCAACAACTGGATGCCCTTCAACAGCGATATCGGGATACATTTCGTAGTCGAAATCGTGTAATAGGCCAACCGCACCCCATAGATCGGGGTTGCTGTCGAACGCTGTAGCGTAAGCCCGCATTGCACACTCAACTGATAACATGTGTCGCCGAAGCGAGTCACTTTCGGTGAATTCAGTGACAATTGCCCAGGCTTGTTCACGCTCCATTTTATCCTCCGCCAGGATCAAAGACGAATACACTGATGGTCATGGGTGTGCCAATTGGAATCTGGCCTGGTGTGCGTAGTTGCCAGTCGCCTGCAATGGGCGTCAGGCTACCGCGCCCCGGCAATGTACCCGAAAAAATGAGTTCTATTTCTGCGCCAACTGCGACAGGTTCACGGATAAAAATGCGCGGCCCCGCGCTGAAACTTTCCCCGGAGCCATTGACAAAGGCCAGTGATGTGTTGCGTTCCCAAGGGCAGGTGCCTGTGTTCAACAAGACGATACGCCGTTCGTATGGGGTGTTGATGGGGAAGAAATCGCCCGCTTCACCGTCTTTGGGATCTTGCTCAATAATAGCATAGTCAAAGATACAGACAGCATAGGTTGCAGTTGAGGCAACTGCCAGTGTTTGTGTGCTGTTAGGCGTTGGCGATGGCGTGACAGCTTCTGTCTCGGTGGCTGTAGGCGTCAACGTTGGCGTATACGATGCAGGAGCGGTTGCTGTTTGTGTTGGCGATGGCGTGGATGTCGCGGTTTCGGTTGGCGTTTCTGTAGCAGTTGGGGCGTTCGTTGCTGTTTCGATAGGGGTTGGTGTATCTGTAGCAGTCTCGGTAGCGAGAACGGCTGCTGCTTTTGGTGGACGCCCGGAATTGACACCGGCTGTATAGCCGATACCTGTTACCAGGATAATGAACGCAACTGAAGCAACCCAGAAAAACACCCGCCCGCTGCCTGCTTCAATCGTGTTTTGGGGGGCATGGGGCTGGGTTAGTTCACCTATGACTCTTTCGGCATCGGGTTTAGAGACGGAAGCTTCGCCTGAGGATGGCATGAGTTGCGTAATGATATGATCTGGCTTGGGATTCGTCTCTAGTGCTTTGATATCGGCGATTAGGTCTTCAGCCTGCTGATAACGATTGTCCGGTTCCTTTGCCAGCATCTTGGCGATGAGTTCATCCGCCTGTATCGGAAGTTCTGCGTTGCGTTGGCAGGCCGATGGAATAGGATCGTTCAAATGTTTGAGGATGATCGCTAGGGGCGTATCCGCATTATAGGGCAGTTCACCTGTCAGAAGTTGATAGAGGATGACCCCTAACGAATAAATGTCTGAACGAAGATCGCCCGTTTCACCGACCCCTTGTTCGGGAGACATATAAGCGGGTGTACCGATTAAACCGCCTGTGATGGTGAATTGGGCGCTAGTAACCATCTTGGCAATACCAAAATCGGTCAATACGACACGGTTATTGTCGTGAGCATCCAGGATGAGATTGGCAGGCTTCACATCACGATGGATCATCCCAGCGGCATGAGCATAGGCTAGGGCAGTCGCCGCCTCTCGAATAATACGCAGTCCTTCTAGCAAGTTAATCGGTCTGCCTTCACGTTCCAGATTGAGTAGCAAATCTTTCAGATTGGCGCCCTCGACCAACTCCATCACCATGTAGTAACACTCGTTGATGGCATCGAACTCAAAGTCATAGACTTGAACGATGTTGGGATGTTTCAGGCGGGCGATGTTGCGGGCTTCGCGTTCAAAGCGAGTTTTAAATTCAGGATCATCTGCAAGAAAATCGTGCAGAATCTTGATAGCAACAAAACGACCAAGGCTGAGATGATGGGCACGGAAGACTTCTGCCGTGCCCCCACGCCCTAATCGTTCAACAATTTCGTATTTGTTGCCGAGTCTGCGATTCTTCACGATTACAGTAACCTGCTGAGCAGCGCGATGCCTAGTATACTGCAAATCCAGGAGTGGCTCAATTAAGGATTTGCTATCAGCAAGAGTATTGGGTGGCTGCAACAGATCACCCAGGGTGTTTAGCATTATTTAGCGATACCGCCTTTAGTCATCTTACGAGTGTCGAGTGCTTGATCGACTTCTGCTTCGGTCATCAAGCCCATTTCCAAGACGACTTCGCGCACACTCTTGCCTTCTGCCAACGACTTCTTAGCAACTTGAGCACCGTTGTTATAGCCGATGATGGGGTTGAGTGCTGTCACCAGGATCGGGTTCTTGGCGAGCCAGCCTTCGGCATTCTCACGGTTGAGAATCAAGCCGGAGATGCAACGATCTGTAAAGGCTTTGATTGCTCCGCTCATGACGATCATCATCTCGTTCAGGTTGTGGGCGATAATGGGCATCATCACATTGAGTTCGAGTTGACCTGCCTGACCACACATCATGACGCAGGTGTCGTTGCCGATGACATGGAACATTGACATGTTAAGCATTTCCGCCAGTACCGGATTGACTTTACCAGGCATGATGGATGAACCAGGTTGCACGGTTGGGCAGGTGATCTCCGCAAGCCCGGTGGTGGGGCCACTGGAAAGCAGACGGACATCGTTGGCAATGCGCACGAAATCCTGGGCAGCCGAACGCAACGCACCGGAGAAGAATACAGCGTCCTGATGGGACTGCATTGATTCAAATAAATCGTCCGATTCGTACAGTTCTAGCCCAGTCAGTTCCTTGAGTTTGGCAATCATCTGGCTGTGATATTCAGGATGAGCGTTGAGGCCCGTTCCGGCGGCCGTGCCACCGATCCCCAGGCGACGGAGCCCTTCAGCCGCAAATTTGATTTTCTTGATGTTGCGTTCAATGGCGGTTGCCCATGCGCCGACTTCCTGCCCCAAGCGAATTGGCACAGCATCCTGAAGATGGGTACGCCCACTCTTAATTACATCATCCCATTCCTCTGCCTTCTTGCGGATTTCATCGGCGCAGAATTGCAAAATTTCAATCAGTTCATCAAGTTTCCACAACACACCCAGCCGGATTGCTGTGGGAATGGTATCGTTGGTGCTTTGTGCCATGTTGACGTGATCGTTGGGATGAACGGGCTTATCCGAGGTGTGCAGAGCATGACCGAGGAGTTCATTAGCACGATTCGCCATGACTTCATTGGTGTTCATGTTGTGGCTGGTTCCAGCCCCAGCTTGGAAGGGATCAACCACGAAATGATCCTGATGTTGTCCGGCTAGAATCTCGTCACCCGCTTGGATGATAGCATCGGCGAGTTTGGGATCAAGCAAGCCCAGGTCTTTGTGGACTTCGGCAGCCGCCCGTTTGATGACCGCCATACTCCAGATGAAAGCAGGATAAGGTTTTAAGCCGCTAATCGGGAAGTTTTCAACGGCACGTTGGGTTTGTGCTGCGTAATATGCATTTTGGGGAACTTGAACTTCCCCAATTGAGTCTTTTTCAGTGCGAAATTCCGACATGGGAGGCTCCTTAGTAGGCAAACAAAAAGGACACTACTTAATTGTAGTGTCCTTTAGTCATCATGTGTATGTCAACCTGCTATTTGGCAGCAGCATATAGGGCGCTGACCTTGTCCCAGTTGATAACGTTCCAGAACGCGGCGATATAATCGGGACGGCGATTCTGGTAGTTCAGATAGTAGGCATGTTCCCAGACATCAATACCCAGGATGGGCGTCTTGCCTTCCATCAAGGGAGTGTCCTGGTTGGGGGTTGAGGTCACACTCAGGTTGCCATCATCAACGACGAGCCATGCCCAACCAGAACCAAAGCGGGTTGCGGCAGCGGTAGCGAATTGCTCTTTGAAGGCATCAAAGCTGCCGAAAGCCGCGTCAATGGCTGCGCCGAGGCCACCGGAGGGCGCGCCACCGCCGTTTGGTCCCATGATCTGCCAGAACAGGTTGTGGTTGGCATAGCCGCCGCCGTTGTTGCGGACAGCGCCTTGCTGGTTCGTAGGTAGGGCGCTCAGATTCCCCAGGATTTCCTCAATGGATTTGCTTGCGAATTCTGTGCCTTCCAGCGCAGCATTCAGCTTGCTAGTATAGCCAGCATGATGCTTGTCGTGGTGGATTTCCATCGTGCGAGCATCAATATGCGGTTCGAGTGCGTCAAAAGCGTAGGGGAGGTCAGGAAGTTCAAAGGCCATTCTCGTTCTCCTTACTTGATGTATTTGTTTGATCAAACTCGTCTATAGTAACACGATTGGCATAAGAATTGTTAAAATTTGTGTATGAGAATAGGGTTAAAAACGTTTCGTTGGGTTGTTTCAACACATGACCAACGCAACCCGTGCCCCAATTCATGCCTACTTTGTGCTGCTCATGGGGATTGTGGCAGCGTCTGTCGCAGCAACGTTGATCCGCTTTGCACAGGGTGAATCCATTCCTTCGCTCGTTATTGCAGGCGGTAGATTGAGTATTGCAACATTGATTTTGACCCCAGCGCTGCTGCGTCAACCTGCTCATATCGAACAAATTCGGGATCTCTCGATGCAAGATCGTCTTTGGACAATCGTGTCGGGTGTTTTCTTGGCAGTGCATTTTGCAAGCTGGGTGACATCGCTCGAATATGCCTCGGTTTTGATTAGTTTGGTTTTGGTCTCGACTTCACCTATATGGGTTGCGTTGTTAGAAATAGCCTTCCTCAAGGTACGCTTATCACGCCTGATTTTGCTAGGATTGGGCTTGGCGATGTTAGGTGGTATGGTGATTGGTCTGTCTGGTGGCGAGGCAGGTGGATCGTCTTCTGAACAGATCACAGGTGGAGTTCTTTCGACCATTGGTGCGATTAGTGTTGCTGTTTACCTGGTGATTGGACGTCGTATCCGCGCTCAACTTGACCTCACACCATATGTCTGGATGGTCTATGGTACGGCGGCGATACTCTTAGTTGTGGCGGTATTGCTATCTGGAGAGACGATGTTCGGGCACAGTGTAGCGGGATATGGATGGATTGTGCTGCTAGCATTGGTTCCCCAGTTGATCGGTCATTCCTCGTTTAATTATGCTTTGGCATTTCTGCCAGCTACTTTTGTGAGTGTCGCAGGACAGATGGAGCCTGTATTCGGCTCGGTAGTTGCGTTGATTGTGCTGTCTGAAATTCCAACCGTAGCACAAATCCTGGGCGGTGTCATGATCGTGGTGGGTGTTATCATGGCAAGTTTGAATCACACGAGAGATTGAGCTTGTTGAAACGGCATTGTATTCTGTGGCTGGTTTTGCTGATTTTGTATGTGCTGGGGGGGACACCCCTCGTCCCTTTTCATGGTGATGAAAGCACGATTATCTGGATGAGCCGTGACTTTGGCTATATTTTGCTGGATAACGATCTGGAGCGTGTGCGCTATCGCGATCTTCCTGTCAACGAGACGGAACAACACCTACGTTTGTTAAATGGTACATTAACCCGATATATCATTGGGGCTTCATGGGCAATCAATGGATATCAAACAGCCGACATCAATGAACAGTGGGACTGGGGCGCAGATTGGAATTACAATCAGAATTTTGGACACATGCCCGACGATTTCTTGCTCATGCTGGGTCGTTGGCCTTTAGTTATCTTATTTGCGACCAGTGTTGTCTGGGTGTTCTGGTTAGGATTACAGATCAGTGGGCAACCTGTCGCCTATCTTGCCAGTGGCTATTTCGCCTTGAGTTCGGCTCTACTCATCAACGGACGGCGGGCGATGTTTGAAGGAGTCCATGTCGCATTTAGCCTGCTAGTTATGGTGTTGGCGCTGCAAATGCTACGTCAAAAATCATGGTGGATGACTGTTCTTTTGGGTGTTTCAAGTGGGTTGGCTGGGTCAGCTAAGCACTCAGCAGTCTTGACTATTGTGAGTGTCTATGGCTTAGCTTTTCTATTTGAATGGTTTCATGAGAAACCATTCGCTGCTAAAACGCTCCTGAGGCTAACTAGACGTTGGCTTGCCGCCTTGGTGATCGGCGTGATCGTCTTCTTAATGTTAAATCCCTTGTGGTGGGGCGATCCGCTTGTACGTTTTGAGCAGGTGATCGAGACCAGGGCAGAGTTACTCGACGACCAGGTTGCTGCCTTCGGTGACTATGATAATTTCAGTGATCGATTGCTTGGATTTTGGCGACAGGTCTTTATTGCCCAACCTCAATTCTATGAAATTGATGGGTGGGGTGACTATATTGGTAAGCAGATTGCAGTCTATGAAGCAACTATTTGGGATGGTATCACAGTTGGCGGAAACCAACTGGGTGCACTGATTTTGTTGATGCTGGTTACCGTAGGATTCTTGGCTATTGTCATCGATTCATCCAAATTGAGCGATGCACGCTGGCTCATCGGTGGTTGGGGCGTATTCTTACTGGTGACACTTGCAATTGTGACGCCTATCGAGTGGCAGCGCTACTTCGTTATGGCCTATCCTGTCGTGGGCTTGTTCGCTTCTACTGGATTGATCTGGGTTCTGCGCCTTAGCGTAAGACGAGTAATGAATCCGAAAGGCGACGCTGGACAGCTCGCCGATTGAAGTCTTCCCATACATCAACAAACGAAACAGCCAGTGTGGTTTCTTGTTCCCTTAATGTTTGTAGATGGGCTTTGAGTATCTTGCGTTCTGCTTTGGGCATTTTCTTACTCCGTCGCAGCGATTGGATGGTCTCTTGAGCAACTACCGCATCATTCAGATTGCCGAGATGATCCTGAATTGCTTTCAGGTCATTGATGAAGCCTTCTATTGATTTACCTAAGATAGGGCTGAAAAACGTCACTAAGTATCGCAGCCGCTTGAACTCTATCCGTAGGGCGTGCAGGGTTTCAACATCGTCATTGGCAATTGCAGTGTCGTAAGAGCGTACCAAAGATAACTCATGATAAATCTGTGATGGCAGCACATGACGAACCTGATAGGGCGTTACTTTGGAAGGGTCGGCTTTAAGTAGGCCGGCGTCTTCATCGGTGAGGAACTCAGTGTAGTCCGTTATAAACACTTGATAGGCCGAACTATCCAGATACTTATTCAGTCGCTTGCGGGCTTTATCACGCCGGGTTTTCAGGTAGTTGGTTGCTTCTTCAAGTGAATTCTGATAAGGTTCCAGATTGACCAACATCACATCAAGATCGCGTATCTGGCCCAATAGGTTAGCGATGGCTTTCAATTCTTCCCGATAGGCTTGTATTGATTTTGTTTTGTAGCAGCTACGGAAGATGCGGAAGGCGCTGCGCATTTTGCGGGTGGCAACGCGCATGTCATGGACAAATTCAATGTCTTTACCTTGACGGCTGCCATCTTCATTCTCCAGCATTTGGATGAACTCTTGTAACAGAATTTTCTTTCCAGCGATACCCATCGTATCCTGTGAATGAATAGGGGCTAGATGTTGTTTAAGTGTCAGGGTTTCAATTTTTGTTAGCATTGTACTCACTCTCTTGGCATCCCCATCAATGTACACCACGAGCAATTTTAAATCATTTTTAGGGAGAAGTTAAGATTTCTTAAACAAACATTTATTTGTTAATTGTAATATTATAACATGTCGCATAGCTTTTGCTTAGATGGTGTGTTTGTGCGATACTTATGGTATGATCGTGAGGTTATTCAATTGGGGGGTGTTTGCTTATGAATCAATGGGAATACATGCCGACATATCTTGAAGCCAAAGTTGATAGCAAAGAGATTCGGAACTTTCTCAGAGAGCAAACGGGTGTCAGGCACCCCCACGCTACATGATTGAATCGCTTATGCCTCAACTTGATAAGCTCGGCTTGGAAGGCTGGGAGCTTGTTCATATGGAGCCCGTCCCTCGCGTTGGTAAAAAAGGGAATGTTTTATTAGGGGCAAGCTCTCGGTTGCCCTCATCACGGGGGCGTCCAGTCTGGCTTTTGCCCAGTGCGGCTCGTCAGTTGCCGGAACTGCCCGGCGCGAAGATCGACTTCAACATCTGAAACAAACAATCAAAACCCGAACACCTCGTATATTTTTGCCTATTGTAGCGGATGTACAAGATGTTGCAGCCATGAATCGGGCCGTTATTATGATCCAGGAGCAACTGGGCCGTAGTTGCCATTACAGGCATCGGGGCAGCGTGGTCGATTCAGATTGGTCAGATATACAAACCCTCCTGCGTACCAATATCGATAATGTCTTGTACAGCATCCGTACTGCTATGCCTTCTATGCGTCAGGGGAGAATGGTGGACATATTGTAATTGTTTCTTCGATTTTCTGTCAGCTTGTGATGCCCTATGCCGCATCGAAAGCTTTTGTGAGTAGTCTGGCGCGGTCATTACGTCTTGAACTAGAGGCAGACAATATCGGTGTCAGTGATATGATTATTGGGCAGACACAGACCGAATTCAGTGAGAAGCGCTTAGGCCAGTCTGGGCGGTCTGGTGGTGGCATTCCGGTGATGCCTGTTGAAAAGGTTGCTGAGGCCATTGTTCGATCCGTTGATAAAAAACAGAAGCGAGTCGTTCTGCGATGGCTTGATCGCTTGTTCTTGACGGTTGGGGTGGTTGCGCCCCATTTGCTGGGGCGGATGGCAATGCGTCAGTACAAATAACCTGGCAAAGATCAAAAACTAAATTCCATGCGCTTTCTGGAGCCGCTTATGGCGTGCTGACCTGTTTCGATACATGATGCAGAAGAAAGTAGCCAAGGGGCTGGGAGTTCCCAATGAGCGAGCCGAACCAGCAGCGCGTCCCCCAAAGTGAAAGGCGAGTTGTTAACTATAGGCTCCGGGAAACATCCGATGTTTTAGAGTGACTTTGAAAACCAGACAGAGACGGTTTCTTCGGCAATTGGAAGGCGTTCACTGGTGACATTTTCGGCGGCATTAATGAGCGAGAGTTCATATGCTTTGGCTCTGCCTGCCGAATGGGTGGCAACCAAGGTCTCATTTGAAACCCATTGAAACAATAAGATGTCCTGAAATGTAGAAACGGTTTGACCGGATGACAAATCGACTATATACAAATCCGACCTAATCTTATAAGCCAGATACCTCCCATCCGAGGATATGCGAATAGCAGTGACTGCTGCAAACACATCTGAGATTTCGACGTCCCTTCGCTCGGTTAGCTCGAATGTCCGAGTATCAAACGCATAAAGTATTTTCTCATCTGAGAGGGCGTCATAGTGGATAAAGTAAACGGATGTGCCCTTCATTGCCGTGGGATAAACAGACCGAAACCCCTCAAGGAATGTCTCCGAGACTAGTTCCAATCTATCTTCTTCAGATGATGGGAGTTGATATACTCGGATGGCGTCAGATTCTAATGATCCATCCATCGTTCTCGATCATGAGGAAGGCTCTGTCTTCTAACCAGTATAAGCTACCGAAACTGCGGGGAATATCAACTGTGTCACAGGTTTGAGATGGACGTGAGAAGAGGCAGACCGATGATCGTTCTGGATGTTCCATGTCAATCAGACTCAAGAACATCATCTCATGATGAGGGGATGTCATCGCACTTAGATGGGGATGCAAGTAAATGCGTTCGATGGTGTCCGTTTGTGGATCATAGATATTGAGTGTGTCGTCCGTTTCCGCCTGAGTGTGCTCAATGAAGTAGATTTGAGTGGGGTCTTGGGTCATGATAAAGCGTCCGAGAACTGAGTCCGTCGGGTTCAGGGAAACCACCGGGGTGTAGGTGAATGCCTCGACATCCAGGGCCCACATCTGATGATCGGTACTGAAATACACGATATGCTTGTCAGTCGGTGAACCCAAGATTGAGCAAGCAGAGGAAACCAACAACACAAGCAAGCTATTGAGCATAACCTTCATATGTAACACCATTTAATCGTCATAAATGCCATGAATTATAAGAGAAGAGGCCATCTTTGCAAGCCGGATGATGACGAGCAAAGATGGCAAGTCCCTCATGGATTAGCAGTTTCTACAGTAGCAGCCGGGGAATTCGGTGAAGAAGACTGTCGTCTGCCCAAGTGAGTTGAAGGCACTGTGACCGGCATAGATTGCGGTGAGCTGGTTCAAGTCTTTGTTACAGATACCAGCCACATGCAAGTTTGCCAGGATCGTTTCTTTACTGACCGCATCTGCCGATGCATCTTTCTTCCCCACGCCATAGCTGCTAGGCGCAAAGAAATAGGGTACATTGGCTGTGCCTGAGGTTGTTGGCTGAGGTAGCGCTGTCCCTCTGAAGAGTGCCAGCGCTAAATCTCGAGCACCCAGGATGTTGATATTCGGATTCCGACGCCCTGCTACGATGTCCCGGTAACAGTTGTACTGTGTACCATCCCCCGCACTAACGACGGCGAGCACATGGTTTCCCCATGTGCCTAAATTGATCCGTGCACGGATTGAGTAGGCGATATCAATGGTTTGCTTGCGTGCTCCAGACGAAACTGGATCATTGAAATAGCCTGCTTCACAGGCGATAACATAGGCTACGGCGTCAATGGCCGATTGTGGGACCGGTGTTCCCGGCGGTGTCGGGGGTATCACCACCACTGGTGGTTGCGGGGGCGGGAACGTTGGTACGGATGGCGGGGGTGTCTCAGGTTCCCCTGGTGTGGGTGTCGGTTGCCCTAAAGTGATGGTCACGTTCCATGAGCCAGTATTGTCCTGGAAGCTCACCCCATCGTTGAACGCCAGATAGAGACGGCCTGTTGCTGGAGCCAGCATCGTCTTGTTGGCACCAATGCAAAAGGCGGTGCCGCTCATCCCGATTTTGCTGATGAGCGAGCCGAACCAGCAGCACGTCCCCCAGAGCAGTAGGCCAATGCTGCATTCCGCAAAGTTCTATTGTGAATGGTGTGTATATTTATATAGCGTGCTGTTTGCAACTAACCACAGATGTCCTTCGGAATCCTCAACAATGCTGCTTGCCATGTTGGTGAACATGCACCCCTCACCTGTCTTTGGATCGAACCAGGCTGTGCCATGATCCCAAATACCACCATCCCACCAGTTTGTATACCATAAGCGACCATCAGAGCTTTCAAACACAAGAGTCGGCATCGTTCTGGAAAGAATCAGGGGACTCCTAATAAAGCGCTCTGGATCAGGATATATTAAGTTCCATTTCTCGTCTTCATCTCGGAAGCCGACAACACCTAGCCATAATCGCCTCTCATGATCAAAGTGTAAACCACTATATGAAGGCCAATTCTGTGGGAGTTCTACTTGTATCAGTTCATCAGTCTGTGGGATGAACTGATACATTCTGACTTGCTGGAGAGTGGCATATCCTTGTTCTCTAGGATCTCCCAAACTGGTGGAGAAATAGAGAGTGTCATCAACTGCTGCTGTTGCTTGAAGAGGGTCAATACCTGTCAAATCGGCTCGCTTGCGGAATGTTTGTGTATCGGGTTTAAATGCATAGAGACCATCGTTCGATACAAGAATCCACAGTATCCCATCACTGGTCTGCACAATTGAGGCTTCATCAAATCCCGGTTGAGTTGAGGGAACCTCCAACATGTCCTCAATCAACTCAAATCGGCGCTGGGATTCATTGAAACGGCTCAGAACAGGCACTGTCTTGGCGTGAGATGTTGGTTCTAGTAGCAGTGACCCCCATAGGGTCCCCTGCGAATCAACATAGAGATTGTGTACGAGCAAATCGGTTCCATCAATTTCTCGTGAGACAAACTTGATCTTTGATGTCTGTGGAGAATAGATCATCCATAGAAGCTGATCCCCAGATGACCCACTGATCCAGAGTTCAGGTTGGTCTAGGTGGCTGTGAGCGAAGACAACATCCAAAATGGAGACGTCTGTATCAATTGAGGTATTCATGACCTCTGGGACAGGTTTCCACGGTGGCAAAGGAGCTTGGAGAGTCTCATCGGGGTCTCTTGGCCCTTCATAGGCAAATCGTTGGAAAGAGTGCAGACACGCATCAGGAGACTGTGACAGTACGGAAGGGGGAACCAAGAAGAAGATGAATAGGATTGTAAACTTCAATGCAGTATCTCGTTTTTGCATGACTTACCTTTCATAAATAAGGGAAAGGAGGCTCGTTAGATGAGCCTCCCCCCAAGGGTAATAGAGCTTAATGACTGGGCAAGCAGCGTGTATTTCCTTTAAGAAAATCTATCACGCTTGTTGCAAGATTGCTATCGTTGTTTGTCCCGATCTCATCCAAAGTTGGGTTGACATAGTGACGTCGATCGAATCGACGCACATAACAGTAGTTTGGGCTTTGCGGTTGGTAGCTTCCCCAATTGGGTTTGGTTGACTCGGCGATGGTTTCGAACTTATCATTAAGTACAAGAACACGCGTACCACTGGCGAGTACTCTCTTCAGAATGCCTTGCCACTGCGGTTCCCCATTGATGATTGTTCTCAGACCTTCCCCGTTATTATAGCCGTTTGTACCACCTGTCAGAGTAGATCCAAGGATGCCCAGGCCAATCAGATTCGCAGATACGGTTCCTGCTTGTTTTGCTTCCAGGTACAAGTCAGCGAAAATTACTGCTGCAGAGGAGCCTGCACTGTATCCGACAACAATAAGGCTAGCCCCTGACGGGATCTTAGCGAGTGCATGTTGTGCCTGAAGTTGTTTGCCGACAATCGCTCCTCGCAGTTCGGAGGTCACACCTGGATAGGGAACAATCCGATCATCGATTGTTTTATTAGCCCAAGCGGGCGCCTGCGATTTGGCAAATGCAAGATTAGTTGCTGCATTTATTCCCTGGCTAGGATCACTTCCCCCAAGATAGAGGGTTACCAAGGGGAGGGTAGGCGTGGGTTGCCTTATAGTGATGCTCACCTGCCATTCGCCATTGTTGTCCTGGAAGGACACTCCATCGTTGAACGCCAGATAGAGACGGCCCGTTGCCGGAGCCGCCATCGTTTTGTTTGCGCCAATGCAAAAGGCGGTGCCGCTCATCCCGATTTTGCCAATGAGCGAGCCGAACCAGCAGCGCGTCCCCCCAGAGCGAAAGGCCAATGCTGCATCCCATCGCTTGTTCTGTTCATTACCCACCTGTCCATTTGGGCCAAAGGATGAGCCGAAGCCGGGGTTGATGGCTCCTGTTGCGCTGAACGTCAGGGTATCCCCCTGATTGGCATCTCGCCGGTATCATGCCACCAGCTGGACTGCCCATTGACGGTTGTAGTTTGCCCGCCGCCGCCGCAGTAACCAAAAAACGGCGGCAATGCAGATAACCGGGGAAGAACGGGCAGAGAATCGGCGGGAAATGGCTGCTGGATTAGGTTGGTGGAGAGCAAGTTCATACAGGTTCAACCTCAATGTACTTCATTTCAGTGTAGCTAAAAAAGAGTGGATATGGGAGAATGCATCGCAGAACGTATGTTCTGTGTTCAGATGCCCCTGATTTTTGCGATCATGGGAAAGATCAATCAAGGCTTACCCAAATTGTCAAGCTTTCACTGGTTATCAAGTATTATCAGGATAGATCAAATATTCCGAAATGCAATGACGATTGAGGTTAATCTGGGATGCGTAGGGTAAGCGTCAGGTTTTGTTCATGATCTAGGTGATGGGTGTCCCGCGCTGGGGTCGTCGGGGGAAGCTTCCTGGAAGGAGGGGTAGCAGACGGTTAAGTTCCGCCTGAGAACGAGCCACATACCCGTTGCTAGTCCGGCTCGCTCATTGGGGATTCCCAACCCCTTGGCTACTTCTTCTGCATCATGTATCGAAATAAGTCAGCACGCCATAAGCGGCTCCAGAAAGCGCATGGAATTTATTCTTTGATCTTTGCCATGTTATTTGTACTGACGCATTGCCATCCGCCCCAGCAAATGGGGTGCAATCGCCCCAACCATCAAGAACAAGCGATCAAGCCATCGCAGAATGACTCGCTTCTGCTTTTTATCAACAGATCGAACAATGGCCTCAGCAACCTTTTCAACAGGCATCACCGGAATGCCGCCACCAGACCGTCCAGACTGGCCTAAGCGCCTCTCACTGAATTCGGTCTGTGTCCGCCCAATAATCATATCACTAACACCGATATTGTCTGCCTCTAGTTCAAGACGTAATGACCGCGCCAAACTACTCACAAAAGCTTTCGATGCGGCATAGTTGGCGGCATAAGGCATCACAAGCTGATAAGAAATCGAAGAGACAATTACAATATGCCCGCCATTCCCCCCCTGACGCATAAAAGGCACAGCGGCACGGATGCTGTGCAAGACACCATCAATATTGGTACGCAGTAGGGTTTGTATATCTGACCAATCTGAATCGACCACGCTGCCCCGCTGCCCGACACCCGCATTAGCAACAAGAACATCCAACCGACCCAATTGATCCTGGATCATAATAACGGCCTGATTCACGGCTGCAACATCCTGTACATCCGCGACAACAGGCAAAAACATACCCGGAGTTTGGCTTTTGATTATTTGTTTCAGTTGTTGGAGTCGATCTGCGCGCCGTGCTGTCCCTACAACTGACCAGCCGCGTCGCGCAAATGCCAGACTGGTCGCGTAGCCAATGCCACTGGACGCCCCTGTGATGAGGGCAACCTGCCGTGTTGTCATTGATGCGAGACCCTTACGCCGTGTCAGGCGGTGGCGGGAATGGGGCACGGGGCGCAATCGGCAAATCCTCAACGTCGCCATCACTATTGGCGAATGTCACGTTTTCCGATAGGCTCTGCACGACTGTCGGCGTTTCGGGTCTCGCTTTCTGCCGCTTGAAAACACAGAAATAGATATTGCTCCAACGAGAGCTTGCCCCTAATAAAACATTCCCCTTTTTACCAACGCGAGGGACAGGCTCCATATGAACAAGCTCCCAGCCTGCCGAGCCGAGCTTATCAAGCTGGGGCATAAGCGATTCAATCATGTAGCGTGGGGGGCGCTTGACACCCGTTTGCTCTTTGAGAAAGTTCCGAATCTCTTTGCCATCAACTCTGGCTTCAAGATATGTTGGCATGTATTCCCATTGGTTCATAAGCGAACACCCCCCAATTGAATAACCTCACTATCATACCATAAATATCGCACAAGCACGCCATCTAAGCAAAAGCAGTAAACTGTCCTGTAATATCTATACTATTATAAGCGCAAATGCCCGGAATGTCCTAGTTTACAGGTGGCAGGTGTATTAAGAAGCTGAAGATGGCCTCGCACCAAGAGGCAGAACGCTATTCCGGTTGTGCCCTTGATGCCTGTTCTCAAACTTAAAATCGCGGATGTTAATGATCATACTAGAGGCTATCGAGAGAGCATCCACGCCATATCATAATAGCCTTCACTGATAGGCCGTGTCTTTGAGGTGACTTCTTCTAGATCAACCGGAATGAGCTCTTTACCTTCCAACCCGACCATCACACCCGATTTGCCTTCATTAAGCCACTCAAAGGCACGAACACCCATTCGAGTGGCTAATAGTCGGTCAAAGGCTGTGGGACGACCACCACGTTGAACGTGCCCCAGGATGGTCAGCCGAATCTCAAACCCCAGGCGTTTCTCATTTAGATAATCGGCTAATTCTGTTGTCTTGTAGGGTGCGCCCTCGGCAACGACAGCAATCGCATGCGATTTGCCACGAATATAAGCATCTTCTAACTGAACAGCCACGTCTTCCATAGAGACGCTACGTTCGGGTGTGATGACAACCTCTGCACCCCCTAGTATGCTAGCCATCAACGCCAGATAGCCGGAATTACGACCCATTGTCTCGATGATAAAAGCTCGGTTATGGGAGGTAGCGGTGTCCTTGAGGCGATCCAGCGCATCCAGGATGGTGTTCAGGGCGGTATCGACCCCAATGCTTATATTTGTGCCCCAGATGTCATTGTCGATGCTAGCGGGAATGCCAATGACTTTGATTCCATGCTGATGTAAGGTCATTGCACCGCGCAGGCTGCCGTCGCCGCCGATGACGATGACTCCTTCAATATCATGCTCGTTCAGCCTGCGGATGGCTTTACGCTGCCCTTGTGGGGTTTTGAATTCTTCGTTACGCGCTGTCTGGAGGATTGTACCGCCACGTTGTAGAATACCACTGACCTCGCGGCTGGTCAGAGCACTCATATCACCACTGAGTAACCCGCTGAACGCCTG
Organism: Phototrophicaceae bacterium; assembly: GCA_965223785.1. GTDB lineage: Bacteria > Chloroflexota > Anaerolineae > Aggregatilineales > Phototrophicaceae > CBDCXN01. The sequence goes on along the minus strand of OZ245017.1, from coordinate 5,204,764 downwards.
ACGGATACCATAGACTTCGACATTCTGTTGCAGACCAGAGCGAACGACTGCCCGGATTGCAGCGTTCATGCCTTGTGCATCACCTCCACTTGTCATCACAGCGACTCGTTTCATGTCGCATAATCTCCTGTTGGCTCGTCTCATCCAACGGCTAAATATAGCATGAGACATTTAAATCCGGGTTATGAATTTTCGCGTAGTTCAATATGGTCAGAACTGCCCAATACACCCACCAAATCCTCGACTAATTCCTGGCAATAGCCTGTGGTCAGATTGGGGAATTCTAACTTGCGAATGGTTTCATCGCCTTCAATCATAATGTGGAAACGGTCATTCCCTGGATACGATACCAACAGGCCGTACACACGCTTCAGGCGTCGGGCGTCTTGTTCATCATGCCCAGTGCGTTGCAGCCTGATGACCACATCACGTGGCGAGGTATATTCATGATGATTGTTGTCCAGGGGATGGGGTTCATTTTCCATCACCTGAGTTTGAACGGCTGCTTCTGCGTTGACCGCTACTGTTTCATTTTCTTGCGCCCAGACAGGGGGCGCGAAATCCCAAGCGTCAGGTGGTGGCGGCTGCTCTGCCCAGCTAAGTGCAGCCATATCTGTTGGTGCAATTGCGATCATATTGGTGAGGGCCTGGGTAACTTTTTCTGCTTTCACTTGCGGATCGCCCCGCGAAGTATCAAATTCGCCCACAATGCGGACAATCTCGCCCTCGTCAAACGCGGTCAAATCCTTTGATTCAACTTGTGCCATGACCTGGCTCCAGGTTTGTGGGAACAAGACAACCTCAATAGTTGCCGCTGAATCATGCCAGTCTTCTAAACTAATGACGCCCATCGCGGCGTTGTTTTTGGTGTAGATGCGGCGCATGGAGACGATCTCGCCGGCGATATTGACCTTCTTATTCGTGTAATGCTCGGCGTTGAGCTTGAGTTCTTGGATAACGTGAGTCTCATTCTGCTCCAGGTCAGCACGGAACTTATCGACAGGACGCCCCGTGACATATAGCCCCAGCAGTTCTTTTTCCCACAACAGCATTTCACGCGGTTGATGTTCAGGGACGTCGTCCAGGTGAACAAAGGAGTCGTCGCCTGGGCCTTTATCACCGAACATGTTCATCTGCCCGACTTCTAGATCACGATGATAGGTTGTGCTGTAGCCCAATATTCGATCTAATGCATCGAGGAGTTGAGCACGGGAACCCATCGCTACCATCGCGCCTACCTTGATAAGTGATTCCAGGGTACGTTTACCAACCTCTCGCAGATCAAGCCGACGACAAAAATCAATCAGATTATCGAATGGCCCATCTTCCTCGCGTGAACTGATGACGTGCTGCAACGACCCTTGACCTGCATTCTTGATCGCTCCTAGACCAAAGCGAATAGCTCGCTTTCCCGTTTTGGGATCAACTTGAATATCAAAATCAATCACACTGTGATTGACATTTGGCGGCAGAATGGGGATTTGCAGACGACGGCATTCTTCCAGAAAATGCGATACTTTGCCTGAATCATCCCGATGCACCGTCAGCAGAGCGGTCATGTACTCTTCTGGGTAGTGTGTTTTTAAGAAGGCCGTTTGTACGGTAATCACAGCATAGTCCGCCGCATGCGAGTTGTGAACCAAGATGTCGTTGGCGATGAAGTTATGGGTATTTTCAATGGTCAGATCGTAAGTAGGTTCCTCACCAACATACTCAACGGATTCAATGGTGTCCCAGAACATGTGCGCCTGTTCAAAACTTTGAACAGGGTGTTCAAAAGTCGCTCGAATGAATTGCTTTGCTTGTTTTGTGAACGTCTCGACGTTTATGAGGGTTAATTGATAGGTTCTCTTTTGTGTTTGCAACTGCACCACACCGCCCAAACGGAGCAGCAAATGCTGTAATTGGCGGGCGAGATGCTCGGAATTGGTCTCAAATGCCTGACTTTGATCTGACCACAGATGATTGATCAGCAGCGCAATTTGATCGTTCGTCAGTTCAAAAATATCGTCTGGAAGAGCCTGCAAGTCATCGCAGCCAGCGAGGTCTATGATCTGTTGCTCTGGCCATTCTTTGCGGCCTTCAATGGGCAGCAGGCACGGCACAGCAATTTGATCACCAGCCTGTAAGTAGTCCAACATGCGCCAGCCATCTTGTGTATAAAAAGGATGGTTGAGAGTCGCCGTGACTTCACGTCCCAATCTGGTGCGTAGCTTATACACAGGCTTTACGCCATTGTCTATAATATCCAGGACAATACTGGCTTCAAGTTGAAGTTGATCACTGTTATAGGACAAGGTGTGTTCCATTGTGGTTTTGCCTGTCATCAGGGCATTGATTGTGACCAGCCGCCCCGTATCAGCATCAATGACTTTGGTGCTGCCAGTCAGACATTTGTTAAAGCCATAGTTAGCAAAGAATTCAATGTCATCGAAAATCTTCCCGGCTGTTTCGGCGTCAATGCCATTTTCGGGGCCACGCTTCAGGAAGATGCCCTTGTGCAAGGCCAGTTCTTTTGCCTTCTTTTTGGAGACAGCCCGCCGCATCAGATCGGCTTCACCCAGTTCGTAGCCAAAGAGTTCACCTGCAACCTGCATAATCTGTTCTTGATAAACAAAGATGCCATAGGTTTCTTTGAGAATAGGTTCCAGCTTATCATGACGATATTCCGGTTCTTCCTCGCCATGCAATCGTCGATTGTACTGCGGAATAAATTCCATTGGGCCAGGACGATAGAGGGAGACTGCGGCGATGATGTTCTCAAATTGACGCGGCCGCATCTCCCGTAACATCTGCTGCATCCCGCTGCTTTCCACCTGGAAAACGCCGACAGTCTCGCCGCGCCCGATCATTTCAAAGGCTTTGGTTAACTGCTCTAACTGCTCTTTGTTCAGGTTGTCATCATCATGACGATATGGAATCGTATCCATCGTGTACTTGATGCCGTGATGTCGCTCAATCAAATCACAAGCTTTGCGCAGAATCGTCAGCGTAGATAATCCCAGAAAATCAACCTTGAGTAAACCAATACTCTCACAGGTTTCCATCGGGAACTGAGTCACGGCTTTGAGTGCGCCGCCTGTCGGGTCTTTGCCCGTGATGCGGTGCAATGGCAGGTATTCGACCAAGGGCTTATCGGCGACGATCACACCGGCTGCGTGGGTGCTCGCATGACGGCTAATGCCTTGTAGCTGGCTGGCAGTATCAATCACTTCGCGGATGGTCCTAGAGGAATTGTAGTAATCTTGAAGATCAGGAATTGATGCGACGTAAACATCGAGTGGTTTTTGCCGTGCTTCCTGTGGAATCAGGCTGGCGGCACGGTTGACATCTTCCAGCGGCACATTTAGCGCACGCCCAACATCCTTGACAGCAGCCTTCGCGCCCATTGTCCCAAAGGTGATGATGGCCGCGACCTTATCCTCACCATATTTCCTAGCAGTATAGGCGATCATCTCGCCACGCCGATCATCAGGATAATCCAGATCAATGTCGGGCATACTGATACGGCCTGGATTCAGGAAGCGCTCAAATAGCAGGTTGTTCTGGATCGGGTTGATATTGGTGATCCCCAGGCAGTAAGCTGCCAGACTGCCCGCACCGGATCCGCGCACATTCCACCAGATGTCGGCGTGACGGGCAAATTCGCATAAATCCCAGACGATCAGGAAGTAGGTGTCAAAGCCCATATCGTGGAGAATGTTGAGTTCATTCTCCAGCCGATGAACCAGAACCGGATCGTTGGCTTGGGAACTGAAACGCCAGCCCATTCCAATGTCACACAAATGGCGTAGATAAGTCTGGGCATCAAAGCCATCGGGCACGGGGAAATTGGGCAGATGATAGCCTTTGCGGTCCAAGTTGATATCACACATCTCGGCAATTTTAATTGAGTTGGTGACGGCTTCTGGCGTTTCATGACCATAAAGTTCCCACATCTCATCAGCGGAATACATGTAGTAGGAGTTGTCGGAAAATTTGAGACGATTTTCCTCTGATTTGAGGGAGCCCGTCTGCACGCAGAGTAACGTATCATGAATGGCGTAGTCCTCTTTCATGACATAATGCATATCGGCGGTAGCGAGTAAGCCAACATGCGTATGGCTGCTGCGGTTATAGTCAACGAGCCACTTATTCAGCTCGTTCTGAATATCAATGTCGTGTTTTTGGAGTTCTAGATAGAAACGATCTTTACCAAAGACATCGGTGAAGCGCCCAATCCATTCACGGGCTTCATCGTCTTGTCCGTCCACGACCAATCGAGGGATCTTCGCCGCCAGACAACTCGATGTGGTAATTAAGCCTTCAGAATGCTTGGCTAAAAACTCCCAATCTACACGAGGACGATAGTAGTAGCCATGGAGCTGTCCCTCACTGGCAATTTTCAAGAGATTGCGATACCCAATCTCATTCTCTGCCAGGAGCAGCAGATGAAATGGGGTGCGATCAAGTTGCGGATCGCGGTCTTTCATGCTACGGGGCGCAAGATAAGTTTCCAGCCCGATGATGGGTTTAATCTCGGCATCAATACAGGCATTGTAAAAATCCATCACCCCGAACATCGTGCCATGATCCGTGATAGCGATGGCAGGCATATCGAGTTCTTTCGCCCGATTGACCAATTTCTTGATGCGACTGAGGCCGTCCAGGAGTGAAAATTCCGTATGGACGTGCAAATGCACAAATGATGGGTTGAACATGGGAGTGTACTCATCAGTAGAACACCTGTAGTATATACCTCTACAATAGAATAGGGCAATAGTCGAGTGCAGAGAGAGTGCTGAATTTCGTGGATAGAACTTGACAATTGGGGTAAGCTCCGGCTAAATATAGAATACATGTTCTTCGATACGTTCAACCAAATCAACTTTTTTCAACTATACTGTAGGGTAGTATCGACTGTTTTGTTTACCAACCCACTCGGAGACCGTTTTGGCTGCTATTTCCTGCCAGTTTTCCACCATTTCCCGCCATTTTTCCGCCGGTCCCCCTTCCCTGCTGCCATTTTTTTGTTGCGCGGCAGCAGCAACAAGATGAAGTGAATTCCGCAGCCCATCCTGCCCACCCAACCCCGTTCACAGAAACCGAAGACGCTTTCATTCATGTTAGAATTGTTACTGTTGTGTATCAGAAAAGGACATTGTGGAATGCAGAAGTTGGTCGTGTTGATTGCAGCTTTGATGATTATGAGTTTTTCGACTGTTGCCCAGAACGAGGCGGTGATTACGATTGCTGTGCCTCAAACTGATGAAGACCTTTATCGTGATCTAGCCGATGAATTTGAACAACAAAACGCAGGCGTTCGGGTGATTGTGGATGGAGTGCCGTTTAGTTTCGAGGACTCTGCCGACACAATCGAAGAAGAATTAGAGCAAGTCTACCGAACGATTACCTCGACGGATGTATTCTTGGTTGATGAAATAACACTAACGCCAGAAATCACCAGGACAGGTTACATACTGGATCTGACCCCACTGATTAGTACTGATCCTGAGCTTGATGAATTCGATTTCTATCCGGCGTTGTGGAATTCATTCCAATGGGATGGAGGAGTCTGGGCGCTGCCCTATCAGGGTAATGTCACAATGTTGATGTTTGACAACGAGATATTTGACCGTGAGGGTGTTTTTTATCCTGAGCCAAGTTGGTCGTTGATTGATCTGGAGAATGCGCTGCGGGCATTGGCGGAATATGATGAAGATGGCGACGTGATAAAGAGCGCTATTTTTGATGCCACTGATACCCAGGCTATCTTTGCGATTATGGTTGGTCTTTTGGAACAGGGTGTCTATGACGATTCCTTTTTTCCCAGTGTCCCTGATTTCAGCAGTTCGGCGTTGGAAGAATACGTTGATCTATGGGCGGAAGTGCAGAAGGAAGGATTGATTGGAAGGGGTGATAGTGGATTCGACTCGTCAATTCTGATTGTGCCGAGTTTTGTGGCAACCATTCCTCAGATTGCCGACGGCATGACGGTTGTCGAACTGCCCTCAGGGCGGGCGAATGTTACTGCGGATGCATTTGCCGTTAGTGCTGGAACACAGAACCCGGCAGTCGCCTATCAACTGGCGAAGTTTCTGACCTTTAGCCAGGATTTAGCACAAAATGCAAGCGATATCCCAGCCCGGCAATCAATAGCTGATGTCTCTTTCACCGAATACGATCCACAGGTGGCGGAGGTCGTGCGTAATGGCCTGAACAATGCCCTTTCTGTTTCCGATATGCGCTTTACATCATATATCACCGACGCCGTGACTGAGATGGTGTTGCAAGACATAGATGTCCGAACCGCTCTGAATGACGCTGAGATCAAGGCGTCGGAACGGCTGCAATATGCAAGCGATCTGGTTGGTACACAAGAAATTATTGTACAAGGACCACAAATCATTAATCTGGCTCCTGGCGAGATCGCGTTGAAGTTTGGCGTGAGCTCCATTCTTGTGCCACTTCCCACCCAAGAAGAATGGGATCGCTTGATTGAAGATTTTGTCTTTGATGATTTTGAAGTAGGCCATATCTCGCTTGAAGTGGAGCAGGGGTTCTTTGATGTTGAGGTTGAAGCATTGGCAGAAGAGTTCGATTGCTTTTATCTGCCAGACAATGAGGTGCAAAATGCCGATTTGAGCGTTCTGCTCAGTCTTGATCCACTGCTCTCGACGGACATCAACTTTGATTCATCGGATTATGTGGGCAATATCTTTGAACAGGTGCGGCGCAATGATCAGACGTGGGCGTTGCCAGTTGTCATTCAGCCAGAAGTGATGTTCTACAACACGGATGTGTTCAATCAGTATGGTGTGCCATTTCCCCAGGGTGGTTGGACAGTGCCGGAGTTTGAGCGCGCCTTGCGCGACCTGAAAATCACGCAGGATGAACCGGCTCCTTTTGTGCCCCAAAGCCTAGGCGGAACCTATCTACAGGTCTTGATCGCCGCCTATGGCGGGCTTGCGATTGATTACCGGGTAACACCGCCCGTCATCAACTTTGCTGATCCGGCCGTCGTTGATGCTGCTCGTCAAATCCTTGATCTGGCGAAAGATGACTATATTCAATATGATGGCCTGACCGAGAATCTAGGCTTTAATATTTTTGGAAACAGTTCGGCAGAGGTAGCACTCTACAACCGCTTGCTGAATCCCATTGGGGATTTGCCGTTCCTGGGTGGTGGGGCAGATCGAGAAGTGAACAAGCTCATCACGTTCCCGCAGGGGGCACAGTTGAATGCTGTTTCCTTTGATATGGGTACAGTCTACATCAGTGCTGGCACGCTCTATCCTGATGCTTGTTATCGCTTCATTAGTGCCATGGCAAACACGCCAGAACTGTTTAACGAAATGCCCGCCCGTCGTTCACAGATTAATGACCCGGCTTTAACCGAACGGCAAGGGACAGATGCAGCAGCTTTTTATCAGGCTTTAGATGTGTTGATGCAGCAGCCGAGTACTATCTTGATCCCCACACCATTAGGGGCCGGACTAGAAAGTGCGAATATCTTCCTGGCAACTATATGGATGAACCGGGCATTTGATCGGTATGTGTTTGACGATGCCGACCTCGACCTCGAACTCCAGGATGCGCAACAGTTTGCATCAGAATTCTTACTTTGTGCCGAAGGCATCCCGCCTGTGAATCCGGCTGAGGATGATTTCGAGAATTACATTGAGCAGGTGATAACCTGCGCAACGGATGTTGACCCAACGTTCGGCGATTTGCTCGGCTTATAGCTTAATCTGGTGGGGTGGCGAGATTGACCAGGGGTAGCGCATCACAATCACCATCAAGTTCTACATGCTCCGAATCGACCCAACCCACCCATAACACCGACACCGAGATATAGCGAACCCGATACCAATGGGAATCGCTGCGGGCGATTACGGTTGCTTTGCTCTCATCTTGAATGGTCGTGAGTGCTTCGCTGGTTGTGTCTGGAGCAGCATGCAGAGTGATGGCGTTCTCTGAGGTGCTTTTTACCGTACAGACTGGCATATCATCGGTTTGTACAGCCGATTGATCCGGACAATCTGGTAAACAGATTGGTTCAAGTTGGCTGGCAGTTGCCTCTGGATTCTGATTGGTGGCGATTATCAAGCCGACAAACATCACCATCATGATGGATGCAGCCGCCAAGGTTAGGGATAAGCGATTGCGCTGAGGCTGTGATTGATGTTGGTCTGATATATGATGACCATTCGGCATAGCCTGGATATTAAGAGGAGGCAGCGGGTGGGCTGCTTCTTGAGCTTCCTCGAATACCCCATCACGGATTTCTTGCCAATCCTTCAAGTAACTGCGGCAGGTGGCACAGGAATCCAAGTGTTGTTTGATGGTATTGGCTTCGTTCGGAGGAAGAGTCCCCGCCACGTAAAAAGGAATGTGTTCGCGCCATTCGGTGTGCATTAGAGCAGTTCCTCACTGGGTAACAGACGGCGGAGAGTCTCTTTGGCACGGTGTAGCCTGCTCTTTACTGTGCCGACAGAGATATTCAGGACTGAAGCGGTCTCTACGCCGGAAAGTTGATGGAAGAAGACCAGGTTCAAGACCTCACGTTGTGATTCTGGCAGGGTGTGGATTGCCCGCCGTAGAGCAGCCTGTCGATAGCTTTTGTCCACTGCTTCCTCCAGTCCGATGTTGTCGGATGCCATCGCCAGTTCCTCTTCATAGGCCACGAACTGCGGGCGTTTCCGCCGCTGTGAGTTGATGGCACGATTGCGGGCAATGGTCAGCAACCAGGTCAGAACTTTGCTCTCCCCCCGGAAGTTCCCGGCACTTTTCCAGACCGCCAACATCACATCTTGCAGGACTTCTTCCGCCAACTGACGATCATTCAGGCGTGTGTAGAGAAAACTCATAATTCCTGACCCGTAGCGATCATAGAGTCTGTTGAGTGCGTCAGTATCGCCGCCAGCAATGGATTTGATTAAGAGATGATCCGGGTCATGGTTCATAATGCCTTCTCCATCTATTTTGACACGGGTAAGTCTACTATGGTTCCCGGATCATATGTCCCCGTTGTGGCATCAACCGTTTCGGAGCGTATGCTTAGCGTAGGGCAGTCGTTGGAATCTGTTCGGGATCAGCGACGATTGCCCCGCCACGAACGGTTGCGCCGATGACTAGGCTGGCACTCACTAACACCAGATTCTTGATAATATATTGTCCTTCCAGGGTTGGAGCGTAGGGGATTCGTGTGAACACGTCATCTGGGAATAGAAAGACCGGAGTAACAGTCCCGATCATCTGGACCAAAAGCAGCAGGAGGGTCAACCGCATGAACTTCCCACTAATTAATCCAATGCCGATCAAGGTTTCCCAGCCTGCGAGGAGCGGCAAGGCAAGATCGGGTTGGATAATGCCCAATGATAGCGTTTCGATGGTCTGTGCAACGAGATCTTGTGCAGGACTAACGCCGGGGAAGAACTTGAGGAAGCCAAACCACAAGAACACGATTCCCAGGCTGATGCGCAGTAGCACAATGCCATAACGTGCCATCCAGTTCGTGATGGATTGGTCGATCTGTGTAAATCGTTCGATCATGATCTCACCCCTTGATTGTGGACTATTTCACAACCGGAGTGTATGACAAAATGATCGAGTAGTCTATGACCATTTATACAGCATGGATCATAAAAATTAAGGCCAGACCTCAAACGTTGGGATGTCTTCGGGCATCATCAGCGGTTCCAACAACTGTGCCAACATGCCATCGCGTGCCATGTCTTGCAGAGTGTAGTTGACCAATAGACGGAATTCAATATCATTGAGGGGTAAGCCCATCACCATGCCCACAGGTGCAAACGTATTCGGATCACGGGGAGATGTACTGTACCAACGCCCCTGACCATCTTCGGTCAGGGTCAGCCGCAAGTCCTCTGGATTGGCCTGGACATGCGGGATCAGTTTTAGACTATCACCAAATATTGCGTCGGCATCTATATCTTCATCGGCAAGTAGGGCAAAGGCCAGATCTTGCTCTCGCTGCTGGGCAATGTCATCAATACGGGCGTTGACGTTGGGGAATTCGGCAATCTCGACGACACGGGCGGCCGCACTGGTTTCGTTACTTGGTGTGACAACCGTTGAACCCCCGCGTAGATCAATGAAACTGTTGATGTCATCATCAATGCGCACCATCATCCGTTCGCCGTGAAACAGATAAGGCCCAGAAAAATCAATCTGATCCGCCCAAATCCAATCTAGCGTCAAGCCAACGGCAATATCGGCTTCGCCGTTTGCGACTTGCTCAATTGCATCTTCTGGGCTAGCAGTCCCAAAATGAATAGGTATGCTCCAGCGATTTGCCATTTCAGTGAACAGGGCACGATGAAAGATATCCAGGCGGCGTTCACTTTCAGGAGCGTCGGCATTGTCGGCTGTGATGCCATACAGACCTGTCACGCGCAAGCCATCGCTGCTCAGATTGGGGACAAGATATTGTGATGGGAAGGGCAATTGTGTGTTTTCTACTGCGAGTGTGGGGGCGCTCTCCCCCAGGCTATTCCAGATTTGGATAACACCATCGTTCGCACCAGGGAAATACTGCTGATACAGTTCAGCGACATCGCCGTTGAGTGTCAGGTATTGTAGTGTCTGATTCACCAGATTGCGCATAATCACATCCTGCCGCAGAATACCAACCGCGTAAGGCTGGTATTCAATGGCTTCGGGTAATATCTGGGTGAGTTCTGGATTTACAGCGGCCACCTGTGATAGACGATAGATGTGATCAACAATGCCATCTACTTCGTTGTTGACTAGTGCAGAATAGGCTTGATCGAGAGTTAGAAAGGTTGTCACCTGAGCGCTGATATTATGTTGTGTCATCCAGTTTGTCAATGCAGATTCGGCATGTGTGGCAACCACAACACCAATCCGTCGATTGTCCAGATCAGTCGCCAGGGCGGCAGGATCATCAGTCCGTACCATCATGGCCTGCTGCCCACGAAAATAAGTTTGGCTGAACTCGACCAGACTGTCTAGTTCGCGCCGATGGACCATTGCACCAACGAGAAGATCAAGAGCACCAGTGCGCAGTAAGTGAGCGGCTGCTGCTGTATCCCGCGTAATCTGGACAAACTCGATCTCGACATCCCAGGTTTCTGCCATTAGCCGCATGAGGTCAGCATCAAAGCCGGAGATTTCACCACGAATGTTCAGTTCGGAAAAGGGCAGCGCATTATAAAGTACGCCTACACGCAGTTTTCCTGTCTCAGCGAGACGGGTAACTATCGAAACCGAGGGCAAAATCTCTTCGATACCACTTTCTGGTTGGGGTATAGGTGTCGGAGGAACCAGGGTCGGTACTTGTTCTGCATCAAGTGTTAGATAAAAGCTGGCAAGCAGCACCAAAATTAAGAAACGTTTCATTGATTAGCCTCGGTAAAGTCCATGAGAAGTGATATAGTCGAGCACCTTATCGGGCAGCATATAGCGCACGCTCTTGCCCGTTGCCAGCCGTTCGGCAATCTGCGTTGATGAAAACTCGACTAGCGGCGAGGTGAGGAGGAGCGCGTTCTCTTCTAGATCAGGAATAGTGTCTTTGTGCATATCGAGCCGCAGTTCAGTACTATGTGAATCTGGTCTGCGCATCACAGCGACGGCTAGCTTCGCGGTCTTAAAAAGCTCTCGTGGGCGTTCCCAGTTCACCAGATCACGATAAACATCCCCACCCATGATGAAGAACAACGCGTCATCAGGATTTTGCTCATGCAGAATGCGAACGGTATCAATGGTGTAGTGGGGGCCGGGACGATCAATATCTACTCGTGAAATCTCAAATCGCGAATCTTTCTCAAGAGCGTATTCCAGCATTGTCAGGCGGTGCCCTAACGCGGTGCGCGTATGGTTCTTGTGTGGTGGATGACCTGCAGGGATAAACAACACAGTGTCCAGCCTGAGTTCGTCGTGGGCGTGCTGCGCCAGAATGAGGTGTGCATAGTGGGGGGGGTCAAATGTGCCGCCTATCAGACCAATTCGTCGGGTCATCGTTTGTTAGTCTGACCATTCCAGTTCATAGTCGCCGATGTAGACCATATCACCAACACTAATGCCTGCTTCTTCAAGTGCCTTTGTGATGCCAAGCGTTTGCAGGATTTGCTGAAAGCGGATCACAGCTTCTTCGTAATCCCAGTAAGTCATCGCGGCTGCTCGTTCGATATGATCGCCTGCTACTCGATAACTGCCATCATCCTCGCGCAGGATTTCAAATTTCGCCTTATTGTCTTCAATCTCGTACATGGGCACTTCAACAACTTCAGGGGGGGGATCAGGAAGGGTTGACATCAATTCAAAGATCTTTTGCACAAGTTGCTTGGTGTTCTTTTGAAGAATAGCCGAAATGGCAAGGGGGGCAATCTCAAATTGTTCCAGCGCTGCTTTAACTTTAGGCCACCGTTCCCGCGCTTCGGGTAAATCCATTTTATTGAATATGACGAGTTGTGGACGGTCACTCAGTTTATCATCATAGAGTGCTAGCTCACTGTTGATCTGGCTGAAATCTGCCAGTACGTCTTCACTGGCTCCATCTAGCAGATGAATCAGGACACGGGTACGCTGCACATGACGCAGGAAGCTATATCCCAGACCGATACCCATATGGGCGCCTTCAATTAAACCAGGAATGTCTGCAATGACCAGATCGTGGTCATCATATACGACCATGCCTAGATTAGGTTCGATAGTTGTAAAGGGATAAGCTGCAATGCGGGGTTTGGCGTTACTAATAACTGAGAGTAGGGTGGATTTGCCTGCGTTGGGGACACCGACAATGCCTACATCGGCGATCAACTTCAATTCAAGCTTAATCCAGCGTTCACGCCCAGGTTCACCTTTTTCGGCGACACGCGGAGCCTGATTCGACGAACTGGTAAAGCGGGTATTGCCACGTCCGCCGCGCCCACCCTTTACGATAATGACTTCATCACCTGGTTTGATTAGATCAGCAATCACCATATCATTATCTGCACTTCGGACAACAGTTCCAGGGGGAAGGTCAACATACAAGTCCTCACCATTTGCACCTGTTTTGCGTGAACTGCCACCGCGCCCACCGTTCTTGGCTTTGAAGTGGACTTTCTTTTCAAAGACTCGCAGTGTATTGAGTTTTGGATTGACACGCAGGATGACATTGCCGCCGCGCCCACCATCGCCACCAGACGGGCCACCGCGTGGGATATATTTTTCACGGCGGAATGATATCAGTCCATCGCCGCCGTTCCCACTGCGTACATTGATTTTTGCTTCGTCGAATGCCATGACTCAACACTCAATTTCTGTGATGCGCTCGGGCTTCCTGGCACGGTACCATGCGATGGTGCGTCGTGCCCCATCACGAAAATTAGTTGGCTCAAAACCAAGTTCATTTCGTGCTTTGTCGCTGGAAATCCGCCAGTTATTGTACACATATGACCGTAAGTTGATAGGCCAAAATGGTTCACGGCCTGTGATACGGGATACGTTTTCCAACAACTGGGACATCTTGATTCCTGCCCAGCCCGGTATGGGTAGCCGAGGCCAATGGATGTTGGCTTCCTGGCAAATGATATCGAAAGCGTCCTTGTGCGAAATCCAATCACCGCAGATATGGTAGGTTTCACCAGGGATGCCTTTATCGAGTGCTTTGAGGATGGCCTGAACGACATCGGCGATATAGACTGGAAAAATAATGTGTTTGCCACCGTTAACCTGCATAATGATGCCGCGCATTGGGTCGGTGAAGAACAGGCGATTAAAGGCATATTCGCCGTACGGGCCATAATATGCGCCAGGACGCAGGATCAATGCTGGGAAGTCTTGCTCTTGATAATATTTGAGGACGAGCTGTTCACCTTTGAGTTTGCTGCGTTGATAAGAATCAGCGGGTTGCGGCGGAAAGGTCTCGTCAATAATGCTGTCTGATGCAGGATGGCCGATTACGGCGACAGTCGAGACATGGATAAAGCGTTCCACCCCGTTTGCGATTGCTGCCTGAATCATGTTCTCAGTGCCATGCACATTAGCTCGAATGAACTGCTGGGCATCGCCCCACAAACGGAATAATCCGCCCGCATGAATCACCGCTGTACAGCCTTGCATTTCATTATTTAAGACCCACAGATCGGACAAATCGCCGCGAATTATCTCGATATTGTCATAGCTTTTGAGCCAAGGATGCTGTTCGGGTTTACGAGTCAAGACACGACAGGGCATGTTTTGACGACATAGGGCTGCGCTCAAATGCCGCCCCAAAAATCCACTCCCGCCACTCACAAAGATCATCGGAATATTAGGAATCGCGCCCGATGGCGGAAGGCAGGTTTGCCAGAATATCTATATTCGCTGTATGAACTAAACCGGGAATTTCTTGTATATAGTGATGTAACTTCCAGCGGTTATGCAGTCTATCGAATTTCATCTCAATCACCACTGTTGCATCACCTAAGTCCTGTGTGAAGCAGCGTCGCAGCGTCTCGTAGGCGTAGGTTGCCATACGGCGATGACTCTGCTGATCGACAATCAAACAGCGGTTTTGTATGGATGGAATTGTTTGTACACTGACCTGACGGACACTGCGCAGAATACCTATGAAAGGGGGGGGAGACTGTTCTAACAATATTCGGTGTCGATGTAAGAACTGTCCACTGAGAAAGTATTGGGCGTCATTCCACTGGCGCTCAGTTTCGAGGAGGGCGCTTTCCGCCAGCCATTCAACTGCCGCCAGATAATCTTGGATGATGTGGTTCTTGCTCACGCGATGAGCCTGGACAGGGGAATTGATCGAGCGAATGTGTTGATAAATAAGCCAGGAGATGATGACGAACCAATAGCTGAAGGCAAGCAGAAAAAGCCATGACATTGAGGATTCAGTCTGATGAATTGCCAGAGGGTTTATCCGGCATGGTGTTGGATTGTTTGAGTGCCATCCAGATGTTATGGCGAATGCGGGCACGATTCAAGGGGCGTACTAGATACTCTACTTTAGCAACCGTAGCCGTGAAGTCTGGTTTGTCAGTGACAACTAGGATGGGGAGTTCGCGCAGATCTTCGATTTCGCGCAAGTTGCCGATGAAACTAAAACCATGCAAATCATAGAATTGGATGTCCATAATAAACAAACTGGCTTCATAATCTTCCAGTAGTTCGCGCGCTTGATTGGCGCTGGTTGCAACTTTGATATCCAGCGTCATTTCTTTTGCGACGCCCGCAAAGGCATCACGTTCATCGTCTTGTGGAAGCGCCAACACAACCAGCCGACCTTTATAACGAAGGGTATCAGTCTGGCTTGCGATAATCTCGTCTAAGTTGAGTCTGGCGTTGTCTCGTTCCATAGATAACTTCTGTACGGGTGTTTGAGTATTGGTCTCTATGAAGGCAATCGACAAATTCGTTAATGCCTGGGGGGCAGCGTTTTGGATTTCCTTTTGTGCGTTTTCCGCTTCGTCTAATGTCCGAAAAGGCACACCATTATCGTCCAACACAACCACTTGGCCATCGCGCAGCCGCCCAATATAACGCTTGTCAAGATTGAGCGATGTGAGCAGCGTACGCGTACTCTCAAGCTGCGACTTGGGCAAGGTTGTCGTCAGGTAGTAGGCTCGAATGCGATTGCCACGCCCCAAGATCCGTCGTCGCCCAAACCGACTGGCTTCGGGAAGCGGGAAAAGCCAGACAAACTGCCGATTGAAATGCTCTACCCGCCCTGATGCACGAAGTTGTGCTAATTCATAATTTGTGATGGCATGTCCAAAATCTTGACGATAATCAAACTCTCGATATTGCCCCGTCAATAGCTCTTGAACGCGCTTATCTTCCCACTGTACGACAAACGTGCCATCTGCAAGTGTAAACACCTGATACCGAGGGATTGTCGTGCCACTGTATTGCTTCATGGGTGATCGTTTTTATCAGATGTTGACCATATGGTTATCCGTCGGTAACACTAAAGTTCGACAAAGTATGATGCGGCAGCTCGATCAATAAGTTCTTTCGTCAGTATCGGCTCGACATCCATGTAATCTGCAATATCAATAAGTTGGGAGAGCAGATCACGCGGATGGACCATACGCAAATCTCTATCATGATTGATGTACCACTCCTTGAGCAAATAGGCAAGACCTTGTTCATCGTAGGGAACTTGCTTGATCCGGCACATAATTTTAAAGATTTCCCGGAATTGCTCATAAGTTGGATTACCAACCTCAATCTTGTGGCGAATACGCCGCAAGAACGCTTCGTCTACCAGGTCTTTTGGATCAAGATTGGTTGAAAAGATGGTCATTACAAAGAAGGGAATACCAATCTTGCGACCATTGTTAAGTGTGAGAAAATCAACGCCTGTTTCCAGCGGCACGATCCAGCGGTTCAAAAGCTCCACCGGGCGAATTTGCTGACGACCAAAGTCATCAATTAGGAACATGCCGCCGTTGGCTTTCATTTGGAAGGGGGCTTCATAGAATTTGTTGATCTCATCATACACCAAGTCGAGACCTGCCATTGTCAATTCACCACCGACCATAATCATCGGACGTTTGATCGCAATCCAGCGCGGATCAAGCACCATACCCGTGCCCAACTTGACTTCGGGGGGATCTGGAGCCACAATATGGTTCACTTGGTCAAACAACTGGATGATCTGGCCTTCAACATCAATGGCATATGGAATCCAGAGGTCTTGCCCAAGGACCATCTCACCAACCCGTTCGGCGATAGTAGTCTTACCATTTCCGGGTGGGCCATAGAGGAAGATGGACTTACCTGAATTGACAGCAGGGCCAACTTTACTCAGCATCTCATCTTCAATGATGAGGTTGTCCATTAAACCCCGAAGTTCAGTCCGATGAATTGGCCTCCGATTTGCGTTTTGTGCTTTAATGGCTTCAATATATTGATTGAGGGCAACTGGCGCTGCACCAGCATACTGTGAACGTGCCATGGCCTCGCGCGCACGTTCTGCACCTTTTTCTGTAATAATGTAATGATAGCTGGCTTCGCCGATACCGCCGCCGCCGCCGAAATCAATAAACTTCTCGCGTTTGAGAAATTCAACAATACCATCTAATACACCATTATAAGGCAATTTGACAACTTCACTTAATTGATGCCCAGTAAGATCACCTCCAGAGTAGATAACTTTCAGAAGCAGGTCTGCAACATTCAGTTTAGAAAGACCTGTATCCTCGAGCGAGGAAATTGCTGGCGGATGCCATGCTGTCGATGCAGGGCGTTCTGACCGCTCTGCTGGTGGTTTTGAACCCAGTCGTTGTATTTCACTCATTTTGTGAATGTGCCTCTGACATGTTCTTGATTTGTAAAGAATAGCACGAAAGTAGATCGGTGTGCCCAAATGCCATGATCATGTTGATTATTATATAGCAAACAATCCAAATATACACTAACCGTGATAGTTTGTTTATTCTTGGCGGAGGGTGATCGTGATACGCGTGCCATTATCGAGGTCACTCTGGATGTCAAACAAGCCGCCATAAAGCTCGACGAGCCGCCGGACGATTACCAGCCCCAGCCCGCTGCCCTGCTGTTCGTAGAACCAGCGCTCAAACTGCATATAGGTTCCAACAGATTCGATCTGTTCAGCGGTCATGCCATGCCCTTCATCAATGACTTGAATTACATAATCATTCCCTTTGGAGAGAGCAGTGATGGTCACTTTGGAGCCAGGGGTTGAAAACTTAAAGGCATTATCAACCACTTCTTCAATAATCTTGCCTAAATCGTGGTCGGAGATACGAACAGGAGCAGTCTCAATATTGGTGATGTCAATGTCATCATTTCGATTTTCTTGCTCGGCTCGGTGCATCGTATGAAATTGAATGAGCGTATCAGGATGATCGAGGATCCGGTTTTGAAGTTGTGCGATTTCTTCTTTATCGTGTTTAATCACTTCTGTCCGAACATACATCAAATAGTTTTCGACTAGACGATAGAGGCGTTGGGCTGCATGATTAATATGCATGGCCCAGTCCCCCACCTGTTCCGATGTTAGTCGTGGAGCTTCTGTCATCAGCATTTCAGAGAAGCCGATAATGGTGTTAAGTGGGGTACGTAACTCATGGGGGAGAGCGGTGATGATACTGGTGCTCAACTCTTGGAGTTTATTTTGCGTTAATTCCTCAAAGATGGCTTGCTTTTCCAGACGAGCGCTGATAGTTTCCAGTAGCTCAGATGCAATAAAAGGCTTGGTAAGATAATCGTCAGCACCTAAGCCCATACCATGCCGAATGTCACCACGATCTGTCTTAGCAGTCAAGAAAATAAACGGAATAGTCAATGTTTCACGCTCACGCCGCAAAGCCTGAAGTACGCCGTATCCATCCAATTCGGGCATCATAATATCACAGAGGATAAGCGCTGGTTGATGGATTAATGCCATATCAACACCAACCACACCATTTTCTGCCCCAAGAACCTCGTAACCCTCAAAGCTCAGAATGTCCATAATATCGTTACGTAGAGGATCTGCATCTTCAATCACGAGGATTTTAGTCAACGTCCCTCACCTCCGTTCCACGATTTCTCAATTATTATAGCTTATCTAATGCTACAAGTAACAACACTATTATGCCTGCAATAATTCGATAGTATCCAAAGGCCACAAATTGATGATTCTGAACATACTGTAATAGCCATTTAATAGAAAACCAGGCGACAAGACCAGATACTATCGTACCCAGAATAAGATATGCAAAATCGTCTGCTCGAATTTCACGGAGACTTAGGAGTAAATCAAGGATTGTTGCACCACCGAGTATAGGGATTGCCAAATAAAAGGAAAAGGCAGTAGCAGTGGGTCGATTGATGTTGACCAAAAGGCCACCAATGATGGATGCACCGGATCGCGAAACGCCCGGAATCAGCGCGAGTGTCTGGGCCAGTCCGATTTTGAGGGCCTGGAGATGTGAGATGTCTTCCAGAGCAGTGGTTTCTAGTTCTTGGCCTTGAAGACTGCGTTCGACCAGAATAAATACAACACCGCCGGTAATTAGCGCAACAGCTACGACAGAGGGCGAAAAGAGAACGTTCTTAACCATATCACGCAGCAAAAAACCCAGAACCCCAGCTGGAATCGAGGCAATGACAATATTGATCCAAAGTTGTTGTGTTGCCTGTTGATGCCAAACAGATTGAGCTTGATGAATAATGTCGTCTCGGTAGTAGCTGAGAACGGCTACTACCGCCCCCATCTGAATGAAAATCTCGAAGGTTCCACCTAGCCGTTCTGCTACATTGGATTGCAACAAGCCAGAAAAAATGAGGAGATGTCCGGTCGACGAAATAGGTAAGAACTCCGTGATGCCTTCTACGATGCCCAGAAAAATGACGATGATGAATTCTTCCATCAGGGTTCAAGTCCTTGTGAAATTTAGAAGCGATGCGCGACCCAGATGCCTGCCAGAACACCCAGCAAACATAATGTATTGGTGAGTAGGATATCACTGACTCCTTGTTGCCAGTTGCCTGCACGAATCAAATCAATACTTTCATTAACATAAGTTGAGTAGGTTGTATACGCGCCGAAAAAACCAGTTCCAATCAAAAGACGAACATTGGCGGAAAGGGTGGTTTGTTTTGTAAACCAGACGCCAAAGATCGCCAATAAAAACGAGCCTGACCAGTTGACAAAAAGTGTGCCATAGGGAAATTCGTAGTTCAGCGCAGTTTCCAGATGGATGCCAACCCAAACCGATAGGATATAGCGTGCGTTCGCACCTAAAAAACCACCGACCCCGACATAAAATAGGTCGCTAAAAGGTGGCATGGATTTGATCGGGTGTCACAAACAAGACCTACTTCGTAATAATGGGCAGGGTAATTTCAAAGCGGCTACCTTTGCCCGGTACGCTGGTAATTTGAATACTGCCATTATGCTGATCAACGATGGATTTCACAATCGTCAAACCGAGCCCAGAGCCTTCAATTTCTTTATGACGTTTTTCGCGTACGCGATAAAACGGATCAAACAAGTAGGGGATGTCGTCTGCTGGAATGCCAATGCCATTATCTTCAACACCAATGATAATGTGGTCGCATTGGGATTCGGCCATAATGCCAATTGTACCACCTGGGTCGGTGTATTTAATGGCATTCGAGACGAGATTACCAAGGGCACGTTGTAGCCACTTTTCGTCCATAATAATAAAGACATCTTCGCCAGGCTCAATACAAATCTCAAGCCCCCTCTGTTCGGCAATCAGAGCATATTCTGAAAGACTGGCTTCAATTAGAAGACGACTAGAACCAGGAACTAGGTTTAACTGTACACCGGATTCCATCTGGGCGATGTCCAGCAAATCCGTAACCAGGTCTCTAAGCCGGAGTGTACCATTCTGGATTCCAGTGACATAGGCCATCAGTTCATCGTCGGATTCGATAGCACTGTGCTCTTTAAGGAGGCCGGTGTAGCCGACGATGAGCGCAATTGGATTTTTTAGATCGTGGGTAGCTGCTTTGATAAAGCGATCTCGCATCTGGTTGATTGTCTCATAGTATTCGGCTTCTTGTTGGCGCATCAGTTCAAGTTGCTGGCGCTGGCGGGCGAGTGTTAATTGGCTTTCGACCCGTACCAATACCTCCCGAAACTTAAAGGGTTTAGTTACATAATCGACCCCACCGGCCTCGAATGCTTTAACAATATCTTCTGTGTCGTTCAACGCGCTGATGAAGATGATGGGAATATCTTGTGTGTCAGGGTTTTGTTTAAGACGGGCGCAAACTTCATAACCATCAAGATCGGGCATTTTGATGTCGAGTAGGACGAGTTCGGGTGGATTGCTTAAGGCAGATATGAGGGCCCTCTTGCCACCACGGGCACTACGCACACGATAGCCGTTTTTGGTGAGCATATCGGAAATGAGTTTCAAATTGACTGGTGTGTCATCAACAACCAGAATGTCGCCTTTATTCATCATCGGCTGCTCTCCGATATTGTTGAATTGCATCCAATATCTTGTCGAATTCAAACTCATTGGCCCAGTCGTTCAGCACGGCAGCAAATCGCTCCGAATAACCCTGAATCCTTTTAATAATGTGAACTACGGCGGCATAATCAAGATCTTGTGCTGCAATTTCAAGCTTATCAATCAACGCTTGTGGCACAGATTCATCAACAAGCTGAATAGGCAGGGGCATTGGGGCATCCTGATTAGCATAGGCGAAGGTGACGCCAAGATGATGTTTAAGGGTTTCGATCAAGGTAAAGTCTGTATAAGGTTTGATGAGATAGTCGTCACAACCGGCATCGACAATTTGTCGTTTTTGGTGACCCGATACGCTTGTGGCCAGCGCGATGATAATCGTCTCCTCAGTGTTTTTGTCAGATTTAATGATCTGAGCTGCCTCATAGCCATTCAATTCTGGCATTTGCAAATCCATGAAGATGAGAGACGGCTGCCAACGTTCAGCGATGTCGATAGCCTCACGCCCATCTGGGGCTTCCCGCACATTGAAGCCAATCCGCTGCAATTGACGTACCAGAATGAGGCGGTTTTCTGGGTGGTTGTCAACAACCAGAATACGATAGTCGGGTTGACCCAGAGCCAGACCTGTTGCCTGGCTGGTTGATCTTTGGGGATTTGTAGCTATGACTGGTGTAATTTCGACAGGGAGCACCAGCGTGAAGGTGCTGCCCCCATCAATCGTGCTTTCGACTGAAAGTGTTCCCTCCAGAAAGGTTGCAAACTGATGGCAGATCGCTAATCCCAAACCACTGCCCTGTTGCCTGCGACCAACTTCTGTTTGCATAAATGGTTCAAATAACAAGGGTTTGTCTTCGGCAGGGATACCGATGCCAGTATCCTCGACAACAATTGTCAGTTGATTAGTGTCTGATGTAAAGGCCGATACTGTAACCCCACCATCGCTTGTGAATTTGATAGCATTACTGAGGAGATTGATGATGATTTGACGAAGTTTGCCGCGGTCTGTGCGAATGTACTGGGATACATTTTGGGCGATTTCTAGCGTGAATGTCAAATCTTTGTTGGTAGCTTGTGTCTGGAACATAGCGTGAAGTCGATACAACATGTCATAAAGATCAAAGTCTTCGATGTTTGCCTGGAGATGTCCAGCTTCAATGCGGGAAACTTCGAGAATGTCGTTAATAAGGTGGAGGAGTTGTGCGCCGCTGTTGTTAATAAGCTTGACATAATTCATCTCTTCAGCATTCAAGCGCGGAGAATTCTGAAGCAACTGTGCAAACCCCAGAATTGCATTCAAAGGCGTGCGCAGTTCATGACTGACATTGGCGATAAAGATACTTTTGGTTCGGTTCGCGGCTTCGGCACGTTCTTTGGTGCGGCGGAGTTCGTTCTCAGTTTCTTTTCGTTCGGTGATATCCTGGATTGTGCCGTGTACACGCATGACCTGTTTGTGTTGAACATCGGCTTTGCCAATAATACGGACCCATTTCTTTTGTCGGTTATTGGATTCCAGCGCTCCTTCAATGTAAAAAGATTCGCCTTTCTCTAATGTCCGCCTGAACTTATCAAGAAGGATGGGACGAATGCTTTCTTCATAGCAGTTGATGACATCTTCCATTGAAATTGATGTACCGACGGGGATTTCATGAATGCGATAGGTTTCCTCTGTCCAGATAGGCTGCAAAGTTTCGGAGTTGATTTCCCAACCGCCAACGCGGGCAAGGCGACCTGTTTCCCGCAGTACTTCTTCACTCCGATGAAGTGCCTGAATAGCTTGTTTCTTCTCCGTTATATCTTGCACGATGTTGATGTAATAGATCGGATACCCGTTTTCGTCACGTTTGACTGAAACAGTTGAATTTACCCATACGATTTTGTCGCTTGTTGTAATGTATTGTAACTCAAGCACATAATTTCCACGTGTGCCAGATTGCAATTCATGCCGGAGTATGCGTTCCTGATTTTGATAGCCAGGATGGATAAAACGTTCAAAGTCTTGGTTGATCAAACTATCATGCTTATGTCCCAGAAGTGCACAGATTGCCGGATTAACCTCAATGATCCGATTCTCACGATCAGTTAACATGATACCGACATCGGATGATTCAAATATGAGACGGAAACGTTCTTCACTTTCCTGTTGAGCAGCTTTCGCCTCCTTTCTTTCTGTAATGTCCTGGGCTACACCATAATAGCCAATGACTTGCTGTGTAGTTTTGTCGAGAACCGGGCGACGAAATAGACGTAGCCATCGGATTGCCCCATCTTTACGTAAAATGCGGTATTCAGCGCTGAACGATTCACCGTTGCGTACTCGATGAAAATCTTCTCGGGCCCGTGCTTGGTCGTCTTCATGGAAGAGGAAAGGATGTTGGCTAAGCTTTGAAAAATCTGCTGCTGAATAGCCTGTGACACGTTCAACTGATTCCGTTAACCAATCGGGTTCCAATGGTTTGGTGTCGGACAGGCGGGTGTAAAAAGCATAATCGGAGATAAGTTCTGATACGGCTTTGTATCGTGCTTCACTTAGGCGTAGAGCTTGTTCAGCCAGTTTTTGCTTGGTGATGTCTTGACCAGCAGCCTGCAATTCAAGCAACGTACCATCTTCATCAAAGATCGGCATGTCAACCCAGCGCTGCCAGCGGATTGCACCATTGGCGGCGCGAGCTTCATGTTCATACTCGACAGGTGCATGTCCCGAAATTGCACGATGAATATGTTTTCGAATTCCCTCATGTTCATGTTCTGGAACCGAAGTAAGGAAGCTCTCACCCAGAAGTTCATCTCGGTCTCGGTCAAAATAGCGAGCATATGTTTCATTGACGAATGTCAAAGTTGTGTCAGGCTTGAAGCGACAAATGAAACCAGGCTGTAGTTCCACTATGTCACGGTAGCGTTGTTCACTGGTACGTAGGGCTTGTTCTGTCTGCTTTTGTTGGGTGATGTCTGTGCTAATCAGACAGATGCCAATAATATCGCTCTCCTGTGGACGTAGAGGGATCATCATGGTTTGGAACGTACGAAGTTGATCGTCCTGTGTAGATAACTGATGTTCGTAGGATAGCGTTTCGCCAGCCAAGACATAATCACAGTGTTGGATGAATCGTTCCTTCATGTCATCCGGCATATAAGCTATGAAATCATCCGTCGTCTCATAAGCATCCCCTAAAATTGCCCAGGCATTTTGACGGGCCAGATTATTTGCTGCACGAATGCGAAAGTTTGGGTCAATGAAGAAAATTGAAATTGGTATGTGATCGAAAATTACTGAAAGATTGGCTTCAGAGAGTTTGAGCGCATCTTCAATCTTTTTGTGTTCTGTGATGTCATTCTGGATGCCAACATAGTGTGTAATCTGACCTCCTGATGAACGAATCGGTGACAAATAGACTTCGTTCCAAAATGCCTCGCCATCTTTGCGGAAATTTTGCACAACGACACGACAATCCGTACCCTCGGTAATTGCCTGTTGCATCACCTTTACTCCAGGTTGGTCGCGTTGGCTACCCTGCAAAAACCGGGCGTTCAGGCCGATGGTTTCTTGCGAGGAATAACCTGTGACTTCGGTGAAAGTGCGATTGACGTATATAATCGGCATGTCTTCCTTCTGGACGTCTGCAATGATGATGGCGGTGTTGGTATTATCTAATACCTGGAGCGCCAACGAGTGAGAGGCCAGTTCGATTGCTTGAACAATCATCAGGGCATTCTCTGTCCCATCTGGGACAAAGCGTAGCAAGATATTCCCTTGAACGATTTGCTCCTGGGTTGAACAATGGTCAATTGCATAGACGAGACAATCTATGACGGCCTCCTGGAAACGTGGATCAGCAAACTGATGGATATGACTGTGATCGCATGATCCCGAAATAATATCCAGAATTTGCCCGTCACGTTGTACTCTAGCGATACACTCATCAACGGAGTTATTTGCAGATTGTTGGCCAAGAATTGAGACAATCGATTGAAAATAGTCTATATTCTTAGCACATGCTTTGATAATGTTTAGCTGTTCATATGTTAATTCTATCATACGCAAATAGGCCTCTATCCTCGCTACCAGTATAACAAAAACCATTATCTGTCGGGTATGATATCCTGATGTTTTGTGTAAATTCTCGCAAAATCTGCGCGTATATGAGTTGTGAAGAAACACCTCTGGTACACTTTGGGTAAGCCCGGATTGTTGCCATCATTGGAAGCTCCGTCCGAGTACAGAACATGTGTTCTCAAAATCAACTCTTTTTCAGGTACACTCAGGCTGTATCGACACAGTTGGAAACCGTTTTGATTGCTATTTCCCGCTGCTTCCTCCCGATTATTCCGCTGGTGCCTTCCGCGTTGCTGTCGCTGAAAAAATGACGGCGGCAACAAAGGGACGATTCGGCCCAGAAGCTCACCAACGCAACAATCTTGCACAGCATGGACATCTATGCGATTTACCATTGCCTACACGCCTGGTTGCTGGACACTAACCCCAGCATACGTAATAATAGAGATGTACAATCCTGAAGGAGGCTATGGCGGTGAACATAAACGAACGTGATGAAAATGGTGTCGCTGTGTTTGTGTTAGAAGGACGTGTTGATACACAGGGAGCCGTTGACCTTGACCTAGTGTTGCAAGCTGCTGTACAGTCCGGCAAGAGTAAGATGGTGCTGGATATGTCTGAACTGCGCTATATGAGCAGTGCCGGACTGCGAATTCTGGCTGATGTTCTTACGCAGAATAAAGAGTTGGGTGGTGATCTAAAACTTGCAGCGTTGAACAAGAAGATTAAACGCGTGTTGCAGATCGTTGGATTTGACAAATTCTTCTCGATCTACGAGACAACTAGCGCGGCAATCGAGGACTTCTAAGTTTCAATAGCAGAAAAGCTTTTCTGATCTATGTGAGGGTGTTATGGAAAACCTGGGCGAACTGCGCCTGGATGCACGTCTCGAAACTGTTCGGCTGGCTCTGTATTTTGTCAATGGGGTTGGGCAGCATATTGGCCTTGACGATAAAGCCCTATTTGAAGTTGAGCTCGCAGTCGAAGAAGCCTTAGTCAACATCATTAACCATGCCTACCCACGTCACGTTGCAGGTGAGATGGTCATTCGCCTGAGTCTGCCACAAGAGAATGTTTTCCAGATGACATTGCTGGATTGGGGCATTCCGCTTGACCCTGATGATGTGACTGACTACGACATGAATGCGCCTATTGAATCCCGTATTCAAGGCGGAATGGGGTTACACTTTATCAACAGCTTGACCGATAGCGTTGTCCGCAGCACGACGCCCAACCTCGGTTCGGAAAACTCGTTGACGCTCATCAAACATTTTAATAAGGTTGCCCATCCTGAAGGTGGTTCGAATACCGCCCGTGAATTGAATGCTATTTTGAGTGTCAGTCAGGTCATGACGACAGGCCTTGACCTGGATGATTTACTCTCGCAAATTGTCAATCAACTGGTCGAAACGGTTGAAGCCGAACGTGGTACATTGTATCTGGTTGACCAAGAAAATGATGAAATCTTCTCACGAATCCTGATGGATGACTCTGGGCGGGTGAGTGAGATTCGGGTAGGGATAGGCAAGGGGATCGCAGGGCAAGTCGCGGAGACAGGCCAACTTTTGAACATCCCAAATGCTTACGAACATGAAGGCTTTCATCCTGATGTGGATAAGGTGACAGGCTTCCGCACAAAGTCAATTCTCGCTGTGCCCATGCGTAATCGTTATCAAGAAGTGATTGGGGTAGTGCAACTGCTGAACAAGCGCGGCGGCGTATTTACCCACCGAGACGAACGACTGCTGACGGCGATGGCAGCGCAAGCCGCGATCAGCATCGAGAATGCGCGGCTCTACGACCAGGAAATGCGCCAGCAACTTATCAATCAGGATTTAGCGACTGCTCGTAACATTCAGACTAGTTTCTTGCCCGATCATATCCCGCAGCATCCTCAATGGAGTTTTGCAAGGTATTGGTCGCCAATGCGTGAAGTGGGCGGGGACTTCTATGATTTTTATGGGTTGCCCGATGGACGTCTTGCCATTCTGGTTGCAGATGTTTCTGGTAAGGGTGTTCCGGCGGCGATGTTTATGGCCCTGTGTGTGACGGTGCTACGTTTTGCAATGAGCTTAAGCTTTGGGCCAAATGAACTACTGGATCATGCCAACCAACTGATCATCTCGGATCAAAGTTCTAAAATGTTTGCGACGGTCTTTGTGACCTATGTGAACCTTAATCGTGGTGATGCCCACTTTGCTTCGGCTGGGCACAATCCGCCGCTGCTCTATCGCCATGCCAGCCAGACCTGTAGCTATCTTGAAGCCTCGGGTGTGGCGATGGGCTTGTTCCTCAGGGGGGAGTACGATGACCGGGCGATCCAATTGGATAAGGGTGACATTCTGGTTTTATACACAGATGGCATTACCGAAGCAGTTGATGCTGATGAGGAAGAATTCGGTGAGGGTCGGCTGGAAGCGCTCATCCAAACAAATGCTGACAGGCCTGCACAAGAATTGTGCGATCTGATTTTAGAGGCTGTAGATGACTTCGCTAGAGAAACAGGTCAATTTGACGACAAAACCTTGATTGTAATCAAGTATAATCTGGATTAGCCCTTGACTGCGCCTTCCGTCGTGTTGGTGATAAAGCGCCGCTGTGTGTAGAAAATCACCAGTATCAGGGGAATGCTCAATACAACCGAAGCCGCCATAAGCCCCGTGTTGCCCAGTGGCTCCTTTAGGCGCTTAATGGCTACCGTCACCGTCCAGGCCTCGGGATTCGCGGCATTAAATGTCAGGGCCAGTAGATATTCGCTCCAGAACGAGACAAACACGATCAGCCCAGTAGAAAGCAAGACGGGGATAATAAGAGGCAGCAATATCTTGTAGAACAGTTGGAAAGTTGAAGCACCATCGACGTAAGCTGCCTGTTCGATGTCTGGTGGCAGATTCTGGAAAAACACAATCAGGTTCCAGGTTGTCAGGGGCAGCGTGAATATGGGATAGGTCAAAATGAGCGAGAAAATGCTATCTGATACACCCAGCCGGGTCACCAGGTCGAGCAAGCTCGGTAGCACCGCAATTGTCGGGAAGAGATTCATGGATAAGATGAGATAGCGGATAAAATTGCGTCCAAGAAAACGATAACGCCCCAGGGCATAGGCGGCACCCCCACCCACAACTAATGCGAGCAGAGTCCCCGAACCAGCAACGATAAAGCTGTTAACGATACTCATGGTGAAGGCGCTATTTCCCAGGGCAATATCATAGTTATTCAGGGTTGGGTTATTTGGAAAGTAGGTCACCGGTGTGCTTGCCAGTTCCGCCGGAGTTTTCAGTGATGTGTTGATGGCCCAATAAAATGGAACCAGCGTATAGATCATGAACATCAGGATGATGAATATGAACAGGATTTGACTTAATCTGCGACCAGTTTCACGTTCTTGTGTCATCAGGTTTCGTCAATCCTGAGACTACGCATATAAATGATGGTGAAAAAGAGGATCACGAAAAAGATTGCTACACTAATCGTGGATGAATAACCGAGTTCCTGCCGCTGAATCAAGACATCATGCGCATAGGTTGCCATCGCAAATTTGCGCGTACCGAGCAGAATTTCAAAAACATCAAACACCCGAATCATAACCATTGTGCGTAGCACGAGTGCCACACCGATTGTCGGTCGCATGATTGGAAGAGTAATTCGCCAGAACTGTTGCCAGCGATTGGCCCCATCCACCGATGATGCTTGATAGATGTCAGGCGAAATACTGACCAAGCCGGGTAGCAGGAGCAAAGCCATTGATGGTGTTTCTTTCCAGACAATCACCAGGATCACAGATGGCAGCATTAAGTTCCGATCCAGAAGCCAGCGCTGCGGCTCAGAAACTGCACCGATACCCATCAACACGCTATTGGCAACGCCCGTCTCTGTTGGGGCAAGCATGACGTCCCAAAATTGTGTAGCAATCAGCGTTGGTATTGCCAACGGTACAAGTAGCGCTACCCGCAAGGGGCCAAGTCCCCGTACTTTGGCTGCCAGTACCATCGCAATCCCCATCCCAATTATGATCTGGAAGAAGATGGAGACCACAGCATAAATGAGTGATGTAATAGTGGCCTGGATAAATTCTTCATCGCGTGCACTGATGACATAGCGTGTGCCGAACAGCATGATTTCATCCATTGGTCGGTACCCCAATGAACGATAGTTCTCGATGGTATTGACCAGAAAACGCCGCACACTTGGATAGACGACGATTTCATTCCCCTTTTCATCAACTTCGGTTAGGCAAATACCCGTTGTTTCATCAGTTGTACACGGCAGCGGATCAACACGGATACCCAGAAGCCGGCCATAATTATTCAGACCGACAAAATTGACGGTATCTGAACTAGCAAAACGTTCATCTGTCAGGCTGGTGATAAAGACCTGTTCCAGTGGCCCAATACCAACCAGAAGAAAAACGATCAGGGTCGGTGCAAGGAGGTTCCAGGCAGTGCGGGTGCGAATGTGATAGATGGCTTCATCACCAGAGAA
Organism: Phototrophicaceae bacterium; assembly: GCA_965223785.1. Lineage (GTDB taxonomy): Bacteria > Chloroflexota > Anaerolineae > Aggregatilineales > Phototrophicaceae > CBDCXN01. The sequence goes on along the minus strand of OZ245017.1, from coordinate 5,175,325 downwards.
AAGGTGCATGTTGCGTGTGAGCAGCACATAGCCGGTCGCCAGTATAAAGAGCAGAATCGCCCAGGGGATGACATTTAGGATGAAGTCTGAACCAGAGGCTTCGCCGCGAGTTCTTTCCGATGCGAGCGAGGTATAGATTGTCCAGAGAATCCCTAGGATATTCAAGGAAATTGCCCAGATGAATATGGATCGTGCCCAACGTGCCGCTGCGATGTGCCGACTGCGGAGGCGGATACTCAAGCGAATCAGCGCAAATCCTGTAGCAAAACCCAGCACAGGCCGTAGAACGCCCCAGTTGGTCATAAAGTTCCAAAACCGTGTACCGAACGATTCGATCTCAGTTCCGACAATGTCGTTGTTACTCAGAACGGTGTAGAAAATTGCTACAAAAAAACCGACCCCCATCAAAAAGAACAGAAATGAGAGAAAATCGACCTGCAATTGTTGGCCTAAGTTTGCTTGAGACTGCCGCTGAGTCGTGGAGTATGCCATTTGCCCTCCGGTGGGCGACGAAGACGTCATCCAGAATCTGGGCTTGTCTGGATGACGTCTCGTGTATAGTGCGTGTTACGAATCTAAGAGCAGGTCTTCCAGATCAAACTCTAAGTCTTCCATCGCGGTCCGGGCGTCTTCGTCGCCTGTTAACACTGAGTGGACGGCTTCTGAATAGAGGCGGGAAACATCATTGTAGCGATCTCCGGCGATAGTTGATGGTCGGGCGACGGCGGTTTGAAGCGCTTCACTCAGGCTATCAAAGAACTGGGCGACTTTCAACACCTCTTCATCTTCATATAATTGTTGGATAGTTGGGGCGTTTCCCAGTTCGACAGCACGATATTTCTGTGATTCAGGCGAGGCCAAAAAACGTACCAGAGCGACAGCGGCATCTGGATAACGTGAATATTGAGAAACTGCCAGCTGCCAACCACCCAGCGTGCCTGTCCGTTCGCCATCGTCACCAGATGGCAGTGGCATCACGTCAAACTGTCCGGCAATAGCACTATCTTTTGCATTGCTCAGGTTATAAGCAAAAGGCCAGTTGCGCATAAAGGCGGCATTGCCCTCGCGCCAGATATCGAGCGAATCACCAGGACGATGTCCAATGACGGTTGGGGGGCTGATGTCACCAATCCAGGCAGCGGCCCGTTCGATTGCGGCGATAGTTTCTGGGTTGTTCACCTGGATTTCGCCCTCTGGGCTGATAATTACACCGCCGTTGTTTGAAGCCTGCCATTCAAGAGCGCTGATCGTAGTGGGTTCACCGAGATCGCCTTGCCACAGATAGCCCCAAAATTCATCCTGCCCTTCAGCGCGTTCGCCTTCCTGGATGACCCTGGCAGCGTTTTCCAATTCGTCCCAAGTCGCGGGGACATCCAGATCATATTTCTCGAGTAGATCGGTGCGATAATACATGAGACCCGCGTCAGTGAACCAGGGAAGACCAATCAGTCGTCCTTCTACGGTGTTGTTCTCAATAATGGCTGGGAAGTGCTGGGTGATGTCCTCTGAATCGGCAGGGAAGTATTCATAGAGATCAACCATATGCTCATCGATGATACTGGGCCAGATGACATCAACTTGATAGATATCAACGGCTTCAGTTCGTGTTCCCAGGAACTGAATGTAGAGTCCTAGACGATCAGTTGACTGCTCAGGCACTTCCAACGGCCCCACCAATATATTAGGGCAGAGTTCCATGAATTGATCAAAGAGGGTCATGGTAACTTCAAGCTCACGCCCCACAGCACCAGTGGCGACGACCAATTCAGCCGAACCTTCTGGACATGTCATCGTATCTTGCCCGTGAACCTTCATGCTTGTGAATAAAGTAATCACAAGTACGACGATGATATGGTGCAGATTCCTCATCCACAACCTCCTTAATAATTAATGTAAGTAATGATTTAAGTAATAGACATATCAAGTTTGAGCATTTTAGATAGCTTCAGTATCGTTGGTGTTGTGACAAGACCTATTTCTTCTTCATCCAGATCAGAGCGCTTGACCATCGGGCGTGGGTCTGGGCCAGTGTGGCGATCTGTATAGAGTTTATGATTGAACACGTCCAGATCAAACAATCTGGCATCAAATCCAAGCCATTCAGTAAGCTGGGTTGTTTCTTCTTCTCTATTGGTGGTTAGTTTTTCATAAGTTAATCGATATACCCAGTCCGAATTCAAGTTTTCATGATGCAACATGCTTGAATTAACCGCGACCCAGGTTTCTATGAATTCGATGGTGCGTTCGCGTGTCCAGACCTGGTTTTCAGGTACATGTGGTTGATCTTCTGGAGGGATTTGCTCTTCATGGCGGAGAGAGATGAAGCATTCAAAGATATTGCGAGTTAGGTGGATGATGCGTGTGCCTGGAAAGAGATAGCGTAAGCGCAAGGCCATATCCGCTCCATATTTGACTTCTTTGAAACCCCAGATTGAGCGACCAAGCTTCTGGGCGGGGAGTGCAAACAGATTGAGAAAAAGCTGTCGTTGTGCTTCATATGTTTCTTTCCGGTATGGGTTCATGTTGGGGATAAAGTTATTGTAGCCCCTATCAAGAAATGTTTGTAACTGCTGCCCAAACATGTGTTCCCATTCAAGCAGGCGGTCAAAATATGGCATCATGTTCCCCAGCGCACCATCATGCTCCCCCCAGATCATAATGTCTGGGTTAGAAATCAGGAATCTTTGCAAAAGGGTACTCCCACAGCGTTGCCCGCTTGCGAATATGAAGATCGGGGCATTTTGAATTGTGACCATAAGTTAAGATATTCCATAGAGTGTTATGAAGTCATCCAAACACAATGATTATAAACTTTTATCCATCTTACAGCAATTTGTTCCTTACACTTTTGCGGGGATATGTACTTTCGATTAAGATTGGAGTATCTTAACGTTTGTAAGGGGTGGTAACTTCTATGGATGACCTGACAGGTCATATTACAAAGGGTTATGAACTGCGCGAACAGGTAGGGCGCGGTGGTTTTGGAGCGGTGTATCGTGCTTTTCAGTCGTCTGTAGGACGAGAGGTCGCTATCAAGGTCATTCTTCCACAATTTGCTAACCATCCTGATTTTGTTCGACGGTTTGATGCCGAAGCACAGCTAGTGGCCCGGTTGGAGCATCCCTTTATTGTCCCTTTGTTCGATTATTGGCGTGATCCAGAAGGTGCGTATCTGGTAATGCGTTTCTTACGGGGGGGGAGTCTGCGTGATATATTGGATGCTCAATCCTACTCGTTGGAACAAACGGTTGATTTGATGGATCAAATCTGCGGCGCTTTGGTGGTAGCCCATCGGAATGGCGTCGTCCATCGGGATTTGAAACCAGACAACATTTTACTTGATGATGATGGCAATGCTTTCCTAACCGACTTTGGTATTGCGAAAGCTAATCGACACGGCGAAGACGATGAAGATGAAGAAAGCTTTGCGGGATCACCAGGGTATATGGCGCCAGAGCAGATCATTGGCAATCCGGTCTCCGCCCAAACGGACATTTATAGCTTAGGGATCATGCTCTACGAAATCATGCTGGGAGAGCATCCGTTCGTTGATTCTACAACGACGGAAATGTTGTTCAGGCATTTACAAGAGCCATTACCTGATATTGACCTAATACGGGCTGATCTACCATCGGTTATCAATGATGTGATTCAAAAGGCAACTGCCAAAGAGCCAGCAGATCGATTTGAGGATGTGACGGTTTTTGCTCAGGAATACCGCAACGCGGTGCTGTCGTCGGCAGGTGAAAAGATTGCCCTCGTTGCTCCTGATGATGGAGCCAATATTATGAACCCTTATAAGGGTTTGCGTCCATTTGAGGAAGCCGATGCAGTAGATTTCTTCGGACGTGAACAGCTTGTCAAGCAGTTGATTGCTCGATTGCAGGAGGACGAAGATTGGTCGCGCTTCCTTGGGGTCGTTGGCCCGAGTGGTAGTGGTAAGTCCAGCGTAGTCAAAGCGGGTCTTATCCCGGCATTACGTTGGGGAGATGTGACTGGATCAGAAGATTGGTTCATCACAGAGATGGTTCCAGGACCAACACCTATTGAAAACCTGGCGGCAGCACTAGAAAATGTTGCTATAAATCAGGTAGAGGGGTTGCATGAGCAACTACAACAGGATAAGACTGGACTATTGCGGACGGTGAATTCGGCCCTTCCTGAAGGGAGCCAACTCTTGCTATTTATTGATCAATTTGAGGAAGTCTTCACGCTGCTTGAAAGCGAAGCAGAACGCGCACACTTCCTCAGCTTGATTCGTAATGCAATGCAAGATCAAGACAGTCAGATTCGTGTTATTGTCACATTGCGTGCGGATTTCTATGACCGTCCCTTGCTGTATGAAGGATTTGGCATCTTGATGCGTAACCGAACCGAGGTCGTACTGCCACTTTCCAATGAAGAATTAGAACGTTCGATCACTGCGCCAGCAGAACGAGTTGGCCTGGAAATTGAATCCAATCTGCTGACTGCCATTGTTGCTGATGTCCTGGAAGAGCCAGGGGCGCTGCCGCTACTCCAATATGTGTTGACAGAGCTTTACGAACGACGTACCGGGCGTGTCTTGACACTGGGAGCCTATCAAGATATTGGTGGGGCGTTGGGAGCACTGGCAAAACGTGCTGACGAGCTATACGCCGGCCTGGACGATGAATCCACCCAGATTACACAACAGTTATTCTTGCGCTTGGTCACGTTGGGTGAGGGTGCAGAAGATACCCGCCGCCGTGTTCAATGGTCTGAATTGATGTCTTTTGGTGTGAACCGCGATACCCTGCAAGATGTCCTGAATGCCTTTGGTAAGTATCGCTTGCTGAGTTTTGATCGCGACCCACAAACACGCGAACCGACAGTCGAGGTGGCGCACGAAGCATTGATCCGAGAATGGGGGCGGCTGCGGGAATGGCTGAGCCGGAACCGTGATGATGTACGTTTGCAGCGCAATCTAGCTCATGCCGCGTCGGAGTGGTTGCGTTTCAACAAAGACGTGAGTTTTGTTCTGCGTGGAACAAGACTATCCCAATATGAGGAATGGATCACGGAGACCGACCTGGTTCTGACCGAAAGTGAACGCGCTTACTTGGATGTCAGCATCGAACAGCGCCTTATGCGTGGGGCTGAAGAAGCCAGGCAACGTGAGTATCAAGCCGAACTCGAACGTACATCGCGTAATCGGCTCCGTAATCTGGTAGTTGTGTTAGGGATTGCGTTTGTCGTGGCTGCGATTCTTTCAGTGTTTGCCATTACACAAAGCCAGGAAGCCGAGCTTGAACGAGACAATGCGCAACTACAAGAGGCAATTGCTCAGCGCGAAGCGGATGTCGCCCGTAGTTTGGCATTGTCCGCTAGTGCCCGCCAACTGAACATGTTGGGTGATTATGGGATTTCATTGGCTTTGGCCCTTCAAGCCAATCATATCGAGTCGCCCCCTGACCAAGTACAACGGGTGTTGGCTGATATTGCTTATCAACCGTCTATGATCCGGCGTTTACAGGGCGAAGAAGATACAGGCCACACGGCAGGTGTCACCAGTGTAGCCTTTAGTCCTGATGGTGATTATGCCGTTTCTGGATCGACGGATGGCAGCCTTGTATTGTGGAATTTAGAGGCAGGTGAGATCCATCAAGAATTGGAAGGGCATTTCCTCCCGATTGCGAGTGTGGCTTATAGCCCCTCTGGTGATTATGTTGTTTCTGGATCGTGGGATACTTCGCTTATTATGTGGGAAACCGAAACAGGAGAGTCGCTGCGAAGATTTAACGGGCATTCAGGGGCGGTGAATACAGTGGATGTCGCCCCAAATGGTGAGCAGATGCTGTCCGGTTCGACAGATGGCCTGATCCTTTGGGACATAACAACAGGTGAGATAATCCGTCGTATGGGTGAACAACTTGGCTCGATCTTCAGTGTCGCGATTGATCCACACAGTGCAATGGCGTTGGTTGGTACAGTTGATAACGAGGTACAGTTGTGGGATTTAGTCAGTGGCGAGATGATTCAGCCGTTTCGCGGGCATACATCCGATATTCTGAGCGTTGCCATCAGCCCGGATGGCCTCAGTGGAATCTCAAGTTCCCGCGATAACACCATCATCCACTGGAATCTAGCGACAGGACAGGAAATCCGCCGCCTCGATAGTGCCGCCGAAAATGCCCATATGTTACCCGTAACTAGTGTGCAATTTAGCCCGGACGGGCGTCAAATTCTGTCTGGTTCAGATGATGGTGTTGTGATTCTATGGGATTTAGAAACTGGCACTATCCTCCGGCGTTTTGAGGAACATGAGCAAGGGGTTAACACGGTGGCCTTTAGTCCCGACGGTCAAACGGCGATTTCCGGCTCGGATGATCAGACATTGATTTACTGGAGCGTTACTAACGGGGCGATTCTGCGCTCATTCCCCGGACATGATGGGGTTGCCACATCTGTTGATTACAGTTCTGATGGTCAGATGATTGTGACCGCTGGAGATGATGGAGAAGCGATCTTGTGGGATGTGGACACAGGACAGGTTATTCAGCATTTTAGAGGACATGACGATATGGTGATGGATGTCAAGTTTAATCTTGACTCAACTCAGATTGTGACCGCTTCAAGCGATGGCACGCTAATTTTGTGGGATGTGGAATCAGGTGATGAGATACAGCGCTTTGAAGGTCACACCAATACTGTCAATGCCGTCGATTTTAGCCCCGACGGAACACAGATTATCTCAGCATCGGATGATACTACTGTCTTGTTGTGGGACGTGGAAACAGGGGAAGTTATCGATATGCTCGAGGGACATACTCATCGCGTTCTGACCGTTGGTTTTGCCCCAGATGGGACTGTGATCGTGACAGGATCAGCAGATCGGACTGCTATCGTGTGGGATGTCGAATCAGCGTCAATCCTGCATACACTTGAAGGCCACTCGCGCCGTATTCTCGATGTTGCCTTCAGTCCGGATAGCAGCCGTGTCGTAACAGGTTCTGATGATAATCAGGTGATCCTGTGGGACATTGAAACAGGAGCAGAACTGCGTAGCTTTACCTCCCCCAGCGAAGAAGATGATCATGCTGTGCTGAGCGTGGCTTACAACCCGGATGGTGAAACAGTGCTCTTTGGGGTGGAAACAGGCAATGTCATCTGGTGGAATCCGGACGATGCCCAGTCCATCCGCGAATTAGGTGTGCCAGATGGTGCGAGTGGTGTGGAAAGTATTGCTTTTAGCCCAGATGGAGCGCAGGCGGCTGTAGTGATGGGGGATGGCAAGGTGTTGATCTGGCAGACACCGACCTTGGAAGGTTTACTCGAATGGACAGTTGAAAACCGCTTCATCCCGGAACTAACCTGCGATGAAATGTTGCAATATGGTACAGCTGAACAGTGCGAACCGGAAAACCTGGAATGATGGGTTGTGGTAATTGCCCCTCTTGTAAGAGAATGGGTCATGGCGAAATATCTTCCAAACAGGGGCAAACGTGCGAACGACAACGTTGAGTGCTCCGGTGCCAGATATTAGATTTTGCCCACGGCCAAATGATATGGAATTTCAAGGTGTGTGCCCTCATCGGGATACTAATGGGAAGGCTGACAAAACGTAGATAACCAGCCCGTATCAAAATAAACAGGATGGCGACGTAACATTCGACTATTATGTGGAGCGCTTCTATTGTTTTCTCATACAATTAACCAACGTTTTATGACCTTATTGTTTGGATTGAACCTTGTGTGGATTGTATCTGGATGTGGATTATTGATGAGTCTTTCGCCGCAATCAACCCATGCTGCAGATGCCGATGTTGAGTATGTTCGCGCTGTCGAAGATCAGCCGGGGAAATGGACATTTTATGTGACGGTGGCGCACCCTGACACGGGCTGGGAAGATTATGTCGATGGTTGGGATGTTGTGTTGCCTAATGGTGAGGTCATCAAACCTGACCCAGGCAGCCCGTTTACACGGGTACTCTTGCACCCTCATGAGAGTGAGCAGCCTTTCACCCGCAGCCAGAGCCGGATCATGATTCCTTCGGATGTGACCGAGGTGCGCATCCGTGCCCATGATCTGGTCGATGGGTTTGGTGGACGCGAAATTGTCATCAATCTGACTCAATCGTCGGGCGACGGCTATGAGGTGGAGCGCAACTAGAACGGGAAGAAAATCGGCAGGGCGACCATCGCCACGATCATCATCAGAATAATCATGGGCACACCAATCTTGATGTAATCCCCAAAGCGGTAGTTGCCGGCGCCCAGAACCAATGTGTTCACGGGTGATGCTACAGGTGAAGCAAACGCCATTGATGCGGCGATAGCGACGGCCATCAAAAAGGCATGGGGCTGGACATTGAGTTGCTGGGCGGTTGCTAGTGCAATTGGTGCGATCAGCACGGTCGTAGCTGTGTTCGATAGCACCTGTGTAAAGATTGATGTGAGGATGAACAGGATTGCCATAATGACGTAAGGGCCAGAGTTCCCTAGGCTGTCCGTTGTCCAGGTTGAAATTTGATCGACCAGACCGACTTTCTGCAAGGCGGTCGCCATTGGTAGCATCCCGGCGATAAGGACGATACTCCTCCAGTCGATTGCGTTGTAGGCTTCATCCATCGTCAGGCAGCCTGTCAAGACCATGCCTAATGCTGCCAGCATACTGATTGCAACCAGCGGCAGCGCATCCGTGATGATGACGACAATCATCATCACCAGAACCAGCGCAGCGAAGGGAGCTTTGCGGATGTTAGATGCTTCCATCATAACTTCCGGTTCACCCATCACCACCAGATCGCGTCTATTCTTTTTTAGGTCGTGGATGCTGTGCCAGAAGCCCTGCACAATGAGTGTGTCGCCGAATTGCAGCACAGTGTCTTTTGTATCAAGCATTTGTCCCTCGCCGGGGCGGGTGATGCCCATCACGGTAACGTTATAGATTGGGGCGAACTGCACATCACTCAGTTTTTTCCCAATCAGGCTAGATCGAGGTGGTAGCAGTACCTCCGCTACTCCCACCTGACGATTCACCATCCCTTCTTGCCCGTCGTCCGGCGGGGGTTCCAGGATCAAGTGCAGGTCGTCTACCATTGTGCGAACTTTATTGTCTTCACCTTGCACTACTAAGACATCCTCAACCAAAAGTTCAGTATTGGCGGTGGGGTAGATACGTTCTGAAACCGAGTTCTGGATGACCAGTCGGGTTGTGCCAAACTGTGCGACAGGCCGCTCCCCAGAGCGCAGAATTTCTAGAATAGTGACGTCGTAGTTTTTACGCAGGTGAACGTCACGGATGGTCTTGTTTATTAGGTTGGAGCGTCGCCCAATCCGTAAGTAGTATAAGTCTTTGGATAGATTGTAGATTTCGACCAGTTCTTCTGGCGTTACCAATTCCTGTATGTCGGTTGTCGGGTTGTGGTCGGGCAAAATGTGCTGCCCAATCATAACCATGAAGGAAATCCCGGCGATCAATAGTAGCAAACCAACAGGTGTAAAGCTGAAGAAATCAAATGTCTCGTAGCCTCCTGTTTCGTGCAATAAATCGCTCACAATAATATTAGGCGGTGTGCCGATGAGTGTCATCGCGCCGCCGAGTAATGAGCCAAACGATAGCGGAATGAGCAACTTAGATGGACTCAGTTTTGCGCTGCGGGCCAGGGCAATAATGGCAGGCAGCAGCACAGCAACTGTGCCGGTATCACTCATAAAACCAGAGAGCACGGCGACTGCTAGCATGATGACCATAATCAGGCGGTTTTCGTCTGTTCCCGCGATGCGGAGGATACGTTGACCAAGAAGGGCAGCTAAGCCAGTGTGGAGGACTGCGCCCCCCACAATGAACAAAGAGGCTATGGTCAAGACCGCGGAGCTTGAAAATCCAGCGAGTGCTTCTGAGGTTGAGAGTATATTGGTGAGGATGAGGCTAATGACAACCCCAAGCGCAACAACATCAACGCGCAGCCATTCGGTCACAAATAGCATAATCGCAGCGGCCAGGATCGCAACAGCAATCCACATATCAGCGGTCATTGAGACTCCCCTTGTGGGCTTAAATAGCGTAAGTTTGTCAAGTCTTTTGCTAGTATTCTTGCTGTTGCCCTAGGACTATTCTATGGAGGTTAACGCATAATTATACTCAATTGTGTCGTGAATTTTGATGACATTTGTAACGGATAGGGGTAGACGATGTTATTATGTCACAAGTACCCAGAGGACTCTAGATGACCCGATCAAAATCGCTGCTCTACATCGCGTATGTCGCCTTCATTGCCATTGGAACTAAAAGCAGTCTTTTAAACATTGCCTGGGAGCGTATCGAAGAAACGTTTGATCGCTCACTTGATTCGTTGGCGTTGGTGTTGGCTTTTAGCATGTTGGGTTATATGGTATCGTCGTTCATCAGTGGCAAAATCCTCTCGAAACTGAGGATGGGACCGTTTTTGCTGATTGGTAGTCTGCTGGCGATGACAGGTTCATTGGGCTATGTGGTCACGCCAACCTGGATCTTGCTGCTGCTAGCAACTCTGGTTGGTAGTGCAGGGTCAGGTGTGTTGGATGCTGGTCTGAATACCTTTGTCTCGGCACACTATACCACTGGACAGTTGAATTGGCTGCACGCTTTTTTCGGGGTGGGTACGACATTGGGGCCGTTTGTTGTACGCTTTACGGTGCTGGAACTGGGGCAGTCCTGGCGGCTTAGCTATCTGGCAATTTCAGTCATGCTATTTTCATTGTCGCTCGTGTTGGCGGCAAGCATGCGGCATTGGGGTGTCACATCTGATGCCAATGCACCTGAATTGACACAACTAAAAATGGGAACCAGAGCAACCTTGACCCAACCGATTATGCTGTTGAGTATAATGCTGTTCTTCTTGTATGGTGGTGTAGAGATTGGGACGGCACAATTAGCCAACAGCCTCTTTATTGAAGGACGAGGGATCAGTGAAGATGTTTCCAGTACATGGGTCAGTGTCTATTGGGGGAGCTTTACCGTCGGACGGATGTTGATGGGCATTGTAGCGGATCGTATCAATCGTAACAGGCTGATGCGGATGAGTATGGCAGCGATGGTGATTGGTGCGTTGATGTTCTGGTCAAATCTGTTTGGGATCTTCGGCTTTTGGGGTGTAGTCGTGTTGGGTTTTGGTCTTGCACCTATGTTCCCCACACTGATTTCTCAGACACCCCGTCGGATTGGAATTGCACATGCCCCGAATGCTATTGGTATTCAAATTGCTGTCACGGTTCTGGGCGGGGCGCTGTTGCCCGGTGTTGCAGGTATCTTGGCGGATCAATTGGGCTTTGAGATTATTGGTGCGATGATTGCTGCGAGTGCAATGATTGTGTTGTTATTGCATGAAATGATCCTGAGTTGGGACAATCGACAGGCTGTGGTTGCCGCAGGTGTATCAGATTGAGGGCTAGATATGCTTACGTTAGAGCAAAAAGTCGGGCAGAAGTTTATGGTGGGCTTTCATGGCCTAGAACCGCCCGATTACATTTTGAATTGGCTGGCGGAAGGGCGCATAAGTGGTGTCTATCTTTTTAGCCGTAATGTTGAGTCGCCACAGCAAGTTAAGGCGCTGACACAAAAATGCCGTGAGGCTGCACAATCTGAGATTCTGATTGCTATTGACCAGGAAGGTGGTGTTGTTGCCCGCTTTCGCGAAGGCTTCACTGAGAGTCCTGGTGCGATGGCATTGGGTGCAGCTAGCTCTGTTGAACTCGCGGAAAAGATCGCTCGGATGTTAGCGCTTGAGATGCAGGCGGTGGGTATTAACTGGGTTTATGCGCCTGTGGTGGATATGACGCATAACGTGAACAATCCATCTGTTGGTGTGCGCTCAATTGGCCGTGATCCTGTTCTGGTTGGTGAGATCGCCTGTGCTCAGATTCGCGGTTTTCAACAAGCAGGTGTCGCGGCAACTGCCAAGCACTTCCCTGGCCTAGGCAATACACCTATTGATACTCATCAAGCGCTGCCGCTGATTGATGACTCGGTGGAGGTGTTACGTGAGCATAATCTGATTGCATTCCGCCGCGTGGTTGCGTGTGGTGTGGCGACAGTCATGCCGACTCATGTCAAGTTTACTGCGCTGGATACAGACTATCCGACGACATTATCGCCCAGAATTGTCCGGATGCTGCTCCGGGATGAGCTTGGGTTTAATGGGGTTGTGGCGACGGACTGTATGGAAATGAAAGCACTGACCGATCATTATTCGCCCACACAATCGGTGGTGCTGGCAGCACAGGCTGATATTGACCTGATCCAATTGTCGCATACGCGGAAGGTGCAGGAAGAAGCCTATGAAGGAATGCTGGCAGCAACGCGGGATGGACGTCTCTCAACCGAACAACTGAATCAATCGATAGCGCGGATTCAGGCACTCAAGGCGCAATATGCCATATGCAATCAGCCGTCCATTGAAGTTATTGCTTCGGACGAACATCAACAATTGGCGGAGGAAGCTGCTATTGCGGGGGCGGTACTACTCAAGGTTAATCCAGCAGTTTTTCCGTTGATAGGCAACACCTCTGATGTGGGCGTGATTGAGTTCGCCCCGCATCAGGATAGTGAGGCACTGGAGGCCGATAACGCAACCACATTGGTGAACTATTGCAAACCTTATGCACCCCAGCTACCATCAATCTCCATACAACCATTAACCGCAACTGCTGATGAACTGGGACGTGTGTATCGTCTGGCGGAAACATCACGAGTTTTGGTGCTGGCAACTCGTAGCGTACATCTTTACGATGAACCGCGAGAACTGGCACAGGCGTTGATTGATCGCGCTCAAAACGTGATTTTACTCTGTCTACGCAACCCTTATGATGCAGGTGTGTTGGATAGGGCGGGGACGGTGTTGTGCATGTGTGGTGATAGTATGCCCTCACTCAAAGCCGCATCTGCTATTCTGTTTGGTAAGTATGAAGCACTGGCAACGTTACCTGTGCCTCTAAAATGAAAGATTCTTGATGAGGCAATTGACTGAAGTTGAAAACAATTTACCCCCTGAATTAATGGCTCAACTCCATGACTGTATTGACCACTATATTGATGCTGGTGTGTTCCCTGCTTGTGCTTTGACTGTTTATCATCAGGGGCAGTGCCTGATTAATGCGGCCTGGGGCTGGATTGACCCCGAAACGGCAGTTATCCCGATTACGCCTGACAGTTTGTTCGATCTGGCATCAGTGACGAAACTGTTTACTGAGACGGCTTTTCTGTCGTTGGTAAGTGCGGGCAAGGTGGCGTTGGATACACCGTTGGTGGATGTTGTGCCAGAGTTTGGCCAGAGAGGACTGAGATCAATAGATGGCGGGCAAGACCCCATTACCTGGGAATGTCTGCCAACACCTGATCGCTTTGCTGATATTATGGTTGATCCGGCCGATGTGACAATGGAGATGTTGCTCCTGCATACCTCCGGTTTACCGCCCTGGCGTGCCGTTTTTGATGCTGTGGCAGATCAGATTCCGTCAGCAGTTGATCCTATTTCGCGTCAAGACCGTTGGGCGAATGGTATAGACGCAATCACAAAGTACCCGTTTGTCGATCTGCCGGGAGAGAATGTACATTATAGTGATCTGGGGTTGATTATGTTAGCTGAAGTTGTATCCCGACTCAGTAACCAGCCGTTGGACGTTGCATTGCATCAGTCCATTTTTGAACCGTTGGGTCTTAATAGTTTGATCTATAATCCAATGCAGAACGGGATCACACGGGAACAGATTGTCCCTACTGAGATTGATAGGCGCTGGCGGCAAAGGCGGTGCTGGGGCGAAGTACATGATGAAAATGCCTGTGGTTTGGGTGGTGTATCTGGACATGCAGGTCTGTTTGGCTCTGCTCATGATATCACACGCTTCGGTAAAGCCTGGTTAGAAGAAGATACGTGCTTGGGCATTGATACTAGTTTGATGAAGCAGGCCACAACATACCGTACAGGCAGCGATGCTTCTTATCGGATGGGCTATGGCTTTATGCTGCGTAGTCTGAATAAGCCATCCGCAGGACATGATTTCTCAGTGCGTAGTTATGGACATACAGGGTTCACCGGGACATCGTTGTGGATTGATCCTGAAAAATCGTTGGTGGTTGGTTGCCTGACGAACCGAGTTTATCCTGGACGTGAAGGGCAAGGTATTCTGGCGTTCCGCCCTGAGATTCATACGCTGATTGCACAAGGATTGCCATGATCTATTGGCTGGGTGTGGATGGGGGTGGCAGCAATTTGCGGGTTGCAATTGTCCGTTCCGACATGTCTCCATTGCATCAGATACGTGTAGATGGCGTTAATCCGAACATTTGGGGGCGCGAACACGCCGCAACACGAGTTCAAAAAACGATCAAGCAGGCGCTTCAGGAAGCAGAGTTTACAGCCGATCAGATCCAGGGTGTTGGTGTGGGAATCGCGGGCGCGAGCGGGTATCATTCTGAGAAATGGCTGCGGCAGGTTATCGCAGGCATATTGCCGGGGTGTTTTGTTGTCCCGTCATCTGACCACGAGATTGCATTGGTCGGCGCATTGGGGAAACACGAAGGCGTTCTCATATTATCAGGAACGGGCAGTGTTGCGTTTGGTGTCAATGCTACCGGGCAATCGGCGCAGGTCGGTGGCTGGGGCTATTTGATCGGGGATGAGGGCAGCGGCTTTCGGATCGGGTTGGATGCGTTGCAAGCGGTTGTTCAAGCCATAGATGGACGTGGCGACTCAACGGAACTGATTGATGCCATCACGACACGCCTTGAACTGAATGATCCCCTCGACTTGATTCATTGGCTGTATCATATGCCAAGAAACCATGATGTGGCTGCGCTGGCTCCGTTGGTGATGAATACGGCTGCCGCTGGCGACAGCGTTGCCCAGCAGATCATTCAGTCGGCTTGTGATGCATTGACTCTACATGTGACGACAGTCATGAAACGACTGGAAATGGTAGAAACCGATTTTGCCTTTGCGGGTGGATTGCTGCAACGTCCAAATTTACTGAGTGAATGTTTATGTTCTGCACTGAGACTTGAGAGCATCCCCCAAGCAAGTTATCCCCCGGTAATAGGGGCGGCGCTGCTAGCACAGTTAAGGAAACAGAATGCTGACCGAACAACAGAACCCTAATACCTCGCATATTGATCGCCTCTCGACGCAGGAGATGTTGACAGTTATTAATCAACAGGATGCGAGCATCGCACGAACAGTTGCACAAGCGATTCCGCAAATCACTTTGGCGGTGGATGCGATTGTCGAACGGCTTCAAGCAGGTGGGCGGCTGATTTACATTGGTGCGGGGACAAGCGGGCGAATGGGAATCTTGGATGCCGTGGAATGTGTGCCCACGTATGGAACGCCGCCGGCGCTTGTGCAGGGCATTATTGCGGGCGGATATAATGCGATCATGCGCTCAGTCGAAGGCGCTGAAGACAGCCGGGAGGGTGGACGAGATGACCTGATGGCCTTAAACCCAATTGCACCAGATTGTGTGGTGGGGATAGCCGCCAGTGGGCGTACACCCTATGTGTTGGGTGCGATAGAATTAGCCAATGAAATCGATGCAGCTTCAATTGGCATCGCCTGTAATGACCCATCGCCGTTGCTTGAGGCAGCCCAGATAGCCATACCGTTACCAGTCGGACCGGAAGTTGTCACAGGCTCAACCCGGATGAAGGCGGGAACCGCTCAGAAGTTAGTACTCAATATGCTTAGTACCGGAACGATGATTAAACTGGGCAAGGTCTACGGAAATTTGATGGTGGATGTTCAGCCAACGAATGAAAAGCTGGTGGATCGCGCCTCGCGGATTATCGCGCAGGTAGTAGGTGTCTCTTATGAGCAGGCGGTCGATCTGCTGAAAGAGGCTGGAAACAACGTTAAAGTTGCGATTGTGATGGGCAAGCTGAGCGTACCACGTTCTGAAGCTAAAGAGAAACTAGAGGCTACAAACGGACATTTACATGCTGTGATAGGATGATGGGATGAGTGATCTGCTGGTCAAACTTTATGAACTGCCGCCGCTGGAAACTGTATTAGCTGAACTGCAAGCCCAGGGGATCATAATCCGGCGGGCGCTCGCACCTGAAAAGCATGTGGTTGTCAACTGGGTGGAGCAGCATTTTAGCCCGTTGTGGCGCAGTGAATGTGATGTTTCATTTGGCAATAATCCGCCGACCTGTTTTGTTGCTATTGAAAACGAGCAAATGCTCGGTTTCGCTTGTTATGAGACGACTCAGAAGAATTTTTTTGGGCCGACTGGGGTGGCTGAAGCGCAGCGTAGGCGGGGTGTTGGCAAAGCACTGCTGCTGGTTGCGCTCCATGATATGCGGGCGATGGGCTATGCTTATGCCATCATCGGGGCGGCAGGGCCACTTGATTTCTATAAGTCCTTGGTCGGTGCAGTTGAAATTGAGGGATCGGTTCCCGGCATCTACAAGGACATTTTGAGGGAATAGGGCGGGCAGACTACCTGGTCCACCCGCGTTGTGTTATTAGCCTTCAATCAAGAGCGATTCTGGGTCTTCAATTAATTCCTTGACACGCACCAGAAATTGGACAGCTTCGCGTCCATCAACAATACGATGGTCATAGGTCAATGCGAGATACATCATCGGCCTGATGACAATTTCGCCATCAATGATCATCGGACGATCTTTGATTCCATGTAAGCCAAGAATGCCAACTTGGGGTGGGTTCAGGATAGGGGTACTCAGCATTGAACCGAAGACTCCCCCATTTGTGATGGTGAAAGTACCACCCATGAGCGCCTCGACGGATAGGGTACCATCCTGGCCCTGTTGTGCATAAAGGCGAATTTGCTTCTCAATTTCAGCGAAGGACATGCGATCTGCATTGCGTAAAACAGGAACGACCAGGCCTTCTTCTGCACCAATAGCAATCCCAATATCATAGTATTTCTTGAGGACAATCTCGTTTTCCTGGATTTCGGCATTGAGGCGCGGGAATGTTTTGAGTGCGCCGATGGTAGCCTTGACGAAAAATGAACTGAGGCCGAGGCTGACGTTATACTTTTCCTTGAAGGTTTCTTTACGCCGCGAACGCAGGCCCATCACACCACTCATATCCACTTCGTTAAAAGTTGTTAGCATGGCAGCCGTATGTTGTGCTTCCACCAATCGGGAAGCGATGGTACGTCTGCGTCTGGACATGCGCACTCGTTCTTCACCACGGTTGCCATTTATGTTGGGTTGTGTGTGGTGAGCCGCAGGGGATTGGGTAGCGCGTGAGGGCGCTTTCGGCGCGGAATCGGCGACAAAGGTTTGCACATCAGCTTTGCGCACTTTGCCCATGCTGGGGGGAACATCCTGCAAGTCGACATCGTGGGCAGCCGCGACCCGGCGGGCAACGGGTGTGGCTTTCTGTCCACCTGTTTCGGCTTTTACAGGTGGTGCGACTTCGACGATTTGCTTCTTGGTGATAGGTGGTTGCCCGTCATCTGCACCGTCGATCACCCCCAGCACTTCACCCGCCACTACATCTTCGCCTTCAGGGCGCTCGATTTTTCTCAGGACGCCGCTGGTATCGGTTGTGACTTCCAGCGAAACCTTGTCCGTCTCTAGCACGACGACGACATCACCTGCTTCAACGGCATCGCCTTCCGTTTTGAGCCATTCAGATACAGTAGCCTCAACCACACTCTCACTCAGTTCAGGAACAACAATATTCATTACCTTACTCCTGGTCGAACTTCCAATTAAAGGCGTATTCAGTAATCATGGACTGATTGACTTTATGGGCTGTGGATGACCCTTCAGCTGGGCTAGAACTACGCCGCCGTCCGACATAGTTCACGGGTGTACCCATACCAACCAGCTTCTTCAAACGATACCCCATAAACTCCCAGGCTCCCATATTTTTGGGCTCTTCCTGTGCCCATACGATCTGCTGAATGCTAGGATAGTACTGGATAACCTGCCTCAACTTGGCAACTGGGAAAGGATAAAGCTGCTCAACACGGACGACTGCCACGTTTGGATGCTGCTCACGATGTTCGCTGCCGATCAGATCAAGATAGAATTTTCCGCTGCAAAACACAAGACGATCAACTGCTGCTTGCTCGACATCAAGATCAGCAATGACCGGTTGCCAATGGTTTTCACTGAGGTCAGTTAGTGAGGATGCGACATCTGGATTCCGTAACAGACTTTTGGGTGACATGATGACCAATGGCAGTGGATCCGTTTGTAACAGGAGCGCTTGTCGACGCAGCAGATGGAAATATTGGGCGGCGCTGGTTGGATAGGCGATCCGTACATTGATTTTGGCCGCCAGTTGCAAATAGCGCTCAGGACGAGCACTAGAATGGTCCGGCCCTGCACCCTCGTGGCCGTGTGGAAGTAGCATCACCAGCGAAGGAGTCTGCCCCCATTTTTCGCGGGCAGAAAGAATAAATTCGTCAACGATGGTCTGGGCATTATTGGTGAAGTCGCCATATTGAGCTTCCCAGATTACTAATCGTTCGGGGGCTTGCACATTGTAGCCATATTCAAAGCCAAGTGCCGCGACTTCTGAAAGTGGGCTGTTGTGAATTTCAAAGGCCGCTGTCGCTTGGATTAGATTTTGCAGCGGGGTGAAAGCATCGCCTGTGTCTGAATGACGCAGGACAGCATGACGATGGCTGAATGTCCCGCGTTCGCAATCCTGCCCGGTGATGCGGATGGGGATGCCATCTTCAAGCAGGGTAGCAAAGGCGAGTTCTTCAGCTGTCGCCCAATCGATATTGGGTGTTTTGGTATTGCGGAGAGCAGCACGGCGAGCGCGTATCGTGTTTTCTAGACGGCGTGAATAGAATTTGAACCCTTCAATGCTGGTTTCGAGTGCATCATTGATGGCATTGAGGCGTTCTGCTGAAACGGATGTGTCAATATGCTCAGCGGCTCCTGGTGGCGGTGCAAGTGGAGGGGGTTCTCCTAACGTCGATTGTTCTGTGTCGTGGGCTTCCTGGAGTTTCTGATTGTGCTTTTGTAAAATATCTTCCGTTTGCTTGCTTTGTAGTATCCCTGCTGATTCGAGCTGGCTCGACCACAATTGGCGGACTGTCGGATGTTTTCGGATGGTCTTGTACATAATCGGCTGGGTAAAGCTTGGTTCGTCCAGTTCATTATGACCATAGCGCCGATAGCCGATCAGATCAATCAGAATATCGCGTTCAAATAAGTCCTGATAGGCGAACGCGAGGCGTGCCACTTCTATACAGGCTTCAGGGTCATCAGCATTGACGTGAATAATGGGGACTTTGAAGCCTTTGGCGAGATCGCTGGCATAAAGCGTGCTACGCCCATCTTCAGGATGGGTGGTAAAGCCGATCTGATTGTTGACGATGATATGAATTGTACCCCCTGTCCAGTATCCTGGCAGCCGTGACAGGTTAAATGTCTCGGCGACGCTGCCCTGGCCAGGGAAAGCGGCGTCACCATGAATCAGAATTTGCATGGTGAGGTCAGGATTGAAATAGGGTTCTCCCGGATGATTGACTTTGGTTCCAGCGGCACGCGCCATGCCCACTGCCACTGGATTGATGGCTTCTAGATGGCTAGGATTAGGCGGCATCGTCACCGTGAGAGCTGTAGTTGTGGTTTGCTGGTCGAATTTGCGTTCAACACCTTTATGATACTTGACATCGCCCACCGTCCAGCCGATTGCATCACGCATTTCCTGGAGCATCAGGGGGTCTTTGAAGTCTGCCAGGATTTCCTGATAGGGCTTGTTCATGATGTGCGCCAGCACATTGAGCCGACCCCGATGGGCCATCGCAATCGCTATGTTAGTCATGCCGACATCAACCGAATTCGCTATGATCTCGTCCAAAATGGGAACCATCATATCCAGTCCCTCAATGGAAAAGCGGTACTTGGTCGGGAAACTGCGTTGGAGGAAGTGTTCAAAGGCTTCAACCTGTGTCAAGCGATCCAGCAGCCGAACCGCAATTTGAGGGTCTTGTTCAAATTGGTAGCGCCGTGATTCGGCTGCCTCCCGTAACCATTGACGTTCATCTGACTGATGAATGTGGTCGTTATCAAAACCAATTGATGAGCAGTAAACCTTGCGCAAGGCTTCAATGACCTCATGTGCGTTCGCCGCCCTCGCAGCAGCCGGACTGTCAATCACGCTGGCAGGCAATCGTTTCAAGTCATCTATCGTTATGCCATGTGCTTGGGGTGAAAGTTCAGGGTCGCCAGGAGGTTCGCTGCCCAGTGGATCAAGTTTGGCGTCCAAATGACCAAATTGACGAATGGCCTGGGCATAGCTGACTGCACCCGCGACATGAGCAGGTTCTGTCGATGGAATCTCAGCTGATATTACCCGTCCGTTGTCCGAAAGGGGAGTCCAGTTCTGGAAAAAGCGCCGAGTTTCCTCGTCAACCGAATCTGGCGACTGACGAAAGCGTTCGTAAAGCTCAAGTATATAACCCGCGTTGGGGCCGTGAAAGTCCACCATGGTATTACCCCGAAGTGTCTTTTATCCCATCACTAATAGTATCCTCATTATAAAGCGGTTACGCCAGTTCTATAACAATTTGCTGAGATTTGGGGCAAAAGGGTGACTTCATGGCTTGTTGCGGCAGCAAACAAAAAAGTTTGCCGCAACATGGGAGAAAAGGGGAGAGTTGCTGCAATTTGCAGCAAAAACGGGTGTCAAGTGAGTTGGTCAGTCGTAGATTCAGTTTAGTTGAAAAAGCGTGGGTTGAGTGAACGTGCTGCAGAACGTGTGTTCTGTATTTAGGGGCTGACAGGCCCTTGATGGGAAGCGGGTGGGCTTGATTCATGCTTTTCATGGTTGTATCCGGGCGCTTTCTCCAATTGTCAAGTTATCTCCGCGAAATTCATCACTACCCAAGATTGGGCAACATTGCAACACACCTAATCACAGGTTATACTCGCTTAATCTCAACACTTATTTTTTAAGCCAGTCTTTAAGGAGACGACATGAAAAATGCTACATTGAAGTTCGTGAGTGTACTCTTGATTGTTCTTGTGGCAACGGGTGCATTTGGGATGATCTCTGCGCAGGAGGATGATACCCTGAACATCCTGTACTGGCAGGCCGCATCCACCGTGAATGCGTATCTCTCTGGTGGTACAAAAGATATTCATGCTGCATCGCTTGTTACAGAACCACTTGCCAAATATGATGAAACGGGCAACATTGTTCCTGCGTTGGTTGATGAAGTACCAACCATAGAAAACGGTGGTGTTGCTGAAGACTTGACCAGCATCACCTGGGTACTCTCAGAAGGATTGCTGTGGTCAGATGGTACGCCTGTCATGGCAGAAGATGTTGTTTTTACCTGGGAATACTGTGTGCACCCAGATATGGGTTGTAACGCGCTTTCGAACTTCCAGAATGTAGAGTCGGTCGAAGCAGTTGATGATCGTACGGTCACCATTACATTTGATGCCCCCAAGCCATATCCCTATGGTCCGTTTGTTGGCGCAACTGTGCCTGTGATTCAGAAGGCTCAATTTGCGGATTGTTTGGGTGCTGCTGCCCAGAATTGCACAGAACAGAACTTTAACCCAGTTGGCACTGGTCCCTATATTGTTGAGGAGTTCCGTGCTAATGATGTGATTACCTATATGCCCAATCCAAACTATCGTGAAGAGGGCAAACCGTACTTCTCGCGGATTATTTTCAAGGGTGGCGGTGACGCAGAATCAGCAGCCCGTGCCGTTTTGGA
The DNA here is from genome assembly GCA_965223785.1 of Phototrophicaceae bacterium. GTDB lineage: Bacteria > Chloroflexota > Anaerolineae > Aggregatilineales > Phototrophicaceae > CBDCXN01. Next base: position 5,153,659 of record OZ245017.1, on the reverse strand, counting down.
AACGGGTGAAGCTGATTATGCTTGGAACCTCCAAATTGCACCTGAAATCTTAACCCGCATGGAAGAAGCAGGTTTGGGGACTGTGGTTGCCTCCTTCGGTAGTGGTGTTGAGCGCCTGATTGTTAATCAAACCAATCCTGACCCAGAGCTTGGCGATGATCGCTCAATCTATATGGAAGGTGCAAATGCCCATCCCTTCCTAACCGACCCAGCAATATGGCAGGCCCTCTCCAAGGCTATTGATCGTAGCCTACTGGCTGAACAGCTTTATGGTTTCGCTGGCCGTGCAACTTGTAACGTGTTGTCTGGCCCCGAAATCTATGCTTCAGAGGCGAACAATGACTGTCTGGTTCAGGATATTGATGCCGCCAATGCCATGCTTGATGAGGCAGGGATTGTTGACACCGATGATGATGGTATTCGGGAAAAAGATGGTGTGCCGCTGTTTATCCTGTATCAAACTTCAACCAACGCTGTACGCCAGAGTACCCAGGCTTTGGTTAAACAGTGGTGGTCGGAAATTGGTGTTGAAACCGAATTGCGCAATATTGACGCGGGTGTCTTCTTCGGTGGTGATCCCGCTAGTCCCGACACCTATGGCAAGTTCTATGCTGACATCGAAATGTACACCAACAACTTTGCTGGAACCGATCCTGAAGCCTACATGGGCAACTGGGTATGTGATGAAATTTCCGCCCCAGAAAACCAATGGCTTGGTAACAATATCCCACGTTGGTGCAATGCCGATTACGAAGCGCTTGTTGATGAGATGGCACAAACGGCTGCTCTGGAAGAACGGATTGAACTGGCTAAGCAGATGAATGATATGTTGGTTCAGGCTGGTATCATGATCCCGCTTGTCCATCGTGGCGATGTCTCTGCTCACAGCAACACTATTGAAGGTGTCCGTATGAATTCATGGGACTCCGAATTGTGGAACGTTGCCGACTGGGTTCGTGCAGGCGGCTAAATGTTGTCCATCAAAGGGGTGGGCGATTGCTCGCCCCTTTCTATAGAAGTTGTTTGAGGGATTATCGTGAGCAAATTCATTATTCGGCGTCTGTTAATTGCCATCCCCACTTTAATTGGAATTAGTTTTGTTGTTTTTGCAATATTAGACCTATCTCCTGCAGACCCGGTAGGAAATTTGCCGCTGACTATCCCGCCGGAAGTTCGTGCCAAAATTCGTGAATCAATGGGCGCAGATGACCCGTTTATGGTCAAATATGTCAAATGGCTGCGCCAGTTTTTTATCAATGAACCTTTAAACATTCTGGAGGAAACAACCGGGATTACTGTCGGTGATTCAGAGAATCGCTTGCGTTATATCTCCTGGACGACCCGCAGCCCAATTGTAGACTTAATTGTTCAACGATTACCCCAAACCCTCTGGGTGGTGGGGACAGCCTACGTCACCGCCATTATTATTGCGATCCCGATTGGGGTGTTCTCTGCCTATAAACAATATTCGATATTCGATCAGGCGGGGACATTTTTTGCCATGGTGGGGTTCTCGATCCCGACCTTTTTTACAGGATTAGTGTTTATCATCATATTCAGTGTTGAACTGAAGTGGTTCCCGTCGGTGTATAACACAACCCATCGAGTGACCGACTTTGATAGTTTGATTGTGCAGTTACGGCAGATGGTCATGCCTGTAACGGTACTGGCGCTGTACTCAACGGCACAGCTTAGCCGTTTTACACGCTCATCCATGCTCGATAACCTCAACCAAGATTACGTTCGTACCGCCCGATCTAAAGGGCTGAATGAACGTATGGTTGTAAGCCGTCACGCGCTTCGCAATAGTCTCATTCCTGTCATTACCCTGATTGCCCTGGGCATCCCTCAGATTTTCCAAGGAGCCATCATCACCGAGCAGATTTTTCGTGTGAACGGGCTGGGACAATTACTTATTCTCTCAATCCAAGGCGGGGATTTGCCGACAGTGCAGACCTTAACTTTCATCTTTGCCGTATTGATTGTTCTCTTTAACATCGTAGCGGATGTGCTGTATGCGGTGTTGGACCCTCGAATCCGTTATAGCTAGGTAGGAAATAAACGAATGGCTGCGACAGCAAAACCTGTAGACCTTGTCCTCGAAGAGCAAGAGCTTCAACAAGCGCGGACACTCTGGGGGGATGTGTGGCGTCAGTTCCGGCGGCATCGGATGGCAATGGCGGCTGTTATTGTCCTGGGTATCATCTGTTCCTTCGTTGCGTTGGGTGATTTGATCTGGGATTTAGACCCTGAATATATTAATATTGTGGATGCTTACTCTGGGATGACTGCAGAGCATCCGTTTGGTACAGACAATCTGGGGCGCGATACACTTGCTCGCTGTATTGCAGGTGGTCGTGTGTCATTGTTGGTGGGTATTGTCTCAATGTTGATTGGGATGACACTGGGGACATTTATCGGTGTCCTTTCGGGCTACTACAAGCGTCTGGACAACCCCCTGATGCGGCTGACTGATCTGTTCTTTGCACTGCCGACTCTTCCGCTGCTGCTGGTGATTACGATGTTGTTCCGGGATGATTTGCGCAAGCAGTTCGGACCGGAAGTTGGTATTTTCATCCTAATTGTGGTTGTGATTGGTATGTTGAACTGGATGCCCACCGCCCGGTTGGTACGGGGCGAAGTGCTCTCTGTGAAAGAACGTGAATTTATGCTGGCAGCACACAGCGTTGGTGCGTCCGATTTGCGCATTTTGGTCCGTCATGTATTGCCTAATGTGTTCAGCCCTGTGATCGTCGCCGCTACATTCAGTGTTGCGGGTGCAATTATTACTGAGTCGGCGCTGTCGTTTCTTGGTTTGGGTTTCCCACCGGACTTCCCAACCTGGGGGCGTTTGTTGTTTGATGGCAAAGATTACCTGACCATTACCCCTGCGCTGGTGTTCTGGCCTGGTATGCTGATCTCAGTAACAGTGCTGTGCGTGAACTTCATTGGTGACGGCCTGCGCGATGCGCTTGATCCGCGCCTACGCAAGTAAGCAAACAGGCATAGGCAGACAATTACCAAGAGCTGACACGTTTCGTTGGCTCTTTTTGTTTTTGAACTTGATCGTGTAGATTTGGTATGTATATCATCAAACTACGAAGGAGCAGGCCCATGAACAGACTACCATTTGACCAACCCGGTTCATTCTACAAGGGCAATCTACACACCCATTCAACTGTATCCGACGGGCATCTTTCGCCTGAAGCAGTCTGCGAAGTCTATCGACGGGCGGGCTATGACTTTCTGGCATTGACCGATCATTTTCTGGAGCAGTTTAATTTTGAGATTACTGATACGTCATCCTTCCGAACAGATACGTTTACGACCATCATCGGCGCGGAACTCCACACCGGAATGACGGAATTCAACCAACTCTGGCATATCTTGGCGGTGGGTCTGCCGCTTGATTTTGCATCACCGCAGCCAGGTGAAACAGGGCCCCAGATCGCCCAGCGGGCATTAGATATGGGAGCTTATGTCGCCGCTGCCCATCCAAATTGGTATTCAGTGACGCAGGCGGACGTGCTGTCACTGGGTAAGATTCATGCGGTTGAAATTTTCAATGCGACTGCCTACAGTCATAATGACCGGGCAGATAGTTGGCATCTGCTGGATATTCTGTCAGCAGGTGGCAATCGGTATCTGGCCTGTGCTACTGATGACGCCCATTTTGAACCTAATCGGGAAGATGTGCATATGGGTTGGGTACAGGTCAAAGTGGAGAGCCTGGAACCCGATGCTTTGCTGACTGCACTCAAAGCCGGACACTATTATTCCAGCACTGGGCCAGCGATCTACGACGTAGAACTGACGCCTGGTGACAAGGTGGTTGTGACCTGTTCGCCAGCAGATCGAATCTATGTGACCGGGTTAGCTTCCCGTGCTGTGAGTCTGCGAGGTGAGGGGATGTTGGGTGGTGAATTGAGTTTGCAGAATTTCAGTAGTCCCTTTGCTCGAATAACAGTACGAGACCGTCATGGCAAGGCTGCCTGGACAAATCCGTTCTGGTTTGAATAGGTTGTGGGTTACAATACGCCAAACAAGAGGAGAGGGAACAATGCAGCTTGGAATGATTGGACTAGGCAAAATGGGCACGAACATGACTCGTCGCCTAATGCAAGGCGGGCATGAACTCGTCGTTACCGATCTGAGTGACGATGCGATCAAAGCAGCTGAGGCTGATGGTGCAACTGGGGTCAAGAATCTGGCTGAAATGGCGGAAAAACTCAAAGCCCCGCGTGTTGCTTGGGTGATGGTTCCATCAGGTGCACCAACCGAAAACACGCTCAAAGGCATTACTAAAGTGTTCGCTAAAGGCGATCTTGTGATCGATGGTGGCAACAGCAACTATAAAGACACCATGCGCCGGGGCGAGATGCTCCAAGGCAAAGGCATTCACTTCGTTGATGTTGGGACAAGTGGCGGTGTTTGGGGGCTGGCTGAGGGCTATAGTATGATGGTTGGTGGTGAAAAGGAAGCTGTCGATCAGATCATGCCCATCTTGGAAACGCTGGCCCCTGATAAAGAAAAAGGATGGGGGCATGTTGGCCCCTCTGGTTCTGGGCACTTCGTCAAGATGATCCACAACGGGATCGAATATGGGATGATGCAAGCTTATGCCGAAGGCTTTGAGATTATGAAGGCCAAAGAAGATTTCGAACTTGATCTACACCAGATCGCCGAAATCTGGCGCTTTGGTAGTGTGGTGCGTTCCTGGTTACTTGACCTGACGGCCGAAGCGCTGAAAGATGATGCTGATCTTGCCACAATTAAAGGTTGGGTCGCCGATTCAGGCGAAGGCCGCTGGACAATCCTCGAAGCCATTGACCAGGATGTGCCTGCACCTGTTATCACGATGGCGCTTTTTGCACGCTTTGCCAGTCGTCAAGACGAGAGCTATGGAGCAAAGCTACTGGCAGCGATGCGTAACCAGTTCGGTGGGCACCCCATCAAGTCGGAGTAGCTAAGAATGTCTCAGCCAGAAGTCAAAGATTGTGTCACCATTGTCATCTTTGGTGCATCGGGTGACTTAACCCAGCGCAAGCTCATCCCAGGTCTGTATAATCTGTATCTTAAGCAGCGCCTCCCGCAGCATTTCGTCATTGTTGGTGTCTCCCGTTCGTCCCTCAGCCACCATGAGTTTCGGTCAAAGGTACAGGCTGGCGTTCAGAATTTCAGCGGCGATACCTATACGAGTGACCAGTGGGATGCGTTCTCAGAATCGGTGTTCTATGTGCGGGGGAATGCAACCGAAGCCGATTCCTTTGGCACGCTGGAACAATTTATCATTGACCACAAACGGGGTGTAGATAATCGCCTGTATTATCTCTCGACAGCACCATCCCTTTATGAACCTATCTTGAACAACCTCAAGTCAAGTCGTATGGCAACCCAAACTGATGGTTGGCGGCGGATCGTGGTCGAGAAGCCTTTCGGCTATGATCTGGAATCTGCTCAAAAGCTCAACGATATTGTGCATTCTGCGTTTGACGAAGAGCAAATTTATCGGATTGACCATTATCTGGGCAAAGAAACAGCACAAAACATCCTGTTTCTGCGCTTTGCCAACACGATCTTTGAGCCGATCTGGAATCGCAATTACATTGACAATGTGCAGATCACCGTCGCTGAGTCGGTTGATGTGGGACATCGTACCGATTACTATGATCGTTCGGGTGTGATGCGCGACATGTTCCAGAATCATCTCACGCAGTTGCTCTCATTGACGGCGATGGAGCCACCGATCTCACTTGGCGCCCGCGACCTGCGCATTGAAAAGTCAAAAGTACTCAATGCCATCCGTCCCATCCAGCTGCATGAGACTATTCGTGCACAATATGACGGGTATCTGGATGCCGAGGGCGTCGCACCAGGTTCAAAAACGGCGACTTATGCTGCATTGAAGTTGTATATTGACAATTGGCGCTGGCAAGGAGTTCCGTTCTATTTGCGTTCTGGTAAAGCGCTTAAGCAGAAACTGTCGGAAATCGTGATTCAGTTTCGGCGTCCACCTTTGGCACTATTTGGCCCGCATCGGCGCGATCAATCACTGCCCAATACACTTTCAATTTGTATTCAACCGGATGAAGGCATTCACCTCGGCTTTGAGGCCAAGTTGCCTGATTCTCGTGAAGGGCGGCTGGTGGAGCTTGAATTTCACTACGATTCGACCTTTGGCGAGGGCGCGATTCCCGAAGCCTACGAACGGCTGTTGTTGGATGCATTGTTAGGTGATGCGGCCTTGTTTGCCCATGAAACGGAGATTGTGGCTTCCTGGCGTTTGATGGGTTCGATTCTGGAAGGCTGGGAAGCCACCCAGGCGCCATTAGCGCATTACAAACCGAGAACCTGGGGGCCAGTTGAAGCGGATGATTTGCTGGATGTTGATGGGCATATCTGGCATATTGGTTGTATTCACGATCACTAAGGTCTTGTTACTTTTAGAAGAATCTCATGTAATTTTATTGTTTGGAGCATAACGTGTACGATGTGATTGTGATTGGTGCCGGGGCAGCAGGATTAACGGCGGCGGGATTTGCTGGGAAAGTGAATGCTCAAGTTGCCATTGTAGAGAAAGATCGCGTGGGTGGCGATTGTACCTGGACGGGATGTGTGCCCAGCAAAGCCTTGCTCAAAGTGGCGAAAGTTGCCCATGCAATGCGAACAGCGCACGACTATGGCCTGGGCAATACTGAACCTAATGTAGACATGACTGCGGTGCGTGACTACATTCTGAATGCGGTGCAGCGTGTGTATCAGCACGAAACCCCGAATGTGTTTTCAGAAGAATATCATGTTGAATTTGTTATGGGTAGTGCTTGTTTTATTGATTCCCATACGATACAAGTCGGCGATCAAACTCTACAGGCCAAGAAGTTTGTGATTGCAGTGGGTGCACGTCCATCCGTGCCGTCTATTCCTGGTCTCAATACAGTTGATTACAAGACGAACGTGAACATTTTTGAGAATGATCGCCTGCCTGATCATCTGCTTGTCATGGGCGCAGGGCCGATTGGGGCTGAGATGGCACAGGCGTATGCGCGGCTAGGTGCGAAGGTCACGCTGATGGATGAAGTCTTGTTGCCAAACGATGAACTGGAAGCACGAAAGGTTATACAGACTGTTCTGGAGCGTGAAGGGGTGAGTTTTGTTCCAGCACTAGTTGAATCGGTTTCACAGACTGGTGGGCAGATTTCAGTCGAACTACGAAATGGCCTATGTATTATGGGTGATATGCTGCTGGTTGCAGTAGGACGTAGCCCTAATATCGAAGATCTGGCACTTGATGTGGCAGGTGTTATATATGAAACAAGTGGCATCATAGTCGATAAGTATCTGCGCACAAACCTCAAGCATATCTACGCCATTGGCGATTGTACTGCCGCCCCTAAATTCACCCATTATGCCAGCTTCCAGGGGGGAATCGCAGCGGCGAATGCGCTTTTTCCTATAGTCAATAGCACTGGGCAAGATATGGTTATGCCCTGGGTAACATATGTTGATCCAGAAGTGGCCCACGTTGGATTAACCGAAGTACAGGCCCAAGAACAATTTGGCGATCAGGTGAAGGTGTATATGTTTCCATTGACCAAAGGGGACCGCGCTGTCAGTGAGAATGATATGGATGGCTTTATCAAGATAGTCTATAGGGGCAGTGGCGAGTTACTGGGTGCGACCATTGTCGCAGATCGGGCAGGGGAGATGATTACTGAGTTTGCGTTGGTCTTAAAGACAGGTCTCAAGCTGCGTGATATTGTCAATACGATGCACGCTTATCCAACTTACTCGGATATCGTCCGCAAAGCAGTCTCCATGTTATTGATTGATGAACTGTTCAAGGGAACGAGTGGTAAAGTGGTCAATCTTGTTACAAAAACGTTGATTTAATTGAGTCCATATAGAACCCATCCATGTCTTTTGGTGGGTAATTGGTGTAGGATTAACTTAAGCGACCCAAATGTAGCGGGTCGTTTTTGATGTGTCATAGAGCAAGGAGTTCCTTGTGGGCAATATTGCTTCCTGGAAACGCTTGATGGTGTATTTGCGGCCGTATCGCTTCTGGGCGGTGTTGGCGTTTATAGGGATTGTAGGCAATACCACCCTAATGGTAGCGATCCCGACGATTTTAGGTGATGTAATTGACATCGGTATCGTGCGCAACGACAGCAACTACATGCTGGCGGCGGGTCTGTTGATCGTTGGATTGGGCTTGCTGCGTGGTTTAACTGGATTTATGTTTCGCTACTTTGGTGAGAAACTCTCGCACTTTATTGCTTATGATATTCGTAATCAGGTTTACAATCACGTTCAGAACTTGTCATTCATCTATCATGACAAAGCGGAAACAGGCACCCTCATCACCCGTGCGATCAGTGACGTTGATGAGATACAGCGTTACTTTGCCTTTGGATTGATCGATGGCCTAAACACGCTGCTCCTGACCACCATCATCACATTAGTCATGATTCTCAACAGCCCGGTGCTGGCGGCGATTGCGCTGGCTCCCCTTATTCCATTAGCCTATCTATCACGCAACTTCGCCATGTCGGTTGACCCAAAATGGAAGAAGATCATGGAGCGCATGCAAAAGCTGGGCAACCATATCCAGGAGAATGCGCTGGGTGCAGAAGTGGTGCGGGCGTTCAATCGTGAAGACTATGAACTGGCCAAATTCCGGGCAGATAATGATGAACTCTACAATGAGCGCATATCTTTGTTCCAGAGTTGGTCGAACTTTATTCCGGTCAGCAGCATTATTATCGCAATCTCGACTGCCTTGATTCTGATTGTCGGCGGGATTATGGAACGTGACAGCATCGCTGGAGTAACGGTTGGCCTTATTGTATCGTTCAACGCCTATATTCTCTTACTATCGCAGCCCATCCGTTTCTTGGGATTTGTCATTTTACTAACAACACAAGCGGTCAGCAGCGCGGGGCGCGTCTTTGAGATTCTAGATACGCCGATGGCCATTCAGAATAAACCAGATGCGATCAAACTCCCCCAGATAGAAGGGCATGTTGAGTTCGAGAACGTGTGCTTTGCCTATGAGAAGGATACAATGGAAATTCTGCATGACGTTAGCTTTGAAGCCCGTCCGGGGCAGGTCGTGGCTGTTATTGGCCCAACGGGTTCTGGTAAGAGTTCGCTCATGAACTTAATCCCGCGTTTCTATGACATCACAGGTGGTGCGATCCGGGTGGATGGGTACGATGTCCGGGATGTTGATGTGAATGATCTCCGCTCCCATATTGGTGTTGTGCTACAGGAATCGCTGCTGTTTTCAGCGACGATTCGTGAAAATATCGCTTATGGCCGGCCGGATGCTGCCGAAGACGAGATTATTGCCGCTGCGGAAGCTGCTAATGCCCACGAGTTTATTACAGGTTTTCCTAATGGGTATGATACTGAAATTGGTGAGCGTGGCGTGACGCTTTCTGGTGGTCAACGGCAACGTGTGGCGATTGCCCGTGCCCTGTTGATTAACCCACGTATTCTGATATTGGACGATGCGACCAGCAGCGTTGATACCAAGACCGAACATCTTATCCAGGAGGCGTTGGATCGGCTGATGGAAGGGCGAACGACCTTTATCATTGCCCAACGGCTTAATAGCGTACAGAAAGCTGATCTTATTCTGGTTCTTGAGAATGGCAAGATCACCGAACGTGGAACGCACGATTCACTGCTGTCATTGGGCGGACATTACGCCGAAATCTACGAGTTACAGCTTGCGGATCAAGAACGGGTGCGGTTAGAACTGGAAACACTCAAGCGTAAACGGCAGGAATATGCAGATCGGCGGCTGGCAACCGATGAATACCGAGCCATCATGGAACGTGTTGGCAGATCGGGCGATTAGGAAGGACACTGAGTGGACGATCAAGAATTGAATGAGGTAGGCTTCGATTGGGAGATTACCAAACGTCTTCTAGGGTATCTATCGCCCTATAAGCGTGAAATCGTTATTGCGATGGGAGCCGCGCTCCTCAGTGTAATGGCACAGGTGGCGGGGCCACCGCTGGTTGGATTTGCAGTGGATGAAGGCATTGAACATGGTGATCTGACCATTGTTGGGATTGGCGTTTTTGGCTATATGATAGTGCAGATGTTAGGTGCGCTGGGCTTCCGCTTCCAGATTTTGATTATGGCAAAGGCCGGGCAGCGTGCAATCCAGCAGTTGCGTGATGACCTGTTTACCCACATCAATGAGTTATCGATTGGCTTCTTTTCACGGTATGAAACGGGGCGCTTGATTGCGCGTGTTATTAGTGATGTGTCGGTTTTGCGTGAGGCTGTCACCTTCTCAGTTGTCGGGACGTTCCGCGATGCATTGATTTTAGTGGGTATTATTATCACCATGTTTGCCATCAATGTGCCCCTGTCCTTAGTCTCATTGTTTGTCTTGGTTGTGTTGGGTGTGATCGCCAACTATTGGCGGATCTATGCTCGTCGGACGTATCTGCGGGTGAGGGAGACTAATACCATCGTGAATACCGAACTGGCGGAAGCCTTTAATGGTGTCCGTGTGACTCAAGCGTTTGATCGGCAAGCGCATAATTATGATCGGTTTAGGGATCAGATTGACCTTGATCACCGCAACGCGGGGGTACGGGCGACATTAGTGGCCTCCTTGTTCTTCCCAACTATTGAGCTTGTGGGTGGCGTAGCGACGGGTACCTTGGTGTATGTCGGTGGGACACTTGTATTGCGCCAGGAACTTTCGATTTTTACCTTACTGACCTTTGTTTTGTACATTGGGCAGTTCTTTTTCCCAATTCGGATGCTGGCACAACGTTATAATATGTTCCAGGCGACGATGGCAGCAGGAGCCAAGATTTTTGATTTGCTAGATTCGCCCATTGAGATTGTCGATGAAGAAGGTGCCGATGAGCTGCCACAAATTGAGGGGAATGTCCGCTTTGTTGATGTCGGCTTTGCTTATGCCGATGACCTGGAAACACCGGTACTCAAGGACATTAGTGTAGATGTGCCTGCCGGACACACGGTGGCGCTGGTTGGACATACCGGGGCGGGAAAGACAACCTTGGTCAAGCTCGTAACCCGCTTCTACGATAGAACAGCAGGTATTGTTTCAATTGATGGATATGATGTGCAAAAAGTCACGCAGGACAGCCTGAGAAGTCAGATGGGTGTTGTCTTGCAGCAACCCTATCTGTTCTCTGGTTCGGTAATGGATAACATCCGTTATGGGCGGTTGGACGCCACCGACCAGGAAGTGAAAGAAGCTGCCGGAGCCGTCGGCGCGGATGATTTTATCGTCAACCTGGAAAACGGTTATGAAACTGAAGTGCGGGAGGGCGGCACGTTGCTCTCGGCGGGGCAAAAGCAGTTAATTTCGTTTGCACGGGCGCTACTGGCTGATCCACGCATTTTGATACTGGATGAAGCGACAAGCAACATTGATACGCAGACGGAGAAGGTGATTCAATCGGCATTAGAACGATTGTTAGTGGGGCGGACAAGTTTCGTCATTGCGCATCGACTGAGTACGATTGTCAACGCTGATCTCATCCTGGTGATGGACAGAGGGGAAATTGTCGAACGGGGTACACATCAAGATCTGTTGATGCAAGATGGGATGTATACCAGCATGTATACGATGGCTTAGCTTTCTTTGCGGATGATCCTAAAACCAATTGTGGCATAGTGGTATTCTGGGTTCAAATTAAACGAGAAATGCGTCTGGGCACGTTTACAGTCGCTAATGAATGAACCACCATAAATGGCCCGCACGTCCTCGCCATCTTGATCCCTGGAATCGTTTGGCCCTGCATCCAAACACCACTCCCAGACGTTGCCTGCCATGTCGTACACCCCAAACGGACTGAGGGATTGGTCATAGCGCATAACCAACGTCGTCATCTTGATTTTCGCCTCACGGGTGTTGGCGAGGCTAGCATCAAAATCATTGCCCCAAGGATAGAGCCGCTTTTCGTCACGGCGGGCAGCCCGCTGCCATTGGAAGCAGGTGGGTAAGGTGATGGTCTCGCCCGTCTTTTCACTCAGCCACCGGCAAAAGGCGAGGGCTTCATACCATGTGACGGTTTCGCGGGGGCGGTCATCCCCTTTGAAGCGAGGGGGTCTGGGATCTTGGTTTTCTTCCCGCCATTTACGTGCTCTTGGGGAAAAATCGAACCAACTGATCTTGGCGTAACCCGTATCATCATCAAGGAACGCCTGATATTGGGCGTTGGTCACAGGATATTTGCTGATATCAAAGGTTTCCAGATAATGCGTTTCTTCCTCTTCATCACTTGAACCATTAGATGAGACCCTGACAACACCATCCGGCACTTTGCACCATTCCAGCATAGGTAAGTTGAATCTGGGTTTGGCAGGAGCAATAATCGGAACAACGGAAGGCGTAGATGATGCTGCATTGCACAAACTCATGAGACTGTCGGGGTCATAATCAGGGTAGCTTTCTCTGAATTCCTGGAACCATTGGCAGCCCAATTTACGTGTTGCCTGCCGTTTGACCAGTTCAGCGATTGGTTTATATTCACGCTCCGCTTCGCGCAGATAAGTCTGTTTTTCGAGCGCGATTTCCGCTTCGTTAAGCAGAATTTCCAGATTGATAAAGCGCGAGCGATGGCCTTGCTCAACTGCCTGTTTGAGCAAAAACACAGCATCATCATAATGTCCAGTTTCCATTGATTCAGCAGCTTTGCTAACAATACTAGCCAGATCGAGTGATGAGACAGGTTCTTCGACAGGCTGCGGTTCCTCAAAGGAGATGTCTTCTTTGGGCTTGGCAGGCGTCTCGTCCCGCATTTTGACTTCAGCGATATAAATTGAATTGAGCAGCATTTTGACGGCTTCTGTCGTCAGGCCATTGCTCAGGTCTGCATATTGCACATGCTTGAGGGCTGCTGGAACTTCGGTATCCTCGTGAATCAACACCGGGAAGATATGACGACCCAATTCTTGCGCGATTTCAAACTCACGGATACAATACTTCGATGCTACCGATTCGGGTGAAAGCAGGTAGACAAACCCTTCACACCATTCCAGCCGACGTTGGATTTCTTTCCACCATTGTTGACCCGCATACAAACGCTGATCGTACCATATCTGGTGAATTTCAAGTGTTTCTGCGATTTGAACGCAGTATGGTTTATCAACGCGAGCGTAGCTGATGAAGAGTTTCATGAGTGTAATCCTGTTTTGTCTTTAAGCTTGGCCTCGATGTTTGAGTGCGTCCCGCGCTTGTGACGTTCCAATAAGCTGCAACGTTTCTGCGACGGCATCGCACATTCGTCTTTGTTCCCAGTTTGGGCGAGTTGTATCTGTAAGTAAAGGTTGTAGAACCGATACCGCCTCTTTGGCCTTGAGTTTACCAAGGGTTTCCACACTTGACCAGATAACCGCGTAGTCTTGATCCTTCAACATGGCGATGACATCTGCCGAAGCAGAAGGATCGCCGATTTCGCCTAATGCATTCACAGCCGCTTGCCGCACAAAATTGTCGTGGTCGCTGAGCAGGGCAATCAAATATGGTACAGCACGGGTATCTTCAAATTGCCCTAATGTTGCAGCAGCTGTTTCGCGGACAACCGCATTCGAGTCTTCAAGTGCCTGAATCAAGCCAGGAACAGCGATAGTTTCCTCGGTCTCGCTCAATGATCGAACCGCTTCTACACGCACCGTCCAACTGGGATCGTTGAGGGCATTGATGAGGGCTTGACCAGCCGATGGGTCACCAATTTGACCAAGAGCGTCTGCTGCGGTCCAACGGACAAGCGGCTCTTCACTGCCCAATGCGTTCGATAATTCTGAAACCGTTTCGTCCGAGCCTTGGATGCCATGCACATAGGCTCGTAATTCTTGAACAGCCTGCTGTTTGTCGTGCCAGTTTTGGTTGTGTACAGTATCGAGGAATCTTAATAGGACTTCGCGTTCATCTGTGTTGCTCATGTCATCTAACAGGAGCAAGGGTATGTTGTCTGGTGCTTCAACGACGGGGACACCGTAATCAATACCGCGTTCTTTGCGCCATTGGCTGAGTGCGAAGAGGGCCTTCTCCGACCCAATGCGTTCCAACGCCTTCACTGCGATGTCATTGACTTTTGAGTTTTCCAGGCGCAATTCGCCAGTGTCAGTTAAGGCGTCCACCAGAAAGGGGATGGCGACTTCATCGCCAATTTTGCCCAGGGCTTCCGCTGCGACACCGCGCACATCGGCGCTTGGATCGGTCATTGCTTCAATCAATCCAGGTAAAGCCTCTTCACCTTTCGTGCTAAGGGCCAATGCTGCAGCATCACAGATGGCAGTATCAGCGGTACGGAGAGCAGAGACCAGGGCGTGAACGGCATCGCTGCCGGAGAATTCTTCCAGTGCTTTGATGGCAGCTAATTGTACTGAGCTGTCGCTGTCGCTGACCGCCTTGATGATATAGGGCAGTGCCAGATTGTTTTCTGATTCACCCAGCCGGATAATGGCGTTACGGCGCACTTCCCAGTTCGGATGCTCAAGTTCGGCGAGCAATTGCTCTGATGCAAAGTCATTGGGGGCTAGTTGTGCCAAAACGTCGGGCTGTTCAACGTTTTCTTTGTGCTGTTTACCCCATTTTTCGGCAGCAGTCAAAGCATCTTGTGTGCCGACACGCCGTAGCGAGATAGCGGCCAATTCGCTGATGCTGACCTCTTCGTGGAAAGGCCACTCATTGTCCCCCAGGCACTCAATCAAGTGTGGAACTGTACTAGGATCTTTGAAGCGGCCTAGCAACTTGACGGCAACTGCCCGCATATTAGCTTCCTCGTCTTTGAGCAAACTCACGATGCGCGGAATGGCCGGTTTGCCGATACGTAATAGTGCGTGGCTCGCTTCATTGCGAACGCTTTCATTTTCATCTCGCAAGGCTTCAATAAGGCTTGGTACAGCGGCAGGTTCACGTAGTTCGCCCAAGGCCCAGGCTGCACCTGAGCGCCGCTGCCATTTTTCCCGTTTTAGAATGTCGGCGAGTAACCGAACCGCGTCCTGGCCGAGTTTTCTTAAGATCATAGTTGTACCCTCGTCGGTTCTTTGTAGTTGCCAGTTTTCGATCAACAGCAGGAGCGCTTGTTCATCAAATGATTGCAATAACTTTTGGATGAGAACGTCGCTTGTATCTGCTTCAAATGCAAAGGTCAGGTTCAAGAACCGTTCGATAAGCAGTTTTTGTGCTCGCTCGTCAATCTGCGCACCGTATATCATGCATTCTAACGCTAGATAGGGATCAACTTCTGTGATCTGTTCGATCATCAATGAAGCGTCCTGGCTGAGTCTGGTGGCTGCTAGAATAATGTCGTCCCAACGCTGTGAATGTCGGATACCCTGGGTATCTACCTGGGGGTAGGAAAGGCGTGTATATACCCCTTCAGATAGTAAATGTTGTGCAGCAAAGAAATCTCGTACCTTGCGGTGAAGGAAGGCGACTTTCCCGTCTTGCATCCGCAGCAAATTGGAATCAAGCGCTTGTAAGATGAACGAGTCGTCGGCGACCCGAACGCGGGCATAATTGTAATCGACCAGACTTGGCATATTGTCTTCAATCATGTCAAATGCAAGACGCGCTAGAGCCGACTGGGCGACTTCAAACAGAACTTCGTCGGCTTGCCAGGAATGCCGAACGAACCATTGGAGTAGATCAGATTCTTGGCCTGGTAAGGGCGCGTCGGGTTGATTTTGAACGTATGAGACAATAATTGCCAGCAGCAGCGCGTTCTGTGCTAGATCAATTTCCAGGCGATTATCTGTAAACAATTGCCGGAGTAGTTCGTCAGCTGTGTCTCGTTCCAGATGATTGAAAATATACTGCCGGATCCGTGCCGGGTCAATTGGTTCCAGATGAACAACGGGCAGGTCTAAGTCCAACTTCTCACTATAGGTGGTGGCGTCGCAGCTAATGACTACTTGATGGGGTGTATGATGGTGTAGCCAGTCCCTGAGCGCATTGATCTTGATGTCGCAGGGCCATCCCATCTCATCAAGAGCATCTAGCAGCAGAATGATCTTGCCTTCTTTTGCCAGCGAAACAGGATCATTGCCCAGCACAATTTGTGAGCGAAGAAAATCTTCAAAGCGGGTATCTTCTGCCCAATGTCCCAAATCAATTCGTACAGGCAATGGGTTAGTGTCCTGGCTGCCCTGATAGGCTCGTAGAAGATCAAGGACAGCCCGATATAATGTGATGGTTTTGCCAGAACCGGATTCACCTGTCAGTACGAATCGGGGGTAAGTTTCCAGTAGTTCATGAAATTGATAGGTGGTATGCGTTTCTTCTGCATGAATCGTGAACTCACCAGTTAGTCCCCACATACTTTGCGCATAGATGGCGCGTTTGTCAGATGGCAGTGCATCGGAACGTGGACTAATTCGTTCCAGGAAGCCACGATAGCGCCGGATGTTGGCAACTGTGTGATTGATATAGCGTGTTTCTTCATTGGGTATATCGGCTTCATCCGGGGTGATGTGATTGCGCAGGTAAATGACCGCCTTTTCCAGGCGGCTCTCGAAAAACAGTTCAGATTGCCAGTGTGCAAAATCAATGGTGCGTTCGTACTCTTCAAAGCTGCTTGTTTCTACATCGCCCAGTAGGAACGGGATCACCTGGGTGTCGATTTGGCTGATGTGGGTCTCAAAGTGTGCCCAGTTATCTGTAAGTGGTTGGGAAATAATCGGTATAACTGCGCCGCATTGTTCTGGTAGGGGGGGGAGGATAACTTCTGGGTCGAGTTCGAGGCGTTCAATCCAGACATCAAAACCACGATCCCGTAGATGAGCCGTGACCGTGTAGGCAAAGTCAGCATCCCGATTGGCATGGCAAACTAAGATTGGAGGTTGTGTTTGATCATATGCCATCGCTCGAAATCCAACAATGGATCCTTAAACTTCACTTAATCCATCCCAATGTCAAATTTAATTTGTTTTCAGTTAGTCTCATAAATCGATACATACGAATTGACCGAAAGACTTCACCTTATGATTATATAAACAGATAGGTTTGTGTGACAAAAACGTAACAGAATTGGAACATATTTACCTTTTCCGCATGATTGTTACAATTCTAATCATCAAGCTTAAAACACATCGGGATAAAAACAAACCAATTTCTATCCCGATTGTAACCTATAATAAAGAATGTGCAAGTCCCTCTCCTAAAGTTTATACGCGCTCTTGGCCAATCCATAAGCCAGATCATGGATCATGGAGTTGGCGTCATCCATATCCACAATGCCCCGAATGACCAGGCCAGCTATCCAGTTAGCGGCTGCTCTGCGCCAGACATCATGCCGGGCCGGAATCGACGGGAATGCACGGGTATCATCATTAAATCCGGCGGTGTTATAGATGCCAGCTGTTTCCATCGTTTCGTCAAAGAAGCGGCGGATACCGTTCCAACTGTCATGGAACCACCAGGGCGGGCCAAGTTTAACGGCGGGATAATGCCCAGCCAGCGGAGCTAGTTCACGAGCATAAGTGGTTTCATCGAGTGTAAACAAAATTAACGAGAAGTCTTTGTTTGTCCCGTAAGTGCTAAGCAAGGGGCTGAGATTGCGTGTAAACTCACTCTGGGTAGGGATGTCTGCGCCTTTGTCGCGCCCAAACCGCGTGAATATATTGGCATTGTGGTTGCGGTAAGAGCCGACATGAATCTGCATGATGAGGCCGTCTTCGGTACTCATGCGTGCCATTTCCATCAGCATATGCCCTCTAAAGGCGGTTACATCATCCGCAGTAAACGTGCCTTTGAGCGCTCGCTGGAAAATCGCATCGGCTTCTGAGTTAGAGAGGGGGGTGGTGTATGCCGTCAATGCTGCGTGATCGGTGCCTTTGGCTCCCATCGACTGGAAGAATTCACGCCGATTCTCCAGTGCTTGGATGAAGGTCTTGTAATCCTTGACATTGATGCCGGAGCGCTCACTGAGTAATTTGATGTTATCGAGCCAGCCTTCGGTATCCAAATTAACGACAGCATCAGGACGGAAGGTTGGAATGATGTTGGCTTCCCAGTCGGATTCGTTAATGCTTTTGTGATATTCCAATGGATCGGTTGCCGCATCGGTTGTTGCCAACACCTCAATGTTGAATGAGTCGAAAAGGGTGCGTGGGTGGAATTCCGGCGAGGCCAGTTTCTCCGTCACCTGATCGTAAATATCATCAGCAGAGGCAGGTGTGGGTTTATCCTCGATACCGAAAACGTTGACCAGTTCATGGGCCAGCCACATGCCTGTTGGTGTGCCCCGGAACAGGTAAAAATGGTCGGCGAATATTTTCCAGATTTTACGATGGTCAGTTTCGGTCTTGCCCCCATCAATACGGGGCACTCCCAGGTCTTCCAGTGCAATACCTTGAGAATAAAGCATACGGAAGATGTAGTGGTCGGGAATGATAAACAATTGGGCAGGTGTTCCAAAGGAATAATCAGGATCAACGAATATCGCTGGATCAACATGTCCGTGTGGACAAATCAGAGGCAAATTCGCAATTTGATCGTACAAGCCGCCCGCGATGGATTTCTGCTGGGGATCAGGATCAAAATAGCGGTCAGGTGGCAAATAGGTCTTGAGTTGTTTTGCCATGTTACTGTAGCCTTTCCATTTGATGAACGAGGATAGTTTAGCAGGGGCATGGTTGGCAATGCAACCTGAATGGCAGGTGTGATAAGATTAGGCGTCGAGGAGGGTTGGCTTCATGTTACACACGGTACGATGGATCAGTTGCATAATCATTTTGGTGTCCTCAATATCAATAGCACAGACTACTCTGACAGGTCGTACACTGGGTATGGTAAACATGCGGGGTGGGCCAGGAACAGGTTTTAATGTGGTAGCAATTCTGCCCATCAATGCTTCGGTCCGATTTGTCGGCCGTAATCAAAGCGGAACCTGGCTCCAGGCTGAATATCAGGGACAAGTTGGCTGGCTGACTTATACCTTTATCCAGTTGGATGAGGGGGATGTTGGTCTTTTGCCTGTTACAGCAACAACCCCAAAAACGGAAGCGCCTGAAGCGCATACCATCATGCTCAGCGTGCAAGTTGAGGGATTGTCTGGTGTCGTGCCATATGCCACACAGACTGTGCATCGTATCTTTGCTAATGGGCGGGCGATGGGCAATCATCCCGATGTATTTTCAAAAGTGGGAGATAGCATCACCGCGACCAGCTTGTTCCTCGATCCTATTGGCAACAGCAGCTATAACCTACACGGTTACGATGATTTGCAGGCAGTCATCAATTATTTTTCGCAGACATCGTTGCGCGATCATTATTCGTTCGCGAATACCAGTCTATCGGCACGCAGCGGTTGGACAACGGCAGATGTACTTGATCCGCGACGACGGACAGTGGGCATTTGCCTGGAAAGTGAAACGCCGTTGGAGTGTGAGTACCGCGTTAATCAGCCCGCGATTGCTCTCATTATGTTTGGTTCGAATGATATTGGTTTTATGCCCAGCGATGAATACGCTATGAATCTGCGTGCTATCGTGCAGATGACCATTGAACACGGAGTCATTCCAGTCCTGAGTACCATTCCCGATCAGCCAGGATCAGCACAGGCCGGCCGGGTATTGGAGTTTAACCAGATTATCCGCGATACGGCCCGTTCATTTGATGTGTTGCTCTGGGACTACTGGCAGGCGCTACAGGGATTGCCGAACCAAGGTATCAGCGATGATGGTATTCATCCCAGCTATAACCTGAATACCTTGGCAACGGCGCATTTTTCGCCGGACGATCTGCGCTATGGTTACAATATGCGCAACTTGACAGCGCTCATGGTTTTGGAAGCGATTTGGCGCGATATCATTCAGTGAATGTCAACGCTCATTTACGGGCATTAATCAGAGCAATCAGATCGTCTACCTTGTCGATAGATTCTGCTGTGAGTTCGGTGTCTTCAATGTGAATGCCATATTCTTGCTCGATGAACAGTTGCAGTTCGACCAAAGAAAACGAATCAATGAGGCCGCCGGAAATCAGCGGTTCGTCATTTTTTAAGTCATAACTGGGATCACGTATCAGATCATTTATAATAAACTTACGCAGCGCATCGTACATGGAAACTCCTCCTCAAATTCAGTCGCATTATAGACTATAATTCATGATCCTACTTACCTTTGGGCTGACTTCAGCCTCATTTATGTAGGCCTTACCCATACAGATAATAGGCTGCTGATTCTAAGCCTGTTTGGTAGTTAATTGGGGATGATGGCTGATTGGTTACTTCACAGGCTTACTAGGTGGTGGCGATTACAACGGCTGCTCTGACAGTTGTTCAACCCAGTTTTGGGTATTTGAGTTTTCGCGCTGCCTATTAACTCAGCGCGAAACGCCCGTTGAAGTCAATATTATCCGGTGGTGAAGCCATGAAATTCAAAAGTTGGATCTCAAGATGATAAAGGCGGCGTAACATGTAGATGAAGGTGGATGTATATTGAATTTCTAAAAGCGATTGTTTCTGTTCATGTGTTACATCCTGGATGACAACAGCAGATAGATAGGCAAGAGCCAGTGGATCTTGGGGCAGGTGTGCAGCGGTGAACTGTACTTGCCCCGCTTTTTCTAAGATATGTAGGTAGTTTTCTAGAAGAGAACGTAGATGGGTTGCGCCGTTGATAGTTGTATCGACTTTGCCACTCTGCATTGGATAGTCCTCGACCTGACCGACGAGGTACGGCTGGTCAGTATTGAGTGAGACGATCTGAAAGCGATCTTTACCAACAGCGGTGATGTTCATCTGACCTTCGCCGAGTGGTTGTACCTGAGTGATTTGGGCTGTGCAACCGATCATATGTGGTTGTGCACGCGAATGGGTATCCCTGACGTTATTGGCGATCAATACCACACCAAATGGGTCACGTTTTTCGATGCACATGTTAATCATAAGCTTGTACCGTTCTTCAAAAATCCGTAAGCTGAGGGGCATTCCTGGAAAGAGTACACTATTCAGCGGAAATAGTGGTAGTTCATACATGATGATCGCTCGGAAATCGGTCATAGTCTATTATACTGATAATGCTGATTAATTGAATGGTTGGCTATTAGGTCCCAAAACGCTGTATCTCGATTAGATAGCCGTTCGGATCACGCAAGAAGAAGTGATAAATGTGGTAATTCGGGTTGGATTTGGGCGGTTCAGGGATTTTCACCCCCTGCGCTTTCAAGTACGAATACCACTCGTCTACCTGGTGGGTGACAATAGTCAAAATGATGTTGGTTTGTTCGCCCACGCTAAATGAGGCTTTGGAGGCTTCGCTCACCTGGCAGACCCCCAGTAGCCCACTGCCACTCACCTGGTAGATGCGGCAAGTCCCCTGATCTAACCATAAGCTGAAACCCATTGTCTGTTCATAAAATTGTGATGATAATTTGAAGTCGTTAGTATAGATGAACGTGATCTGTTGTGAGATCGGCGGATGCGGCATGTGCTTACTCCTAAAGTCTGGTTGGTGAATACCATGAAAATTGTCATGTTTTCGATTAATCCCCTGTTTCCTGATCGTATCACAGGGGGGGCACCAAAACACCTGCAATCTGTGGCTCAATACATGGGGAAGATCGGCCATCAGGTGCTAGTGTTGTGTACTCGCGCCTATCATAATCAAGAGTCATTTAGCTGGCCTCATAATGTCTGTGTGCTACCGATCCTCAAGTTTCACCAACCTTTCCCGCAACCTTATGCTGTTCCGGCCTACGATCTGGCATCGGTTATTCATGATATGAGTGAACATCTGGTAGATGCAGATCGTTTCTACATACACGATGGCGAGTTTTTGTTTCCATTTGTTTATCAAGATGTGCCGACGGTAGTGTCACTCCGCGACAATATCTATCCTGAAACATTGCTGGGTGGCTTTTTGTTTCGCGGGCACAAGTTGGTTTTGATCTCGGATTATGCTAGGCAATACGTTGAGCAGACTGTTGGGCGCTTCTTCCCAGAACTTGGCGGGCGGATTGAGGTTATTGCCAATGGGTTGGATTGGGATAAGTTCAAGCCCACACCGCCCGATCGAATCTTGGCCTATCTTCCAAAGCTGGGTGATGGCCCGGTTGTGCTGCATCCGCATAGGCCAGAAGCTACCAAAGGGATTATACAAACCATTAAAACGGCTGATCTACTCGTGCATAAGTACGGTCACACCCATCTCAAAGTGTTAGCTCCCAAGTGGTTAGAGGAGCAGTTGACGCCCGATCTCGCCGCCTTTTATGTGCAAGTTGAACACGAGATCGCCTCACGTAATCTGGCTGAAAACTTTGTGTTTCATAGTTGGATTCCACAGGAACTGATGCCAGAATACTACAGCCTGGGTACGGTGACGTTTTCATTGGGTAACTTTGCTGAATCCTTTGGTAATGCAGTCTATGAATCGCTGGGATGTGGAACGCTGAGCATCGCTTCCCGCATTGCCACGCACCGCGAGCTCTTGCCTGACCATTTGCTTGATAAAGTGGATTATGATGACATTGAAATGGCTGCCAAGATAGCAGATGGTATCATTCGGAATGGCAAAACAACCAGTCATGAAACCCACGTTTATTTGCACCGACATTATGGTTTGAAACGACAGCTACAAGCTTACGCTCAAGTCATCGAGAACGCCGAGATTGTGGAACCGATGCGTTATCAACGCCCGATCTTTGACAACAAAACCCGCTATAAGCTTGCCCCTTGGTGCTATCGTGCTAAACAGGGGGTTTACCACGATTTTCTAGCGACTTATCGTGATTTGAGCGGGGTTATGGAGTTGCTAGATCGTTTCGGCGATGGGTTTACGATGCAACAGGCCAATAATGGTGGAATAAATCCAAAAGAGATGAAGGAAGTTCTTGAAGCGGGTTATCTTATACCCTTGTTCAACCGTTAATGGATTCTGGGACTGTAACCTGATGGAATGCCAGGAGGATCAAGTAAATTTATTCAATCCTTCCCACTAATTTTTTGGATGAGCAACTTTCCCCTTTTTGTTTCTCAACTTTAGATTAATATGAGCGTGGGTATCTGCCGACGTTAGATTGGGTGCGACAATCGCGTCAAAATACCTGATGCGATGGATGGGAGAGGAAAGGTCAGTTCCCTTGAAACTGGACTTATATCGTGATGAAACGGTCTTTGCACAGCTTGAATCAGAATGGAATGATCTGCTAAAGCGAAGTGCAGTCGATATGATTTTTAGCACCTGGGAGTGGCATTCCAATTGGTGGAAGGCTTATCAACCTGGTGAGTTATGGATTGTGACCTGTCGGAACGATGACGGACACTTGCTCGGAATCGCGCCCTGGTTTATTGATGAGGGGACAGTACGGGCCATTGGCTGTGAGGATGTCACCGATTACCTAGATGTCATCATCGACACAGATGCGATAGCAGCAGTACTAAACTGTTTTGGCGTATATCTCCGTGAACATCAGGATCAGTTTGGTCAAGTGCAACTTTGTAATATCCCGCAAGACTCCCCGACCTGCACGATTTTCCCCTCAATTTTAGAGCAACAGAACTTTGAAGTCAGTTTAGAGCAACAAGAAGTTTGCCCGGTGATTCAACTGCCGACAGGTTGGGATGACTACCTGGCGAGCTTGAATAAGAAATATCGGCATGAACTGCGGCGCAAAATTCGGCGGGCACGCGGCAACACAACCAACTTAGATTGGTATATTGTTGATGATAGCCATGACCTCCAGGCCGAGATAGATCGGTTTCTTAAATTGATGGCATCCAGTGATGAAGAAAAGGCGGGCTTTCTTGAGGATAAGAAGAACGTCACCTTCTTCAAGGAGATTGTCCCTGTTGCTTTTGAGAATGGTTGGTTGATGCTTAACTTCCTCACCATTGAGGGTGAAGCAGTAGCGGCCTATCTCAATTTTGACTACAACAATGAGATTCTGGTCTACAACTCTGGACTATCGCATGAGCAATACAGCAATCTTAGCCCTGGCATTGTGTTGCTTGCCATGAACATCCGCTATGGTATTGAGAATGGTTATAAGGTGTTTGACTTCCTGCGTGGGGATGAAGCCTACAAATATCATATGGGAGGACAGGATACCTCCGTTCATCAACTAACGGCACATATTTGATCGAACTAAACGAAGAGAAAGACTGGCATTTGCTAGCCAGGGGCCTTTAGCCTCCGTAAGAATTTGGGGTGTCGGCGACGGTTGTCTCGATATAGGGTTCTTCGCCCTGGAACTCAATCGCTTCATCTTCCGTAAATGACGTCTGGCCTTTGTGATACAGCACATTGTTGAAGCCGTCATACTTGTAACGTCGATTCACCCAGCCATACAACACATGGTGAAACATGATATTAAATTGGAGTGCCTCATCTTCTTCAATGAGTTTTTCGTCGATAATCCAAACGGGCGCATATTGCTGTAAGTGGGGTATGACTTTGGCGTCGCGCTGTTGGCGTAATGTCGTCAAATCCATGTGATTTCCTCAATTGATTTCAAGCGCATCGCATATGGTTATAAACTGATCGAGTGAACTTGTCAATAGGCTTGACTTTTAGCCAACATGCGCTATCCTTGTCGCCTATGAACTCCATACATAATTGCAACCGACAAGCAACACATAGAAATGATGATTTATGGTGAGGAGTCAATCTACAGTACGCTATTTAGACCCCGGATATCACCGGGGTTTTTTGTTGGAGGTCAAGTCCTATGGAACGGAAAAGCATTAAGAAAGTTGTCCTGGCATATAGTGGTGGCCTGGATACATCCGTCATCGTGCCTTGGTTGCGAAATAACTACGGCGGCTGCGAGGTCATCTGCTTTTGTGCTGATGTCGGACAGGAAGAGGAACTCGACGGCCTAGAAGAAAAAGCCACTGCATCTGGCGCGAGCAAACTCTATATCCGTGATCTGCGTGAGGAGTTCTTGCAGGATTTTGTCTTCCCAACCATGAAGGCGGGCGCAGTTTACGAACGGGATTATCTGCTGGGGACATCGTTCGCTCGTCCGTTGATCGCAAAACATCTAGTTGAAATTGCTGAAGAAGAAGGGGCAAATGCTATTGCACATGGCGCGACAGGCAAGGGCAACGATCAAGTTCGGTTTGAACTGACTGTCATGGCGCTGAATCCCAAGCTCAAGGTGATCGCGCCTTGGCGCGAATGGGATATTCGCAGCCGTGAAGATGCGTTAGCTTATGCTCAAGAATTCAATGTGCCGGTTTCCCATACTGAGCGGGACATCTACAGCCGGGATCGCAACATCTTCCATCTCAGTCATGAAGGTGGTTTGCTTGAAAATCCCTGGAACGAACCCGAACCCCGCATGTATCAGATGACTGTTGAGCCAGAAAACGCACCAGACTCAGCCGAGTATGTTGAAATTGGTTTCGAGCAAGGTGTCCCGGTTAGCGTCAACGGTAAAACTATGTCTGCCGTTGAACTATTCAAGAATCTCAACAAGTTGGCGGGCCAGCACGCTATTGGTCGCGCCGATATTGTCGAGAATCGGCTGGTTGGTATGAAGAGTCACGGGGTTTATGAGACTCCGGCGGGTACGCTGTTGCAGAAAGCACATCAAGCCTTGGAAAGCATTTGCTTGGATAAACACACCATGCACTATAAAGACTTCCTGGCAGTCAAGTATGCTGAGTTAGTCTATAATGGTATGTGGTATACACGGCTGCGGGAAGCGCTGGATGCCTTTGTTGATGTGACCCAGGAACTTGTGACGGGTGTTGTGCGCCTCAAATTGTACAAGGGTAACATCATCATCGCGGGACGTAAAAGCGACAACAGCCTCTATCGTGAAGACTATGCCTCGTTTGGTGAAGAAGACGTCTACAATCAACAAGATGCCATTGGCTTCATCAACCTGTTTGGCTTGCCGATGAAGGTGGAAGCGTTGCTCAACATTGATGGGGGTGGGCAGAGCCGCTATCGGCAACCCGATTACAGTAAATTCAAGCGGGATTAGCATATGGGACTCTGGGGAGGTCGCTTCGAGGAGCCACCAGACGACTTGTTGCGTCAACTGAATGACAGCATTGGTTTCGATCAGCGGATATACGTTGAGGACATCGCAGGTAGCATCGCCTATGCTGACGCACTGAGCGATGCAGGCGTGATTTCACAGGCTGAAGCCGATGTGCTGCAAGATGGCTTGCGACTGGTCAAAACTGAGTTTGATGAGGGCGTGTTCGAGTTCAAATCGGGTGATGAAGACATCCACACAGCTGTCGAACGTCGGCTGATTGAAATTGTCGGGGTGGTCGGTGGCAAATTGCACACAGGACGCAGCCGCAACGATCAGGTCGCCACTGATTTTCGTTTGTGGGTGATGAAAGCCATTGAGCAAATAGATGAGCAGGTTTTCGGTTTTCAGTCAATGCTGGTTAAACAAGCAGAAACGCATGTTGAGACCATTATGCCTGGTTATACGCATCTGCAACCCGCCCAGCCTATCACTGTTGCCCATTGGTTGATGAGTTACTTTTGGATGCTGGCGCGTGATCGAGAACGGCTCAAAGATGCTCATCAACGGGCCTCTGTCATGCCACTGGGATCGGGAGCCTTAGCGGGCACCTCGTTGCAAATCGACAGGGTGAAACTGGCTAAGGAACTTGGCTTCGTAGCCATAAGCCAGAACAGCTTGGATGCTGTCAGTGATCGAGATTTTGTGGCGGAAACGCTGTTCTGCTTCAGTTTGATTGGCGTCCATTTAAGCCGTTTAAGTGAAGACATCTTGCTCTATAGCAACCCCCTATTTGGTTATATCACGCTAAATGATCGTTACAGCACTGGATCAAGCTTAATGCCACAAAAGCGTAATGCTGATCCGGCAGAGTTAGCACGGGGCAAAGCAGGGCGCTTGATCGGTCATTTGTCGGGGTTGTTGATTTCGCTCAAAGGATTGCCAGCAGGGTACAACAAAGATTTGCAAGAAGACAAGGAACCAATCTTTGATGCGTATGATACGCTGATGGCGCTGCTGCCTGTTTTGAGCGCGATGATTGCGACTCTGCAACTCAACCCTGAAAAGATGTGGGCTGCATTGAGCGAGGACATGCTTGCGACTGATCTGGCAGATTATCTGGTTGATAAAGGCATGCCGTTCCGCGATGCACATCATATTGTGGGGCGGGTTGTGCGCTTTAGCCAGGAGAATGACCTGGGCTTATCGCAAATTGAGGTCGAAGACCTGAAAGCCATTTCGGCTTTGTTTGCTGATGATGTAACTGAAGCCTTCGACTTTAATCGCTCAGTGAACAAGCGACGGACAACTGGCGGAACTGCATCAGCTGCTGTGCGAGAACAGCTTGAACAGGCCCGAAAGCTGCTATCAGAGTCATAGGCCTGTGGCATTTTGCACAACAAATCAACGGTATTGTGTATCAAATTTGAAATTGCTCTTGTGAATTGGTTGACAATCGACTGAAACACGGTTATCCTACACATTAATTGCTGAAGTAGGCTAAATATGAACCACAATCCAAACACCAACATTATTATTCTCGATGTAGTATCCGTGCTTGTACTTCTTATTGGAGACGGGCTTTAATGGCTTGGGTGTTTGAAGACGGTAGTATAGCGATTGTGAACACAAAAACCCCCAGGCCGGGGGTTTTTTCATTTGTGGAGGAAGGATTTTACCATGACCGCAAAATACATTTGGCGTAACGGTGAGTTCATCAATTGGGAAGATGCCACCGTTCATATCACCGCCCATGCAATTCATTATGGGTCTAGCGTGTTTGAGGGTATTCGCGCTTACGCAACATCCGATGGCTCCGCTGTCTTTCGTCTGCAATCCCATACCCAACGTCTCGTAACAGGTTGTAAGGTCGCCCGTATTGACCAACCCTATTCTGCCGAAGAACTAGATGATGTGATTGTTGAATTGATTAATAAGAACGAGCATGAGGCCTGCTATATCCGTCCTGTGGTGTTTCGTGGGGCAGGGTCACTTGGATTAGAAGGTCGCGAAAACCCGTCAGAGGTTTGTATTTTGACGATGGAGTGGGGACGCTACCTGGGCAGCGAGGCGCTTGATAATGGGGTTGATGTACAGGTGAGTTCCTGGCGTCGGATTGCCCCCGATACGTTTGCATCATTGGCAAAAATCGGTGGCCAATATGTCAACAGTCAGTTCATCACCATGGAAGCCAAAGACAACGGCTTTACTGAGGGCATCGCACTGGATATGAACGGTTACATTAGTGAAGGCGCGGGCGAAAACATCTTTTTGATTAGTAATGATATTGTGTATACCCCTGGCAATTGGGCCTCAATTTTGATGGGGATTACTCGTGATACCGTTCTTATGTTATTACAGGATTTGGGTTACGAGATACGGTTCGAGGCCATCGCTCGAGAAATGTTGTACATGGCGGATGAGATTTTCTTTACGGGCACAGCTGCTGAGATTACGCCTGTTCGTTCAGTTGATCGGCTTCCGGTGGGAAATGGCAAACCAGGGCCGATTACAAAGGCTGTTCAGCAGGAATTCTTCGCCATTACGTCCGGCGAAAAACCAGATCGTCACGGTTGGCTCACGCATGTGAAGCAGAGAGAACCAACAACGGGCGACTAACACATACGTTCTTTAACTCAGGAGAGAGTTATAATGCAACTAACAGGTGCAGAGATCATATTAGAATGCCTTCTTCGTGAAGGGGTAGAGGTCATGTTCGGTTATCCAGGTGGGGCAATCTTGCCGACCTATGATGCCATGAGCAAGTATCCGCAGCTCCACCATGTCCTTGTACGGCATGAGCAGGGCGCTTCACACATGGCAGATGGCTATGCCCGTGCTACAGGTAAAGTCGGCGTAGCAATAGCAACCAGTGGCCCCGGTGCGACTAACCTGATAACGGGTATGGCGACGGCTATGATGGACTCTTCGCCTATGGTTTGCATTACTGGGCAGGTTCCGCGGGCGGCGATTGGTTCCGATGCCTTCCAGGAAACGGACGTGACAGGTGTGTCGTTGCCCGTAACCAAACACAATTATCTGGTCTCAGATGTGAACGAATTAGCCTATACGATCCGGGAAGCTTTTCATATCGCCCGGACAGGACGCCCCGGCCCGGTGTTAATTGATGTACCAAAAGATGTTCAGAACGAAAAGATCGAGTTTGTTTATCCTGAAGAGCAGATCGTGTTGCCGGGCTATGCCCCAGCGACTCTTGCCAGTGAGAGTGAACTAACAACAGCGGCTAAACTCATCA
The DNA here is from genome assembly GCA_965223785.1 of Phototrophicaceae bacterium. Classification (GTDB taxonomy): domain Bacteria; phylum Chloroflexota; class Anaerolineae; order Aggregatilineales; family Phototrophicaceae; genus CBDCXN01. The sequence goes on along the minus strand of OZ245017.1, from coordinate 5,124,464 downwards.
ATCAAGCAGAACGCCCGGTGATCTTGGCTGGACATGGCATTATCATGTCGAGGGCGATGCAGCAAGTCCGTGACCTCGCTGAAATTTCCCAGATTCCGGTAGCACTCACACTTTTGGGTAAAGGCTCATTCCCAGAGAATCACCCCTTGGTGATGGGTATGATGGGAATGCATGGGCAAGCTGCTTGTAATCATGCGGTTCAGGAATCCGATCTACTCATCGCGGTTGGCATGCGCTTTGATGATCGTGTCACGGGAAACTTGAAAACCTATGCCCCAAAAGCACGCAAAATTCATATTGACATTGATCCATCTGAATTGAACAAGAATGTGAAGGTCGATGTTGGTATTGCGGGTGATGCCCGTGCTGTGTTAGAGCAACTGCTCCCCAAGATAGAATCGCATCAGCACCCTGGATGGCTCAATCAAATTCGAGACTGGCAGGAAGATGCTGACGAGCGTGACATCCTCAAGCAGCATAACGGAGACAACCTTCTGGCTGCTCAGGTGATTAACGATCTATGGCACTTTACTGAGGGTGAAGCAATTACCGTGACGGACGTGGGCCAGCATCAGATGTTGGAAGCACAGTATTATCCGCATCAGCGCCCGTCAACCATGTTAACCAGTGGTGGGCTGGGTACAATGGGCTTTGGCTTTCCTGCTGCGATTGGTGCAAAGTTTGGGCAGCCGAACGAGGATGTTTGGGCAATCGTCGGCGATGGTGGTTTCCAGATGACGTTGATGGAATTGGCGACAGCAGTTCAGGAAAATGTGGATATTAACATTGCTGTGATTAACAATGGATTCCTAGGCATGGTGCGCCAATGGCAGGAGATTTTCTACGAAGAACGGTACAATCATACGCCGATGGTCAGCCCAGATTTCTGCAAACTTGCTGAAGCTTATGGCATTCCATCAATGCGGGTCGAAAGACGCGACCAAGTCAAAGAATCAGTCGTGTTTGCCCGTAGTATCAAAGGGCCTGTGTTGATCGAGTATGTGGTGCTGAAACAAGATATGGTGTACCCGATGGTTCCAGCAGGAGCCGACCTAGACAAAATGATTCGCCGCCCGAAACCGGGTGGGGAAGGAGCAAAATAATGTCTCAGAACAAACAGACGGTGGTAGCATTGGTGGAAAATAAGCCGGGTGTCCTGAATCGTGTCGCCAGTTTGTTCCGGCGCCGCAATTACAATGTGGATAGTCTCACAGTTGGACGTACTCATAAGCCCCATGTCTCACGCATGACGATTGTCGTTGATGCCGATAGAACCGATGTCCGGCAGATTGTGGCCAATCTCTACAAGTTGGTGAACGTCATTGATGTACGTTATCTATCGCATGAGTTACATGTCCAGCGAGACTTGGCACTGGTCAAGGTGCGGACAGATGACTCCGATTCCCGTAATGCGCTGACAGTAGTCTGTGAGCGCTACCCGGCTCGTATTGTTGATATTGGGCCACAGGTCGCCATCGTCGAGATTGCTGCTCAGGAAGACACTGTAGAATCCATGATTGAAGAACTGAAACCTATCGGCATTGTTGAGATGGTGCGGACAGGCGTTGTTGCGATGGGACGGGGGACGCGCGTTCATGATACTCAATATGTACCCATCGCTCCTGTCACCAACGGAAATGGCAGGCAAAACACGCTGTAAGCTCAATTGAAGGGGTAGGTACATTACATGAGAGACCGAGTTGTGGATGATGCAGTTGGGAGGGGGTGATGGTGTATGGCTGAAGATGGCCTTAGCGACCTTAGTTATTTGCCTAACCAAACACTGAGTGAAAGGATCAATCCCCCATGTCAACTGATGAAAACACTGTACTGATTTTTGATACCACTTTGCGAGATGGTGAACAGAGTCCTGGAGCGACCCTGACCAGCGCAGAAAAATTGGAAATTGCCCGCCAACTTGCCCGGTTGGGGGTCGACATTATTGAAGCTGGTTTTCCGGCAGCATCGCCCGATGATTTGGCAGCAGTCCAACGGATTGCCAGGGACGTTGGCAAGCCCGATGGCCCTGTGATTTGTGGTCTGGCGCGTGCAGTTGAGGCAGACATTCTGACCTGTTGGGAAGGGGTCAAAGAGGCCGCCAAACCACGCATCCATACCTTCATGAGTACCTCCGATGTCCATCTCAAATATCAGATGGGAGTTACACGCGAAGAAGCTGTTGAAATGATCCGTAAATCGGTGACATTAGCCAAAAGCTTTTGTGACGATGTGGAATTCAGCCCAATGGATGCTGGACGCAGCGATGTGGATTTTTTGATTGAGGTCTGTGCGCTAGCAGTGGAATGTGGTGCAACGACCTTGAATATTCCTGATACCGTGGGCTATGTTACACCAGAAGAGTGGCAGGAAACTATCGGAAACCTGATTGCTGAGACTCCAGGAGCAGGGTCAGGTAGCGGTGTGATCTGGTCTGTCCATTGTCATAACGACTTGGGTCTGGCAACAGCGAATACGTTGGCGGGGGTGCTGGCGGGTGCGCGGCAAGTTGAGGTGACGATCAATGGCATTGGCGAACGAGCAGGCAACACCAGCTTGGAGGAAGTCGCCATGGCAATCAAAACACGCTCCAAGTTCTACGATCTACGCACCAACATCAACACCCGAGAGATTATGAAGACGAGCCGGATGGTTAGTAACTACACAGGGATGTATGTCCAACCCAACAAGGCCATCGTTGGCAATAATGCTTTTGCTCATGAAGCGGGTATTCATCAAGACGGTGTGCTCAAACATCAGGGTACCTATGAAATTATGACGCCGGAAGATGTGGGTCTCAACCAGAGCAAGCTGGTATTGGGCAAGCACAGTGGGCGTCATGCGTTGCGTGTACGGCTGGAAGAATTGGGCTATAAGATCGAAGGTGACGCCTTAAATCAAGTGTTTGCCCGTTTTAAAGATGTAGCGGATTCTAAAAAGACTGTTACCGATGCTGACCTGGAAGCACTGGTTGCCGATGAATTTCATAAGCCTGAAGAGGTCTTCATGTTGGACGATATTCAGGTGACAAGTGGTACGATGGGAATGCCAACAGCAACAGTCAAGCTCAAGAAGGCCAATGGCGAAGAGCTTGTCTATGCGGCCGTTGGAACTGGCCCGGTAGATGCCTCTTATAAAGCCATTGATGAAATTGTACAGGTCGAAACGGTTCTGCTAGAGTATAGCGTCCACAGTGTTACCGAAGGGATTGATGCGCTGGGCGAGGTGACGGTGCGGGTTGAGGCAAGTGGTCGCACTTTTGGCGGCTATGGTGCAGATGGTGATATTATTGTAGCCAGTGTTAAAGCCTATTTAGCGGCATTGAACCGGATGTTGACGGTGATAGGACATGACGATGCGCAGCCGGAAGGCGACGCCGCAGTTATTGGATTAGGAAGTGAAAATGGTTAGAAGGAATACTTGAGAATGGATCCAACATCCGAAACGTTATTTGAGAAGGTTTGGAACCAACATCTGGTCAAATCACAAACAGATAATAGTCCTGCTGTTCTCTATATTGATTTGCACCTTGTTCATGAAGTCACATCGCCACAGGCGTTTACACAGTTGCGTGAACGTGGGCTGAAAGTCCGGCGGCCTGATCATACATTGGCGACCATGGATCATAGCACGCCTACAACACCACGTAACGCTGACGGGATTATTCCTGTTACAGATTCACAGGCAGTTTTCCAGCTTAACTTCTTGACAAAGAATTGCGAGGAATTCGGTATACCGCTGTATTCGTTAGGGATGGAAAACCAGGGTATTGTACATGTGATTGGCCCGGAACAGGGTTTAACTCAGCCTGGAATGACGATTGTTTGTGGGGACAGCCACACCAGCACACATGGCGCATTTGGCGCGTTGGCTTTTGGCATTGGCACAAGTGAAGTTGGGCATGTCCTGGCCACACAATGTTTGCTTCAAAATAAGCCGAAAACAATGGCGATCAAGGTCGATGGTAAGCTGGCAGATGGTGTGGTTGCCAAAGATATCATCCTTGCCATTATTGCCAAGATTGGTGTAGGGGGTGGAACCGGACATGTCATAGAGTATATGGGCAGGGCCATTCGCTCTCTTAGCATGGAAGGCCGGATGACGGTCTGCAACATGTCGATTGAAGGCGGCGCACGCGCAGGTATGGTTGCCCCAGATGATACGACCTTTGATTACATTGCCGGGAAACCGCAAGTACCTAAAGGTGTAGCCTGGGATGAAGCAGTCGCAAAGTGGCGTGAACTGCCGTCTGATGAAGGGGCAGTGTTTGACCGTGAGGTCGTCCTCAATGCCGATGATCTTGTGCCGATGATTACATATGGCACGAATCCTGGAATGGGCATGAAACTTACGGATCGTGTTCCTGATCCGGATAATCTCTCGGACGTGAGCGAACGGGTTGCGCTGGATAAAGCCCTGACCTATATGGACTTGCAGCCAAACCAGAGTTTGATCGGAAGGCCTGTCAATGTTGTTTTTGTTGGCAGTTGCACCAATTCTCGTATTACTGATCTGCGTGAGGCGGCTGCTATGATTAAAGGACGCAAAGTTGCGCCGGATGTCCGTATGATGGTTGTGCCCGGTTCGCAGCGCGTGAAAGCCCAGGCCGAGGCTGAAGGCTTAGATGAAGTCTTCAAGCAAGCGGGGGCAGAATGGCGCGAAGCGGGTTGCTCGATGTGCATTGCCATGAATGGCGATCAACTTCGCCCTGGTGAATACGCAGTCAGCACCAGCAATCGCAATTTTGAAGGACGGCAGGGCAAGGGTGGACGTACTTTTCTGGCAAGCCCGTTGACAGCGACTGCCACCGCCATCTCCGGTGTGATTAGTGATCCGCGTGAACTAATGCAAAGGGAGGTGGCTGTCTAATGGAACCCATTCGCAAGTTTTCTGGTACAACAGTTGCCATTCCGATCAACGATATTGATACCGATCAGATCATCCCAGCACGTTATCTCAAAGTAACCGATAAGAGTGGTTTGGGCGAAGCCTGTTTTGCTGACTGGCGTTATGAAGCGGATGGTACACCCAAGCCCGATTTCATTTTGAACAATCCTGACTATAAAGATGCACAAGTCCTCATCGGCGGGCATAATTTTGGTTGTGGTAGTTCGCGTGAACATGCACCCTGGGCACTGCTGGGGGTGGGGTTCAAGGCAGTAGTCAGTACCTACTTTGCCGACATTTTCCGCAATAATGCGCTTAAGAATGGCCTCTTGCCCGTTGTTGTCGATAGAGAAACCCATCAGCAGCTTATCAGCTTGGCGGAAGAAGATCCGACCTCACAGGTGACGATTGATTTAGAGGCACAAACGTTGACCTTGCCCGACGGCCGGGGTGTCGAATTCCCCATTGATGGGTTCTCAAGGCATTGCCTGCTCAACGGTGTGGACCAAATGGGCTACTTAATGAGCCTTGAGGATGATATCGTAACATATGAGAGATCAAATGTCGCACGAGTGCAAACGACTACCTAACGAGATGGAGGTTCTCGATGACCGTAGCTATCTATGATACGACTCTGCGCGATGGTACACAGCGGGAGGGTATTTCGCTCTCGCTGGCAGATAAACTCAAAATCACGCGACTCCTGGATAAGCTTGGTGTCGCCTACATCGAGGGGGGCTGGCCTGGGTCTAATCCGAAAGATGCCGCTTACTTTGATGCAGTCCAGGAACTTGATTTGCAATATGCCCGAATCTCGGCTTTTGGCGCGACTTGCCGCAAAGGGGCTGAGCCGGCTGATGATGCCAATGTCAAGGCGCTGGTGGACGCGAATACACCTGTTGTGACCTTGGTTGGTAAAACTTCGATGCTCCATGTGACAGATGTCTTGCAAACGACACCCGAAGAAAATCTACGCATGATCTATGATACTGTTAAATATCTTAAGGGACTCGGAAAAGAGGTGATCTATGATGCCGAACACTTCTTTGATGGTGCAAAATTGGATATGGAATACGCCTTTGATACAGTAAAAGCTGCCCTGGATGCGAAGGCTGATTGTGTCGTGTTATGTGATACCAATGGGGGTTCCATGCCTTGGGGGATTATGCGCTTTTTTGAGATCATGTGTGATCTTTTCCCAGATGCAGCCGTCGGTATTCACACTCATAACGATAGTGAACTGGCTGTTGCCAACTCGTTGGCAGCGGTGCAGGCGGGTGCTGTCCATGTACAGGGGACGATCAATGGTTACGGTGAACGCTGCGGTAATGCGAATTTGTGTAGTATTATCCCTGACCTTGAGTTAAAGATGAATATCCGCTGCTTACCAGAACATAGCCTGGAAACTTTGACGAAGGTATCGCGGACAGTGGCTGAAATTGCTAATCTGGCGCCGGACGATCATCTGGCTTATGTGGGCAAGAGTGCCTTTGCGCACAAAGGTGGCATTCATGTGGCGGCGATGCGACGCAATGTGGATAGTTACCAGCACATTGATCCGACGCTGGTGGGTAACCAGATGCGGGTGTTGGTATCGGATCTTTCAGGACGCGGCAACCTCCTCAGCAAGGCTGAGGAGTTTGGGTTAGATGTTTCCACAGATGAGGCCAAGATGGTGCTGGATGAGATCAAGCGCCTAGAAAGCAAGGGCTACGTCTTTGAGGGGGCAGAAGCTTCGGTTGCCATCCGCTTGCATCGGGCAAGCCCCGATTATCAACCGCTGTTTACTTTGATTGATTTTATGTGTATTGTCGAAAATCGCAGGGAACGTGGTAGCTTATCTGAAGCGATGGTGAAGATCGACATTGATGGTGACATCATACATACTGCTGCTGAGGGAAATGGCCCAGTGAATGCGCTTGACCTGGCGTTACGCAAGGCATTGGTTCCACGTTATCCGATCTATGCAGAATTCCAACTGGCGGATTATAAAGTCCGTATCCTGGATAGTGATAAAGGTACAGCCGCGACCACACGGGTGTTGATTGACACACACAATGGTCGCAAACGGTGGAGTACTGTTGGAGCAGGTACAGATATTATCCAGGCCAGTTGGCGAGCATTGGTTGATAGTGTAGAGTATGGTGTGTTGCTCGCGGATGAGCAGGCGCCTCAGGCGTATATGGCACATACTCAGTAGCATCATTTAAGGCTGGTAGTGGTTATTTTAGGGGCACGTTTAGCGTGCCTTTATTTATGGAGCAAAGACATGAAAACGACAATTACACTTTTACCTGGTGATGGTGTTGGCCCAGAGGTCATGCAGGCTGCCGTACAGGTACTGGAGCAGGTTGCCTCCAAGTATGGGCATGAGTTCGTGTTTCAGGAAGCGCTCATGGGTGGTATTGCGATTGATGAAACAGGGATGGCTCTGCCTGAAGAAACCATCAAGCTGTGTGAGCAGTCCGATGCGGTGCTGTTGGGGGCGGTTGGTGGACCGAAATGGGACGATCCTACCGCGAAAGTACGGCCTGAGCAGGGGCTATTAGCTATTCGCAAGCATTTTGATTTATTTGCCAATCTACGCCCTGTAAAAGCCTATCCTGCATTGGCCGAATATGCGCCGCTGCGTGCCGATTTGCTCGAAGATGTGGATTTGCTATTTGTGCGCGAATTAACAGGAGGCATGTATTTTGGCCCGCGTGAAGAGCAGGGTAAAAGTAATAGTGCCCACGATACATTGGTTTACTCGACAGCAGAGGTCGAACGAGTGGCGCATGTTGCGTTCCGGGCGGCACAAGGACGACGGGGCAAGCTCACCTCTGTTGATAAGGCGAATGTATTGGCATCAATGCGTTTGTGGCGTTCAACGGTGGAGCGTGTGCATGAGGATTATTCAGATGTTGAACTGGAAAATCTGCTGATTGATGCCTGTACGATGCATCTGCTGACCCGTCCGGGCAGTTTTGATGTGATCGTGGCGGGCAATATGTTTGGCGATATTTTAAGCGATGAAGCCTCTGTTCTGGCGGGGTCGCTGGGGATGTTGGCCTCGGCTTCTTTGAGTGATGGCACATTTGGCCTGTATGAGCCAGTGCATGGCTCTGCGCCGGATATTGCAGGGCAGGGTAAGGCCAACCCGATTGGCATGATTTTGAGTGCGGCGTTGATGTTGCGTTATAGCTTTCATCTAACAGAGGAGGCGGATGCAATTGAAAAAGCCATTGATGATGTGCTTGCTAATGGCGCCCGCACTGCTGACATCGCCCCAAACGGAAGGGAACCCATGTCAACACAAACCTTTACAGATCGTGTCGTGGAGCAGTTGAGCAAGTCTTAAGGATACTTGTGCGCATATTTCACTGATGCTACACTCTTGGTATGAAGGTATTAATCGTAGATGATGAGCAATCCATCCGGGATGCATTAGGTCGGAAACTGCGCCGCGAGAATTTCGAGGTCGTGTTGTGTGGTGATGGCTTAGAGGGGCTGCGGGCATTTCATTCAACACAGCCAGACCTGGTTGTGTTGGATATTGTCATGCCTGGAGAGATGGATGGATTGACAGCCTGCCGCCGTATTCGTGAGGTGGCAGATACACCCATTATGATGTTGTCTGCCCAGGCGATTACGGAAGATGATATTATTGAAGGTTTAAGTGCGGGGGCAGATGAATACCTGATCAAACCTGTTCGTTTGAATGAGTTTGTGGCGCGGGTCAAGGCTTTGCTTCGACGTGCTAGCTTGAACTCAACCAGCAATGTTGATCAGGGTTACGATGATGGCTATCTGAAGGTCGATTTGCAGCGCCGGCATATACGAGTTGAAAATCGCAAAGTCCATTTAACACCTACCGAGTTCAAATTGCTGGCGGTTCTCCTAGAAAATGCAGGCCGCGTTGTCTCACAGCGTGATTTGTTGGAACAGGTCTGGGGCCAGGAATATGTGGACGACATTTACTATCCGCGTGTGTATGTCAGTCAACTACGGCGTAAGATTGAGCCAGATGCAGCCAATCCTATTTATATCCTCACCGAACACAGAGTTGGTTATCGTTTTGAACGGCAACTACCCGATACTTCCGCTTTAGATTAAACTGTTATGTTTGCCATCCATGTGATGACATTGCTCTTCAACGGGCTAACGTTGACACTAGCGGTTGGGCTGTTGGTCATCATTTTGTGGCATGATTCACGCAAAATTCTGAACCAGTATTTTGCGCTTTTTTTGTTTTTTATGGTGGTGTGGAATTTTGGATCATTTTTGGTGCAAGTGAGCTTGCTGACTAGCGAGGATTTGGCGTTTGTTCGCCTGACAGAGTTTGCTGTAACCATCACAGAAGTCGGTTTTGCGGGTTCAAGTATTGCGTTGAGCCTGTTGGCGACGACGCTAATCGGTTTTCATAATCGGCGCTTTCAGGTGGGGGCATTCCTTAGCATCATGATCGTGATCGTTCAGGCAGGCTTGTCTGGACGCGATATAGCGCGACAGACTGGTATTAGTCTGGTGGAAGTGGTTGATGTTGTAATCCGCGATTTTCATCCAATTGCTGTTGTTTTGTTCTCGCTGTTCAACGTGATTACGTTGTTTTTTGTCTGGCGTTATCGCCGCAAGATTCGCAGCCGGGCAATAGTCATAGGGGTCAACATTTTCTTGTTGAGCCAATTCCTGGCTTTTGTGAATCCAGTATTGGTGGTGGCGTCGTTTGCGTCGTCTATAGCATCTGTCGGCGTTTTGATGCTAAGTTTTGCGCTGGCACAACGTGAATTGATACAACCATTGGTCGAGAGTTCGACGCAGGTTGAGGCTATGCACCGAGTTAGTTTGGCGATTTCGAGCCGGATTTCGCTGGATACGGTGTTGAACGAAATTACCGTTCAAGCGACGAACTGGTTGAGTGCGGACGCGGCGGGTATTTTCCTGACAGACGAGGAGGAGAAGGAAACGCTGTATCTGGCAACGGTTTATAGTTTGCCGCAGGAGACATTAGGGACAAAGGTAGCCTGGGGTCATGGTGTTAGTGGCACAGTAGCGGCATCACAGGAAACAATCTATCTAGAGTTATATGATCGAGATTGGTCAAAGGCTGATGAGTTTTCTTTTGCACGGGATGTATTCGGTTCAGTCATTTGTGTTCCCCTGATCTATACACGCAGGATTATCGGAGTACTGCTGGTAATAGCGGGCCGGCAAGGGAGGCTTTTAGAGAGAGAGGATGTTCATCGATTGGAATTATTGGGGGCACAAGCAGCTGTAGCTATTTCGCATAGTCAGCTATTCAAGGAACAGATAGGGTTAACTGGGCAGTTGGAAGCAGCACACAGTCAATTAGAGACTGTGTTAGGCAGCACCGAGAATCCAGTCATTGCAGTTGATCGCAAGCTACGTTTGATCTTTGCCAATGGTGCTGCCCATAGTTTATTTAAACTCCAAGCAGACCAACCAATTACGCAGACGCTAGATCGCAAGGTACTTCCATCTGATTATCGAAACGCCTTACGAGAGACGGCGAAGGGTAAAGGATATGTATATAAGATCGAGATTACTGATCGAGTCTATTTCTGTCATATCGCCGCATTAGGGGGCTCAAGAGTGGGGGGGTGGGTTGCTGTCCTAAACGATGTGACTCAACTGATGGAGTTGGATCGTCTTAAGAGTGAAATGGTACGTATGGCAAGCCATGATCTGAAGAATCCATTAATGGGAGCAATGGCTTATCTAGATTTACTGAGGGATGATCTGGAGGACCAAGTCGGTTTATCTGATGAAATTAATGAATCGGTCTATACAGTTGAACATCAATTAGAACGAATGAATCGCATTATTGGCGGAATCCTTGATCTAGAGCGATTAAAAACAGGGGTTTCACTGGTCGATGTATGTCAACCGGGTATCATCATTGAGAATGTGCTTGAGGAGGTAAAGCAGTCAGCAGAAGACAAAGGCGTGTTACTAGAAGTTGATGTGAATGATGATCTTGGTAAATTTTTAGGGGATGGTGAACAGTTTGAACGGGCAATTGTTAATCTGGCGGAGAATGCAATCAAGTTCACGTTGGAAGATGGACACATCTATATTCGCGCCTTTTGTGAAGATGATCAGATTGTGTTTGAAGTTGCTGATAATGGGGTTGGAATCGGTAAGGATATACAAGCCTATATCTTTGATCGTTTCTTTCGAGGGCAGCAAAGAGGCGTTGAACATGTGGCGGGTTCTGGGCTGGGTTTGAGTCTGGTCAAGGCTATTGTGGAAAATCATAATGGGATGATCTGGTTTGATAGCGTGGAAAATGTGGGGACATCCTTTTTTGTATCAGTTCCACGATTAAGTGAATTTAGCGCGTGAATATTTCGTGTAGTCATAAGGAGTTTCTATGTTGAGGTTTGTTGTTGTCATTACCGCTTTTGTATTTTATTGTAGTCTATTTATTGAAGGAAAAGGAACAGCAACTCCTGCCCCTTCCAAGACCCCGTCTCCCTCTCCTACTCCTGAACCCACACTTATTCAACCTACAGAAGCATTTGAACCATTTACCCAAAGCGACCTGACCGTATTAGTGGGAAATGTACAAAGACCTAATGGTATTGTTTGGCACAATGGTAAACTCTATGCCTCATGTAATGGAGATTGGACAATCTATGAAATTGACGATACAGATGGTTCCACCCAAACCTATATTTATGGTGTTCGTAATGTTCATGCCATGGTAGTGGAATCGGTTTCCGAAACTGAGATTGATTTATGGGTTCCTGACTTTGACACCAATTCTCTATTAAAAGTCAATCGAAAGCGATCACCAGACACTGTTGCCTCATTATTGAGTGGCCCCTGGGGTATTGATATGTTTGATGAAGATCAATTTCTGGTAACTAACCTAAGTAGCAACAGTCTAAACTTAATCTCGAGAACGGGTAACAATATAGAAGTCCTGGACCAGTTACGTTCACCCACTGGGGTAGTGGTCACTGAAGATACAGTATTTATCGCTAACAATGGAAGCGCTAGACGTTCGATTGAATGGATCAAGAGGGATACTCTAGTAAAAGATGAGACTCCAACCTTGAATCCTCTCGTAAATGGTTTACAGAATACGACTGGCTTGGTGATGGCTGCTGATGGGAAGTTGTACTTTAGTTATGCTTTGGGTACTCGTGGGGTAGTTGGACGAGTAGACCCATTGGTGTGTCAGGCAGAGGAAAACGGTTGTTCCAACGATCAGATTGAGATTGTGTTATATTCTGAACTTGCTGCACCATTAGCTGGACTAGCTATCTCAGACGATATGCGTTTGTTCGTACATACCATTTTCCGACCAGAGATTTATTGGGTATCATTAAATCAAGAGCAACGTAACTAACCACAACCCAATTATGCTGATCGCTCTTACTTTCCTAGTGGAGTTGCCAGCAGGATACCAACGAGAGCAATCAGCACACCCAGATTGTGGGTAATGACGCCTACAAGGTCTATCAGGGTGTTATCGGAATAGATACCAGCGGTTTGAAATACAAAACTTATCGCAACAAAGCCGATACCTATGACTATCGGTAGGCCGCGTTTTTTAGCTAAAACGTTTGAGAACTGTTCAAGCAGTCTTAGCAATAAGCGAGATTGATCAATTTGCTTCATCATGGTTAATCATCCTGTTGATAGATTCTCAGGCGATCATATAAATCTATAGGCACTTTGGCATTGATGCAAACACCTTCACTTGTATGGATTTGACTGTTGACGATGGCTTGCTCAAAAAGCAAAGATACAAGCTCACCTCGATTATAAGGGATTAGGAAGTTCGTCGTCATAGTTTGGTGCAAAACGCATTGTTCAATGGCATCCAGTAACTGGTCAATCCCAGCGCCAGTCTGTGCAGAGATTGAAATCTGTGTCCAGAATTGCGATCCTGCGTCACCAATGTGTGGACGTTCATCCTGTGTTACAAGGTCCGTTTTATTCCAGACCAGTATCTTGGGTATACGTGGCACATCAATCTCTGCCAAGACATCTTCAGCGGCATCAATGTGCTGAACAACATGGGAATGTGATGTATCAACCACATGCAGTAATATCGAAGCTTCTGTAATTTCTTCAAGTGTGGCACGAAAAGCAGCGATAAGCGTCGTGGGCAGTTTCTGGATAAATCCAACTGTATCAGTAACCAGCACTGATTTCCCTGAAGGTAAGACTATCTTGCGTGTTATCGGATCCAGTGTTGCAAAAAATTGGTTCGCCGTGTAGACATCTGCACCTGTTAGTTTGTTGATGAGCGTTGACTTGCCTACGTTAGTATAGCCAACAAGTGCCACCACCGGAATCCCACTGCGATTACGCTGTGCCCGATGCTGCTGACGATGTGTGCGGACATGTTCCAGGTCACGTTTGAGCTTGGCGATTTTTCGCCCGATTTCACGGCGATCTACCTCAAGCTGAGTTTCACCCGGACCGCGCAACCCAACACCCGCGTTTCCACTGCGTGATCCACCTCCGCCTGCTTGCCGTGCTAGATGTGTCCACTGACGAGTTAAGCGGGGCAGTCGATATTCATACTGTGCCAGTTCCACCTGCAATGCGCCTTCGCGCGTATTAGCGTGTTGTGCAAAAACATCCAGAATGAGAGCAGAGCGATCCAAGACCTTGACATCGTTACCTAAACGCTTTTCAAGCTCACGTTGATGGCGGGGTGATAGTTCGTCATCAAAGATAACAACGTTGGCTCCAGTATAATCAATATCTTCAATCACCTCAGCTACCTTACCAGAGCCGATGAAAGTGGCAGGATTGATCGCGTTAAGTGTTTGTGTCATTTGTCCCACCACATCCATTCCAGCAGTCTGCGCTAGCAGTCCAAGCTCATCAAGCGATTCCTCGACAGATAGGAGGGGACGGCTACCTCGTAGAGTTACCCCTACAAGAAAAGCCCTTTCTTCAATTGAACTAATGGATTCCATAGAGTTGTTTCTACGATTCGGACACTAACATCATTTTATCATCTAATTGAGAAATGGATGTTGCCAAATCATCCAAGGCACGATCTGCATAAGCTAAGTAGCGCCGGCGCTTATTCTTAATCCGAGATTCCAATTGTGGAAGGATACCGAAATTAGCCTTCATCGGTTGAAAGTGTTTGACCTCGGCATGGGTGACATAGTAGCACAGCCCGCCCAACATAGTTGTTGCCGGCACGATCCATTCAGACAACCTCTTGATTTGCCGAGCCAGATTAACCCCTGCAACCAAACCTGTTGCTACATTCCCAACATAACCCTCAACGCCCGTGATTTGCCCAGCGAAGTACAGCGAAGGTCGCTGTTTGAACCGCATCGTCGGTTCTAATACCATAGGCGAATTGATAAATGTATTTCTGTGCATCTGCCCAAGCCGAACAAATTCAGCTTTTTCCAATCCAGGGATCAAACGGAGCACATCAGTTTGCTGTCCATAACGCATATTGGTCTGAAAGCCGACCAGGTTGTACAAATCCCCTGCCAGATTATCGCGGCGTAGTTGAACAACTGCATAGGGGCGCTTGCCCGTGTTCGGATTAGTTAGCCCAACTGGGCGCATTGGGCCATAGGCCAGGGTGTCATCCCCACGCTTTGCCAGGACTTCAATTGGAACACAACCTTCAAAAAAATTAGGGTCTTCACGTTCAAAATCATGAAGTTCAACGGTCTCTGCACTACGCAACGCATCCACAAAGCGTTTGTATTGTGGTTCATCTAATGGGCAATTGATGTAATCACCCTCATCGCTCTCACCACGATTATAGCGATTACCATAAAAGGCAACAGACATGTTAATGTTATCAATCGACACAATTGGAGAGACCGCATCATAAAAATAGAGGTAATCGTGGCCAGTCAGATTTGCAATCTTTTCTGCCAATGTAGGCGAGGTTAATGGCCCAGTAGCGATGATCGTGTAACCATCGGGAATATCTGTAACTTCTTTACGAATGATGGTGATGTTCGGGTGATTCGAGAGCGTATTTGTAATAACCTTAGCGAAAACCACACGATCTACTGCCAATGCATCTCCAGCCGGAACTGCTGCCTCAGCCGCGCATGCCATCAACTTTGATTGTAACAGTCGGAGTTCATGTTGGAGTAAACCCGTTGCACGATCTCTCAGCTTAGAACCAAGTGAATTGCTGCATACCAGTTCTCCCAGCCAATCACTCACATGGGCACCTGTGGTCTTCTTAGGTCGCATCTCATATAAATTGACCTGAATCCCACGCTCTGCTAGCTGCCATGCCGCCTCTGATCCTGCCAAACCACCACCGATAACGGTCACATGATCCATTAGATCACTCCTAGAATAATCGAGGCATTCTGACCGCCTAGACCAAAACTGTTCGAGAGCAAATAACGCAGGTTATCCATCTTACGTGCCATCCAAGGCGTATAATCAAGATCACATTTGGGGTCAGGTGTGTCATAATTAATTGTTGGCGGGATGATTTTATCGACCAGCATTCTAGCACATGCGGCAACTTCAATCGCTCCAGAGCCAGCCAGCGCGTGCCCCAGCATACTCTTAGTTGAACTAATTGCCAGTTTATAGGCATGCTGACCAAAGATGTGCTTGATTGCCTCAGTTTCCATTACATCGTTGGCAGGTGTACTTGTCCCATGGGCGTTGATATAACCCACCTGATCGGAATCCAAATGGGCGTCATCTAACGCCCATTGCATACTGCGCCGTGCACCACCACCAGTTGGATCAAGAGCAGCGACGTGATAAGCATCGGACGAGGACGCATGTCCAACGACCTCAGCATAGACATTAGCGTTACGGCGATGAGCATGAGATAAGCTCTCCATGACAACGACACCACAGCCTTCACTGAAGACAAAACCGGAACGATTCTTATCAAAGGGGCGACTAGCTCGTTCCGGTTTATCGTTATATTCAGTCGCTAATGCTTTCATGGCATCAAATCCGGCAAGTGTATAGTCCTGTAAGATGGCCTCAACACCGCCTGCTAACACAAGGTCGGCGCGTCCATTACGGATTAAATCCGTTGCTTCACCTACCGATTGTGTACCCGCAGCGCAAGCTGTCGAAGGTGTTAACAATGGCCCAAATGCTCGAAAGAAGCGACTGACATAATGCGAGGGCATATTAGGCAGACAATTGATAAGTGCCAGCGGGTTTGGCTTCTGATAGCCTGTTATCTTGTACTTATAAGTGGTTCGCTCAGACATTTCGTGTGAACCCAGTGATGTACCAATAACGACGGCTGTCCGTTCACCTTCTTCAGCAATTTCATCAGCACTCAGCC
Source organism: Phototrophicaceae bacterium (assembly GCA_965223785.1). Classification (GTDB taxonomy): domain Bacteria; phylum Chloroflexota; class Anaerolineae; order Aggregatilineales; family Phototrophicaceae; genus CBDCXN01. The sequence goes on along the minus strand of OZ245017.1, from coordinate 5,108,296 downwards.
CCGCATCCCTCACAGCTTGTGCCGCGGCGACTACCGCAAACTGTGAGGCTCGGCCCATCCTACGAGCTTCTTTACGCTCAATATATGCGGATGAATCGAAATCGCGAACTTCGCCACCAATTTTGACCGGAACGTGTCCTGTGTCAATTGTCTCCAGTATAGTGATGCCGGACTTGCCTTCAATCAGATTGTTCCAGAGCGATGTCATGTTGCCAAGAGATGTCACCACCCCCAGACCTGTAATAACAACACGATGTCGTCCATTTCGTAGTAGATCCATAGGATTTACTCCAATACTCAATTGTCTAATTCTATAATACCTGCCTGGATTGCTTCAATCACACCACCCATTACTGCTTGCCTTGCCTGAAGTACTGCGTTCTTGATGGCTTTTGCGTTGGCACTGCCATGCCCGATGACGACGATACCATTGACACCTAATAAAGGCGCTCCACCGATTTCGGCTGTGTCGGTACGGCTGCGAACCCGATTAAATGCAGGACGAGATAGCAAACCGCCAATTGATGACATCGTATCCTGCTTGATCTCATCACGAATCAAACCAACCAGATAACGCGATGTTGCCTCGAACGTTTTTAGGAGAATGTTCCCAACGAAACCATCGCTGACGACAATATCAACATGACCATGCAAAATGTCTACTGGCTCAATATTACCGATATAGTTGAGTGACAAATGTTGCAGTATCGCGCCGGATTCACGCACCAATAAATTTCCCTTTCCATCTTCCGTGCCGACAGATAATAGCCCCACACGGGGCTGCATCAGACCCAACGCATTTGCGGCATAGACGCTGCCCATTACGGCAAATTGCGCCAACCATTCTGGCTTTGAGTCCGTATTTGCGCCAATGTCAAGGAAGATCACCGGGTGATCAGCAATATGAAAAATCGCGCTGAGTGCCGGCCGCTTCACCCCACGTATCCGACGCAATGTATGAAGCATTGCAATCGCCTGGGCTGCACCTGTGTTGCCGACGGTGACAAAGGCATCCGCATGACCATTCGCGACTAGATTCATGCCAATGTACATGGATGAATCAGACTTGAGTTTGCCTACAGTTGCCGGTCTGTCGGACATATCGATCTTCTGGGGTGCATGAACGATCTCAACATCTAGGTTGTTCGTATCATGTTGCACCAGATGACGTTTTATGAGGGCTTGGTCACCGACTAAGACAATTGTATCGCCTGATTCTTTACCTGCCAGAACACCACCCGCAACATCTGGCCCAGGATGATTGTCACTCCCCATTGCATCTATCGCAATACGCATATCATTAGCCTTCAGGAACAGTAGAATAGCTGTATTGTATAGAAAACAGCGGATTGGTAAAGGGATTGACACATTCCTGCATCAGAGTATAATATTTTTCGGCAAAAGCCCTGGTGGCGGAATCGGCAGACGCGCACGGTTGAGGGCTGTGTCCCGCAAGGGGTGGAGGTTCAAGTCCTCTCCAGGGCATTCACAGACTCACTCATACTCTGGGTGAGTTTTTTAGTTGCGATAGCTCCAAGATGGGTATAAACTCACTAAAGTAATCAAGAACTGGCAACCTTGGAGGGGAGAGTCGATCAAATGAGTGAATCAACCATGGAAACCCTCAAAAAGGCACATGAGCTGATAGAGGCTGATGAACTCGAACAGGCCCGTGTTCTGCTCGAACCTCTCCTGGAATCTGACCCAGACAACCCCGATGTTTGGTGGGTCTATGCTCATGCAGTTAAAGACCCTGAAGTGGGTCGAAATGCCATCACTAGAGTCAGTAAAATTGATCAAGCATATCCTGGTGTCTCTGATCTTACCGACCAGGTAGTAGAAGAGGGCATGATCGACGATTTCACGGAGGAACTCGATGAAATTGCGGTTACTACGAATGATTCTGTCAGCGAGAAAGTCGATCTGGAAAGTGCTGGAACTGGGGGAACGGTAGTAGAAAAGACATCTTCTCGCAGTCAATTGGGACGGTTAGTTGCAGTTGCCATCATTATTCTATTTCTGGTTGTGATGGCTGGGATTTTCCTTAATCGCGATGATTCCTCGGACGACCCCACATTAACAGTGGTTGCGGCTACAACGGCAGAGCCAATCGCTTCAGGGGATAACACTGAAGAACCGACGATACAATCTGATGAAACCAGACTACCTGCACCTGGTGGTAGGGGAACCGAAAGTGATGAGCAGCCTACCGGCGAGTCGATCCCCACGGAGACAGGTGAAGACCCAACAGAAACAAGTAGCGGATCGGTTAATCCAACTGAAGAACAGAAACCGACGGATGCCCCAACTGATGAGCCTATGGCTGAAATCACCCTCTCACAGTTGGTGGTTAATGAACTGCCCAACATTGAACTGTACAGTAATGGTATCGAGAAGACCAACAGCGAAATGGGAGAAACGACACTAGTTGCCGTGTGTGCAGGCGGTGGGGGTAAAACATCCCGTGAGACGCTCTCTGATATAATGAACGTGATCGTATCCCAGGTTGACTCTATCCCACAGGATTCAGATGCGGTTGGTGTTCGGCTGATGTCCTGCGAGGATGAGCGCATTATCAACCTGATTGCTGTCCCTGTTGAGGCTGTCCAGTCGTTCAAGGATGGCAGTCTTAGTGAACGTGAGTTCTTGAGTCAATGGCGGGCTATTCAGCCATTCTGAGCTATTTTATGGCAGGGAACCGTAGGGTGAATTGTGTTCCCTGGCCTTCTTCACTTTTTAGATCAATTGTGCCTTGATGTTCTTGTATAATATTATGACTGATAAATAGCCCCAGACCATTTCCATCTTCTTTTGTAGAAACAAACGGCTCAAATATATTGGCTTGCATTTCAAGTGGGATGCCATGGCCACTATCTATCACCTCTATAACAACTTCATCACCTTGTTGGTAAGAATGGAATGTGATCGTGCCGCCGTGTTCCATTGCGTCTTTAGCATTGAGTGCTAAGTTCATAAACACTTGCTCTAGCTGAAAACGGTGTCCCCTAATCGATGGAATGTCAGATAAATCCTGGCAGATCGCCACATTTTCCTGATTGAAGTACTTGTTATTGAGGATAACGATATTTTCAACGATGTTATTTAGATCAACCTCCTCCAGTTCGGTCTGATTTAATTGCCAATTTCCTGTAAATCCCAAAAGACGATCCACAATGAACTGAATGCGATCCACACTCTCAAGAGTACGTGTAATGTCTTGGGGGTTGATGAGTTGATCAGCATTCAGGTCTTCAAGCATATTTTCTAGGTTAATCCGTATAGGAAACAACGGATTCTTGATCTCATGAGCAACACTGGCTGATAAGCGCCCTACAGATGCCAGTTTTTCAGACTGAACTAACATGTGTTGAGCCGACTTGAGTTCTGCGGTACGTTCGCTGACCATATCTTCCAAGTGTTGGGCATATTGGGCCTGGACGATATACAATTCGGCATTCTTTACCGCAAGGATCGCGGATCGGCCAACACCTTTTAGTAATCGAATATGGTTGGTGTCATAGGGATGATCATCGCCTACAATCAGAAATCCACATACGATACCACCATATTGGAGTGTAATGCCAATGCCGTGTGGGAACTCGGGTAAAAGTCCTGGTTTGTCTGACCAGATGAAATGATCGTCAATATTGTTCATCTGGTGGATAATCTTTCGATGTTGGTCTTGTCTGAGCTGGATGCCATGTGCCTCGACACGATAATTGTGGGGTTCATTAGCCAGGTAGATCGCAGCTGCCTTTGTATGCAACAAATCAGAAACCAGGAAGATAATAAAATCCATTAACTCGCTCATCTCAAGGTGTTGGCTGAGTTCTTCGCTTACTCTGAGCAGGGCCTCAAGTTCCTGGGTACGATGTTGGAGTGATTCTTCAAGCTTTTTAGCCCGCATCTTTGTCTGGGCGCGGGCTAACACTTCCTGTGGGTGGAATGGTTTGCGTAGATAATCATCTGCGCCGAGATTTAGACCCTGAACGACATCGGAGATTTCACCCATTGCGGTAATGAGGATAGTTGGAATGGAGGCTGTCTGTTTATCCTCGCGCAGTTTCGTCAACACATCAAAACCATTCATACCTGGCATGTTTACGTCCAGCAGAATCAAGTCAGGTACGTCCACTCTAGCTGAGTCAAGTGCACTGATGCCATCGTAAACGGATTTGACTTGATAACCTTCATACTCAAATACCCGTTCTAGCATAATTGTTGTGGGTACAGCATCATCAGCAACCAGAATCAAAGGAGGATTATGGCGTTGGATTGAATTCATCGTCTATGCACCGTTTTCATAGGGGTGATACAATCAATTAGTTCTCAACTATGTATAGTATAAAGTGTAAACGAATGAAGAAACCTTCAGATAATTTCAGAGCATATACGCACTCGATGATTGTGGGCGTTTTAGCAGGAATTGGGGTGGCGTTGGTGTTTGCTGCGGGCTTTTTCCTACGGGACTTGATGGATATGCCATCGGTGCTGGCCTCGAACGATCATCATCGGATGGATGATGGAGGTTATCCGCTTCTCGATGAAGTTCAGGGCTTAATTGATAATCATTACTTACGGCAACAGCCTGGTTATGGTGACCGTCAGTATGCCGCTATCCGGGGGATGTTGCTGTCTTTGGACGATCCAAACACCTTTTTTATCGATCCGCCTATAGCACAGAGTGAATCGGATGTGTTGGCAGGGACGTATGGGGGGATTGGTGTAAACTTGCAGCGTAATGCAGCTGGTGAATTTGTGATGTATCCATTCCTCAACAGTCCGGCTTCCAAAGCGGGCATACGAGACGGTGATGTCCTCGTCTCTGTCAATCATTTCACAATTGAATTGACCGAAGCGCCAGATGTTGTCGATCAGATGCTGCGGGGTGAAGTGAAGGGCAATAATGGCGTAACGATTGCCTATGTCCGTGATGGGGAAGAGATGGAACAATTCATCTTGTTTGATGTGATTAATGTGCCCTCTGTATTATGGCGGGTCCTGGCAGAAGATGATCGGCTCGGCTATATCCAAATTTTGCGTTTTACAAGTCGTACACCTGATGAAGTGGCTGAAGCGATTGAAGGATTGCTTGGCGTTCAAGCGCTAATTCTGGATATGCGTAACAATAGTGGTGGGTTGTTGCAAGAATCAATTGAGGTTGCTGGTGTTTTTCTAGATGGTGAGGTTGTCCTCTTCGAGCAAACTCGTGGAGGTGAGCGCGAGTTTAAAGCGACAAAGGGTGTCTTAACTGAATTGCCATTAATTGTGCTGGTCAATCGTGGAACGGCAAGCGCTGCAGAGTTGGTCGCGGGTGCGATCCAGGACTGGGAACGTGGTATACTTATTGGTCAACCGACATTCGGCAAAGGGACAATCCAACAAATTTTCCCACTGTCAGATTCGTCTTCGATTCACATTACTTCAGCCGAATGGTTTACGCCTGACCGTCATGTGTTAGATGGTGTTGGGTTAAGCCCAGATATCGAGATGATCCCTGATGAGAATGGTCGTGATGTTGAGATTGGTGAGGCAATCCGATATTTACAAAAAGCCATTTCAGGTGATGAATCATGAGCGACAGGCGAAAGGTAATTGCGCGTAACCGCAAAGCAAGGCACGACTATAATCTTGAGGAAACCTATGAAGCAGGCATGGTATTACAAGGTTCCGAGATAAAATCTATCCGCAATAATCGTGTTAGCTTGCAAGATGGCTGGGTGCAAGAACAAGAAGGGGAGTTATGGTTGCTAGGGGTTCATATTGCGCCTTATGAACAGGCGGGTGTCTTCGGGCATTCAGACCCTTTGCGTCCTCGTAAATTATTGCTCACTAAGCGAGAAATTACCCGCATTATTGATCGTATCCGCGAACGTGGCTACACCGTTGTGCCAACACAAGTGTATCTAAATCGAGGTTTAGCCAAAGTCGAAATTGCCTTGGCACGAGGCAAAAAACAGTATGACAAGAGACAAACACTTGCTAAGCGAGATGCTCAGCGTCAGATTCAACGTGCACTCAAAGAACAATATTAGATCCTGTGGATGCTGTTGCTTATATTTCATCTAATGATATACGCGATGCACTGAGTTCGCTCATTCATCCTACGGCGGATGAGCGTGGCTTTGACTCGCTCTGTGCTTTGTACCTTGTTGATGAAATTCGCAACCATCCTGATTTCCCTCCAACAAAGAAAGCCCGCAAATTTGCCGTCTTTGAGCTTCTCGGTGATTTGATTGAGGAGAAGCTGATTTATGAACGTGGACTTCATAATATTCAATATGCAGAACCCGAAAAAAGTCTTGAAGTGGCACTGAGTCGTATCCAGCAGGATAATCTCACTGATTCGATGAGTCTGCTCGGATGGAGTTTGCTCTATTATTGCTATATACAAGTTGATCTGAATATCTCGTTCGATTGTTTTGCTGAGACGATTGGGCTGGTTGAACGAAGCCTACGCCGTTATCGGAAACATGCGATCAAACGTCTTCATAATGAACTGTTGCTTCGGGAACAAAAAGCGCGTAAACAATACAAAGCACGACGGTTGTTGTCTAGGTTGCCCTCGGTGGTATCATCGAAACTTATTGGCAGGCAAAGGGAGACTGAACAGATTTATACTCTCATTGCTGATATTAAATCACCCACGATTCTGGTCACGGGGGCTGTTGGGGTTGGCAAGACGGCACTGGTTGCAAAAATTATCCAATCTATGTTACGGATCGGAAAACCCTATGCGCCACAGTTTTTGTGTTGGCTGGAAGACCCACGATCATCTGATTATGTGATTGACTGGTTGCACCTGGATATTGGATTTGAAAGCGAACAGTCTAATTTACAAGAGTGGTTGATGATGTACCCGACTATTGTTGTGTTGGATAATGCCAACAGTTTAATTGAAGATGATTTCGGGATGAAGCAACTACTTGAGCAATTAAATCCGGCGCTGGTCTTTATTGTCACCTCCTCCTATGTTGTACTGGATGGACTCGACAGTATAATTGTCCTGCATGAATTATCTAAAAGCGATTCGATGGCCTATTTGCAGTATCTTCAGCATTCAAGCCTGTTTCATATGCCTGAACTGACGGAGATGGAGCAAACGTCTGTATTTGAGGTTGCTGGTGGTAATCCACGTGCTGTAATGCTAACAGCACAACTGTTGAATTTGGGATTAATTGAAGGTCCAAGCAGTCATGATATCATTCATGATCTTTATCATAAAGCCATCCAGTATTTATCAAGCGGAGAAATTCTTGCCTGGTGTGCATTTGTATTGTGCCCGTCAGGGCTAATACATTTAGCCGATCTCTTCAAAGTGTGGGGAAGGTTGATTTTACCGGATCATGTGCATAACCTTGCCGTCCATTTTATCGTTGAATCAGGCCGTAAGCTCAAAACTTTTCGTTTGCCACATAGTGCGCGGCAGTTTATTATCCAGGCTTATAACTCTAATGATGATACCTACAAAAAGGCAGTGCATGTGCTGTTGTCTGATTTATCCAATGCTGATAATAACGCCTTTGTGTTTAAGGTCATAAACTATATCTTGGGCTTAAGGTGGATCAGCATTGATACAGAATTACAGAATAAACTGCTGTCGAAGTTTACTCTAGAAGCAGGGGGCGGTGATCTTATGGAACTTCATGCACAGGCAGTTGTGTTGCCCTATGCTATTAGCCTGCGTCGGCGGGGGAAATTCGCTGAATCGTTGTCGATTCTGGATAATTTGGTCCACGAATCAGGGCGTTCGGGTGACTTTGAAACACAGGCATTCGTTTGCCTGGAAAAAGCTATTCTGCTTCGCTTGACAGGAGAATATGAACCTGCAGTGACCTTGTTTGAAAATGTGAAACGAGCTGCAGAACGATATGGCAATGAATTGATTAGGCAACGAGTGCTACTTGATTTTGCGCAGGTTGAAATTGATCGGATGGATGGAAATAGGGCACTCAGCCAGTTGGAAGCACTACAACCGGTGAAAAAACTACCGTTACGCTGGCATTTTCTAATGGCAGAAACGTACTTATTAGATGAACAAGTCGATATTGCTTACCAGATTTCACGAGACCTAATTACACACGTTGAGGATGATCGCAGTAGACTAGGGTGGATACAGGCTCTCTTAGGTCGGTGTGAGATGCAGCGCTCGAACTATGATGTGGCTAATTACCATTTTAAGATAGCCTTGACCTATTTTGATGAGCAATTGGATATGGTCGCTTATACTCGTTCATTAAGTAATCTGGGAGCCGCCCAAACGAATTTGGCTGCCTTTGACGAGGCACACATAAATCTAGCAAAAGCTCAAAAGCTACAACAAATTATAGGGGATGGGCTAGGTTTAGTCACCACAAATTATAACTTAGACGTTTTGCGAAAATTTAGAAATGGGGCAACAAAATGATTTCCTTTTGTGAAATATAATCGCGAATAACAGTTTGTAAAAGGTTAGAGAGGCCTATCTGTTTGTAGGGTAGGGGGGAATCGAATTCTGAATTTGGGATAAATCAATTTTAATAGGGCAACGTCCCATGTTGCGGTAGCCTAGATGAGGCCGGTCGTGGTTGTACTTGTGAAGCCAGGTATCGAAGTCAGCCTGTAGTTCATCTAGGGACGTATAGGGCCGAATGCTACCGTAAAGAATTCCTCTTTGGCAGTGCGAATGAAACGTTCGACAAAGCCATTGGTTTGTGGACGCTTGATCTGTGTGCGGCGATGCTCAATGTCATTGAGTGCCAGGAAAAGCTCATAAGGATGGGCAGCCGTGCTACAGAATTCTCGTCCATTGTCCGTCAGCATCGCGCCAATCTCTAAGCCATGTTCGGCGTAGAATGGCAACCCATCGTTGTGCAGCAGTCATGCACTAGCTTCAGGCTGTTTGCGGGTGTCCAGCAGAACTGCCAAAGGTGTCCACAACTGCGTGTAAGGTGATTTTTGCGCCGTCTGGCAACTCACCAATCTTGCTGGTATCTGCACTTCGCAATTCACCTGAGCGACTCCTCTCCACATGCCGTTCCCGGTAAACGGGATTGTTGCGCTCTAGAGCCGCAATGACATCCGCATCCAATTCGATCTCACCAGCCAGATGACGTTTCTCCACTGCGAATAGCCGCTGACGACGGTTGCCCAAGTCGTCTTTGTTCAGAATGTCCTGAACGGTGACAGCACTCAGGTATACCCCCGTTTGTTCGAGCTTTCTCATAGCCCCATGTCGGATACTTGTAAACCCACTTGCGGCGGATCTTTCAGCCTTCAATCCCTGGTCTTGGTAACGTCATAAAACTGGCTGCGACTGATTTCGCTAATTGTTATCCAGAGGCGAGTCTCAGCGAACCCCAAATCTGGAGACAGTAGTGGGGTCAGCTTGATTTCACCCGGAAACCTACTTATGATCAGTACATAGTCCGTGATAAGTGCCCTTATCACGACTAATGATGTGCTAGTATGACATTAATTTTGCAACGCTCGGAACACCTCTCCTGGGTTGCAGTCTACCGCTATCCCAGTACACGAAGCGTTAGAATCGAATGGTGGTGTTTGCCCCACCCAACACCACACCCCTTCCTGGTCCAACTTCGTCCGTTAGTCTAGAGATGCTGGACGACGCCGGGGCCGCTGTCCTTGTTTTTTTCGACCTGATGGGCGCCGAACCTGCTGCGCCGCCTGACCAGGATGCGGACATCCCTGTTTTCGATCAGATCAGGGAACCCATCGGGGTTGACGACAACAGCCTATAACGCCTTCACCCAGAACTTTGACGATCGCTCGAACCGGGAGGGTTTGATCACCCAACCTGGTCTCTCAGTGGAGCATGGCTGGCTACCTACATGACCTGAACCTCCAGCTGGACCTGGCTGGTCTGGCGGGCAGTACGGCTGGTTATTATTTGGTGGGCTTGTCGCCGAATGGTTGTGTGAGGCTGGAGACCGTGTTAACAGAGGGACAAATGCTGATGACGGATTGGTTGACGCTGGGGCTGACCATCGGGATCAACGATCATCCAAGTAACATATCCGGAGCCGTTGCCGCCAGGTGTGTGGGTGCAGTTACTGCCGGATTACATAAGGTGAAGAGTTATACGGTGGACAATCTGGCGTTTTCGGGCATCATTGCCCCGCCACCATCTGAGTGATGAACGGTCGATGTTCCGGGCAGTCTCTTTCCCAACATTTGCAGGCAACATTTACACGTCAAACTGGATGTCTTCTCGCTGCGCAAACCTTCACCGTCTACAATTTGAATTGGGCACTCAATGTGTGACGTTTCTTTCCCGTTTCTTCTGCCCATCATACTCTACCTCAAATACCGACCCACCTATCCTGAATGCTTTGGGTCCATCCAGGAGGCGCGTATCTGGGCGCGGCGTTTCTTCTCGTGGTACAACCATGACCATGACCATACAGGCTTGAACCTGTTGACACCTGCCAGCGTCCATCACAGACAGGCTTCTGACATTCAGCAACAGCGGCAGCAAGTCTGTCTTGACCACTGCTTTTGATGCCCATCCTGAACGCTTTGTGAAGGGGCCGCCGCAAGCGCTGGATTAATCCACCACAGGAGGTGAATCTACACTAAATTCATACGAAGAGATGTTTCATTTTGTTGACACACACCGCTTCTCGTGCGTGACGAATTAAATGAAGGCTGCCAATATGCAAATTAAGTTCATCAACTGGCAGACAGTATTTCTTATAGAAAATCACAGGGCGACTGTTGGAAGACCGCCATTTGGTAGCCCTAGGAACACTGATGGTTTTCTCGCTCCAAGCTTGGATAGTGCATGGCTTCTCCCTGATGGAACTTTCATTCAGGGACAGAAAAGTGATGAAGTTCCAACTGAGGGGGCTATTTGGCGCGGATACTACAATGTGGTGATGGCTGTATTGACGCGATATGCTCAAGGTGATATTGGATTAGAAAAGCTTGCATACTCAATCAATGCGGAAAACCTCTTTAATCTATAATCTTGATACTCGCCGAATGGATATGCCCCATAGGAGACTCGAACTCCTGTTTTGGCCTTGAGAGGGCCACGTCCTAGGCCACTAGACGAATGGGGCTTCAACCCAGATATTCTACTGGAAGACGCAACGACTAGTCAAGTGTATTATGCTACCAGGGCCAGGAAATCATATGAAATAGCAGCCTGGAACCGTTTTGGCTTCAAGCTGCTTTTTTGACGTATCCTGCTTCAAGAGATTGAGGGCAATCGTCCGCAAGCCCGCCATGTTTTCGGCACTTTCGCCCTCATGAATACGAGAAGTATCTTCATTGAAAAGCACCCCATAGCAACTGTTATCAATCGACTAATGGTGCTGGTAGCCTCCAGCTGGGTTCTGGCATGCTGTGGAACGCCTCCCCTAAGCCTTGCTTGAGATAGCCCTAGTTGTCTTTCACCTGTAAGAGGCAATGGGCGCTTGTTTTGAAGTGATTACTGCTATAAATTTAGGTTTGATTATAATGTCTCTTGTGGAGCCGTAACGACACAATTTTTCATTTTGATACGATTAGCTTGAAACAGACTTGGATTTGCTAGTGGAAGTTAACGATGTACACTTAAATCGGATAGATTGCGTCAGGTAGCTAATTGCAATTGTCCGTTATAATGAAACCATACCATTGTATCATACAACCAGGAGACGGGACGTGATCAGGCTATTCACCACTAAATATTGGGTTTTCGTGTTTATTACACTGTTTGCCGTGAGTGCTTGTAATCTATCTAGCTCACCAGTGGCGCAAATTGATGTGACGGATGTCCCCACCAACTTTATCCCACCAACCCGAACACCGTTGATGACATCTGGTGTGCCAACAACGGTAAACGTCACGCCTTTGCCATTGCCAACTCAATCACAATTTGTGACGGGGGTAGCTATAGTGCAAACGGCAATCCCAACCAATACAGCCCTGCCTGTGAGCATTTTCATTTTGTCTCCGATTCCAGGCAACGTGGTCTCTGGTAATGTGCAGGTTGTTGGCTCTGCAACCCATCCTGATTTCCTTCTTTATCGCCTTGAATATGCTTCTGACCCAAATCCAGGCAATATCTGGCTACCTTTGACAGGTGATGTACAGTCACCTGTGATTGATGGTTTGTTGGGTATCTGGAATACCACGACTGTGCAAGACGGTTCATATCAGCTACGGTTGCGTGTTTTCCTGCGCAACGGCGCTGAATACGGTAACGTCATCGTCAACAATATCCGTGTACAAAACACTGCGCCTACACCCGTCCCGACTAATACACCTGTGATTCCACGCCCTATCGCCGCTTTTACACAGGATCGACTAAACGGAAATGCGCCGCTGGTGGTACGTTTTTCCAATCAATCACAAGGTGAGATTAGCAGTTATACTTGGGATTTCGGCGATGGCAGTTCCAGTTCAGAACTTCACCCCGTCCACACTTTTAACACGGCGGGGACATATCCCGTTGTATTAACTGTTTCCGGTCCGGGTGGTGTTTCCAATGTATCCCGGCAGATCAACGTGACCACCCCAGATGCGCCCGTAGCATCCTTTACCCAAGACAAAATAAGTGGTCCCCCTCCCCTAGAAGTGACGTTTAGCAGTCTGTCAACCGGTCAAATCAATAACTATGCCTGGGATTTCGGTGATGGAGAGACAGGCACAGGCGAAACCATTACGCATCTCTTTGAAACTGAAGGCAACTACAATGTGATTTTGCGTGTGACGGGACCCGGCGGAACATCTACGGCTACACGCCAAATCACAGTCGAAAATCCACAGATCCCGGCACCTGAAGCAGCCTTTACCCAGAGCATAACCTCTGGCGACATCCCGCTTCAAGTACAGTTTATCAGCCAATCAACAGGCGAAATTACAGGCTATAGTTGGAATTTTGGCGATGGGACATTGGGATCGTCAGATCAGAACCCCGTGCATATCTTTGCCCAGCCTGGAACTTACAACGTTCGTCTGACAGTTGTCGGCCCTGGCGGTCAGAGTGAAGCAGAAGTCACGATTGAAGCCAAGCGCCCGATTGATGCGCCTGTGGCAAGTTTCACGATTGAGGGCAGCAGCACAGGCGAAGTACCCTTTAAAGCCCAGTTCAACAACACATCAACAGGTGAAATCGATACCTACCTATGGGAATTTGGTGATGGTGGCCAAAATAACGTTGGTGGCCCTGTCTCACACACCTATATCAATCCTGGTACCTACACGGTTCGCTTGACAGTCTCAAATATCGCTGGCGAAAGTAAGGCTGAAGATACGATAACCGTCCTACGCCCACCCACACCACCAGAAGCGCTATTTTCAGCTAATCCGGAAAGTGGCAATATACCCTTGGTGGTTACCTTTACCAACCAATCGACGGGTGAAATTACAGACTATAGTTGGGACTTTGGCGATGGTGGTTCCAGTACCGACCTTCACCCCGTTCACACTTTTAACACGGCGGGGACATATCCCGTTGTATTAACCGTTTCTGGCCCTGGAGGCACTTCCAATGTGTCGCAGCCGATCAACGTGACCGCCCCAGATGCGCCCGTAGCATCCTTTACCCAAGACAAAATAAGTGGTCCCCCTCCCCTAGAAGTGACGTTTAGCAGTCTGTCAACCGGTCAAATCGATGAGTATGCTTGGGATTTCGGTGATGGAGAGACAGGCACAGGCGAAACCATTACACATCTCTTTAAAACTGAAGGGGACTACAATGTGATTTTACGTGTGACGGGACCCGGCGGAACATCTACCGCTACTCACCCAACCACAGTTGAAGATCCCCAGATCCTGGCGCCCAAAGCAGCCTTTACTCAAAGTGTAACTACTGGCGATATCCCGCTTCAGGTGCAGTTCAACAATACATCAACGGGCGAGATCACAGACTATAGTTGGGACTTTGGCGATGGGACATTGGGATCGTCAGATCAAAACCCCGTGCATACTTTCGCCCAGCCCGGAACCTACAACGTTCGTCTGACAGTCGTCGGCCCTGGCGGTCAGAGTGAAGCAGAAGTCACGATTGAAGCCAAGCGCCCAATTGATGTGCCTGTGGCAAGTTTCACGATTGAGGGCAGCAGCACAGGTGAAGCACCCTTTAAAGCCCAGTTCAACAACACATCAACGGGTGAGATCACAGACTATAGTTGGGACTTTGGCGATGGTGGTTCCAGTACCGACCTTCACCCCGTCCACACTTTTAACACGGCGGGGACATATCCCGTTGTATTAACCGTTTCTGGCCCTGGAGGCACTTCCAATGTGTCGCAGCCGATCAACGTGACCGCCCCAGATGCGCCTGTAGCATCCTTTACCCAAGACAAAATAAGTGGTCCCCCTCCCCTAGAAGTGACGTTTAGCAGTCTGTCAACCGGTCAAATCGATGAGTATGCTTGGGATTTCGGTGATGGAGAGACAGGCACAGGCGAAACCATTACACATCTCTTTAAAACTGAAGGGGACTACAATGTGATTTTACGTGTGACGGGACCCGGCGGTCAGAGCGAAGCAGAAGTCACGATTGAAGCCAAGCGCCCGATTGATGCGCCTGTGGCAAGTTTCACGATTGAGGGCAGCAGCACAGGTGAAGCACCCTTTAAAGCCCAGTTCAACAACACATCAACGGGTGAAATTACAGACTATAGTTGGGACTTTGGCGATGGTGGTTCCAGTACCGACCTTCACCCCGTCCACACTTTTAACACGGCGGGGACATATCCCGTTGTATTAACCGTTTCTGGCCCTGGAGGCACTTCCAATGTGTCGCAGCCGATCAACGTGACCGCCCCAGATGCGCCTGTAGCATCCTTTACCCAAGACAAAATAAGTGGTCCCCCTCCCCTAGAAGTGACGTTTAGCAGTCTGTCAACCGGTCAAATCGATGAGTATGCTTGGGATTTCGGTGATGGAGAGACAGGCACAGGCGAAACCATTACACATCTCTTTAAAACTGAAGGGGACTACAATGTGATTTTACGTGTGACGGGACCCGGCGGTCAGAGTGAAGCAGAAGTCACGATTGAAGCCAAGCGCCCGATTGATGCGCCTGTGGCAAGTTTCACGATTGAGGGCAGCAGCACAGGCGAAGTACCCTTTAAAGCCCAGTTCAACAACACATCAACGGGTGAAATTGATGCCTATCTATGGGAGTTTGGTGATGGCGGCCAAAATAACGTTGGTGGCTTGGTCTCACACACTTATACCACCCCTGGTACCTACACAGTTCGCTTAACAGTTTCAAATATCGCTGGAGAAAGTAAGGCTGAAGATACAATAACTGTTGATCCCCAACTTGTGCCACCACAAGCGCTATTTACAGCCAATCCAGAAAGTGGACAAGCCTCGTTGGCAGTTACATTCAACAATCAATCAACGGGTGATAATTTGACTTTTGAATGGGATTTTGGCGATGGTGGTTCCAGCACAGAACTTCATCCTGTTCACACCTTCAACATAGCGGGGACATATCCCGTTCAACTAACAGCCAGAAATGTTGATCGTGGTCTGTCGGATGAACATGTGGTCAACATAGTAGTCCAATCATCAAATCTAACTGCTAGCTTCACGTTCGAAGCAAGTCCGAATGATCCGTTGACGATTAATGTAGTGGCTGAAGCAAAGGGAGGAACAGGCAGCTACAGCTATAACTGGGACTTTGGCGATGGGAATGGCGTGGTTGCCAGTGGCGAAACCGCATCGGTGACCTACAATGAAGCCGGACCATACACCATCACACTAACTATCACTGATGAAGGGACTACGCAAACGTTTACGGTAACGAAAGATGTAGCAATCAACGAGCAGCCAACCAGTCAAACAGAAGAGACATCTGCCTCACCGAATATCGAACCAATCGCCCCTCAGCTAGACTCAGTATATCAGGCTGGGGTTGGCGCAGCTCGCGACGGGAATGTGTTTGCTGTGATCGGCGACCAGACTGCAAACTCCGCTAATTTCCTGGATCCATTCGGTGCACCCGGCTATGTGATTGATCCTGGCTTATCCAGCCTTCAGACCTTGATTGATCGCTACAGCACCGATCTTGCTGTGGGTGGCAATTCCTTCACTCGGAACAGTATTGCCGCAGAAGATGGTTTGAATGTTGCAGAGGCGATCCATGATCCTGCGACTGATCCAAACTGTCAGGCAGGAGAAAGTCGTGTGGTGTGCGAGATACGCTTAACCAATGCGAGTATAGCAATCATCAGCATGGGCTATCAGGATATACTGGATGGCACGGACCCCGCCCAGTTTGAAGCAGACATCAATACACTGTTACAGGAGTTGATCGCTGCCAATGTTCTGCCAATCGTTTCAACCACCTATCCCGTCGTTGATCCCAATTTAGAGCAGCAAGCCCTTCAGATCAATGATGCTATTATCAATGCAGCGACAGCCAACGAAGCCCCCCTGTTTAATCAGTGGCGTGCTTTCACCGATTTGCCGGGTGGCGGATTAGATAGCAATGGTTCACCTACAGTGTCAGGTCAAGGTGCAGGCTATCTCGCGGCTAATGTGACCGAAGGTGTCAATGTTCGCAATCTCTACATTTTAGGAATTTTGAATGCAGTTCTAGCAGAAGTGAATAACTAGCAAGCAGTTTGGCCTGCATCGAATATCGGTGCAGGCCACATCAGCCGAACATGCCAGCACAAACATCCTCTCGTCGAATCGAGATCGAAGCCGAAGTCGTTGAAGGGCTTGAGTTGGTAGCACATGATGAAATCAATGAGAAACTAACGCAAAGCCACAATCTACAACAGAACCGTCGTGCGATTCGCTTCATATATCAGGGGCAGTTAGAAGATTTGCTGCACCTCAAAACTGTAACAGCCGTTTACATCATTGAATCATTTCAAATCCCACGCCCCAAAGCCTTACTGGGTCACGAAAATTTCCATCGTATTCTGGACACCATCGAGTATGTCAAACGAATACAACCCACAGAGGCATTTAAGACACTACATATCAGTGCAGCAGGGTCGAATTCCTCTGTGATGCGGCGCATCAAATCTGAATTGGCACGTCATGCCAGGTTAGAAGTGGGCAGTAATGAAGGCGACCTATTCCTACGAGTTCGGCGGGTTCGTAATCAATGGGAGGTTTTAGTTCGCGTATCAGCCCGTCCGTTGTCTACTCGTGATTGGCGTGTATGTAACATGGAAGGTGCGCTGAATGCCAGTGTTGCTCATGCGATGGTTAGACTACTTAACTTGAAACCAGAAGATCAACTGCTTAACTTGATGAGCGGCTCTGGGAGCTTACTCATAGAGGGCGCAACCTATTCTGATCGTTTATTTAGTTGCGATCTTGAAACCGAAGCCTTACAATGCGGGTCACGTAATATACAAAAGGCCGGGTTGCACCAAAAGGTTGCGTTGTTTCAGGCGGATGCACGAGTGATTCCAATTGGAGATGGTCAAATGTCTGCGATTGTGATGGATTTGCCATTTGGTCATCTGATAGGATCACATGATGAGAATGTGGAACTGTATCCCAAGGTACTGGATGAAGCCTATCGCGTTGCGCGTCTGGGCTGCCAATTAGCACTCGTTACGCATGAAAAGAAACTGATGGAGCAACTACTCAGAATATCAAACTGGACCTGTCGGCGGGAAATCATGATAACCTTACGTGGCTTGCATCCACATATCTACTTGCTACGAAAACCTGGGATCACATGATGAGACAAGTTTTCCAGATATTGGTCGTTTTTATCACATTAGTTATGGTGGGGTGTACAACCCCGGAAGAGCCTGTCATTTTGGTGTCTGTCGTCGCTAATGGCCGTGAGTTGAGCTTCCGTTACACTGAACCCATTACCGTTGAGCAATTTCTGGCAGAAGCTGAGATTGAATTTGATCCTGCTACAGACCGAGTCAACCCACAGTTGTGGACGCAAATCTTTGACGGCATTCGCATCACGATTGTGCATGTCGAAGAAGACGAGTACTGCGAAGATGTAACCATCCCCTTTGAACGCCAGATACGGCCTTCCGAGAATCTTGACCCTGGTGAAGAACAACCAGCATCGGCTGGGAAAAACGGCATAGAGGAAATATGTTATCGTGTTCATATAGAGAACGGCATTCCCGGTGAACCTGCTGAAATTAGGCGAACTATCATAGAAGAGGCCAAACCGGAGATCGTCTTTGTTGGCCCTAGTGAAGAAGTTGAACCTGTGCCAGTACAGGGTACATTAGCTTACATCAACAATGGTAACGCCTGGATTATCCGGGGTAGCAGTACACGCAAACGACCTTTGACCTTTTCAGGTGATTTGGATAATCGCGTTTTGAGTTTATCGCCCGATGGTCGCAATCTGTTAATTGCCCGCGAAACAGATACAGATACAGCGTTTGGAAATCAGCTATGGCTTATCAACGACACAATCAGCGATTCCACACGCCCTGTGTCCCTCATTCCGCAAGATGTCTTATATGCTGAATGGGTTCCTGAACGTGAGAATACGATCAGCTACTCCACAGCAGAACCACGTCAGGCGGCTCCTGGTTGGAATGCTTTGAACGATCTGTGGATCATGCGAATCGACACTGAAACGGGTGAGCAGATCAATATCAATGAGGTGTTAGGAGGGGGAACGAATGGTGGGTTATATAGCTGGTGGGGCCGGCAATACGAATGGTCGCCTAATGGAGATCGTCTGGCTTGGATTCATGCCGATAGCATCGGGTTGATTGACCTGGAGGAAAAGGAACTAGAAGATCCGTTGGTAACCTATCCAGTCGTTGATCCACAGCTGGGTAACTGGTCATGGCGGACAAGGGTCTCTTGGTCGTTTGACAATGATTATTTACTAACAACAGTACATGGGCAGCCTGTTGGCGCTGAGTCACCTGAAAATAGTTTTGTGTTTGATGTCAGTGTGGTTGCTGTAGATGGATCACTAGTCGCAGAGCTTGTACCACGTGCAGGTATCTGGTCAATTCCTGAATACAGTCCACAAGTTATTAATGATAACAGCCAGTTCCCTAAGGGGTATATTGCCTACTTGAGGGCACGTGAATGGGAAAATAATCGCAATGGCGACTATGATCTGGTCGTTGCAGATCGTGATGGTAGTAATGCTCGCATCATTTTCCCGCCATCACCACAGCAACCTGGGTTGAGCGCCCAGGTCGGTGAGCTTGCCTGGAGTCCGGACGGACGGCAAATTGCTTTTATTTATCTTGGCAATGTATGGATTGTAGACGTAGAATCTGGGGTAGCGCATCAACTAACCGTTGATGGTGGTGCATCAAGGCCAGTCTGGACACGATGATCCCTCGGCGTTGTGTCATCCTAATTGCGACATTCGTCGCCCTGATTGGGGCGACAGTTGCCCTGATTGCCAGCCTTGACTATCGAGACTATATGCTTCGTGGTTATATTGATGCAACCCATAGTCCTGATTTACCCTTCCGTATTCCCCGTTTTGGTGTCAATGCCGATCTGACTCACTACGATCCAGATGAATTGGCCTATCATCTGGAGTTGATGCAGCAAATTGAGGTACAGTGGGTGCGGCAGGTATTTCATTGGGATGAAGCTGATTCACATTGGGATGAATGGGATATGCTGGTTAAAGCTATTGCACAAACACCAGGGTTAGAATTAGTCGCTGTTTTGATGGCTTTAACTTCTGAATCACCAGGAAATCTGGATGATTTTGCACAGTTTTCAGCCTCGTTTGCACGGCGTTACGGCGACTACATTGACGCCTATCAAATTTGGGATGAACCCAATATCGCGTCAGGTTGGGGTAATCAGCAACCCAACCCAACGCATTACACTGCTCTCCTTCAAGCAACTTCCAACGCAATCAGGCAGAACGACCCTGGGGCAACCATCATCGCAGCGGCGTTGGCTCCAACAACAGAAGATAATCGTAATAACATGAGTGATTTCACCTTTCTTGATGCCATCCTGCGGGTTGGTGCGGCAGAATATGTTGATGTATTTGCTGCCAAGCCCTACGGCTTCGATACATCGCCATCTGATCGGGAAGTAGCGGTTGATCATCTCAATTTTTCGCGGATTGTTGGTTTACGAGAAATACTTGAAGAACATGGTGAGGGTGAACAAGCATTATGGGCAAGCAACTGGGGTTGGAATGCCTTGCCGGATGGTTGGAAAGGCACAGACTCGATCTGGGGAGAGGTCAGCACAGAGCAGCAAACAGGCTATACGTTGGATGCCCTTTCTCGGTCCGAACGCGAATGGCCCTGGCTCGGCGGGTTAATCTTGCAGCAGTGGCAGCCAAATGCGGCCGAGGACGATCCACAATGGGGGTTTGCCTTGGTGGATCAAAATGACCAGCCGACAGCGTTATGGCATGCGCTCAATTCGTATGACCATCCCCAGGCCGCTACCAACGGGCTGTTCCCTGCCCAGAACCCACATACGGAATTCGGCGGCATCTGGTCTTTTGGTGATCAGGGTGCAGATATTGGTTGGATTGAAGACAGTCGCTTTGCCTTTGCCTTTGATGGTACGGACGTGGCTTTACTACTGCGTCAAGGTGATTATGTCTCTCATCTCTACGCGACTATTGACGGCAAACCAGCCAATAAGCTGCCAACAGATGTCAGTGGGCTGGCTTATATCAACCTGCGCAGTGGTGACTTGCAACCTCAGCTAGGGCTTGTATCGGTTGCCCGCAAGTTAGAGGATGAGCAGCATACATTGGATGTTGTTGCCGATGAACTCATCCCAAATGAACTGCGCAATCGCTGGCCTCTGGTTGGATTTGCCGTCAGTTCAGGCGATCTCGCTACTCCATATACCAGACAGATTCAGATTGCCGGACTGGCGACCACCATCACAGGCTTTGCCTTCATTCTGGCAGCCATCAACGCCGATTGGAGGCCACTCAATCGTGCAGTCTCTGGTCTGATAAATGCCATTGATACTGGTGGACAATTCCTACTTGCTATAGCCGCTTCATTGGGGTTGATATTGAGTATGTTCCTGACTTGGAAAGACGGCCCGATCACGCTCTTCAAACGCGATGTGATCAATCTGGGCCTGTCCATGCTGACGGCGGGCGTCGTCTATGTACAGCAGCCAGCGATTATCCTCACTTTAATTGCCTTCCTCATTTTGTTTGTGCTGATTTACTATCGTCTGGAAACAGGGCTGATCTTAATCCTGTTTTGGAGTCCATTCTTTCTCAGACCTATTGAGCTTTATCAATTTGCATTTCCAGTAGCTGAGGTATTGCTGTGGATAACTTTCGGGGCATGGTTACTTAAGTCGCTGGCGCAGTTGGGTCAACCAAGCGTGCAAGACCAATTACGTCGTCACCTAAGAATGATTGATCTAGGCATGATTGCATTTGTTGTTTTGGGTGTTATTTCATTGTCCTGGACGGTGAAACCCTCCCTTGCTACCACAGAATTGCGGACTCTCATCGTCCAGCCTACCCTATTCTATTTGATGCTGCGCACGATGCAACCAAACATTCTACGACAACTGATGTGGGCAATCGTAAGTGCTGGGTTTGCAGTCGCATCTATAGGACTATACGAGTGGCTAACTGGTGAAGGCATTGTCACTGCAGAAGATGGCGTACAGCGGCTAGCCAGTGTGTATGGCTCACCTAACAATGCAGCCTTGCTCCTAGGACGTGCTATCCCCTTTGCACTTGCCCTTGTTTTGGTCCAGCGCGATGCTCTGATGGTTATCGCATTGACCACTATGACGGTTGCAATAGTGCTCACACAGAGTGCCGGAGCCCTGTTTCTTGGTGTCCCTGTTTCGGTTGTTCTTGTGTTACTTTTTGTGTTGCGTAGGCGTGCGTGGTTGCCCATTGGCAGCCTTATTATCTTGGGCACAATTGGGTTATTGATTGCGCTTCAGTCGCCTCGTTTCTCCCGGATGACCAGCCTGACAGACGGCACGAATTTTTATCGCATTCGTGTGTGGCAAAGCTCCGCCAACTTGCTTAGTGACCATCCGCTTACAGGCGTTGGTCTCGATCAATTCTTGTATTATTTCCGCGATCAATACATTATGCCGGATGCCTGGGAAGAACCTGATCTATCCCACCCGCACAACTTTATCCTTGATTTCTGGGTACGGCTGGGGATTTTAGGCGTTATCTGGTGGCTGTTTATTCAGTGGCACTTCTGGAAGACCAACTGGCAACACTATCGAACAAGTAGGGATCTGCCATTAGTGGTAGGAATCATGGGTTGCATGGCAAATCTCTTAGCGCATGGTCTTGTGGATAATACCATATTTGTGCTCGATCTGGCCTATATTTTCGTGTTTCTCTTAGCGGCCACCAGCATGATTGAGAACACAGGCGCTGTTGATATGGAGGTGTCACCATATGAAAGCTGAAGCCAACTACACCACCATCAAACTAAATAGTTAAAGCCCATCGGGGTTTGTGGTAAACTTCTCTCACTAAACGAATTGTAATAAGGGGGTACTGTGCACATACTCATTACGGGGGGCGCAGGATTTCTTGGCTCACACTTGTGTGACCGTTTCCTTTCCGAAGGTCACGATGTGATAGCAATGGATAACCTGATTACAGGCAGTATGGACAACATTGCGCATCTGACAGGTAATCCTAATTTCAAGTTCATCAAGCATGACGTAACCAACCACATCTGTATTCCGGGGAACATTGATGCTGTGCTGCATTTTGCTTCGCCTGCTAGTCCAGTTCACTATCTAAAATATCCGATTCCTACCCTGAAAGTTGGTGCGTTGGGTACACACAACGCATTAGGACTCGCCAAAGAAAAAAACGCAAAATTCCTGTTAGCCTCAACCTCAGAAATCTATGGTGATCCACTAGTCCACCCTCAGCCAGAAACTTATGTGGGGAATGTTGATACCATCGGGCCCCGGGGCGTTTATGACGAGGCTAAACGTTTTGCTGAATCAATCACAATGGCCTATCATCGATTTCACAATATGGAAACTCGAATTGTGCGGATCTTCAACACTTATGGCCCACGCATGAGTCAGGAAGATGGTCGGGTTGTGCCGAATTTCATCACTCAGGCGTTGCGCGGCGAACCGCTAACGATTCATGGTGATGGCAAACAAACCCGCAGTTTTCAGTATGTAGATGACCTGATTGAAGGCATTCATCGCTTGCTGTTCTCCAATTTTCCTGATCCAGTTAATATTGGCAATCCACAAGAAGTGAGTATCCTCGAATTTGCCCATATTGTAAATCAACTCACAGACAATGTAGGTGGTGTGCTATTACAATCTGAAGATCGCATCATTGGCGATCCGCAAACCCGCCAACCAGACATTATACGAGCTAGAGAGGTATTGGATTGGGAGCCAACGGTCTCTCTTACCGATGGTCTAGAAAAAACGATCACCTACTTTCAGCACAAACTATCATCCGCTTAATTGCAGCGGGTTTGGCGGTTCTGTTAGGGTTGTTTCTCGCCCTGTTGCCGCTTGAACTTGCCCTGATTATGCTTAGTGTGCTGCTGGTAGGCGTCTTTGTATGGATTAGCCCCCTATTTAGCGTCCTGGTCATGTTGATGGTCGCGCCGATGCGGATGCTTATTCTGACCGAAGCGCCCCTGGCTTTACCATTGGACATGGGTTTCATTGTACTGGGTCTCGTGTTATTGACCTGGTTGATCGCCCAGGTGCCTCAAAATGGGCGTGTGTTGTGCGTTAGTTGGAACCGAGTGTATATACCGTTGATCGGTTTCCTAGTTGCAACTGGGGCCACCGTATTTAATGCACTTTCAGTGGGGGTGTGGTTGAGTGAGTGGCTTAAATGGATCATTGTATTTGCGCTGGTTATTTTTGTTCTCAATGTAGGGCATTGGGAATGGTTCATCTTTGCCTATGTGTTGGCGGGTGCTGCCAATGCCGTGATTGGCGTTTATATCTTTTTCGGCGGGAGTGGCGCCTTACACTTGCTCATCAATGATCGCTTCTTTCGTGCTTTTGGCACATTTGGGCAACCCAACCCCTTTGGTGGATTTATGGGTATGATAGCACCTGTCGCTGTGATGATGACCTATGCTTATGGGCAACTTATTCTCAATGATTGGCATAAGTTAAGACGGGTAAGATGGGATCGCCCCCTGGCTTTCGGATTCTATGGTTGCGCTTCTTTACTTGTTGTGTCAGCGTTAGTGATGTCCTGGAGTCGTGGTGCATGGCTCGGATTTGGTGTGTCAATTTTGGCTATGGTTTTTACCTTACCGCGCAAACTCTGGCAAAGTGTGATGCTTCTGATTATCATGACTGCTTCATTACTTGTTTTGTGGCATTCAGGACAAATTCCTGCCACTATTTCTGACCGCATCGCCAGCGCTACTACTGAAATCTTCACACTTGATGATGTGCGGGCCGTTGATGTCACGCCAGAGAACTACCCAATCATCGAACGTCTTGCACATTGGCAAGCTGCGCTCAATATAACACACGATCATCCCTGGCTAGGCGTTGGCTTCGGCAATTATGAAATTGCCTATGACCAGTACCGTTTGTTGAATTGGCGCGATTCGCTCGGACATGCCCACAATTATTATCTGAATATTCTTTCAGAAACGGGAATTGTCGGTTTTATCGTCTATCTGAGTATGATAGGCTATATGCTGTATGTCACATGGGAATCACGTAAGTACCCGGACATCGTGGGGCGAAGTGTGATAATTGGGGTGATCGGTGTTCTAGTGTATAGCACTGTTCACAGCTTGACAGACAATTTATACGTCAATAACGTTTTTATGCACTTCGGTACCTTGCTAGGCGTTCTGGCTGTCTTGCAGCCAAAGGTTGAGAGCATTAGGTATGGTAGAAAACACATCAACCCGCAGATTTCGTAATCCGCTTGGTATTCTCATTCTCTATCTGGCGAACCGTTTTGGTGGCAGCAATGCCAAAGAGCTTGAACGCTTCCTCAAGTTTGCGGTTGTGGGCGTTAGTGGTGCGGTGGTTGATTTTGGGATTCTGATCGGTCTTCAGGCAACTGTCTTGCCCCCAGAAAATGATACCAATGTTGCGATTGCGACTTCTCTTGCGTTTTTTGTCGCGGTGGTCAGTAACTTTATCTGGACACGGCTATGGGTCTATCCTGATTCGCGCTCACGTTCTGGTTGGCTGCAACTGGCACAGTTTACCTTGATTAGTGTAATCGGTGGTGTTGCCCGCACTGCTTGGATTACATGGAGTTATGACGAAATCGGACACTTTCTCACACCAGCCCTGTTGCCTTTGATCCACCTGATCAAACCGGAGTTTGTGACTTCAGCAACTACTGAAGAACAGATTGGTTCCATCGTGGCACAACTCATCGGTATGGCAGTTGTCATGTTGTGGAATTTCTTCGCCAATCGCTACTGGACATACAGCGACGTAGACTAACATGACCCGAATTGCCATTGACTATACCCCCGCTTATGAGCAAGGCGCGGGCATCGGGCGCTACGTTCGTGAGCTAGTGAATGCACTTGCAACAATTGGTCAGCAGCATGATTACCGCTTGTTTGTGAGTGGGGCCAAGAAGACGGACCTACCTGCTACCCCTGACTCTAACTTTAGATGGTGTAACACAAGAATCTCACCAAAATGGTTAGCAAGGGGCTGGCATCGACTGCAACTACCCATTCCAGTTGAAACGATCACGGGGGAGATTGACCTCTTTCATGCAACGGATTTTGTCTTGCCTCCGACTAGGCCTAACACTAAGACTATCGTTACTGTCCATGATCTATCCTATTTGCGTGTACCAGAAGCAGCCAGTCCCCGTCTACAGGCCTATCTAGAGTATGTTGTGCCGAGTTCTGTCCACCAAGCAACGCATATTCTTGCCGATTCTCAGGCGACAAAAGACGATCTTATTTCAGCATATCATCTTCCCGATGATAAAATTACAGTGTTGTTGAGTGGCGTTGGTGCAGCGTTTCGTCCGACGCCTGGGCAACGTGAAACACTCAATGAGAAGTACAATCTGCCCCCGGCCCCCTATCTTTTCACTGCTGGAACGATACAACCGCGAAAGAATTATATCCGATTGATGAAGGTTCTGGCGCGTCTACGTGAGCAGGGATTTGAACATCACCTTGTAATAGCAGGTGGCAAGGGCTGGCTGGCTGATCCACTTTACGAGACCATCAACAGTCTCAAAATAAATGATTATGTTCATTTGATTGGATTTGCTAATGATGCAGACCTGCCTGCTCTCTATACTGAGGCATCCTGCGTCGTTTTCCCATCGCTATATGAAGGCTTTGGCTTTCCTGTCTTGGAAGGCATGGCCTGTGGAGCGCCTGTTGTGACTTCTAACCTCTCATCTTTGCCGGAAGTTGGTGGTGATGCTGCGTTGCTCGTTGATCCCTACAATGTTGATGCGATTTACAATGCTGTGGAATCGGTACTGGTTTCAGCAGACCTACGGGATCAGAGGATCGCTAAAGGATTTAAGCAAGTCGCCCAATTCACCTGGGAAAATGCAGCCCATAATCTGCTCGGAATCTATGAAACGGTTCTGATGTTATAATCAACGTTGAAACAGGAGAACTATGTTATGGAAGGGAAACAAATCGATGATTCCCGGGTCCCATTAAGGGCTATGATCCGCAGCGTTGGCAACCACCTGTCATGTCCGAACTGTCACTGTAACCGTTGCGATGGACTCGATGACGTTTATGGGTAAAGATGATTGCAAAGGATACGATTAATGGTACCTCATCCGTGTATGTTGCGCTAGATAAGCATGGTCGGCCTACTCGCGTGCCGCCATTAGTTAAGGAAAAGCATCAGAACCTATGACACGCTCTGATTCTGCCCTACTCCGCCTGCTTCATGAAGCAGGCGCACAACCCGTTCTTGATCTCTCGTCACCTGACCTGGGCTTATCTGAAAATCAATCGTTTCCTTTTATGGCGATGGTTGGTCAACTTGAGATGAGAACGGCCCTGCTTTTGTCAGTTATCAATCCGGCTGTTGGTGGCGTGCTTCTTATCGGCCCACGGGGCACAGGCAAAACAACGGCAGTACGAAGCCTGACGGGGATACTACCTGATGTCGAAGTCAGCAATTGCGAAGAAGGGGCGCTACCAAGCGATATGGAATCGGAAGATGCTGCAATGCTCTTCCCTGACTGCTACGAGAAATTCCAGCAAGGTGAATCCATCTCTCATTATGAATCGGTACGGTTGGTTGAATTGCCATTGAACGCTCGTTTAGAAGATGTTGTCGGTGGTATCAATGAGCGTGTCGCGGTGCAGCGCCAGGCTATTCGGATTGAGCGTGGTATCTTGGCCCGGGCAGATAATAACCTGCTCTATGTGGATGAGGTCAATTTGCTGGATGATGACATTGTAGACGCCATATTAGATGCGGCAGCGCAAGGCAGCTATACTGTGCGGCGGGGTGCGATGGTTGGAACATATCGCTCACGTTTCGTGTTGATTGGCTCCATGAACCCCGAAGAGGGACGCCTTCGCCCACAGATCATGGATCGCTTTGGGCTGCGTGTGACAGCACAGGGTATCACAGATCGAGCGGAACGGCTAGAAGTGTACAGCCGGGTCCGGGAATACCGTAAAAACAGTGATCAATTTAACCGTCAATGGGAATTGGCAACGAACGAAGCACTGGAAGAAGTGTTGATTGCTCGTGAGATTCTCAAGGAGACGGTTATCTCCGATGAAGGACTGATGCTGGGATTAGAGCTTGTACTGGAACTTGATATTGATTCAGCACGAGCCGAATACACGATGTTTGAGGCGGCTCGCGCCTATGCTGCGATTGCGGGGCGTACAATTGCCACAATCGACGACATCCTTGCCGTTGCACCCCTAGCCTTACGTCAACGCAGGAGTGAGTTCATGGTGAATTTCTTTGAAAACCAGAAAGACGAGGATGATAAGATATCGAATATAGCGGCACAATTAATTAAAGAACGACGATGACGCAAAGAAACACCACCACGCTCGTCTGGATTGGCATGGCAATCTTTGCCTATACTCTTCCCTGGATCGTCAATCCGGGTGTGGGCATGACGTTTGGTGCATATGATCTGGCTGAATGGGCATCGCTGCATCCTCAAGGGCGGACTATATCACCGACCATGCTAACGAGTCTCCTACTACGATTCCCACTGGTTTCATTTATGTGGATTGTCGGTTTCTCTGCACCGTCTTTTCGTAGCCGACGCTTCCAGTGGGCTGTTCATGCCCTGGTCGTTGTTTTGCTTGCCTTATATTTACTGCCACCCTATGAGTTTTTCATCGGTGCACTCCATGATGTGAACTATCAGCAACAGTTTGTATTGGCGTTGGCCGGTATCATTGGGGGGGGGGCTGGGTTAAGGGCGGTGTTTCCCCGTTTTCATCCCTATATTGTTGTAGGAAGTGTACTTCTTGGATCGGTCGCAGCATTACTTGGTGTTGAACAGGCCAATAGTCTGATGCTCGGTCTGATGATGCCCGTTCAGCGTGGTTTGGGGGCATATTTACTTGTAATGTTGGGGGGAGGATACCTGATACAGTCTTTTGTCAGGAGGGGAGCCAAGTCAACTCCCCAACATTTATCAACAGTTTAACCTTGTGCCATCCGTTCCTGAATATAGGTAATAGCCTGCCCTACCGTTTCAATCTTTTGGGCATCTTCATCTGTGATCTCACCACCGAATTCTTCTTCAAATGCCATGATTAACTCAACCAGATCAAGCGAATCAGCTTCAAGATCATTCCGAAAGTGTGCGGCAGGAACTACGTTGCTTTCATCTACACCAAGCAGATCACCGACGATCCCTTTGACACGCTCTTCTATACTTCTTGCCATATCCATCCTCCCAGCATAGAGCAGTCCAAGATAGGGACATTATACCGGGAATAATCCGCCCCGCCAGTCCTTAGTTGACAGCTGTGAAGGGTGTCATGTACGATAATGACCACGTTGAAAAAGGGCTCGATTCATGACCAGCGACATCACCGAAAGTCGTAAAGTCGATCATATCAAGATCAACCTGGAACAAGATGTCCAGTTTCGAGATGTTACCACAGGCTTAGAAAAGTATCGTTTTATGCATCAAGCCGTGCCGGAAATCAACCTGCATGAGATTGATACGCAGGTTGGATTATTTGGAAAGCAACTTAATGTTCCTATTCTCATCTCGTCAATGACCGGCGGGACAGAGATGGCACGCAGCATCAACCGCAATCTTGCGGAAGCAGCACAAGCATGCGGACTGGCAATGGGGCTAGGATCACAACGGGCTGCCATTGAAGATGATACGTTGACGGATAGTTACTGTGTCCGTGATATTGCACCAGATATTTTGCTGTTTGCCAATATCGGTGCAGTCCAATTGAATTACGGCTATGGTATTGCCGAATGCCAGAGGGCTATTGATATGGTGGAAGCCAATGCCCTCATTCTGCACTTTAATGTCTTACAAGAAGCCGTTCAACCTGAAGGCGATGTTGATTTTTCGGGTTTGCTCAAGCAGGTGGAAACGGTTTGTGCTCGTGTTTCTGTTCCAGTGATTGCCAAAGAAGTCGGGTGGGGATTCTCTCCGCAGGCTTGTACCCATTTGAAAAATGCAGGTATTGATGCGATTGATGTTGCAGGTGCAGGGGGCACATCCTGGAGTGAAGTCGAGTATTATCGTGCACCGACATCTTTTTATGCACGGGTAGCTGCTAGCTTTGCAGACTGGGGAATTCCTACAGCAGAGGCTGTGCAATATGCAGTTGAGGCTGCGCCTGATCTTCCTGTGTTTGCCAGTGGAGGGCTGCGTGACGGTATCGACATCGCCAAATGCATCGGGTTGGGAGCAACGTTGGGGGGCATGGCTGGCCCATTCCTGAAGGCAGCTGATCAATCGGTTGAAGTGGTAGAGCAACTGATCCAAGAACTTGTCGCACAGTTGCGGATTGCCATGTTGTGTTCTGGTGCGTCCTCTATCGCAGAATTGCAGGCAACGCAGTTGATTCGAGTTTAGACCAACTCACGGAAGATCATATTACTGACCAGCCTACCTCGCTGAGATAGCAATATTCGCTCTGGCGTCAGTTCAAGCAAGCCAATGTCATAAAATCTTGCGAGGCGCTCACCAAAATAATCCAGCACATCTACACCGAATCGAGCCGCAAATGATGGACGGGATAAACCTTCCTGTGTCAAGCGTAGGTTGGTTATCACTGTTTCGACAATTTCGTCTCTTTGTGTGACGACTGTCCAATTTTGTATGGCAGGTGTCAACGGGAATTGCAATGAGGTAGCAGTAGATTTTATGGCTTTGATATACTCACGAATTGATAACACAGTGTCGTAGCGAATGCCACCTGCATAGCCATGTGCACCAGGACCAAGGCCAATATAAGGGGAATTCCGCCAATATTGCAGGTTATGTTGACATTCGTAACCGGGCTTCGCCCAATTACTGATTTCGTATTGAATATAGCCTGCCTCATGCAGCCGTTGACTGGCGAGGTCATACATATCAGCCGCAAGGTCATCATCTGGCACGGGCAAGGTGCCAGCCGAAACCCAATTTGCCAGTGGGGTTTGCTCCTCAAGAAGGAGCGCATACAGTGAAAAATGTTCAGGCTCCAATTGGAGCGCACTTTGTAAGCTTTGCTCCCATTCCTGAAGACTCTGATTGGGTGAACTATAAATCAAATCCAGGTTGATATTCTCAAATCCAGCGTCTCGCGCCGATCCAAATGCTGCGCAAACTTCCTGAAACGAATGACGACGGGCAAACATCTGAAGTTCAGGCTCCTGAGCCGATTGCATCCCAATACTGAGCCGATTGACTCCAGCAGCCTTGAGAGCAGTCAGATACGGCTTGTTTAGATCGTTGGGATTGGCTTCAAAGGAATTTTCAGGCTCAGATGCAACATTAAAGCGATCATAGATGGTATGAAGAATGTGATGCACCTGATTGGGACTCAGTAAGCTCGGTGTTCCGCCCCCAAAGTAGATTGTATGAGATGTTAACGCCGGAGCATTGTCCGCAATTATAAGAATTTCATCAATAATCGCGTTGACGAATTCAGGAATTAGTGCTTCCATATGAGTATAGGTGTTGAACGCACAATATGTGCATTGGGTTGTACAAAAGGGAATATGTAGGTACACGGATAGAGAATCGTTTGAGGAATGCAACAATTTCCCAAGCATTAAGACGACTGATTGCAGTATTTTTGCAGGTTCAATATAATTATTCAAGATGTGTTAAATTTCATCTCCTTTCTGTCTATGACATTTAGATCAATAAGGCACGACCTATGCCAGAAACAACACAGTTTGGATTAGACGAACATCATGAAACGGGATCGCTGAAGCCCAACACCATATTAATCAACCGTTACAGGATCCTGCGTATGTTGGGTGGTGGCGGTCAAGGTGCTGTCTATCAATGCCGCGATCTAAATTTCCCAGATGCAAAGCGCTTGGTAGCAATTAAGGAAATGCACTATCCATCGGGTGATCCCAATCTGCGCTCCGCAACGATGGCAACATTCCAGCGTGAGGCCAACATTCTGGCAACTCTCAGCCACCCAGCAATCCCCAAGATTTTCGATTTCTTTGACCAAAACAATCGTGCTTATCTTGTGATGGAGTACATCAACGGTAAAGACCTTGAAGAAATTCTGAATAAAACGAAAGAATTACCCGTTGATAAAATTGTTGACTGGGCGATTGATCTGTGTGATGTGCTGTATTATTTGCATAGTAATCAGCCTGAACCCATCATTTTTCGTGATGTCAAGCCTGCTAACATCATGATTGATAATCTGGGCAAGGTTCGTTTGATCGACTTTGGTATTGCCAAGATTTTTGTGAGTGGTGTTAAGAACACCATGATCGGTACTGAAGGCTACTCTGCCCCTGAACAGTATAAGGGTGATGTGAACCCACTAAGTGATATTTACAGCCTCGGAGCAACATTGCATCATATTCTGACCCGGAATGATCCTCGTTTGGAACCCCCTTTCAGCTTTGATGAGCGGCCAATTGCTGAGGCGAACTCGGAAGTTCCACAAGCACTGATTGACGTAGTGATAAAAGCCCTCAACATGGACCCCAGTGACCGCTTCGAAAGTTGCGAGACCATGAAGGAAGCGTTGGTACTCGTCAAATATGGGACTGGGGCTGCGGTTGGCGGGATGACAACCCATGTGGGACCGGATGGGGAAAGCACACTCACCGGTTTTGTGAAAGGCGTCCCCACTGCGGATGTGATTCAGCCTCGCTGGAAATTCAAAACAGAGGATGAGATTCGTGTCAGCCCATCAACCTTGCGCGACTTGGCCTTTGTTGGTTCATACGATACTAACGTCTGGGCTTTAGAGATGAAGACTGGCGACTTCAGATGGAAATTCCCCACTAATGGTGGAATTGCCTCAGCACCTGTGATTGATGAAGCTAATCGCCTTGTCTTGTTTGGTTCAGAAGACTATACATTTAACGCTGTTGATTCTCAGTCAGGTCGCATTGTCTGGTCACATACAACGAATGACCGCATCCGCTGTACGGCTCGGGCAGCACAGGAATATGTCTTCTTTGGTAGTGATGATGGTCGCGTATATGCGCTCGTGTCAGGTAATGGACGTTATCTGTGGGAATACGACATGGGCGGCCCTGTACGCAGTCAGCCATTTGTTACACAAGAGTTGATCGTAGTAGGTTCGGAGATGGGCGAAGTGGTTGCGCTTGAACTCTCTGGTCAGAAAAAATGGTCATATCGTACCCGGCGTGGTATCTCGGCAGGCCCATTCGTAGATGAAATCGAGAATGTCTGTTTTGTAGGCTCGATGGACGGTTATCTCTATGCTCTGGATGCCGGAAACGGCTATAGCATGTGGCGCTATCGTACGAATGGCCCAATCATTTCGAGTGCAGTGGTTGATCGTGAACTGGTTTACTTTGGCTCGGCAGATGGCACTTTCTATGCACTCAACGCTGAAAGCTCCAAAGAGAAATGGCGTTTTAGTATTGATAAGCCCATTGTTGCCTCGCCTGTTGTCTATAACAGCCGTGTTTACTTTGGTGGTACAGACGGCAATCTCTATTGTCTGGATGCTCGAAATGGCAGCCAAATCTGGAAATACACAACGGAAGCTGCTATTACATCTGCCCCATTCATCAGTGATGATCTGATCCTGGTTGGTTCGATGGATAATACACTTTATGCCCTTCCCCTGGTTGAATAACCACCAGGGTTAAAGATCGGAGTATCACATATGGGTTTTTTTCGGCGGCTATTTGGCGGTAAAACGCCTGAACCACAGGTTGCTATAATTCAAGAACCTGTGGTTAAAGAGGCTGAAGATGGGTTCGACAAACTTGATACATCAACGCGCCCTGTAGATGCCACCTATCTGGACGGTATGGGTTATGCCGAGGGTGTAACACAGCCCCTTAGTCCAGAGGTAGTCGCTGCTACGGGCAACGAACGTTTGACATTCGGTTTAACAACTGATGTAGGAATGGTACGGAGTAACAATCAAGACGCAGCTTTATCCTTCTTCTCCACCAATCACAGTATTGCTAAACACCCGGATTTTGGATTATTTATTGTTGCGGATGGTATGGGTGGACATCATGATGGTGAAAAGGCGTCTGCACTCACTGCGCGGGTTGTGGGTAATGCTGTCACTAGCGATATCTTTATCCCCATGTTGCAGTCAAACAATGGTGGTGAGTTTACAATTCCGATACCAGATGTGATGATCTCAGCGGTCAAACGAGCTAACTTCGAGGTCATTCGCCAAGTGCCTGAAGGTGGAACAACAGTGACGGCGGTAGCAGTTGTTGGAGGTTTGGCGCATGTTGTCCATGTGGGTGATAGTCGTGCTTACCTCATAACAAAGGAGGGTCTTGAGCAAATTACCCGCGATCATTCGCTGGTACAGCGGTTGATTGAGCTTGATCACTTAACTGAAGAAGAGGCAGAAACCCACCCACAAAAAAACGTTCTTTATCGAGCGCTTGGTCAAACGGAAACTCTAGAGGTCGATACGCTTTCCAAGCGATTGCCTACCAACTCTCGTATGCTGATTTGCAGCGACGGATTGTGGGGACAAGTTCATGAACATGAACTCTATGAAATTGCCATGAACGTATCCAATCCACAGACAGCATGTGATAAACTTGTGGCTCTAGCGAATACGCGAGGTGGCGCAGATAACATTACAGCAATCATATTGAAAGTTGCTTGATATGAGCTTTGACCACAATCCTTACGATATTCTTGGTGTTGGGCCCTCGGGTAAAATAGAGGATGTTAAGTCAGCCTATCGTCGTTTAGCCCGTCGCCTGCACCCAGATGCGAATCCAGATAATCCGGCTGCTGCGGAACAGTTTCAAGATGTTACCAAAGCTTATGAGATTTTGCTTGATCCTTCGCGTAAACGAGCGATTGATGACAAACTCAATAGTGCATCAGAGAACCCGGAAGGCCATTATTTCTCATTACAAGTGACGCCCAGTAAGCGCTCTGTTATTCCCCTCCCCGAGGCACAAGTCATTTACTTACTTGCCGAAATTTTCCCCGATCCCCATGCTAGTGCGGAAAACACCGGGCGCGAATCTCAGATGAATTTGACGTTGGTGTTGGATCATAGTAACTCGATGAATGGCACGCGCATTGAAAAAGTCAAGATTGCTGCGCATCAGATTATTGATAGTCTAAGTGAGAAAGATATTCTATCGGTGATCTCGTTTAATGATCGAGCAGAAGTGATTATTCCAGCGACCTCGGTGACTGATAAGCCAGCTCTTAAGACGCGCATTGGGATGATGAACGCGTCGGGAGGAACCGAGATCTATCAGGGATTATCTGCAGGGGTTGAACAAAACCGAACTTATCTTGGCCCACGCCTAGTCAATCACGTTATTCTGCTTACAGATGGTCACACCTTTGGCGATCAAGATCGTTGCATTGAATTGGCGGACATCGCCGCCAGTGAAGGGATTGGTATTAGTGCAATGGGCCTGGGTAATGATTGGAACGATGAGTTTCTCGATGAGCTTGCTTCACGAACAGGGGGCAATTCAACTTATATCAGTAGTGCCAACAGTGTCATTCAATTCTTGAATGACTATGTCCGCAATTTGACGAATGTCTTTGCTGAGCGACTGACCTTATCAATTGCTGCTGACCCGGACATTCAAATTGAATCGGCTTTCAAGTTGTCCCCTCATCCGCAACCGCTTGACGTTGTGGGTGGTATTATTCCATTAGGAAGCTTACAGGCCAATCGTCCTGTTTCTGTGTTATTGCAATTCCAATTGCCTGGTGAGCTAAAAGAGGGATTCCGTTATATCTCAAGGTTGGTGGCATATGGCGATATTTTGATCAACAGGAACCCGACGTTCACGGTCGTGAGCGACTTTGCATCGGAAGTGACCAATTCACCGGCAAATGAGGATCCACCATCGGTAATTCTCGATGCGTTGAGTAAACTGACCCTGTACAGACTGCAAGAACGTGCACGAGAAGCCTTGGAGAATGGTGATGTTGCAGAGGCTACACGCCGGCTTGAAAATCTAGCGACACGCCTGCTCGCGATGGGGGAAGAAGACCTTGCGAACCAGGCACTCTCTGAAGCGCGACGTGTGGCTCATACCAACACCCTGTCGGAAGCGGGCAGCAAAGTTTTGAAGTATCAGACACGGTTCTTATTATTAGGTTCAGGGACTAAGAGCATTTCCCAATGATTACATGCCCCTATTGTGGTTATGAGAATCGCAATGGCATATTATTTTGTGAATCATGCGCGCAAGGGATGGATGATACAATCTCTGCCCTTACCCTGCCGACCAAACAAATAATAGATGACCCGCAAGAGATGGCAGTACGTGCGACTTGGGGATCGGCGAGCTTGACAAGTGGCAAATCGGTTGTGTTGCATATCCGGGATGTTACTGAACCTGTTGAATTGGACTTCAATGGGCAATATATATTTGGACGTGGCGATAACATGAATCCAAAACAACCAGATTTCGATCTAACAGCTTACGGTGCTTTAGAACGTGGGGTATCCCGAAAGCACGCAGCGATTGAGCGTAATGATGATGTATTGACGTTAATTGATCTGGGCAGTTCCAACGGCACGTTTCTGAACGGACAACGTTTGGTTGCTGATCAACCCCGTGTGTTGCGTGATGGCGATGAAGTGCGCTTTGGTCGACTCGTTGTTCATGTATACTTCAAATAACATGAGGAGCTGGATACATGATTAGCTTGTTATTGCATATTGTTAATCAGGAGCCTGTAAAGGTCGATGTGGATGAGATGCCACATCCTCAGGATCAGGTCATTGTGGGGAAGAATCCCCGCGAACGAAGCGATAAAGAATTGGAAACCTTTGACGAGGGTGTCACCATCGTTATTTTCCCCTGGTGGCGCATCAACTATGTTCAGGTTTTGCCGAGCGCCGATGAACAACTCGAATTCCCAATGCCGTTCCGTGATAATGACTAATTGGTAAGTAATGACGACAAAACTCCCAAAATCAAGCCCAAGAGAAAGCAAGCAGGTGCTGGTGGTGGATGATGAACCCCGCATGATTGGGTTTATCCGAATGAATCTAGAATTAGAAGGCTATCAGGTGTTTGAGGCACATAGTGGCCTGGAGGCATTGGAATCCATCCGAACCAAGCTGCCTGATGTTGTCCTGCTGGATGTCATGATGCCAGAACTGGATGGTTTTGAGACCCTGCAAATGTTGCGTGAATTCTCCAGCCTACCGGTGATTATGTTGACGGCTAAGGGCGAAGAAAACGATAAGGTATATGGCCTGGAGTTGGGCGCGGATGATTATGTTACCAAGCCGTTTGGCCCGCGTGAACTTTCCAGCCGGATCAAGGCTGTGTTGCGGCGTGCTGATATGCCCTCATCAACCCCTAACCAAGCAATACTCACGGTTGATGATCGCTTGCAGGTCGATTTTAATCGGCGTGAAGTAATTGTTGTGGACGAACATATCAAGCTTCGCCCTACTGAGTATCGATTGCTCTACCATCTGATCGAAAATGCGGGTTGGACGGTTCCGCATGACCAACTTCTGGCGAAAGTTTGGGGCTATGAATATCGTGATGAAGCCCATTATGTTCGTCTATATGTGAATTATCTACGGGAAAAAATTGAGGAAGATCCGTCTAATCCCAGATATATCATTACGGAACGTGGTGTTGGTTACCGCTTCGTTGATTTCAAGAATTTGCCAGGAGCAGGTAGGGAATGACTTTCCTTGCTGTACTGTCCAATTGCTGTATAATATTCACCGGAGAAAATACCGGGGCACTTTTTTGAGAGGAGTTCGACCATGGCAAAATCGCGGACAGAATTAATGGTTGATCGCTTGCGTGATCTCCAGGCGACCACACCTGAAATTGAAGCCTCCGCGGTGGTCAGTGTGGACGGCTTGATTATGGCCTCTTCCTTGCCTGCAGGGGTTGAAGAAGATCGTGTTTCGGCGATGTCTGCTGCAATGTTGTCTCTCGGTGAGCGGATTTCCGGTGAATTGGGGCGAGGTATTCTCGATCAGGTTTATATTCGGGGTAAACTGGGATATGTCATCCTGATGTCTGTTGGAGATGAAGCTGTTTTGACAACGCTTGTGCGCGAAGGGGCGAAGCTCGGTCTGATTTTCCTGGACATGCGACGCACAGCGGACGATCTCGAAAAGCTGGTATAAGCGCAGCGAACATTCTATGCTTATCAATGCACAGTAACGGCGGGACGAATTTCATCTCCCGCCGCGATTTTTCTTAATGAGGAAATGTGGACATGGCGAAACCGAAATATATCTTCTGCACAGGGGGTGTCGTTAGCTCTGTCGGCAAAGGTGTGACTGCGGCGGCGATTGGTCGTTTGCTCAAAGCGCGTGGCCTCAAGGTAGCTATTCAGAAACTTGATCCTTATCTCAATGTTGATCCGGGGACAATGAGTCCCTATCAACATGGCGAAGTGTTTGTTACCGCTGATGGGGCGGAAACAGACCTTGACCTAGGACATTATGAACGCTTTATTAACGACAATCTCAATCGGACCTGCAACGTTACAGCTGGTCAGGTGTATGGTCATGTTATTGATAAAGAACGCAGGGGCGACTACCTAGGCGGAACCATTCAGGTTATCCCACATATTACCAATGAGATTAAACGCCGAATTGTTCTGGTTGGTAAAGAGAGCAACGCCGATGTTGTGCTGGTCGAAGTCGGTGGGACTGTTGGCGATATTGAAGGGCAACCTTTCCTGGAAGCGATTCGTCAGCTACGGATGAGCTTGAAACGTCATGATACCCTCTATGTTCATGTGACTTTTCTGCCTTACATCGGGGCTACAGGCGAACTGAAAACCAAACCAACCCAGCACAGTGTTCGTGAACTGCGAAGCGCAGGCATTCATCCCAATGTCATTATCGCCCGTACCGACCATCCGGTCAGCCAGGACATCGTCGAGAAAATATCACTCTTCTGTGATGTTGATGAAAATGCTGTGATTCCACTAGAAACAACTGATCTACTCTATAGTGTACCACTGGTTCTTGAAGACGCCGGTCTGGGTGATTACCTGGTTGATAAGCTTAAACTGGAAACTGAAAAACCTGCCATGTCCGATTGGCGTAAGATGGTGAAGCGGATGCGGTCAGTCAGTAATCCATTGAAAATTGGCATTGTTGGCAAATATGTTGAACTGCATGACGCCTATATGAGCGTGAAAGAAGCTGCTTTTCATGCTGCAAGTGCCATTGGACGCGATTTGGATATTCGCTGGCTGCACTCTGGCGATCTTGAAAAAGGCAAGAATATTGATGACCTTGCTGAACTTGACGGCGTTATTGTGCCAGGGGGCTTTGGTTATCGAGGTGTTGAAGGTATGGTGATCACCGCCCGCTATGCCCGTGAAAACCAGGTGCCCTATCTGGGTTTGTGCCTGGGGATGCAAGTGATGAGCATTGAGTTCGCCCGCAATGTACTTGATCTGGAAGATGCTAATAGCTCCGAGTTTGAAATGAATGGCGAGCATATGGTGATTGACCTCATGCACGACCAGCGCAGCATCACCGATATGGGTGGCACGATGCGGTTGGGCGAGTATCCCTGCAAATTGCAACCCGATTCGATTGCCCAAAAAGCTTATCAAAACACAGAGTTGATTTCAGAGCGTCATCGCCACCGTTTCGAGTTTAATAACACCTATCGGGAGCAGTTCCAATCCGCTGGGGCACGTTTCAGTGGCCTCAGCCCGGATGAGAATTTGGTCGAAATTATGGAACTTATGGATCATCCTTTTATGCTTGGATCACAGTTCCACCCGGAATTCTGTAGTCGGCCCAATGCTCCACATCCTTTGTTTAATGCCTTTATTAAAGCAGCCACCCGATTTAGGGCACAAAACACGACCCAGTCCAATGGACATCTATCTTCAACAACAAATGGAAGAGAATCATGAACCAAATTGAGAATTTCATCACCACTATGTCTAAAGTTGAGCCTGCCATCCATCTTGAATGTGCATTTCAGAGAGAAACCCTTCTAATAATCGCCGAGCAAAACGAGATCGCTGCTAACATGAAACGCTTTCGTGATTGGGTTGATCTGCTCGATAACCCCGATCTGTCTCGGCTTAATGAAATGACAAAGATGTTTGCAGGATGGCTCCAAATTCCAGATGATCTCACACGGTTTGTCTATGATCTGGGGGTTCATCTTGCCAAGCAGAACGTTAAGTATGCTGAGGTTCATGTCAATCCTGTTTTGTTCATGCAGCAAGGGATGACATTTGAACAATTCCTGGATACATTAAATGATGGTAGGGATCGTGTTTTTCGTGGCTGGGGAACCCGTTTGAGTTGGGTCTTGATCGTACCAAGAGACGAACCCAGGCGAGCCGACGAAATTGCCCGTTGGGCGGCGACGACTGCTGCTCGTAAAGGCCATGTCGTCGGGTTTGGTCTGGTCGGGCCAGAAGATGCCCAACCTGTGGGGCAGTTTGAGCGTTCGTTTTCGACTGCAGAAAAGAAAGAGATCCCCACTATAGCCCAGGCTGGCAACACATTGGGTGTAGCTGGCATCCAGGAGATTATCGAACACTTGCAACCACAGCGCATTGTGGATAGCTGGCGAATGGTCGAAGACGATGCCCTAATGAATCAGTTTGCTGACGAGCAAATTCCCGTTGTTTCCAGCATTTCGCGTGCGATGACTGAGCGTTGGATTGATGAGGAAGGCCAGTATCCTATCCGTGAACTCTACGATGGGGGCATCAATGTCATAATGAGTTGCCCCATACCCACTTACTCCGGCACAACTCTCACTGATGAATACCGGTCGCTGGTGGAAAACTTTGGTTTTGAACTCGATGAAATTGAAGAGGTGGCGTTGAATGCCTTGCAATACAGCTTCCTACCAGAAAATGAAAAGGCCGAACTATTAGCCGAGTTTCAGGCTGAGTATAAGCAACTTAAGGAAGAACTCGTATCACAGCCTGAAGGGAGTTGAAAATGCCAAAACCACACGACGACTACGATTCATCAGGTGGCAAATCAAAACCGAGCTTGGAGCAGATAATGGGTGTTGCTTTGGTGATAGATATGTAAATGGGGTTGATGGGCTGCAAACTCGCAATGATGGCATCGGTCTTAATACTGGATTAAGACATGCGATTGATAAAGCAAAGCAGCTGCCCAATTTAGACGGGCAACCGTCATGCTTGTCGCGTTTACAGTTCCAGACCCGGATTGTCTTTATTCTATTGGTGCCACATCAATAACTTGACTGCTACCAACCTCTACTTTTGGCAGTGTGATGCTTAACACACGGTTCTTAAATGATGCAGCCGCGTCTGATGCCTTGACCAGGCGTGGTA
Organism: Phototrophicaceae bacterium; assembly: GCA_965223785.1. Classification (GTDB taxonomy): domain Bacteria; phylum Chloroflexota; class Anaerolineae; order Aggregatilineales; family Phototrophicaceae; genus CBDCXN01. Next base: position 5,067,483 of record OZ245017.1, on the reverse strand, counting down.
TGCGAATTTCTCTTGTAAACGTACCAAACTGAATTTCACGATGCAAATAAGCTGTTTGTGGTATTTCAGCGTTAGGAACGGTTGTGCCGCTGATAATCAGGATATCATGTTCCATACTAACTTCGGTACTGTCTGCTTCTAATCCGATGAGAGGCTGAGTCACAACCACAACCGCTTCCTCAGTTTCATATACATCTATGGCAGGATAGGCGAGCGCGCCAGTCACACTCTTGATACTATGTCCTACCACTTTGCTGATGTTGTCACGTAATGTGACGAACTCTTTCACAGGATCAAATTTGATGGGTTCTGTCATGGATAGTTGCTCCTTGATTGTCTTTTACCTTAGTATACGCTGTTGTGGCCTAAGATGTTGCAATCAAAAAGCTAGAGCAGATTGCCCCAGCTTTCGATATACCAGTAAAATTGTTAGGCTTCGGTAAATTCGCCCTCGACTACATCCCCTTCTGCCCGATAGTCAGTATTATAGTAGCCACCATTGCGGGCAGTTTCTTCACTGGAGTAGCTTTGTTGTGACAGCGCATAGGTTGCGTTTTTCAGTGTTTCGCAAGCGGAACGAATGGCGTCCAGATTATTTGCTTCTAGAGCTGATTTCAACGTCTGAATCTGACTTTCAATCGTTGCTCGATCCGAAGCAGGGACTTTCTCACCCAGGTCATTCAGCGCTTTCTCGGTCTGGTAGATCAGGGTATCGGCTTCGTTACGTGTCTGTGCTGTTTCTTGACGGCGTTGATCCTCGGCCCTATTCTTATCGGCTTCACGTACCAGTCGTTCGACTTCTGCCTCATCCAGGTTTGTTGATGCAGTTACAGTAATGGTTTGCTCTTTGCCTGTGGCCTTATCAACAGCCGAGACATTCAAGATGCCGTTAGCATCAATGTCAAACTTAACTTCAATTTGCGGCATACCACGTGGTGCAGGAGGAATACCATCCAATCGAAAATGCCCCAGAGTCATGTTGTCATCAGCCATTGACCGTTCACCTTGTAGAATATGGATGTCTACAGCCGTCTGATTGTCTGCTGCCGTTGAGAATATCTCGCTCTTCATCACAGGAATCGTGGTGTTGCGTTCAATCAGCGTTGTCATTACATCACCCATCGTTTCTAGACCGAGGCTTAATGGTGTTACATCAAGTAGCAGTACATCCTTAACATCACCAGCTAGCACACCAGCCTGCAATGCTGCGCCAATCGCCACGACCTCATCTGGGTTGACGCTCTTATTCGGTGATTTGCCTGTTAGTCGTTCGACCAGTTCAATCACCATCGGCATACGGGTGGAACCACCAACCAGAACCACTTCATTGATCTCATTCTTGCTAAGGCCAGCGTCCTTCAAGGCTTGATCGACTGGCTCATTCAGCCTCCTCAGCAGATCAATACTTAATTGTTCAAATCGGGCGCGTGTTAGACTTAAGTTTAAGTGTTTTGGCCCGGAAGCATCCGCTGTAATGAAGGGCAGATTGAGTTCAGTCTGAACAGTGTTGGAAAGCTCAATTTTAGCTTTCTCAGCAGCTTCCTTCAGGCGCTGTAAGGCCTGACGATCTGCCAGCAGATCAATACCCTGGTTCTTCTTGAATTCAGCCGCAGCCCAATCAATGATGATCTGATCCCAATCATCACCCCCTAGGTAGGTATCACCATTTGTAGCACGGACTTCGACCACACTATCACCCACTTCCAAGATGGAGACATCGAATGTGCCACCACCCAGGTCAAAGACCATAATGGTTTCGCTGTTGTGTTTATCTAGTCCATACGCGAGCGATGCAGCCGTTGGTTCATTGATGATGCGTAATACATCCAGACCAGCAATCTTGCCTGCGTCTTTGGTGGCCTGCCGCTGGCTATCGTTGAAATAGGCAGGTACAGTGATGACGGCTTTGGTGACTTCTTCACCTAGATAGGCTTCAGCGTCACGCTTGAGTTTGCCTAACACCATCGCACTGATTTCTTGGGGTGAATAGGTTTTGTTATTGGCGGGAATCTTAATCCGGGCATCACCATTAGGCCCCTCAGCCAATTCAAATGGTACGCGCTCGTCAGCAACTTCGCTGTAGTTCTTTCCGACAAACCGCTTGACTGAGAACACGGTGTTGTCTGGATTAACCACGCCTTGCCGTTTGGCCGGCTGACCGACAATTCGTTCGTTGTTTTTTGTAAATGCGATAATGGACGGTGTTGTCCGGTTACCTTCTGCGTTGGTGATAACTGTTGGTTCTCCACCTTCCATCACGGCAACGACCGAGTTGGTTGTACCCAGGTCAATTCCGATAATCTTGTTCATCTTTATAGCCCTCATTTTGTATCACAATTGAACACAGGATACTGAGGTGATGTCAGATGAGTGTCAAAAGTGTGTAGAAAAAATATAAGAATTGTACGGAATTTAACGGTCAGTACGCTCGTGTTTGAGCAGTTCAATAATCTGAAGTAGCACTTGACGAACGCTTGATTTTTGAAGCGCGACACAGGGCATAACTGTGATATCACTGCTGGCTTTGGTTCCGCTGCGAACTTCACTCAACCGGGCTGCGTTATCCAGATCAGTTTTGTTGGCAACGATTAGGTATGGCACGTTAATATAGCTTGAAAACTGCTCAATGAGTTCGGCTGCTTCTGGGAAAGAGGGGGGGTCGGTACTGTCCACCAATACGATGAAGGCGTCCATCTCGCCCGAAAGAATCTCCCACATAAAGTCGAAGCGAGTCTGTCCAGGAGTACCGTAAAGATAAAGTATGTCATCATTGATCTTAGCCCGCCCATAATCCATTGCCACGGTCGTTTCAGCCTTGATACCTCGGTCTTCAGTTGTGATTTTGCGCTCGGTGGATACAACCTCAATATCGGAGATCGTTTTGATGAGCGCCGTTTTGCCTGAACTAAACGGCCCGGTAACAACGATCTTATAGTTGGACACAAACCCTCCTTGAAGGGAGACGGGTTGGCGAAATAAAGTATGTGTATTGTACGTATAAACCATCCTACCCGCAAGGATTTATGGTCTTCCACACACGCCAACTTCCGCTATACTGAAAGCATCGGAGGGCAAGCGGTGGGGTGTTGTCCCTTGCCTTGCTAATCGTTATTGAGTATCGTGCGAATACTCGTATTTTTATAAAGTGGATGGTATGTCTGAACAAACACGACGTCCAAGTAGCAATTCAAGCTCTAACATCGTCCAAAATGTAGCCGAACGGATTGCCCAAAGTGTGGGACAGGTCATTATTGGCAAGCGAAACGAGGTTCGTTTGACCGTTCTTGGCTTGATTGCCAAAGGTCATATCTTAATCGAAGACATTCCTGGTGTCGGCAAAACCATGATGGCGAAGGCGTTGGCTCGTTCTATTGGCTGCTCCTTCAGTCGTATTCAGTTTACACCGGATATGTTACCGTCGGATGTCACGGGTGTGTCCCTATTTAATCAGAAAACGCGCGAGTTTGAATTCCGGGCGGGGCCGATTGTTGCCCAGATTGTGCTGGCAGATGAAATCAACCGTGCTACCCCCAAGACTCAGGCTGCTTTGCTGGAAGCAATGGAAGAATATCAAATTACTGTTGATGGTGTGCAATACCAGATGCAAGACCCCTTCCTCATCCTGGCAACACAGAATCCTATTGAATATGAAGGGACATTTCCGCTTCCAGAGGCTCAGCTTGATCGCTTTATGCTTCGGATTCAACTCGGTTATCCTAGTCCAGCAGAGGAATTAACTGTCCTGTCTGCTCAACAATACGAACATCCCGTCAATCATATGCAGCAGGTCGTCAGCGTGCAGAATTTGATCGCTGCTCAAAGTGCTGCCCGCGAGATTTACGTTGCTGAGGAAGTCAAACGTTACATCGTTGATTTAGTGAATGCAACCCGCCAGCATCCTGATGCTTATCTGGGTAGTAGTCCACGTGGATCATTGGCTTTGTTCCGGACAGCACAAGCACGCGCAGCAATGGCAGGCCGGGATTATGTAATCCCGGACGATGTGAAAGCGTTGGCAGAGGTGACTTTGGCGCACCGGGTTATTGTCGGACCCGAAGCACGAGTGAACAAAGTATCCTCACGGACACTTATCCAGGACGTTCTTTTGAGTGTTCCTGTACCAGGAGCCTCGGTACGTTACTAAACTATGCAGAATCGTCGAAATGCAATTTACATTCTGCTCAGTGCCAGCCTACTCACAGGATTGTTCACCGGGCGGGCATTCTTCTTCAATATGGTCTATGTACTTGGGGGCTTAATCCTTGTTTCCCTTATCTGGTCTTGGCTTTCTGTGCGTTGGATATCCATTGGTCGGCGTACGCGATCTCGACGCGCTCGGGTAGGACATGCACTTGAGGAAACATTCCAGGTGCGCAATCGTTCCCTCTTCCCCAAGCTCTGGCTTGAAATCCGTGATCATTCTGATCTGCCCAACCATCATGCAAGTCACGTTATCCCTGCTCTAGGGTTGCGCTCTCGGCATCGTTGGCAGGTACAAACGATATGTCAGGCGCGGGGCGAATTTCGCCTTGGTCCAATGATGCTCATCAGTGGTGATCCATTTGGCTTTTTCCTCTCGCAACGCCAGATTGCTGCTATATCGCATGTGATTGTTTATCCTGCTACGGTGCAGATCAATCGCTTTGGTTTGCCTGTTGGCTCTCTTTCTGGTGGTGAAGCCCAGCGGCGGCGCACACACTATATTACAACCAATGCCTCGGGGGTACGCGATTATGTTCCAGGTGATAGTTTCAATCGTATCCATTGGCGGACCACAGCACGTAAGGGGCGATTGGTTGTCAAGGAATTTGAAATTGATCCATTGGTAGACATTTGGTTGTTTGCGGATTTTTCCAGCCAATCACTTTTTGAATCGCCTGATGTACAACGCCTTAATGGAGTTGGCCCTGTTATCCCCAAAGACGGTAAACTGCCGGCTTCAACGGAGGAGTATGTGGCGGTCGCTTCGGCGTCACTCTGTCGTTACTTCATTGAACTCGAGCGGTCTGTAGGCTTTGCGACTTATGCGCCTAATCGGGTTGTACATCAACCGGAGCGCGGCAACCGCCAACTCACCCGTATCTTCGAGAGTTTAGCTGTAGCTCGTAGTCTCTCGAACTACTCGCTCGGTCAAATGATGGTGCTGGAGACGCCGTATCTTGCGCGTGGTACGACCTTGTTGATTGTGACAGCTTCGGCAGATAAAGAATGGATTCATGAGGCGCAGATTTTATCTCGGCGTGGGATTCGGGTAACGTGTATTTTGGTTGATGCCGGCACATTTGGTGCTAACACATCGTTGGATGAAATTCAGGGTATCTTGCAACTCGCACGTATACCAACTATCATCATTCGACATGGTGAAGACATCGGTGTAGCCATCGCCCGGCATGCGGTATAGTACATGACAGATCGTATGGTCATCCGGATTGTCGTTTTCGTGGCAGGACTTTCGACACTGGGTATCGAGATTTCGGCTTCCCGGCTTCTCGGCAACATATTTGGAACGAGTAACCTTGTCTGGGCAAATGTCATTGGTTTGATCTTGCTGTATTTAACTGTTGGCTATTATGTTGGGGGTAAATGGGCAGATCGCTCGCCTCACTTCAAAACGTTCTTTACCATCATCATTTGGGCAGCGTTTTTGACGGCTTTGATTCCGCTGTTGACTAAGCCTGTTCTGACATTCGCAGCGCAAGCTGTTGTTGGTGCCCAAGCAGCGCTCGCGCTTGGATCGTTCATTTCAGTGATGATATTGTTTTCTGCTCCTGTTACCTTGCTCGGTTGCATCTCCCCCTTTGCGATTCGGCTGGCTGTTACTGATACGCAGCACACAGGTGAGGTCGTTGGTCAAATCTATGCAATCAGTACATTAGGCAGCTTGCTGGGAACGTTCATCCCGGTGCTATTTCTGATCCCAACTATCGGTACATTCCGTACCTTCATGCTGTTTGCTGGCTTGCTTTATTTGGTGGCATTTGTCGGTCTTTATCAGATTTCACTGATGCAGGCCATTCGCTGGTTGTGGATGCCCCTTGTGATTGTGTTGGCGAGTGTTTGGGCGTTGAATGGTCCACTGCGTCCTCCCATTGATGGTTCGGAGTTGCTCTATGATTCTGAAAGTGGCTACAATTATATTCAGGTTCAAGAAGATGCCGATGGTTATCGTTATCTCTATTTGAACGAAGGCCAGGGTGTGCATAGCATGTGGCACGAGTCAGAATATCTCTATGATGGAACCTGGGATATGTTCTTAGTTGCTCCGTATTTCAACAATCCACCCTTCCGGCCAGAATATCTGGATAAGGTGTTGGTGATTGGCTTGGCGGCAGGTACGATTCCGCGTCAGCATCAGCATGTATATGGTACGCAGTTGGAGATGGATGGGATCGAGATTGATCCAGAAATCGTTGAGGTAGCGTCTATATTTTTCGACATGAACGACGAAATGATGCCGAATTTAAATGTAGTTGTTGGTGATGGGCGTTATGAGCTAAGACGGTTGTCAGATCGTTATTCCCTGATTGCTATTGATGCTTATCGTCCTCCCTATATCCCCTGGCATTTGACCACAGTAGAGTATTTTGAGGAGATTCGGGGTCTTTTACTTCCTAATGGTGTTGTCGCTGTGAATGTTGGGCGTACCAGCACGGATCGTCGTTTGGTGGATGCGATGAGTGGTACATTGATGCAAGTGTTCCCGTCTGTCCATGCAATTGATGTGCCGCGCTCCTTCAACACAATTCTGGTGGGAACTGTCCAGCCAACCTCACCCTACAACCTGGGGCAAAATCATAACTTAATTTCTAAAATAGACTACCCTGAATTGGAGAGGGTTGTGTCGCGTACACTCTCAGATCTGGTTACTGTGGAGAAATCTGACGTTGTGTTCACGGATGACCTAGCTCCAGTTGAAACACTGATCGACTCGCTTGTTTTGAACTTTCTCATTTCAGGGGATATGGACGAATTGCGTTGATAGATACTGCGATCTCAGATAGCCCGGCATGGCGTATCCTTCAACAATTGATTCGTGTTGTCCTAACTGTTTTGGTTCCCATTGTTCTTATACTCATCAACGTGCGCCTAGTAATGACCCCTCTATATCTTGAATTAGAATATAATCGTGCTGGTTTTCCTGAAGATGTTTATGGCTTTACCCCTGATGATCGCCTGCATTATGCATCGCTGGCACTTAACTACCTGTTAAATAATCCTGGTATTGAATATCTAGGAGACTTAACGTTTCCTGATGGCGCAGCACTGTATAATGATCGAGAGCTAAAACATATGGCAGATGTCAAAGCTGTGGTGTGGGTTGCGTTTGGTGTACTAGGGCTTGGTGTATCGGTTGTTGGTAGCTTATTGGTCTTGGCATGGCGTCAGCCCAGATTTCGCCAATCTGTGCAGCTTGGGTTGCTACAAGGTGTACTTCTAGGTGTTAGTATGATCGTTGGATTGGTCGTTTTAGTTGTCACCATCTGGGACGTATTTTTCACCGGATTCCATCAATTATTATTTGAAAGCGGAACGTGGCGATTCCACTTTTCAGACACGCTGATCAGGCTGTTTCCTGAACAATTCTGGTTTGACGCTGCGGTGATTATCGGTACAATGACGTTAGTGCAAGCTTGCACGTTAGCTGCAATCAGTTGGGCGTGGGGAAGAACAGTTGCTCCATAAGTGGTTCACGATAGGCATTGGCGTCAAACGTTGGGTCATTGCTTTATTTAGCGGTATGGTTCTGGTTTCGATTGGCTTTGCGGCTGGAATCTTGCGCCTCAATCCGATGGGAATCCAGGAAACAGTCTTGGCTTTTGGTTGGGTTGAAGTTAGCCTGTGCATCCTTGGCGGGTTTATCCTTTCTTGCATTGCTGTTGTTAAGCTGTCCCGCAATTTGTTAGCCCCTTATCGCCGTTTTAGCCCTGGTCATGTTATTGATGTAGTCTATACGCACTCCAAGCGTCAAAAAGGAATCAAAGTTGTGGCCATTGGCGGTGGTACAGGTCTACCATCAGTTCTACGGGGTATGAAATCCTTTACCAGCAATATTACTGCTGTTGTGACCGTAGCCGATGATGGCGGAAGTTCTGGAATCCTCCGGCGCGATCTGGGTGTTTTACCTCCAGGGGACATTCGTAATAATATTGCCGCTCTAGCGAATGATGAAAGCCTCCTTACCAAACTGTTCCAATATCGTTTTGAAAATGGCGCGTTGCGTGGACATGCTTTTGGCAATCTCTTTATTGCGGCACTGGCGGGCGTGAGTGGGAGCTTGGAAACTGCCCTACCGGAAGTTGAACGTGTTCTAAATATTCAAGGGCGTGTGTTGCCGGCGACGTTAGAAGATGTACATCTGGTCGCAGAGGTGCAAAAAGGTGTTCACTCACATCCGATACACATTCATGGCGAATCTAACATCAGTGGCCATGGTGGTAGGGTTGCCCATATTGCTATCCGCCCTGCCGACGTACCTGCCTATGAGGAAAGTGTTAAGGCGATCCTAAGTGCTGACGTGATTGTGATAGGGCCTGGGAGTTTATATACTAGTATTCTGCCAAACCTTTTGGTCAAAGAAATTACGCAAGCACTGCGAGATGCAGGAGCATATAAAATCTACGCCTGTAATGTGGCAACCCAACCCGGTGAAACGACTGATTTCACTGTTGCTGACCATGTTAGAGTCCTTGAACAATATGTGGGGCATGGTGTTTTTGATGCAGTTATAGCTAATGATGTCCATCCGATTGAAAATGCTGGTGTTACACGGTATGTTCAGGTTTCTTCGCGTCATCATGATATTCTCAGGCGTTATGAAGTCATATATACTGATCTGGTAGACGTGGAGCGTCCTTGGCGGCATGATCCAAAGAAACTGGTCGAGGCGATTCGTGTAGCCTACCACAATAATCAAGCGACGTCCAACTACGAAGTAGTTGATTCGATGTTTACAAGTGTCTAACAGTCGAAAGGAATCGGCAAGCAAATGGCAATTCGTGTAGGTATCAATGGTTTTGGGCGTATTGGACGCCAGGTTCTAAAGGCCATGCGTGATGAATACGCTGATGAGATTGACGTGGTGGCGTTCAATGATTTGGGTGATCTAGGTACAATGGCTCACTTATTCCGGTATGACTCAACCTATGGAAAGTATGACGGCATAGTTGAGGTTAAAAATAGTACCCTGATTGTCGATGGTGATGAAATCAAGGCACTCTCTGAGCGTGATCCCGCGAAACTTCCTTGGGGCGATCTTGGTGTGGATATTGTCATCGAAAGTACCGGGATTTTCCGCGATAAAGAATCCGCTAGCAAGCATATTTCGGGTGGTGCGAAGAAGGTCATCATCTCTGCCCCGGCAAAAGGTGAGGACTTGACTATTGTACTGGGGGTAAACCAGGATAAGTATGATCCCACCAACCATCATGTTGTGTCAAATGCTTCTTGTACAACCAACTGCCTTGCGCCTGCTGCAAAGGTTGTGAATGATACTTTTGGTATTGACAAAGGCTATATGACTACTGTTCACAGCTATACCAATGACCAGAGCATCCTCGACCTGCCCCACAAGGATTTGCGTCGTGCGCGCGCAGCAGCCGAGAATATCATCCCGACCACCACGGGTGCGGCTAAAGCGGTTGCATTGGTTATTCCTCAACTAGACGGTAAATTTGATGGCATGGCGTTGCGGGTGCCATCACCAACGGTCTCGTTGGTTGATTTTGTCGCAATTGTGGATAAGACCGCCACAAAAGATGAACTCATTGATGCTTTTGAGGAAGCAGCATCTGGCCCAATGAAGGGCATTCTGGGTGTGTCTCATGAACCGCTGGTTAGCACAGACTATCGTGGCGACCCGCGCTCCAGCATCATTGATGCCGATAGTTGCATGGTCGATGGTCATCTGGTGAAAGTCATCACTTGGTACGATAATGAATGGGGCTATTCATCCCGTACAGCTGATCTTGTCAAGTTTATGGGTGACCAGCTCTAGGAAATGCAAATTTGAGTAATCAAAAGGCGAGGGTTCAAGCAGCTTCCTCGCCTTTTTTGCAATCTTAAGGAGGAGAACTGTGGCTAAAGCAACAATCCGTGACGGGGATCTAACAGGAAAGCGGGTTCTAATTCGCGTTGATTTTAATGTTCCGTTAGATGTCGGCAAGGTTTCGGATGACACTCGGATTCGGGCGGCCATCCCTACCCTGCAATATATCCTGGATCAGAAGCCTAAGTATCTGGTGTTGATGTCTCACCTGGGGCGTCCTAAAGGAGAACGCAATCCCAGATACTCCCTGTCTCCGGTTATACCTGTCTTAGCTAGGAAACTAGGCGTGGATGTCCAATTTGCTGATGACTGTATTGGAGATAGTGTGACTCACGCTCTCCAGAAGCTGCCGGAGAGTGGCGTGCTGCTTCTGGAAAACACGCGTTTCCATCTGGGCGAAACGAAAAATGATCCTGCGTTTTCAAAACAGCTTGCAAGTGTTGCCGACATCTATGTCAATGATGCATTTGGTTCGGCACATCGTGCCCATGCTTCGACTGTTGGTGTGACCGAGTATCTTGATGCGGTCGCTGGGTTGTTGCTGGAGAAGGAAATCAATTATTTGTCCAATGTTATGAGCGCACCAGAACGTCCATTTGTTGCCATTCTTGGGGGGGCAAAGATCTCAGATAAAATCGCCGTGATTGAGGCGCTACTTGATAAAGTGGATAAACTGCTCATTGGTGGTGGTATGGCGAATACATTCTTTAAAGCTCAAGGATATGCTGTAGGTAATTCGCTGGTTGAAGACAGGGCAGTTGAGTTAGCCAGTTCGCTCCTCGATAGAGGGAGCGATAAGTTGGTGTTGCCCGTAGATGCCATCATCGGTGATAAGCTCGATACTGAGGCAAATCAGCAGGTCATTAGTGTTGCTGATGGTGTGCCAGATGGTTCGTCGATTTTTGACATTGGCCCAGAGAGCATTGAAGAGTTTAGCGTCCATCTTGATGAGGCCAAGACGATTGTCTGGAATGGGCCGATGGGTGTGTTTGAAATGCCCTGTTTTGCCAAAGGTACATTTGGTATGGCACGGTTGCTTGCTGACCAGACGGCTAATGGTGCAATTACTGTGATTGGTGGTGGTGATTCGGCTGCGGCTGTGGAAGAAGCTGGTCTAGCAGACAAGATCACACATATTTCAACGGGTGGTGGTGCGAGCTTAGAAATGCTCGAAGGTAAAGACCTACCGGGCGTTGTCGTACTCAAGGACAAGTAGAGGGAGCATAATGCGAAAACCGATTATCGCTGGGAACTGGAAAATGAATAAATCGCTACAGGAGGCAGTGGCATTTGTTAAAGAACTTGCACCTAGACTTGCACCATTCACAGGTGTCGAACGAGTGGTAGCGCCAGTGTTTGTGGCGCTACCAGGTGTGGCGGATGCCTTGGCAGATACCGAAATTGCAGTCGCGGCGCAAAGTACTCATTGGGAAGATAGGGGTGCATATACATCCCAGGTTTCCCCTACTATGCTCAAGGGCTTAGTCGAGTATGTCCTTATTGGGCATTCGGAGTGTCGTGCTTATCTGAGCGAGACTGATGAGCAAGTTAACAAGAAGGCCAAGGCAGCCCTCACTCATGGTCTAAAACCGATCATCGCTGTTGGTGAAAGTCTTGAGCAGAATGAAGCGGGTGAAACCGAGGCGTTTGTAGGCGGACAGGTCCGCGCTGCGCTGGATGGAATAAGCGCAGCAGCTATGGTGAATGTCGTGATTGCTTACGAACCAATCTGGGCGATTGGTACTGGTAAGAGTGCAACAGGTGAACTTGCTAACACTATCATCGGAGGAACAGTGCGGGCTACTGTTCGATCACTTTATGGCGATTCAGTTGCGGATGCGGTCTGTATTCAGTATGGTGGAAGTGTGAAACCGGGAAACATGGCAGAGTACATGTCACAACCTGATATTGATGGTGCACTGGTTGGTGGTGCATCCCTGAAAGTTGATGACTTTACAGAACTGGTGAGAATTGCCCAGGAGCAGAAAGGCTAGTAAGTCTGGACATATTGCTTACAGTTCTTCTAATTGTGGTCGTGTTTTCTATGCTGCGTCAGATGGAGCGCTGGTTACACCAACACATCTTCAAGCTGGGTTGGCTGCTGACCAAAGACTTTCATATCACGACAATCCTGTACTATACCTTCTTTCTACCAGGTGTCGTCTTGTATGAATGCGTGATCTGGCTAACGGCAGGTATCCTGGATGTTCAGGCCGAGCGTGTCTTCCAGATGCCTGCCAAACAGGAAATTGGCGAACTCAAGCTCAACTTTGTTCGCATCTCTCGGCGTGCTCACCCCATCAAAATGACAATCATCCAGATTATGCCCTTAATTGTTGGCCTGGGTGTTATCTGGGTCATTGCCTTTCAAATTCTTCAGATTGATGAAGCCATCATGCAAATTGATGCTCCTTCTATTCGGGTTGCTGCTGGCTCACTTGGTAATCTGACATTGGCAGCTGATTTCTGGTTCTGGACATACGTGGCGTTTACTATCAGTAATACAATGCTACCGGAACCGGGTGTTTTACGGCGTTTGTACTGGTTGTTATTGCTTGCAGGGGTGGTGTTTGCGTTGTTCCTATCCTTGCCAGTTGATGAAACGTTTGCCGATGATGTCTTGTATGGCTATCTGTTCGTTTTTCTACAAGTGTTGTTGGCCGTCTTTGTTACTATGACGGTGTTGGATTTTGTGGGCGTTCTTGTTCTTGGTATGTTGGAGTCATTAGCCGAGCGGATCACGGGCGATAGTGCCACTTTTGAGAATGGGAGAATGGTGGTGATGGGCCGAGCGGAAGTTGTCGCTCGTCGCAAACGAGCACGCGAGCGGGCACGCGGTCGCCAGCGTGAACAACCAGCTATGCAAACAGGGCCGCCATCAGTATATAATCTGGCGCTTCCAGTTCCTGGACCGCCGGGTCGCGAACCCATTTCTCAGCAAGCTAGTAGCATTGTCGATCCTGATGCAAAACCTGAAGTAGGTGGAATACCAGCACGTCCGAGGCGTGAAGAACTGAATGTTGTCGAAAGTGTTGCTGAGGAAGCCGAGATCAAGATTAATCTTCCAGGTCGATCGCGATCTGAGGTTGGGCGTTCATCAGAGGAAAAAACGAGTGCCGAAGATGGGCAGCGCGAATTAGAGGAGAATGCGAAGGAAGCAGTTGGGATACTCAGCAAACAACCCGACTCTGGTGATGATGAGGATCAACCTTCCACAGATGCTGAGTCAGCATAGTTCTGGCGTGCAACAATATAAAATCCAAGCAGGATGATGCCAATCATTGCTAGGAACGCAATCAACTTGAACAGACGGCTTTCTGTAACCAGTGTCAAGACACCAAAGCAAGTGCAGAATGCATAGTAAATCAGTGCAATTTGTTGCTGTGAAAACCCGACGTCCTGCAAACGAAAGTGAATGTGGCCGCGATCACCTGTCATGGGATTCTTGCCCCTGAGTAATCGATTCGATGCCTGCCAGACCAAATCCATCAAGGGTAAACCCATCACCAACAAAATTGTTGCCATCTTTGCACCACCGATGATGCTGAGCGCACCTAACACGTATCCTAGAAAATAGGCACTTCCACCCATAAATACTCTGGCGGGATAGAAATTGAATAGCAAAAATCCAAGTGAACTGCCCATCAAGGCTAGTGGTAGTAGACTCACGCTAGTTTGAGTAGGATTCAAAATAAAAGCACTGTTGAGGAAGAGAATTGCCCCAGCAATCAATGCAACACCCGCCGCCAGGCCATCAACACCGTCCATCATGTTGGTGGTGTTCATCATTAAGCCCAACCAAAACATGCTGAGAGTTACGGTGAATATATCCGGCCACTGAGATGTTTGTTGTCCGGTGAAAGGGTTGTTGAAACCCTCAATGATGATTTGGAAGGCAATAGCAGTTGCCGCTACAAAAATCTGTGTGATACCGATTTGAACCGCGCTCAGTTCATAAAAATCATCTATGATTCCTACTATGAAGATAAGAACCCCGCCGATGATTAACCCGGTGAGGCGAACGGTTTCATTAGGGTCAAAACGGGGTACAGGTAGGTATTGCGCTAGAATTGTGGTGAGGATAAAGCCGAAGAACAGGCCAATGCCGCCCAGTTTCGAGACGCTCCGCCGATCGCCCTCGCTCTGGCGACGCCCGCCTACCTTTGCAATAATGCCATAATGTTTCCCTAGCCAGATGCCCACCTGGGTACCTATAGTCGATATGGCAAACGCGAGGGTGAATACAATCAGAAAAATTAGGGTCAAGGCTACGTGCCAAACTGCCGATCTCCAGCATCACCTAGTCCTGGAACGATAAAGCCAATGTCGTTAAGATGGTCATCAATAGCAGCGATATGAATGGATACATCGGGATGCTGGCTGGATAAATGTTCAATGCCCTCAGGTGCAGCCAGTAATCCCAGAAATTTGATACGATCCACACCCCAATTTTTCAGGATATTCACAGTTGCTGCAGCTGACCCCCCAGTTGCGAGCATGGGGTCAAGAACTAAGCAGATGTTCACCGTTGGTGCAGTTGGGAGCTTATTGTAATACTCGACAGGCCGAAGGGTTTCTTCGTCTCGATACAATCCGATATGCCATACTTGAACGTTGGGTAGTAGCTGCATTACCCCATCAACTAGGCCCAACCCGGCCCGCAAAATCGGCACTAGGCCAATTGTTTCTTGAGTTTTGTAACCGTTGGCTGTTCCCATCGGTGTCATGACTTGTGAAGATAACAATGATAAATCTTGTGTCGCTTCATAACACAGCAGAAGGGCCAATTCGTAGACAAGCTCCCGAAACGCCCGATGATCAGTGCTGGTATCCCGAAGCGTCGTGAGCTTATGTTGGACAAGCGGGTGGTTGGACACATGAACTTGAGACATACTGTGATTCCTTGAGTGTATGCATGGCACGCGCAGATTGTACGGTTGTTACACTCTCTTGTAAAGTGATATACTGAACATAGAACATATTATCGCTAGGAGATATGAGCATTGTCCGAAGATGGACGAGTAGTTAGTGGGTCGTTGCAACAAACAGAACATGACAGCATAGCCTTTCGTCCACAATTCTTGAGAGATATCGTTGGGCAAGATCGCACCCGCAATAATCTCCAGATTATTATTGATGCTGCTATCGCTCGTAAGGAACCAATTGATCACATTTTGTTTTATGGGCCGCCTGGCCTGGGAAAAACTTCATTAGCGCACGTCATTGCTAATGAGATGAGTGCCAAGATTCATGTTACAGCAGGCCCGTCTATTGAGCGTGCGGGTGATCTTGCAGCTATTCTTACTCATATGAAAAAGGGTGATATTCTGTTCATTGATGAAGTTCACCGGCTGGGGCGTGCGGTTGAGGAAATTTTGTATCCGGCGATGGAAGATTTCAAACTAGATATTGTTATTGGAAAGGGTCCTGCTGCTAAGAATGTTCGTTTAAATCTACCCCGATTTACAGTGGTTGGTGCAACGACTCGGCTGTCATTGCTGGCGGGGCCATTGCGTGATCGTTTCGGTGCGCGTTTTCGTCTTGATTTCTACGACCATAATGCGCTCATCTATATTATTAACCGTGCAGCAGGGATGCTTAAGGTGGAGATTGAACCCGAAGGCGCAACGGAAATCGCCCAACGATCAAGGGGGACACCGCGTGTTGCGCTTCGGCTGTTACGGCGTGTTCGGGATTATGCACAGACACGAGCGGACGGTGTGATTACAGGTGAAGTTGCGACACAAGCAGTTGATCTAATGGAAATTGATCACCTTGGCCTGGATGATGTAGACCGTCGCATTTTGCGAACCATTATTGAGAAGTTTTCCGGTGGGCCAGTTGGGTTGGATACTATTGGTGCAGCGATCTCAGAAGATCGTGCGACCATCATGGATGTGTATGAACCCTATCTGTTGCAATTAGGCTTTTTGGACCGAACCCCGCGCGGTCGTATCGCAACACCTCATGCCTATGCTCATATTGGTATTCCCTATTCATCAGATGATAAACCCTCTGCTCAGCCATCACTGTTATGAGTGATACCTCCATGAAGCTTGAAGACTTTGCCTACAATTTGCCTGAGCGGTATATTGCACAGGAACCTGTTGAACCGCGTGATTCTTCTCGGTTGATGGTCATTGACCGAGATAAACAAGATATTCAACATCAACACTTTCGTGATCTAATCCAACATCTCAGTTCGGGTGATGTGCTGGTAATGAACGACACGCGCGTCATCCCTGCACGACTTATTGGATACAAATCGGATACGGGGGGACGGGTTGAGTTTCTTCTACTACGGCGTTTGTCAAATTGTTGCTGGCGTGCGCTTATTGGTGGGAAACGTGGCGAAGTTGGGATGCAAGCAGCATTTAATGATACGGACCTTACGGCAACCGTTGTTGAAGAATTGAGTGATTCAGAGCGTATCATTGAATTTAGTCACCCTATTGACGATATCTTAATTGAATTAGGGCAAATTCCGCTGCCGCCTTACATTCAGTCTAATACTGGCATTACTGAGCGTTATCAGACCGTCTTTAGTCGGCATGATGGTTCGTCAGCAGCACCAACGGCTGGCCTCCATTTTACACCGGAGTTGCTGGTTAAATTGCGGAATAAGGGAGTACGATTGGCGTATATTACGTTGCACATTGGTTTAGGGACGTTTCAACCTATTAAAGTTAGTCGGATTATGGACCATAAAATGCATGCTGAGTATGCTATCCTAAACGCAGAGACAGCCAAGACCATTAATGAGGCTAAGCTTAGGGGCGGGTGTGTTATAGCAGTTGGAACTACAGTGGCCCGGACATTGGAATCTGCTGCCATTTTGAGTGCAGGCGATAGTGTGTGCTCTTGGCGACCCGTCATCGCTTTTGAAGGCGAGACAAACCTGTTCATCTATCCGGGCTATAAGTGGAGAGTGGTTGATTCCTTAGTAACGAATTTCCATTTACCTGGCTCGACCTTATTGATGTTGGTTGCATCGTTTATGGGGCGCGAGTTTATGCTTAAGGCTTATGAATCTGCCAAGCAGGATGGGTATCGTTTTTATTCGTTTGGGGATGCAATGTTGATTGGCTAAGGGAGTGCTGAGCACAGAACGCACGTTCTCCTAAACCGCACTTTTTCGCATATACTAAGGTTGTATTTAGAGACTATTTTTGCAGCGAACAAAAAAGTTTGCTGCCGTCGCAACAAAGTTACGATTTTGCTCCCAACCTCATCCTTGACAACTCACAATTTTGTATGGCCTTGTTTTTCCACTCCTAGCTAATCCTTATGTTGACCTTCAGCTATATTTGTCCTATAATTCGCTAGTTTGTGGCCCTGATCTTGGGTGATGTTTACTCTTGTACCAATTTTCCCCGTAGGAGAATTATTCATATGTATGCAATTTTTCGCTCCGGTGGACGCCAGTATCGTGCCGAAGTTGGGCAAACAGTTGATGTCGAACGCCTGCCCCATGAAGTTGATGACGCAATCGAAATTGACGATGTTTTGTTAGTCGGTGGTGATGAAGAGACAATTATTGGCCAGCCTATAATTGAAGGCGCTAAAGTCAAGGCAACGGTTGTCGACCAGTTTCGGGCTAAGAAAATCATTGTATTTAAGTATCGCCAACGAACAAATTACCGTCGGAAGTATGGTCACCGACAATACTATACGCGCCTCAGAATTGATGATATTTCTGTAAAGTAGTGAGAGTCTATCTGGAGGTAAGGTTATGGCCCATAAAAAAGGTGCTGGTTCTAGTCGTAATGGTCGTGATAGCAATTCGAAACGCTTGGGTGTAAAACGCTATGGTGGCGAGTATGTGATCCCTGGAAATATCATTGTCCGTCAGCGTGGCACAAAGTTCCATCCTGGCGAAAATGTGGGTATGGGTAAAGATCATACCATCTATGCAAAAATCGAAGGCGTAATTGCCTTTGAGCGTATTCGTGGTCGTGCTGGTCAAAAGCGCATCAGTGTTTATCCGGTGCAGATCAAGGAAAGTGTTGCTGGCGACTAACCACAATATTTCTAATATTGAAATGCATTGCGCTACCTGTCCTCACAGGCCGCGGTGTGGATATATGAGGAGAAAATTCGATGAGAGAAGGAATCCATCCGCAATGGTATGCGGAAGCAGCGGTTGTTTGTGCCTGTGGTAATACTTGGGTAACCGGAGCTACTGTACCAGAGATTCGGACTGACATTTGTTCGGCCTGTCATCCATTTTATACAGGTGAGCAGCGTATCGTGGATACTGAAGGTCAGGTTGATCGGTTTATGCGGCGTTTGCAAGCGCGTGATTCGATTCGAGCGGAAGCTGAGGCGCGAGAAGCGGCGAAGACCCCGCCTGATTTGCCTTTGACTGAACTGGGTATTGGGGCACGTTTCACGGGTATTCTACGGGAGCATGGTATTGCTACGGTAGAAGATTTCTTCAATAAACTTGAAGATGGTGGTGATGATAGTATCCTAGAACTTCCTGGCATTGGACGGAAGATTCTGAGCGACCTCAAACGTAGTCTGCGTGGTCGTGGTTACGATCTTCCGGCTGTTTCTGAAAGTTAATCTACAAGATACACTGAAATTGGAGTCTGACTGCCATGTGATTGCATGGCAGTCTTTATTTTTTGGAGAGAGAGGTAAATCGTGTTGCACCGCTCGGGTCGTATTGAGATTATTTGTGGTAGTATGTTTTGTGGGAAGACGGAGGAGCTTATTCGTCGTGTTCGGCGGGCTGTGATTGCACGTCAGACGGTGCAGGTGTTTAAGCCTGTTATTGATGATCGTTATAGTGTTCAGTATGTGAACAGTCATAGTGGACAGCAAGTCGAGGCTATTCCGGTTGATGGAGTTGCTGAAATTGGGAAACAACTGCTGCCAGAGACGACAGTTGTTGCGATTGATGAGGCGCAGTTTTTCGAGGATGATCTTATCGGAGTTGTGGAGGGGCTTGCAGGTAGGGGAATACGAGTCCTCCTAGCTGGCTTGGATACTGATTTTCGGGGTGAGCCGTTTGGGCCGATGCCTAATCTAATGTGTCGGGCTGAGGAAGTGTTGAAGCTTCATGCAATTTGTGTGGTTTGTGGTGAAGATGCTAGTCGGACACAACGGTTGGTTGATGGTAAACCTGCACGCTATGGTGATCCGGTTATACAGGTTGGTGCACAGGAATCATATGAGGCGCGTTGTCGGCAGCATCATCTTGTGCCATGTTGATTGATTTTTGGTGGAAATTTTGGAAGCTTGTGGTTAGTATATATTGGGTAGGATAACCTGAAAGGTTTTGGGGATGGTTGTTTCAGCTAAGCATGTGGATGGAACTGTGTTCTCTGATGGTGGAAGTAGTAGGTGGCTTCGTAGTCGTCGTTGGGATTTGATTTTTATTACGTTGAGTGTAGTGGTGGTTCCTCTTCCTTACTTTGTGTATCTTTTGGGTGTCTCGTTCTTTGATTTGCAGGATGATGTGAGTCGGAATGCGGTGAATGGTTTTGTGGCGGTAGCTGTTGGTGGGCCACATATGATGTCTACGTTTCTGCGAACTGGGTTGGATAATTCGTTTCGGCAGCGGTATCCGATGTTGGTTCGTTCTTCGTTGGTTATTCCGGTGGTTGTTGTTTCTCTTGCATTCTTGAATTTAAGTCTTTTGTTGACGGTGTTTTTCTTCTGGGCATCGCTTCATGTGTTGCATCAGGTGACGTATATTGTTGAGCTATATAATCATAAGGAGGTGACGTTTTTTTCGCCTGGGCGTGCTTTGGATTTTCGTGGGCGCGCTGCTGAATATGCGGTTGTAATGACGTGTTTGTTTCCGGTTGCGGCGTATAAGATTAGTAAGGGATCGTTTGATATTGGTACGAATGATTTGGCGAGTGTGATCCCTGATTTCTTTGAGAATATGTGGTTCTTTGTTTTGTTGTCAGGTGTATTCTTTGTTGCGGTTGTTGCTTATTTGTATAAGGTTGTTATGGAGTATCGTGAAGGTACGATTAATTGGCCTAAGACGGTCTTTATTATGTTTACGGTCTTTGTCGCTTTTACAATTCCGGCGTTGCCGAATCTGGATACGGCGTTTCAGGGTTTGAATACTTGGCATTCTTTTCAGTATTTAGCTATAACGTTTTATATAATTAGGATTCGACAGTTGTATGGGAGCTTGGACCAGACTGCCCCGTTGGTGGCGCGTTTTGGGAGTGGTGCGCGTAGTTTGTATTTGTTGAGTGCGTTGATGTTGGTTGGGTCGGCTGTGCTTTTTGTGGTGGTTTATTTTGTGGCGCATTTGGTTGATCCTGTTGGGGTTGATGTTGTTGATGCGCGTTTGGTTGCGAACTGGCGTTTTGACGTTGCTTATTATACGGCGATTTTGTCGTTTTTGTGGATTCACTATTATCATGATCATTTCTTGTTTATGGATTTTGAGGTGTTGGATGATGTTTCCGTTTAGTTATCTTTATGACTATAGGAAGTCATGTATGGTCCACTGAAGTGGATCAACAACGACCCCATTAATCCAAAGTTCCCAATGTAGGTGAGCGCCATTTGTACGCCCTGTGTTGCCAACTGTGCCAATTGTTTGGCTGCGTTTGACACTTTGGCCAAGCTGTACCTGTATCTCGTTCATGTGGGAATACACAGTGTAAATCCCCCATCCATGATCAATCATGACTGAGTTTCCTCGAATGTTGAGGGTATCTGCCATGATTACTATCCCTTGTGCTGGTGCAAAAATTGGTGTTCCAGGATTACTGGCAAAATCTGTGCCATGGTGGAATTGATTTGTCTCTCCGTTGTTGTAAGTACGGTTGGTTCCGTATGGTGCGCTCATGATGCCTGTTGTAGGTAGGCTGAAGGGTGTGTCGAAAAGTTTATTTTGGGTTTGATTTGAAGTAAGGTTTTGGAGAATCTCTAGCTCGTTTTGTTCGATGGTTGGGTTGAGTAAGGTTGTTTTTTCTTCTGGGATGGTGATATGTTCGGTTCCATAGAGTCCTGCTAAGATGTGTATGGATGTTTCGATGGTTGTTGTGATGTTATTTTGATTGGTCGTTCGTATGTTGATAGGATAGAGTCCGGTGGGTGTTTGGAGTGGAATTCCTAGGATTGCTGAGTGTGTGGTTTGTTGTGGGTTCTTAAAGAATTGAATTTCTTGTGATAAGAATGTGGCTTTGACTGTGCTGGGAAGAGATGTTGTTAGTGTGATGCTACCAGACTGTCCTTGTGTGAAGATAGAGGGCTTGATTTGTAAATTAGTTATGGAATTGGGTAAGGTGACGGTTAGGTGTTCAATGGTGATGTTGGGTATAGTTAGGGTTTGTCCAGCATAGATGGGGTCGGTGATGTTGATGTTGTTGGTGTTTAGGATTGTTTCTAGTGGGGTGTTGTAGTTACTGACTATGTGAAATAACGTCTCGCTATGTTGCACCACATGGATCACATCTACACCACTCGCAGCACTACTGGGCTGAATAATGGGTTCACCTTCTAATTTGAGAACTTGGCCTCGATAGATTGTATCCACATTGACGATACCGTTGATAGCACCTAACTCATCCATCGTCATATCATAGAGTTGAGCAATGCTGGACAATGTTTCTCCAGCTTCTACTATATGCTCTTCTGGTCTTTCAGAGGTTTGCATCTGTGAAGCAACGGGAATTATTAGGCGATCGCCGACTTTGATATTGTCCGGATCGACAATGCCGTTTGCCTCAATCAAGGCATCTAAATCTAAATCATAAGCCTGTGCAATCCAAAACAGGGCCTCGCCCCGCTGTACAACATGAATTGTGATATTCGTATCCGCTTGCTCCTGCCCTATTACGTTAAAAGTGGGCAGCTTGAGCGTGCCCGCCATAAAAATTAAGACAACAACTTGAATGACATTAAAAAACAACTTCATCAAATTGTAGTACGTCTCCAACTTTCACACGATCCAGAATACTTGCATTGGCTTCTACATAATACTGTGCTGGTGCTTTCGGGGCATATGCTGGGCGCCAGGGTTTTGCAAGCACTGTATCGACTACCTTACCTGTTGAATCAAGCCAAACCACGCCAATACTAAATAACATAAAAAACATGTGAATGGTTGTATTTGCAACGCTTTCTTTCTTCCGAACGAACAATAACCCCTGGTTATCCGGCAAATCAGAAACTAGTTGCAAACCCCGAAAGTGGCACCAGTGAGAAGCACACCAACGCACACGTTCCAGCACAACTTCACCTGTATCACGATGTCTTAAGATGCGCCAGGAGGCACTCATGGGATCATGAGTACCTGACCTGCAAACACAAGATTAATATTGGCAATGCCATTCGCGTTGGCGAGCGCCGCCATCGAGACACCAAACCGCAGCGAGATCCGATACAGGTTGTCACCAGGCCGCACCACATATGTTCGTGGCAGTTGTGGTATGGGTTTCTGTGTAGGTGTGGGCGGGCTAGTTGATACCACACCAGGATCGGGCGGGCCGCCTGCCCCCGGAATAGTCAACTGCTGACCAACTCGAATACGATTTGGATTCACAATGCCATTGAGCGAAGCAATAGCATTCACTGTCGAGTTGTATTTCCGAGCAATCTGCGACAGGGTATCACCGGGCTGCACAATGTACACACCTGTTTTGCCCGGAGTTGCCGTTACAACGACCACCACTGGCGTCGCTGTCGGGGTTACGGTTGCAGGTGCGCTAATCGGCACCGGAATCAGTAATCCCTGCCCCACAAAGATCAGGGCGCGCGAAGAAAGCCCATTCGCTTTAATGATTGCGCTGATCGTACTGCCATACCGTTCAGCTAATCGACTGACTGTATCACCCCGTTGGACGGTGTGCGTAATCGTTTGTGGGAACTGATTATCGACTGGCCCACCCACTGGTACAGGCGTTTGTGTTGGGTTATTAGGTATCGCAGTTGCTGACGGCTGTATGGGCAGATCCGTCGGTGGTGGAACCGTTGCATCGCCCCCTCCCTCACGAGTTGGTGTTGGGTCTTCATCTACTTGTGTTGGCAAAATAACTGCTGTGGGTGGAATTGGGGTATTTGTCGCCGGAATGGATGTTGCAGATGGTTCAGGCGTTTCCGATGGGACAGCTTCATTAGTTGCAGTTGGCTGCTGAGCAACTGATCCTGGTGTTATCTCCAGTACTGCATCATCTAAAAAGATGAAGTTATTACGCTGGGGGAAGTCTGCACCTGAACGAACAAAGACCGTCACTGCATTGCTCGTGGCCTCAGTAATGACACTATACTGACGATAGGCATCATACTGTTCAGAGGCTACCGACCACTCAATTGAGCTACTCTCCGGATCGGTTCCTCCTGTTGGATCAATCCCCACAGAAACCAGAACCCCCGCTGGTTGTTCACTCACGTCGGTATCATCCAGGTTTGATGACCAAACATAAGCATAAACGCTAAACCGCAACTCAGCCCCTGGTGCAATGCCCGTCACACGCTGATAGATGCCGCCTGTATGCGTGAAATACAGGTCAGTGTAATACTGCTGCGCATTCTCGCCCGAGCGAATGCGGGTGGTATCGGGCGCAACCTGCTCATAGATCGGTTCCGCATTTTCATATTTAGGGCTGTTCGCACCACGAGACAAATTCCAGGGCTGCCAGCCTTCAGCAACCTCTTTATCTTCACTTACAGTGCGAAATCCATCTTCAAACCCAGGATTGGTAAGTAAATTATTGCTATCTTGCGCGTGAACAGATGACACAATCAGCAGTGAGAGCAAGACAAGAATACGTATTTTCATCAGAATTCCCCCATGGTGGGCCAAACGTTCCTGGTAGCAGTATATCGCAAGCATGAAATTGACGCCACGACGGTGTACAATGTGGTATATTGGAATATAAATGGTTATCTATATGGTCCATGCACAGATTGGACTTTGCACAATTGACTTGAGTCTACCTGAAGTCCATTCACTCAAACAGAAGCGGTCAATCCTGAAGTCAATCATTCATCGAATGCAGAACAAGTTCAATGTCGCAGTTGCCGAAATTGACCACCAGGATCGATGGCAGTCAGCAACCCTATCCTTTGTGACTGTGAGTAATACCAATCGCCATGTTCAGCAAATTATCACTCAGGTCAACAACTGGATTCAGGTACAGGAAAGCGAATTTATTATTACGAATATTTCCATCGAATTTCTCTAAAGGTGAGCTTGTGGAACTTCATGAGTATCAGTCAAAATTGCGGTTTGCCAATTATGGTATCCCTATCCCCCATGGACGTATCGCTGACACGGCGGAACAAGCATTTGAGATTGCCCGTGAAATTGGCACACCTGTCGCCGTCAAATCGCAGATTTTCACCGATCAGCGCAAACACAAAGGCGGAATCGCCTTTGCAGCCGATTTAGACGAAGCAAGGCAGCAATCTGAAAGGATATTTGGTAAAGACATCCGAGGAAAAACTGTTCGCAGAGTTCTCGTTGACCCTCTTATCAGCATTAAGCATGAGTTTTATCTTGCCATTAAGCTCAACCGAAACTTGGGGCAACCCGTCTTGCTGGCATCGGTAGCAGGGGGCGACCAAAAGCCCGATATTACCCTCCTCTCCGATGAATCCCTCATCCACGAACCTATTGATCCATTTTTAGGTATCCGGGGACATCAAATAATCAACGTTGCCAACGACCTCAATCTACCACGAGAACACTGGCATTCCTTTACCCAAATTGCACGCGGCCTCTATAAGTGTTTTATCGAGAGCGACGCACTTTACGCAGAGATCAACCCACTAGCTCTTACATTAGACAACAGATTGATCGCGGTTGATGGCAAACTTAACATTGACGATAATGCCCTTTTCCGCCACCTCGAACTGGAGACTATGAACACGAACAATCAAGAGGATGAAGCTGATGTGCTTGCCCATCAGATGGGTATCTCTTATGTCCCGCTTGATGGCACAATTAGCTGTATAGCTAATGGCACGGGAGTCGGCATAGCGATGGCTGATCTGCTTCAGATTTACAGCGATGGCACACTTTGCGCGGCAAACATCCTAGATGTTTGTGATCCTGCCAATATGGACCGACTGGCAATGGCGTTTCATATTGCCACTCTTTTCCCTCGTACCCAAGTTATTCTAATCAGTCTGTTTGATGCGGCTGAGGAAAATAATCAATCAGTCAATCGCGTGGTCGAAGTTTACAATCGCTTTCAACCCTCGATCCCCATTGTAATCCGGCATAGCGGCCTCTCGACCTGTCTGGATCCTAAGACTTCCAAGCAAGTCTATCTTGCTGCTACCTTACGGAACGCGATTGAGCAAACCATTCTCCTCGCGTCAGAGGACAATAATGGCCATTCTGATTGACGGCGACTCGAGGATAATCGTACAGGGCATGACCGGGCGTGAAGGACGCTTCTATACGCAGCGCATGTTAGCTTATGGAACCAACATTGTCGGTGGCGTGACACCTGGGAAAGGTGGTGAATGGGCCGAAGGCAAGCCCGTTTTTGATACAGTTCGAGCTGCCCAAAACGCGACTGGGGCGGATACCAGTATAATTTTCGTTCCAGCAGCCTCAGCCATTGACGCCATCTATGAAGCCATTGATGCTCAACTGAGATTGGTTATTTGTATTACTGAGGGCATCCCCATTCTGGATATGATGAAGGTCAAAAACTATCTACACGATGCACCAACGGTCTTGGTTGGGCCAAATTGTGCGGGAATCCTGTGCCCTGATCTTGCTGTAGTTGGCACAATACCTGATTACATCGCGTCGAAAGGTCATGTTGGGATCATTTCGCGCAGTGGCATTTTGATGTATGAAATGGTATATCAAATGACAGGGCATGGAATTGGTCAATCAACGATTGTCGGGATCGGTGCCGATCCTATATCGGGGACAGATTTTGTGGACGTTCTCGAACGGTTCGAGAGCGATCCAGATACAAGCAAAATCGTATTGATTGGGGAAATTGGTGGTGACGCTGAACAGCGTGCGGCGCGATATATCAAGAATCACATGACCAAACCCATTATCGCCTACGTTGCGGGCATCAGTGCACCTTACAACGTCTCAATGGGGCATATTGGTGCATTCGTAGAAACTGCCTCAGACACTGCCCAGAATAAGATCAAGAAATTACAGGAAGTCGGCGTGCGGATTCTTGAAAACCCGATTGATGATCTGATTCCCCTGCTCTCTTAAACTTCTTCGATTTCTGATCTTAAAAACCATCCCTGGCTTCCATCTGGCAATTGACAGCGTAGCCAATCACCCTCTTGACCAATAATGCGGACTTCGGCAGCGTTATACAACTGAAAAAGTTCAATATAGTCTTCGCCAGGACCACTCCTCGCTGTTGATGTCATTGCAGTCACCACGCCGAGTGGGCGGTTAGCATCGGCATAAAGTCTGGAAGCTAGTAGAATCAGGATAAGCGCAAGGAAGATCGAAACAACAGCGAACACAATGCTTATCTGCCGCCGCCTATCATTCCAAACGAACCAGGCAACCATCGCGCCAATCCACACAATCCAAAAAGTCAACCCAACCAGATGAAGCTCAAATGGAGTCAGCCAGGTTGTCGTCAGTGAGGCCAATCGATCCAACCAGAAACGCTCTTCACCCTGAAAGTCAACTCGCTCAATCCAAATTCGGCTAATGGCAGTGGCGATTTCAGAATCACGCGGTAACAGACGTTGTCCCCTTCGATAGTTTACCAGTGCCTCGCCAAGAAACCCTGCACCATAGTACGCATTACCCAGATTGTAATAAATCGCACCAGACTCTGGTTCGGATAACAAAACCTGCATATACAGTGAAATTGCCTGTTCAAACTCCCACCGTTCATAGGCTCGTTCAGCTTCTTCTAACAACGTATCCACTGGGTCTAGCAAAAGACCTGAGAATAGAATGATCCACAATAGAATCATTGCTTATCCCAAACCGATTCGAGCATTGTGACCCAGGTTAATGCCTGTTTTATGACGGTCTCTACATCCACCTGTCCTTGCTCTGGGGCATAGCGAATATTGTTGATGGCTTCAAATAACAACGCAACCTGCTGTTTAAGGGCGGATTCAAGCGCTGTTCCCTCAATGAGGGTTTCGATGCTTTCAGAACTGTCCTGCTCTGTTTTCTCAGCAATGTAAGTCCTGACGATACGCTCCAGGTCATCGCCTGTCTTCTGAAGCGGTACGTCGCTCAACCGTGTCATCTGCCTTATCGACTTGCGATAAGAACCAGATCGCTGATGTGCTTGTTGCCTTTGGTATTCAGTTGTTCGGAGGAGATACAAGCCAACAGTGATTCCAGCCAGAAACGGTACTATCAACCAAATCATTCGGATGAGATTGGTGGACACTGACGGTGAACTCAATCCAGCCACAGTCTTCAATGGCAACAACCTATTCTGATCCGAAGCATTTGTGGCAAGCTCTGGGAGTTGATTGAGGTTCCCTGCACCTGGAAACACATCAATCACAGTATCATCAAGTACGATTGAGTTATAGTCACCAGCTACGGGATCAAAATAGCTAAATACAATCGGCGGATAGGTTTGTGTTCCACTCCGTTCAGGTATCAGCACCCACTCGAATATCTTTTGCGAAAGTCCGCTGATAATTCCCTCCACGTAACGTGGTTGATTAGGATAGGCACGCCAGCTCTCAACATGAGGTAGTTGAGGCATCGGTAAGTGTTCCAGATTACCCACTCCATCAACGGTGATGGTCAGATGAACGGGCTGTCCTAGCGTGATTTCTTCAACATCAACCTCCTTAACCACATGAAACTGTCCAACCGCCCCGTTGAACCCCTCTGGTGCGTTCTCTGGCAGTGGCAATACGTTTAATTCGACCGGCTCTGTTAGAAGGAGATAGCCTTGATTAAACACGTCCTCCGATATTTCTAACTGTGCTCGGTCAATCATTAATGAACCAGCCTGCAATGGTGCAAGCGTCACAAAAACCTCACGGACGTTGTATTGTCGGTTGTCAACTGTTTCGATACGACTGTTGCTCCATGCACCACTTTCAATTAACCAAAACCCCGAAAACTCAGGATAACTAATTGACGCTAGGCGTGGGAGATGAGCATAATAACGGATGGAAAAGATGAGTTGCTCGTTTACATAGGGGGATGAGTTGCTAATCTCAGCAACAGCGAAATAATCAGGTGTTTGCGCCTGTAATATAGTCTCTGCAAGACTGAGAATCAAACAGATAGTGGCGATAACAATTCGGGCGATCACCAGTCCTTCTCCGCCAATACACCCCCAGCCGTGATGTCCTGTAAATACTCGCGTAAGGCCTCTTGATCCTGCATCAACTGGTCAAGTAAGCGTTCAGCTTCTTCAAGGGTCATTTCCCCTTCGATCTGCGGGATTGGTGTCTTAGATTCATCCTGAGTTCCAGTCCCTTGTCCACTCATAGGTGTACTGCTTGATTCTAATTCTAAGGGTGGCGGTGTCAGGCCATCTTTTCCACCGGGAACATCTGTCGGTGTGGCTTCAGGATCAGATTCTGACACTTCCGGTTCCGTTTGTTGTTCGATAGATGTCGGGGTCGGCTTCACCCAACGGAGTAGCGTAATTTCTAAATTGTAACGCGCATCCGCATCTTCGGGATCAATTAAGAGCGCTTTTTGATAGGCTTCTACGGCCTGACCATACTGCCCCATGTAGTAATAGACATTGCCCAAGTTGAAGTAGGCTTCAACCCTCATGCTTTCGTCAGCAGTTTCCAGCGCCTGGATCAGAGCAGCCTCCGCACCTTGCAAATCATCAATAGCTACTAGCGCCGATGCCACATTGTAATAAGCCTCTGGACGATCCGGCGCCTCTACTTGCGCAATTTGGTAAGCACGAATCGCATCATCATAGTTTCCCCTATGGTAGGCACGATTACCAGCAGTATTGCGCTCCGCTACATTAATACCACATGCCGCACATAAAAACACAAAACTTAAGATGAATACCCAACGCGCCCTGTTCATATGGTTGACAGCTTTCGTTCTGGTAGCAACATCTCAATAAGCAAGGTGATGACTGCCAGCAATACAAACAGACTAAAACGCTCCACCTGACGTTGTTCAAAACGACGTTCGATGATTCCTCGTTCGATGTCGTTCACCTCATTGAGCAAATTGATAATTTCGATTCCACTATCCGAGGCTCGTTGAAAAGTCCCGCCTGTCACAACCGCAATCTCTTCTAGAACCATTTCATCCAGCTTTGATAAAACAACATTCCCCGCAGCGTCGGCTTTATAGCCCGCTAATTGCCCATCAGCACGATACTCTGGAATAGGCACGCCATCTTCCCCCCCATAACCGATAGTATGAATGGGAATGCCCAAGGCAGCTGCTTGCTCTGCGGCAAGCAGTGGGTCTCCTTGATGATTTTCACCATCGGTCATTAATACAATGACCGAGTGCAGCGCAATACGCTTATCCAGCGAGTCAACAGCCAGTCGTAGAGCGACTTCGAGAGCCGTCCCTTGCTGGCTAATGGCAGATGATGAGGCAGCATTGAGAAACGTAATCGCAGAATTGACATCTGTCGTCAATGGAAACTGAACAAAAGCAGTTCCAGCAAACAGAATCAACCCCAGTTGATTGCCTTCTCCCCCCTCATACAAGTTTCGGATTCCCAATTTCGCCCGTTCCAAGCGGCTTGGTAGAATGTCCCTTGCGTTCATACTGGTACTGATATCCAATACCACCATAATGGAGATACCTTCGGTATCGATCACGTTGTCAGCAATACCCCATACTGGTTTCGCCAACGCCAAGATGATACTGCAAACGGTCATAATCCACAGCAAGGACTTGAGGCGGCGTAGCCTGATGCTCATTTCTATGCTTAGCATAGAAAGGCGCACATTATCCCCGATCCGTCGAATAAGACGACGCCTGTAGTAATGAGATACCCCCAGAACACTGAATGCAATGGGAATGACAGCGAATAATACGAAAACTGACTGATCTCTAAACATAGATTCCTATGGAATCGACAAAAATACAGTGCGACGCAGCAGCCGTTCGATACAAAGCAGGCCAAATGCTACAAACAACAGACCATTTACCTGATCTTTCCAACGGACAAACACGACACGCTCCACATTCGAGCGTTCCAGCGCGTCAATCTGAGCGTAGATCTGCTGCAATCCGAGCGTATTCTCTGCCCTGAAATACAATCCATCCCCTCGCAAAGCCATTTCGGTCAAAGCTCCTTCGTTCAGATCACTTTCAACTGTGCGAATAATCCCATCTCGATCTGGTATATCTACCAGTCCAGGTTTGCCCATACCGATTGTATACAGACGAATACCCAATGTAGCGGCTGCCGTCGCTGCTTTCAGCGGATCAATACCAGCATTGTTGTCGCCATCTGTTAACAAGATTATGACCTTACTTGGGGTGTTACTACTGCGCAACATGTTAGCTGACGATGCAATGCCCAGCCCAATTGCTGTTCCATCTAGTTGGCGACTTTCAATCACCCGCAACTCCGTGACCAACTGCACCTCATCCAACAGATGGAGCAAAACCGCGTAATCTAGTGTCAGCGGCACTTGATGATAAGCGCTCCTAGCAAACACAATCAATCCAATGCGGTCAAATTCACGGCCCATAATGAAATCAGAAATGACGATTTTTGCCGCTTCCAGCCTATTCTGAGGCTCAAAATCCAGCGCTAGCATACTGCTTGAGATATCCACTGCCAGGACAATATCAACCCCCTGCCCGCGTAGCACTTCGCGTGTTTGTCCCGTTTGTGGACGTGCCAGTGCAACTACTAGCAGACAAAAGGCAACATACTTGATGGCGTCAGGCAATATTCGCAGCCGTACACGCCAACCTACAGGCAAGCCTGTGAACAATCGCGTATCCGAATAACTCATGGTCCCGCTCATATGCTGCCAATGAACGCGAATCACACGCATATAAAAGGCAAGTGGCACGACAAGAAGTACAAACCCCAGCGGATAGGCAAAGCGGAACTCAGTTATCATCGGATGGTTCTTCTTCTATCTGATCCTCCATTTGTGTGATCCAGCGATAGGCCAATGCTAATATTCTACTGGTTGTGTTTTCATCCGGGACATAACTGGCAAACTTGACCAGATCAGCTTGCTCTAACATTCGTCGCAAGTCATTTACAAGACTAGAGGCAAATAGATTGGATCCCTCTAGTTTAAGTATTAATTCAGAGGTTGTTTTCTCTTCTATCACAATTATGGTGCGTTTGCTTAGATAGGTGCGAAGTACTCCGGCAACTTCAGCATAAATCTGTGTTGATTCATGCTTCTCATCGCGCAGTTGCTTCAGTTTTCCTAATGCAATATCAGCAGGCGTTGGTTGTAAGGCTTCCAGCCGCAGTTGTTCTAACTTGGCGCGACGCTTCAACCACCATCTACGTCCCTGATATCCTGAAGCAACCACCACTGAAAACGCAACTCCGATCAATAGAGGTGGTATGTAGAACAACCTAATTGGATCTTTTAGTGGTCTGAATTCGAGGCTGTTGAGTTCTTGGCTTTCTAAAACACTGGGAACTGTAAAGAAAGCAGGTTTAACAGGAATAGAAAACGTGTCCTCTGGATCCTCGAACACATAGCTGATAAACGTATCGGGTGTGGTGTGATCGCCAACTGACCACAAACGCGCCTCAAAATGTTGGGCATGAAGGGTGGAATTATCTTCAGTGGGTGATTCTACAACTTCACCAATTCTGAGCAAATGGAAGCCAAACCAGTCTTCTTCAAATTTGGGCCATTCGACAATCTCCATTGAAGCCGGAATGTTGGCGGTCAGGGTGAGTTGAAACGGCTCACCAATGTGGGGTGTTTGATTAGAAGCAACAAACGCCGCTTCGACAATCTGCAGCGTAGGTTTGGGTGTGGGTTCCTGGGCCACAATGATCAAAGTTGACAGCAAAAAGGCGAGTATCTTCATAGCCGCCGTTTGGATCGCTGCCGGAAAAATCGAGCCAACGCTCGTGTATAATCCCCATTCAGTGGGATGTCAATTCGATCCACACCTGCCTGTGATAAGGTTATATCGCGTGTCTGCTGGAACTGTTTGGCTCTATGCTGGAACTGTGTATACCAACGCCTTGAAGCCGTATTAACCAACTGATGTGCGCCTGTTTCCGCATCTTTGACCCACACTAAGCCCGCATTGGGCCAGGATTGTTCAAGCGGGTCGCTTAAGACCAACGCAATCAAATCGTGGCGGCTACTCACTACAGCCAGGTCACTGGCATATTCTGCTGGGGATGCTAAGAAATCCGACATGAGAAAGATGATGGCATGTTGCTTGAGTAGCCGCCGTACTGAACGCAATGCTAATGACAGGTCTGTGCCCTTGCCAGATGCCGAAGCTGCCAAAAGATCGCGAATTAGCCGAAGGACATGATTCCGGCCTTTGCGTGGGGCAGTGTAATGCTCAATTTGGTCACTGAATATGAGGAGTCCTACCTGATCGTTGTTGCTCACAGCCGATAATGCTAGCACTGCGCCGATCTCTGTTGCAAGTTCACGCTTTGACTTGTTAATAGTTCCAAATGAGGATGAAGCACTTGAATCTAGCAGGAGTATAACGGTCAATTCGCGTTCTTCTTGATATTGCTTGATGTAGGTTTCGCCTGTTCGGGCGGTGACGTTCCAGTCGATATCGCGTACGTTGTCACCGGGTTGGTAAGGACGTACCGAATCGAAGGCGATTCCATGTCCTTTAAAAACTGAGTGATAAGCGCCTGCAAATGATGCGTTGACGAGGTGGCGGGTATGAAGCTCGATTCGGCGGATATCCTGGAGAGTTTCTGTTGTGAGCATTATGGTACTGGTACTCGACTAAGTATCTGTTTAATAATGTGGTCAGAGGTGATGGCTTCTGCTTCGGCCTCAAAGGTTACGATAATGCGGTGTCGTAGGACATCAGGTGTAATCTGTTTTATATCATCTGGTGTTACATATCCTCTACCTTGGAGGAAAGCATAGGCTTTGGCTGCGCGTATTAGAAAGATGGTAGCGCGTGGTGATGCTCCTATTTCAATTAAATTTCTTAGTTGTGGTATGCCATTTTCTGTAGGCTCACGGGTGGTGAAGATGATGTCGAGGACGTACTCTTTGAGTCGGTCATCAATGAAGATTGTATTCACAGTACGTCGGATATGGATGATGTCCTGTGGTGTGAGAACAATGGATGGTGGTGGTGGTGGTTGTCCTGCCATTCGCTCTATAATTTCGCGTTCTTCGTGTCGAGACGGGTAGTGCATCATAACCTTGAGCATGAAGCGGTCAAGTTGTGCTTCGGGGAGTGGGTATGTTCCTTCTTGTTCGATTGGATTTTGGGTTGCTAAAACCATGAAAGGTTCTTCAAGTTGGTATGTTGTTTCACCGAGGGTTACTTGGTGTTCTTCCATTGCTTCTAATAGGGCAGATTGCACTTTGGCAGGAGCACGGTTGATTTCATCTGCGAGGATGATATTATGAAAGATCGGTCCAGGGTGAGGTTTGAATTCGCCTGACCTTGGATTATAAATTTGTGTTCCGATTAAATCAGCAGGTAGTAGGTCGGGTGTGAACTGTATTCGTTGAAATTTTGTGTTGAGTGTGCCGGCGAGTGTTCGAACTGTGAGCGTTTTGGCGAGTCCGGGAAGGCCTTCGATGAGTACATGACTATTGGAAAGAAGCGCAATCAATAACCGATTGATAAGCTTATCCTGCCCAACAATAACTCGATCTGTTTCTTCAATGATCTTCTGAATAGCGATTGTTTCTTGTTGAATACGTTCATTGAGTTGTTGAATCGAGACCATAAATCCAGGTTAGAATAATCGACAAAAGTTCACGGCGTTTTCTGAACCGCATGAATTTACGATACCAGTAACCGTTAATATGAAAAATGTGCAGGCCCCACAGCCTAGAATAACGACCAGACACCCACACCAGGCAATTGGGCCACCCTCAATTAACCCGGCAACGGCCTCCACGAAAAACATCAAAATGTCGAGCAAACCACCCAACACCGACAGGATGATGACTAACACGACACCACCTACACACAGCAAACAACATACACCGACCAGATAAATTGGATTAACAGATGACAAAAAATCCATCGTTTGATCACTTACATCCAGCTAGAATCGTTTCCCGCAGTTGCCAAACCGATTCGGTTGCATCACGTTCATAGCAATCACAATAGGTCGCGGGTTCGCCCGTTCCCTGCCACAGAATATACGAGACGCGGGTTTCAAGGCAAATCTCCCCCGATTTTTCATTGACTGATGTGCGTGTAATTTGCAATCCACGATAATCAATCTCTGTTAAAAGGTCAATTTGCAGTAGCGGGTGCTCATGCCGATCTGGAATATCTCCCGAATGCCCTATTCTAATCTGCCCCTCCACTGCCAGCACAATCATTGCAAATGGTAACAACAGCATCACAAACCAGATCACCAGCATAAAGCCACAACCCATTTGCCGCAACAGACTCGGTTTCTTCTGAACAACGGTGTACTCCACAATGCCTTGAGACTGTTTTTCCGTTTCCATTAGTAAGAGAACCAATTACGCACGATTAAAGCGCATCTGGATTCGGTCAACTGTATCATAACTCACATGAACAAAGTAGGGGGGGGCATCATCCGCCATCGCCAGGACCCGTGGTAATAGCGTCGGCAAGTCCTCTACCAGATCGAGTGTTGCAAGCTGGTGGCGCCTAATCCAGTGTAATGTCCCCTCAGTTTTATCAATTAGATTCACTTCGCGCGTATCACTTTGTGCCGTAAAGACGAACATCATAATGCCAGATTCATGCCCAGCGTCAATGTTATGGATAGCCCGCAGTCGAACGTTTTGCACGTCTAACCCAGTCTCCTCTTTGATCTCCCGTATCGCGCCTTGTAATGGGTCTTCATCACGCTCAATATGCCCCCCAACTCCATTATACTGATTCGGAAACACACGTCGGGTAGACGCTCGCTTCATCAGGAGTACAGAATCGCCATGACACACAAAACAGAGCGTTCTGGGAATAGTCAACCAGCGATTGAAAACGGCATCCGCACCTTGCTGATTCGCGCCCAAATGCAACCTTTCTCAACTTCCTGCCATACACTCTAATCGCTTGGTCAGTTATAATCAAGTTTGATGTGCAGAACCAGAGGCAATTAACATGCCACAAACAACCAAATCCATACTCGAAGATCTGCAACTTTATTCTGATAAGCGTGACTACACACTACTCAAGCTCCCAGCGGCCGCTATCACACTGGCGGCAGGAATCATCGCCGAGATTGGAGAGCCCTACGCTGCGATGCTCTGTGACAAAGCTGAAGTAACATTGTGCATTCCAGTGAAGTTTGTGGACGAATTTTCCTCACGATTAGAGAATGCAACACCTTACGGCGAATATCAACGCCTCATCACGTTTGAAACCGAGCTTGACCCAACCCTGGTTGGGTTCATAGCACAAATTTCACGGACGCTAGCCAGCGAGGGCATCAGTGCTCTGGTCTACTGTGCTTTTAGTCGCGATCATTTTTTTGTGCCGAGCAGCCGCTACGCCGATGCGGTAAAGGCCATTCAGTCACTCGCCCAGGAGCAGTAACAATGGAGATTCAATTTTTTGATAACGGCGATCACGTCCCTCAATCCAAAGACAAGATCAAAATCGAATCGGTGAAAATCACGCCCTATCCAGATCGCTTCCGCCTGTTTGCCGAGATTTCCATTACGCCGTTTCAGGTACGCCCTAACCTGCTCTTGGTCGTTCGAAATCAAGAGAGCAAGGTTGTCAGCGAATTGAACATCATCGAAACCATGCATGCCAACATGGAATTTACACTTCACCTGCGCAACCTTGATGAGCCTACGGGCGATTATGAACTGGAAGTAGAACTTTTCTTTGAGTCACGTAATCCGCCACAGGATACTCAAACCGTCTCCTTCACCATTTCAGAAAAGTCCGATGACAATTGATCGCTTGTGGCTGAAGCCGGAACACACCCATAGTCTTGCTGATCTTGCGCTTGAGGGCAAACCCCATGAGGTATGTGGCTTGGTCGTGGGAAACGGCATAGAAGCCAAAGCCATTATACCCATAGAAAACGCCGCCAAACAGCCGGAGACACGCTTTGAACTCAATCCACAGCAGCTGGCTGTACAACTGCCAAAAATCGAACAGGCTGGCTTGGAAATTATCGCTATCTATCACACACACCCTCATGGCGAACCTCTGCTATCGCAGGCCGACATTCGCGAAGCAACCTGGGAAAACACACCCTATATCATTGTTGGCTGCAAGGCCAAGCAACCACAACTGGCTGCTTGGCGTATCCAACATGGTCGTGTCTATCCTGTTGAACTGGACATAGGGTACGATTTTCCTACGGATAAACGTTATCGCGTGTCCCCATTTCAGGCAAAAGTTGTTATTCTAGGGAGCGTATTCGCAGTGCTGTTATTTGTCCTAATAGCGCTCTACTTATTGCCAGCAGCGCCCACCATACCATAAGGACAGCAACATGATTTTTGACATAGTATTGGTTTCTATTATTGGCCTTCTGGCTGGCGGCGTAGTGAATGTGCTGTCTGATGATTTACCGCTGCGCCGTCCGCTTCGGCTGCCGCGCTATGTCCCCGATGAGAAGAAAGCATGGATTCATCTCGAATATGAGGAAGACGAACCGATCTTGCCCCTGGAAGATGACGAGCAGCGTCCTGTTATCGCGTGGTTAGGCTTAACCGCGTTCCTTTTCGGCAAGCGTGAGTCGCCGTCTGGTATTCGGTTAAATTGGCGTTATCCCTTGACCGAATTGATGACAATGGGTTTGATGCTGCTCACATACCATGCTGTTGTAACCAGCGAACATCTATCGGGCATTGGCATCATCCAATTGATGATCTGGCTGACCTACATGGTATTCTTCACCACGATCATCGTCATCGACATTGAACACAAACTGATCCTTTTTGTGGTCATTATCCCGTTTGGTGGATTGGCACTATTTGACGCACTCCTTACAACCGCGATTGGCGATGGCTTTTATCTGCCAGAACTACGCGACGCACTCATTGGTGGGGTTTCAGGCTTTGCTGTATTTTTCTTTCTTTACAACGGCGGCTTTTTGTTCACCTACATAATGGGCATGTTACGCGGAGAGAAGATCAACGAAGTTGCTTTTGGCTATGGTGATGTGCTGATGGCAACGGTCAGCGGTCTAGTTTTGGGGTGGCAAGTGCTTATCTTTGCCATGTTTGTCACTGTGTTCTTGGGCGCATTTGGGGCAATCTTGTATTTAGTTTCCCGCCGTTTGCTGGGCCAAGAGTACAGCGCATTCACCGCCATACCCTATGGCCCTTACATCGTCATTGGGACAATTAGCTTGCTGCTCTATCGCGTGCCAGTTACGGGTTTCCTGATGGGATATTAACATCTTCAATGATGCCTCCCCCCATACAAAGGGTGCCATCGTAGACCACCACACCCTGCCCTGGCGTGATATCACGCTGCGGTTTATCAAAAATCACCCGCATTCGACCATCAAGCAGTGGCTCGACCATTGCTGATTGTGGCTTGGCTTTGTAACGAATCTTCACCTCAGCACGAAACGGCACAGCGGGTGGTGTATCGCTCACCCAGTTCACGCGCTTCGCTGTTAACCTATCTAGACCCAGTTCCTCACGTTCACCGACGATCAAAGTATTTCGATAAGGATTCATCGCAACCACATACAATGGTTTGGGATAGGTTACTCCCAGTCCTTTACGTTGACCAATCGTATAATTTGGTAATCCGGTGTGTTCACCTATAACCGAACCATCGGTCAGAGCAATTGGCCCTGGCTGCATCATGTCAGGTGCATGAACGGTCAAGAAACGCCGATAATCTCCATCGCCCAAAAAGCATAAGTCCTGACTGTCTTTCTTGCTGGCGGTTGGCAAACCAAAGCGTTCCGCAATCTGGCGTACTTGTGTTTTCGGATATACCCCCACTGGAAACAGAACATGCTTCAAGTGACGTTGGTGCAAAACACTCAGTACATAGCTCTGATCTTTGGCCTCATCAAGACCTTTGCGTAACTGATACGTACCATCTTCTGCTTGTGTAACTTGGGCATAATGACCAGTAGCAAGATAATCGGCGTCTAACGCCAGAGCGTTCTCTAGCAAATAGGTGAAACGAATATGTCGATTGCACTCAATACAGGGATTAGGCGTAACGCCTCGCCGATGCTGGTCAATGAAATATTCAACAACGGTGTTGCGGAACACATCTTGGGTATCCAATACGTAAAAGGGAATGCCAAGTTTATCAGCAATCCGACGAGCATCATGCATTTGTTCCGGCGTACAGCAGCGATTGTGTGCACCACCGTCAACGGTTGGTTCTGACCACAAGCGCATCATCATACCAATGACATCGTAGCCTTGCTCGACCAACAAAGCAGCCGCAACCGAGCTATCAACGCCACCGCTCATGGCAACGACAACGCACGTATTCGTATCCTGGTTCACGGTAGACTAATTTCTTCTCAGCCTTCTGATCTTCTCAACAACTTCTTCTAGTACATCCACTGCATACGCCACATCGTCTTCGGTGGTATACTGCCCAACAGTCAGGCGAAGGCTACCAATCGCCTGTGCCTTGGTATAGCCCATCGCCAACAACACTTCAGACGGTTCAGGGTTGCCCGTCTTACATGCCGAACCACCGCTTGCAGATATGCCTCGCATATCCAGGTGCATAATCAGCATAGAACTGTCTATATCATCAAATACGAAACTAGCATGAGATGATAAGCGCTGTGTTGGATGTCCGGTCAACGCCGAACCAGGAATACGTTCCAGAACGTCGTTGATCAACTGATCCCGAAGGGCTTTGTATTTCGGCAAACGTGCCTCACGTTCTTCATAGGCCAGTTCCAACGCCTTCGCCAATCCAACCACACCCGGTGTATTGACTGTACCGGACCTACGTCCGCTCTCATGACTTCCACCTGTTTGCGCTGGGATTACCCCTAGTCCATTCCGACAGTACAACATACCAACACCCTTCGGCCCATAGAATTTGTGCGCGGAAATACTCATCAAGTCCACACCTAATTGTTGCACATCAAGTGTCAATTGCCCTGCCGCTTGAACGGCATCAGTATGGAATAACACATCATGTTCATGTGCCTGCTCAGCCAATCTCCGCAGTGGCGCAATCGAGCCGACCTCATTGTTAGCATAAATTATGCTGGCAATCGTTGTGTGCTCCTGGCAGGCAACGACAAACTTTTCGGCATCAACGATTCCATACACATTAACGGGCACAACCGTACACTCAAATCCCATCACATCCGCCATTTGTTCGACTGTGCGTGAGACAGCACTATGTTCAACAGGTGTTGTTATGAGATGGTTGCCCTTACCCTGCTTATAACGTGACCAGCCAATCCCCCGAATAGCAAGATTATCACTTTCCGAGCCACCACTGGTGAAAATTAATTCCGATGGCTCGCAATTCAGAACTCTTGCCACCGACTCGCGGGCTGTTTCCAGCGCATTTTCAGCATCGCGTCCATACTGATGTCCAGATGATGTATTACCGAATTGTTCCGCAAAGTAGGGAAGCATCGCCTCAAGCACACGGTCATCAACAGGTGTTGTGGCAGAATAATCCAGATAGACCCTACGCATCCAAGTCACCTTACACGAATGTTTCCATCAGATATCTCATTCTATCTGGAGGCCTCGTTTAAAGCCAGGATTCTTCCCCGGTATATACTTGTCTGTGAGATTAGGGGCAAAATCATCACTTCATGCTTGCAGAAAAAAGGTTGTTAAGCAACCGGTTCAGGTCAAGCTGAAAACAGAATATACGTTCTGCGATGTGTTCTCCCAAATCAACTTTTTTCAACTAAACTAAGACTGTATCAACGACTTGGAGATCGCTTTGACTGCCATTTTTGGGTTGCCTAACACCGCAATTTTCTGCTGGTTCTGCGCCATTGTCCTTGGTTTCCCACGTTGCCGCCGCTGTTTTTTCTTGTGCGGCGGCGGCAACATGCTGTATCCACCCACTCACGATTTTGTATGCCCTTGGTTTCCCCACAAAATTCAGCACTCGACCATCGTCTCAATTCTATTCTAGGGGTATTATAGTGATCGAGTCCCTATCCTGGAGGAAAACGATGCCTATTATTCAGAGTATTCACGGACGTGAGGTACTCGATTCACGGGGGAACCCGACTGTAGAAGTTGAGGTAGCATTGACCGACGGTGCATTCGGTCGTGCCATTGTGCCCAGTGGTGCATCCACAGGCGAACACGAAGCCCTAGAACTGCGCGACGGTGATGCGAATCGCTATGGCGGCAAGGGTGTCCTAAAAGCTGTTGAATCAGTCAATGGCCCCATTGCGGAAGCCCTGGAAGGCATGTACGCCATTGACCAGAAAGAAATTGACGAGAAGATGCTGGAAGTGGATAACACACCCACCAAGAGCAACCTGGGAGCAAACGCTATACTGGGTGTGTCGATGGCAGTTGCGAAGGCCGCTGCCGATAGCGCTGAATTGCCTTTGTATGCTTACCTGGGCGGCATCCATGCACATGTTTTACCCGTTCCGATGATGAACATCATGAACGGCGGTAAGCACGCCGCTAACAGCACCGACTTTCAAGAATTCATGATTATGCCTATAGGCGCAGAAACATTCCGCGAAGCCCTGCGCTGGGGCGTTGAAATCTACCAAGCCTTGAAAAGGCTGCTCCACAAACAAGGCCACTCCACTGCCGTCGGTGATGAAGGTGGTTTTGCCCCAAGCCTGGGCTCTAACCAGGCTGCGTTGGATGTTATCATGGAAGCTATTCAACAAGCGGGCTATACCCCTGGCGAACAGATTTGCATCGCCCTTGACCCTGCCACTTCCGAGATTTATGAAGGCGGCAAGTATCATCTTGCCATTGAAGGCAAAGAACTCACGGGCGAAGAGATGGTTGATTTCTGGGCAGATTGGGCCAGCCGCTACCCCATTATCTCGCTGGAAGATGGTCTGGATGAAAATGACTGGGAAAATTGGTCACGGCTGGTTGCCGCTATTGGCGACAAAGTACAGATCGTCGGTGATGATCTGTTGGTAACGAATGTTGAGCGTGTAACGCGGGGAATAAAAGAAAAAGCTGCTAATTCACTCTTGTTCAAGGTCAATCAGATTGGCTCATTGACAGAAGCGCTGGCAGCTGCCCAGACTGCCCAGCGACATGGTTGGACAGTTGTCACCAGCCATCGTAGCGGCGAAACCGAAGATAACACAATTGCCGATCTAGCTGTTGCCATGAACGCAGGACAGATTAAGACGGGCGCCCCTGCCCGGTCAGACCGAATCGCCAAGTATAATCAACTTCTTCGTATCGAAGAAGCACTTGGTAGGGCAGGCAAATACGCTGGCTTGAGTGCGTTTACGAACTTGAAGCTAGATTAGGCATCTAACAAGCGAAAGGATCACATTCGTGGTTTCAAACCAAATCTATGACAAACGCACCAAGATCGTAGCCACGATTGGACCCGCATCCTGGGACGAAGAGTCCATACGCAAGATGCTCCAGGCCGGGATGGATGTTGCACGGATCAATTTCTCGCATGGCGATCACGAACAACATGGTCAAACAATTGACCTGGTACGCCATGTTGCCAAAGAGGAAAATCGGGTGGTCGCCGTTTTATGTGATATTCAAGGCCCCAAGATTCGCATTGGCGAGGTCAGGGAACCCATTGAGGTTGCACCCAATGACACCATTGTTCTGACCCTTGATGAAGCCAATGGCAAAGATAACGTTGTCACCCTACCTCATCCAGAGTTTGTCAAAGACATTACGCCCGGAATGCAGTTGCTCCTTGATGATGGCAACCTTGAATTTGTCGTGGAGGAGATATCCGCTCGATCCTTAATTTGTAAGGTTGTACTAGGGGGCACATTGAATTCGCGGAAAGGCGTCATGGCTCCTAATGCCCATTTAACCCTTTCCGCTATCACTGATAAAGACCGTTTTGACATTGAATTTGCCCTCAAGAAAAATACAGACTACATAGCAATGTCATTTGTTCGTTCGGCCGATGATATTCGTGAACTACGTTGGCTCATGCGACATCTTGGCGGTCATACGGCTGTAGTCGCCAAGATCGAAAAACATGAAGCATTAGAGAACATTGAAGACATCATTGCCGAGGTCGAAGGCATCATGGTTGCCAGAGGTGATCTCGGCATCGAAACCCCTGCCGAGGAAGTTCCTTATCATCAGAAACGGATCATCAAGCTGTGTAATCAGGCCAGCATACCCGTCATTACTGCCACGCAAATGCTGAGTTCAATGGTCGACTCACCACGCCCTACTCGTGCAGAAGCCAGCGATGTTTATAACGCCATTATTGATGGTACAGATGCGATCATGCTCAGCAATGAAAGCGCTACCGGGCAATATCCAGTTACCGCTGTCGAGACAATGGCAACCATCGCAGCAATCGCAGAGCAACATATTTGGCACGAACGCTCCAACCAATGGGACTATGCTCAATATGATGCAAAATATGGTGCAGAAGCCATTTCGGATGCTATCAGCGAGGCGACTTACCATATTTCTGAAGCCCTCGACCCAAGAGCAATTGTCACCACCACACTTTCCGGGTATACGGCTCGTCGAGTTGCCCGTGAACGCCCGCGCACCCCTATTCTATGTGTAACCCCCAATCAAACGACATTTCAACGTATGGCACTTGTTTGGGGCGTCTTACCGCTTCTTGTTCCTGAGTTTTCGACCATTGACGAAATGCTGAAGCTCATCACCACAACTGCTTTAGAGCAATCCCTTGTTCGACGTGGCGATACATTGGTGATTATTGCTGGTGTACCTTTTGGGGTCGGCGGACAAACGAATCTACTCAAAGTTCATGTGGTCGAGTAGATTAGAACTCTTCACCATCCACAAATTCAATAGCAGAAGGGTTCTGACTCGAAAGCGATATTCGATGGTCAGGCACAGGATCAACCGAGATCAAGTCATCCTCAGTGTAACTGCCCTGCTGTGTCCCGCAAACAGGGCACAAGTGCCACGCCAATTCAAGCGGTGTCCGGCAGGTGGTACATAATTTCTTGAGGCGTGTATGACAGTAAGGACAAATCTGCCAATGATTTTCCACACGCTGTCCACAGCCAGGACATGTCGGTTTTTCTTCAATTTCCTGTAAGAGTGCTTCTTCCTCGAGCGAACGTTCATAGGCTTCAGAGAGCGTTTCGTGGGGACGTAAAAACAAGTAGATCAACAACCCAGGTAGATTTAAGATCGCAACCATCACTGCTACCAACAATCTAGCCAGTGTGTCACGTGACCGTGAGCGCATATCTCGATAGGTCCACAGGATCATAGCAAACCATAACGCAGCAACGATCATACCAACATAGACCACCGCAATCGTAAAGATCAGGCTGGCGTCTTCAAACATCACCACTTATCTCCATACATCGCTATCAGTATAGCAGCCACCAATTCGTAGTACAATAATTCTGTCCAACAACGAAATATAACCTGACAACAGCAGTTCAGTTAGGCGAACATATCTTGAACCAGATTGGCGGAATTCCCAGACTATTAAATATCGCCCCCGCTGACTTGGAAGACCTGCGGGGTCTAGGCCAAGCCAAGATCGCAAAACTCCTTGCCGCTTGATGAGTGCTTCTTCCATATGAAGCCCGTTCACAAATTCGTGAAGCCGAAGACGCAGCCCAACTATTAATGGATATGGGCATGCTCCAACGCGAAGAGCTTCACGTTATCCTGGTGGCTTCAGGCAAGCATCTTGTCGCTATCTGGGCGGCAGAACTTTATAAAGAGGCCATCAAACGCAACACACCTGCGTTGATTCTTGTCCACAATCACCAGAAGGTATTCAACTGACACAGAAACTGCGTGAAGCCGGGGAACTGCTGGATATTGTTTTGTTCGATCACATCATTGTGGGACGAAATAACTGGCGTTCAATCAAACGGATGCGGTTAGGATTCTGATGAAAGCATCCAGCGAACTGATTGCCCTATTGGCATATTATTTTCATCTATTACATTTATATTGTGGAAATTTACACCAT
This sequence comes from Phototrophicaceae bacterium, assembly GCA_965223785.1. GTDB lineage: Bacteria > Chloroflexota > Anaerolineae > Aggregatilineales > Phototrophicaceae > CBDCXN01. The sequence continues at coordinate 5,023,327 of OZ245017.1, read as the reverse complement.
CATAGGTATACATACCGATGTACACCCCATCTACTATCGTTGTGTCAACGTTCAAGCAAAACTCACGGACAACTATATCGCCTGGACGCCAATATTCACCAAACCACGACAGCCCATCTGCCGCTTGAATACGCTTATCGGCCCCATCCACAAAATGCACGGCAAACATGTAGTCTTCTATCGTCGTCAAAACGATCTCCCATGCAATAGACAAGCAATTATCCTGCCAATGATACCCGATAATGTTAACACCATTATCAAATCGTATATCAATGGTTGGTTCAAATTGCGTCAGATTAAGATCAGCTTGTGAACTTGAGGAAATAGCATAACATCTCTGCCCATCGCGCAATAGGAACTGTTGATCTTCTTCGTTCATGCAGTGGTCAGTCAAGACTGTTGTGTTTTGCCTTGGGAACACTTGTGTATCATAGCTGGCAAACCGGACATCAGCATCTGCATCGTTAAAGAGAGTGTTCCAGATTGTCGGTTCTTCATCGAAAATAAGTGCCTGACCATCACTTACAACCAGAATCGAAGTCGGCGCGTCTGCAACCACCGCATCACGCACTCTCAACAAGTAATGCAGTGGCGTCCCAAATCCACCAGGTGTGTCGCGTTGATCAACAAAGTTGAGCAGCGACATCCACAACCAAACTTGCAAGAAGACGATTATCAGCAGGAGAAGAGTACTTGCAAATTGCACAATTTTCCCTGGTCGTAGATGTTTCACCATGTCATCGGCAAAAATCCCGATCACCATACACCCTGGAATAATTGCTGGAATCAGATAGTGGATAAAAAACGGCGTCCAGCTAATCGAAAAAGCGGTGATCGGGATTATCAACCAAATAAGCAGAACATGATTTATAGGTGTTCGACTATCTGGTTGCCGAATAGTATGATAAATCAACCAGATAACCCCGAATATTAGACCGATTGACAATATACGAAATAACGAAGAGACCCTAGGAACCCTGTCCAGATACTCCTGGAAGTGCTGCGGTCCTGCTAACGCATGAATATCCCACCCTGAAATCAGACTGTCCATTCCTATGGCTGCCTGAGTTGAAAAGCCAAAGGGCTGTGCCTCAGAATCATCTACTAAAACAGCTTGAATCGCTGAAGGATTATTGAAGCCAGCTTGAAACATCCCAATTGCAAATGGCATCAGGAGAACAACAGCGATCAAGCCCCCAAATAAGGTATACTTTGTGATGTTTTTGCGATATGTAACGAGTAAATAAGCGGTAACGGGGATAATCGTAAACGCAGCATAATGTATCTGCCCCGCCAAAATCAAAATTGGTAAATGAGATAGCTGCCCCCAATGCCGTTTCTGGATGTATCCAGCCAACCCAGAGTACACGACCAGCACAATGAACAAAGGCAGCATATTCTGTGCCCAAATTTTGCGGGAGAAGTTGATCGCCCAGGGATTGGTAGCTAGCAAAATAATGGCAATCAGTGCAGGCCGAATACCATAAAATTGCCGTACCATGACATAAGTCACACCAATCGCCAGAACATTCAGTAAGCCAATGAACTGTGTTGCGTGTAGGGGGCTGCTACTGAAAAAATAGGGGATAGCAAGGAAATACACGTTCATTGGTGCATTCGGAACTCCAACGGAAGAGCCGATACCTAACAAGGGAAACCCCTGCCCACTAGCAAGGTCAAGCGCGAGTTGAGAAAGATTAGCTTCATCCCGTTTATACTCGACGATCCCAGGTTGTCCTGCCCGCAAATAAGCACTAAGCAACAAGATGATGATAACAGCAGCGTATTCACGAAAGCGAGGGCTAGCTACCAACACTATCCTCTGGAATGTTGCCAACATAAAGCGCGATATCATCTATGTAGACATCATAGTCGTGCCCCGATGCATAAAACTGTAAGGCTGTTAGCCGATCTAATTGATACACTGATCCTGCGTCCTGCGGTAACAGATCAAAAAAATTGCCACTTTCATAGATAAACCAACTTTTCTCATGTACCTGAATGGGATCGTCCTGGCAGGTATCACAACGTAAACGATTGAACCTACCGTCATCCCGCGCAAAAATACCATGATTCCAACGCTGTACAATGCCATTTTCATCGATATATCGTATCTCAAACATCATTGGGCATTCACTGGCCACTTGGCCACATCGACTTAAAGATTGGAAACCGATACGAACGGTAGCCTTAATTTCCATATAATTGTACTCAGACAAGTCAATACCTAGGCCAGTCTCTGTATCACCAAACCGCTGTTCGCAACGGACATCGCCCTGAGATGATGCCCCCTCACGCACAAAACGCAAGACTTCCCACCGATCTTCGGTTTCAACAGCGTAGTAATCGCCGAGTGGTGTATTTTCTACCGGAAAATGTGTACATTCCCAGTCTCCGACAAGATCATTGCCTGCTTCGGTTTCGTTGGACGTAAGCAGTTCGCTGTTTTTGACCAGATTCGCCAATGTTGGTTCACGAATGATTGATCCATTGACAACATCGAGTGTTCCACGATGGCCAACTGGAATGGAGCTGGTTACCTCTCGATCTGCGCCAATGAGTAGCGCTTCGCCGCCATAATTCGTTACGCTGGTTTGGGCAGGGTTTGCGGTTACTATGTAGTGGCCAGAATTTTCCATCCAGACTTCTTGACCATCCACAGTTTTGACTCGAATCGTCGCATCACGCTGGAGGTTGTCCGTTACTCGAATGTCAAGCTCGCCCACAAACTGGTCAAGCTCTAGAAAGTAAATCGGCGTTGACCACTCAAAACGAGGTCTAGTGGCCTCCGCGAACCTGAGCTGTGTCCCGCCACGCAGTGTCACCACACCCACTACTCGTCCATCAAATGCTGGATCAATAAGAGTGATTGTTGCCTGAGCTGTCGTCTGGGTTGGGTCTGTCTTTATCATGGTTTGATTACGCAATGGGCGCTCACTGGTCAACGCTTGATCGGGGTCATTGCCTTCACGCACACTAATCGTCCCTCTACCCGCCCGCAGAATCGACTGCATCGGAACTGTCGATTGTACAAAGAAGTATTGCAACCCATAAGTTGAAGCGACACAGATTAGACAAAAAACTGAAAAGGACAGCAACAACACAAGCCATGCGAACTTGCGGGGATGAATTGGGATATATTCATTGAACAGTTTGGGATCGGTGGTCACATCAACCACGTTACGCTCCTCAAAAACTCTACACTTGACGGCCTCAACGCAACTGATTAGGCTGAAGTATAATAGGTGAAAATCTCAAGATAGTGGAGAGGAAACTATGTCAGGTCATAGTAAGTGGTCAACAATCAAGCGTAAAAAAGGTGCGGAAGACGCCAAACGCGGTAAGATTTTTACACGTCTAGCCCGTGATATTACATTGGCAGCACGTGAAAATGGCAGTGACGAAAGTTCCAATCCCAGGCTCAAACTCGCAGTTTCGAAGGCCAAAGCAGCTAATATGCCTAAAGACAATATTGAACGCGCCATCAAAAAAGGCACAGGCGAACTCGAGGGCGGCGAGATGGAAGAGGTTACCTATGAAGGCTACGGCGTTGATGGAATCGCTTTCCTGGTTGATGTCATTACAGACAACCGCAACCGGACATTGGCGGAAGTTAAGCACGCTTTCTCTAAATTTGGGGGAAACTTGGCTTCTGCAGGGGCAGTGCAATGGCAGTTTGACAAAAAGGGTTACATCACACTCAAAGGCGAAGGTTTGGACTTTGAGGAAGTGTTCATGGTGGCGGCGGAAGCTGGTGCGGAGGATGTCGCCGAAGAAAATGAGATGATTATCATCTACACCCCACGCGAGATGTTTGGCGCAGTCGAGCAGGCGCTCAACGAGGCAAAGTACGAAATTAGCGAATCTGAGCTCCGTTGGGAGCCTCAAAACGAGTCACAGGTTCCCGTCGAAAAAGCCATGACCAACATGAAAATTCTCGATCAACTTGAGGAATTAGATGATGTGCAGTCTGTATCTTCTAACCTGTTGATTACAGACGAGATTGTCTCCGCGTTCGAGGCCAACTAACCTGTGCGCTGCCTCGGAATCGATCCTGGCACTGCCACAATTGGCTATGGTCTGGTGGAAGAATTGAATGATGGGGCGTTGCAGGCCATAGCACACGGCGTCATCATCACCACGCCCAAACAAACCATGCCCCAGCGATTGAAGATCATATTTGATGAGATCACCCAACTTCTTAATACCTACCAACCGGAACGAGCAGCCGTCGAGGAGATGTTCTTTGCCCGCAATGTCACGACTGCAATTACTGTTGCACAAGGTCGTGGCGTCATCCTTGTATCACTGGCAAATGCCAGAATCCCAATCACCGAATACAAGCCTAATCAGGTCAAACAGGCAGTATCGGGCTTTGGTGGGGCGAAGAAACCGCAAATGCAGGAAATGACACGGATGTTATTGGGATTGGACGAGATTCCACGCCCTGATGACGCTGCCGATGCGCTGGCGGTTGCTATCACTGATCTTCACAGCGCCCGTTACAATGCATTGGGTTAACTTATGATTGCTTCAGTTCAGGGGACAGTTGCAACCACCCAAGATGATTACCTTGTGGTTGAAGTCAACGGCATGGGCTACAAGGTTTATGTCCCCTATTCTGCGATAACATTTTCACCTGGTGAGTCGGTCTATTTCCACACCTATCTAGTTGTCCGAGAAGATGCCCTAATCCTATTTGGTTTCAAGACGCAGCCCGAACAAGAGCTGTTTGAGACTCTTCTCTCAATTTCAGGTGTTGGGCCACGCGTAGCTTTGTCTATTCTGGGTACACTCAGCATCGATAATCTACGCAACGCCGTCGTCAGTGACCGGGCTGAAATACTGGCTCGGGTTCCCGGCATCGGTAAGAAGACAGCACAGAAAATTCTGTTTGAACTCAAAGATAAGCTTTCTGTCGGGCTAGATGCTGCACCATCGACAGCCTTTGATGATGTTAACTCCGATGTGCTGGACACTCTGGTCGCACTTGGGTACAGTATCGTAGAAGCACAATCTGCAATTCAGTCCTTGCCGCCTGATACACCAAACGATGTTGAAGAACGAGTGCGGTTGGCATTGCAATACTTTGTCTAATCAAAATTGGCACATGCTATGAACAACGAGCTTATTGGTCACAAAATAGACATACTCGATAAAGGCTTCATCGAACTAGTTGACCTGATGCCCCACCCCAGAACCGAGGTTGCTGGTGATCTGGCGATAGTCAATGCTGCTAGAGTGAGCTTCCTGGGAGAAAGCAAAGGTGATGAACGTGATAAACGTCTCCTGTTTTACTTACTTCGGAACCGTCACACTAGCCCATTTGAGATGGTAGAATTTAAGTTTCGGGTACGTGCGCCACTAGTTACCTGGTGGCAATGGGTGCGCCATCGAACCTGGAATATGAACGCTCAATCGGGGCGATACACCTCTTTTGAAGAGAATGATTTTTATGTGCCCAATGTTTGGCGCAAGCAAGCGAAAGATAACAAGCAAGCCAGCAAGGGCGAAGTCGACGCTGAGACCAGTGCTCAACTCACACGGCAGCTTGTCGAACACTACGAAACAGCCTATAAACTTTATGAAAACGCACTGGAAGCAGGGGTTAGCAAAGAAATGGCCCGCCTCTATTTACCGGGGTTCAGCGTCTATTATACCTGGGTCACAAAGGTAGATGCCCACAACCTGATGCACTTCTTGCGGCTGCGTATGGCCTCAGATGCCCAATATGAAGTCAGGGTATATGCCAACGCCATCTATGAGCATTTTTTTAAAGCTGCTCTTCCCTGGACAGCCGAGGCATTTGAACAATATGTTCTCAAGAGTTAGTAATTATGTTTCTTGGGGGAGCAAGGTTGCGCCGCGCCCTATACACATCTGAATGCCAGCTGCATCCAAAGGACGGACTTCCCAACCATAGCGCATGGGTCCCCGAAAAATGTCCGCTGGGAACGTATAACTCGTCTCCGCGATGAAGGCCTCATGCACCTCTGTCCCGTTGATGTCTGTCAAAACCAACCAATAAAGCTGGGCGTTTGGAACGGCTGTCCAACTCACTGTCGGCATTCGTCCCAGCGCAAAATTCTCTTCGCTGACGCTCATATCCGGGCCAAAATTAGCGCACTCTGGTCGTGGTGTCGCATCAATCACTTGCTCCACGACTGCTTCTGTGACCGTCTCGATTGGCGTTGGTGTATCTGGTGGTGAGGTAGGCGTCCAGGTCGGTGGAAGGGTAGGACGCGGGGGGCGCTCAGTTGACTCGAGGTTTTCCGCTGTTGGCGTAGGGTCTTGTGGAACGAGCGTCGGTATCTCTTGTGTGGGGCTGTTCTGGTCGCACGCTGCCAGCAATAGCCCCACAATTACAAGTAAACGAAGATGTAAACTCACGATTTTTCTCATCTTAGCTTGTCCTAGCCAGAAATTGAAGCGTTACCAAATACTATAAGGCGTACAAACCACACCCCAACAAGAGTCAACGCCAGCAGCCCAATCAGCAAGTACCCCAATATAGAGGGCTGATTGTCCGGCTGCTCACCTATCGTACCAACAATCAACTGCCAACCAATGCTGTACATTACGAAGCCAATTCCAGCAGACACTAACGACGGAGCGATAATGGTCGAACGAGTATAGAAGAACCGGATATAAATCTCATCTACAATTGGGCTGACAGCCAATGTTGTCGCCAGGGCCATTATCCCGGCAATCAACATTTTCATGACACGCGGCAACGCCAGAATCCGCCCGACGACCTTTGATCCCGGATACTCCCTTGATGTCATTGACTATCTCCCACACTATAGGAATTAATCATATGGGTAGCAGCCCGTTCAAAGTAACTGTACATCATACTATATGCTGGTTCTACTATACCCAATTCGTCCATCGCCGCAATCATATGCCCAAACCAGGCATCTCGTGCACGTTTATCAATCGGGAACGGGCCGTGGCGCATCCGTAATCGGGGGTGTCCACGTTCCTGCTCATAGAAGTTTGGGCCACCGAATAACTGCATTAAGAACAAATACTGCCAACGCTTACCAGGTTCCAAATCATCCGGGAACATCGGGCGAAGTGCGGCATCCTGCTCTACTCGTGCATAGAAACTATCAACGAGTTGTTTGATAACGCTTTCACCACCAATCAATTCGTAGATCGTCTGATTTTCTTCAGCCATTCACATATTCCATAAAGTTTTGACTAGACAATTGCGTCCACAATTGTACAATCCTTCCGGCAAACTATTATAGCGCAATTGTTGTAAAGGAGTTACCTGATGAAGAACGTTCTGCACAGCCTTGCGATCTTTATGCTCACAGGTGGTCTGTTGGCGCAGGACGCCAATGATGGGCTGATTGGGGGTTCACAAATCGTTGCCGACGTGCTGGAAGCTTATGCTGGGGAAATTGAGGTTGATATTCCGTTCAGCACTAGTGGAACAACCCATGGTTTGGCCCTGTTTTGTCAAGGGGAACTGCTAGCAACGGGCGCAACTCGCCCAATTTCTGTAGAAGAAGAGGCTGTTTGCCTCGGCAACGAAATACCATTTTTGGAGTATCTGGTCGGTTACGATGCTCTGGCGCTTATCGCTAACCCAGACGTTGACTTTGTTGAATGCCTGACAGAGGATGACCTCAACGCCATTTTCGCGCCCAGTGCAAGCGGTATCATCACAAGTTGGGATCAAACGACAATTGTTGATGCGCCAGCAAGCCCCCTATCGATCTTCATTCCACAGGACAATACAGCAACCTCTTTCTTATTTGATGAGATTGTCAGCGGCCTTGGTCTGCGGCAAGATGTAACTACCCAATCCGACTCTGAAACCCTTATTCAGTCTGTCGCTGATACTCCTGGCGCAATCGGAGTCGTCTCGGCCAGTGCCGTAACTGATGATAGAGGGGTAACTGTTCTACAAATCGAAAATACCGAATTAGGCGAATGCTATGTGCCATCCGTAGACACGATTGAAAGCCGCCAGTATGCTCTACTCCAGCGCTTGCTGCTGTATGTCAATGCAGAACATGCTAGCGAAATCGAAAGTCTCATGAGCGCCTTAACAGACGAAGAATACAGCCAGATTGTCGCTGAACAAGGTTTTCTCGCACCGTCTGCCACATCCTATGAACTCAATCAAGCTATTCTCAACGGCGAGGCAGAAACAGGCCGTCAATTCTCACGGGAAGTCACTGCATTTCGTATTCCAGATACCCTGTTTGGTGCGGTTGGCGTCGGTGGCTCATCGAACTTAGTTGACTTCATGTTGTCGGCAACTGAGAGTTTCTCGGCTGAGTATCCTTCGGTGACATTTGAACAAAACATTGAAGGTGAATCCAGTGGTAGACGCCAATTATGCAACGGCGAGATTGATTTCCTGGCAGCCACTGAAGACCTGCCACCTGAGGAGGTTGAAAACTGTACAGCCAATAACATTAATCTCAACACTTATCATGTGGGTTCTTTTGCCGCTGTGTTAGTCGCTAATGAGAGTGACGAGTTTCTAGAATGCCTCACAACCGAACAGGTTATCACCATCTGGGGTTCGGGTTCAACCGGCACTGTAATCGCCTGGAACGGAGTTGACGAAACATTTCCTGATACAGATATACTGTTGGTTTCGCCGTCCATCGGTTCCAGTTTCGCCATTGACCTGATGCTAACTCCGCCAAATGGCGTAACAACTCCGCAGCGAGACGATGTGGCCGAAGAGAACGCTGATGGACAGTATCGTGCCATAGCAGTGTCTAATGCAGAAGGTGCAATCACCTACATGACATGGGTAGACTATGTTGAAACTGATAGAGAAGGGATACAGCTTGTTGCCATAGACGGGGGCGAAGGTTGCGTCGTACCATCTGAAACAACTATAGAGGACGGCAGCTACCCCTTTACCTGGGAAAACGATTTGATCGTCAACCGTCGTTCATTGGCACAGGAGGAGGTACAATCCTTCTTATGGTATCTATTCAGTGATGTCGCCTATCAGTTATTTGAGGATGCTGGGTTGGTCGGCATCGCCTTTGAGGATTTGCCAGGGCTACGCGAGCAACTTCAGGACGACTTCGCTACTGCGATTGCTGAGACAGCCGAACTGCTATCTGTACCTGAAGTAGAGGCTACCGCAGAGGTCACAACAGAACCATCAGGCGAGTAATTTCTCCACGAACATACAAATGCGTTCAAGGGATGCTTGTTATGTTATACTGTCATTAGTACACAACGATTGGAGACGTTTATGCGCGGCGAGCTCGTCGCTCTTGACTTAGAAAGTACGGGACTGGATATTGTTGAAGATGATATTATTGAAATTGGAGCGGTTCGTTTTCGAAACGGTGAGTTACTAGAAGAATACTCGACTCTAGTCAATCCAAAACGCAAGCTTTCACCACAAACAACTCAGATCACGGGTATCATAGATGCTGATGTACAGTCCGCGCCCGAAATCAAAGAAGTGCTGCCACAAATCGTAGCTTTTGTTGGTAATGCCCCTGTTGTTGCACACAACACAACACTTGATATGGGCTTGCTCCAGGGTAAGCACGGCATTCTCAAATCGAATCAACGACTAGATACGTATGATCTAGCCTCAGTATTAATGCCACAAGCCCCCCGCTACAATTTGAATAGCTTAACCAATCAGCTCGAAATCAATTTGGAGCAAGCACATCGTGCATTAGCTGATGCACAGGCAACTGCTCTGCTCTATTGGCAACTCTGGGAGAAATTGCTCACACTACCCCGTTCCCTGGTACGTGAAATCAACCAATATGCTGAGAAACTCAACTGGGATACAGGCGCCGTCTTCAGCGCTGCCTTACAAGAATCTGCCTTGGTAGAGCAACCAATAGGATCGACACAAATTAACTCAGCTCGCCTTAACACCTCGTCTGGTATACGACCAGCGCACACTAGCGGAGTAGCGATGACTATTGGTGAAATTGAACAGATCCTTGGCATAGATGGGGACTATGACCGTAACTTTCTTGGGTTTGAGTACGTAGTTCACAGATTCAAATAGCTTCTGCGATTGCTGACGCCTTCAAAAACCGTTCCCACTTGATGGTTGAAGCAGGCACGGGCACGGGTAAATCTCTTGCCTATTTGACCCCCAGTATCTTGTGGGCAACTGGCAATAATACGCCTGTTGTAATTTCGACCAATACGATCAACCTGCAAGATCAGATCATGAACAAGGACATCCCCCAAATTCGGGATGCATTAGGCCTAGACTTTACGGCGACGGTGATGAAAGGTCGTGCTAATTATCTGTGTCCCCGCCGGGTGGAAACTATTCGTCGACGAGAACCGACTAATGTTGAAGAATTACGCACTCTCGGTAAAATCCTTGTCTGGCAGATTGAGAATACTTCGGGCGATAAAGCCGAGATTAGCTTGCGTGGGCCAGCTGAGAACGCCATTTGGCGGCGGTTAAGCGCCCAAGATGAAGATTGCTCCTTACACTATTGTGAAACAATTGGGCAAGGAGCCTGCCCTTTCTATCAAGCTAGAAAACGGGCTGAGTCGGCTGACTTGGTGATAGTCAACCATGTGTTGTTAGTTGTTGACAGTCAGAGGGATAATCAAGTTCTTCCTGACTATAATTACATCATCATTGATGAAGCTCATCGTTTTGAAGAAGCGGTAACGAATGGTTTGTCTGTAACCATTGATCGTGAGTCAGTGGTTCGCCGTCTGGATGACATAGGGAGTGTCACCAAAGGCCTGTTGGGTGAAGTCCTTGAAATAACACGCGAATATGGCACGGATAAACAAAAAGTTCGTATGGAGCGTTTTATTCAGGTGATTGTGGACGCGACCCAAGCCATGCGCTTTCATATCGATCAATTGTTTGAGAAGATCAAAATTCTGGTTTATGAAATACGGAAGCCGCGGGGTGATGAGGTAACTTTATTTCTGCGTATTGAGGAATCCCATCGCAATAATCCTATATTTGCTGAGATTCGGTCAATTTGGCGTACGTTGGATGAGTTCTTTGAAACACTGGGGATTGCTTTATCCCGTTTGGGAAAAGGAATGCAAAAACTCAAAGCTGAGAACTCTGCGGTGTTGACCGATTCGGTTACCAGTGTGAATACGGCCTCGAATTATATGATGATGGTACGTGATAATCTGGGCGAGTCACTGCTTAATTCAGAGAGCGATTTGATTAATTGGATTACGATTCATCAGGGTTCTGGTAATCCGATTATTCACTCTGCCCCGTTACATATTGGTAGAATGGTTGAGCAGACACTCTGGTCGAGTAAAGCATCCGTTGTTATGACGAGTGCGACACTAAAGGTGAATGAAAGTTTTGCATTTGTTCAGTCTCGGTTGTTTGCGGATGATGTGAAGACCCTTGAAGTGCTGTCTCCATTTGACTATCAGAAGTCTGTACTTGTCTTTGTTCCGACGGATGTCCCAGAACCGAATGAACGCGCTGGATTCCAGCGCGCAACCGAACGCGCTATCATTGAGCTGGCTGCGGCATTGGATGGGCAGCTCATGGCCCTATTCACCAGCTATGCGCAGCTTCGTGAAACATCCAATGCCATCGCACCACGCCTCCAGCTAGGCAACATTGACCTATTCGATCAGAGCGATGGCAGTAGCCGCGAATTCCTACTTGATGGTTTCAAAAGCGCAAAGAAGAGCGTGCTATTAGGAACCCGGAGTTTTTGGGAAGGGGTCAATATACCCGGTGACGATCTCAGCGGGCTGGTCATCGCCCGCCTCCCCTTTACAGTCCCTTCCGATCCCATCTTCTCAGCGCGATCCGACACATACAACAGTGGCTTCAATGAATATGCCTTGCCGGATGCAATCTTGCGTTTTCGTCAGGGCTTTGGACGTTTAATCCGTTCAAGTAATGATCGTGGTGTTGTTGTGATTATGGACACGCGCGTCCGTACCAAGAAATATGGCAATCTGTTTTTACAGGCATTACCGGATTGCACCATTCATGAAGGGAAACTCGAAACGTTGCCCAGTGTGGCACGCCAATGGCTAGGAAGAGAGGGAAACTAGGTTATGCAGACACCTGTAGGGAAAGAGTGCCGACATTATTACGAAGATTTTCATCGAGGCCGCAATATCCAAGAATGCCGCTTAGTGAAGCAAAATCGCCGATCCTTGCCCTGGCGGCCCAGTGATTGCGCTAAGTGCCCTGTACCCGATATCCTCAATGCCAATGCCAGCCCACTGCTTGAACTCACCCTCATAATCAGCTCACGTTTCCTCAGCTTTTGGCGACAACTCGAAGTCACTGCGATCTGCAACGGTAAACCTATTCCCCTGCACGAGGCGTACACAGGCTGTGATCAAGATCACAGCAATCGTCCGGGTCTCGACTTGTTTCGCCAGGCTCTCGCGGACGATGACCAATAATTTAAGACTGTGATACAAACCATTAAGAATTGGTTTGAGTTTAGAAACGTAGACAACATTCGCTTTCGTGCCCAACCTCTATATGCTACCATCTGCAACGTATGAGGGCGAAAATGTACGACACTATGATTGCAAATCACGTTGAAGCGACATTCTTGATTTACGCAGAAGAAGCTATCCAGGAAATTCAAAATTTGCTGGAGGATGCCTCACATGTAATTAGACAAGAAGTCACCCTGAGTGCTGATCTTGAATCGCCCTACCCCGACGCTATTCTGATAAGCAAGTTGGAAACTCTGAATACTGCAAAAGAACTCTGGTTAGAGAAACCTTTTGCCAAACGACCATTGATCGTTTATCTTACCTCTGATGCCTCTATGATGACTCGTTCGGAGATCTGGGCTGATGCAATCTTACAGATCGATGATCCACACCTGAAGCGACAGTTGCAGTCACTTCTCAAACTACAGCGTGAAAACATCAAACTTGCAAAGCAAATCGATACCCAAAACCGAGTAACGGCTGAAGTTGAGATTCTCAAGAACGCCATCGTGCGCAACGTCTCTCATGAGCTTAAGACTCCCCTGTTACAGGTGAAGTCAGCAGTGGCATTACTAGCAGAAGATGTAAAAAACGAAAAACTAATCACCTATGCCAAAGGTGCAACCGCCCGCTTGGAAACACTGGTCAAGAACATCACCCTACTCGGTAGCAGCCTCGATTATAGCCCTGGTCCTGTGATTATTCGTGATGCCCTGGAACACGCCAAACGTAATTTGGGACGCATCTGGGAACATCGAGATGCAGGTGATCGAATCAAGATTGAACTTGGGGAGGGCATTCCCCCTGTTCAAGCTGACAAGCAAGGGCTGAATACTGTCCTGCAACTCCTCATAGACAATGGGCTGAAATTTAGCACTGACGACATCGTCATCACAGCCCATCATGAGGGAAATCAAGTTGAGATCCAGGTCGCCGATGAAGGCATCGGGATTGATTTGAAAGAGCAAGAATTGATATTTGAGACCTTTTATCAGGTCGATCTTTCTTCAACTCGGCGCTACGGTGGAACCGGGATCGGACTCGCAATTGCGCAGTTTATTTTGGATAATCATGAGAGCAAAATTCGGGTATCGAGTGAAATTGGCAAAGGTAGTACATTCGCATTCACTTTACCCGTTGTCTCAATCATCTGAAAGCATGAAAATTACATAAGTTACGTTGACCTATCTTCGTTTTTTATGTACAATAGTTTTAATTAGTTCTGAAAGTCACAATCAAATATGACACTCAGAATTGTTAGAACACGCTGAACAGGATTACCATCCATGACAACGAATTCCGTAGCGACTATATCAGGCCAAACAATCGATCAAGCTATGCACATCGTTGAGCACACAATGTTTGATGTCGTTAATAGTGATGTTGATGTCCTACGGGATGCTAGCCGTCACATTCTGGAAGCGGGTGGCAAGCGTATTCGTCCACGCATCTTAATGCTAAGCTATATGGCAACCGGTGGCACGGATTTGGAATATGCTGCCCCAGTTGCGGCAGCACTGGAATTGGTACACACTGCCAGTGTGGTTCATGATGATATAAATGATCATGGCATTATGCGGCGTGGACGACCCTCAGTCAACTCAATTTGGGGGCACACTTTTGCCCTGCTAACCGGGGATTTCTTGTTTACGAAAGTATATGAGCTTATGGCTCCTTATCGTGATCTAAACGTCTTGTTTTCGGATGCAACGACAGCCCTTGTCGAAGGTGAGACCTTGCAAGCTAGCGCGGTCAAAAACGGCAATCTCAACAGAGAGGTCTATTTCGACATCATCGCCCGCAAGACCGCTGCTCTATTTAAAACAGGCGCGATGCTGGGCGCATACTTGAACAACGCAAGTGAGCACACAGCAGATATATTGGGTCAATTTGGATTTAATATTGGTCTGGCTTTTCAGATCGTTGATGATATCCTTGATCTAACAAGCAGCGACAAACAGCTAGGCAAGACTTCAGGCATTGACCTGGAACAAGGCAAAGGGCTGGCCTCTGTTGTTGACCCGATGGAATCTGTTCATGAAAAACTTATGCAGGGCAACTACATCGCCGAAGGCCAACACAAGGCCAGGATGCTTGTCATATCTGCCATCGAAATGCTGGATATACTCCCTGCGTCCTTGTACAAGAATGAGCTGGTTGATACTGCGCGTCTGGTCATTGACCGGACTTCGTAGGCCAATAACAAATACCATGAAAATCAAATCCGGTGTAATATGCAGCCGGATTTTTCATTTGTGGAGAGGCAACCTTTATGATTCCCATACTCAGTATTGAACAGATCCGAGCAGTCGAAGCGCAAGCAAACGCTGATGGTTTCCTCTACACCGATATGATGGATCGGGCTGGTCAGATTGTTGCAGATCGGGTCCTGTTGCAAGCAAGGGCGTTTGATTCAGCACAAATTATTATACTCGTTGGCTCAGGCAACAATGGGGGTGATGGTCTGGTCGCCGCGCGCCACATCGCAGAAGCAGACTTCCCAACGCAAGTTGTCGTCTATATGCTTAAAAATCGAGACAATGATACTAATCTTGATGCGCTGAAAACAACTGATACCACGATTATCTATTCCGACTTTGATGAAGATTACCAACTTCTCCCAAACTTGATCCAAACCGCTGACATTATGATTGATGCCCTATTGGGGATTGGTATCCGTCCACCCCTCCGTGAAACAGTAGCCAATATACTTCAGGCTGTGAATAAAACAATCGCAGAACACAGCACGCAACAAACAGAGAGCATACTCAATCCATCAATGCCAGGCAATAAACCGTCTCACATCTCCCCCTACGTGATCGCTGTAGACTGCCCTTCAGGTCTGGCATGTGACACTGGTACAATCTCACCCTATGCAATACGAGCCGATGAAACTGTCACATTTGTCGCCCCAAAACCTGGTCTCATCACATTTCCTGGCGCACAGATTGTTGGTCAACTTGTCATCGCCGATATTGGCATTGATCAAGCGATTATTCAGGCACAAGAAGCATCAGAGCATCTCGTTGACGCCAACAGCGTTCGTACGATGTTGCCAGATCGAAAACAAGATGGGAACAAAGGCTCATTTGGCAGGGTTCTCGTAGTCGCCGGATCGGTCAACTACATCGGAGCACCAGGATTAGCGGCATTGGCGGCCTATCGCAGTGGCAGCGGCCTAGTCTCAGTGGGCACGGTTGGATCAATAGTCAACACGTTAGCTGCACGACTACCTGAACCCACCTGGCTCATTCTCCCACAGAATAGGGGCGTGATTTCGGAGCATGCGGCGTCTGTAGTAGCCCAAGAAATGCGAAAATTCGATTCCCTTTTGATCGGTCCGGGTCTTGGTCAAGAAGACCCCACGCGGCAATTCTTGATTAATCTCTTAACGACTCAGTCACCCAGAAAACCTCTGGTTATTGATGCTGATGGACTAAACATCCTCAGCAAAGAAGATAATTGGTGGGAACACGTACCCGACCACACAGTCATTACACCTCATCCGGGTGAGATGAGCCGTTTGACTGGTATCCCTATTTCAGAGATCCAGGCCAACCGAGTGCAAATTGCCCACAAGTCAGCAAACAAATGGGGGTTGATCGTCCTGTTAAAAGGCGCACATACTGTGATTGCAGCTCCCAACGATGATATCAGTATCTTGCCTTTCAAAAACAGCGGGATGGCAACTGCCGGAAGTGGCGATGTACTAGCTGGCATCATCGTCAGTCTACTAGGGCAAGGTTTAAGGGGGTACGAGGCAGCTATTGTTGGCGGATACCTCCATGGATTGGCTGGCGAACTCTGCGACACAAATCCGCGCGCCATGATTGCATCGGATTTAACAGATAACATTGGCCGTGCGTTTGACGCAATTGAGGGTATCTAGGCATCTGTTGGTTCTTCGATCCGTTGGCCCGCTGACCGGCGAGATGGACGCATCGCCCGCCGGATATTGATGATTTCGCGGATGAATGCGATTGCCCCGGCGACAAATGCTCCCGTCGTGATAAACGTACTAGACGCACTTTTGCCAACAAATTCAACAGAACCTTTGGCAGATTGAACCGTCTCTTTAGTTTCATCTAGAATTGGCTGAATTTGCGATCGGATCATCGAAACAAACCGTGCCGCCTGAACAACAAGCGTGGTAAACGCGACAACAATTAGAATGCCCTGTAACGCCAAAACGATGAATACGATGTCCAGAATCGTACCAAAACGAACGGCTGTTGGCACAGGGTCAGCAACAGCTGCCACAATCACACCAAGAATTAAAGGCAAGGTGACAATCACCATCAGCGCGTTGGCAATTACCATAACACGAGCAAACGATAAACCCGATGATTCTTGTTGTTCATCCTTGTTTAGATTGTCTGTCATGGTTGTGCCCTATCGCTTGGTTTGACGGGTAGACAGGAATGCCTGGGTGAAAATGAGCATAATCACCGCCCCCAAAACCGCAGGCAGCGTGCGCAGCGCCCCCACACTTAGCACATTAAAATCTACAAATACACCACCCAGATGCCCTAGTGCAAAACCAACCCATGCCCCCAATAGGAACATTGCGAGCCGCCGCACATCCCCACCAAACACCAAATGAAACAATGCACCAATAAGTGTGGAAAGGATAAAAGCAAAAGTTAGAGTTGGCCCAGGCAAGAGTATCCCAACTATAATTGTGGTACAATTTGATAATAAGTTTAGCACACGGGCACAAGAATTTATAGCCAAAATGAACACCATTGAACAACGTATTCTGATTCCAACTTCACCTGAAATCGTTTGGCATTATATCTGTGATCTGAGCAATAATCCCAAGTGGCAACAGCATTGTGTATCGATTTCTTACCTGACATCATCACACCAAGGGGCGGGTGCACGCTGGCGTTATCGCACCAGAAAGGGGAAAGAATATGTCGCAGAGATCACCGCTTGGTATGATCGCATCGGTTATGAATATGAAATAATTGATGGTGGCCCTTTTCACGCCAATTTAGGTCGAATCCGTCTTCAAGATACCCCCGACGGCACAATTGTCCAGTGGACATTCAGCTATGAAACCAGGGGCGCTCTTAGCGGATTGCGCAACTCACTTAGCACCCGCCGTAATCTCGAAAACAACATCGTCGATAGCCTCTGGCAATTATGGAGGGAAATGGGCGAAAATCGTCAGCAAATACCATACGAAGCTAAATCACTCATGCGCGACGCACCCGATGTAGAAGAACGTGCCCAGTACACTCCACGTCATCAACTCTCACCCATCACAGTAGAATCTGACGAGCCTCCCATTGCGGATGATGACACACGCCCACGCCTACCCGTGCAAATGCCAGAAGAGCCTGCCCCTGCCGAAGAACCAGAGTTCCTGGCGAACATTCCAGATGAATCATCGGATATCTATCAGAGTGCCATTGCTACTTCTGGCCTGCCGACACCTGTCGTCGAGCCGGAACCTGCTGCTCCGGCTATCGCAACATCGCCACCAATCGATCCAAAGGATGACTCCGGCAAGGTCAGCGTTTTTGAGGTTTTTGGCGTTCCGAAACCGAGTGAAACGCAGGAAGCCCGTTCCATCGTCACCGATACCTCACAAATTGTGAAGACATCGGTTGGGGAAAATAGGCACTATCGACAAGGCTTACGGAGCCAACAGCGCCGCACACTCGTCAGATTGCGCCCACCGCAGTCAAGATCACCCGCATAGCGGACGGTTTTCTGTCTCGCACCTGCGGTGCTCAACGCGCTAAAGCGTCTAATCAAAAACACCTCACCATGTGAGGTGTTATGGGTGAATGAAGGGACTTGAACCCTCGGCCTCCTGGGCCACAACCAGGCGCTCTAACCGACTGAGCTACATCCACCATATATTGCCGACAGTATAGCATGACTATCGATTCAAATCTAGTAGTTTTTCTTTGCAACCAAGATCTGTACGGTACTTCGTGGACATTTCTCATACACAAACGTTAGGTCGAAACCATGTACTGCGAATCGTTCCCGTAAATCAGCCTGTATTATCTGGGTTAGCCCAGAATCAGCACGTTGTCCTGTGATACGATAGAGCCATTCGAGAAATCGCTGGACTAATCCCGTTCTATCAAATGTACTGCTTGACACTACAATCATACGCCCCTCATCACATAATACACGATACACCTCTTGCAAGGTCGCTTCAGCAACTATGAAATTGGTTGGAAAGGTCGAAACAACCACATCAAACGTACTCAATGCAAACGGCAACCGCTGCGCCTCAGATCGAACGAGACGGGATGTCATGTGATTCTTGTGTAGTTTACGATAGGCAATCTGGCCCATGTTAGGTGAGAGATCAATTCCAACAGTATCAATATTCTTTCGCTGCAAGTCGAGTTGAATGTTTCCGGGGCCATGTGCCAGCTCCAGGACGAATTCATGGAGTTCAATCATATCTAGTGATCTACCTTGCCAGCAGCGCCATGCTCCGAGTGACACAACCCAGCTAACTGCTTCATAGGTAAATGCTAATTGATTGTAAAGGAGATGAAAACCCAAGCGAACCAGCCGCCACCACAAATTAACCAACGGCATCAAGAACGACGTCTGGCTTGTCTGTTATGATCGCATCTACACCGAGATTTCCGAGCTCTGCGGCTCGCTGTGGATCATTGACTGTCCAGGTATTCACGCGATACCCCTCCCTGCGAACTGCTTCCATGTAAGCTTCATCCACCATCAAGTGGATTGGATGAGACGCATCATAAGCCACTTCAAGATTGATATCGCTAGGCATGTTTAGATAACCAATCGGTACATTCGGCATCGCGTTCTGAAAACGTGCCAATGTTAGGGGGTTGAATGATGAAACGATGACACGGTCCTGCACGTTATGCAATGCAATACATTTTGCGACGGCTTCCTCAATGCCATCTGTTTCAATAGACCTTGATTTAATCTCAATGTTGATGAATAATTTGCGTCCAACTGATTCAATGACTTCAGTTAGCGTTGGAATGCGTGTACCGGCAAAGCACTCATCAAACCACGCCCCGGCATCAAGCTGCTTCAATTCCCCAAGGGTAAAATCAGATACTGAGCCACTACTATTAGTTGTGGCATCCACCGTAAAGTCATGTATGACAACTAATTCACCGTCAGTAGTCCGGTGGACATCTAATTCTATGCCCTGTGCACCCTGCTCATATGCCAGTTCAAAGGCCGGGAGTGTGTTCATTGGCGCGTAACTACTCGCTCCTCGATGCCCAAATACCAGCAATTGCCCATCATACATGTTGTCGAGAAGCTGTTTACGACCCAATTTTATACCTCTGTTTAAATTCGCCTCGCCCCCACTTGAACCTCGTTACCCACGACTCGTACTTCAAATGTCGGTACGTCCGTCAGGGCAGGGGCAGACAACACTTTGCCCGTGATAATATCGAATTGTGCCCCATGCCGAGGGCAGGAAACCACACACCCTTCCACCTCTCCTTCCGCCAGAGGACCGCCGTCATGCGTGCAGACATCCTCTATCGCATAAAAATCACCATTCAGATTATAGAGCGCTATCCAGCGGCGGTTCATTTCAAACACAAGTGGTTTATCACCAGGATTAAGTTCATCTGTGATGGCAACGACAACAAATTCAGACATGCTGCCTAATCCTCATCTGCTTCGTCGATTGCACGCCAGTATTCGTGACCATACAGGCCAGTATGTAAGGTCTTGAGGCCCAGCATCGCGCATTTCACCCGATTCGCAGAAATCGGGATTCCGAGCATGGCATAAATATCGTCTTTAGTGATCTGTTTGACTTCTTCAAGACTCTTGCCAACAACTTGCTGACCCAGCATGGAAGCGGCCGCTTGGCTAATTGCGCAGCCTTCCCCATCCCAGGCTAGTTCTGTAACAATATTGTTCTTATCGAAACGAAGCGTCAATCGCAATCGATCTCCACACAGCGGATTATTTGCCTCAAAATCGATCTGTGCAGGGTCTAAGATACCTGCGTTACGCGGATTCATCCCATGATCGAGGATGTTCTCTCGATACATCTCATCCATATGCGTCTTCCCTATCTCAAAAATAATGATTTAGCCTTATAGATACCGTCCACGAGCCGATCAATTTCATCCGTTGAATTATACAGATAAAAACTTGCCCTTGTGGTCGCATTGACTGCCAGACAGTCGTGTAAAGGCTGGGCACAATGATGGCCTGCACGAACGGCGATTCCTTCCGCATCGAGCATCTGTGCCATGTCATGCGGGTGAATGTCATCAACTTTGAACGCCACGACTCCCCCACGATTGTCGCCCTCCGGCCCGAAAACAACCAGACCTGGAATCTCAACGAGTCGCTCCAGAGCATAATCAATCAATATCCGCTCATAATCGTGAATCACATCCATTCCAATCGCAGTAAGATAGTCAATGGCTGCTCCAAGCCCAATTGCGGGGGCAATGCTCGGTGTTCCTGCCTCGAACTTATGTGGCAGTTCATTCCAGGTGCTGCTTTCTAATGTTACACGGTCAATCATCTCGCCCCCCCCCATCCAGGGTGGCATCACTTCGAGCAGATTACGCTTTCCATAGAGGACACCAATGCCCGTTGGCCCAGTCATCTTGTGCCCGCTAAGCGCCAGGAAATCCACATCCAAATCCTGCACATCAACAGGCATATGGGGAACACTCTGAGCCGCATCTACCACAATCAACGCTCCTGCCTTATGTGCCATCTGAGCCATCTGTTTAACTGGGTTGAGTGTTCCTAAAACATTGGAGGCGTGAACAACCGCCACCAGCTTGACATTTCCTTCAGCCAGGAGTTGTTGATAGACTGCCAAATCAAGTGTGCCATCATCACGCACAGGCACATATTTGATTTTGGCCTTCTTCTCAGCGGCGATCAATTGCCAGGGTACGATGTTGGAATGATGCTCCATCTGGGTAATGACAATGCCATCACCAGTCGATAGATGCTGCCGTCCCCAGGTCTGGGCGACCAGATTAATGCCTTCGGTTGTGCCGCGTGTAAAGATAATCTCCCGACGATTGCTAGCGTTGATAAAGCGTTTGGCCTTCGTCCGTGCGTCCTCATAAGCTTCCGTCGCCAAATCGCTGAGCTTATGCACGCCGCGATGCACATTGGCATGATAGTGACGGTAGTACTCATCTATCGCGTTGATGACCTGCACTGGGCGTTGGCTAGAAGCCGCACTGTCAAGATAAATCAGCGATTTGCCCCGGCTGTGTTCCTGTTGCAAGATTGGGAAGTCAGCACGAATCTTGTTGACATCATACAACATGATTATCCCCTTTTCATGTAACAACAAACGGCGCGTCATTCAACCAACACGCCGTTGTCGATCAGATCAATTCAGGTTACTACCTACGAGAGGATTTTTGCTTCAACGGCCTGCTGCAATCGTTCGCGCACACGTTCAAATGGTACACGCATCAACAGTTCATCAAAGAACCCTTCAATGACCATCAGCTCGGCCTGTGAACGCGGGATACCCCGGCTCATCAGATAAAAGATTGGCTCTTCCTCGAGTGTGCCAAAGGTCGCGGCATGGGAACAGGCCACATCATCAGCCTCGATTTCAAGTCCTGGAATGCCATCCATCCGAGCCTCATCGCTCAACAGCAAATTACGACACACCTGATAGCCGTCAATCTTCTGCATCTGTGGTAATGATTTAATCATCCCCTGCCAGACCGTACGAGCAGTGTCTTTGGCCGCCCCCTTGAACAACAAATCCGAAGTCGTCAAGGGTGCATTGTGGTTCTGTTGCGTATCCAGATCAAAGTGCTGGTCTTTATCGGCGAAGAAGAAACCTGACATCCGCGCATTCGATCCCAATCCGTTGATGTCCAGCTCGAGATAGTTTTTAGTCAGCCGCGTGCCCATTGTCCCGCTGATCCAATCCAGGTCAGCATCACGTCCAACGACAGCTCGATGATGCCCAAACTGATAGGTTTCGCGGTTCCAGTCCTGGAATGATACATATTTGAGAACGGCGGCATCGCCGACAATAAGTTCCGTCATACCGATATAAGCTGAGTGGGTTGCTTGCTGTGCTGAGGCATATTCAACCTGCATCGTCACCTGTGAGTTTTCCTCACATACAACGAGAACATGCCCTAACGATGCACCAGGCTGCGTGTTGTACATAACGACATGCAGCGGCAGTTCCGCCACGACCTTACGCGGTACGTATACAAACACCCCATGGGTCCATAAAGCGGCGTGCAACGCGGCAAATTTGCCATTCGCTGCTGTGACAGCCTTCTGCATAAAGTTCTCACGGACGAGTACTTCGTGATCTCTTCCAGCACTCACAAGGTCGGCAAGGATCACGCCTGCTTGCTGGAGTTGGCCTGCCAATTGATAATGGACAAGCTTCCCGTCAACAAAGACCATCGTGCCACCTTCAACCTCGCCGACCAACGGCTCACGATGAATCAAAGGGACATCTTCTATCGTCGCGCCATTGGGCTGAATGATCTGATCGGCTTCATCCCAACGGATCATACGATAATCAGTTCGCCGCCAATCCTCATCGTGCAAGGCTGGCATCGGGAGGCTTTCGTAAATATCCCAAGCCGCAAGCCGTGCCTCATGCAGCCATTCAGGTTCATTATGTGCTTCGCTCAGCGCAGTCACGTCTGCTTGTGTATAACTGGGCGCAACCGGAGTACGAGACCGGCGTCTAACTGCCACCACAGTGTTCTCCTTTCTAAATTACCCGATTGAGCCTTCAAGTTGAATTTGAATCAGGCGGTTCATTTCTAGTGCATATTCCATTGGCAGTTCCTTTACCAACGGTTCTAAAAATCCATTGATAACCATCGCATTCGCTTCGTCCTCACTCAAGCCCCGGCTCATCAAGTAAAAAAGCTGGTCTTCCCCAACTTTACTAACTGAAGCCTCATGCCCCATCGTGACATTTTGAGCATCAATCTCGATGTAAGGATAAGTATCAGAACGGCTCTGGTCATCCAGCAACAGTGCATCACACACGACATTGCTTTTAATGTTGTCTGCCCCTTCAACCACCTTGAGCAAACCGCGATAACTTGAGCGGCCGCCATTCTTGCTGATCGACTTGCTGATAATCTGGCTGGTTGTGTTCGGGGCTAAATGCGTAATTTTCGCGCCGGCATCCTGATGCTGTCCATCACCAGCAAAGGCAATCGACAGGACTTCGCCGTGGGCGCCTTCTTCCTTCAAGATCACAGCTGGATACTTCATCGTGAGCTTACTGCCCAGGTTGGCATCCACCCATTCCATAGTGGCGTTCTTATGTGCAACTGCACGCTTCGTCACCAGATTGAAGACATTGTTCGACCAATTCTGTATGGTGGAATAGCGACAACGTCCACTTTCCTTGACGATGATCTCGACCACCGCTGAGTGGAGACTGTCGGAGCTATAGGTCGGAGCAGTACAGCCTTCAACATAATGTACATGAGCGCCTTCATCGACAATAATCAAAGTCCGCTCAAACTGCCCCATGTTGTTCGTGTTGATACGAAAGTAAGCCTGCAGCGGCATTTCGACTTCAACACTAGGTGGTACATAAATGAACGATCCGCCCGACCACACGGCAGTGTTCAACGCCGCGAATTTGTTGTCGTTGTAGGGGATGATCGTACCAAAGTATTCCTTGACAATCTCTGGATGCTCGCGTAGGGCACTATCCATATCCAGGAAGATGACGCCTTTCGATTCCAGGTCCTCGCGGATGTTGTGGTATACCGATTCGGAATCATACTGGGCCGAAACACCTTGAAGAAACTTAGCTTCTGCTTCCGGGATGCCAAGGCGATCAAACGTATCTTTTATCTCTGGCGGCACGTCATCCCAATCGCGCTCAGCTTTGTCTGTTGCACGAACGTAATAGTAGATATCATCGTAATCAATCGTATCAAGCAGACCCCCTCCACCCCATGCTGGAGTTGGGCGCCTGACAAAATGCTCATAGGCTTGCAACCGGATATCGGTCATCCATCCCGGTTCATTCTTCATCTCGCTGATCTGGCGAACGACATCGGCATTGATGCCTTTTTCGCTAACAAAGCTGTAATCAACATCATCATCATGAAATCCATAAACCGAATCATAGTCGGCGCGGACATCTTTCAGCGCTTGTTCATCTTCGGTTAGCTCTTTATTACCAGGAACAAAATCTACCATTTGTGTCTGTCCTCCTTTATTCAGCTACCGCGTATTTTTCACGCACCCAATCGTATCCATTTTCTTCAAGCTTCAATGCAAGGTCTTTACCACCACTTTCGACAATCTGCCCATCAAACATGATGTGAACATAATCTGGCTGGATGTAGTTGAGAATGCGCTGATAATGCGTAATAATCAATGCGCCCATCTGGGGGCCTTTCAGCAAGTTCACACCTTCAGCCACGATGCGCAATGCATCAATATCTAGCCCAGAGTCGGTCTCATCTAATATGGCAATTTGGGGTTCCAGCACCGCCATCTGTAAAATCTCTGCACGTTTCTTCTCGCCACCACTAAAACCTTCATTTAGGTAGCGACCAGCGAAACTATGATCCATCTTGAGGCTGTTCATCTTGTCCATCATCAAACGCCGGAATTTGGGAATGGAGATTCCGTCAGACTCGGGGGTCTCAGCTTTTATACGGGCATTGATTGCACTGCGCAAGAAACGAGCAACGGTCACACCAGGAATCGACACCGGGTATTGAAACGCCAGGAACAATCCGGCACGACTGCGCTCATCAGCTTCCAATTCTAACATATCTTTGCCATCGAAAATGATCTGACCACCCGTAACATCATATGCCGGGTTGCCCATTAGCACATTTGCCATCGTGCTTTTACCAGAGCCATTTGGCCCCATCAGAGCGTGGACTTCGCCCTGCTTAATCGTCAAGTCTACGCCACGCAGAATGAGGCCGTCTTCACCCTCTACTCGTGCTTGTAGATTGCGGATTTCGAGTGTTGAACCCATTATCAGGAATACCCCCTGTACATCACAGACAACTAGTTTAATCTAAGTTAACTTTTTTCCATACCTACAGGTACGCTAGTATAGCAGCCGTGTCGTGCAGAGTCAATATTTATGATGCTGATGATAAAATTAATAACAAGGTTACAACTAGACGCATGGTTCTTCTGGTGCTTACCCGAAAGCGTATCATGCTCAACCTATACACATTCCCGTTTCTCACTACACTCTCATGGAAATTATGCTAATATTGACCTTGAAAATTCATTGACTAAGGAAGGCCGCCCATGAGCGATAGAGTTCAGAGCAAAGAAGAAGGTCTACTGGAAGCACTACGTGCAGTTATTGATCCAGAAATCGGGATGAATGTGATTGAATTAGGTCTAATCCGTCACACGGATATTATGGATGATCGCGCTCACATCAATATGATTATGACCACACCATTCTGCCCTTATGCACCACAACTTTTAGAGCAAACACGACGCACTGCTCAAGAGTTTCTGGGAGTTCCGACTACAATTGAGATGGGTATGGAAATGTGGGACCCAAGCATGATGGAAGAAGGCGTCGCAGATGATTGGGGTCTGTTCTAATATAGAAAAGTCAAACGCCGGATATGTCATCCAGCGCTTTCAGTTCAGGGGCGATTGGCTTTGATGAAGGCTAGTGGATCAACATAATGTGAGAATAATCGGCTAGCATTCCGCCCAGGCCAATCTGCGGGGTTGGTTTCCAGCTTGGTCGTTGGGCTGATGTCAAAGTGCAGGTGTGGGATGAGAGTCCCAAACGCATTCCCAATTTCAGCAATCTGCTCCCCACGCTTTACCCGTTGCCCAGCCGTCACGATCATATTTTGTACATGCCCATAGCGGCTATAGAGCACACGTCCAGTCGGCAACCGCAGTGGATCATGTCGAATAATGACGACGTTACCCCAGATTTTCAGATAGGCAGCGAACACAACGATCCCACTGGCACAGGCATACACAGGCATCCCCAGGTCTTCGGTGGGCGATCCATAGTTCAGATCTGCGCCTGTATGATAGGCTTCGCGTGCTGTACCCCGAAAGTATAACTGCCCAAATGGGCTGGCATCACGCCATCCAGGAGGCCATAATTCACCTGCATTCCGCTCCTCCCGTGATCCTACAGGCGATTCGTAACCGTCTGCCACGTAAACACCATCCACAATGTCTGGCCCACCAGTACCAGAATTCGTCAAGCGTACAATTTGACGCAGCCGCACTGCATCAAACGCAACTTCTTTATCAGCTTCACCCGTGACATCGTTTAGAAAGACTTTACCTGCGTTGGTCTGCCCTTTGACCAAATCAAACACGCCGAGTGAAACCCACTCGTTACGGTGTATAGCTTGGTTGATGTCCACGACTACTTCAGTGTTCGTCCCACGCACAGCATGAATCTTGTAGCGGGCACGCCGAGTCGTGGCATGACGTGCCGGGATAAAAACAGAAATCTGATACAGCCCGCTTGCAGGTAACTCTGTCTTCCACTCTGCCCAGACTTTGCTGGTTGATGGCGCGGTTGGTGTAAAGTACGCATTCCAACCAAACGAGCCTGTAAACAACTTAAACTCCGGCTGTCCGGTATACGAACCACTACGATAACCCGCCCCCCCCGAGAAGATAATGGTCTCTTCGCCAAATTGCGTCCCAGGTGGCGGTTGCTCAGCAGGTTCGGTAGATGGCGGGGTAATCGTTTCTAATGGGCGATTGATAGCACTCCAATGCGGTATAACACCATAGCGCCACCAACTAACACCCTGGGCACCAAACCGCTGTGAGATAAGTTGCAGCGCCTCCTGCTGCTCATAGGTCGGCGCATCACCCTGTAGGGCAGGAATAATGGGACGACCATACTCCCCCCAGGTACGATACACTTCCTCAATTGTCTCGATGACAGACCGACGGAATGACACCCAATATGTTTGAGGATGAACACTATCCACAAAGGGAAACCACTCGTCAGGAAATACGCTGTCAAAATGGTGGGCACGCGGATCAATGCTTAGCCCAATATGATAGCTACCGCCTAACGCCCGCCGTACCTTTGACATGAGGGGGCGAATCGGATCGGGCCCCACCCGCCAGTAACCCTCATAGGGTTCAACATCCAGAATAATACTTTTCATTCCAGAACGCTGACCCGCCTGGATCAAGATATCGGCCTCAGCTTCAATGTCTTGCCCTTCCACCACAGCCCAACCGTGTAATTCTAGATCAAAGCGCGCCAGCGTCTCTGCCCAACGATCCAGGTCGGTAGGACCATTAATTGCCATATCACCACTATCAAAACGACCTTGCCATCCCGCCCCATCCATGAACTTAACCCAGACCTGAGACACCCTTGGCGCTGTTTGCTTGATATTCCGTGCGAGTTGTTCAATGGTCGTTTCTGGCAGACCAGAGCCCTTCCAGTGCCAGACAGCAATCTGCCCATCATAGGGTGTCGGAGGATAATCAGGTAAACTGGCAGTCGACACATCTGCAAATGACATCACACCTGTAGACACCCAACCAGCACTGCCGTACTGCTCCACCCACACCCAACCACTATCAGTTTTCGTATTGGGATAATAAACGACATGAGTGTTGTTGAGGACATCACCAATATCTGCATAACCCGTCCCTGGCCCTTCGCGGAGATTGGCCCACCCCACCGTCGTCTTTGCAATTGAAAGTTTGCCATTTCCAGCAGGTTGTGGCTTCGGAACCGGATCCAGACTCATGTCATCCTCCAAGATGAGTAACGCCCTCCAGCACCAATCGTATTACAATTAAAGGATCAAAACAAGTCAAGGTCAACCGAGGCGAATCCGACCTGACCCAGGCTGTACACGGCCTATTTGAAGCGCAACATCACCATTGGACTGCAGATCATTCAGCAACTTTGAGGCCCTATCTTCAACAACGGCCACGAGTAATCCACCTGAGGTCTGCGGATCGTAAAGTAAGCCTAAGTCCATATCGGAAAGGGTGCCCGTATCCACCCACTCGCCGAAGTAGTCCTGATTGCGTCCCATACCACCAGGGAATATCCCAGTCTTGGCATAGCCCAGCGCTCCCGGCAACCACTCCAGCGCATCAAAATCAACCTCAAAGTCAACCAAGCTCAGGTGTGCCATCTCATGTGCATGTCCCAACAGACCAAAACCTGTGATGTCAGTCATCGCATGGGCTCCAGCAGCAACCGCCGCTTGCGCCGCCGTTCGATTCAAGTGCAGCATACTTGCTACTGCTGCATCCACATGGGCAGGCTTGGCCCGTTGGTTTTTCAAAAATGTCGTGATAATCCCGGTTCCAAGCCGCTTGGTCAGGATGAGTACATCACCCGGCTGCGCGCCCCCCTTACGAATGATCTTGTCTGGATGAACAACCCCCGTGACAGCCAGCCCATATTTAGGTTCTTTGTCAATGACTGTATGCCCGCCAACAATCACGGCTCCTGCTTCGCGCACTTTCTCCGCACCACCCCGTAGGATATCGGTGAGAAGTTCATGACCATAACCATCAGGATAAGCCACCAGATTAATCGCCATCAACGGCTCTCCGCCCATTGCATAAATATCACTGAGCGCATTAGCCGCTGCAATCGCCCCAAACTGGTAGGCATCATCCACCACAGGTGGGAAGAAATCAGTAGTGGAAATAATAGCTTTGTCCGCATCCAGCCGATAAACAGCCGAATCGTCGGGGCTACCCAACCCAACCATCACATCAGGGTAGTCGGCAGCAGGAAACATGTTACTGAATGGACGCAAGACTTGCGCCAGGTCCCTAGGACCGAGTTTCGACGCTCAGCCCGCGCAAGTTGCCAACGAGGTCAACCGAACCTCATGCCGTTCATTTGCCATTAGAATCTCGTTCTGTCATACTCCACAATCGGTTGATCGTTCCATTCACGAAACGCGAATTATACCACAGCAGCTACAGAAGCACTGCACGCATATTACCTCAAAATCGAACCAGAGGTTCATGGCGGCTTGCACCAGGTCTGTCATTCGCTGCTTGTGTCAACACACCCATCCTCGTTATACTGTATACTGTTTCCAGGAAACCGTATTAAAGATCGGCCCTGAGATGATGTACGCTGTACAACGAGTTACCCCGCTTGAAATGTCTGAAGCAGACTACTTAGCCTATGCAGATGAACAACGCGAAAAACACGAGTATAGCCAGGGTTATGTCTATGCCATGACAGGTGGCAGCCTCCGTCATAACGTGATTAGCGGCAATACCATTACACACTTAAACATTCTGTTGGATGACAGGAATTGTCTGGTTTCGTCATCTGATACTCGCATTCACATCGCGTCAAAGAAGGCTTACCGTTATCCAGATGTCTCTGTTATCTGTGATGATCCTGCTTACGTACAGGAACGAACGGATACTGTTTCCAACCCAGTTCTATTGGTCGAAGTCCTTTCACCTTCAACTGCCTTTATAGACTACAATGACAAATTAACAGAATATACTGCCATTGATAGCCTGGCAGCCTATCTACTTGTCGCTCAAGATGCAGTTCGAGTCCATAGCTATATCCGGCACAAGACTGATGAATGGCTCTATCGACCAGTGACGGGTTTGGATGAAAAGATTAGCATTCCAACGCTGAATATCACGCTGGAATTGGCACGGATCTATCACAAAATTGACTTTAGCCAGTAGACGGTTGTCCAGGCAGTGTGGTTGGGCGTGGGTTATCGTGTGAACCTATTCTCAAGCCACGAGGGCTTGAAGTTACAATCAATAAGGCACTTAGCAGTTGCGCTGTAGCCTGTTCACCCAGATCCAGAAGTGTTTGATTCGCCCCCCAGCGTTCGAAAATCTCGTCAGCAAGATCAAGCATCACGTATAAATTCTCAATCTTTTTGGCTTGAAGTTCAACTAATTTCATCTCAGTTTCAATTTGTTTTTGCTTAAGCTCTTCCTCAAGAATCTGGATTTCTAACCTGCGCTCGTCACCATCTTCTATCCGATCCAACCGCCTTTTCTCAGCTACGAACGCAGCTTCATCTCGTCTTGCTTCATTCTCGATACGCTGCCTTTGGTTTTCTAGGTCTCGTGCTTCCGCGCTCTGTCGACGACGGTTGGGTGTCCAAACTTCGTCTGCGGCACGAATCGCGTCACCCAGGCCGTCCGCTGAAATCTTTGGGAGTTCATTGTGAATTTGGATGATCTTAGGCTCAACGAATTCCTTATCTACGACCAGATCATGCACTTCCTGAATATCCCGTAAGGCCTGAAGATAAGGCGCGATCTCATTTGTGAGAATCGCAGTTGAGATGGGTGTCTCCCCTTCAAGAGTAATGGAAATGGGATAGATTGCACATCTCGTCCCAAATGACCTCCGCAATGACATCAAGTACAGGCTTCGCTTCTTGTTGTTTGAGGTATTGGATTTCATCGTAAATGCGAGCCAGCCGATCCTGATAGTGTTTTTGGATTTCATCAGAAAGTTGCTGGCTGATCGGAACCAAGCCATACAAATTGACAATGACCTGGACAACAAGCTCGAATCCCTGAATGACTAGATCATAGTCAAGGGAACGGGCAAGGGCATCGCTTTGGATCATCCAGATAGAGCGCAAAGTTCCTAGATCTAGACGCAATTTCGGATGATTAGCGTTATCCTGAGCGGCAACAAATAAACTATACAGTGTCTCAAAACGATCACCCAAATTTTCGATGTCTTGTAGACGGCTGATTGATCTCTCTGGCTGCCCCTCGTCAATATATCTCAATAATTGAGCAATAAAGTCCTCTTGTTTCTCATCAGGAAATGCGATGGTAGGCATATGGACACTCCCTTGCGGATATTGAGCCTTCAATAGCTTGTAAATTTTGGCAACTAATCCCCTGTAACCAGTTGGCCGATCTTTTCGATTTTTGTGGAACGGGCGCGTGACTTCATCAAGCAAGTAGAAGTATCATAGCGAGGTAGGGAGCACCCTTGGAAAGAATTAACCATCCAACAAGGTTGAAGTTGGTTTGCCGCTTAAGGTTTGAATATCTAGATGAGAAGAGTAGGTTGGTAGTCGGGGTGCAGGGATTTGAACCCTGGACCTCTTACACCCCATGCAAGCGCGCTTCCGGGCTGCGCCACACCCCGATTGATCTAAGTATAATCAACAAGTCCCTGGCTGGCAAGCCTGACTTGCCAGCCAGAGTTATTCCTCAAGTAGTCGCCGCTGTTCACGTCCGTGTGGGCAGAGAAGCCACACCATGTACACATCTTGCTGCAATCTTTTTTGTGTGCCACCGCTGCAAGTTGGTACCCGTTTTTGTTGCAATTTCCCACTATTTTTTCTTCTGTGGCGGCAATGCGGCGTGCCACCAACGTCAATACTACTCCCTCGTCAGCATCCTAACGTTGATATTGGGCTTCCAACTGAGCAATCAATTCATCAAAGGCAGCATTCACCGGGATGAAGGTCGTGCGGGCATTCTGGATAATGGCATTGATGTTGCCATCATTGTTCACATAATCCTGGAATTCGGTCAACGTAGTTTGCATCGCACTAAGCAGCAAATCAAACGCTTCTTCGCCACAATCAATCACCCCATGTTCGAGCAGCCCGTGCAGAACCTGATTCATCTGTCGCACGTCCTCAAACGCGGCCTCGCGTGATTTATCGGCTGTCCCTTCAACCAATTCGGCAAAACTGCTCTGGCGTGATGTCACAAACTGCAGCCAGGTCTCAAAATTGCTGGTCTGGTGACATTCGCCGAACACGAACGAGGTCGGCAACGGTTGTAGAGTCAAGGGTGGGGGTGGCGTGGTCACATCCCCAACGCCGCCACAGCCAACCATAACTAGACATATGATCTTGGTGAGAGCTCGCACCATCTTGCTGCTAAGCTCCAAGTACATTATAGTTTAGGTAAACAATATATACACAACAATACAAAATCAAGAACCAGTGCGAAAGGTCAAACCATGCCCCAGTTATACAGTCGCATGGACGAAATGAACTGGGTTACGCCCGCTGTGGGCGACATCCTGGATCATGGGTCAGCCCTGCCCAGAGGTAACGGCGCAATCCGCAAACAGATGCTCATGCTTCAAGAGATGCTCGGCGACCTCGGCACACCGTGCCGGGTCGTCAATGTGCGCCCCACCCCATCCTACACACTCTTCGTCACTAAACCAGATATCGTTCAGGATGGTGATGAACGCCGCATCGTGACAGCCAGTGAAATCAAGCGTAGCCTCGCGCATATTGCTGAAAATTACAAAGACTGGAAACTCGGTTTCCTACCTCGACTGGAAGAAGTCAGGGATGCTGTGGGCATCCTGCTTCGCACAGAAGATCACACCCCAATCAGTTTACGCCGATTGCTTGTGCGCAGCGCGTTTAGAAGCGTACAGTCATCATTGGCATTGGTTGTTGGGAATACATTGGAACAGCAACTCAATGTTCAAGATCTGGCAGATATCGGCAACTTGTTGATGATTGGCCCCGATGCACCCAAACGGCATTTCATCAACAGTGTGTTCCTGACGCTCAGTTGTTTGAACACACCAGCCGAGATGCGAATCGTCATCGCCGGGGAGAGGAGTATAGCTTTCAAACGCTTTATTCGTTTGCCTCATGCGCTAGGCCGCATCCTGACCGCCCCCTCTGAGGGTAAACGCTTATTGGAAGGGATGGTAAAGGAGATTGGCCGTCGTAGAAACTGGTTTGCAGAAAATGGCGTGGCAGATATTGACGAGTACAATGAAAAGCTCCGCAAGGACGATGAGACTCCCGTGCCGCGCATTGTTCTGCTCATGGATTCACTCTCGGATGAAATCTGGAAAGAAACGTCAGATGATTGGATGCCCGCTGTTTTGGAAATCTTAGAGGATGCAGGGCAATCAGGTATTCACATGATCCTCACTGCCAGCCAGGAAACGTCGTCGGATGTGCCAGATGACCTCCGCAATAGGCTCCCCATTGTGGTGATTGCGCGCCCTGTGGCAATATCCTACACAAACCAACTTGAAAACTTTCATGGTTCCCTGCTACGCTTTATTGACGCGGTGGTTATTGAAGGCCAGGAACCCACGATGACTCCAGTAGAGCTATGCAGTATTTCGCAAGAAGAAGTCAATAAGGCTGTGAAATACTGGACAATGATTGCACAGCAACGCAAAGACCAGGCACAAACCAAAGTGAGCGGAACAACAGGGGTAACGGGCGCTCTGCCAACCATCAAACCGGGTGATCCGCCCACCACACAAACAGGTATTCTTTCGCCAACCAATACGATTAAAACACCATCAGAGCAGGAGACAGAAGAAGTTCATGTCATCACAGATGAGGAAGGCAAAGCCCGGAGTGAACGCACTGTTATTCAGCAGGCACAGGCCTTAGCTGCGTATCTTGGTTGGATTGGTGTAGGTCCGCTAGAGGATATTCTGAATCTCCCTAACAATGAGGCCAGGAAGACGCTGTTGGTTCTCAAAGCGATGGGTATCGTTGAGGATAACAACAGCAATGTTGCCCGCTTCCTGCGGGTAGGCACAATGTCACCGGAAGAATAAGCGAGAAACAATTTTTATGAGTTATGGTGTGGGGTTATCAACTGGCAGCACCCCCCCTACCGTACAAGAATTGTAGTTTGAACCAGTGATAACCTCGAAATCCGCAACACGATTTGGGTCAGGTTCAATTCGAATGTTCTCATTCCTGACATTGAGAATCCTGGCAATCTCCAATAAGCTGCTGCCCTTTTGCTGGCCAGTATGATCAATCAGAATTGTCTCTTCGATATCGACTGTATCGGCTGCACCCATCGCCATCGCCCTGAAGCCCTCCCAGGCCAAACGATCTGCTGCAACAAAATCCCAGCTAGAGTTTTCAGTCCCGTTATATACAGCAATCGTCGCCCCTTCAACCAACAGCTGTGTTGAAGCAGGGGCCCGGTAAAAGTCTTCGAGCAGGGGGCGTAGGTTTTCGTATAGAGGTAACTGTACAAATGAGCCATCCGGCGTTTGCCAAGAGGTCGTATGAACATCACGTACCAATGTATAGTTACGAATGCGGCCAATATCCAGGTTAAGCGCAATGGGGACAAGGCCCAGGAAATCCACCAGCTCCATATCGGTGTCGATCATCTCCATCCCCTGATTCCATAGATCAGCAGCATTCGTCAGCGAGATTATATCCAATGATTGGTTCCAGATAGCACGGAGCAGTTGTTGTTGCCTACGGCCTCGATCAAAGTCCCAACTATTACGCCGTGTACGGGCGTACCAGAGCGCTTCTGCACCCGACATCTCATAATAGCCCACTCCCAATGTCCGCAGCCCCTCATCATCGGCCTCTACCGCACCTTCTGGGACTTCTGCCCCAATCAAAGCATAATCTTGATAGGCACAATCGACAGCAATATTCACACCCCCAAGCGTGTCAATAATTTGGGTAAAACCGCTGAAGTTCACACGAGCATAATAGTGAACGTTGATGCCAAAGTTATAGAAAATCGTCTGCCGAAGCAAACCAAAGCCACCACTAGTCCAGCCCACAGACTCACCAAAGTCAAAAACCACGTTGAT
Organism: Phototrophicaceae bacterium; assembly: GCA_965223785.1. GTDB lineage: Bacteria > Chloroflexota > Anaerolineae > Aggregatilineales > Phototrophicaceae > CBDCXN01. Next base: position 4,988,352 of record OZ245017.1, on the reverse strand, counting down.
GCGCTCCATTAACCCGTTGGTTGTGGGAATATAGACAAACAGATCACGCGGAATACTTAACATCGACACCGTGTTGGAATCGCGATTGATGCTGACAACAATCATTGTATCAGTGCGGGCGAAACCATCATTGGTCAGTTCATCATCCCCGCCGAGCAGCATGATGTTGACGAGATTATTCTCACGCGGGACAAGAGGTACAGAGGTCGGCACAGCCGTTCCATTGATTATACGGCCTTCTTCTCCTTCTTGCGGGAGCAAGGGGGTTGGCAAGGGCCGTGTAGCCGCTACCTCAGTTGTAATGATCACTGTTGGCGACATGGTTGGTGTTAGGGTTGGGGCAACTTTGGTTGGAGTTGGCGGTATCAGTGTTGACACATCAACCTGGGATGTGTTCGTTGCAAATATCAATGGACGCGGTGTATTGGTTGCGGGTGGTGTATCACTTGGCACAACCACAGTCAACGTGTGTGTAGGTGATAGTGTCATTGTAAAAGTAGGCTTCAATGTCGCAGTCGGGGTATCAATATCTGTGGGCGTAAGGGTTGCAGGATTCGCCGGCGTTGCACTCGGTGTGATGAGTGCCCCCACTATGCGTGTTGAGGCGATTTCAGTAGCTGTTCCAGAAAAGGTTTCTTGCAACTGCTGGATTGTCGTGCGTTCATCAAATTGACGAACGGCAGCCTGTGCGACTTGATAGCCAAACCAGATGATTGCCCCTATGATGAGAATGGGAACCACCCAAAGAAAAACCAAACCAAAAAAACGTCCAATAAGTGAAGGTCTTTTTCGGGTCATGTTTTGCACCGCTGCTCATTCAAACGACCCTAGTTTAGCCTATCCTATTAGGTTCCAACATGGTCATTCAACCAGAACAGAGATAACACAGGTTGCAGTAGGCTGAATGCTGCGATCTTCATCCACGACAACCAGTCTGATCCAGTACAAACCAACATCCAGATCATCACGGCTAATGGTGCCTAGTTTACCCGTCTCGACAGGTTCATTTGACCGTAGATAGAAGTAATAGGTAATGGCTTCATCCGGGCGAATTTCTAGCTTGTAATAGCTAAATTCGTCACTCTCGGCAGAGCCAAGCACAACAATATCTTCAGATACCAAACTCCCCGGCTGCGGCGACGAAATCGTAACCTCCCCCTCACATGCCACAGATTCAATCGATTGACGTTCTAAAGCTTCGTCCACACCTGCAATCCTTGGGATGTCGTCAAAAGGCAGATCGGGCACGAATAGTTCTTGCCCAACAACAATGGTGGTATCCTCTTCGAGGCAATTCGCATTGATCAGGGCTTGTGGTGAAAGCTCAACTGCCTGGGCAATCCCTTCAAGCGAGTTGGTTTCCTGTACAACGTAGATAGGCCAATCGCCCGGTACACCACAATCAATGTCAGCGGTCCCGGCTGTATCTTCTCTCGCTGTTGGCAAGATGCCTGATGTTGCTGTGGGACTCGGTGTATTGGAAGGCGTTGTCGTTAATGTAAATGTTGCAGAAGGCGTGGCCGTGTAGGTCGCCGTATCGGTTGGTTCTGGTGTGTCTGTAGCTGTTGATGTGTTAGTGGCTGTCGGCTCTTGAGTTGGGCTTGACGTATTTGTTGGTGTGTCACTAGCAGTCGAAGTAGGGGTTGATGTTGCGGTATCCGTCGGAACAGGTGTATCACTTACTGTCGATGTGAACGTTGGGGTGTGCGACGGAACCGCCGTATCGGTTGGCATCGGTGTATTTGTAGCTGTGGGCTTATTTGTGGCTGTACTCGTGTTGGTCACAGTGTCTGATGGAGTGGGTGTGTTCGTCTTGGTTACGGTTAGTTCAGGTATAGTAGTAGCTGTAGCTGTAGGCGTTGATGGTGAAGTCGGTGTCTTAGTACCATTTGGGGTGGCTGATAGAGCGACCTGCTGTTGTTGAGCAACCTCCACCCCTTCGGTTGTGAACATACGGGTATTTGTCTCAGTTGGCTGCATTGTGTTTGAGGCCATGGGCACTTCGACATCGGTTGGCTCAACAGTCGCTTGAACTACGACTGCTGTTGACAATGGCTCCTCTGGGGTTGGTTCCAGTGTGTTCGTATAGATCAATGTCGCGCTAATTGCTGTCGGCTCTAGTTCGGTTTCCGTATTAGAAACCGAGAGCAAAATACCGAATGCGATGGCAAAGGCCAACAACGCGACAGCGGCAATCGCTGCAACAACTTCGCTTCCTAAATCACGACGCATAATGGGTGCTCTCTGTATTCGCCAACGGGAGAACAAAATTAAACACGCTGCCCACGTTTTCCTCAGTCTCTAGCCATAAATCGCCGCCATGACTTTCGACTAACGTTTTGGCAACTGATAGGCCAACGCCTGTATCGCCCAGGCCGTGGATCAGCGGATTCTCTGCCTTGTATTTACGTGCAAACACTCGTGGTGTATCTTCAGGGCTGATACCGCCGCCACGATCTGCCACAGATACAAACAATACATGAGTTGCCGCTCTCCCATCCGTGGGCATTGAGCGTTTGCGAGCGGTTATTGTAATTTCTGTGCCTGGCGGTGAGGCCAGATAAGCATTCGTTAACAACTGGCCAACGATTTGGCCGATCGCGTCAGGGTCGCCGCGTACAAGCGGCAAATCATCCGTGATGTCGAGGTTTAATGCCAACCCTTTTTCACGAAACTGATTAGATGCATTGGTGATGGCATCTTCAATCAAATTGACAACATTCACAGATACAGGTTCCAGTTTGAAGCGGCCTGTATCAAGTTCAGTGACATGCACCAGGTCCTCCAGCATCGAATAAAGACGTGTGACGTTGGTCGAGACACGTTGGAGGAATTTGCGCTGCATTTCCCCTAGAATGCCAGCTGACTCACCCAAGAGTAAGTCAACATAACCCGTAATCGAAGTCATGGGTGTGCGCAGTTCTTCAACCAAACCAATCAGCAACTCAGGATTTTCCGGGCGATTGCGGGGTTGCAAGTTGCCCTCCTCACGTACCTGAAGCGCCTCTAACTTGTCTTCCACATCGCCGAGCCTGCGTTGAGCTTCTGCTAGGGTCTTTTCCAACGTGTTGCGCTCATCTGTTAGCTCATTGATCATGACTGTCAACATGCCAACACTGTTCATGCTCAATTCCTCAATCCGATCCCCTTCTGCCCGCGCCATGAGCAAATCGCGCTCGGTAACAGCAGCTTCACGTTCAGCCAGAAAACGGTCTCGCTCCTTCGCCAGATCACTCTTCTGGTTACTCAGTTCCTGGATTTTCTCGCGGAGTCCTGCTTCAGTTGCGTGAACTTCTTTCAATTCAAGATCATAGCCCGCATTTTGGGCCAATAACCGTGCACGATGCTGCTTGACAACCTCAATCTTTTCCATCAAGTCGTCAAGCTCAGTCTTGAATTGATCGCGCTGCTTAATGGCAATTTCCCGATCTCCAGCCAGGTTATTCAGTTCCTGCTCCAGTGTCTGCAAGCGAGCATCCCGTTCATCTTCATGAGCTATACGGTTTGCATGGTGGTCACGATCTTGAATGAGATTGTTCAATTCTGCCGTTAGCTGTGTATTCTGCGATTGGAGCAAACTGCGCTGCTCAGTGATTTGGTTGATGAAATCTGCCAATCCTACTGCGCCCCCCACGATGCCAACGGCCTCCAACTGTGACTGCATATCGCCCAGCCTGACTTCAAATTGATCGCGTTCTTGTTCGAGCCGGGATCTTTCCTGGGTCATGCGATCAATGACCGACTGCATTTCATCTGGCACAACCATGCCATCAAATTCACGCAGATTATCCAGTTCCAATTGCAGACGATCTCGTTCAGCGATCAGATCAATTTTTTCACGTTCCAGCGTTTCAATCAGTTCCTTAATGCGCACGTCGTCATCTGCGATGGTTGCGCTCTGTAAGGCCGCTTCTGCTTCCTGGAGCCGCTTTGATAACGAATCGCGTTCATTGCGCAAATCTTGTTGTTGTTTGGTAAGAGCCAGAAGCTGCTGCGAAATCGACTCCCCCTCTGCTGTATCGCCCATCTCAGCAGCTACACGATTGCGCTCATCATCAAGTTCAATCTTCAACTGGACGACTTGCTTACTCAATTCTGCAATTTGCTCACGAGCCAGCTGTAGTTGTGTCTGGGCATCCTGTCGTGCAGCAGAGAATTGCACTGGGGCCACCCCCTGAACCATTGCTTGGATAGTGCGTTCTTCTGCTAGCATTTCGGCTTCATGGGCTGCGTCGCTCAACGCCAAGAGGCTACCCGCTATGACACCGATACCTTTGAGCATCTCAGCTTCAGCCTGAGATAGTTCGCGGTTAGCATATGGCTGCGCCAGCATGAGAACAGCGATTAGTTCGTTATCTCTAACCAATGGTTGGAAATAAACAGGCCCAACTTGATCCACATCCAGGCGATAATACACATCCTGGATTTCATCATCATTTCGATCAACGTATAGGGCACGCTGTTGACGCCGTTCAATGGCATTAGCAAGCGTTGGTTGATTATCCAGATTAATAGCAACGCCCTGGATAGACCGCCCCATCACGTTGTCACGGGCTTTACTGACATCAGCATAATTGGCATCCTGCATCCGCAGAATACCGACAACATCAATTTTTAAAACATCGGTCACAGCATGAAGAATACGATCTGGTACGGAATTTGCCGTGGCATCTTCTAAGATCAAGCCCAAGGCTTTGAGTAAGTGTACCGATTCACGATCCGTTTCCGATGCACGCGATACGGCAATGGGGGTGGGCTCCCTGGCGGATCCAGCCACCTTTTCCGCTTGATTGCGAACTTCCTTAATCTCTGCTTCCAGATGTCCAACAATAGCCCTATAGACCACTACGGGAGTGATAGTCAATGCGGATACAAATGCAAGCCGGATAGGGCCGGCATAATCGCCGATAATATTGCCCTGTACAATCTGAAACAACGTTCCGCCATAACCCAACAGGAGTATCAGATAAAACACAAGTTTCAGCGGCGCATCAACAACCACTGAATAACTACTCAATACCAGGATAATCCCTAACGTGGAAACGGCAGTGGCCGCGAACGTCCAGGTCGCCCCTAGTACACTCAGGTTGAAATCAATTTCGCCAGCCACATCCGCCCATTGGATTGCCGTAAGGATATAGGCAAGAAATGTAACACCTAAGAGCCCCACGAGCAATATCACTGAATTGTTGCCCCACCTGCTATAGTCAGCAGTCAGAAAAGCCCATGAAAGCAGAATGATCGTCGAAAACGATGCTAAGCGTTCCAGTGGGGGTAAGATAGTCACCGCATCCTGATCGGAGAGCAATGCAAACAATGCGCCGGCCAAAAGTGCAATCCATGCAGCTACAACGCCTATCAATGCCGTGGTGTATCGTTTCGCAGCCACATAGTTTGGGCGTCGGAGACGCTGACCAACCCCCATAAATAAACTGGCAAGGCTAATTGCGATAACGGTAAAGAAATACAACTGTTCTCCCGGAGACCGCACAAAAAGATTGAATAAGTCAATTGACGTTTGCGACAAATTCTTACCTTGTCCAAACTGAAAACACAAGCATTGCAAAATTATATCATTAACCCACAATTGACGCGAAGATACTGGTCATTTAGACTCCTCACCGAGCATGAGATCGGCTGTATGGATGTAATGGTTTTCAGATCAGCAAAGGAACAGGCCGCGCTTGCCCTGGGTCGCCACGCCTGGTTCGTGCGCAGTGCCTATGGCTTCTGGCGCTTTTTCCAGGCGAAATACACAATGGGTGCGGCAGGCATTGTCATCCGTGAAGATGGGTGCGTTTTGCTGGTTGAACATGCCTTTCACCCCAAACATCCGATTGGATTGCCTGGCGGATGGGTAGACCATCGAGAACATCCTGGCCGAACGGTCAAGCGCGAGCTCCAGGAAGAACTCGAACTCGCCGTTCAAGTTGGGCCAATTGTGCTGGTAGATCGTCCCTTTGCCAATCATCTTGATATATTCTTCCTCTGCAAGCCAATAAATAAGGTCGGGCAGCTAAGTTTCGAGTTGGTATCGTTTGACTGGTATCCACTCGATCAACTACCGGACCTCTCCCCTGTCCATCACAAGGTCATTAACAGAGCCCAGGAATTGCAATGGGGCTAACAGGCATCGGTACAAGGCAGCGACGCAATCGTCCACATCGCCTCATGTTTTTTTCAATTATGCTGATTTTGAGCGCGGTTTTCTTGTTCCTTCAGCAACTCATCGTGTTCTCTCAACAAGAAGCGCGTATACCAGAAAATGTTATCGTGGGCGATGTTGATGTTGGCGGTTTACTCCCGTCCGAGGCACAAGCCGCATGGGTTCAAACCTATGCCCAACCTATCGTTCTCTATTACCAGGATAGCCCAATCATGCTTGATCCGGCCTCAGTGGGCTTCCGCGTCAACTGGCAAGCAATGTTAGCTGATGCACAAGGCGGTTCGGATGACGACGGCAATTTCTGGATCAGGTTCTTTAACTATTTGACGGATCAAGACATCAGTCAAGCCACCTATTTACCTCTCAGCGCCGATTATCAGGAAAATCTTTTGCGCCAGTTTCTACAGGACATCAGCCAGCGCTATGACCAACTCAGCGGGACTGCGGGCTACGATGTACAAACACTGACGACCTTTTCTGGTTCAACTGGCTTACGACTTGATATGGATGGTGCGGTCTCTCTAATTGACATAGCACTACGCGATCCTAACAAACGAGCCGTGCAGCTTCCACTTGAAGGCGAAGATTCGGATCGCCCTGGGCTTGAGACATTGCGTGAACTCATCATCGCATATCTTGATTCACAGGGCTTTATCTATAATGGGCAAACCACTGTTGCATCTATCTTTATACAGGATTTGCAGACGGGTGAGGAAATAAACATCCTGCAAGATGTGGCCTTTACTGCTGCCAGTACTATTAAGATTGGCATTCTGGTTGATTACTTCCGCTTTTTGAACCGCGAACCCAACCCCGATGAAGCCTGGTTGATGGCGAATTCATTGTTATGTAGTCGGAATATCTCGTCGAACTTGCTGATGCAGATTATTGGCAATCAGGATATTTTTTCAGGGCTGGCACAAATTAACGAAACTTTGCAATTGGTCGGTGCGACCAACTCGTTTATCATAGCCCCCTTTATCGACGGCAGCGACGGTCAAATCTTGGGGTCTATCGCACCACCTCCTACCAACCCCAATCCAAATTTCAACACCAATCCTGATCCATTTAACCAGACAACCACTGAAGACCTGGGGACAGTATTCTCGATGATCTATGACTGTGCCAATTATGGTTCTGGATTAATGTCCGCCTATCCAGCGGGTGAATTTACGCAGCAAGAATGCCGGCAAATGCTCGAATTAATGAGCGCGAATGATCTCTACCGTCTATTGCAAGGGGGTATTCCCGAAGGTGAGCGTATCTCACATAAAAACGGCTGGTTAGCCGATGTTGTGGGTGATGTGGGTATCGTAGAACCAGCGAACGGACGAGATTATGTTATCGGGGTCTATCTGTGGGAAGAAGCAGAATTTCAGGATTTTCAACGGTTGTGGCCTCTGGTAGAGGGAATCTCGCGGGCAGCCTGGAATTATTTCAGCCCGGAAAACCCTTTGCTTGCGCCCCGCACTTTGCCGCCAACAGCGGTGGAATGCGAAGGCAACTATCTACCACCCTCTCCCAATGACATTAACCTGAATAACATTCGAGCATGGATGACATCCAATTAATAATACCACCAAATTAGAGAGAAAGCTATATGTTGCTCATCGCGATAACATGGCTTGTTTGCATCGTATTGATCTGCGGGTTTGGGTCAATTGTACCCATTTTATTTCGCTTAGAGATAAACTCTATCGAGAAATGGTTTTTGTCATTTTGGTTGGGGTTTTCATTAATCATTCTATTCCTCCAAATCTGGCATTTTTTATTCCCGGTAAACGATTGGGCCCGCTTGACCATCAGTATCATTGCACTTGTTGGTCTCGTTTTGAACCACCATAATCTCCGTATAACCAAGACTGATTTTCGTGTTTATCCATTGTTAGGTATTCTTATTATCTGGCTAGCAAATCGTTCCATGGGTGAACCGGTTTACGATAGTGGTCTTTATCATTTGCAGGCAATCAATTGGTCTTCTACTTTTCCAATTGTACCAGGTCTAGGTAATCTGCATTCGCGTCTTGCTCATAACTCAGCATTTTTTCTTTTTGGGGCATTGCTAAACACAGGCCCGTGGCTCGGACGTACCCATCACGTTGTCAACGGCATTTTATTTTTGGTGCTGCTAGCTCAATTTATTAGCAAGCGTCCCATTTTTATTCAGTATTTTTATATCGTCTCAGATTTTGTTTTTGTTGCAAAAACAGGATCTAGATAAAAAGGAAGCGTACTATAGGGCTTTTGTTATCTTTTCAGTTGCATCAGTTGGCATAGCGATAAAGTTTAGTTTTATTGTAATGGGTGGTGGGTTGTCGCTAGTCGCATTGGTAATAATTATTCACAGATATAATCACTTTTTTAAGTCGGCACTTCTCTATTGTTTTGTAGTAAGCTCTGTCTTCATACCTATGATAACTCGCTCCGTTATTATGACAGGTTATCCAATATATCCGAGTACACTAATTCCCTTTAATGTTGAGTGGCAAATGCCAAAGGAAGTTGCTCTAGCAGAAACTCAAATTATACGTCAATGGGCTATTGATCCTTATACACATTATGATGAACTATTTGCAGACCTGGGCTGGGTTAGGCCATGGCTTAACCAGTTCCACAACCAATATACTCTGGTAATCATTCCTATTGTTGTTCTTTTATGTTCAATATGTGTCCTAATTATTATTCGAGTTCATCCTAACGGTAAGCCAATCCGCATAAAAATCATGTGGCTCTATCTACTTACCCCGATGGCCTCCTTAGTATTTTGGCTTTACTCAGCCCCAAGTCTTCGGTTCCTTGGGGCAACTCTATGGATATTATCAATCAGTATGGTGGTTCTAGCCTTTCAACATTGGAAATGGCACAATCATAAGCATTATTTACTGGTTGTCATCCTTATTATGACATTCATCGGATTTCTGCCTGCCAGAAGATTGATCTCAAATGTGTGGACACCTCTCGACAAAAAATTCGGTCTTTATCCTCCCTATGAGCAACCAGTCCAACTATTTACTACAGCATCTGGATTACAATTATGGATACCACTTTCAGGAGACCAATGCTGGAACGCACCTTTACCCTGCACACCCTACCCTAGTCCCGCTTTAGTCCAGCGTGTCGAGAATGATCTGGGCAGCGGATTTATCTTTCATAAAGAATTAGGATTGCCCTTCATCGTTCTAGGTTACAGTGTAGAAATCGGTAACAACAACTAATTGCTTTAAAATCCCGCAATCAGCACATCTTTTCCATCACAAACTGGTTGCGATTAGCCGCAAAACGATAATCAACACGATCCATAAATTTTTTGACGAAATACACGCCCCATCCCCCCTCCTTACGCTCCATCAGCGATGCAGTTGGATCGGGGTCCCGTAGTAAAAGGGGATTAAACTGATCGGCATCATCCATTATAATGATTGTTAGCCGATCCTGTTGCTCTTCACAGAGAACTTCAATCTTGGCATGGGGAGCATCCGAATAGCCATACCCATGTTCGATTATATTTGTGCAAATTTCTTCAACAGATAAATAACAATGATAAATGGACTCGTCATTCATCCCCATTGCCCGTGCCACACCCGATACAAACTCGCACGCTATCTCAATTTTTTCCACTTTTGCTGGAACTGTCAGCCGATGTTCTTTAAACGCCATCGTTTGCGTATCCATGATTAGTCGTTAGAAGCTGCCGACAGCATCATGCTGTGTTGGAAAAATCTGCACAATTGTATCCAAACCTGCCATCTCAAGCACCTCAAGCACACGATCCGACGGTTCCGCGATCCGAATATCACCACCAATGCGTTTCACCTTTTTTAAGGCTGCGACGATTTCACGCAATCCAGCTGAACTCATATATCCTACGTCCGACAAGTTCAGCACAACATTCGCCTGGTTGTCAATAGCCTGCGTTAGACCCTCACCAAAACTGGAGGCTGTCATACTATCAATTCGACCACTCACGTCAACAAGAACGACATGATTCTGGCCAGTGACTTGAATCTCAACCATTCAAACTTACTCCTGATGCACTACCAGCACCATCTAAGATTCTGGTAAGAAAACGTTCCTCCTCTATATTCTACACGAAACGAACACGATATAATACTATCCTATTGTTCTGAAATGTTCACTATTGAGCGATGAATCTTGAATATTTGATGATTATCACCCTGCTTGCCACTGGGATGCTGCTGGTCATTCAACGAGCAGAAGCCAAGAAACGCCTACTTGTCATGGGGATTCTAATCATCCCGGCTATTTTGATACGGAATTTCGCTGTTTATCGTGAAGTTCAAACAGAAGGTTGGGTCGCGCTGGTTCTCGCCGTCATCTTAAATTTGTTATTCTGGGTTTTGATCGGACGTTATAACCCGGTTCCCAGCAGCGATGAGATCCGGGTTTTAGGGCTAGACGACTAACCAATCACGTTCAGGGGAATCACATCAGCGGATTGTAGCATCACAATGCTGGCACGGGCGGCAACAACCTGTGAGATTTCGGCCAGAGCAGCGGCTGGCACACTATCGGGATCAATCACGACAACAGGGCGCCCATAATCGCCAGCCGCACGCACAGCCGCATCTAACGGCACACGCCCCAGAAATGGTACATTGCGCTCTTGCGCCAACTTCTCCCCCCCCCCAGAACCGAAGTAATCACCTGCCATATTCTCCACCACGCCCAACACAGGCACCTTTAACTGATCGAACATCGCGATGCTTCTCAGCGCATCAGACACAGCAACTTCTTGTGGCTGCGTTACGATAATTGCACCGGCCAATGGAAACGATTGGGCCAAGGACAATGGGGCATCACCTGTTCCAGGAGGCAAATCAACAATCATGTAATCTAGATTGCTCCCCCAATCAACATCGGTAAAGAACTGGCGAATGGCACTATGGAGCATTGGGCCACGCATAATCATAGGTCGATCTGGTTCGGTGAGGAAACCCATACTCATCAGCTTGATACCATACGCCTCGATTGGAACCATCTTATCATTTACAACTCTCGGCCTACCAGAAGCCAAACCAACCATTGTTGGTACATTAGGATTAAGAATGTCGGCATCAATTACACCAACCTTTGCACCTGCCTGCGCGAGACTGATGGCAACATTGACCGAGACAGTACTCTTACCGACTCCACCTTTCCCGCTGCCAACGGCGATGATACTTTTCATGGGCGCATTCAAGCGGCCCTGGATTCGGCGGTCTGTTGGGACTTGTGCATCCCAGTTGATTTCAAGACGACTGATGCCATCCACCTTGCCGATAATGGCTTCATTACAGCGCGTTACAAACACATCTTTCAATGGGCATGCTGGCGTTGTCAATATTATGGTAAACTGGGCAACATCTCCATCAATGGTCACATCACGTACCATGTTCAAGGAGACAATGTCTTTGTGCAGTTCAGGTTCAATGACCTGACTGAGGGCATCCATCACTTGAGACTGCAAATTGCTCATACACCATCACTCCTGTTAGCTACTGAACACAATAATTATAATCCACATTATAAAAATTAGATTAATCCCAAAATACAAAACCCGGCGCATTTGGACGCCGGGTAAAGAATTCTGTCTTTGTGTCGCTATTTCTTAGCACGGGCCGCGGCCCGCGCTGCTTTCTTGCGGGCTTGAATTACATCCTTATGTTCCCAGCCACCGCGTGCTTCCATCTCTTCCTGCGCCGTGGTCGGGGCAAGCTGCTTCCAGTAACTAAATTCTTTGGAAAGTTTCTGCTTATCATGGATATGGGTACGAGTCCGATCATAGCTTGCCAACTCATAATCATGATCCATCTTGATCGCATCAAACGGGCAAAACTCTGCGCAGAAGCCACAGTTCATGCAGATATCAGTATCAATATAGAAGGCTTCTGGCTCTGGAATCGGCCTGTTTGTTTTGGGATCGCTCCCCCGCACAATCCAGATGCATTGTGGTGGACAAACTTTGGCGCAAATGCCACAGCTTGTACACCAATCGTGTCCGGGACGGTCTGGATGGTCGGCATCTTCAATCACCAGGAACGGGATAAAGCGGAATCGTTCTGGCACAGCAATTTTTTCGTCAGGATACTGCACAGTGAATGATCCGGCTGCTTTCGTTCCCTGCCGAACACTAAAATTATCGGGATCGCTGTACTTGCGCATACCAAACCGAATATCGTCCACATAGGAATTGACAAAATGTTTGAAGGTTACTGCTAAACCCTGTAGTACACCACGTCCGTACATCGTGTCTCCTTACCGATCTGTCTCGCCCAAAACAATATCAATACTCCCTAGAATGGTCACGACATCTGCAACTTTATGCCCTTTGCACATTGGTCCTAACGCGGTCAGGTTGATGAAACTTGGGGCGCGGATGTGATAACGCCAAGGGTTTTGGGTCCCTTTAGGATCGCCAGCCGATATGACATAATATCCAAGTTCACCCTTTGGATTCTCAACTCGTCCATAGGCCTCACCAACCGGCACGCGCGGCGTATGGGCAGAGTTACCCGCCACATCTTCGCCTTTCGTCGCTTCTAGGCGGGGCAAAATCTGGCGGAGAATCCGCAGGCTTTCCCTCATCTCCTGCATACGCACCGTGTAGCGATCATAAATATCGCCATTAACACCAACCGGGATGTCAAAATCCAGTTCAGGATAGATGCTGTAGGGGTCAGCACGCCGCACATCATAAGGAACGCCTGTCGAACGTAGGAGTGGCCCACAGGTGCTATAGGCAATCGCCATCTCCGGCGGAATGACACCCACGCCAATACAACGCGTCTTAATGATTTCGTTCTCACTCAGATAGTATTCGTACTCATCCAGGAAGCGCGGTAAGCGCTCATTAATCATATCCGTCAGGAAATCCATTGTGTTGTAATCGCGGACACGATCATTAATCAGATTCATCTCGCTGCGAATGCGCTCTGGCAAGTCTTTGAAGACCCCACTAAAACGCATGTAATTGCACATCAGGCGCGAACCTGCCGCCGCCTCGAAGAAATCGAGAATCTTCTCACGCTCATTGTTCGCATATAACATCGGCGTGAAGAAAGCACCCAGGTCATTGAGCAAGAAGCCAATCGACCAGAGATGATTGACAATGCGTGTGAGTTCGGTCATCAGGACCCGGATGACTTCTGTGCGATAGGTTGGCGGGCTGTAACGTGCGCCAAGGCTGAGCAACTGCTCCACCGCCAAGACATAACCTAGGTTATTGCCCATACTCGACAGATAATCCAGGCGATCTGTGAAAGGAATATTATGCAAATAGGTGTTGCGCTCACCAATTTTCTCGTGATTACGGTGTAGATATCCCATGATGGGTTCTAACGATTCAATTGTCTCACCATCGAGCGTAATAATCATGCGGAACACACCGTGTGTGCTTGGGTGATGTGGCCCCATATTTACGACGAGGCGATCTGTCTTCAGGCTATCCCCCCCCAACTCCTGGACATCTATACCAAGGCCAAGGCCAGAATAAAGCGACGACTCAGAAGAATCCTTCAACCTTGACAGATCGAAGTCAGCTGGATAGTTAACATTCTTCCCATAGGCGTTACGTTCTTCCGAACGATACACATGACCACCAGGCCAACGGCTATCAAACGGCTTATAATCCTCTTCATAATAGGCTTCATGCCAATCTTTTCGTAGAGGATGGCCTTCAAATCCGTCCCACATCAAGATGCGTTTCTGGTTGGGATGCCCAGGGAAGTTGATGCCCATCAGATCGTAAGCTTCGCGTTCCTGGAAATCGACACCGGGCCAGACATCAATCAGGGAGGGAATTTCTGGGTTGTCTCGCGGCGCCTGTGCTTTGAAAACGAGTGCACTGCCACCCGATGTACGATAGGCATGGTAAACCATTTCCATGTCTGAGTCTGGTTCGCCCATCTGGTGATAATCGACGGCGGTTGCGCTGGAAAGATAATCAAACCCAAGTTCATCGCGGATAGTCGTGGCAACCTCAACTAGCTTAGTGCGATCTACCAAGATACCCGAATAACCATCACGGGTATCCTCGCTGACCACACCCGGATACTTTTCCTTCAGGATATCGATTACAGCTTCAATACGGTCTGCTTGAACTGCTACTTGTTCAGTCATTCATTACCTTCCATCACCCACGCTTGGCATCACGCGCCCGTTTGCGTGCCAGCGCTTCCAGGCGCCTCTCAAGAATAATGGCACGGCGCGGATCATCACCATCATCGCTTTCTTCAACTATAGTGGCTTCTGCTGCCTCGGCACCCGCTGGAATTTGGCGCTCAATTTTCACAATTTCAAATGGTGGCGGCAGTTCACGCGCACCATAGGGTTGTCCAGCCGCTGCCATCTCTGCATTTTTGCGAATGGTATCCATCTGGCGTGGGTCAATAATATCCGGCCCTAAGATCGGAATCGGTGTTGGCTCTGATGGTCCAACACCATACCAGGGCACATCATCATGATTGGCCAACGATTGTCCATCAATCTTACGCTGCAAGGCGATCAACCCATATAACAGCGCCTGCGGTGTAGGCGGGCAACCAGGAACATACACATCCACTGGGACATACTTGTCAATACCAGAAACAACATTGTAACCCTCTTTGAAGGGGCCACCGCCACTGGCACAAGCACCCATGGCCATTACGTATTTTGGCTCTGGCATTTGATTATAGAGGCGCACAATGGGCACGATCATCTTCTTTGTGACCGTCCCCGAAACAATCATCAAGTCTGACTGGCGCGGCGTCGCCCGCATCACTTCCATGCCAAATCGAGAGAAATCAAACCGCGACGAAGCTGTACCAATCATCTCAATCGCGCAGCAAGCCAGGCCAAACAACAACGGCCACATTGAGGAGCGACGACTCCAATTATAGATTTTGCTCAGGCTAGTAATTGCGACATTTCCCTGCATGTCGGCTGGCACCGGAAATTCGGTATCATGCAGCTTTTGTAAGTCCAACTCTGTACTCATAGAGTGCTTGTCTCCTCATACCACTCCCGCAAAATGTCCGTTAAAATCCCATCATGGCCCAATGCTGGATCATCTGCAAAACTGGGCAAATTGATAATCCATTGATAAAGTTGCTCAATACCCACTTGTTCAATGTCCTGCTCAGGATAAGCCTGTATGAGCGCTAGGACGATTTCATATGATGATTCCCAGTATAGCTTAGCGCACATTGAGCAGCAATTCGACAATTATTTTGTTACTCATCAGCACGATTATCGATCTGTGCCCGCTGTAGCTGCCCACTGAAGTCCACATAGATTGACTTCCATTCCGTGAAACTATCCAGCGCAGCCTGACCCGCCTCGCGCATACCGTTGCCTGTGCCACGTGTTCCACCAAATGGGAACTGGATCTCTGCACCTGTTGTGCCATGATTGATATAGACAATACCTGTTGTCAGATCACGCATCGCCCGGAAAGCATCATTGACGTTCTCAGTGAAAATACTACTGGATAGGCCGTATTTCGCGCTGTTGTTGATCTGAATGGCTTCATCCAAACTATCGACTTCAATAATTGACAGAACAGGCCCGAAGATTTCCTCCTGTTCAACGCACATCCCAACTGTCACATCATCAAACAGGGTGGGCTTGAAGAAGAATCCCTTGTCTAGACCAGCTGGTTCACCGCCAACTAAAATGTTAACCCCTTCAGATCGCGCCACATCCATATAACCAGATACTTTGTCGAGTGCCTTTTGGTTAACTAATGGGCCAACATCCGTTGTATCCAGCAAACCATCTCCTAAACGGATGCCTTTTGCTTTTTCGACCAATGCCTCGACCAGTTTTGGCTTGATTCCCTTCTGGACAATCAAACGGCTGGTTGCCGTACAACGCTGCCCGGTGGTACCAAATGCGCTCCAACTAATTGCGTCAATTGCGAGACCGAGATTGGCATCATCCATGACGATAATGGCGTTCTTACCACCCATCTCCAACGTCACCTTTTTGCCGAGCGCTGCTGCCGACACATATACTCCTAGACCCGTCTGAGTAGAGCCTGTGAATGAAATAATACGCACATCAGGATGTGACACTAAGGCCGCCCCTGTTTCACCCGCCCCATGCACCACATTTAAGACACCAGGTGGCAAACCAGCATCAACGAATGCCTGTGCAAATGCGCTTGAACTCGCCGGAACGTCCTCACCCGGTTTCCAGACAACCACGTTACCTGCTACCAGTGCTGGCAGCATCTTCCAACTAGGCACAGCAACTGGGAAATTCCAGGGTGTAATCAAACCCACTACACCCACCGAATCACGGACCGCCATCCCAAATTTATTCTCCATCTCAACCGGAGCAGTATAGCCCATCAAACGACGGCCTTCCCCCCCCATATAGTAAGCCATGTCGATCGCTTCCTGCACATCGCCACGTGTTTCCGCAATGATCTTACCCATCTCACTTGTCATGAGTTGAGCAAGATCTTCTTTGCGTTCTCTCAGGATACGGGCGACTTCATAGAGAATTTCACCACGACGGGGGGCGGGCATCAACCGCCAATTAGAATAAGCAGATTTGGCGGCCGCAACTGCATCATCAACATCTTCACCGGTACTCAGCGTTGCCTTAGCCAGAACCGCTTCAGTCGCTGGATTGATGCTCTCAAATGAGAGCCTCGATTTAGAGGTTTGCCACGAACCTCCAATTAAGTTCTTGACTTGCTCAACCATCATCTCACCCCTCAAACACTAGTAGTATAAAAACTGAACATGTGTTTGTCAATAATTTCACAAATGTCTGTAGCAAAAGCCACATTTGCTATTTATCCAGATTCAGGATGCGTGCCCCAACCGGATCCACCTGTGTTGCCCAGCCTTGCCCACCAATCCCAACATTGTGATAAATCGCTTCCATCGCATGGGCAACCGCATTAGACACAGTTTCAGAATCGCAAACTGCGCACAAGGTCGGCCCTGCCCCACTAATAACAACCGCATATGCACCAGCTTGTTTGGCGGCTGTACGGACGTCGGCGAGCAATGGCATCAAGTGTTGTCGAGCAGGTTCAGCTACTTGATCCCGTTCCATCGCCATTGCTACAGTCTTCACATCGCCTCGATGCAAGGCATCAATCATAATCGCGAGATTACTTGTCTGTTGAATAAAGGTCTTGAGTGGAACTTCTGTTGGTAAAACAGCCCGCGCCTCAGCTGTCGGCACTTCAACATCAGGCGTTACAAGCGCGAAAAACAAGCAATCTGGCACAGGCAAATGCCGGATATGGGGGCGACGTGTTCCTGTAATCAACGTAATTCCGCCTAATAAGCACGGCCCAACGTTATCCGCATGATAGCCACTAACCGCCGCTTCGCCTTCTAGGCAGGCAGGCAAAAGATTCTCCCGTAACAATGGTTCTCCAAATAGTGCATTTGTGGCAAACGCAGCCGCAACACTACTGGCTGCACTGCTCCCAAGTCCACTGGCCAGTGGCAGTCCCTTCTTCAATGTGATGGATACACCACTCTTAGCGTTGATAGTCCTCAGATAAGCATTGGCGGCGATGGAGGCTGTATTTTTATCAGGTTCAAGCGGAAGAATGCCCCCATCTCCCTCAATCGCCCCGATCACAGCCCCTGGTTCTTCACGATGTTCGACAACCACCGTGTCGCCTGGTTCTTCATAGGCCAAGCCCAAAATATCGAACCCGATTCCAACGTTACCCATGCTGGCTGGTGCAAATGCTTCGGCTCTGGTAAATGGCGGCAATTATCGCTATCCTTAAGTCTGTTATCCCAACCACCCTGACGAGGTTACATCAATGATAAGCATCCTGCAATGTATGGACTGCGGGCAGATATATCCCGTTGATACTGTCATGTATTCCTGTGCCAATTGTGGTGGTTTGCTGGATGTTCAACATGATCTTGAATCACTGGAATCGAAAGTTTCGCGTCAACTCTTTGATAATCGTTTAGGTTCATTGGAGTTTCCATACAATAGTGGGGTCTGGCGCTATAAAGAACTCATCTACCCCAGCCTTGATCCGTCATTGATAATCAGCAAACCAGAGGGCAACACCAACCTTTATCCCGTGCCTCGACTAGCGGAATGGGCAGGTGTTGGCAAACTCTATCTCAAACATGAAGGGGAAAATCCAACCGGGTCATTTAAAGATCGTGGCATGACGGGTGGGCTGACCCAAGCCCAGGTATTGGGGATGACACGAGCGGCTTGCGCCAGTACGGGTAACACCTCGGCCTCACTCGCGGCTTATTCGGCGTTGGCGGGTCTTGATGGCATCGTATTCTTTCAGAATCGACAAATCGCGCTCGGAAAAGTATCTCAAGCCATTGCCTATGGTGCGACCTGCATTCAGGTCAATGCTGATTTTGACCGAAATCTGGAGCTCGTGCGTGAGATATCTGAAGGCTTGAACATCTACGTCCTTAACTCGGTCAACCCCTTCCGTCTGGAAGGGCAAAAGTCCATCATCTTTGAAATCATTCAACAATTACGTTGGGAAGTCCCCGATTGGATTGTGGTTCCTGGTGGCAATCTGGGAAACACCTCGGCATTTGGAAAAGCACTGATTGAACTTCACGCCCTCGGCCTGATTGATCGGCTACCCCGGTTGGCTGTCATTCAGGCCGAGGGCGCGAGCCCGTTGTTCAATAGTTATACACCCGATTCGTCACGGACAGACTACGAACGAGGCTACGACGAACTCGAACCAATGAAAGCTGACACCATCGCCACCGCCATCAAGATCGGCAATCCAGTCAACTTTGCCAAAGCCATCCGCACCCTGCGCAAGACCAATGGTGTTGTTGAATCTGTAAGCGACCAGGAAATCATGGATGCCAAAGCACTCATAGATCGGCAGGGAATCGGGTGTGAACCTGCATCCGCTTGTTCGCTAGCAGGAGCAAAGAAATTGCTGGTTTCAGGTGTTATTCAACCGAACGAAACGGTGGTCGGCATTCTAACCGGGCATTTGCTCAAAGACCCGGACGCCACCATCGCCTACCATAACAACACATTGGATGAGCTAGTCGCCAATTATCCCAATCAAATTCATCAGGCTGAACCCTCAGTTGAGGAGATTACCTCCATTCTGCTCAATGTTCGTCAGTCAGCAGGTGCACGAGAGAGAACTGATTAGCTCGTGACATACTCCCACAGCAAAAGGCGAACCAAAGGTCCAGTGGGCTTCTGCCATGAACGCCGGACGCCGCCTGAATAAATCAGGGCGATGCCCCGCCTCAAGAATATTTCGCGCTGCGTTGTGGTCGCGGTCTATGACCAAGCCACAAGCGCAGTTCAACTCCCGTTCTTGCAGTTCCAATTTGCGCTTCTATCCACAACCAGAACAGACCTGGGTCGTCGGCGTCTAACGGTCTATCTTGACCACCCGCTTGCCACGTTTGAAAGCGACCCATTCTAGAATGTTCATCAACTGTGCAAAGCCCAGATCACTCACCTTGCATCCCCACAAACGCTTCATCGAACCAGAGGTTCGCCCCGTCCAGGTTCAGGTCTTCAAAACACAGCATGTCGTATTGGTCACGCAGCGCATGAGCCAACTTGAAGTGGAAATCGCGTCGCTTGTCATCAATCCGAATGTGACGACGGGAGAGGTGATGCTTCCCCTTCTTTTGGTTGGCGCTCCCTTTAACCTTCTTCGACAGCTGTCGTTGGATACTGCGCAGACGGGGCAGATCATCCCGATAGAACCAAGGCAGGTCGATCTGTTGCCCTTCATCATTGGTAAGAAAGCATTTGAGGCCAAAATCGAAGCCGCCGCTTTGACCCGCGCTGGCTTCCTTCTGCACCACAAACTGTTCGACCACTGAGAAGCAAATCCAGAGCCGTCCTGCTGTATCGCGTTTAATCGTGACTGGCTTTATATCACCCTGCATCGGGCGGTGATGCACAAATTTGTAGACTTTCGTGCCGATACGAACCCGACCATACCTCTGCTCACTCTCGAGCAGTTTCCAGCCCGCTTGTTTGAGCGTGAATGATCGGAATTTCTGTACCTTTCGGAAGTGTGGGAGGCCGCCTTGCCTGTTGAAGAAACGCTCGTCGGCTTTCTCTTGTCGCTCGAGCACATCCTGCACTGCGTGGGAGCCGAGTGCTCTTCATCTGCAACTTTGCGATGTGGCACTGCATCCGCGATAAGCCCATGTGTTTGCCTGTCAGCCGATAGGAGCAACGCTGCAAAGCCAGAGCATGATTCCAGATCAAGCCAGCAACGTTGATCTGCAGCAGCAGATGTCGGTTGCGCTTGGTGTTCTGGTACAGCCTCTATTTGTAGGTTTTGCGGACTTCTATCGACATGTTTGAAATACTCTTTCTCCTGCTCAAGCACTCTGAAGCCCCTTATATCCCACTGTTAAAATCTGTGGGCTTTACGGGGCTACCCGTAAGGCTGCCTTCAGATACTTCCTTGCCTGAATGATAGGGATGGATCGAATCCAGCGCTTGTTGTAAATCGTTGATAATATCTTCCGCATCTTCAATGCCAATGGCAAAGCGCACCAGGTTATCGTAAATGCCCAATGCCGTGCGTTCTTCCGATGTCCGGTCGTAGTAGCTGACTATCGCAGGCTGTTCGATCAAGCTTTCTACCCCACCTAGGCTGGGCGCAATGTAAGGGATTTTACAATTGTCAATGAATTTGGAAGTCACGTCCAGATCACCCCGTACCTGGAAACTGACAACTCCACCGAAACCGTCCATCTGTTCAACAGCTATCTTATGGTCGGGATGCGATGCCAGACCGGGATACCATACCCGTTCAATCATGGGATGATTTTCCAGGTATTCGGCGACGGCCATTGCATTTGTATTATGCTTTTGGATGCGCAAGCCCAAGGTCTTAATGCCCCGCTCTAGCAAGAATGCGTTTTGCGGATCAACGACACAGCCCAGAATACCTCGTGCATCCCGCAGCGCTTTGATACGATCTGCCTGTCCAACCACGATACCCGCCATTAGGTCATTGTGTCCTGAGAGATATTTCGTCGCGCTATGGATTACGAAGTCAATGCCCCAATCCAGAGGACGCTGATTGATGGGCGTGGCAAAGGTACTATCGATCAGTGTTCGCACACGATACTTACGGCCTAGCTCTGCGACTTGTTCGAGGTCGGCAACACGGAGATAAGGGTTGGTTGGACTTTCGGAGATGATAAATTTGGTCTTCTTAGGGATGATGGCGGCTTCCAGGGTATCATAATTGCCCACTTCCACCACTGAAGTTTCAATACCGAGGCGTGTCAGAAAAGTCTGACAGAACTGGCGTGTTCTACGATAACAGTCATTGGTCATGACGACATGCGATCCGGTTGGTAGCACAGTGAGCAACAGCGAGGTCACTGCTGCCATCCCCGACGCATACAGTACGGCGTCATCACCATTGTCTAGGGCTGCCAGACGTTCCTCAACCGCCCGAACCGATGGATTGCCGTAGCGTCCGTATTCTTCACGTTCCGAACCTTCCCCCCAGATGCTATCTTCCATATACTGCACGAGTTCAGCCGTATCTTCAAAGGTATAGGTCGCCGTCTGTACTATCGGTGTGGTCAAGGCATGAAAGCCTTTACGTCTGGAGGTACCTGCATGAACTGCTCTCGTGCTACCACCGCCCTGCTGATTGTTATTACGGTTGATCTCGTTACTCATAGTGTCTCCTCAATAAAGCAAAAACCCCGATGCACAATCGGGGTGAAAGAAACAAAAAAGACTTCGCAAGCCTTATGAGTTCGTACCTGTTAGTTCAGGTATACGCTCTCATCTTTCACAGGTCGCTTGTGCTGCCTATGACGGAAGTGGCACCTTACTGATCGCTGGTCAGTGGTTGCCGCGGTTTCAAAGGGCCGTTCCCTCCACCGCTCTGGATAAGAGTGATCCAGTAGAGTTGGTTGTTAACTTACAGCAACAAGGTAACATAGATTTGCACTCTACGCAACCTTTCAGTGTATACTGAACGTGTACTGGAGGGAGCATGTCAGTGGATGTGGCAATAACACTTAAAATTATGAGTGGTGTGGATGACGGAGCAGAGATCGAATTGGATACGAAAAACGGCGACGGTAAGCCCGTTAATGACAAATGGACACTCTCAATTGGGCGTCGTGATGAGCATGACATCGTTTTGCGGAATGACACCTATGTTTCGCGCCATCATGCCAATCTTCATTGGCGTGATAACGCTTGGTGGCTAGAAGATTGCAACAGCACCAATGGGACGTTTATCAGCAACTACGAAAACTTCTTTGAAGATCAACCCATTCAAGGCTTTATTCATCTTTCGGAAGGTCAACTGTTTCGAGTTGGTCGCACCTGGTTGCAAATCCAGGAGTAAACCATGCCAACAAACATCGGCCTAAAAGACATCTTGATCGGGGCACGTCAAGAATCACACCGGATGCGCCATTTCTATCTTGGTACTGAACACCTCTTTATTGCCCTCCTGGAGATCAAAGGCAGCATCAGCAGCAATATCGTCCAAGAGTATGGCCTCACGCCAGATTATGTGATCGACTCGATTCGGCGCAAAGTCGGTAAAGGTAGTCGTCACCGCCTTTGGGCAGGTGTTCCCAACACACCCCGTACCGAAGTGGTACTGGGTATCGCCAACGATCTTGCGCTGGAAAACGGACGAGAAGAGATCATTGAGCGTGATTTGCTGATTGCTATGTTCGAGGAAGACGAGAGTATGCCGATCCGTGTGCTAAAAGCACTTGGCCTCTCAGATGTCAACCAGCTTACCGAATCAGCACGCAACTACAAACTCAATAGCGACTCCGAAATGCCCTATGTTAAAGTTGACTTTGGCCCAGGATTTGATCGCAGCAGCGATCTGACAAAAGACCAATTGTTTATCCTGCGGCGTATCTTTTACGGTTATTCTCAGATTCGGGTAGATCGGCGGCTAACAAGTGGCTATAGCAACGCAACTTTACTCATTGTGACGCCGATCCAGGTCGATTCCAGAGAAGATTCGCCTGTCGTTATTAAAATCAATCAGGCTGATGTTATTCTTGATGAAGCACGGCGCTATGAATCGCATGTCAAGTCTAAGCTCCCAGCGATGACTGCCCGCCTGGAGGATAAACCCATCGCTCCTGAGACATCTGATCTGGCGGCAATAAAATATACACTGGTCTCTGGGAACGATCATACACCGAAGGACTTACACACCATCATCCAGGAGTGGCAAGCCCCAAAACGGTTGGGAAACTGGTTACGTCGTGAATTGTTCCCCGTGTTTGGACGCAGCTGGTGGCAGCAAAATCGTCCCTATCGTTTTCAGGCATGGCGCGAATATGACTGGTTACTGCCTCCTGTACTGACACTCGAAATGCTGCCAGATACCTCCAATGAACAAGTGAAGGGCAACCTGACTCTGCCGATGAAACGCTCGAAGTTAGAGGGGTTGGAATACGGCGATATCGTCACAGTCCAAAATTTTATTGTGCAACGCCTTGATCCCAATCACAATACGTTGCAATTGGCAGCCGGCCAAGGATCAGAAGCGGCAAAGGCATTCAAAATCGAAGTCCGTGGCGTCGATTTGAAGTCTGCCACCTACTATCGTGGTGAGGTCATCGAGAACCTGATGGGACGCATCTGGAAAACACGCAACGAAGAACTCAGTCTTGCTGTGCGTGCTTTGGAGCCGGATTTTGACCCCCGCGAGGATAGAATCACGATCAATCTCGGCATCTTGGATAAACTCCCAAATCCACTTAAGGAGTATGAGGATTTGTTAGAACGCTATGTCAACGGCACGATGAGTACCATTCATGGGGACTTGCATCCAGGCAACATCATGTTGGGGCCAAACCAGAGCGCATTCTTGATCGACTTTGCACACACCCGTGAAGGTCATACGGTTTTTGATTGGGCGAATCTGGAAATAAGCTTGCTCAGTGATGTTGTCATGACACAAGCAGGTGATTCATGGGATGATGCCCGAAGCGTCGTGGCACAGCTTGCTCTGATTAACGCCCATGCTACTAATCCTAGCCTACAAACACCCTATACGGACGCCCTTGCCGTCATTCAGGAACTACGCAAAATCGCCAATGAGTGTCTGTCAGCCAAAGACAAATGGCACGAATACTATGTAGCATTGATGTTTTGTGGATTACGTGCTGTCACCTGGGAAACGATGCCTGTCGCCAGCCGACGATTGATGTTCCTCGTATGTGCGCTTTCGCTGCATGAGATTAAAAAATACCAAGATTCAGGTAATATCAGTGGTACGCCTTCACCCGAAGAGACCGATCTCAATTCAGTGTAAGCCAGCTGCGGCATTCTAAGTAGGAGCTGACCTGAGTGAACTTGCGTTCAACAAGGGAGTGCTTGCGCCATGAAAGTTGAGGCTAACTTATCAGCTTTGCCACAATTTGTTATCCTGTCGCTACCCAAATTAACATTCGTACTGGGCCGGGAACCAACCATGAGATCAAATTCAAGGAGCAGATCGGTCAGTGAAGATTATCGACCTCGTCCAGCAAGGAGATTAGTCGTTTCAGGGAGACGCACAGGGAATGTCGACATCTAATGAACGGATTGCTCAAATTGCGAGCCCGGTCTAGCTGTGTCTGATGAACGTTTCCAGGTCGTTGTCATTGGGGGCGGCCTGGCTGGGTTAAGCGCGGGTGTCCATCTCGCGGCAGGCGGCATTCCTCCGGTTATTCTTGAAGCTGATTCCCGCTGGATTGGCGGACGCTTGGCAGGCGGTGATGACCACACCTTTACATATCAAGGCAAAGCCTGGTCATTCGCGCCGGATTATGGGATGCACGCGCTTTGGGGCAACTATGCCAACACACAGGCCATGCTCGATCAGTTTACAGACACCTGTGTCATTCCCTCTACAGGTGAAGAATGGATCAACCGGTGGGGTCGCGAGGTACGTGTGTTCGAGGCTGGAAACGCCATCCGCAACAGTTGGATTCCGGCTCCCTTCCATTACCTCCAACTCCTGTTTGATCCAAGTTTCTGGGTGACGATCACGCCCTGGGATTTTCTGTCACTGCCTGGCTTCTTGTTCAGCATGTTATGGGCTGTCGGCTATGATCCTATCGCGGAAAAATCTGCACTATCTGGCCTCGATATGGACGAGTTTTTCCGGGGATGGACACCGAATCTTCGCGCTTCCTTTCGTGGTTTAGGGGTCAACCTACTTGCTGCACCAGCAGAGGAAATCTCGCTCTCAGCATTTATCGCTGCCATGCGTTTCTATACCGTCCTCCACCGTGATTCTTGGCAGATGCACTACCTCCCTGAGAATTCTAATCAGAGTATCATCCAACCCTTGTTACACAAGATTAATGACTGCGGCGGGATGGTGCTGAAAGCTGTTACCGCACAGGCACTTGAACACGAAAACGACTGCTGGCGCATCATTGTTGACGATGATCTGCGCAAGGGTCAACGAACGGTGTACGCAGAACATATCATTCTGGCGGTTGATGCATCCGCGGCTAAACGATTACTTTACAAGGGCCAATCAACACAGAAAGCGGCCCAGGCCATAGACTTCCCTGATACGTTGTCTAATGTTATCGCTCGAATGTGGTTTGATGCTGAACCCCGCGATGGGTCAGCTAGCGGTATGTTTACGGGTGATTTTCTACCGGATAACTTCTTCTGGCTGCATCGCATGTACGATGACCATATGACATGGCATGAAGAAACTGGTGGAAGCAGCATTGAAGTTCACATCTATGGCAACGCCAAAACACTCTCATTGCCAGATCGCAATCTACTGATTATGGCCGTTGATGAAGTCCAGCGCGCATTCCCAAAGCTAAGAGGACATTTCGTTCACGGCAACATTCAACGCAACAGTCGGGTTCATACCCAGTTCCGTGTTCCAACCAAGAAAAGTCTACACGTCAATACGCCCTGGGATAACATCTATGCTTGCGGTGATTGGATCGGCTTCGCCTCTCCTGCCTTGTGGATGGAGCGTGCAACTGTAACAGGGATAGCGGCCGCTAATCGAGTACTGGTAAACTCGGGTCAGTTCGAGTATGAAATCTACTCGCCACAAAGACCAGAAATGCTAGCAGTCGTTTTAGGTCAAGGGGTTCGTGCCATTCGCATGGCGTTCAACCCTTTTATTCATGCGCTCCGGCGACAACGACAATCACAAATGAACAAATCATGATAGTCTAAAGACAATCACACGGACTAATCGTAAGATTGTATCAGAATTAAGGGTACCAACGGTATGATCAGACTATATACAGTTATTTTTGTTGCACTCGCCTCGATTGTAATCAGCGCACAGGATGATCGACCTGATGCCGAAATCATCAACGACGAGGGGGGGCCAGTCCTCATCACCGGACGCTTAACATATACCAATCCATTCTTTACCGATGGTGTCGCTGAACCCCTTGTCATTCTGGAAGATCAAGCGGGCTTTATAGATCGCAATCCCTATTTTGTATTCCCGCCCGAATCACAAACATTGGGTCAATTCACTTCCGACTTTTTCTCATCCCCTGTTTCGTACAGTTTATCCTTGCCCATCGAACCGCAAGGATCATTACGTGATGTTGACAACGATGATGAAGAAGATACGGGCGTTATGGTGTTCGCTGTTGCCTACTGGACAAACACCTGGGGTGATCCTTTTTTGGAAGTCCGCGATCTTTCTGGGGGCGGCTGGTCAGGGGCCTACGCTTCGACTCGTATCAGCCCCGACCCAGAACAGCGTATGGAAGTCATCGGAGGCAAATACTTAATTTATGCTCCAGACAAAGAGCAGGGCTTCCCTTCTGGTTTTGGAGAAGACGGTTTGCTCTTCACGGAGGACGATCCCATCGTTCGTGTACCCCAGGGCTATACCGTTGTTGACTTAAACGAAGACCCGTTTACGTTTAATCGTTCAGCACGGCAGATCATCAATTTGATCGAAGGTGAAGACGCACAACTGGTTGATTTTTCTAACCTGAGTTATGCCGAAGCCTTCGATGCAATGGTGGAAAAGTACAGCCGGGAATATGCCTTTACCAAAGCGAAAAACATTGATTGGGATGCGCTCCATACTGAGTTCCGCCCCCTATTTGAAAAAGCTGACGAGAAAGACGACCCCTATATTTATCTAAACGCGCTGCGTGAAGTGATCTGGCGTATACCCGATGGTCATGTCAATCTGAGTCCGTTCGGCCCAATGGCGCAAGATCGCAACTTTGACATTGCACGCGGTATTGGCATGAACATCCGCACGACTGACAATGGGCGTGTCCTTGTCAGCTACATCTTAGAAGGTGGGCCAGCCGACATTGCAGGCATTGAAGTGGGTGCAGAAGTCTTTGAAATTGACAACATGCCAATAGAAGACTATATCTCTAACGTGGTGAGTTGGGAGCAGCCGTTTAGCACTGACCATAATCTGCGTCTGTCTCAAGAACGCTATGCCATTCGCTTTGACCTCAACACGAGCTTCGTCGATATTGAGTTTGCCAATCCTGGCGATACTAAATCAACCACCACGACCCTTTTGACCAGCGAAGAATTCGAGAGCTTACAGGAAGGCTCCCAAATTACATTGACGGGGTTCGAACTCCCTGTCGAGTTTCGGGTTTTGGACAATGGCTATGGTTATACCGCAATTTATGGCTTTCTGGATAATCAGCTACTGACTATCCAACTATGGGAGCGTATGATCCAATCCTTCAATGCAGCAGGTGTCCCTGGTCTCATCATTGATATGCGGCAAAATGGGGGCGGCTTCCCCTTCATCGCTGACCAGATGGCAGCCTATTTCTTTGATGAAGAACTCATTCTGGGCGGGCGGGGAACATATAGCGAAGAAACGGATGACTTCTTCTTCGATCAACGGGGGCAGGAACGCTTCTACCTCCCTCCAGAGCAGATGCGCTATCGGCGTCCAGTAGCAGTGTTAATTAGCGAGAACTGTGCTAGTGCGTGTGAGCGTTTTGTATATGATATGTCGCTCGAAGGTCGTGCTGATATTGTTGGTATGTATCCGACGGCTGGCCTAGGTGGTGGCGTCAATGACTTCAAAATGCCTCTGGATGTCACCGTTCGCATCACGGTGACACGTTCTGTAAATGCCGATGGTGACATCCATATCGAGGGCACAGGTGTTGTACCGACCATCCGTGTACCAGTGAACGAAGAGACATTGTTCAACGACAACGACCCCATATTGGAATACGGGATCGAAGCGCTCAACGCAGCAATTGATGTACCAACTGAAGATGGTGGGTCAATTGCCATTGGTGATGATGTTCTGGGCCAGTTTGAGATCGGGAAACGCCTCCGCTATAAACTGGAACTACCCAGCAACACTACGATCGACATTACATTAGCTGGAACTGACGATGGTGAACTGACGACGGTATTGCGCCTTTACGACATGGATGGGAACTTGCAGATCACCAACGAGGACACTCAGCTAAGCAAGAGTGGGAGCTCGGCGCTGGTCGGTTTGGTATCACAGCAAGATATCACAGTCATCATTGAAGTGAGCACATTCCAGGATCGATTCGAGGGGCCGTTTGTGTTATCCGTACAAGAATCACGCTAAGTTCACGAAACTACCAGGGAAGTGTGGTGGCTTTTGAATACAGAATGTGTGTTCTGCAACATGTTCACCCAAATCAACTTTTTCAGCTACACTGAGACTAAACAACCAACTTGGAGGCCGTTTTTGCTGCAAATTGCCGCCACTTCCCATCATTTTCTGCCGGTTTTCCACTTTTCTCCTCTGCTGCTGCTATTTTTTTGTTGCGCAGCAGCAACCAGAATCTCACCCATAGATCGCCAACCACTACGAGGAAACAGTGGCACAACTGCCGCATTTGCGTTATACCTCATATGATTATATATAATATATTTTGTTCATTGAGAGGTTAGACTGTGGATGCGACCATCATGGATATTGTCATCAATCAGATTAATTCCGTTACTGCCATTGAGATTTGGGGTGAATTGGATGCCCTAACAGCCCCCCAGGCACAGGAACAAATTCTGCCATTTGCACAAGAAGGCAAGCGTATCTTGCTAGACATGTCAAACGTGACTTACCTGTCAAGTGCAGGTCTACGAACACTATTGGTGATTTATCGATTGGTCAACGAAAGTGCAGGTCGTATCATCCTAACTGGACTGCGCGAAGAGATTCAGGATATTATGTCAATTACGGGCTTTCTCGATCACTTTCGCATCATGGAAGACCGTACCGCTGCAATCAAGGCATTGGGATGAGCCCCAATCATCGCATTGACTCTGATCCAACCCATAGATTCGGCGACTACAAACTGCGAATGGGGCGTCCGCTTCCGTTTGGGGCAACCTTTGTCCCAGACGGCATCAACTTCTCTATATTTTCGCGTCATGCAACAAGCTGCGCGTTGGTCCTCTATGAAAAAGACCAACCAGAGCCTTTGGTGGAAATACCGTTCCCCAGCGAGTTTCGGGTAGGCGATGTATTTGCGATGGTCGTCTTTGACCTGAATCCTGAACAGATTGAGTACGGCTATCGCATTGATGGTCCCTGGCAACCTTATGCAGGTCATCGGTTCGATCCCCGTCATGTTCTGCTTGATCCTTACGCCAAACGCATCGGTGGGCGCGAAGCCTGGGGTGTGATGCAAAATGGCGATTCAGATTATGTCCATCGGGGTCAGTTTATCAACGATGACTACGACTGGGGGCATGATCGTCCGCTGAATATCCCGATTGAAGACCTTGTAATCTACGAGATGCACGTTCGCGGTTTTACGCGACACTTTTCGTCTGGGGTGCGCTATCCGGGCACGTACGCCGCAATCCGCGAGAAAATTCCCTATCTCAAAGAACTAGGCGTCAATTGCGTCGAACTCATGCCGATATTCGAGTTTGATGAATTTGAATATGACCGCGTGAATCCCAATACAGGCGAACAACTCATGAATTATTGGGGATATAGCACTGTTGGCTTCTTTGCACCCAAAGCAGGCTACGCTGCAACCGGGACCTTGGGAATGCAGGTCGATGAAGTCAAAACAATGATAAAAGACCTGCACAGCAATGGGATCGAGGTCATGCTGGATGTGGTCTTTAATCACACGGCGGAAGGTAATGAACATGGCGAAACAATCTCATTTCGGGGAATCGATAACAAAACTTACTATCTGCTGACACCCAATGGACATTATTACAACTTCAGTGGCACGGGCAACACGATGAACGCCAACCATCCAGTAGTGCGGAACATGGTTCTAGACTGCCTGCGCTATTGGGTATCAGAATATCATATTGACGGGTTCCGCTTTGACCTGGCTTCGATCCTAGGACGTGCCCAAACAGGCGAACCGTTGGCGAACCCACCGCTATTGGAGATGTTAGCGCATGATCCTGTCTTGGCAAACTGCAAATTGATCGCAGAAGCCTGGGATGCGGGCGGACTCTATCAAGTTGGCTCATTCCCTGCGTATGAACGATGGGCAGAATGGAACGGGCAATATCGAGACACTATTCGCCGTTTTATCAAAGGCGATATGGGCATCATCTGGGAGGCAGCAGAACGTATTCAAGGCTCACCCGATCTTTATTCAGATCGGGGGGCAGCAGCTTCCATCAATTTCATCACAGCCCACGATGGCTTTACACTAGCTGATCTATGGGCCTATAACGAGAAACACAACGATGCCAATGGCGAAAACAACCGAGACGGGGCCAACGACAACTACAGTTGGAACTGTGGTCATGAGGGGCAGACAGATACCATTGAGATCAACATACTGCGCAAGCGCATGATAAAAAACAGCCTAGCCATCTTGATGATGAGCCGGGGTACACCGATGATTCTGATGGGTGATGAAATGGCACGATCAAAACAGGGCAACAACAATACCTACTGCCACGACAATGATCTGACCTGGCTGAATTGGGGCAATCTCGAAGAAAATTATGATGTGTTCAATTTCTTTAAGCGTTGCATTGCCTTCCGTCATGCTCACCCGATTCTCCGCAGTCCATATCATTTTTCGCACGAAGATCAGGTCGGCAGCGGGTACACCGACATCAGTTGGCATGGCACACGAGCCCGGGATCCAGCTTGGGGCGACCATGCACGGATGTTAGCCTTTATGCTTGATGGGCAGCACGCAGACGACGATTCGGTGTATGTAGCGATGAACATGTACTGGGAACCTCATCAATTTGAGCTTCCCCACTTATATAATAACTGGCGTTGGCATATGTTCGCGGATACCAGCGCCCTAGATCAACCAGAAATCTACAAACCTGGTTCTGAACCCGTTCTTAGTGACCAGGACTCTATCCTGGTAAATGCCCGCACAGTCATCATCCTGGTGGGCAGATCACCCAGCTAAGCCCCTGTATGCTCTAACAAACTCGTACCTGTCATCTCTTCCGGTTGGTCTAAACCCATCAACTCAAGCACCGTCGGTGCAACATCCGCCAATCTTCCACGAGAGAATAGTCCATGATATTCAGGGCTAATGACGAAGAGCGATACTGGGCCAACCGTGTGATAGGTGTGGGGATCGCCGCTAATCTCGTTTATCATGCGCTCACAGTTGCCATGATCGGCGGTGATGACGGCAACACCCCCTTTCTCGACCACTTTTTCAACCAACTGCCCCGCACATTCATCCACACATTCAACAGCCTTAATCGCAGCCTCCAATGAGCCCGTATGCCCGACCATATCAGGATTAGCAAAGTTAATGAGCAAAAAGTCATCATCTGTTGTTTCTAGACGGTTGAGGGTTTCCGCTGTCAACTCGCGTGCACTCATCTCTGGTTGTAGATCATATGTCGCCACTTTGGGGGATGGCACAATCTTGCGATCTTCACCTGGGAATGGGTCTTCGTTGCGTCCGTTAAAGAAGAAGGTTACATGCGGATATTTCTCGGTTTCCGCCGAATGATATTGCTTGAGTCTTGCTTTACTGATGACATCCGCCAATGTGTTCGTCAAGATTTCCTTGTCAAAAAGAACCTTAACAGGCAGATCATCTTCATACACTGTAAATGTGATGACTTCCAGGTCCTCTATGAAGTCTGCTTCATCAAAATCCTCTTGAGCTTTGATCGATAGCCCTCGTGTCAACTGGCGCATCCGATCTGCCCGGAAGTTATAGCAAATCACGACATCACCCGATTCAATCGTCAGGTTATCGTCGCTGTCAATGACTGTCGGCTCAATGAACTCGTCCGTCACATCCTGCTCATAGGACTGCTTGATGGCTTCCTCCGCTGAAGCTGCAGTAATAGCGCTTTCCCGCCGAACAATAGCCTGATAAGCCCGCTTGGTACGATCCCAGCGCTTGTCCCGATCCATCGCATAGTATCGTCCAGATACTGTCGAAATTCGCCCGACGCCCAAAGAATTGATCTTTTCCTGTAAATTGACAAGAAAACCAATGCCGCTGTCTGGCGGGGTATCTCGTCCATCCGTGATAATATGGATGATCGGATCAAGTTGATTGTTTTTACTAATGTCAAGCAATGTATGGAGATGACCTTGGTGACTATGCACTCCCCCTGTCCCCAATAAGCCAATTAGGTGGACTTTCTTACCCTCAGCCTTCGCACGCCCCAGCGCATGAACTAACACAAGCTGTTGCCCCAATGTCTGTTCCTGAATAGCGCTATCAATGCGTGAAATGTCTTGATAGACAACACGTCCTGCTCCTAGATTGAGATGTCCTACTTCAGAGTTACCCATTTGCCCCGGAACCAGCCCAACATGTTCGCCGAAGGTATCGATAATGGCACGTTCCTGTGTTGCCAGCCAATGGTCATAATTGGGAGTCTTGCCCAGGCGCACAGCATTGCCCTGTTTCATCTCGCGGATACCCCAGCCATCGAGTATGATAAGCATCACGGGTTTCATTTTGAATCTGTCCTTTTTTGCAATTCAGCAGTTAAGTTGTATCACGCAAATGTTAGGCATTCTAGCATGAAAAACACACAACCCCTTGCAGATCAAATCCGTCCGTCAACCTTGAACGAATTCATCGGTCAAAAGCATCTGGTCGATGCTGGTAAACCCATATACAACGCCATTCAGCACAATCATTTGCAGTCTTTGATTTTCTGGGGGCCGCCGGGGGTTGGCAAAACGACTCTGGCCCATCTCATCGCAAGGGAAACTGGGCGCAAGTTTGTAACGCTGTCGGCTGTCAACGCCGGGAAAGACGATCTACGACGGACAGTGGCCCAAGCAGCAGACACGCGCACGCCGATGGAAAAGATGATTGATGGCGATCGTCATGCACCGGGCGGAGTTATCCTTTTTCTGGATGAGATCCATCGTTTCAACAAAGCACAACAGGATTTTCTGCTCCCTTATGTTGAAGATGGCACAATTACCTTAATCGGCGCGACAACCGAAAACCCAAGTTTTGAGGTCATTTCTGCCCTGCTCTCACGATCTCAGGTTTATGTATTGGAAGCGTTATCTGAGGCAGACCTGCACGAGATCATAGAGCGTGGTGTGCAGGTGCTTGAGATTGAGGTCGCGGATGATGCTCGTAGTTTTTTGGTTACGTTTGCAAACGGCGATGGCCGCCAACTACTCAATCTGCTGGAAAACGCGGCGAAACTCTATATATCGGACAACAATCCGCTTCTCACAGTTGAAAATCTGAAGTCAGCCTTACAAAGCAAGCATCTACGCTATGACAGGGCTGACGAAGAACATTACAACACAATCAGCGCCTTTATCAAGAGTATGCGAGCCAGCGATGTTGACGCCGCACTTTATTATCTGGCACGGATGGTCGCAGGGGGAGAAGACCCCAAGTTCATTGCACGGCGTCTTGTCATTTTCGCCAGTGAAGATGTTGGTCTAGCTGACCCGACTGCTTTAGATATCGCCAACAACGTATTCCGGGCTGTTGAGACAATTGGGTATCCTGAGTGCCAGATCAACCTTGCGCATGGCACGACTTATTTGGCTCTTGCTCCTAAAAATCGGGCATCCCATGAAGCGTATTTCCGGGCGTTGGAGGAGGTCAATCACAGTGGCAACTTGCCCATCCCCTTGCCAATTCGCAATGCCCCAACCCACCTGATGAAGGAGTTGGGTTATGGTGAGGGGTATCAAGCCTATACCGATGAAAGCCTGCTGCCGGAACCCATCAAGGGGAAACGTTTCTTTAAGCAAGACGAGTGAGCTTGTGGGCCGAATCGTCCTTTGTTGCCGCCGCCGCACAAGAAAAAACGGTGGCGGCAACAGGGAAGCGGAGAACGGGCAGGAGAGCCAGGGAAAACCGGCGGAAAACCGGGGAAAATTGCGGCAAAAACCGCGGGAAGTGGCGGATAAGTGGCGGAAGAACCGGTAACCAGTAGGAAAATGGTGGGAAATAGCGGCGAAAATGGGTGGGTGGCTGCGGCGGCGCAACAAGAAAATGGCCGCAGCAACGTGGAGAAACCGGAGAACTGGCAGAAGAACCAGGGAAAACCGGCGGAAAACCGGGGAAAATTGCAGCAAAAACCGCTGGAAGTGGCGGATAAGTGGCGGAAGAACCGGTAACCGGTAGGAAAATGGTAAGAAATAGCAGCGAAAATGGGTGGGTTGCTGCGGCGGCGCAACAAAAAAATGGCCGCAGCAGAGGAGGCGGAGAACTGGCAGAAGAACCAGGGAAAACCGGCGGAAAGCCGGCAGGAAATGGCGAAATATCGCAGTCAAAGCGGCCTCCAAGTCGTTGATGCAGGCTGAGTGGCAGGCGCGCCTCCGGTTGAGGGTGCACGTTGTCGCGCAGTAGCACACGCAGGGCGGGAAAACCGGCAGTCAAAATAGCCTCCAAGTCGTTGATACAGTCTCAGTTTAGTTGAAAACGTGTGATTTGGGAGAACGTGTTGCAGAACGTGTGTTCTGTATTGTTGAGGGTATCCCAATTGTCAAGCGGGCAAATCCATGCCTGACCCTACGCTTGACCGACGATTGCCTGATGCTTACTCTACGATCACTTGATGTACCAGTTTCGCTCTATACAATATAAGTATGGGTACTCTGTATATTAGGAGTAAGTTATGGCTCAACACCTTTATGCTTGCTCTTTTATGTTGATGATCCTGTTGTCGTTTGGTTGGGGGACGATAGCTCAGGAGGAACCGCCTGATGAACCTGATGAGGCGGTTGTTCCCGTCTTTGACCTGACCAGCACTGATCTAGTTGAACCCGTTGGTGGTGATGGCGATACTCATGTGCCCGTCTTTGATCCGAACGTCCCGCTTGGCTTGTCCACTACTTTGGGACCTCATGACACCCGGTTTGCCTTCAGCCAGGACTTTGACGACCCCGCTTTCTTGGATGGCCTGGTCTTCAACCTGAGCGATTGGACACCAGCCGGGCGGACAGGCAAGGGTCTGGTGGTGTCCCCAGGATTTGATGGGGTGCCCTTGCAGTATGGTGGGGTGCTTGATCTGAAACTTCAGGTGGACCTTGCCTTAGATGGCAGCCCCGTCCAACTCGTCGTCAAACGGAGTGAAAGCGGGTCATACCAGGTGACTTTAGCGCCGGATGGCTGGTTGCGGCTGTACAAATCCACCCAACTCTTAGCTGAGACCTCATTCACACCGGCTGAATGGCTCAGCCTGAGCCTGCACATCCAGGGGGGTGAGGTTGCGATTGGGGTGGAGGGACACCCCGTGATCCAAATCACCGATCCTGAGCCGCTGCCACAGGGGGAGGTCGCGTTTATGCCTGACAACGAGGGCAAGGGCAGCTATCGTCTGGATAACGTGCTGTTCACGGGTGTCATTCGTTATCCGCCGCCATCCGAGCGGGTAACCGCTGGTCAAGCGGAGAGCCTGGCACTAGCGGCGAACCCGCCAATCGAGCCGCGTCTGCTGCTGGCCACCTACAACAGCGTGACGACACAGCATGATCTGTATACTATTCGACCCGATGGGACGGGTCGTCAGCAGGTCATGCGCAACGTCCTCCACGCTCGCTGGTCGCGGGATGGGCGCAAGATCGCGTTTGTTGCCATCCGAAATGGCTCGCGCAACCTATTCGTGATGGATGCCGCTGGGGGCAATGTGATCCAGGTGACCAATTCGGTCAGTCTGGAACTGGACTTTTCCTGGTCGCCGGATGGTCGGCAGATCATCTTCATCCGCGATGGCAAGATTTGGCGGACGCCAAGCACGAGGTTGGGGGGAGATACGATCCTGGTTCAGACAAGCAACCGGCTGCTCTCGCCGACGACCCGGCAAGTATATCAGAGTGTTGGTCAGGTGGATTGGTCGCCGGATGGTCGGTGGATCTTGCTTGGGGGTCAATTGCTCACATCCATGAGAACGGCACGAGGCTGGGTGGGTGAAATCCAGAAGAGCAGCTATATCGTGGATGCGACAGGGCGGACGGGTCGTCAGGTCTCGACGGCTGGGGTTGGGGGTCGTTGGTCACCGGACAGCCGGCGGATCCTGCTGGCGATGACGGCGGGTGAGCGGGCAGTGTTTCCGAGGAAGGTGTTTATCATGGATTTTGCCACATCAACCTGGGTGACGCTGACGTTGTCGGCGCCGATAGAGCACAACTGGAACCAGGCGTGGTCGCCAGACGGGAAGGAGGTCGTGGTGGCGTTGAACAAGCGGCAGGTCACGCGGGTGAACGCGCGCACGGGTGCGGTGATCGGGCAGGTGACAGCGGGCAACATCGTGAACATCCTGGATTGGCGCGGAGGGACTGTGCCTGCCCCGTCAACGACCATACCCGACAACGCCAACACATTGCTGTTTACCTCGATTGTCTCGCCGCCTGCTTCCCATTTGGCAAGGGCGAGCCGTTTGCTGCGAAACGCGAGTACGTCAACGCTGAATCGAGTGTCACTATCCCGAAATCTGTATGGTGCCTGTAATTCGAGCCACAAGTCTGTGTGTGCCAAGTACAGCTATCTGATGTTCTATGGCTTCTTTGTCGAGTATACGGGGAGAGCACCGAGCCTGTGGGATTTGTTCTCGGCAGTCTACAATGGGGAATTAGGGACGTATCAGGGGTCACAGACATCGTTGCAGGCGTTCGTGCGGAACTTCTTTGATCTGCAATCGGGTGGGTGTCGATATGGCGGGGGTGGGTATAGCTGCACCTACGATCAGCTAGTCGGGTGGTTAGCCACGAGCCAGTTTTGGATAGATCGGGTCAAGCCATCGGGCACACAGATGATCGTCAATGTGCTTGGCTTGACTGGAGTTGATTACAGAACGTGGAACAGAATTAGGGACAATAAGCCTATTAGCACAGTCGATTTGCATAAAGAAATTTCCCTGGGAGGCATGTTTAATTATGATGTGAAAATCAAGGATGCAATCACTGGCAATCTCACTACTTGGCGTTCGGGTCAAAGTCCAAATCATCCCTCTGCCTGGGGCAACACCGTCCTCCCCGCTGGCAGCACCACCTACCCGGCATTCAATCGGAATGAGCAGTATGATCTGGTCATCACCCATGTGTTCAGTAACGGCAAGACAACAATGGGTTTCAACACCAACACCAACACTGTTTGGGGAGACGACGCGAATGAAGCGGTTGTTGGCCCGCACTTAACATCACCTCGTTGTACTTACATCTCAGTTATCACCACCACTGAAGGCCGGTTGGCTAATCTCAGTGCTTGTTCAGTATAAGGAGTGAAGCCATATGAAAATCTACCAGCGTTTTCTACTGTTCATTTGTCTTGTCCTGTTTGCCCCAACACCTGTCTGGGCACAGGAGGGACTATTAGGTGACAAAGTGGTCTACGATGAATTTGACTTTGAAGATGGATCCAGTCGGATACTCATCTTTGATACTGTAACAGGTCAAGAAACGATATTGTTGGATGATGAGCATTATAAAGCTGCACCTGATCTCTCACCAGATGGGACCCAGATCGTCTTCATATCGGACCGGGATGGTGATCTGGAACTGTATGTGATAGATGTGGATGGCACAAACCTCCGACAGTTGACTCACAATTCAATTGATGAAGATTCTCCAGTCTGGTCGCCGGATGGGACGAAAATTGCCTATCTGTCGGATTCTGAAGATGGGATTGACTTGGTTATCATTACCGCCGATGGCTCATCCATGCACAACCTGACTCAAGGTGTGGGAATCAATATAGATCCTGCCTGGTCGCCGGATGGACAGAAACTCGTGTTTATATCGAAACAAACAGGAACATCTCAGGTCAATATCATTGATGCCGGTGGACATAACAGACGTCAACTAACAAATGACGATCAATTTTATATGATACCCACCTGGTCACCGGATGGAACCAAGATCGCCGTTCGTGGACCAGAGGAGGATTACTATTACATGAATGCTGATGGTACAGGTTTGACCCGCATCGCTGATGAGAAATCAGATACAGGGTCTTTTGCCTGGCTCAGCAATGATGCCATTGTGTTTGATACACCCCAGCAAGACTATCGCATCAACATCGATGGGTCAGATCGGACACCGATTAATTTGACTTTGCCTCAGGAAGCACAAGGAACCGCGTTCAGCCGCCTGATCACACCTCTTGAGGGTCAGGCAGTCATCTCCTTTAGCTTGGTGGATGCCGCTACTGATGAAGACATTTATCCCCTATACAATGGGTATCCAACCAGCCAGCGTAACATCACGATTCGCGCTAACACCGAGCCGCCGAGGGTGGGGAGTGTGGTGTTTGGGTTGGATGAGGAGCCGCGCTACAAGGTGGAGAATGAACCCAACTATGCGCTGGCTGGGGATCGAGATGGCGATTACTTCGTCTGGCAAGCCGAGCCGGGGACGTATACGTTGACAGCCACGCCTTATACTGAAGCGGATGGGCGGGGTGAGGCGGGGACACCGTTGACGATTACGTTTACAGTTGAAGCGCCGGGATCGTAGCTGAACCTGCTGGTGCGCCGGTTTCTTGCAGGTGGCTGGCGTGACTTTCAGTGATGACAACCATTAAAACTGGAACCAAGCGTGGTCGCCAGACGGGAAGGAGGTCGTGGTGGCGTTGAACAAGCGGCAGGTCACGCGGGTGAACGCGCGCACGGGTGCGGTGATCGGGCAGGTGACAGCGGGCAACATCGTGAACATCCTGGATTGGCGCGGAGGGACTGCTTCGGTTAATTTGGCCTCAGTCCCAGTGGCATTTAATGTCAACCGCTTCACCCAAAGGACGCTGGCAGCCTGTACAGCTGCCTTGTCAGGAAGGGATCGTGAGCATTGCTGGGTTCATGTGAGTCTGTTGAGTTTGATCAACTCAGAGGCAATGAGAGGGAAAACGCTGACTTACCCGATCCTGCTGACGGCCCTGATCCAGGGCGAGTATGGGGCGTATATTCTGAACACGGGTCTTAACAACTGGGCAACTGAAGCGATTTCGCGTCAGTTCCACACCGATTGTGGTCGGGATGGTTGTCAGGGGCAGGAGGTGTACACGTTCCTGGACTACTTCCAGCCAGCACGGGACGGCAAACTGGATGATGGTTATCAACAGTTCACAAACAATATGAATGATGCGCAGCGCCCGTATTTTCAAAATCAAGCACGAGCGGTATCGGCAGCAGCCAGCCTGGTTCTGAACCCGACGGATGCCAGTTGGCGGACAGGTGTCGCAAGGGGGCAACCTTACGGTTTTGGCACGCGGGGCTTGGGTACTTCGGTTAATGTATCGGATACCGAGGTCGCTCGCTTCGCCCGACTTTGTGGTTTCGCTTCCCGAACTTACTCCCAAGGAAACAATCCCCCTATGGGCCAGATGTTTATTGGCACCACACCCGAAACCGATCCAGCGACGGGTGCTAGAGTAGGGTGTCATTTCAGCAGTTAGAATTAGGAGATCACAAATGTGTACACAAAAGTTGAAACAAATCACCCTCTTATTGTTGGTTAGTGGATTGAGCGTCCTCAGTGGGATCATGAACGTTGCCCAATCTACTCACAATGCAATCTCAGACATTGCTTGGAGTCCCGACGGGAAGCTGGTGGCAGTTGCCACCAGCAACCAGACGGTTGAAGTCCTGGATGCCGAGACCCGACAAACCATCCAGACTTTGCGAGGTTATGAGGCGGAAGTCTTTGCTGTCGGCTGGAACCAGGATGGCACACGCTTGGCCAGCGCAGATGCTGCCGGGCACTTGCTGATCTGGAATACCAACACCTGGGAGTTGGTCGTTCGCCAGACCTCAGCCATCTATTCCGATCTTCATGTTGCCTTCTTTGATCTGGCCTGGAACCCAGATGGCTCGCAAATCATTGTCAGCGACAGTCTGGGTTTGATCAGTCTCTATGATGCCCGAACCGGTAACCGCAACCCAACCTGGTTTCTTGGTCATCAGAATTTCGTTTCATCGGTTGATTGGAGTCCGGATGGAAGGTATATCGTAAGTGGTGACTGGAACTCTCAACTGATCCTATGGGATGCTGTCACCGGAGAACAGCTGGTAGTCATAGATAATTCAGACTTATTAGAAAGCGTGAATGCCGTCTCCTGGGATCCTGATGGGTCCCTGGTGGCAGTGGCTGGTAGCAATGGTCAGATCCACGTTTGGGATCCCTTCAATGAGATCATGGTGGAGAGCGTCCAAGCTCATGCCAGTGATGCATTTAGAGGGGCTATGGATGTTCAGTGGCTGATGGACGGCAAACGGCTGGCAAGTGGTGGTGGCGATCAAAAGCTCTACATCTGGGAAGCGGATAACTTACAACGGATCGATACAATGACGACAGATGAAGTTGTTTACAGTCTAGATGTCAATCCCATCACCAACGAGATCGCCTACTTTCAAGGGGGACTGGTGATCGTGCTACCGGCTCAGGCTGTTACGGGCTTCATGCTGGTGGATGCTGATGCGGATGAGGACATCCGGCCGCTGGCTGATGGCGACACGATCACTGAGGAGACGATCACTATTCGGGTGGAGACGGAGCCGCCGAGGGTGGGGAGTGTGGTGTTTGGGCTGAACGAGGAGCCGCGTTTTAAGGTGGAGAATGAGGACGCCTATGCGCTGAAGGGCGACGACAACGGGGATTATCATGCTTGGCTGGCTGAGCCGGGGACGTATAGGTTGACGGCGACGCCCTACACTGAAGCGGATGGACAGGGTGAGGCGGGGACACCGTTGACGATTACGTTTACAGTTGAAGCGCCGGGATCGTAAGCATTTTTGTGTGCCGGTTGCCTATGGGTGGCTAGTGCATTGTTCTCCTGCCAAGGGGTTCCAGGCCGACCCCAAACGTTGGGTGCGGGGTTGGTGATCACGGGGCAAAATCGTAGCTTTGTTGATGATCTTCAAGACTCATACAGCGTGATTTTTCAGAACATATGCTCTGAGACATTCAGCACTCTTTTGTGTTCGTCACCCTTCAGAGATTCCGCACTGGGTTCGGCCTTAGGTCAGGTAGTTCCAAACCCAACTGACAAACACAACGATCCGATTTTTGAAGCCGAGCAAGGTGATGAGGTGCAGGCTAAGCCATGCAACCCAGGCGGGGAACCCGGAAAGTTGAATCCGATTAAACACCCAGGCCACAGCCCCTCTGCGGCCTATCGTCGCCATGATGCCTTTATCGAAGTATTCAAACTCGCGTTGTCGCTGCCCATTAATCTGCTTCATAATGTTCTAAGCGACAAGCTTGCCCTGTTGCTGTGCAATTGGGATCATCTGCGGATATGGTTCGCCATCCGGGTCTTTTAGATAGGCAAGATCACCAATCACATAGATGGATTGGTGCCCAATGACCTCCAATGTTGGCTCCACAGGCACATGCCCGCCACGCTCCAAGTCAACATTCAGCCAATCTGCGACAGGTGAACCCTTTACCCAGCTGCCCAGATTAGTGCGTGTGTATGTATGATCTCGCCGCTGCTGAGTACAATCTGATCTTCAGTGACTTCCTCAACGGTCTGCTCCAGGATGACTTCAACACCCAGCCCCTCTAGCTGACGGAGTGCAGCATTTTGCAGCGGTTGAGGATATGGAGCTAACAGTCGATTTGTTGCCTCTACTAACAGGACTCGTGCCCGTAGACCATTGCTGTGCCCGTACTCACGATTGAGGACGAAATTATAAAGCTCATACAATGCCCTGGCTGTTTCCAACTCGGTTGGGCCGCCACCGACAATGACCAACGTTGTTAGGGATTGTCGTTTCTGGTCGTCCTTTTCCCAGGCAGCTTGCTCAAAGAGCTTCAGAACATGACTACACAGCGCAACACCTTCTGAAATTGTCTTGAGACCAAAGGTATGGTGTTCGAGTGATTTGTTGCCGAAAAAGTTCGTAGCAGTGCCGGGCGCTATAACAAGATAGTCATAGGTTTCGATCTGTTCTTTTCCCTGTGCATTAACCGTGATTGTCTGCGATTCATAGTCAACATCAGTCAGAGTACCAAGCAAAAAGCGAAGGTTCCGGTTCTTGCGGAAAACACCGCGTATTGGGTAAGCTATCTCACTTGGATCAAGGGCACAGGTCGCCACCTAATACAATAATGGCGTGAACGTATGATAGTTATTGCGGTCAATCAGCAGAATATCAACAAGATGCTTTGTCAGGGTACGTGCGGTGAATAAACCACCAAATCCAGCCCCCACAATTATAATTCTAGGGCGATCTTGATGAGTCATTATTTCTCACCTTGGCTCGATATTGTGAATTTATTCACATTATATGACATTTGTACTGTATTGGCGAGTACATTGGTCATGTATTTATATACTTTTAACACAGCACCAAAGGAAAAACTTTGTTATGCCACGTGCGCTGATTAGTGTCTCAGATAAAAGCAACATTGTCGAATTTGCCAAGAGTCTTGTTGAACTAGGTTGGGATTTGGTTTCCAGTGGTGGAACCAGCCGCGTTCTTTCAGAAGCGGGCATATCTGTCACGCCTATTGAACAACTCACCCAATTACCTGAAATGCTTGGAGGGCGTGTTAAGACCTTACACCCGGCCATTCATGCAGGCATTCTGTCCCGTGACACAGAGAGTGACCACAGTGAACTAACCCAACATGGTTATGCCCCAATCAAAATGGTGGTGTGCAACCTTTATCCTTTCCGCAATACAGTGACACAGGCGGGGGTGACCTTACAAGAGGCCGTTGAACAAATTGATATTGGTGGTGTCACGCTCTTGCGGGCGGCTGCTAAGAATTTCTTCCATGTCATCTCGGTCTGCGGACCAGACGACTACAATCGCATTATCGCGTCACTACGTGCCACAAGTGAGGTTGATCTGGCGTTACGACGGGAACTAGCAATCAAAACTTTTGCCCATACACGGGACTATGACACCGCCATTCACGCCTATCTTTCACGAAGAACCATGACCGCCGCCATGACAGATGAATTACCCTTGCAGGTATCGATTGGGATGCACAAGATTGAAGACCTGCGCTACGGGGAGAATCCACACCAACTGGGAGCTTACTACGGACATCAACCGGATGCTGGCCCATTAGGTGGGAAACTGCTCAGCGGTAAGCAACTGTCCTATAACAATATTCTTGACCTCAATGCTGCATGGCGTGCCGTCAGCAGTTATGATGAGCCAACAGTCGTCGTTGTAAAACATCTCACCCCAACCGGAATCGCTTCGGGGGAATCCTTAGCTGAAGCATTTCCGCTAGCGTTGCGATCTGATCCGGTCTCGGCGTTTG
Organism: Phototrophicaceae bacterium; assembly: GCA_965223785.1. Taxonomy (GTDB): domain Bacteria; phylum Chloroflexota; class Anaerolineae; order Aggregatilineales; family Phototrophicaceae; genus CBDCXN01. The sequence goes on along the minus strand of OZ245017.1, from coordinate 4,944,577 downwards.
GTAGTGTGATTGCCGTCAACCGCCCAGTTGATGAGCCATTAGTCGAAGCGCTAGGGACATTGTTTGTAGAAGCCATCGCGGCTCCTTCATTTACCTCAGAGGCACAGGAAGAGCTGGCATCGAAACGAAAAAACTGCCGTCTACTGCAAATGACGCATCCGTTTGATGGCTCTGAACCGGAAATCCGGTCAGTCCATAAAGGGCTGCTCTTGCAGCGAGTTGATCTGGGTGACCCGGAGGGCATTGTTCTGAAAACTGTTTCACAACGCCATCCAACGCAGCAAGAGATCAATGCGTTGAAGTTTGCCTGGAAAGCTGTTCAGCATGTCAAATCCAATGCCATTGTCCTTGCCGTTCCCAACGCCGTTGTTGGTGTCGGTGGTAGTCTGCCCAGCCGGGTTGATGCGGTACGTTTGGCAGCAAAAAAAGCGGGGGATCGTGCGAAGGGCGCGGTCATGGCATCAGACGCTTTTTTCCCCTTCGCTGATGGTATTGAGGAAGCGGTCAAAGCAGGCATTACCGCAATCATTCAACCCGGCGGTTCCATTCGTGACGGCGAAGTGATCGAGGCAGCCAACAAAGCGAATCTGGCGATGGTCTTTACCGGGACACGGCATTTCCGACATTGATTGGCTAAAATATGCCTGCTATAATGCCAATCAATACGCCACCGTAGCTCAACTGGCAGAGCGTACGCTTCGTAAGCGCGAGGTTATGGGTTCAAGTCCCATCGGTGGCTTAACCCTAATTCTAGCCCGCATTCGTCTGCGGGTTTTGTCTGTTAGGAATGTATCATGGCATCACAACATCAGCCCCTAACCATTGCCGTTGCAGGGGGATCAGGTTCCGGTAAAACAACGGTTTCCAATGCTGTACTGGATCGTGTGGGGCACCAGCACATCGCCTATCTACCCCACGATGCGTACTATATTGATCTCTCTCACTTGCCCGAAATCCAACGAGAAGCCATCAATTTTGACCATCCAAACGCACTCGATACGCCTCTCCTCATTGAACACATCAAGCAACTTCAGAACTGGCAGCCCGTCGAAGTGCCAATTTATAACTTCACGACTGACCGTCGCACCAAACAAACGGTGCATGTTGAACCCCAGCCGATCATTCTGGTTGAGGGCATCTTGCTTCTGGCGTTGCCGGAACTGCGGGAATTGTTCGATGTGAAGATTTTTGTGGATACTGATCCTGACATTCGCTTCATTCGCCGCCTCCAACGTGACATTATGGAACGCGAGCGAACCGCCGAATCCGTCATTGACCAATACCTAGATACAGTCCGCCCCATGCATCTCGAATTTGTCGAACCGAGTAAACGCTATGCCGATGTTATCATTCCCGAAGGCGGATTCAATACTGTAGCGATGGACATGATCTCAGGCCGGATCCGTAGCATGTTGCCCTAATCTGTTGACGGCTCACAACAGACCATGATATACTGTCGTAATCAAATCAAATAGCAACGACGTTGACCGGGAAGAGTACACACTCTCTTCTGTGCCAGAGAGTGCAGATCATAGGCTGGAAGTCTGCTCACAATAGGTTGTGGAATGTCACCCGCGAGTTGCTGATGCGAACAGAAATCAGTAGTGTTGGCCGGGAATGCCCGTTATAGCTTAATGAGTGCTGGAACATTTCCAGAATCAAGGTGGTACCGCGAAAGATAGCCTTTCGTCCTTGTGTTGGACGGAAGGTTTTTTGTTTGGGATGAGAGGAGCATAATGCCTATGTCTGAAATGCCCAAAACCTTTAACTTTGCCGAAGCCGAACCCCGCATCTTTGAGTGGTGGGAAAAGAACGGTTACTTTAAGCCTGAGGTCGCAGGGGAGGCTGCGGAGCCGTTTGTCATCAGTATTCCGCCGCCTAATGTTACAGGCGAACTTCACATCGGTCATGCGTTGTTCACGGCGCTTGAAGATTTGATGATTCGCTATGAGCGGATGCGCGGCAAAGCAGCCCTGTGGGTTCCTGGAACCGATCACGCGGGCATTGCGACGCAGCTACAAGTCGAAAAACTCTTGCAGTCTGAAGGAACCAGCCGTGAAGCGGTTGGACGTGAGGCATTTATCACTCGTACTTGGGAATGGAAAGAAGAAAAAGGAGGTACAATCATTCGCCAGCTGCGGCGGATGGGCGCAAGTTGCGATTGGGAACGGGAACGCTTCACGCTGGATGAGGGTCTCTCTGGTGCTGTGCTCGATGTATTTATCAGTCTTTATGAGCAGGGCTTGATCTATCGCGGCCCGCGCCTGGTGAATTGGTCGCCAGGGCTGCAAACGGCGGTCTCAGATGTTGAGGTCGAACGGTTTGAGGAAGTCGGCAAGCTGTACTACTTTAAGTATCCGGTTGAAGGTGGTGGTCATATCCCGGTGGCAACAACGCGACCCGAAACGATTCTGGGTGATACGGGGGTGGCAGTCCATCCAGAGGATGGGCGTTACAAGAACTACATCGGCAAAAACGCCCTCGTACCCATTCTCAACCGTTCGATTCCTATCATTGCCGATGACTATGTGGATCGAGAATTTGGCACAGGTGCGTTGAAGATTACACCTGGACATGATTTCAATGATTATGAAATTGGACAGCGGCACAATCTCGACCTGATAAATGTCATGACGCGCAACGCGACCATGAACGAAAATGCGGGGAAGTACCGAGGAATGGATCGGTTCGAGTGCCGTAAGCAGCTTTGGGCAGAGATGGAAGCCGAGCAGTTGGTCATCAAAGTCGAAGATCACACCCATGTCATTCCGCGTGCGCAACGTGGTGGTGAGATTGTTGAGCCACTTCTGAGTACCCAATGGTTCGTGAAGATCAAACCGTTGGCGGAAAAAGCGATCGCAGCGTTGCGCAATGGCGATATTCGGATCGTGCCAGAACACTATGAGAAAGTTTACTATCACTGGATGGAAAATATCGAGGATTGGTGCATCAGCCGCCAGTTGTGGTGGGGGCATCGCATCCCGGTGTGGTATGGCAAAGACGGCGAAATCTATGTGGGCAAAGAAGCACCTTCTGGTGATGGCTGGACCCCCGAAGAAGATGTGTTGGACACCTGGTTCAGTAGCGGCCTATGGCCTTTCAGTACATTAGGCTGGCCTGAAGACACGGGTGATCTTGCCCGTTATTATCCAACATCAATCCTGGAAACGGGCCATGATATTCTGTTCTTCTGGGTGGCTCGCATGATTATGCTCGGCATCTGGTTCACTGGCAAAGCCCCCTTCCACACCGTCTACCTACACGGTCTGGTCCGCGACAGCGAGGGGCGTAAATTCAGCAAGACGCTAGGTAACACGATTGACCCTCTAACTGTCGTGGAGAAATACGGCGCCGATCCGTTGCGGTTTGCGCTGGTGACAAGTGGCACGCCGGGCAATGACATCAACCTAGATATGGACTGGGTGGAAAACAACTGGAACTTCGTCAACAAAATATGGCAAATGGCGAATTTTACCACCAGTAATCTTGAGGGCGATATACCATCAGGATTGCCAGACAAATCGGCACTTGACTTGCCGTCACGTTGGATACTGAGCCGACTAAATACGCTGGTTGGCTCAGTGCAACGCCTGTTCGACACTTATCAATATGGCGAGGCAGGCAAGCAGATTTACAGCTTTTTGTGGCAGGAATTCGCGCCCTGGTATATCGAGATCAGCAAGCATCCGTTGTATCGTGGGACAGATGACGAAAAGATGGCAGCACGGCAGGTTCTGGTCCATGTCTTGGATACGAGTTTGCGCCTCCTCCACCCGTTTATGCCATTTGCTACAGAGGAGATCTGGCGCTACCTACCCATTGAAGGAGAAGCGCTCATTGTGGCGCAGTGGCCAGAAGCTGATGAGAGCCTGATCAATGGGCAAGCTGAGGCTGAGATGAACATCCTGATGGAGATGGTGCGGCAGATACGTGACATCCGCAACAATCAGTATAACATCAATCCGGGCAAGAAGATCAAAGCCTTAATCGCACCGGGAAACTATGCCAAAATGATAGACAAGTATCAGTACATGTTCGGCAGATTGTGCAATGTACCGGATGTAGAAATTCTGGCGGTGGATGCCAATGCCCCTGAGAACGCAGCCTCGGCAATCATAAGCGATGTAACCGTGTTCCTACCTTTAGCGGACATCATCGACTTTGAAGTTGAGTGCCAGCGCCTTAAGAAAGAGCAAGAAACAATACAAGGCCAATTAGCGAAGACTGAGGGGATGTTGAACAACGAGAACTTTGTGAATCGTGCCAAGCCGGAAGTGGTGCAGCGTGAGCGATATCGCTTGGAGGAATTACAGGCTAGTGCACAGCAGATCGAGGCACGCCTAAGTGAGATGTGCACCTGATTGAGTCGGAGGAGGTGCGCTGTGTTTATTACTCCAGGAGTTTCGTCTTCAGGTAAATCTCGCGGCCCGCCTCCTGGGCAGCCCTGCGAACTTCCCGGCTTTCATCGTTCGTGTAAACTTTCTGGAGCGCCTCCAGGCAATCAGAATTGCAAATTAATCGCAATTCCTCAATAGACTCCAACCGAATATCTGCTCGTTTATCATTCAAGCGTGCAATATGATAGGCCACAACACGTCGAATTGACATTTATTCCAATTCCTTGTTTTCGTTGCTCTACTTATACATTATATACCGAACTACCGTCGGTATTCCGTAAACATTTGTGAACTTCCATACCTCACCAGCTAGACGTATAATGGACGCTTATCGACATCTTATGTGAGGTTCATTCTTGCCACAAAAAACCTGTCCCATTTGCAGCACATCCAATCAACCAAGTGCTGCTATCTGCTGGAATTGTGGCACGACGTTGCGTGATACGCCCACCCAACAACCAATTCAAGCCCCCTCACAACAGACTAATTTGGCGTATGATTTCCGGCATGGCGAAACTGACCTATATGAACCCGAACTCAACTCAGTTGCCCGGCAGTATTCACTGGTTATGGGCCTGATCCTCGTATTTCTGGTAGCAGCGGCAGCAACCGTCACTTTAATTCCTACCGCCCTTTCAGCAACTGCAGCTATGTTCGAAACAGCAGATACTGCAACGCCCTCACCCTGGCCTACGTCCAACCGCCCAACTGTCACGCCTGCCCCACCAACAACTAGCCCAACCCTTACACTTACGCCAACTGCAACTCTCACGCCCACCCCAACGCCCGAACCCTGCTATCAGGAAGTCCAGGCTGGTGATGTACTCTATGCTGTGGTGGCACGCTGTGGGCATCAGAGCTTTGATGTCCTGCCGATTGTTGTCGAAACGAACAGCCTCCGCGATGCCAATTCTATATCACAGGGACAACGTCTTGAAATCCCCTGGCCTACGCCAACGGGTGATACAAATCTGATCGAGCCGACTGACAATCCGGGCGAGGAATCAGCCGCCAATGACGCCGATATATCGGACCCATTTTCTGAAAACTTTGACGCTTTGTTTGTGCCAACACCTACACTACAACCAGGCATACAGTTCCATACCGTTGTCGAGGGTGAGAACATGATTGCGATAGCTGTGCAATACGGAGCAAATGTTGAAATTTTATCTCAGCTTAACCCTGAGATCGTGTTCTCCCAGTGTGACTTTGGCACGGATTTCGGCGGACCACGCTGCAGTGTCTCTCTTAATCAAGGACAGTTAGTTCGTGTGCCTGCACCGACACCAACCCCCACAATTCCACCGACTGCATCTGGTAGCGAAACCCCGAGACCGACCATCACTGCAACATATAATGTGCCGAGTGTGCAAAGTCCCGAGGACCGCTCGCTCTTCCAGAGCACAGAACTTATCACGTTGCGCTGGAGCCCGACAGGGACATTGTCTGAAAGGCAAGCCTACTTGATCCGCGTTGAAGACCAGACAGCAGGAGTCGTCTATACAGCCTCCACCATTGAAACGTCGTTCGTGATACCATCTGCATGGCAAGGTGTCGGCGAACGCCACGATTATGCCTGGACAATAAGCGTCATCAATGAGGATGATCGAGGAAACCCTATCTTTACTTCTGAAACCATAACCTTTGTTTGGGAAGGAAGCTAGTATGCGGTGCCTGACTCAATATTGCTGTGCTCTGTTAGGACTGGTTGGCTTCCTAGCGGGTTGCAACTTTGCAACAGATGATACAACGCCTACGGTTGAGCAGATCGACATCAGTACCATTGAACCCTTGCCACAACAGACGTCAACATCTGTTCTCACGTCACCTACGCCATCACTTACCCCCCAACTTTCGATCCAGGTTGTTACTTTGCCACCAACGATTACCCCGGTTCCCTCGTTGACTGCCGTCCCGACAGAAACGCCTGGCCCCTGGGAATATACGATCCAGGAGGACGATACAATTGGCTTTATCATCCAGCAGGAGCCGTTTAACTATGCCTATGATCTTCATGTCATAGAAACGATTGTCGCACTCAACGACAATATGCCCAATGCAGATACCCTGCCGCCCGTAGGCCAGATCATTCTAATTCCACGCCCCACCCCTGTTTCGGCTGTTCTGGAAGTCACCGTCGTCGCAACACGAGATCGGGTCAGTTCAGCAATTGTCGGAGAAATCCGTTGTCATATCGTTGAAGAAGGCGAGAGTGCCGTCAGCATAATCTCACAGTATCGCGGCCTCACACTAGAGATATTCAGTCAGATCAACGCCAACGTTAACTTTCTTGGCTGTGATTTTGAGCAACCAGGCGGCGGGCCATCATGCAGTCCATTCTTGCAGGCTGGGCAATGTGTCAATGTTGTGTTCCCAACACCCACGCCCACCCAGTCACCCACGCCATCTGGCAATGAAACACCCACACCCACACCCACATTTCAGGCGCCCAAGCTGATTTCCCCCCCCCAGGGTGCAACCGCAACTGGATCAGTCACCTTACAATGGGTCAGTGTGGGTATTTTACAACCGGATGAATTTTATGTGGTTCAGGTCGTGGATCGCACCAATGGCACTGTATGGAACGCCATTACGCGCTTGACATCGCATCCCCTGCCCGATGACCTGATACCCAGAGATGGTCAGCCACATCAAATCGAGTGGAATGTGTTCGTGGCCAAAAGCTCGGGTGCAGGCCAATATATACCCACCGGAGAAATCGGCACGCTCAAAGGATTCCAATGGCAGCCAGGTTAGACATATTGCTGAAGGAGCTCCTTCAGATCATTGCCGACGCGCTGCCAACCAAAGTGCTCAAGCAAATAAGCGCATCCATTGGCAACAATTTCTAGAGCTTGGCTATAGTTTTCAACCACCCAGCACATTTGTTGTTGCAAATGATTGACATCGGGTAGTGACCATTCTGCATCAATGGCATTGGCTTGATAATCATCAAATGTACAGGTCTCCATGCTCGCAACCTTCACCGGAATCCCCCACTGATCAGCGTCCCACATGCCCAACCATTGGGTGGCAATGGTTGGTACACCTGCTAACGTCAGTTCGCGGGGTGGCATCCCCCACCCTTCACCACGTGACGCAAACACAAAACAGTGTGCTTGGCGCTGTAACTCCATCCAGTCTTGTTCACTCTGCCGACCGACAACTAATTCAATTTGTGGATTATCAATCTCCGTCAGCCAGGTATTCTCATAGCCTTCGCGTACTTTGATAACAAGCCGAAACTCTGGCATGTCCTCAAAAGCTCGTTCAAAGGCTTTGACTGCCAAGTCTGCTCCCTTACGTTGCCCGCCATAGCTGTAAGTGAGGAAAGTAAAAGGGTCATTCTGCTTCATCATTGGTTGAATTTTAGACAAGCCTTCACCAGAAAAACCAAATAAATCAACCCCCAAAGGCACAAAATCAAGCGGAACGGTTACACCACTTTGTTCATATATCTTAATCATGGGCGGACAGGGAACGAGCAGGCGCTCGCACTGGCTGTTGATCCCCTTCACCCACTTAGGATCGACCTTATTCGACTCGATCATATTGAATGCCCACAGACGTGAGTTATTGACATGGGGTGCAAACAGGAGTTGAAGAGATGAATTGACCATCAACATCGGAAACTGATGGGCAGGGTAAAGAAACATATTTACCTGGGCGGCCTGTAAGCCTTTGGCAATGCCAAGCTCCATGCGTCCGTAGCCTGTAAACGAATCCAGCCCATGGGCCGGATAGAAATTCAATGTCTGTTGTTCCACTCAACCTACCTTCGGTTAAACTCGCGTTCAATGTCATCGCCAGAAAAGTGTAACAAAGTCGGCAGTCCATCCGGGCTGGTACGTGGCAACTCACACCGTTCCAATTTCCGTACCAGCGCTTGCATCTCTTCCAAATGCAAAATGTGCCCTGCACGAACTGACACCTGTCGTGCAACTGCCAAAATCAGGTCATCCAACGTCACATCTTGACGCTCAAGCGAGTGGATGATCTCAATAACATCGTCGGCGCTGCGATCAAGAAACTGTTCGGGCACTTCCCTAATAACATAGGTGTTTCCACCGAAGGGTTCCACCGCGAATCCCAGTTGAGAGAATTCAGAAAGCAGGTGTTCTAGCAAAACCGATTCCGATGATGACAGTTCAATTGTAAGGGGCTGCACGAGTGATTGAGCCCTGAGATTTTCTTCTCGAAATTGCTCGTATAGGATTCGATGGTGGGCAGCGTGTTGATCGATAAGATACATCCCGGCTGGGCCTTCGGCCACAATATAGCGTGCACCCACCTGCCCCACCACACGCAGCATAGGCAGTGTTCTCGGTTTTAGCGGCCCAGCCGGGATTGCCCCTGGGTCGTCTACATTGGCATCAGCAGATACAAACGTGTCGTCTTGTTCATAGGCAAAGGCCATATCAGCCTGCTGTGGTGTCTCATCACGCCAACGGGGTTCTTGCCGTATCATTTGCTGACTGTACAACTGTGTAGATGCGACGATCGCCTGCCGAACGGCCCGCTGCACAAGACTGAAAACTGCATCCGTATCCTGGAAACGAACTTCCGCCTTGGTCGGATGTACGTTGACATCCACATCTTCTGGTGGCATCTCGATCTGCAAAATTGCAACGGGATAACGCCCCTCGTGCAAGACACCATGATATGCCTGGACAACAGCATAGGTAATACGCGAATCCTGAATCCAACGTCCGTTTACAAACAGATTGATACGCCCGCGATCTGCACGATGAAACTCTGCCATTGAAGCGTAGCCATACACGGACATCATGGTACGCCCGTTGACTATCGTGTGATCACCTTGCACTTCCAACATCTGCTTGAATTGGTCTAGCCCCAGAACTCGCACCAATACGTCACCCAGATTACCCGTCCCATGTGATCTGAATTGCTCACGGCCTTCGCTAATTAATGTAAATTGAATGTGAGGATAGGCCATTGCATAGCATGTCACGAGGGTCGCAACATGTCGTTTTTCAGTTGATTCCTTTTTCAAAAACTTGAGCCGGGCAGGTGTATTAAAGAAGAGATTCTCAACGGAGATTGATGTCCCAACTGGCGCACCGACATCACGGACAGCCGAAAGCCCCCCCCCCTCAACTTTGAGTTGGCTTCCCCCCACATCGCTTTGATGACGTGTCACCAACGTCACTTGACTGACTGCGCCAATACTGGCTAGGGCTTCACCACGAAAGCCAAGTGTTGAAATCGAAGAGAGCTCATCAACAGAGGAAAGCTTGCTGGTAGCATGACGCATAAACGCCATTGGCACTTGATCGGAGACAATGCCCGATCCATTATCGGTAACACGCATCAACTTGCGCCCCCCTCCGGCGATCTCGATGTGAATACTGGTTGCCCCAGCATCTAATGCGTTTTCTAACAGTTCTTTTATTACAGAGGCAGGGCGTTCAATGACTTCACCAGCCGCAATCTGCCCAATCGTCTGATCGGACAAAAGCCTGATAGTAGATTTCAAGGGTTATGCCTGTTCCGAAAAAATAACAAGATTTTCATCTTTGAGAGGAATGCCGATGAAAAAGGTTGAGCCTTCGCCTTCTTCAGAGTGAATCCAGGCATCGCCGCCATGCCGCCGAGCAACGCTGCGCACAATGAACAAACCCAAGCCACTGCCCTTTACACGGCTGTGTTCACGGCGACGAATACGCACATGGCGTTCAAACAACATTTTCTGATTCTCAGGCGAAATCCCAAGGCCATTGTCTTTCACACTAATCACAACCTGGTCATCTTCGCGCTTGACGCCAACCCTCACCGTGCATCCATTGGGCGTATACTTGATAGCGTTGTCTACCAGATTTGCAATCGCACGTTCCAGCATGTTGAAGTCTGCATTGAGAATCGGAACATCGTCACTGATTTTGGCTTCCAGAGTAAGCGTCTGCTTTTCAGCTGGGATCAAATGATTGTTGATAATTCGTAGCACGATGTCGCCCAGATCACAGTGCGAACGCTCCATTTCATAGAAGCCTGTTTCTGGATCAAACCGCCCTGCATCCTGAATGTTATCAACCAGTGAGGTCATCTGGGTAATACCAGATAGAATCTTTTCGACGAAATGTTCCTGCTTCTCGTTCAACTCACCAACCATGCCTGACTCAAGCATACTGGCAAAACCTTGCATTGAGGTTAGTGGTGAGCGCAAATCATGGGAAACGACACGCATAAACTCACTGTGATTGCGCCCAACCTTCTCATGGCGATCATCAGACCGGATTTGCAATGTGACAATCTTGAAAACATCAACCAGAGAACTTAGCAGATACCTTGACGCGTCATCGAATTCCGCTGCCTGTTCATAAAACAAGGCGAGGCCTGCTACCGATTGTTCATCGCTACCTACCGACAAGGCGATGGAGGCACGATCATCACCCGTATTTTTCAGGGCATCCAGATGAAAACCTTCAGCCATTGAGATCAAAGCACGATCCAGCAACTCAGGATCAGGTATACTACCCATCTTCACCGGCCTATGAGGGCTATCATGTAAAATGAAATAACAGCCCGTTGCCGAAAACCAGGGCTGAAGGCATTTTAAAATAGGCCCAATACTGTCATAGGGTTCAGACGCCGCGGCAACTAGGTGTAACACTTCGCCTAACAATTCATATGCTGTTTGCGCGTGTCGCATCTCCGATTGCCTCATCATTTTCCTCGTTGTTTAGCCAGCCACCGCAATGAACAATTATAGTATGGATGTTAACATCTGGGCAAGCATAACGATTTGCTTGCTCAGTGTTTTTTTTCGTGCTAGACTGAGCGCATTGTTCATGTTACAGATATGAATCTCATGCCTGAGAAAATCTTGATCGTTGACGATGACGTTGACAGCCTGAAACTAATAGGGCTGATGCTGCAGCGGCATGGGTATGAGGTTGTCGCTGCTAGTGCGGGCAGTCCAGCTATCCAGAAGGCAAATGCCGAAGTTCCTGATCTCATTATTCTGGACGTGATGATGCCAGACATGAACGGTTACGAGGTGTGTAGGCGCCTGCGTGCCAACCCTACCACCACCAACATTCCCATCATCATGTTTACGGCTAAAACACTCATTGATGACAAAGTCGCTGGGTTTGAAGCGGGTGCAGATGACTACCTGACCAAACCAACCCACCCGGCTGAATTGGCTTCACGGGTGAAGGCCGTTTTACAACGAAATGCTTCTTCTGGAAGCAGAAGTTCCCCCCAAATAGAAGAGGCAAGTGGCCTCTGCATTGGTGTGCTGGGGGCAAAGGGCGGCATCGGCACAACTACACTTGTAATGAATATGGCAGCTGCTCTCAAACGCAAAGATGAAGATCCTATTGTCGCAGATTTCCGGCTAGGATCGGGCAGCATGGGACTGTACTTGGGCTTAGGACGGTCAACAGGCATGGCAAACGTGCTATCGTGTGATCCCGATGCCATCACGAGCAACAAGATTTTGGAGGAAATCGTTACCCATCCAACTGGGCTTCGTGCTCTGCTCTCATCAGCCCATGCACAAGAATCGTTGACGCAAGTGTCTAACGAAGTGGTGATTAAAGTCGTCGACACACTCAAAAGCATAGGCGTAACGGTTATCTTTGATCTGGGGTCAGGGATCACCCCCCTTATTGATCCGCTCATAACACAGATGGATAAGCTTGTCATTGTAATTGATCCGACAGGTATTTCATTGGCGATGGCAGGCGAACTCCTCACAAACTTCGTACAGCGCAGTGACATCATGAAATCACGCATTAACATTGTCGTGGTTAATCGCGTCCAAAACAGTTTGCAACCCGCGTGGCATGAGGTCGAGCAAATTCTAAATCACGAGATCACATCCATTATTGCGGCGGCCCCTGAACTAGCCTATCAAGCATCAGAAGCCAGCACACCGATGGTGTTCTATCAACCTAACGCGATTGTCTCTAACCAATATGTAAAGCTCACTGAAGATTTGCTCAAAGAAGCCCTCTCGTCTCTCAACGAACAAACGAGTTAACACCTATATGGTGGAGAATCCAACATGACAACAGCAGACATTCAACACGAAAACTCGCTTTCAGGAGATAACATTCGCGCACACTATGAACGCATCATCGAAATCAGTCGTCAGATCACATCAACCTTTGATCATGTCTCGCTCTTAAACCAGATCATCGCAGCATCAATTGAACTCACCAACACAGAAGCCGCCTCAATTCTACTGATTGACCCCAGTACGGGGGAATTGCGGTTCGAAATATCATCTAACATCAACCCGCATGAGATGGAAGAACTCATCGTCCCGATGGAAGGTAGTATTGCTGGCTGGGTAGTCACGCATGGCGAACCCCGTGTGATCGAGGATCTGGCTAGCAACCCAGACCATTTTCAGAGTGTCGATGATAAAATTGGCTTTAGTTCTGAGAACATGGTCGCTGTGCCAATGCGTACCCATGAGAAGGTCATTGGTGTGCTGGAGGCCATGAACAAACTTGATGGTAAACCATTTAGTGAGATGGACATCACCACCCTAACCACATTAGCGAATCAGGCTGCTATCGCCATCGAGAACGCTCGCTTATTCCGCCAGAGTGACTTCATCGCCGAGATGGTTCACGAGTTGCGCACACCACTGCTCTCGCTCAAGGCTAGCACGACCCTGTTGCTGCGTCCAGACTTACCCGATGAGAAACGTACCGACATGATTGTCACGATGCGAAGCGAGACCAATCGCTTGATGCGTTTGACGACAGATTTTCTTGATCTGGCACAAATGGAATCAGGGCGTACTCGCCTGGAAATCGCTCCATTTGATTTACCCAAACTGCTCACAGAGAGTATTGATGTGGTGCAACCACAGGCAAAGGAGAAAGGCGTCACAACAACCGTCGAATCCGAGCCACATACCATTAATGGTGATCGCGGGAAACTCAAGCAAGTGATTTTGAACCTGCTGACAAATGCCATCAAATACAATAAGCCAGACGGTTCCGTTACGGTCTACACCGAAGAACATGTTGATAGGGAAGATTTTATTGTGGTGGCTGTAGCAGATACAGGTTACGGACTGTCTAAAGAAAATCAGCAGCAGATGTTCCAGAAGTTCTTCCGTGTTGCATCGACCGCTAGCAAGACAATCGGCACAGGTTTAGGACTGGTCATCACCAAACACATCATTGAAGCACACGGCGGAACCATTTGGCTCGAGAGTGAAGAAAGTGTCGGGACAACTTTCTTCTTCACGCTGCCCTTAGAAGCGCCCAGCAAATAATCGGCACAGTCAAAATTCCAGTAAAACCTTCAAAACACCAGGCTGTGCAACAGTCTTGATCGCTTCTAATCCATCGTCCAGGCTGTAGCGGGCAACAATCAGCGAGTGCACGTCAACTTGTTGCTGAGCCAAGACTCGTATTGCTGCCTCGAACGGCCCACACCGACTGCCAATTACCCGAATCTCATCAACCACCACGCGGGTCAGGTTTGCAGGCGTCAAATCATGAAAGGTACTTTTGAGGACCAAAGCGCCAAGCGGCCTAACCAGATCAAGGCCCAGGGCAAATCCATCCGGATTTCCCGTACAATCCACAACGATATCAAAACTATTCATCGCCAGTTCATCCCCATGAAAAGCGGGAATTTGCCAACTAGCAAGCCGCTTAGCTTGCTCTTCTCGACGTACAACGCCAACTAAATTCGCTCCGGTCAGTTTAAGTACCTGGGCCACAAGCGTCCCAAGGCGCCCTATCCCAACAACTGCTATCCGTGTACGTGGCGAGATATGGACAGCTTCGAGTATTTGAAGGGCAGCCGCGAGTGGTTCCACAAACACGGCTGCCTCATCGTCTATGCTATCAGGTACGAAATGAAGATTATCAGTCGTCAAAGCCAGATAGTCGGCGAAGGCTCCGTCATGGCCATCAATACCCACTGTCGTGCGATTTGAACATTGGCTTGGAATGCCCTGCTGACAGAATTCACAGTTTCCATCAGCAACATTGATTTCACCAACGACACGGCATCCGATAAGATCATCTGGGCCTGCCGTTACTTCCGCAACGAATTCATGCCCAAGCACGCCCTCAAAATTCATGTAGCCTGCAATTAACTCCAAATCAGTGCTACAAATACCCGCTTTACGTATCTTAAGCAATGCCTGCTGCTCATCAGGTTCAGGGGTTGGCAGATCGGTTTGAAGAGCTAACTGCCCCTCACGCAATACCAGTCCACGCATCTCGGTTAGGCTTCTGCCGCAGCAGGTTGAATCGCGGCTGCGCCCCCACCAAGGAAGGGAATCTCGCCTTTTTCCCAGGCGACAAGCAAGGGTACAGCCGTGAAGATGGACGAATATGTACCAGAAAGTAGCCCGATGAACAAAATTGCGATAAACTGTTTGGTGGTTTCGCCGCCAAATAGTAGAATCGCAATCATGACGAAAAAGGCGTTCAACTGTGTCGCCAAAGAACGATGGATCGTCTCCCAGATGCTGCGATTGATAATCGTCTCGTAAGGTTCTCCGATATATTTAGGAATGTTCTCACGGATACGGTCGAACATGACAATGGAGTCTTGCACCGAAAAACCCACGACCGTCAGGATAGCCGTCAGGAATAATGCATCAACTTCCCACCCTAACAACAAACCCATCAACGATTGTAACCCCATCACCACGAGAATATCGTGTATCATGGCGGCAATGGCACAAACTCCATAGCGAAAGGCATTGGGAACTTGCCGAAAAGCAATTACGATAAATCCAGTGACAACTAGTGCCCCGGTTAACACAGCGAGGAAGCCCGCCCGTGTCACCTCTCCACCAATGGTCTCAGACACCCGTTCAATGCGTACACTGTCATTGTCTAGCGGTGCGATAGCCCCCAGATCATCCAGCAGCGCATCGGTCACCTCTTGATCGGCGAAGGCCGCCCGAATCGACCAACGATAATCTTCAGGTTCGCCCAGGCTTTGAATGACGACGTTTTCTTCGCCATTTTGTGAAAATACATCACGGATCGCATCCTCATCTACCCCAGACTCAGTAAATTTGAGTTCGTAAATACTCCCGCCCTGGAAATCAATCCCGAGCTTAAAGGGTGCACCGGTCTGAATGGTGGAGTAAATCATGATAAGAATACCCGGCACAATCACCACCGCCGACAACAAGAAAAAGAAGCGGCGTCTTTCGACAATATTGAACATTTAGTTCCCCCCTAGACGCCCAGTAACCAGCTACGTGTTGTAACACTTTGCCGGAACAGGTAGACAATAATGTAAAGAAATGTGCGGGTGACGATAATGGCAGTAAATAGGTTCAAGACCAATCCCAAAGCCAGTGTAACCGCAAAACCGCTGACGATACTCGCCCCCGGTGTTTGACCAAACAAAAACAAAATGCCGCAAATGATGATCGTTGAAATGTTCGAGTCGCGGATTGAAGTCCAGGCGCGGTCAAAGCCAGTGTCAAGCGCGTCGTTTAGGTCTTTCTCGGCACGGAGCTCTTCTTTCAAGCGCTCAAAGATGAGAATGTTACCGTCTACTGCCGTGCCTACCGAAATGAGGAAGCCGACGATTGCAGGCAATGTCAAGGTAATCGGAATGAGCTTAAACAGCATCATGTTCAGCAGAATAAACACAATCAAAGCCAGATCAGCAGAAATTCCGGGTACACGATAGTAGATCAGCATGAAACTCAACACAACGATGACACCAACTACGCCAGCACGGATGCTCAGGCTAATGGATTCCTGCCCTAATGTCGCCCCGACTTGTTCCGCACTCTCGACACGAAGGGGGATCGGCAGCGAACCAGAGCGAAGCTGCAACGCAAGTTGCTTGGCCTCATCCTCGGTGAAGCTCCCGGTGATGACGCCACCAGTATCAAGCCGTGCCTCAATTATCGGTGCAGATAACACTTCACCATCTAGCACAAGCGCCAACGGTTCACCTATACGGCTCTGCGTGAAGGGGCCAAAAAGCTCCCCACCCTCATCAGTCAATTCAAAGCCAATAAGCCATTGCCCATTCCTCAACTCAGCCCGTGCAGCGCTCAAGCCACTCCCCTCCATCACCGTAACAAATGGTTGACCTGTTAACGGATTAGGAAGGCGCTCCTCGCCCAAATCTGGTAAGTCTTCCTCATTGCCCTCTTCAGCGGCAAGCGCCCGACGCTGCTCATAGATTTCCGCCTGCAAATCGGTTAAGATGCGCTGTCCTATAAGGTCTTGAACTGTTGAGGAAGCCAACGAACCGAAATCCACGAATTCCAGGAGTGCCGTCTGCTGAATTGTCTCAACTGCCTGCTGAGGATCGCTCACACCTGGCAACTCCACCAGAATACGGCTGCTACCCTGTAACTGTACAGTAGCCTCACTCAGACCCAGTGCGTTGACCCGTCGATCCACATTGTTCGAGGCTTCGCGTAGATCATCAATTGTGTAGGCATCTTCGGGCAATTCGGCTTCGAGCAAAACCCGCAGACCGCCCACGATGTCTAGGCCCTGGCTCCAATCTTGATTGAGGCTAAAATCAGCCTCACCATCATCGTTGAAATCCAGTGTAAATGTTCCTTCGGAGAGACTCACCCATAAGGCAAAAACTGTCAGCGCTAGAATAACGACCAACCATTGAAAATGCCGGGTCATGCTGTTCCTTCCTGCTGGGGTTGTTCGTCCAGTCCTTTACGGGCATTTTCGGCTATGGCCTCGGCATCATAGGGTTGCATCAAAGCAGCGGTAATCATCCGAAGCACAACATTGTCGGCAATTTCGACATAAGCAATCCCCATCTCGGCATCAATCTCCAGCACTTTGCCGATAATCCCGCCATAGGTGATGACTTCATCCCCTTCTGTTAGAGCGCGAGCAAATTTCTGTCGTTTTTGAAAGTCCCGTTGTTTGGGAAATGTCACCATTGACCCGTATGCTCCTAGCGCAAGAAGCAAGATCACCGTCACCAGTGCAAATTCCTGCATGTTCTATGTCCTTGACCAGCCAGACGAATAACTCTAAAATATTGAGCGCATTATACATGATACGCGGCATAGTCAGAAGAATAGGATTAACCCATGCAAATATTGAGCCGCACACTCTTGATTGGATTACTATTTGCACTCGCTCTAGTGGTTCAGGCAGGAGACACAGTGCTGAGTAACACATCCGGAACTGGAACAAGTACCTGGTTTATCTCCAGTGAACCCTCGCTTATATTAACCGGATGGAATCTTGACAATGCGAACATCGCACGTCCTACCCAACTGGATCGTGCTTCAATCGAAGTCGTGACACCTGTACCTACCCAGACTGTTCAGGTTGTAGTCTATCAGGATGCAAATGGTGGCTCGCCGGACGACGCGACACTTCTACGTCAAGAACCTGCCACTATCACCCAATCCGGACGATACACGCATACATTCACCCCGTCTGTGACCGTAACTGAACCCGTTGTTTGGGTTGGTTTCTATTTACCCGTCAATTTTGAATTCCAGGGGGATACATCAGGTACGTCTATCCTGACCTACTGGGCATGGCAACCAGGCACAACCTTTGATCTATCCAGTCTGGGAACTGCTGCTGTTCTTGGCCCAGCCGATGGTACGGCTCCTGCCAATATTGACATGGGCGGTAATGCCCGCATCATGGCAGAATTTGTGACAGGCAACTCGCCGTCAGAGACACCCACCCAAGAACGGATCACTCAGACCTTTGGTGGGACCAGCACAGACTTTTCGCCCATGGCTGCGTATGATGGCTGTCGCCCATTAACCTATGATCAGGCCGATATCTCCGTGACATACCGCAATCACATCAAAGTCTTTTGCAAGTCATACTCTAAGGTCTGGTCACCGCCCGCCCCAGAGGGCTATACACAACGTGGAGGCATGATCTATGATGTCTATCTGTTTGGACGGCAAGATGGCGCGGGTCGTCTACCATATGCCATCACACATTGCCTTGTGCCCCCATCTGGCACTGTTAGCACGGCAGTTCTTGGTCTGGCACATGGGACGCCCGAAACCTGGGAAATCTTGCCAACGGTGCGCTATGATGAGGTTGTCTGTGCCGAATTTTATTATACAGGCGTCGTTGCCGCCTTTACACCAAACTAATCTATGCGTATTTTAACGAACGAGCAACTCGTTAGACGAAATCGGAGACTGGCAACCTGGATGTTCTTCATCAGTTTGGGCATCCTATTTTCTGGCTTTTTTGTTGCCAATGGCTCGCTGCTCGGGGTCAAGCAACTCGAACAGGTTGATCCAGGTATCTACGCGCTGGCTATGCCACTGGTCTTAATGTTTGGCTTTACCAGCACCCTTATTTCTGTGCGGCTGACTAATCTATGGATACGCCAGCCACGTCCAGAAGCAACGATTCAAGCTAATTTGAAGGGCTTAAGCAACAAGAGCGCCCTATACAATTATTATCACTTCCCGGCACGGCATGTACTCGTCTGCCCTAACGGAATCTTTTCCATCATCACACGCTTCCAGGATGGCAAGTTTTCCTTTAAAAACAATCGCTGGCGCACACACCGCAATCCAATCAGCCAACTGTTCTCGATTTTTCGTATGGATGGCATTGGCAATCCAGGGCGTGAAGCCCAAGACGCCGCCAATTATATCCAGAGCATTGTGCAGGACTATGACCCAGAACTGGCGGTGCGTCCGGTGATCCTGTTTGTTGATCCCAGGGTCAGTCTCGAACTTGAAGCCACGGACATTGCCATTCTTTATGGTGATCCTAAACAAGAACCGAATCTCAAGTCGTATCTAAAGGAAGTTGGCAAGGATGATAAGTTAGCCGATCCAAAGGATTTGGCTGAGTTTATCCGGGAATTTGAGTATGCTACTATTCTTGAAGATGAAGAGGAATTTGAACCCGGATCCAATCAAGATTGAGCACCTTGACCTGACAGTCATCGCTTAGAAGGGCCAGTTTCTATGATAAATACCGAGACCCTGACAACAATCTAATCGAAATCTCAAATTATTAATCGGAAGTGCTGCCTGCTTGACCTCCAAAGGTGGTCACAATTCCGTCAATAAGGGTCTGTTGTTCAGATTCGCTTAAAATCGCATCAGAATGTAGAAGCTCATAGGCGGGTGGTGGCATTTCTCCATCTCGTATGACTTCGATCATTTCCTGAATATCAATTGTCCGGTCCACTGAGATATTAAGCTCGTCACGTCCGGCATGAACATCTACAGCGACAAGCCATCCAATCGGCGCGACATAAGAATAGGCTGGATACACTGTCTCATTGGAATGACAATCAGCACAACTCGCTTTCCAAAACTGCTCTGCATCTGGGTTATTCCATTCGACAGAATGTGTAACTGGAGGATTATCCAGTTTGAAGTCTGGAACAACAAAACGTAAAAACTGTGCGCTGGCAAATAATAGTAGCAGGACGACAAAAACTGGAAACAATGCACGACGGAACCGGGGTTGAGTTTCTAGGCTCATAGATGATTAGCTCCTCTTTTATTTAAGAAGCCAGTACGCAGAACATGTCGGCTGTGTTTCATTAGAATTGTATTAAGAGAACAAAAACGCCCATCATTGGGCGCTAATTACGTCAAAGCAGGCCTACATTGAGTCTAGGCGATCCTGCCATTTAGCAGCCAGGCGGTTGTAAATCGCTTCAGAGATCTCACCAGACGCCAATTTCATATCCAAATTATCCAACAGTGCCTGAATTTCCTCTTTGGTCTGCGGATTACTCGGTATCGCAGCAGCAGGTTGCGCGGGCGCAGGTTGGTTCTGGTTCATCATCTGGTTCATCATCTGCTGCATCATCATTTGTTGATTCATCATCTGCTGCTGTAAAGCAGATATATCACCTGATTGTTGCGCAGGATTCATGGTCGCGCCCAATGTCTGGCCTACGCCCAACCCTAGCCCAGCACTAGCTAAGCCCCCTCCCATACCTTCATTCTCGGCAGCCGCCATACCAATATCCAGCCGCTTTTGACGTTCTAAAACTTCAAGCCAAATTTCCAGCGGCACTACATCTCGCAGTTCTTCAATAGGGACGTTGACCGTATCAAACGGATTGGATTCAAAGGCTTTGATACGTAGGCCGAGTTCAGCAAACTTATCATTGACCTGAACAAGCAGCGCCCCTTCAATTTCTTCCAGGACAGCATTCGCTTCGGTAATATCCTGTGCGCCTGATTTGAGCAGCAAGCTGTTGATTTCGCCAAGCAGCATGGTCTGAATGCGTGTCTTGATGTCGCCCAGACGGACTGCGGCACGATTCGCGGCGAAACGCTTTACAAACATCATGGGTTCTGCAACTGCGATTTCCATCACGCCATGTGTGCGTAGCAGAATAATGCCCAGGCCAACATTGGTCTTCATATAGATAGGTTTTGAAGTCCCCCAGCCTACCTGCGGCATATCGCGCAGATTCACAAAATATAAGTCAGCTGTAAATGGTGTGCGCCCACTTGTGAACAGGCCAATTGCCTCTGACAGCAGCGGGAGGTTGGCTGTTGACAGCGTATGACGGCCCGGCCCTAATGTGTCTAGCGCCTGTCCACCACGAACAAAAACTGCCGCTTGCGATTCGCCTACAATGACCTGTGATCCAAAACGAAAATCACCACTGCCCCCTTGTGGCTCACGAAACGCAAGCTCATCTTCAGCGACATTGGCACGATCTACAACATCAATTATGCGTGGCATTAAATTCTCCTTATTTTCCTATATTGAATCTTCAAGGTTCAAAATTTCGTCATCACGAAGTAAGAAGGCATCGTTTGCTTCCGTCACAACATCATCCAGATTCATGATTGCCTCGTCAATGCCATCTTTTGCGAACGCGGCTTGCTTCAAAGCTTCAATCGCTGCATCCACCTGCTCAACATACTCTAGCTGCGCTTCGTCAAACGTGTAAATTCGCTCAAGTACGTCAGTATCAACTTTAACCTGCGCAAACATGCCGCTATATTTAGGAGTGGCGGTAGCTACTCTGTCATGGTAGAGCTGGATTTTCCCTTTTACGTTGCGAGTCTTGCTCATATAAGACAAGCCGCCGTTATCCAAGATAACCTTCTCAACCCGCACCATACCTTGAATGCAGTCATCAATTTTTGCCGCCACATGATCACGCAGCAATCGATCCGCCGTCCGTCGCGCCTGCTTATCCTGATATCCCTTAAAGCCCGGAATACGCGCTGCCAGACGCTCGAACGATCCTTTACTACTCATAATTTTGTCGTATAAGCTAGACATGTTGGAAATCCTCATTTAAATTAATCCTAAACCTATTGTACTGTAAATCGCTAAATTGTGTGTCCCCATTAGTTAGGAGTATCGATTTATATTCTGACAATGAATGATACACAGACAGAAACATAGCACATCCTAATCATCATCTCAATCAGCTTGAGTGTTTTCTAGATCATATGGCTCTATCAAGGCAGGAAATACTCCGTATCACAGAACTTGCACTTCACAATGCCCTTACCAACCAGTTCAATTGCTGCACCGCATTTCTTACAAGCCTCCAACTCATGCAGATGGCTGGCATCCGATGAGAAGAGCACGCCATCATCCCAGTTAATGTAGCCGCTAAACACCTGAAGGCCAACGAGTTGATGCACCATATCCTTCACCTGATCAACGCTGATTCCCAGTTCAAGGGCCATGTCAGCCAATTCAACCTGTCCACGACTTTGGACAATATCTAACAGTTCACGCTGTTGGCGCATAGTGGAGAAGGCCTCAACTTCTTCGCCCCCTTTGACATACAGGAAAATACCAAATCCAATCAACGGTGCAATCATGATAAATACGAGAAACGCACCGACCATCGCACCGCCTCCACTGAGTTGCTTATTAGAGACTTGTACCGCCAAAAACAAACCACCGATAACGGCAATCCCGAAACCGATTACCATCAAAATTGCCCCGATCAAACGGCCTTGATTCATAAAAAACTACTCCTTAGCCAAAACCACTGGATCCACCACCGCTTGAACCACCCCCAAACGAGCCGCCTCCACTAAAGCTCGAACCGCCACTGCCCCAACTGCCACTGCCACCAGAAGATGAGGGTTGACTGGTAAATGTCCGGGCAGCGGAATCGAGCATTTCAGTAAGTCCATCAGAGATTGATCCTAACCCGCCAGAAATCCCACCCGCAAGATCATCTAAACTGCCGCCACCACTAGCACGCGCAAGTTCCCCCGTACTCGAAGGCATATTCTTGTGGAGAGGAGTCCCGGCTTCGTAACCACCACGGTACGTGGGGAAGTACCAAATGGGCGTACTAACCGTTTCGATCTTACTAAAGCGTCTGATCCACGAACGATCAATCCCAAATGCCACTGCATACGGCAGAAACTGCTCAAAGCGTTTGGCTACCCCTTCTACCGAATCGTACTTATCAAGATTTTCAAGATATTGTTGAAATGCATCCCATTTTGCCGCTTCCTCTGCCCCCTTGAGTGTCTTAGCGGGCATATGCCGTGCCACCAGGTTCATAGCAAACATCATGGGGAAGATAGACGCTGGGATACACATAATTGCATTGAGACCACCACCATCCTCAAATGATCGGATAACCAAAAAAATCGAGCCAACCCCCAAAAACAACAAAATTGTACTCAAAGACCGATAGCGTTTGCGCGTGGTGCTAGGTTTGGTCGTGAAGAGCCCATGATCGACCAACTCATCATACAGGTCATCTTGCAACATCGGTATATACTGATAAAACTTATTTTTCAACGACTCCATCGTGCGCTCTGGGCCACTATCGAATATTTTATTCATCAAGTTGCGCTCAAATGGCGCAAGTTCAGCCCGGCTCTTGTCAGTTTGTTTAAAGGTAAATTCACTCTTTTTGCCAAAACCGAACAAGCCATCGGTTTGATCTTCCTCGAACACCAGATAACCTCGCGTCGCCAGATCAACCAACGTTGATAGGACATCACACACATTAGCCTCTTCGTCAACCAACGAACCCGCGACAGCCGGTGGCAAATCGGATGGGGGTTCACTCAAGTATTCAGGAACCAGGCCAACTTTGGGATCACGTCCTTTTGTGTACCACAAGGCATACAATCCTAATGGGCCACCCAGCACAATCAGAATAGCAATGGCAATGAAGCCGATATTGAGAAGGGGCTCCACATTCTGTTCATAGTTCCGGCGGCGATCAAAACTATCTTGCCAGGGCGGTTTCTGCATACTCGGATTATGTGGATATTGCACCCGGATTTCAAAGAACTGATTTCCTTGAATTGCCTCAATCGCCTGTGCCACGACGGTTGCCCCATTCACACGAACATCTGAGCGTGCGCCATAGGTCTTCACCGGGTCAATGCCCTCTCGTGGTGCAGCGTTCTGCGGCATATTCACGGTGATAGTACTTTGGAGAATTGGAAAGCCAAAATGCTCACTAGGAATTGCTGTCCACCAGAGTTGATCACCACCATCATAGGAACGCAGTGCTCCTTCGACAGTAAAGCCAATCTCAAAATTCTGACGAGCATTGGTGATCGTCTGACGGAATATGTATTTGATCTGGACACCATTCGCTGTATTAGTCACACAGAACGTACCCATTGTGCCTGAGCAATCGGCGATCAGATCACGCCCGTTTTCTTTTACGAAAATATTGGTGATATTGGTGAGGTTCGTCTGGTCAATCTCGCGTTGACCAAAGCGGAATGTTCCGGTAAACGACAGATCATAAATCTCAGTAATGGTATAATGGTTGTTAGATGTGTCTATATTGTCTATTATAACATCCCATCGTTCCCATACGACAGAACGAGTTTGCCCTACAATTGAAGTCCAGGCCAGCAGAACAACCAAGCTGACAAGCAAAAGGAAGCGTAAACGCATCAATCAACCTTTTTGGGAAGAAAATACCTTCCGATTATAACATGAGTGGCGAGAGTTGGGTGATAGGTGTAATATTTAGGCTGAGTTGACCTCAGCCAATTCGAGGAGATGTCATATGCGTTCTATTCGTTTATTCCCAATCCTATGTATGATTGTATTGCTTGTCACGGCTGCCTATGCCCAGGGTGTAGAGGAGTCCCCTACACCCCAGGCTACTGAAGAAGCTACCCCCAGTGGACAAACCTATGTTGTCCAACCCGGTGACAACTTGTTTCGTATTGCGCGGCGCTTCGGTGTGACAACCAGTGAACTGGCACAAGCCAGTGGAATCACCAATACCAGTCAAATTTTCCCAGGGCAGCAACTGGTAATTCCCGGTGCTGGCCCAACTATTCAGCCAACGGCACCTCAACCGACTGCCCAACCGACGGAGCCATCACCTGAACCAACTACGGAGCCTACCACTGGGTCTACGGGGACATATACAGTCCAGCGCGGCGATACACTTAACTCGATTGCACGGAACCTGGACGTGAATATGAACGCACTGGCACAGGCAAACAACATTATCAACCCCAATTTGATCTTTGTGGGTCAAGTGCTGACGGTTCCGGTTACATCACAAGCTGCCGAACCAGAAACCCCAGACGATGAAGAAGCAGCTCCATTAGGTGAGACGGATACCCAAGGGGCTACGCTTGATCCTGGGTTCAGCTATGGTATTGAAGTCTTTATCGAAAACCAGGATGTTCCCTCATTGACAAGCCAACTAGAACAACTGGGAATGCCCTGGGTAAAAGTTCGTGCAGACTGGAGCGATCTTGAACCAGAATCCGGTCAGATTGATTTCAGTGATTTGGATGCGGCCATTGATTCCTTTGAGGCTGCTGGCTTCAATATTCTGCTGACCGTCACCAATGCACCGGCTTGGGCCCGTACCAGCCCCGACGAAAACGGCCCGCCAGACGATTTGGCAGATTTCGCTAGTTTTATGACTGCGATTGCTAATCAATATGCTGGTCAAGTTGGTGCTTATGAAATCTGGGACGAACCCAATCTGCGTCGCAATTGGAACTGTGAACGGCGCATGTGCGATACTGACTATGTAGAGATGGTGCGATTAGCCCATGACGCAATCAAAGCTGCCGATCCCAATGCGCTGGTTGTTACAGCTGGTTTGGCTCCAACACGCTTCAATGACCGCATCAACGCCATCCATGACCAACTGTTCCTGGAAACGATCTATGCCAACGGCATCGCCGAGGTTTCGGACGCCATCGGTGCCCACCCAAGCGGTTGGGCGAATCCACCGGATGCGGTGTGCTGTTCGCCGACTGAGGGCGTAGAAACCCATTTTGAGAGTGACAGCTTCTATTTCCTGGATAATGTTCGGGCTTATCGAGACATCATGACGAATGCAGGCGATGCCAATACGCCCTTGTGGCTCACGAAATTCGGCTGGGGAACAAGTGAAGATACCAACCCGCCTAGTGAACTCCACGAATTCGTGACATACACCAGTCTGGCTGAACAAGCGATTTACATTCCACGTGCATTTGAACTTGGTCAAGAGTTGGGTTACGTTGGCCCTATGTTTCTAGATAACTTGAATGGATGTCAGGGCGTACCAGACCGGACAGAAGCGTGTTTCAACGCGTTGATTGCTCCTGATGGAACCCTACGGATTGCCTTCAGTGCTGTTGAAACGATGGAAAAAGCAACACCATCTGCACAATCAGCTGAAACAGAAGCCCCAGGCCCAATCGAGACGAAGCCCGTTGGATCGGCATTACCTGAAGTAGAGATCACCGAAGAACCAACAAGTTCCCCATAAATTGATAAGCATCAGGCCACCCTATTTTGGAATGGCCTGATGTTTTTATTAACAAATTATATCAGTCGAGCCCATGGTAGCTTATTCGGTTCAAACTAACCCAAGCGTGCTTGTAATACTACAAGATATAAGGGAATCAGACAGGCCACTGACATAAACGCGAGGAAGGCTAATGCAATGGTCACACTATCCAAACCTTCCTGAACAGGTTCATCACGTATGGTTTGATTATAAGGAAAGCGACGACTATCCCCACTCATTTGCGCTGGTGGTGCATACGGCACCTGTTGAACATGATCTGTAGCCGCCTGTGGGGGTTGGCTGTAAGGGGGGGGCACTGGTGCATCGGGTACTACATTATAGCGTTGTGTTAGTTTGCCATGCTGCCCTAATGGGCTCCCTTGTGGGCTGGGCTTTGAGGGGCGAACGTAACCATGCACCGGATCGCCGGAAGATCTTTCGGGTTCTTGTAGCGGCATTTCCTCAGAAGGTGGCAAGACACTTGTAGGAGAAACACCGCGATCACGATAGCTAATCAAAATATGTCCTAGTTGATCTGCCATTCGATAGCGATCGGTCGGATCTTTATTCATGGTCTTGGCGATGATGTGTGAAAGCTCTTCTGGGATCGCCGGATTAATCTCATGGGCCAGCGGAATAGGTTCACGGATATGTGCCAACGCAAGTTCCTGTTGATTTGAACCTGTATATGGCAGTTTACCCGTCAACATCTCGAACATGACAATGCCAATCGAGTAAACATCTGAGCCTGCGGTTGGCTTTTCACCCTGGGCCTGTTCTGGTGCAAAGTAATGTGGGCTGCCCCACACCACCGATTGTCGTTGTGTTGGCTGCGTATCACTTAACGCTTGGGCAATACCAAAGTCTGTGATTTTGACAATATCATCGCGGTTAATCAGGATATTCTGCGGCTTGACGTCGGCATGGACGATTCCAGCACGATGTGCAAATCCCAATCCTGCACAAATCATAATGCCTAGATTCACGCTGCGCTCAAGTGAAAAACTACCCTGCTCGCGGATAATCTTTTTGAGGTCTCGCCCCTCGACAAACTCCATCACGATATAATTTGTGGGGCCATCATTTCCCACATCATGAACGGTGACGATATTGGGATGGGTCAAATTGGCGATACTACGGGCTTCGTTTTGAAATCGGGTGATAAACGTCGGTTCAGCCGTCAAACTGGGACGCAAAACCTTGACGGCAACAGTTCGACCAAGTGATTGATCCACTGCTTTATAGATAACTGCCATGCCACCAGAGCCTTGCTGGGCAACCAATCGGTAGCGTCCGTTCAGGAGCGTATCGCCAGACATATTGTTCTCCGAGTGTCGTCTAAGATATTGTACAGCACATCAAGGCCGCGTCAACGGGTCAAACAAACCGCGATAAGCCCATTGTGCGCTGCGATCTGTCATACTGGCGATGTAATCTGCCACAACCCGATGAATCCCCTCTTCTTTAATGCGTGCCTGCTCTTCCGGTGGGAGTTGTTTTGGTTCGGACACGAAGCTGTGGAAAATCTCGCTGATAAAGTGCTCAGCCCGCATCGACATTCGCATGATGCGGTAATGATGATACATGTTCTGGTATAGAAAATCTTTGAGCGCCCGGTTTCGTACCTGTAGCTCTCGGCTGTGTGCCACAACATTTTCACGATGATTCTGAATATCATCCGGTGACTTGGCTTGTAGTGATTTGATGTTAGCCATAGTCGTTTGTAGAACGTCATCTACCTGCAGGCCGATATGCTCACGGATAAATTGGTGGCGCGTCACTACATTCATCGGACCGCCTTGCCACCCTAGACGGCTCACCAATTCCTGCCAGAGTTCCAATTCATTCAATTGGCTGGGCATAATCAATCCTGATTGAAGGCCATCATCCAGATCATGGGCATTGTAAGCCAGTTCATCTGCAATATTGGCAATCTGCGCTTCCAAGCTGCCCCGCTTCATCACGTCAAAGCCCGTCTCTTCACTCAAGTCATATTCAGTTTCATGTTTGGCTATGCCTTCCAGCGTCTCGAACGCCAGATTCAGCCCCCGCCAACGAGCATAACGCTGTTCCAGTTCGTTCACCACACGGTAACTCTGATGATTATGATTAAAACCGCCATAATTTTGCAAGAGGTTGTTCAGAACATGTTCACCTGCATGACCAAATGGTGGGTGGCCTAAGTCGTGAGCGAGACAAACTACTTCAACCAGGTCTTCATTGGCAGCCAACGCTCGTGCCAATGTCCGCCCAATCTGGGCAACTTCCAAGGTATGTGTGAGACGCGTGCGATAGTAATCGCCTGCATCATTGACAAAGACCTGCGTCTTATACTCTAATCGACGAAAAGCTGCCGAATGCACAACCCGATCCCGATCCCGCTGAAAGACTGTCCGATACTTGGGTTCATGCTCATGATGCCGTCTGCCTTGTGAATCACCACTACGCAATGCATAGGATGCAAGGTTAGCCACTTCTTGTTCTTCAAGTATCTGGCGTGTTACATACATGCGAATTTCCCTTCGCTGTTGGTACCCTTCATTAGTATTCAGATCGTTAATCTTGGGAGTAGTGAATCGCAAGGGTGGCGATCACGGATGAGCTTGTGGGCGGAATCGTCTCTTTGTTGCCGCCACCGCAGAAGAAAAAACGGCGGCAACGTGGAGAAACCGGCGGAAAGCCGCGGAAATAATGGCGAGAAATGGCGGATAGCCGGCAGGAAATGGCAGCCAAAACGGTCTCCAAGTAGTCGATACAGCCTGAGTGTACATGAAAAAGAGTTGATTTGGGTGAACATGTTGAAGAATGTGTGTTCTATTTTCAGACAGGGCTTACCCTAATTGTCAAGCTCTCTCCACGAAATTCAGTCTCCCCTTAATCTTCGTGAATTAACAATTTACCCCCAAGATATGATATAATCCTACCTAAATTGTTCAGGGGATTCAACATGGACATTAATCAGGCAGCACGCATGATCGAGTGGCTTGATGAAGAGCGTCGCCGGGATAAATCAACGATCGCAACGCTAGAGGAACGACTGATACAACAACAGGATGTAATTGATGCGCTTACCCGCCGTTTGAACAGCGTCGAAAGCGATCAGACTGTCATGCAAACTCAGTTTGTACCCGTCAGCAAAGAAGAGGAATTGATGGAAGCGGTACGCCGCGAAATGCGTCAACTCTTAGAACAAACCGAATCCAAACGCCTGACAGCCGAGCGTGAGGCAGAACGGCGTGCAGAGCTTGAACGTCAGACCATGACCAAGCCCGTCCAGGAATTGAGTGAAAAAGTCATCCGGCTCGAAAAGGCGACTACAGAGGTCCCCGCCTTACAAATTGAGCGAGAGCGGGTCAACTCCACTCTGATAGCAGTCCAACAACGGACTGAAGAAATTACTAAAAAACTTGAAGAACCAGATCGTCGTTTGGCATTCTTGGAAGAACAGCGTCGTCAGGATGTGCGCCGCATTTCGGAGCTCGAAACTTCAGTGCCCGATGTACAAAAGCAAATTGACAGTGTCCGGCCTAAGCTTATCCTGTTGGAAGAACTCGCATTGAAAAATGAGCAGCGTGTTCAGGAAACCCTCAATGGCGAACGAGATCGTCGTGATCAGATTCAAGAGTTTGTCGATCAGCAATCGCTCATCATGCAGCAGCATGAACAGCGCATTGATGAACTCATCAAGCAGTTTAGTGAGCAAGACAGTGTGATGCAGCAAAACATTGAACGCTTTGAAACCTGGTCAGAAGCGTATCGCAGTATGAAACAAATTATCGACGACTTCCAGCGCATTGGCGAACGGCTTGAGCGCCGCATCAACGAGGTTGCCGAGATGCAGCGCCTCAGTGAAGAGCGCTTCCGCCAAGAATGGAACGATTGGCGTTCGGATGACCAGAAACGCTGGAAGCAGTTCACACTGTCCAATGATGAAGTTTGGCGTGGTCATGATAAAGATTTTGAACAATTCACCCAGCGCCTTGATGGGCTTATCCAGGAAATCGGGCCGTTGCAAGACAGTTTGAATCGGATGTGGAACTTAGAACGGGAACGAGCACGCCTATACCGCGAGCAGCATCAGGCACTTCTGCTGGAACATGACACATCCTCCACTCTACAACCAGCGGCCAATCATAGCAACGGACACGCCTAATTCCAATGCGTGTCATTGGAACAGCCGGGCATGTCGATCATGGCAAGTCCACCTTAGTTCAACGGCTAACAGGTATACAACCGGATCGGCTGGCTGAAGAACAGGCCAGGCAAATGACTATCGACCTTGGCTTCGCCTGGATGCCCCTCTCTACAGGCGAGGTGCTGGGGATAGTCGATGTTCCAGGACACCGCGACTTTATCGAGAATATGCTGGCAGGTGTTGGCGGAATTGATGCGGTGATACTCACAATCGCGGCTGATGAAGGTGTCATGCCACAGACTTACGAGCATTTGGCCATCCTCAATCTCCTAGAAATTCCTGCTGGCTTAATCGCTCTCACCAAAATGGACATGATTGACGATCCTGAGTGGCTGGAACTAATTGAACTGGACATCCGTGAAGTTATTCAAGGTACTGTGCTAAAAGACGCGCCAATACACTCCATTTCTGCTGTAACAGGCGATGGCATAAGGGAATTAGTCGAAGCATTAGAGGCACTACTCGTCTCTTTACCCGAACAAACCAACATAGGTCAGCCACGTTTATCTGTTGATCGTGTCTTCTCCAAGAGTGGGTTCGGCACGATTGTTACTGGGACCCTACTTGGCGGCCAACTTCGTGTTGGTGATGAAGTCGAGCTTCAGCCGGGCAATGTGATCGGCCGCGTGCGTAGCCTGCAAAGCTACCAACAGAACGTCGAAATCGCTCAACCAGGCAGCCGAGTCGCGGTTAATCTCTCTGGCGTTGATAAACAGGACGCTTCAAGGGGGCAAACCCTGGCATATCCAGATCAAATCCACCCGACTCGTATGATGGATGTCTACTTCCGTCATTTGTCCGATACTCAACGTCCGCTCAAGCATAATGCCCAGGTTAAAATATTCGTAGGCGCAGCAGAATCCACAGCACGAGTGCGCTTACTCAGTCATGACCCACTCCTGCCTGGTGAAAATGGCTGGCTGCAACTTCGATTGGACAATCCACTGCCAGTGGCACGCAATGATCGCTATATTACCCGCTACCCTTCGCCTGTGGAAACGATTGGTGGTGGTATCGTCGTTGATCCGCATCCCCGCCACAAATGGAAACGGTTTCAGGCTGCTATCATCAAACGACTGGAAACGCGCCAGGCTGGTAGCCCCGCAGAACGTCTCGTACAAGCAATGGAAGGTGTTGAGCCGTTTACAGTGAACAACCTCAAACAGCATGTTGACATGGATGAAGACACATTGGGAAAAGCGCTTGAGGAGGCACTGGCTGAAGCGCTTGTTATCACGCTTGGCTCCAATCTGTACATGGCATCGGCTCAATATCATAAACTACAAAATAGGATCGTGGAGGTCGTTACCAACTTCCATACGGCAGAACCCCTTCGTGCTGGGATTTCCCGTGAAGAACTGCGCAGTCGCCTGGGGATCAAAGGCAATACCCTCACCCTGCTCTTGGAGCACCAGGATCAAATTATGCCACATGGGGCGAACCTAGGACTATACAATCATGAAATCACGTTTAGTGAAGCGCAGCAGGAATCAGTTCAACAACTCACCCTAATCTTAGAGCAATCCCCATTTGCTCCACCATCTTACAAAGAACTTGAAAGGCTGGTTGGCAACGATGTGCTGCGGGCATTGATTGAACTCGGCGACTTGGTTCAAATTTCGTCTGATCTCGTGTTTGCCAGTGGAGCTTATGGTCAGATGGTAGATGAAATCATCAAGATGATCGAAATCAATGGCTCAACAGATGCCAAACATGTCCGAGATCGCTTCAACACCTCGCGCAAGTATGCGATTGGCCTGCTGGAACATCTCGATTCGATAGGTGTTACCCGCCGGGTTGGCGATGAGCGCGTCCGAGGCAACCGAAGCTTCTAACCCAACATCCTTAGGCGTGCCAGGTAATAAACTGTGATATCTTCAATCTGCAAAATCCAGCCCCCACTGGCATAATGTCATGCCGGTTTCCCGCCTAATCCAATCTGAATTGCCTGGTACTCCAAACGCTCATCATCCGGCGTATAATCGTTATACACATATAGATGATAGGAAGACGACATTGCCTTTTGCAAGATAGCATCAAACGCTTTTACTTGCCCAACTGGGTCAGTGCATCATCCATAGGAAATTAGGTTTGAGCCAAGTCATTCGATCTAGCTTGAACCCGTTTCCAAAGTGACCAGTCTCAGCAGCAAACAGCGTAGGCTTGATAGACGCGGGTGGCATTATCATCATACTGTGCCGTGATGTGCCGCCGGTGTTGGAGCATCATGAGCCGACAATTTGCGGGGCTTCAGCTGTATTGAGCGTGTCCGCCGAAACACGTTTGATTACCGCGCCCAACCCCGCTAGCTTTTGCTCCACGTGTTCATAACCTCGATCAATCTGCCCTATGTTAGAAATACGTGTTTCACCCATTGCCGCAAGTGCCGCAAGGATGAGCGCCATACCTGCACGAATATCTGGGCTGGAGATATAGGGTGTGCTACGCAATTTGGTTGGCCCCTGAACCAATACACGATGGGGATCACACAATGTAATGCGGGCGCCCATCCGTGTCAGCTTGTCCGTGAAGAAGAAACGACTTTCGTACATCCAGTCATGGAACATGATAGCCCCTGAGCTTTGGGTTGCGACAACTAATGCAATACTCATCAAATCAGGCGGGAATGCAGGCCAGGGCTGTGCCTTGATGATTGGAATCCGATTGCCTAAATCGCTCATGATAGTCAGTGTCTGGTTCGCGCCGACGATAATGTCCTGCCCTTCGGTTTTCCAGCCGACCCCTAGCCGTTCCATCACTAACGCCGTCATATCCATCTGCTCAGGGTCAGCGTCTTTGATTCGGACTTCCCCGCCTGTCATGATCGTAGCACCAATATAGCTCCCAACTTCCATGTAATCTGCACCACATCGGGCTTGGGCTCCATGCAAGCTCTCAACACCTTCAATCATCAGACGATTGGAGCCAATACCCTCAATGTTTGCGCCCATCGCATTCAGCATGTGACATAAATCCTGCACATGCGGCTCGCTGGCAGCATTACGTAGAATTGTGGTGCCTTTGGCAAGCACAGCGGTCAGAATCACGTTTTCTGTTGCCATGACACTTGCTTCATGTAGCAGAATATCTGCGCCAATTATAGGGTTCACCCGCATCTTGAACTGCCCACGCTGGTAATCAACCTGTACACCCAGCCGTTTCAATGCACTTATGTGGGTATCGAGGCGACGTTCACCAATTGCATCACCACCAGGAGACCCGATCTCGACCTGTCCCATACGCCCTAACATTGCACCAACAAAGACAAAGCTCGCTCGTGTCCGCTGTGCAATCTTATGATCAAGCGTGGTTGTCGTGATGTTTAGGGCATGGACTCGAATTGAGTGGTCATCTATCCACTCAACTTTCGCACCAAGCGATTCAAGCAATTTGATCGTTACACGCACATCAGAAATATGAGGGACATTATGCAAGATGACGGGCTCATCAGTGAGCAGACAGGCTGGCAACATCTTGGTGATCGCATTTTTGTTGCCACCTGGCGTCACTTCACCACTGAGTCGATGTCCACCTTCAATAACAAACTGCTGCATCATATTGTCCTCATCTCCGGTACAACGGCGGTCCTGGTTTTCACACGCAATCGCTTCCTGAATTTGCCACCATCGTAATAGTGTGCGATGGCTATCGTAGCGCCCCTAGATTAACGTCGTTGACAGATTTTGACCAGAGCGCTATACTGCGAGTATCACTTTGAGGGTACGATATGAACCTAAGTTATCATCACCATTCTGCAATATGTTGAACGATATGGTGTGCGTGATTTGTTAGCAAACGGTTGATGAGATTTGGTTGCCAGACCCCGCATCATCGCGGGGTTTTTTTATTTGAAAGGACATGCCTATGCTTGCAGTAATAGACTATGGTACAGGGAACTTGAGAAGCGTACTACACGCCTTGAAGCATCTTGGTGTTGAGAATTACCACCTTGTTTATCACCCTAGCGAACTAGAGAATGCCGAGCGAATCATCCTGCCTGGTGTGGGGGCATTCGGTGCAGGTATGCAACAACTCCACAAGCAAGGATTGGTCGAGCCACTCAAAGCGACAATAGCTGCTGGTGTCCCCTACTTTGGTATCTGCTTGGGAATGCAGTTTTTGTTTGAATACAGCGGCGAAATGGGCAATCATGAAGGCCTGGGTGTACTTCCAGGATATGTCACCCGCTTCCCAAAAAGCATCAACCTCAAAATCCCACACATGGGATGGAATGTCATCAATCGCACCCGTGTATCTGCTTTGCTTGATGGCATTGATCCTGATCAGAGCTTTGCTTATTTTGTCCACAGTTATTACTGTATACCAGCGAATGACGAAGATACACTTGTCACAGCCGACTACGGCTTTACATTTTGTGCTGGTGTTCAACGAGACAATATATACGCTGTTCAGTTCCATCCGGAAAAGAGTCAGTCTGTTGGTCTGCGCCTGTTAAGTAATTTTCTAAAAATATCGGAGCCAGTCACATGATGATCTATCCGGCGGTTGATTTGCGTGGGGGGCGCGTGGTGCGGCTACAGGAAGGAAAAGTTGAAAATGAAACCGTTTTCAGTGATGATCCCGTTGCGGTCGCTAAACTTTGGATTGAACAGGGGGCGAGGTGGCTCCACATGGTCAATCTAGATGGTGCATTTTCTGAAGTGAACGATAATGGCATCATCCTGGAGAACGTAGCTAAGTTAGGTGTTAAGGTTCAGTTCGGTGGGGGCCTGCGTAGCCTGGATAGTATTAGGCAAGCGCTTGATCAGGGCGCGAGTCGGGTTGTGGTGGGAACGCTCGCCATCGAACAACCAGACATCGTGGTCGAAGCCATCAATCAGTTTGGTAGCGATGCAATCTGTGTGGCCCTTGATTCACGCGACGGCAAAGTCACCACGAAAGGTTGGCGTGAAGATACAGGACTGTTGGCTGTGGAACTTGGAAAACAACTCAAAGCGCGTGGAATCGAACATGCACTTTACACTGATGTACAGCGCGATGGCAAGCTTACTGGTGTAAACATTGAGGAGACTGTCAATCTAGCGCAGGAAACCACCCTTCAGGTGATCGCGTCCGGTGGTGTCGGCACAGTTGCCGAAATCACTGAACTTGTGCAAAGTCAGGTTGTGGCAGGCGTAATCATTGGTATGGCTCTGTACGAAGGCAAACTTACTCTGCCAGATGCATTGGCAGCCACAAGAGGTGAATATGCTGGCTAAACGAATTATCCCTTGTCTTGATGTAATGAATGGGCGAGTTGTTAAGGGAATTAACTTTGTTAACTTACGTGATGCAGGTAACCCTATCGAACAGGCCATTGTTTATGATCGGGAAGGCGCGGATGAACTGGTCTTCCTGGATATTACCGCAAGCCATGAGAATCGTAAGACAACTCTTGATATGGTTCGTAATGTTGCTGATAACGTCTTCATCCCCTTTTGTGTGGGGGGCGGCATCCGCACAATAGACGATATTCGTCAAACGCTGCTGGCGGGGGCGGATAAGGTCAGTATCAACAGTGCTGCTATTCACAATCCGCAGTTGATCGAAGACAGTGCATGGGCGTTTGGCAGCCAGTGTATCGTCGTTGCTATAGACCCGAAATTTATTGACAGCCGTTGGGTTGTGCATGTGAACGGGGGACGTATTCCGACTGACAAAGAAGCAGAATCCTGGGCTAAAGAAGTTGAAGCACGTGGCGCTGGCGAAATCCTGTTAACCAGTATGGATCGAGATGGAACAAAATCAGGTTATGATCTGGAATTGACCGAAACTATCGCTAATGCGGTATCTATTCCAGTGATTGCAAGCGGTGGTGCAGGGGCAATGTTTCACTTCAGGGACGCCCTGTTACACGGAAAAGCCGATGCTGCTCTTGCGGCGACTTTGTTTCACTTCAATGAAATTAAGATTACCGATTTGAAGCAGTATCTCCATGACAACGGTATTCCAGTGCGCTTACGTGGTTGGGAGGTGCTTGATGCAGTTGATTGATCGGTTAACGTGGGACGAAGACGGATTAATCCCGGCTATTGTACAGGATAGAGATACCAAACGGGTACTTATGATGGCCTATATGGATGTTGAATCACTGTCGCAGACGCTTGCTAGCGGTGAAACTGTGTTCTGGAGCCGGAGTCGGCAATCGCTGTGGCATAAGGGTAAGACTTCGGGCAATGTGCAACGTGTGGTCGAAATTTATGTAGATTGTGATGTAGACACTTTACTTATTCTCGTTGAACCTGCTGGGCCAGCGTGTCATACAGGTGAAACATCATGCTTCTTCCGTACATTAGCAGAATTTCAGGAGGGTAGCTAGATGTTGAACAAACTAGAAACAATCATTCATGATCGAAAGATCAACCCTAAGGATGGGAGTTATACCAGCCAGTTGTTTAAGGCAGGCGTGAATAGAATTGCTCAAAAGGTTGGTGAAGAAGCGGTTGAAGTTGTGGTCGCAGCGCTTGGACAGACCCGTGAAGAGCAGATTGGTGAAGTATCCGATCTATTCTATCATACATTGGTGTTGATATCACAACTGGGTATTTCATTGGATGATATTAATGCTGAACTTGAGCGGCGACATGGATAGGTAAATATGGCTTTGCCCCCTCTAGAACATATTGAGTCGCAAGATCCGCGTTACTTTGCTTTTAGTCGTCAGCGTGTTATTGATTGGTTGCGTTGGGCTGGTGCGTCTCTTGGTGTGTGGTTGTTGTTGGGTGAGTTAGGGTTGCTGTTGTCTTTGTTGGCACTTGGGGCGATGCTGTTGTGGAATCAGTTGCAGCTCTATCATAAGGTGCAGCTAGAGAACTTTCATCATTACCGTCAGATGGCTGCTTTGCTCTCGTTACACCAACTGATCACTATTCGTTATCCGTTGCCCGCGATGCGGTTATGGGTGATTTCTCCTGATTTTGCGACTCTGATTGTTGGGGTGATTCAATGTTATAAGCCGAAGATTATTGTTGAGCTTGGTAGTGGCACCTCAACGATAATTTGTGGTTATGTGTTGGAGTCTTTGGGGGGGGGTAGGGTAATCTCTTATGAGCATAAGTATGTGTTTGCGAGTGATGCAGAAAGGGAACTTGAAAGGCATGGTCTTAGTGACTATGCGAATATCATCATTGCATCCCTGACCGAAACAAACATCAATGGCGAAAGCTACAATTGGTATGATGCACTCAATATGAAAAACATCGGGCCAATTGATCTTCTGATCATAGATGGCCCACCCCAAGACGGCAAAACGCTCACCCGTTATCCCGCCCTCCCGGTGTTATACGATCAACTAGCGGCTGGTGCGATCATTCTAGTTGATGATTATATGCGCTCCACCGAACATCAGATGGTCAACTGCTGGATTGAAGAACACCAGCTAGACGTTATTGAGACCATCACCAACGAAAAAGGCGCAGTGGTCTTGCGTAAACCCGCCTGACGTCCCTTATTATTCAACTTCTCGGAAACCCCACCTGAATATAGAACATACGTTCACAAAATCAACTCTTCTTCGGATACACTAAAGTTTCATCTATATGAATCCGCTGTTTAACAACCCACCCAGTATCCGTTTTTGCTGCAAATTTTTTGTTTGCCGCCGCAACCAATGCGACATTCACGCAAACCCAAGTTGGCCGGCCTGCTCTTCTTCTAACTGGGCAATGACGTGTTCCATAATGTCAAGCCCTTGTTCCATCTGCTCTTCTGTGATGACCAACGGCGGTGCAACCCGCATAGCACTGGTTCCGCAGCCAAGCGTCAGCAGACCATTCAGGAAGCAGCGTGCTTCGATTTGATTACGAAAATCCGGTCTTGGCTTACCGTTAGCATCAGCAACCTCGACACCGATCATCAACCCTTTTCCATCTACCCGCCTGATTACCGGGTGGTTTTGCTGGAATTTATTCAGACGTTCTTGTGTGTATTCGCCCAGCCTAGCAGTGTGTTCTAACAACCCTTCACCCTCTATCACTTCCAATGTGGCATGAGCAACTGCACACGCCAACGGATTACCGCCAAACGTGCTAGCATGTGCACCCGGAGTCCATTTGCCCATGACATCCCTATGCGCGACGATGCCCCCAATTGGAAATCCTGAACCCAACCCCTTCGCAAGTATCACGATATCCGGTTTGACGCCCCAGTGTTCCATCGCCGTCCACTTACCTGTCCGTCCAACACCTGACTGAATCTCGTCCGCGATGAGTAGTATGCCATATTGATCACACAATGTACGTAAATCCCCCAGCAAGTCATCCTGTGGGACCACATAACCACCCTCACCCTGAATTGGCTCAACGATAATCGCGGCAATCTCATCGCCAGGGACTTTGCGCTTGATGATGAATTCTTCTATATAGGCTGCCGCATCACACCAACTGGTGGCGGTTGAATTCGAATCCCTACAGTCATGAAGACCAGGATACGGAATATGAGACACGCCACCCGGAATAAACGGATAGTCGGCCCGTTGGATGGCTTTGCTCGCAGTGACCGAGAGCGACCCCATTGTGCGCCCATGAAACCCGCCATAGAATGCGACAATATGGCTACGTTTCGGATCAACATAACGCGCCAATTTGAGCGCGGCTTCCACTGCCTCTGTACCAGAATTACCGAAGTAGACCAGCTTATCGGCAGGATTGTGTGCATTATTGATGGGAATAATCTGCCGAAGACGCTCGGCGAGCTTTAGCTGTTCTGGACAGAAAAAATCAGTCGCGCCAATATGAACATAACGCTCCGTTTGCCTGCGTACAGCCTCAATGATTTTTGGATGACAATGCCCGGTTGATAACACTGCGATACCGGCCGCAAAATCCAGATAGGGGTTGCCATCCACATCCCAGACCTCCGCCCCTTTGCCATGATCCATCACAAAGCCATAAGCACGGGTATAAGACGGGGACAAGGCCTGTATATCTCGTTGGATCATCTCACGGGCTTTGACACTATTCGCTTGAAAAACATAATGATCAGTACTCATTTATTGAGTTCCTTTTCCTGGTCTATTTCAACCCGCCCATTGTAATGATCGCTTTCAAGCCGCGTCAATATGGCACTCTCATAGTAACATGTTAAAATCAAATCGGTTTATGCGAACAGAGGATTTTCAGATGGCCTACCTGCTGGGTCTCGACATTAGTACCACCGGAGCCAAAGCGCTCATCATTGATGAGATAGGCAACGTCATGAGCTCTCACAGTGTCGCCCAGTCTATAAGCCAACCGGAGCCACTGTGGAGTGAACAAAATCCATCTGATTGGTGGGATGGAATCGTCACATCAACCCGCGCCGCCCTGTCAGAAGCCAGCCTGAGAGGTAATGACATCGCCGCTGTTGGTTTGACGGGTCAGATGCATGGGTTGGTGCTGCTAGATGGCAATGGGAATGTATTGCGCCCCTCGATTTTATGGAACGACCAGCGTACCCAAGAACAATGCGACCAGATCACAGAAATCGTCGGATTTGAACGGTTGATCGAATTGACGGGTAATCGTGCCCTGACCGGATTCACAGCCCCCAAAATTTTGTGGGTGCGTCAACATGAACCCGAAGTCTATGGCCAAACGGCCCATATCCTGCTACCGAAAGATTATATTCGATTAAAGCTGACAGGCGAGTA
This sequence comes from Phototrophicaceae bacterium, assembly GCA_965223785.1. Lineage (GTDB taxonomy): Bacteria > Chloroflexota > Anaerolineae > Aggregatilineales > Phototrophicaceae > CBDCXN01. The sequence continues at coordinate 4,904,658 of OZ245017.1, read as the reverse complement.
TGCAACCGACATGGCAGGTGCTGCTGGAACGTCGCTTCTGAATGTCAAAGATCGTGCGTGGTCGGCTGAGATCATCTCCATGCTGGAGATACCGGCGGAATGGTTGCCGCCGACACACGAAGGAACAGAAATCACCGGAACAATCAGCACTCAAGCCGCCAATGCAACCGGGCTAAAAGCAGGAACACCCGTCGTCGGTGGTGGGGGCGACCAAGCAGCAGGCGCAGTCGGCGTTGGTGCAGTCAAATCGGGCATCATCGCGTTGTCACTTGGAACATCAGGCGTTGTCTTCGCTCCCCTCAATCATTACGCTTATGAACCCCAAGGACGCCTCCATGCCTTTTGCCACGCTGTCCCTAATATGTGGCATTTCATGGGAGTGATGTTGAGCGCAGCCGGGAGCCTCCAGTGGTACCGGGATACGCTTGCCCCCAACATACTATTCAATAACTTACTTGCCCCTGCTGCCGATATTCCACCAGGAAGTGAGGGCTTGTTGTTTCTCCCTTATCTCACAGGTGAGCGGACCCCTCATCCCGACCCAACTGCACGCGGCGCTTTTATCGGCCTGACCACACGTCATACCCAGGCACATATGACTCGTGCTGTTTTAGAAGGTGTCGCTTTTGGTCTCAAAGACGGGTTTGAACTCATCGCACAAGCCAGCTTACCAGATGAGATAGAAATTCGGGTAGCGGGTGGCGGCGCACGCAGTACACTCTGGCGTCAGATTCTTGCCGACGTCCTCAACGCGACATTAGTCAGTACCAGCACAACCGAAGGTGGTGCTTATGGTGCAGCACTGCTGGCAAGTGTGGGTGCAGGCATATACCAAGATGTCCAGACAACCTGCGAAGCAACCATCGCAACAGGGGATGCCATTACGACCAGTGCCAACCAAAGTCAATACGCTGCTCCTTATGAGCTATATCAAGCTTTGTATCCATCGCTCAAAGACACATTTGCAAGGATGTAACCCTATGATCGAGCTTGGAACTGTGAAAGCAGTCCATATTCAACAAGAAAGCCTCAAAACGGGCAAAGGCAAAGACCGTCACTATTCGCCTGATCCTATTCTGCTGGTGGACAAAGTAGAGATCACCTCAGCCGGAGTCTGGGGGCATGTGAATGGCAAACGAATTGTTGATGTCCATAATACAGAGCATCCCCGATCACGCAATATGGACAACAAGAATGGGTTATCGTTCAATTTCACTGGGCACTACGCCGCAATGCAATCACAATTTGGAGATCACCTAACAGAAGGGTGTGCAGGGGAAAACATTCTGATTGAAACGGAGCGCACCGTGAGATTGGATGAGCTAGGATCAAAAGTCGCCATCGTCAAACCTGATCAACAGCGTATCGTTCTGAGAAACATGATGGTGGCTGCACCCTGCCGTGAGTTTAGCTGCTTTGTACGTCAAGCAGAAGTCAGTGGCATAGAACTCAAACAAACCCTCCAATTCCTTGATCAAGGTATACGCGGTTTTTACGCAGCACTTGAGGGAGAGGTCGAAAACCTGACGATTGAGCCAGGGGATCGTGTATTTACGCTCAACAACTAAACCAATTCCAGAGCTGCTAAGGCTGCCCCAGTGATCCCGGCATTGTTAAAAAGCTGGGCTGGGACAATCTCGGTCTTCGTGTTCAAATACTGGAAAAACTTGTCATGATTCTTGCTTACACCGCCGCCAAATATGATAAGATCGGGTGAGAAGATAAATTCGATGTGCTGCAGGTAGTGATTAACCCGTTTGCCCCACGACTTCCAGGATAGATTCTTGCGCTTGCGGGCGCTGTCCGCGGCACGGTGTTCTGCGTCTTTCCCACCTAACTCGAGATGGCCAAGTTCTGAGTTGGGCATATTAACCCCATTGACAAAGATTGAGCTGCCGATCCCTGTGCCGAAGGTAAAGATCAGCACCACCCCATCATGCCCAATCCCTGCACCAAACGTCATCTCAGCGATTCCAGCAGCATCTGCATCGTTGATAACATGGACAGGGCAGCCCGTTGCCCGTTGAAACAGTCGATGAGCGTCTGTGCCAATCCAATCGTTATCAACGTTGGCAGCCGAAAGCACAATGCCACTTTTGACAATTGCAGGGAATGTACAACCAACGGGTCCCTGCCACTTAAAGTGATCGGCAATCTCTGCGACAACATCAGCAACAGCATCTGGTTTCGACGGGTTCGGAGTTGGGATACGATAGCGATCCTGTGTAAACACACCACTTCTAGTGTCAACGGTGGCACCCTTTATTCCTGTGCCCCCGATGTCGATTCCGAGGATTTCCATAAAAACGCGGCAGGGGACACCCTCGAACCTTCGGTTCGCCTTGAGCGGGGGCCAACCTTTGGTTGGGGGGAATGCCGCCCTCCTTTCATAGTCAGCATATCTGTGCTCAAATTAACATCTTACGGTTCGGCCGAGACTGCCTGAGGACATCAAGGCCCAGTGGTTGCCTAACGCGGCTTTTTAACAACTTCAGATAGAAGGTTGTGACGAGTAGATCGCCGCGTAAAATCTGAATCGCACTTAAGAGAGAAACGAAAGTTCTCGGATGGGTCGGACTTTCATCAGTCCGCTGCATCCGTCAGGCGACAACGTAGTGCGTTGGCACATGCGGAGCCTGAGAAGCGCCCCCGAACTGAAAGTTCGCCGAACCTTGTGTTCGCTTTATCGGGGTGAGCCGTCATAATCAGGCCGTCCAATCCTTCACCATTTGCGCCATCAAACGTGACCCAAAACCACTTGCACCTGTTGACGGCACATACGCAATATCCTTCAGGTCTGTCGCCAGCCCTGCTATATCAATGTGCGCCCAAGCCGGATAGTCTGTAAATTCCTTCAAGAACATCGCCGAAGTCCCAACGCCGTTCAGACGCCCACCCGTATTTTTCATATCAGCAGTCTCAGACTCCAGTACTTTACGATAATCCCTGTACAATGGCAAAGGCCAGACTCGTTCTTGGGCATATTCCCCTGCTGCCATCAGTCGATCCCTCAACGTGTCATCCGTAGAAAACAAGCCAGCTGCTGCATGACCCAGCGCAACGATACACGCCCCTGTTAGTGTAGCAATATCAATCACCGCCACTGGGCTATAGCGACCTGCATATACCAGCGCATCGGCTAGTAACAGGCGGCCTTCAGCATCTGTGCTGATGACCTCGATGGTCTTGCCGTTACTTGCTGTCAACACATCTTGCGGACGATAGGCATGACCACTAACCATATTATCCACTGTTGGGACCAAACCAACAACATGCAGCGGCAAATGTAACCCGGCAATTGTCCGCAGCGCCCCAATAACAGCCGCAGCGCCGGCCATATCACTCTTCATCCCAACCATACCATCACGAGTCTTGAGGCTGTAGCCCCCTGTATCAAAGGTGACCCCCTTACCAACCAGCACAATGGTGTCCAGTTCATCAGCGCGATCCGAGTTATGTTCCAGGATAACAAACTTTAAAGGTTGGTCGCTGCCCTGTGCCACACCCAGAAACGCCCCCATCTTCAGGGCTTGTATCTGCTGTTCGCCCAGAATTTCGCAGTGCAAACCAGCTGCCGTTGCCATCTCACTTGCTCGTTCAGCCAGGTAAGTCGGTGTACAGATATTGGGTGGCAAATTGACCAAATCACGCGCCAGGTTCGCCCCGGCAGCAAACGCACGCCCCTCTGCGATTCCGGTTTCAACACCGACAGCCAGCAACTCAAGGGTTCCAATCTCAGTTTGATTCTTAATGCTTGATTTCTGACCATCATATTGATACAAAGTTAACAGGGCCCCCTCAACAATAGCCCGGGCCGATTCAATAGCCGAAAAACCACCCTCGCCTGTGCCTGCCAGTCCTGTTGCAACGTGCCGAGTCCCCGCTTCCTTTGCTCGTTGTATCCCCGTCGCTACCGCTTGGCGCAGCACATCAAGATTAAAATCCTCAATCTTCCCAAGCCCACTGATGATGACACGTTGCGCTGTTAGTTGATCTCGTGGATACAAAGTTATAGACTTGCCTAGCTCTCCTGAAAAATCGCCCGATTGGGTGAGTTCGCGGATATGACCATTCAGCACACGATCAACAGCGGCCGTTGCTTCACCGAAATCTGTATTATTCTCGAATAAATAAATCAAAAGTGTATCTGCATCTAACTCATAAATTGGCTTCGCAATTGTCTTGATGTCCATGTGTGTGTCCTATCATGATGATGAGGTACAAAGCGGCTATTGTACCGAAAAATCTTATTGACATGCCACCCAGTGGCGGTATCATCAAGGGACTTTAACAAAAGGAGACTTTCATGTCCTCGGAGGCTTCTAACTCGGGACAGTTGCGTCAAGCCGAACAATTCCAACACCTCTACACACCACCCGCCATTGATGATGATTTTTACGGCAAACACATCATCAGCGTTGAACAATTCAAGCGCAACGACCTTGTAACCTTGTTTGAAGCAACCCAATCGATCCGCACTCGTGTAAAAGATAAAGATCGGACGTTAACCGAACTTGGTCGTGGGCGCGTCATGGCATCTCTCTTCTTCGAGGCCAGCACCAGAACTGACATGTCATTCCAGGCCGCCATGCGCCGTTTAGGCGGTACTGTTGTCGCTGCTAGCAACGGCGTACAGTTTTCATCGGTGTACAAAGGCGAAAATTTGGCGGATACTGTCCGTGCCGCAGGCTGCTACGCTGATGTTATCGCCTTGCGACATCCCATGCGCGGCTCATCCTATGAAGCCGCTTACTATCTTGACCGTCTGAACGAGCAAATCATCTCGCCCGCGTCAATTATGAGCGGCGGTGATGGCATCGGTGAGCATCCAACACAAGGGTTGCTTGACTTGTTCACCATCGTTGACCTAAAGAACGGGCCAAACAACCTCACGATTACGCTCGTTGGCGATTTGCTCTATGGACGCACAGTGCATTCACTCGCCAAACTGCTTGCGCTATATGAGGCGAAAAACGCGACCCTATACTTTGTGTCACCGCCATCGTTGCGGATGCCAGATACTATCGTTGATTTTCTAAATCAGCATCAAGTTACCATTCATGAAACGGATGATCTATATGAAGCACTGGATAAATCGGATGTCATCTACTGGACACGTATCCAGCAAGAACGCTTCACACGTCAAGCTGATTATGATGCAGTGCGCGACAATTTTATCATGACCCCGGCAATCCTCAATCAAGCACCTCGTGATGTCGTTTTCATGCATCCGTTGCCACGCCGTCATGAGATGGGAACACCTGCTGATCATGACATCTTGGATCAAAATCCGCGCACAGTTTACTTTCAACAGATGGAAAATGGTATGCTGATTAGAATGGCGCTGTTGGCAAAAGTCCTAGGAGTTTATGAGGGTTAATGGGCAAACAGGTAAAAATCCCCGGCGTAATTGATCCTCATGTGCATCTACGTGGCATGGATTGGTCACATAAGGGGACATTTGTAACCGAGACAGCCGCAGCCGCAGCCGGGGGATTCTGGGCGGTGTTGGATATGCCCAATACACCACCGTCCACACTCGATCACTCTGCACTGCGCCGCAAACAGGCAGAGCTTGCAGCGCAAGCAGTATGTGACTATGGTATCTACTTCTGTGCTAGTGCAGGTGGCAATTGGGGATTATTTCCTGAGATTATTGATGCTGTTTGCGGCATAAAAATGTTCAACAACTCGACAACGGGCGACCTTCTTGTAAAAAACCCGGCAATTCGAGAACAGCACTATCAACATTGGCCTGCGCATAAACCCTTTGTCAATCACGCTGAAAACCAAACTTGTGCCGAGATCATCAAGCTTGTACGCAAATACCAGAAACCTACCCATATCCTGCATGTTTGCACCGCTTATGAAGTTGAGATTTTGACTAAAGCCAAAGCAGATGGGTTGCCCATTACGTTTGGTGTCTGCCCACATCACCTGTGGTTGACTGAAGAGGATGTTTCCCGGTTGGCCAGCCTGGGATGGATGAAGCCCAATCTACAAACGAAAGCTGACCAAGAAGCGCTCTGGAATGCGCTTAAAAAAGGACTAGTTGATATAATCGAATCTGACCATGCACCACACACGCTGGAAGAAAAATCGAGCAAACCATCCCCCTATGGTGTCACAGGTTTGGAAACGACCTTACCCTTATTGTTTACTGCTATCCATGAAGGGCGCTTATCCCTGGAACAGGTGATAGATCTGGTCGCAGTCAATCCACGTGAAATATTTGGCCTTGACTGCCCTGACGAGACCTACACAGTCATCGACCTGGAGACAAGTTATATCATCAAGCGCGATAAGCTCTTCACTAAAGCAGGGTGGTCACCGTTTGAAGGGATGCGCGTCTGGGGCAAGGTCGTTGAAACCTGGATTCGTGGAACTCAGGTCTTTGACGGTGAGCAGATTCTCATTGAGCCAGGATTCGGGCAAAATCTCTATGAATAAGTCCCTGCGATTCGCCCTCCTCCAAACAAGCAAAACAATGTATCAACTGGCACGCCCCCTAATATTCCATTTCAAGCCACAAGTGGCACACGAAACGGTCATGGTGTTGCTTAACAAACTGGATAAAAATGACCAGGCTCAGCTTGCGTTGCAGGCAATCCACAACACAGTATTTAACAAGCGTCCTAGTAGAGTCGGTGGTGTTGACTTGCCCTATCCGTTGATCCTGGCCGCTGGATTTGTCAAAGGACTTGGATTTGAGAATGAGGCACAAGCCTGCCAAGCCGTCCAAAGTGGTGTCAATATCGTTCCAGGCTGGCGCTCCATGCCTGCGCTGGTTGGCCCGGTGGAGTTTGGCTCCTATACTCGTCATCCACGCTTAGGCAACATAGGAGACGTGATGTGGCGTGATGTTCCCAAACGCTCGTCACAGAACCGAGTCGGGCTTAAGAATCCAGGCGCTACTGCCACCGCCGCATTTTTCTCGTACCATCAATCCGAACTCCCATCTATTTATGGCATTAACATTGCCACCAGCCCCGGCGTTGATGACCTGGAACAGCAACAAACAGAAATTGTCGAGTCTCTAGCGGCGTTTACAACACGTGGCGTTATACCATCATGGTTTACGCTGAACTTAAGCTGCCCAAATACAGAAGATGACCCCCAAAACAATCAAACAATTGACATTGCGAAAACACTGTGCAGCGCCGCAGCGGAACATCTCAGTTATCTTAAAAAAAAGGTTCCCTTATGGGTAAAGATCGGTCCTGATCTAGCAGCAGATCAGTATCGTGTGCTGGCTGATGTGTTTACAGAAACGGCTGTCTCGGCTGTTATCGCTACCAACACCATCAGCGCCCCCTCACCTACTGACCCAACGCTGACTGCTGGAATCGGCGGGAAGGGGCTTCACAATCATGCACTTGAGGTCGTTTGCACCTTACACGAACACAACTCAGATTTAGACATCATCGGCTGTGGTGGTGTGCAGATACCGCGAGACTATTTAGAATTTCGGCACTACGGTGCAAAAGCGGTACAATATTGGACAGGTATGATTTATCGTGGCCCGCTGTTGGCGGCGCTCATTTTGCACGAGGTATAAGTGACATCTGAACAGGTTGCAACTGCCCTGCTAGCAATTGGTGCTGTGCGCTTTCAGCCCAATAACCCCATCACCTTCAAGTCTGGGATCAAATCACCCGTCTATGTGGACAATCGCACCATTCCGTATCACCCAGAGCACTGGCAGATAGTCATCAGAGGCTTTCAGCAAACCATCACAGACGAGGCACTTGAGTTTGACATCGTGGGTGGCATTGCTACCGGTGGCATACTACACAGCGCAGCACTGGGGTATGCGATGAAAGTGCCCAGTATCTACGTGCGCAAAGAGGCCAAAGACCATGGTACAGCCAGCCGTGTTGAAGGTGGTGATGTTGCAAACAAACAGGTACTTTTAGTCGAGGACATGATTACCACTGGCAGCAGCAGTCTTAACAGCGCACAGGCACTCCTTGATGAAGGGGCAAAGATCGAGACAATCATCACCATTATTAGCTTTGGCTTCAAAGAGACCTATGATCGATTTGACGATGTTGGCATTAAGCTGCTGCCCCTGACCACGTTTCCGGTGGTGCTGGCAATCGCCAGAGAATCGAAACTCTTCTCACAAGAAAAATTCAACATCATAAACGATTGGTTTGATGACCCGCATGGATGGGCAAAACGACATGAACACAATTGCTAAATTTGAGCAACGGGCACGCGCTGTCAACTCACTCTTGTGTGTTGGCCTTGATAGCGATTTGAGCCGCATTCCACAAGAATTTCAGGATGAGAGACACCCGCAGTTTGCCTTCAATCAGCACATCATTGAACAAACACATGCCTATACCAGCACCTACAAACCCAACATCGCATTCTATGAGTCACAAGGCATAAACGGCCTGGAATCACTCAAGTTAACTATCGAGTATCTCGCCAGCGAATACCCCGAAATTGTCACGATCTGCGATGCCAAGCGGGGGGATATTGGTTCGACCAGTGCACAATATGCTCAGATGGTATTTGATCTCTACGGGTTCGATGCGGTCACGCTACACCCTTATCCTGGGCAAGACGGTTTGCAACCATTTCTAGACTACCAGGACAAAGCTTGTATCATCGTTTGCCGAACATCCAATCCTGGTGCGGTTGAATTCCAGGACTTAACGATCAAAAAACGCGGAGGCAAGTTGCTCTGGGAAGTCGTTGCAGACCGCGTTACAAATGATTGGAACAAACATAGTAACTGTATGCTTGTCGTCGGTGCAACCTATCCTGATGCTTTGAAATCAATACGCAATATCGTGGACGAAATGACATTGCTTGTTCCGGGTGTGGGGGCACAGGGAGGCAAGATTGAACAGGTCATACGGGCTGGCTTGAACAATGATGGTCTGGGAATGATCCTTAGCGCATCTCGCAGCATTATCTTTGCTAAAAATCCAGCAACCGCTGCCCGTAAACTACGGGACGCGATCAACCTTCATCTTTAAGGGCGATCTTTACAGCGCGAACAATAAGTTCATGCTCTGCCATATGCATCGGTACTTCTGTGGCAGCAATCACTGACCAGCATCAGCTTCTGGCACAACATAATGCACCATGCAGCCTGTTGTATTTATCTCAGAACCCTTCAAACCTACGCTCAATCGCATGAATACCACACAGTAAAGCCGGATGTGATAACCGAGAACTGATCCAAAAATGTCGCAGAAAGAACATGCATCCAACCTGCCAGAACAATCAAATCAGGCTTATAGCGCTGGATCCATGCTGCTAAGTCTCGATCATATGCCCTTCCCCGCATCACGATGCGGTTTCAACGGGAAATAGCAACGTCTTGCCCTCGTGTGATTGTGCCCACTTGATAGAATCCTGGCTCTTTAGGCATTAAATCCAGTTGATCTTGTACAATTCCCAGTCCCATCTTAGAGGTATGGAAGCACCCAAACCCGGTGGCAAAATGTGGGGCAAGCTATCGGTCACACACCTCCACCAGCAATGTATGCCAGCCCTTTAATCTCAACACCAACCCAATAACACCGATACACGGCTAGCAATGTTTCGCTAATACTGTTCCTTCCAGGTCGGCTAAAGGTTCGTGCCAACCGTAATCTGCCAACAACTGTTCTGACCAGATCAAGTTCATGAAGTAAATCCAACCCTGATGCGCTGACAAAGGCTATGATTATGGCGGCCCACATCAAGCCTCGCCCTCGTCGCAAGAAGAGTCCTCCGCCTTTCTCTCCCTTCTCCTCCCAACCAATTCCCTAAAATACAGAATGCCTGTTCTCCAAAATGCCCTATTCTGGACTATAATAAAAACATCTGTTTATCGCTTCAAGATCACCCAGGGCCATTCAGTCCTATCGTCTCACGGATCAACCTCGCCAGTGCCAATGCACGTTGTGGCGCATCACCCACATGCTTTGAGGCATCTAATAATTTTTGAACACGCTGAACAGATATATAGGCCACCACTCGTTGATCCTGGCTTAATCGTTCAACCAACGGATTATCACCACCATTTTGAATGATGTCCCACGCTGCAAGGCTATGCTCCCGAATGACTTCATGGAGTTCTTGACGATCCCCCCCCTTGCGAACAGCCTCCATCAGCACTCGCTCTGTTGCAGCAAAAACGCCATAACGTGCCAGATTGCGTTCAATGACAGCGTCATTGATCCTTAACCCATTGACAATGCGTATCGTTCGTTTGAGCATTTCATCAGCACAGAGAAATGCTTCGGGTAAAACTGTACGCCGATTGCCTGAATCATCTAACGTACGTTCCAGTAAACTATGCGCTGCGTTATCCCACATGACACGTGGATAAGCTGCCATCTGCCGCCCTAGACTATCCAGATTCTCCGAATGAATGGGATTGCGTTTAAAGGGCATCGCTGACGAGCCGACCTGCTTGTTACCGAAGGGCTCCGACCATTCACCAATCGGTGGCGACTGTAACAGGCGAATATCAAAGGCAAGCCGATAAAGCGTCATCGCCAGGCCCGACAAAGCATTGACAATCTTCCAATCCTGCCGACGTGGATAGGTCTGATGTGCAACCGGGAACGGTTCTAGATCAAGGGAAGCCATCACCCGTGCTTCAAGTTCGCTTGCACTCATGCTGCTATCGTGGAGCAGTTCAGTGTATGAAGCCGAAGTGCCAACTGCCCCCTTGAGTCCCTTACCCTTCATACTTGAAACCGCCTCGGTTAACACACTCCAATCATCCAACAAATCCTGAGCGTAATTCGCAAGTCGATAGCCAACAGTTGTCGGTTCTGCGGGTTGTAAATGGGTAAAGGCCATACAGACATGCTCCGCTTGGCCTGCAATCCGGTCTACCATGCAATCCAACAATATATGAAGGCGCTCCAGAACATGTTGCGTCGCTGCCCGTAAGCGCAGTGCATCTGCATTGTCCTCAATGTCCATGCTGGTTGCACCTAAATGAATAATGCCTCCGGCTGTCGGGCACTGCTCGGCATAGGTTCGGATTTCCGCCATCAGATCATGATGGATTTCCGCTTCAATTTCGTGGGCGCGTGCCAAATCAATTCTGTTCTGATTGGCTTTCAGTTCAGCAACCTGTTCTTCCGTCACCAAGTCTGCTTCACATTGTGCTTGTGCCAACGCCACCCAGACTTTGCGCCAGAGCCGACGTTTGTTGAAATCCGACCAAATGTGGCGCATCTCATCACTGCCATAACGCCATGTGAACGGGCTGAGGAAGGTCTCGTGCGTAAATTGTTCCATCAAACCAAATCCCATTTTGAATAGACGAACACAGTGTTCACTCCAGGTCTGGGCGATCATCTCAACTTCGACATCGGTAGGATTGCGACCCAATTTGTGAAGCGTTGAATGATTGGATTAGAGAAGGTATCAGTGGCAAGGGCACCCTTAAGCATCATGCCGTTCAGCAGGTAACAGCTGCCTGGGGCAGCAGCCTGGAATGTCTCAATACCAAGCTGTTGTATACTGCCTTAACCAGACTCTCTCCAGCTAGATTCGTGACACCGGGCAAGTAGGTAACCTCGCTCATTTATTTAGATAGTGTTCAACCACTGGATCGCTCAGCAACTCTGAAGCAGCCTGATTTACTTCTTGTTCCGAAAGTGGTCGTCAACATCTCCCTCCCCCGAAATATGGCCTGCCTTCGGGAGGATACTGCCTCATGCGAGGTGCTTCGACCTGCAATTTTCAGATCATTGCCCCACTCACATCAATTTTAAGACGTGTTTAAGATCATCCAAATGATAATCACGATTTTGTGCTGACGCAACTCTGAATTGTCTCATCTGTTCCTCAACGAAGGTTCAGCTTGACTTAGCCAAAGCAAACTATGCTTATGCTATAGTGAACAATAAAGCAACGAGGGTGCCATGAAACAACATGTTTATGAAAAACGCTCTGAATTCAATGGAACGGTAGAAGCGCTGACAGCCTTTCATAAAGACCCCAAAGTGTTTAGCCGCCTTGTGCCGCCGCCCCTGTTCGCTCAGATACAACGTGATGATAGAACATCACTACGTGAAGGCGAAATCGAGTTTACTTTGTGGTTGGGACCAATCCCAATTCATTGGTTAGCACAACATCAACCTGGCCCAACCGATACATCCTTTGCCGATCAGATGGTTAAGGGGCCAATGGCGTACTGGCGACATGAACACATCTTTGAGTCAACGGCAAACGGTACCGCCCTGACTGATCGGGTGACGTTCGCCCACCACCCTGGTCTGCGTGGGTTGCTCACACACCTGCTGTTTGATGGTATCCCACTGCGGCTACTATTCTTCTATCGCCACCTGCGTACCCGTATGGCTTTACGAAACAGCGACCCTCATCTGATTGGAACCACACAATAATTCATGCCAAATAAAACACCCCGTATTATCGTTATTGGAGCCGGAGTCGGAGGGCTTACGGCTGCCTGCCTGCTGGCTGAAGCAGGATATGGCGTCACTGTATTGGAAGCTCAAACGTATCCGGGTGGCTGTGCTAGCACCTTCTTCCATAAAGGCTACCGTTTTGATTCCGGTGCAACAGTCGTTGGAGGTTTTCAACCTAATGGGCCCCACACAATTCTAGGTGAACGACTCAACATCAACTGGCCTATTCGTCAATACGATCCTGCCTGGATTACACATCTCCCCGGTCAATCAATTGCTCTTACCGCCAACAACGCTGATGTCATCAGGGCCTTTCCCAAATCAGCCAGCTTTTGGCAACAGCAGCATCGACTCGCTGCGATTGCCTGGAAGTTGTCTGCTCAAGGATTACCCTGGCCACCCCAATCGCTGTCAGAACTGGGGAAGCTGCTTGACACAGGCCTTCGCAATCTGCCTATTGATCTTCAGGTTGTTCCTTTTGCAATTATGACGGCCTATCAGTGGCTGCGCTTGCATGGACTACACAACAATTCCCGCTTTGTCCGCTTCCTGGACGCTCAACTTCTGATTTCTGCCCAGATAACTACCCACCACGCCAACGCGCTCTATGCCGCGACTGCACTTGATTTGGCACGTCAGGGAGTCTACCATATTGAAGGTGGCATCGGCAATATTGCTCAAACACTGGTCAAGAAGCTTGAGGGTTTTGGGGGACGTATTCTCTACCGTCATCGTGCCACTAAACTGCACGTTACCAATGGTCGTATTCAGGCTGTTGATGTGCAAACGGGACGGCGCAGCATTCAGACTGAGACGATGCCCTGTGAATTTTGTGTTGCCAATACGACACCCTGGAATCTAGACCAATTGCTTAAAGACGACAGTCCATCGGGCCTTCGGCAAGAAGTAACCCGGCGTAAACCTGGTTGGGGGGCTTTTGTGGTACATCTCGGAGTCGATTCGATAGCTTTTCCCGCTGATTTCGCTGACCATCACCAAGTCATTACGACAGAAGATGGCCCACTAGGAGAAACTCACAGCATTTTTATGTCACTATCACCAATATGGGATCATAGTCGAGCGCCGGAAGGTAAACGTGCGCTGACCATTACTACGCATACTCATGTTTCACAATGGGGACAGTTGTTGGATACAAATCAGGATAAATACATGCAGCAGAAGCGGATTTATACAGATAAAATACTCAATGCTGTCGAGACCGTTGCCCCTAACATCCGGGATCACATCGAGTTGATCCTCCCTGGATCACCTGTGACCTATCAATACTATACAGAACGTCATTTGGGAATGGTTGGTGGTTTTCCGCAAACTTCCTTATTCCAGGCACGTGGCCCACGGACAGGTATAGCCAACCTACGACTTGTCGGTGACTCGATTTTTCCAGGTCAGTCTACAGCAGGTGTGACTCTTGGCGCAATTCGTGTCAGTGAGGATGTTCAGCGGGGCCTGCGGGAGCTGACCTTATTTCCCGAAGTTCGACGAATGGATCATCAACCATGAAGCCCGTTATCTGCTGGTTTCGGCGTGATTTGCGTCTTAACGATCAATCGGCATTTGATGCAGCCCTGCTGTCGAATCAACCGATTATCCCTCTATTTATTCTTGACCCGGTGATCCTACATGGTCAACGGTTCAGTAGGAGACGTTATCAGTTCATGTGTGAAGGTTTGAGGTCTTTAGACAGTGATCTTAGGAGAGTAGGTGGAAGTTTGGTTGTACTGGAAGGGACACCGCTTGCAGTGCTGAATCAGATAATCGATCAAACCGGGGCGACAACGTTATTTTTCAATCGAGACTATACCCCCTATGCGCGGATACGTGATGATGAACTTAAGTCGAAATTAGGTATTAATGTTCAGGGCTTTGACGATCGGCTGTTGGTTCTGCCTGGTGAGGTTATTAAAAATGATGGCTCACCCTATACAGTCTATACGCCTTTCATGAAGAAGTGGAAAATCGCCCCAAAGCGGTTGTCACCTAATTTAGGTGAAGACAGTGGTATCTGCTTTTATAACTTGTCGCGGTTGTCTACTATTGATATTCCAGCTTTGTCTGTAACTACTCTCCTGCCGGAAGCAACTGCAAAAGCGGCACAAGTACGACTATATTGGTTTATGTCTCAGCCAATTTATGAATATGCGAAACAGCGAGATACGCTAGGTAATCCCCATGAAAATCCATTGGCAGCCACATCCGTTCTATCGCCTTATATTCGTTTCGGCCTCCTATCATTACGGGAGATCTATTGGGCAGCGCAGGATGCTTACGACCTGGCAGAAACAGAAATACAACGGGAATCTGTCACCCAATTTATCAACGAGATCATTTGGCACGAGTTCTACACCCATATTCTCTGGCATTTTCCCCAGGTTAAAACGCAAAACTTCAAGCGAGGATATGATGCCATAGCATGGCGCGAAGACCTGGAGGGTCTACAGCGTTGGAAGGGTGGATTCACTGGTTATCCCATTGTTGATGCTGCGATGCGACAACTTAACTCAATTGGCTGGATGCCCAATCGGGCACGGATGATTGTCGCCAGTTTTCTCACCAAAGACCTCTTAATCCACTGGCATGAGGGAGAATTACACTTCATACAACATCTGATTGATGGCGATCTGGCAGCCAACAACGGTGGCTGGCAATGGGCAGCCGGAACAGGAGCTGATGCACAACCCTACTTCCGCATCTTCAATCCAGTCGCACAGTCGCGCAAATTCGACCCTGCCGGGCACTATATCCGTTACTGGATTCCTGAACTACACGATATACCAACCGAACACATCCACACCCCCTGGGAAATGGCGATTCCCCCTGCCGACTATCCTGCACCGATTGTCGATCATAAGCAGGCACGCAAACGAACACTTACAGCTTTCAAGCAAGCAAGAAATACACTCTAATAGGGCTTTAATTGGAGCCTCATCGTACCCTTTGCCTTAATTTCAATAATCCACCTGTAGCAGACAGGAAGGGATAAACGCCCAGATGACAATCCAATTATCACAACAGACCTGGGAATATCAATTACTCACCTGGGCACAAGAAGCCTTCCAAAGCCAACCATCTGAACAACAACTCGAAAGTGATCACCACAGCTTGCAAGCCGAATATGCCTACTGTGCAGCTCTGACGCGCACCCACAGTCGCACCTTCTTCATGGCAAGCGGCCTATTACCCACACAAAAGCGGCAGGCAGCCCGTGCCCTCTATGCCTTCTGCCGTATCACCGACGACATGATCGATAGCGATGCCCCTATCGAAAGTCGGAAACAAGCACTCGCCGATTGGCAGTCGATCATTACCGACACACGCCTGAGCAGCAGTGATCCGGTAGCCTTGGCCTGGGCGGATACCCGCAGCCGCTTCAACATCCCCTCCGGCTACGCCGAACAACTCATTAGCGGTGTTACCCGTGACCTGGATCAGGCACGCTATCAAACCTTTGATGAACTCGCAGAGTATGCTTATGGTGTTGCATCTACCGTTGGCTTAATGTCCATGCACATCATTGGCTTCAGCGGCGAAGAAGCCCTACCCTATGCCGTCAAACTGGGCGTTGCCCTGCAATTGACTAACATCCTGCGCGATGTCGCCGAAGACTGGCAGTCTGGGCGGCTCTATTTGCCTCTGGAGGAGTTGCACAGATTTGGTCTGGTTGAGCATGATATCGCCATTGGTACGGTTGATGACCGTTGGCGCAATTTCTTGCGCTTTCAGATTGAGCGCAACCGAAAGCTCTATGCTGAATCTTGGCCCGGAATCGCGATGTTAAAAAGTGATGGACGTTTCGCCATTGCCACTGCCGCAAAACTGTATCAGGCCATTCTGACCGATATTGAACGCCACGACTACAATGTTTTTAATCGGCGGGCCCATATCAATCTCCTCGGTAAAGTCAGCCGCCTGCCCCATATTTGGTGGCACAATCGTAAGCTGGCATGAAGTATTTCGGCTATTTGCTGCGCTTCGTCATTGTACCGCTGGTCATCATCCGGCTGCTGATTCGCCTGGATCGCCAACGCAATGTTTCACCACCAACCCACATGCAAAATTGGCCAGAAGAAAGCGTCCTTTTAGGTCATGTTGCCATAGCTGTTGCCTATACTACACCCTGGGACAATTATTTAGTGGCCTCAAAAATCTGGTGGTACGATCCCAAACTCGTTACCGGGCACACCATTGGCTGGGTTCCAATTGAAGAGTACAGTTTTTTCGTTCTTCAATCGATCCTCACAGGTTCCTGGCTCCAGTTCATCATGCCTTACTTCCCGGCAGAAGCCTCCACATCAAGTGATACACTTGTAGATCGAAGCGCTGTTACTGGTGGGTTGGGTATGTTGTGGTTGGCAAGTTGCTATGGTTTGGTAAGAAAATACGAAAAAACACACTATCTAGATCTGATATTAGCTTGGTCGCTGCCGCCAATTATGCTACAAACCCTGTTTGGTGGGGACATCTTATGGCGTAATCGCAAACTGCTTTTGGCGACAATCGTGCCGTCTACACTCTATCTTGGCTTGGCTGATTCAATGGCGATTGAATCAGGGACATGGACAATCAATCATGAAAAGATCATCGGGCGTGAGGTCATCAAGAATTTGCCGTTTGAGGAATTTGTTTTCTTTTTTGTGACCAATGTTTTGCTGGCATTCGGCATAACACTGGTTCAGTCCAAAGACAGCGAAGAACGCCTACCCACCTGTCTGAAACAACCCTATTTACAAATCAAGCACAAGCTGTTCCGATCATGAATATCTGGTCATAACAGCAGCTCATCCCAGCCGGTCAAAGATAGCCGTTTTGATGCCAAGTGAAACGGCCGTTTGGGCATCATTTGTGCTAGTTGACCGCCGCCGAGGATACCCAGCCAGGTCATGGTCTGAACTGCGCATGCAGAACTGCACCAATAATCGTGAAGGTAAAGTTATCAGCTGTGTCCCAGCCACTCTCCAAGCCAAATGCCGCCTGTATATCCGGTGGCGCATCAACCCATAGTCGCTTAATCATCGCAGCTTGATTCGATGGCGTCCGCATCCGCTCTATCCAGTCGTTGAAATCCAGCGATATATCAAAATTGAGGATGACCTGGCTGCTCATTCCAGCGTTCCTAATCATGGTCTGCCATTGGCTCACACTATGATCACGCACATGGGAAGGATCACGCAAGAGCTCGATGGTTTGCAAAAAGGTATCCTGGGTATGGTCATCAAAGGCAACAACATCACCCAGAATAAAGGCGCCTCCAGGCTTCAACACTCGCGCATATTCAGTGACTGCGACCTGTGGATGAGGCCAATGGTGGGCGCTGTAGCGTGAGACCACTAGATCAAAGCCGTTATCATCAAATGGCAACTGCTCAACATCACCCAGGCGGGTGCGGACATTTTTCAGATGTCGCTCGGTTGCAAGTCGCTCAACCTGCTCCAACATCGCCTCTGTTAGGTCATAGGCCACCACCTCTTGGACATGTGGCGCAAATGCCAGGGCTGTATGACCTGCACCACAGCCAGCATCAAGCACAGTTTCATCAC
This sequence comes from Phototrophicaceae bacterium, assembly GCA_965223785.1. GTDB lineage: Bacteria > Chloroflexota > Anaerolineae > Aggregatilineales > Phototrophicaceae > CBDCXN01. The sequence continues at coordinate 4,886,705 of OZ245017.1, read as the reverse complement.
CCGACAGCACAACAGCTTTGAGCATGGCTTCCAGGTCGGAGCCTTGGACATGAACGCTGCTTATCGCGTAATTCGCGGCGGTATGGCCAAATTGATGCTGAACTGATTGGTTATGTGTTGTCATTCTGCACTTTCTGTCTGTACCAGAGGCCGGTACATTCGGGCAAGATCGTTATCTTATCCTGCGTAATTCGGTCTGCCAGTTCATCACCAAAGAAAAACCGCGTTAAGGCGTCCGCTTCTGCAACCGAGGCAAACTGATAATCTGTTCGTATCCAACGATAGGCGAAATCGTGTTCATTCTCTAGCCAGCAATAATACGCTTCCAGGCGTTTATGGGGAACGGTTGGGCGTTTGAAGCCTGTGCCCATTGTTTCGATAATGACAGCTGTCCCACCGGGCTTCAGCACCCGCAACATCTCACTGACCATCTTGCCGACTTCTTCCTGCCAGACTTCATAGAACCAACCGACACCGCTGCTGAAGCTCCAACCTGCCACGACGAAATCCGCCGACTCATCGGCATCTGGCAAACTACGATTATCCGCAGGTATGAGCGACCAGTTCGACAAGCCAAGTCTTCCCATCGTTTTCTGCGCTGTTTCCAGCATATGCTCAGACAAATCATGCGCTGTGATTCTGTTTACGATGGGCGCAAGCTGCTGGGTGATACGACCTGTCCCGGCTCCCATTTCGATCACATCAAGCCCATCCAGCGGACAGATGCCCTGCAAGGCTTTAAGCAAATTGCCCTCATAGTCCTCGCAAGACACCATCGCATGATATTTCTCAGCACGGGTCGCGTAGATTTCTTGCAAGTGATCCTTGTACATTAGCTGCTGAACCGTTCAATCTGGTCATTGAGTTTGGTTAAATCAACTTCAGGATGTTTTTGCAGCAACCCCTTGAAGCGCTTCATGTATTCAACGATCTGTGGTTTTTCGTAGGCTTCAAAGCGCAGGGTAATGGCAGGCTGTGTGTTGCTGGCACGCACCAATCCCCATCCGTTCTCAAAAATAGTGCGAACACCATCTACTGTGATGACTTCGTAAGCACCCGAAAGTTCTGTAGTCAGTTCCTCGATAATGCCGAATTTGAGGTTATCCGGCACGTTCTGAATGATGATCTCTGGTGTGGCTTGGAGCTTAGGAATCTCATCGAAAATTTCAGAAATGGATTTATCCGAACGCGAAATGATCTCCAAAGCCTTGAGCGCAACCAGCGGCGCATCATCAAAGCCGTAGTAATTCTCGCCGATGAAGAGATGTCCACTGACCTCCCCGCCTAGGGGCGAATCGATTTCACGCATTTTCTGTTTCATCAGGCTGTGCCCGGTCTTCCACATGACAGGCTTGCCACCATACTTCTTAATTTCATCGGGCAGGGCCTGCGACGCCTTGACATCAAACACGATGGAGGCTCCCGGCATTCGGCCCAGCAAATCACGAGCCAGCAGCGCCAGCAAACGGTCTGCGGCGATATGATGCCCGTGATTATCAATGAACCCGCAACGGTCACTATCCCCATCAAAACCCAACCCAAGATCAGCGCCAATTTCAACAACTTTGGCTTCAAGGTCTTTGGTGGTTTCCGGGTCTTCTGGATTGGGTAGATGGTTCGGGTAGGTCCCATCGGATTCGCAATATAAACAGGTCACATTCGCCCCCAATTTTTCCAGCAATGGCGGTACATAGGTTCCCGATAAACCATTGCCTGCATCCAACACAACATTCAACGAACGTTCTAGCTTGACCATCGTGCCCAATTTAGACATATGCTTATGGATCATATCGAGGTCGCTATCGACTTGACCCTTACCCTGAGCAAAGCTTCCATCCTGGATGATCTTCAACAAGTCTTGAATTTGATCACCTGCCAACGCCAACGTACCATAGGCCATTTTGATGCCATTGTAACGTGTGTCAAGATGACTGCCCGTAATCATAACGCCGCCCCCCTTTTCACCATGCGAAGCAACAGCGAAATACAGCGTCGGGGTTAAGACCTGCCCGATATCTGTCACATTCATACCCGATGATGCGATCCCTTCGATCATCGCCGCCTTTAATGGGCCAGAAGTGGGGCGATTATCGCTACCCACATACATATAGTCGGTTCCAAACTGTTGTGGCAGATAAGTACCGAGTGCTTGTCCAACTAAACGCGCCAGTTCAGGTGTAATCTGGGGCGCTTCGCCTGTAACAAGGCCACGAATGTCATATTTTCTGAAGATTGAGGTATCCAGAACCATCATGTCAGTCTCCTTTGAGATGTGCCCTCCATAGGGCGAAAATACAGGTATTGCGTTACGAAATAGGGCGCGGCAGGTTTCCATTAGTCGTGGCCCACGCGCCCCAACTCGCACTGCATTATCCTGTGCAAGCAGCCGCATCTGCAAGCGCGTATTGGGCGCTTCTGTAGGTTGATAAACAATCAACAGTTGCCAATCGTTGCCAAACACACCCTGTGCTGTCCAGATGAACCGATGGATAATATCCAATGTATTCACATCAAGCCACTCTTGCTCATCATAGTTCTTTGGGGCACGCAAGATATCTCCATCGCGCTGGAAAATCTCGTGGTTCGCCTCAACCACGCGCCACAGACGATCAAAGGCGTCAGCAAGCGAGCCACAATCTGCCACCAATTCAAAATGAGGCCCCCATGAAACCGAAGCCGACCACCGTATGTGATCGTCATCGCCAAAATGGGTCTGTAATTTGAGCATCGCATCCGGGCTGTAGGTACGGCTGATATAACCCAGTGTCGTTTGCCATGCAGCAAACCCAGTCTTAGGACGTTGGGCGGGTGATCTATGTGATTGTGTGCTGGGTTTCTGCTCGTCCATGGTGGCTTACTTCTGGATTTTGACTTCCTTGCCGTCCATCATCGCTGTGAACTTCAGGCGTGGATTTTTGCCCCCAATCGCATCAATTTCTACGGCAGTTCCAGGTGGCGGATTGGTTTGTAGTAAGAAATCAGCCAATGGTTCACGCACGCCACGGCGGATAATCCGGCGTAGTGGTCTTGCGCCATATTCTGGCTCATCATTTTGATCCAGCATCCACTGGATGGCTTTATCTGTGAACGCCAGTTCAAGGCCGCGTTCCTCCGCCATGCGGTTTTCCTTCTTGAGCATCAAGCGGAGGATTTTCGCTAGATCATCGTCATCTAGTGCATTAAACATCACAACTTCATCCAGGCGATTGAGGAATTCAGGCCGGAACCAGGTACGCACTTCTTCCATAACTTCTTCGCGTACATCGTCCGTGACAGCCGATACAGCCAGCATTTCAGACCCTAAATTGCTCGTTAGGATAATCACAGCTTCGCTAAAGTTGACCTGATTGCCACGCCCATCGGTCAGGCGACCTTCTTCAATCACCTGAAGCAATATGTCCATGATACGCGAATGGGCTTTTTCAACTTCGTCAAATAGCACGATGATGTAAGGCTGCTGGCGCACACGCTCTGTCAATTGCCCCCCCGCTTCACTATCAACGTAGCCGCTAGGCGAACCCAATAAACGATTGAGGCTACTTTCATCTTTGAACTCGCTCATGTCCAATGGCAACATAGAATCTTCGCTGCCAAACATGAAATCTGCCAATACCTTCGCCAGTTCACTCTTGCCGACACCTGTCGGGCCAAGAAACAGAAATGCGCCGATGGGACGTTTGGGGTCTTTGAGGCCGACACGCGCTGTCTTGATCGCACGGCTCACCGCCAACACCGCCTCGTCTTGCCCAATAATGCTTTCGCGTATATGTTCAACCATCTTGGCATAGCGGAGGCGTTCGTCTTCACCAAGTTTGCTGACTGGAATACCCGTCATCTGGCTGGCAGCCAATGTCACATCTTCTGCATCAAGTTTAGCATCCGTCAACTCTGGTCTGAACGCCAACTGGCTTTGCTGGCTCATGTTAACCATCGCCGCCGTCCGGTGCAATAACTGCTCAGCGCTCAATGGCAACGGCGTAATGGACAAATAGCGCTTCGCCAGGCGTGCGGCTAGTTTTAGACCATCAGGGTCAATCTCGATGTCATAATCATCCTCTAAATGCGGCTTGAGAATGGTTAGCATCTCAATCGTTTCATCAATGGACGGCTCTGGCACGCGAATAATGGTACTGTTTTCGGTGATTGAACTAACACTCGACAGCCGTTGGTTGTATTCTGATTCGGCTGTCGAGGCGATCAATACCGGGTCATCTTCAAGAAATGCCTTCTGCAACATGGCAGTCGATTTGCTGAATTCCGCCTTAATTGGCCCGCCAAAGAAACGATGAATATGTGGCACGAACAGAATCCCCCCTCTTGACTTGCTCATGCCAGCCCGCACCGCTTTCTGATCACTATCGAGCAAGGCAGTTTCATCAATTTGCACCAGGCTGGTAAGACCAGCAGGGCCTTTCCCTTCTGCCATCAGCAGAGCCAAACTATAGGCCAGTGTCCGCTTCCCTACACCCTCCGGCCCCAGCAGGATAATATGGCGCTTGATTGCCTGTGACACAATATTAATCATGTCGCGTAACAGTTCTTCTCGGAAGTAAACCGCCTTCAAATCGCCTGATTTCGCACTGGCAACATAATCGGTTGTTGTCCCGTCCGGCCTCCGGCGAATAATGCTGTGATCCGCCGTGATGTCTTTGATTGCTTTAGGTGTAATTCCATGTTGACGCAAAATGCCACTCGTACTCATTGAGCTTTCGCTCAGAATCGTTAGTATATGATCCGTATCCAGCCGAACTTCATTCATGGAGTTGGCGACGCTCAACGCATCATCCAACAGAATGACTGTCTGGCGGGACAATGCTGTTGGACGATTGCCAGATGCGACAAAATCCAGATTACCCGATTGATCACGGCGGCTTTCAATCGCTAGATGTGTTTGACGATCCAATCGTTCAAGATCAACCCCCCGGCCTGACTTAAAGATATCGAGCAAGCGAAAGGCAGCAGTCTTGTGGCGGCGCAACAACGCCAATAGCAAAAGCTCTGGCATAATGGAGTCTTTTCTGTACTGTTTCTTCAGGGCTGCCGCGTCATTCAAGACCGTGTAAGCGTCTTTTGAGAGGAGATCAGGATTGAGTGTACTTCCCATACGTGCGTGACCTATCGTATCTCTGGCGTACACTCCTTAAGTTAACCTGAAACCCGTTCGAGGACAAGCGCAAACAGTGATCTCTTATGGAGATATAACGATCATGCGCTCAACAGCATAATACACCATTCGCCAGCCAAGCATAAAAGTCATAGAGACGTCCTCCCACAACTACAGGTTCGCCTGATATTGATGGGCTTTACAGGATGAAACCACAAGCCATCGTGTGGAAAGGGCGTCTGGTTAGTGTTTAGTTGGTATGGGTCCGTAAATCTACCGACAGGTTTCCGAGGGCTGGAAGCTCGCCAAAGAGAATACCACATACGGCAGGAATAACCGAGGCTAAGGGGCTATAAGTAACCATATAGCTCGAAATCCCCAGGAACCGAAGAATATCGTAGGGTGATTGAAGGGCAACAACAATCACTTTTTCAGATGGGAGTGATCGTACTAACTGTTGTTGTGCCTCACGATAGTAGGCGTTTTGTGTAAAGACAAGGAGCGTATCGACATCTTCCGCCAAAAACACAGCGGATTGTATCTCGGATTCTACAGGATACTGTGAAACACCCAACCAACGAATGTGTTCGCTATATGCAGAGCATTCAGCCCGGATTGAGTTCCGATTGGCAGGAAAAACGATCCCAACTTCAGTTTTGTCATCAATTGGAATCAGGCTGGAGTCATCCTGCACCAGCGTGATTCCCTTTGCAAACATCTCGTCTATCAATCGACTTGAGGTAGCCAGGTCAATCGAAACTTGCAAAACATCCAACGGCGACCAATCTAATACACCGAATCGTGCTTTCGCCTCCACGATTCGTGCGACAGCTAATTCAAGACGATTTTCATTCAGTAAACCGTCTTCAACCGCCTGCAAGACAGATCGCATTACCTCCATTTGGGTCGGTTCGCCGACATTTGGGCCAAAGACGATCATATCAACACCGGCCTGCAACGCCATCATGGTCGCCTCACCATACGAAAACTGCGTGTCGATGGCATCCATACCAAGCGCATCGGTCAATACCAACCCGGTATAACCCAGTTCATCGCGTAAGAGGCCGCCCACCACCGCAGAGGATAACGAAGACGGCAGTGGATCATCCTGATCAAAATTCGTTAACCATAAGTGCCCAACCATGACGGCTCCGGCTCCAGCGTCAACCCCTGCCTGAAACGGTGGAAACTCAATAGATCGCAGGCGCTCAAGATCATGCCCAATAGGTGGCAGGGTCAAATGCGAATCAGCATCTGTGTCGCCATGACCAGGAAAATGTTTCAAGGTAGCGACCACACCCATATCCTGCATCCCCCGCACCACTTCGGCAACCGTCACTGCGACTGCACCAGGATCACTCCCAAACGAACGTCGCCCAATAATGGGATTCTCGACATTAGTTTGTAAATCAGCAATGGGCGCAAGGTTCATATTGATGCCGACAACCCCCAACTCTTGCCCGAGTAGTTGTCCAAAGCGATATGCCAGGTCAGGATCAGCCGTCGCAGTTAATAACATGGGGACAGGCCAAGTCGTAAAACCATCATCCAAACGCTCAATGATGCCCCCTTCCTGGTCGACAGCAATTAGCATGGGAAGACCACCCACGTCAACAACAGTCTGCTGGAAAGCATTGGTCAATCGGGCCACTTGCTGTGGCGTTCCAATGTTTGATTCCGCTAGCGCTACTGCCCCTGGCTGCCATGTTTGCAATAGCTCACGCCCCATGTTGCTTACACCAGAACCGAACAGGTTCACCATGAATAACTGCCCGACCTTTTGTTGTAGGCTCATCTGGCTAATGATCTGTTCAATTGAGGCAGACTGGGCGGAGTGTGGGACGACGAAACAGCTAATGAGCAGAAACGGGAGGCTACATTTGTACATGTTCATCACAGTATTCCTGGAAGATACGGTCAAACAGAGTCTGCCCATCGGACCCAAATTGACGCTTACTCAAGCGAATTTTCACCGTCTTGTCAAGATAACGAATCAAACGCAACAACTCAAAAAAAGCAATGGCGTTGACTGGATTCCAATGGTTCCCGCAAACAAAGTCAATAACCACATACCCCGGTTCATCACTTATCACGGCAAGCCGAGGAACAACACAACCATCAACCAAAATATTGGTTATCAAGCCGCCGATAATGTCACCTGATGCCAAACCATCAATCACTTGCTTACTGGACTTTACCACCTGTTCTTTTTCAAAGAAATCCTGGAAACCCGATTCTAGTTCCCTGCTATGCACTAAAACATAGCTCAACACTTGCCGCATGGCTTGTTCCGATAATCGTCCGATCATCAACTCGCCATGTGTATCTCCGTAACCGATAAATAATTGACCCGCCTTCTTCCAAAGATCAAGCATCATCAGAAACCACCCTCCTGTATAAACATAAGAAACAGGAAGTTCCTCTGCTCTTCAACATCCATCCGCCGTGGGCGGGCCTGCCCCTCGATTACCCCGGGGAAAACATCAACCGTCAACAAATGACCTTCATAGAGCATCAACTGATCCATGAAAAAGCGTCTTCCTGCGAAGAATTGTTGATCGAAAAACAGGTTCCCCAGGCCGTAATGGATAAAGGCTTTCGTATTACGATCTGTTCGATAGAATTCGTAAATCTGTGGGAAATGTGCATGTGTCCCAATCACAACATCCGCACCCAGGTCGGCCAACATCTGAAAATCGACGCGCTGCTGGGGCGTCGGCTGATACTGATCAAACTCCCAATATTGAACGCTCACAACCACAATGTCGTGCGCGGCCGCCAACTGCGGCAGCACCTCCTGCAGCCACTCCATATCACAGAAGGCAGCTCCAGGTCGTGGCCCACCCAACGCAATTTCACTCTCATCCACTAGAGCATAGTATGGACCAACCCAGTTACAGGCCAGCATCGCAATTTGATTGTCGTTATGGGTAAACGACAAAGGGCGACGGGCTTCTTCCAACGTCAAACCACCCCCAATGGTGTTAATGTCATTTTCATGATACCAAATCAGCGTTTCTTTATAGGCTTTGTAACCGTAATCATTGTTATGGTTGCCGCTCAACTCCACTATATCAAGGTCGATATCCAACAGCAGATCAAAATGTTCGGGCTTCGTACAAAAGCTGTTGCCCCCCCCTAGAAGCGGTCCATTCGTTTGTGGACAAGTTGGGTAGATAGAAATTTCATTGCTCGTATGAAAATAGTCCGCTGTCGTCACATAATCCCGAATGCCACTAGCAGCCCATTCAAGCCCTTCTTGATCAAGCGCGACGTGTGTTTCACGGGTTAATGCAGTCACACCGCTCATGAGGACGCGCGTCAGTCGATCCGGAAAGAAATTCGGTTCGTCTGCTTCAAATGCAAATGGATAGAATGCTGCACTGTAATCGAGTGGATGAACATCATCAACCCACAGGATACGCTCTTGCATAGTCAGCCGATCAAACGGGAGCAAAGTATAAACATCGCGTTCTCGCCATAACACATCGCGAAGCGTTTCCGTTGGCACAATGCGCGTTCCGGGTGCAAGTTCGAAATGCGTCAATTGATCAGCAACATCTTCGGCCAGCACCAAGTTGGTATCTAGCAGACCAAATCGAATGGCTTCCAACTGTGCTACCCCAACACCCGTCTCTAAACTAGGAAACGCCACCACAGGGAAAAGAATATACTGACCATGAGTCTCACCCACTGTCGGCTCTCTTTGTGTAGGATCAACTGTTTGATTCTCAACCAGTGGCCACTCAGCAATGTAAAAATCAAGATAATCGCCGACATGTTGTGACCAGTAAACATTGTTATGCTGGCCTTCCAGGAAAACCTGATAGGTATAATCCACACCACGCCGCGTCAGATTTTCATTCATCAGTGTCAGGCCAGGAGCCGCAAAATCATCAGCACCATGATCCAACCAGATGCGCAGCGCTTCGATTCCTGGCGCACTCAAAGCAAGATCAAGCGGATTATACTCCGCATCCGCATGGTACTGATCAAAAAAGGCACTGTGCCCCCCAACCGCCCCAAACAGTGCTGGATTGCGAAATGCCAGATGGTACGCCCAGAACCCTCCACGAGAAATCCCACCGATAGCCCTTGATTCCCGATTGGCATCAATTCGATACGTTGATTCAACTAACGGCATCAATTGATTGAGAAAGGTACTCCCCCACGAGTTGGCCCCAAATCGATTCTCATTGGCGATCCAATTGCCGAAGGGAAAGACCACAATAATAGGTGACATGTCGCCTGATGTGATTCGGGTATCCAATTCATCCACCAATCCCAAACGCATCCACTGATTGTCGTCCTCATTAGATCCATGCATCAAATAAAGAACGGGATAGAACGCCGCAGAATTGTCATAACAAGGAGGCAAATAAATGGTGTAAACCATCTGCGTCTGTATCTGGGCAGCGAAGTAACTGTTGCGCTCGGTATGTCCGGCTGGTTCGTCACAAGCCATTTGTGCCAACGATTGCCGCCCAAACAGAATCAAGAAAACAAAAAGGACACACAATGTGCCCTTTTCAATTTTAGAGGTCAATCGACTAATCGGCCCGCTCACTCAAACGGTATCCAATTCCACGAACATTCACGATGAGATCAGCATCCTGTTTGGCAGATTTGAGTTTACGGCGCAGATTGCTCACATGAGGGCGAATAACTTCACGAGCTTCGGCTTCATCTACCGAATACCCACGCACCTCACGTACCAACTCATGGCAAGGAACAACACGCCCACGATGCGCTGCCAAATAAAGCAGTAAGTCAAATTCTGTGGGCGTCAGGTCAATATCCTTCTCGCCCACCGCAATCTGATAACGCCCTGGAAAAACTGTCAAGGGGCCTAACTGCATACTGGTCGTCTGAACATCAGGCATTGGATCAGGCGCAAAACGGTCTGTAGGCGTGTCAGTATTATTGTTGACCGCCTCAGCATCTGTTGAGGCCAATTCATAGATGTCACTGCGGATCGTATCCAACAAGAGACGCCGACGCCTCAGATTTTTGGCCCGTTCAACGCCGCGTGCTACGCTTTGGCGAATATCCTGGCTTGAACTTGGCTTGATGAGATAATCGTGCGCTCCCAATCTTAGGGCTTCCACAGCAGTCCCCAAACTAGCATAGGCCGTCATCAATATGACGATGGTGTCGGGCGCTTGTTCCTTAATTCGCCGTAACAATTCAACGCCGTCCAACCCTGGCATTCGAATGTCGGTCAAAACAACATCAAAATGTTGTTTATCCATTGTATCAAGTGCTTCTTCGCCACTGGCTGCCTCATTTACAACATAGCCGACACGCTGTAATGTCTTGCTTACGGAGTAGCGATTTGCCCCCTCATCGTCTACCACCAGTATATATGCGTTGTCTTCAACAACTATTGAGGTACTGGTCATTTGTGGCCTCGTATGTTAAGCTAGTTTACTCTTCCACTATTCTTCCTCAAGAATACCTCGAAACAAATATCTTTGCAAGGCTCACATTTCTGGAAATCTATGAAAAATTAACGAATATCTGCCAAAATAACTCTGCCTCAGTTCTAATCCCAACGGATTCTGCTACGATCAAACGCCCCTCATAGATGATGGCGACCACCGCATCATCAACCGTAAGCAATGGAATCGAATCACGGATTGCACGCGGTACTTTGTAGTCAATCATCCAATCTTTGATCTTCTTCGACTTGTCGTCCATACCTTTGAGCCTAATCCGATCACCTGGGCGGCGTGTACGCAAACGCAGTTCCTTATCAGGAGCTAAGGCCAGCATATCAGGGGCTGATAATTCATCATTGCTCGCCTGTATTGTCACTGACCATCCCTGTTCAGGTATGGACGTTGTACCAGGGAGGCTAAGAGGAATATCTGTATCTAATTCCAGCAGATACAACTGCATTCCGTCATCAATGGGTCTATCTACTCGTTCAAATACGAGCATTTTGTAATCCACCCGAAGACGCACCCCCTCTGCAAACTCAACCACCTTGCCCACCGCACCAGATGAACCAATCTGGACACCTTCCAGAATGCGTTCATGACTTAATTCACCATCAAGACGGAAAACGGCTTCATGAACTATCCGCCGTTGTACTGCCCTGGCAGCCGCATGGAATGCGCGGCGTTCAACCAGAACATGATCGTCATGAACCTGGAGGTAACCCGAAACAACCTGATCAAAATAGCTCACATCTTCTCTAACAATTTCGGCTGTCCGCTTCAACGTTGAGGTTAAATTGGGGTTCAATTCTTTCAAAAGCGGCATCACCCACTGCCGCAAATAATTGCGGCGGAAGTTCGCATCTTGATTCGATTGATCTTCTACAGGCTGAACTTGATGATAAATACAATATTCCACAAGCTGTTGATGGGTGACATCAAGCAAAGGCCGCACAACTTGAAGTTCTGCCTCCACATAAGGAACAGGCGAGACGATTTGCATTCCCGCTAAACCTTTAAGTCCAGTTCCCCGAATTAAGTGCAATAGAATAGTTTCCGCCTGGTCATCGGCATGATGGCCCGTTACCACCTTTTTCGCACCGTACTTCTGAGCAACTTCAGCGAGAAACTCATACCGGGCGATACGGGCCGCAAGTTCAAGGTTTAATCCCTTTGTCTGTGCAAATTGTGGCACATCTTTGAAGCCAGCATCAAGCTCAACCCCCAACCTTGCCGTGATGGTTTTGACATAAGCAACCTCTTCTCTTGCTTCTAACCTGATACCATGATTGAGGATCGCCGCATGAAGTTTGATTTGCAGTTGCGGCTGAAAATCTTGCAATAACAAAAGCAAGGCCAACGAATCCCCCCCTCCAGATAAGGCTATAATCAGAGTCTCGTTGGGCAAAAACAGGTTGGCTTGTTGGATAACGTGCAGTACATTAGCCTGCAATTGATCGGCGTCCATACCTAACCATTATAAACAACTATGCTTTAACTTACGTAGACCGCGTGGTATGCTATACAGCGCTGTATCTGCTGATTAGGAGCAGTTGATTGCTAAGCCCATTGGACTATTTCTTTGGTCTCTTTTCCCTGGATGTGGGTATTGACCTCGGTACTGCGAACACACTCGTGTATGTACGCGGAAAGGGAATTGTTATCAACGAGCCATCGTTCGTTGCAACGGACCGGCGCACGGGTGAACCCATTGAAGTCGGCTCACGTGCTAAAGAAATGTGGAGTAAAAATCCTAGAGATATTATGATCGTTCGTCCCTTACGGGATGGCGTTATTAGCGAATTTGAAGTCACCGAAAAGATGCTCCAACATTTGATCGGTAAAGCACATGAGCAATCCTGGGTTCCCATCCCCCGGCCCCGGGTGGTTGTTGGTATTCCCAGCGGCGTGACAGAGGTGGAAAAGCGTGCGGTCTACGATGCCTCAATTAATGCGGGTGCTCGTGAGGTCTATCTGGTGGAGGAACCTGTCGCGGCAGCCATTGGCGCAGGACTTCCAGTAACCGAGACACGAGGCAGCATGATTATTGACATTGGTGGTGGCACAACCGAAATCGCTATTTTTTCGCTGGGGGGTATCGTCATCAGTCGCTCCATCCGCGTCGCTGGCGATGAACTTAACGAAGATGTCGTACAATATATGCGGACGAAACATAACCTCCTCATCGGTGAGCCTACTGCTGAACTTGGCAAGAACAGCATTGGCTCAGCCTATCCGCTTCCTCAGGAACGGACCTATCCCTTCGCAGGGCGAAACCTGGTTACCGGCTTGCCCGTCAAAATCGATGTCAGTTCTATCGAACTGCGCGAGGCACTCGCAGGCTCAGTCAACATCCTCATTGATACCGTCAAAGATGCTCTGGATGACACGCCGCCTGAATTGGTTGCTGACTTGATGGAAAGCGGCATTTGTCTGGCTGGTGGTGGCGCATTGCTTAAAGGGGTGGCTGAGCGGATATCCGAAGAGGTCAATATTCGAACCTGGGTTGCCGATGATCCCATGACCTGTGTTGCCAGAGGCGCGGGCCGCATCCTGGAAGACTACAATAACCTGCGCCGCTTGTTGGTCGGTATTGAGCGCGGAAGCACACGCCATTAGATGCAATGACATACTCTCATAGTGAGTATCTGCCGCTAACGTCACCTGAGCAAGACACCAATCCCTTGTATCCCAATGTGAAACAAGTGGGTTTCACGGGATTGACCTATAATCATGGTAAGAATAGTTCAGGAAACAACGCTTGAGATTCAGATTCCGCACCAACCGTGCGTCTCTCTTGATGGTCAGTCTCATCATCTGCTCTGCCTTAATTATCACCAGCATCACGGGAACGCTTAGTCCTATAGAGGGTGTGGTCATGATTCCTCTAAACTTCATCTCAGGCATTTTCAATGATCTTACCCGTACTGTCAATCTGCTAACGACCGATCTTAGCAAACTTCAGGAACTCCAGGAACGCAATGCTGAACTCGAAGAAGCTTTAGCCCTCTTTCAGGCTGAATTGGTCGAACTACGTGAAATTGCCAGCGACTACCAACGGCTTGCGGAACTCATTGATTACGTTTCATCCGTTCAAAACCAAGAAACCGTCGCTGCTGAGGTGATCGGCTTCGATCAGAACAGCTTGTTGCGCACGATTGTGATCAATCGCGGCACTCGTGATGGGATTGCACGGGGGATGCCTGTTGTTACCCGTCAGGGCTTAGTCGGGCGTGTAATCAATGTTTTCGCCACGTCATCGCGTGTGTTGCTGGTGATTGATCCAAGTAGTGCTGTCAGCGCTCGCTTACAAACAACACGCGCTCAAGGCAGCGTGGTTGGTCTGTTGACAGGCAACCTACGTATGATTATGATTCCACTCGATGCTGAGGTACAGGAAGGCGATCTTGCCATCACGTCTGGCCTCGGCGGCAATTTCCCGCCGGATATTCCAATTGGGCAGGTCACAAGTAAACGGCAATTTGAATTTGAACTGAACCAGACGGCAGAGATACTCAGTCTGGTCGATTTTGCTACGCTCGAATTTGTGCTAGTCATAACCAGTTTTCAGCCTGTAGATTTCTCTGCAATTGAGGATGAGGGCAGCTAGGTGACAGTTCACCCAAATCAATCAGGCGCTTCTCGACCAACACACGACGTTGTCATCCGGCGGATGCATCCCATCAGAGAACGTCAGTTTCCCTCTTAGCCTAACCATATGTTCGTAAGTTCAAGCACAGATGTCCTTAGTTTGAAAGGAGCAAGACGCGTGAACCTGATTCAACTCAAGCAGGATGTTCCCGCGCCGATTCTCTATGAGCGGCCTTCTTAGCATCCCTTTGTTAGCTTGCGCTGCTGCCCTTCAAGCAACCTTGATTCCACAGATTCGTCTGCTCGGAGGTGCTCCAGAGCTTGTCTTTTTGACTGTTCTAGCCTGGTCGATCAATTCCAGCCTGGAAGATAGCATCCTGTGGGCGTTTGTCGGCGGAATTGCGCAAGATCTGCTGTCGGTTGCGCCGACAGGAACTTCTGTTGTAGGGATGCTCTTCTTGGTTTTTGCAGTCAGCGGCGTGGGTCAGCAAGTATTCCGTATCGGCATTCCGATTTTGTTTAGCCTCATCTTTCTAGGAACGATTATCAATCATCTGATGACCATGTTTATCCTCACATTGGCGGGATTTCAGGTCGATTGGCTCAATAACCTAACCTTCGTGACTGCACCGACCATCGTTTATAATCTCGTCTTCATCCTGCCGATTTATTGGCTCGTTCGTCGTCTACAAAAACGTGTTGTACGTTAGAGGTTTATTGTTATGAATCGTTTGACTCCATTTCAAGGCTGGCGCTTGACGCTGTTTCAAGGGATTGTCTTCGCCCTATTTCTTTTGTTTTCACTGCGAATGTACCAGATGCAAATTCTTAACGCTGCGGGCGCACAAATCGCAGCCGACGAAAACCGCTTGAGTGGGCTGCCTATCCCATCAGATCGGGGCGTGATCTTCGACCGCTACGACACCATCCTCGCCAGTAACGTCCCTGCCTATGTGGTACAGATCGTTCCAGCCGAACTTCCAACTGCACGAGACGAAGAACTGCGCATCTTTAACCGTGTCTCCGCCCTGACTGGTGTGCCACCTACTCGTGCAATTGCCGATGCAGCCGGCGAGCAAACACGTAGCATCGAGGAACTAGTACAGGAAGGCACTGGTATTGCGCCATTTCGCCCTGTCAAGATCGCGGAAGATGTCCCCTTTGACGTAGCGCTCCGTCTATTGGAAGAAAGCTACGACTTGCCTGGTGTCAGCATCCTAGAAGCTGCTGTACGCCAGTATCCTACAGGCGATTTGACCTCGCACATCATCGGCTATATGGGTCCAATTCCGCCAGAACAACAGGTGGAACTGCTTGAATTGGGTTATGACCCCGCCTTTGACCGAATCGGCTACGATGGCATTGAAGCCTATATGGAGGAAATTCTAGCAGGAAGGCGTGGGCGTCGCATCCGTGAGGTGGACGTCGCCGGAGAAGAAATAAGTCTAATCGACCAAATCGACCCGATTCCAGGCGCAAATCTACGTCTGACGATTGACGTCAAACTCCAGGAAGCCGCTAAGCTGGCGCTGGAAGAACGCATTAACTTTATCAACATGGAAGAACAAAGTATTGTTACCCAGAACGGTGTCGTCATAGCCATGAACCCGATGACAGGGGAGATCCTGGCGATGGTCAGCTACCCCAGCTACGATAACACCCGCTTCGCTCGTGCAATTGATGCTGAATATTACTTTGACACTTTGGAGAACCCAGCACGTCCGTTGGTCAACCAAGCAATAAGCTCAATCTACCCCCCGGGCTCAACCTTCAAACTTATCACGTCAGCAGGGGTTCTTGAGGAAGATGTCATTGATCCCAGAACCCTCTTGTTTGATGCTGGCGACATCACAGTACCTAATTTCTTCGCCCCTAATGATCGCGGCGAGGATCAACGCTTCGTCTGCTGGAAACGAGACGGACATCTTCATATCGATATGCTGGGGGCCATTGCCCAAAGTTGTAACGTCTACTTTTATCAAGTTGGTGGGGGTAACCCAGAGATCAGTGCATTGACTTTACGACCAAACGGATTGGACATTCCTGATCTGTTTCGATATTCGACCGCTCTCGGCATCGGCTCTCTACTTGGTGTGGAACTTCCTGGCGAAATCTCGGGGCGCATGCCCGACAAGGACTGGAAACGCCGTACCATCGGTGAAAACTGGTCAACAGGTGATACTTACAACGCCGCCGTAGGGCAGGGTTATGTCAATGTCACACCCATTCAATTGATAACGGCAATTGCCGCAATAGTCAACGGCGGTACAGTCTATCAACCCACACTGATCCGAGATTACCTTGATGCAGAACGCAACATTGTGCAGCCCTTTAGCTCCAATATCCTGCGCACTGCCAACCTAGAACAACCCAATCCCGACGGCACACTTACCTTGACCCTACTGGAAGACATGATTATCCAAGGACCAAACAGTCTTGTGTGTCGCTGTGAACCAACCAGCGCTGACTATGATCCATTCCGCTGCAATCCAAAAACCTACTCGGCAACGGTTGATGTCGATCCAGCCGAATTTGAAGAAGAACTATGGAATTACTCAGTATTTGTGCCGCTGGATTTTTCGTTCAATACGCGCATCTGTGATCCCTTGCGCTGGGATGCGAACTATACCCTCGCCTTCATTTCGACGGACACTCTTGACTTTATCCGCCAGGGTATGCGTATGGCTGTCACGGAGGGGACAGCATCTGGTGCGAATTTGCTCTATGTCACAGTTGCAGGCAAAACGGGGACGGCCGAATACTGTGACAATATAGCCCAGCCGCTTGGCTTATGTATCCCAGGTAACTGGCCTGCTCATGCCTGGTTTGCAGCTTATGCTCCCTATGACCTAGAAGACCCAACACGCCCTGCACCGGAAATCCTGGTTATAGCGTTTGTCTATAATGGCGAGGAAGGTTCGGCAAATGCTGTGCCGGTGGTCAGAAAAACACTGGAAGCCTATGAAAGATTGCGTAATGAACGCCATGGTGTTGAGCCACTGGATAATTTACTATCGGGTTAACAACAGCGATTAGCAGCGCTTGCCAACAGTTTGTATTTAGCGTACACTCGTGACCATATGTGGAACTCGTACAATGACCCAAACACAGGTTGAAGCAATATTTCGTAGGTGGCTTAACATGTCACAGGATAACGTGACGATCAAGGGCGTAAACGACGGCTTGCTCATATCACTTGATGAGGTTGAAGAATGGTTAACGGTCACAGCCGACTTAGCAGCCAAAATCGACAACAAAAACGAATTCTATGCCGGAGCACGTGTCACCATCGACGTTGGAACACGGCCTGTTCCAAAGTACGAGCTCAGTGGTCTGCGTGCCCTGCTTGAACGCCGAAACCTGGAACTGACCGTCGTGGTTAGTGACAGTACAACGACATTGGAATCAGCAAACGCGCTGGATTTACGAACAGGCGCATCAACAGAGGGCAAACCGAACGAAGCGCTGCCGATTAGCCCAGAAGAGGAAGGGACGAACGGCGTTTTAATTAAACGGACGTTGCGCTCTGGACGAGTTGTGAAAAGCCAAGGGCATGTCGTTATCTTGGGCGATGTCAATCCTGGCGCAGAAATTGTCGCTCATGGAGACATTATTATCTGGGGAAGACTGCGTGGCAATGTTCATGCCGGAGCGAATGGGGACGAAAGTGTTATGGTTTGTGCACTCGATATGACGCCTAATCAACTGCGGATTGCAGACTATATCACAACTTCACCGTCCGAACCAGAGCACAACCCCACACCAGAAATTGCTTTGATCCGGGATAGTCAGATTGTCGTAGAAACCTGGAAGCGTTAAACCGCTAGAAAGGATTGCTCAAGATGGGGGCTAAGATCATCACCGTTACCTCCGGGAAGGGTGGTGTAGGGAAGACAACAACAACTGCTAATCTCGGCGTCGCCTTATCACAGTTAGGCAAGCGGATCGTCATAATTGATGCCGATATTGGCCTGAGAAATCTGGACGTCGTTATGGGGCTCGAAAACCGGATTGTGTATGATCTGGTGGATGTCGTTGAAGGTCGCTGCAAGCTGCGACAGGCCATGATTAAACACAAGCAGTTTGCTGAATTATATCTGATCCCGGCAGCACAGACCCGCGACAAAACAGCCGTCAGCCCAGCGGATATGCTGCGAGTCTGCAATACACTCAAGCCAGAGTTCGACTTTATCCTCATTGATTCGCCAGCGGGCATTGAACGGGGTTTCCGTAATGCCGTTGCCCCAGCGGATGAGGTCTTGATTGTAACCAACCCGGAGGTCTCGGCAGTACGCGATGCAGATCGAATCATTGGCCTGATCGAAGCCGAAAACAAAGGCCCAGCAATGCTGATCTTAAATCGAGTCAAGATGGAGATGATTCGTAAAGGCGAGATGCTTTCCGCCGGCGATGTAACCGATATTCTTGCCATTCGCCTCATCGGCATCATCCCAGAAGATGAATATGTTATCCCGGCTTCCAACAGTGGCGTTCCAGTAACATTGAATGAGAATTCACAGGCCGGTGTGGCCTATCGCAACATCGCTCGACGTTTGACCGGAGAAGACGTGCCTTTCATGCAACTAGAAACATCCGGCGGATTCTTCCAACGGATCTCACGCCTGTTCGCAGGTGGTGCAAACTAGGAGGGAGGTCAACAACAAATGGCTGGCTTTTTTGACCGTATGCTCGGCAGAAGCAACAAGACATCCAGTGCAAGCAAGGCCAAAGAGCGGCTGCAATTTGTGTTGGTTCATGACCGTATCAACTTACCACCTGAACGCCTTAAAGCCATGAAAGAGGAAATACTAGAGGTCATCTCTAAATACGTTGCCGTCGCTGACGATGAGGTCGAAATCGCATTAGAACAACGTGACCGTAACAATAACCTCATTGTAGCAGAAATCCCCTTCTCCAAGAGCCTGGATGCAGTCGAAAACGAGACCAACGACATCAAGGCGACTGAAGAAAAACTCAACACAATGAATGACTCACTCCAGGACGATTAAATTGAGAGGCTCCTCCACTCAATCAACCTTCCGCCTCCTTTCCACTTCGCTATAATGACCCCATGGGACAACTCTGGCGACGTTTTGATTATGTGTTGTTGTCAACCTCCATCATCTTGATGGTGTTTGGAATCTTGATGATTCGAAGCGCAACTCTGGGTGCAATCTCTGATGACCTCATTAGCCGTGTACCGAATCAAATCCAGTACGGCATCATTGGTATGGTGCTGGTTTTCGTGCTAGCGGCAACAGACTATCGACTACTCGGCGGCCTGCACATGTGGCTGTATTTGCTGATGGTCACGATGTTGATCCTCGTCCCTATCATCGGTGTGGTGGGCGATGCCGGTGCGCGGCGCTGGATTAACGTGGGTATTTTGATTCAACCCTCAGAGATTGGCAAGATCATCGTCATTGTCACGCTTAGCCATTACCTTGCCCAAAACTATAAAAAGATGGGGCGTCTGCAAACGGTCTTTGGTTCTATGATTCACATCGCACTGCCAATTGGTTTGATCTTCATTCAACCAGATTTAGGAACGACCATCGTGTTTGCCGTTATCTGGTTTACGCTGGTCTGGGCAGCAGGGTTTCGCTTGAAACATATTGCCTTGTTTATGTTGGTTGGGATTCTGGCCTTGCCGTTTGTCTGGTCACAGATGCAGCCCTATCAACGCGCCAGGATCACTCAGTTCCTCGCCCCAGATGGAGACGATACCCAGGGCGCATCCTTTAACATTCGACAGGCTGCGATTAGCATCGGCTCCGGTGGATTGGTCGGCAAAGGTTATGCCAACGGCACACAAAGCCAGTTACGTTTCTTGCGCGTGCGCCATACCGATTTTATCTTTAGCGTCATTGCAGAGGAATTCGGCCTGGTTGGCGGTGTGACAGTGCTTCTTTTGATTGGCGTGGTCATCATGCGTTTGCTGCGAGGAGCAAGAACCGCTGCCGATCCATTGGGAAGCATGATCTGCTATGGTGTGGCATCCATTATCTTCTTCCAAACAGTGGTTTCTGTTGGCATGAATTTGGGGATGCTACCCGTCACCGGACTGACTTTACCCTTTATCAGTTCGGGTGGTACATCATTGTTGGCGACGCTGGCAGGAATTGGACTAGCAGAAAGTGTCATTATTCGACGCCCACGCATATATTGACCCTTTACGATCCTTATGCAACCCATAAAATAACCACAACTATCTATCCAGGAGAAACGCCAGGTGACAAACAAACGACCTGTACGAACACGTTTTGCCCCCAGCCCCACCGGGCCTCTGCATATCGGAGGGGTACGGACTGCATTATTTGGTTGGCTACTAGCCCGCCACCATGACGGACAGTTCATTTTACGTATCGAGGATACCGACCAGAATCGGTTTGTACCTGGTTCCGTTGACCTGACCTATCAAGCACTAGATTGGCTTGGCCTGACACCTGACGAAGGCCCTCGTAACGGTGGGGATTATGGCCCCTATGTACAGTCGGAACGCTTGGAACTCTATCAAAAATGGGCGAATTGGCTGGTCGAGAATAACAAAGCCTATCGATGCTACTGCACATCAGAACGCTTGGCAAAAGTCAATGACGAAAAAGACCGGCGCAAAGAGCCGCGTGGATATGATCGTCACTGTCGTAACCTAACCCCTGAACAGGTCACAGAGAAAGGAGCAACTGGCCTGTCATCTGTGATCCGCTTTAAACTACCACTGGATGGAAAAGTGGTCACGCATGACCTGATTCGAGGCGAAGTTGAGTTCAACAACAGCACCTTGCAAGATATTGTGATTTTGAAGTCCGATGGCTTTCCCACTTATCATCTAGCCCATGTCATTGACGATCACTTCATGGAAATCTCGCATGTCACCCGTGCTGTTGAGTGGCTGCCCTCCTTGCCCATTCATGTCCAGATGTGGCAGGCATTTGGCTGGGATATCCCTAAATATGCCCATCTGCCCGTGCTACTCAACCCCGATAGCAAAGGTAAGCTTAGCAAACGTACAACCAGCTTCGATCAAAATGGTCAAAAGGTGCTGGTGTTGGCACACGAATACATCAAGGCCGGATACTACGCGCCTGCCGTCGTCAATTTCTTAACCAATATTGGCTGGAATTTTGGCGATGAGCGCGAGGTATTTGACGTTGAAGAAGCCATCGCCCGCTTTGACATTAGCCAAGTCAATCCTGCTAACAGTGCTTTCCCGATGGATAAGCTGGATTGGCTCAATGGCATTTACATCCGTGAGAAAATGTCAGATGAAGAACTTGCCCGTGAACTGCGTAAACCATTGGAAGCGGCTGGCCTAGAAGTGAATGCTGGTCGGCTACTGAAAATCGTCCCAGGGGTACGGGAGCGCATTCAATCGTTCAACGACATCGTGGATATGGCAGGCTTCTTCTTTCATGAGAGGTTCAAACCGCCAACGGCGGATATGCTCATTCAGAAAAAGATGGATGCTGAAAGCACAACATCCATGCTGAGCGCAACCCATGATGCCCTTACAGGAATTGATAATTGGTCAACGCAAATGCTGTACGAATCCATCAAGGAATTAGTAGGGGAACTGGGACTAAAAAACGGTCAGGTTTTCGGTGGTTTGCGTGTCGCTGTGACCGGGCAAAAAGTTTCACCCCCTACATTTGAAACAATGGAAATCCTAGGCAAAGACGAATCTCTGGAGCGCATTCAAATCGCTATCAACATCTTGACATAAACAGGCTTGAGCCCGCCGCAAGCCGCAGCGAACCTTTGGTTCGATTTCAACAGTAGCGGTTAGGCGTTGTGTCACGGTGAACGTAGAGGTGGTGAACTCATACGTACTGCAGAAGCTACAGCGAACTGAAAGTTCGACCTCAGTCGTAGCAGAACGTCACTGAGCTTCAGGGCTTTACACCAGACCAGGAACCATGATAAAATCCGTCTCATAAATTGGGAGATAGTTTAATTGGCAAAACAGCAGGTTCTGGCCCTGTCGTTCAAGGTTCGAGTCCTTGTCTCCCAGAAAAGCATCTCCCCTGGAATTACGATCATGAATCAACCCCCTTCAATCGAAAAAGAGCGTCTAACACGGGCTGGTATTATAGGGGTTGGATTAGGGATTCTTGGCGTTATGTTATTTGGTGGCTTCTGGGTAGGCTTGGGGGCATTGAAAGTTGAGGTCCTTCCGCGTCTGGTCATGGCAGTTTGTTTGCCCCCTGCCATTCTCGCCGGAATTATGAGCGCCTACATGCTCATTTCACGCCGTTAACCATCACGCACAGTTGCCATAATCACAAGCTCTGCCCATTGAAAAAACAGGCGGCCGTTGGCGTTATACAGGAGTCGGGTTCGTAGGGGTAGCCGCAGCCACATATAAGCGATGCGACGCCGCTCATACCGCCCTGTATTCTGGCTGAGCTTATCTAACCACAGCGGAACATGGGGCAGTGCATCCAGTTCTGCTGTAATCTGCCTACGAAAAGTATACATCATCCAGCCCATAAACCAGAACGCCAATCCGATCACGTTAGCAGTCGAGAATGTACGCCCGCTTGTTGAGGTTAGTGTACCAACGGACATCACCATCAATCCCAGCCACCCCAGAATTTGAGGCCAAGGATAATACACTGGGTCTTCATTACCATATTGCTCGAATGTCTCCAGGACCGGCCCTTTAAGGAGGCCAGCAATTACCATTGAATAGCGGATCAAAACTGCCAGACTGAGAATAAATAGCAGAATGCCAATCAACATGATCAAAACCTTCATTAGGCCTTTTGGATCACCAGGAGAGCTGAATTTCACGGATAGAATTTGACAATTTGGGTATGTCCCGTCTAAATACAGAACAAACATTCTGCAACACGTTCACCCAAATCAACTCTTTTTCAGATACACTAAGGCTGTATCGACTGTTCACCAACCCACTTGGAGGCCGTTTTGCCTGCCGTTTCCTGCCAGTTATCCGCCATTCCTTGCCTTTTTCCCCTGGTTTCCGCCGCCATTTTTTCTTCTGCGGCGGCGGCAAACCAAGTATACCTGCTTTAGGTAAAGTTGGTGAATCTATGTTAGAATGACGATATAGATCACACATCCAACCAACTTCTATGATTTACTCGGAACTTATCAAAAACGGCCCTGGCCCACGAGTGGCTTTTCTGGAAAAAGCCGATCCCTATGTTATCGCAGAAACACTAGTTGCCTTTGCCAATACTGAAGGCGGCACCATTGTCATTGGGCTAGATCAGGACGGTAAGCCAACCAACGGAAGGGTTGAATCAAACAACCTAAGCAGTGCACTTACCAAAGCCGATGAAAACTGCAATCCAACGGTTGTTGTTGGAAATTGGGAAGAACAAGAAGTTGAAGAAGCGAAAAACAAAGTCTATACTTTGCGTGTACCGCGTAGCATTGAACTCCATGCCCTGTCAGATGGCCGTGTCTTGATCCGCAGCGGCGCAAATAATCGCCCATTAGGTGGGCAGGAAATCTTGCGGCTGGCAAGCGCTAAGAACACCGGTGGCTTTGAATCAGAGGGGCTGCCTGGGGTCAAAAAAGATCAGTTTAGTCGTAGGATGATTGATGAATATCTCGAAAAGCGTACAGAACGCACCAAGCGCCCATACAACGGCAAGCTGGATGAATTGCTGGTCGAAATCGGTGCAACGGACACCGAGGGCAATGCCACTGCCACGGGCGTTCTGTTATTTTGTGATTATCCACAACAATGGATTCCCCAATCAAGCGTCGTCTTTGCTAAGTTTGTTGGGAAAACCCCTCGCGGAGAAAGTGGCTTAGCAGGCTATACTCGCCGTGAAGAACTCACAGGTCCCTTGCCTCGCCTCATTGAAAGCACCTGGAACCTGATCTGGAGTGAGATGGCGGTGAGTGCAGTGGTCAAAGGGTTGGAACGCGAAGAAACTTACGAATATCCCCAGTTCGCCGTTCGTGAAGCCATTGTGAATGCGGTCTGCCATCGTGACTACAACCTGAAGGGGCGTCGCATTGAGGTCAGAATGTATTCGGATAGACTAGAAGTGATCTCGCCCGGTGGCTTACCCGGATTCATCACGGTTGAGAACATCAAAGACGAGCATTTCAGTCGAAACCCCCGTGTCGTTAACGGGCTGTTTCAATGGGGTTATATTGAAGAACTCGGCCTTGGCATTGATCGGATGATCGAAGTCATGAAGCAGGCAGGCCACAAGCCACCAACCTTTGATGCCCGCCCGTATAGCTTCGCCGTGACACTCTTTAACGCCCGCGAAAAGCAAAGTCCGCCGGAATGGACCCGCAATACTAATCACCGCCAGACCCGTGCACTACAATACATCCGCGACAACGGCTCCATCACGAACCGAGAGTATCGGCAAATCTGCCAAGGCGTATCCGCAGAGACACTTCGTCTTGATCTGGTGGATATGGTCGAAAAAGGCATCTTAGTCAAGGTCGGCTCGAAAAAGGGAACCTACTACATCTTGAAATAAGATGACCTTAGTTGGTAGAACAACTCATGAGCCAGCCGTGCAATGGTAGGCTATTTACACGACGGTCTCTACCAACTCAAAGAATTATACGAACAACAGTAGTGAAACAGGGTCGCAAGAAGCCCGATTTTAAGCACTTGGATTAATCCGATACACTTTGGCATTCCCCTGCTTGCCAATCTGTTCGATCTGGCACATCTCACGCAGGCAGTAGGTCATCTGCTGGGCGACCCGCATCGATTGAGACAATCTGGAGGCTAAATCACGAGTGGTAAAGACCACAGGCAAATCTTCTGGCAATAACCGAGCAACATCTGTCATCACATCAAATAGATGATCTTCATGCACTTTGAGCAACTGACGATCTGCAATGCTCCAACCTTTGCGTCGCCAACTCCCCTTCCCATCTTCGATCCGCAGTTCTTCATCTTCAACCATCAATACATGGAGCGAAAGGTTTCGATGGAGCCAATATGTTTTGAGATATACCAGCTCACCGAACAAGTGCGTAATATGTCCCTTCTTAGGTGATTTTCTACGGTTAATGCACCCGCTAGCATATTGCTTGATAATGTGGCGTTGCATAGCGATGGGATGGACGATACGGATCAAGTTAGAATCCAACAAAGCACTCAGCTTGGGCCGCATTGCAGAGAAGTTGGATGTCTGAATCTCAATCAGCAAGTCATCCCTTAGTACATCAATGACATAGCCTTCATGTTGAGCTTCAAGTTGATCGCCGGGTTGTGAATACCAGGTTTTGAGCGCGTGATGGAGCGCCGTTTCGTGGTACGTGTTAATGCCGTTCATCAGCCGTTTCGACCAGTACATCAAACAAACACTGCATAACCGGGCGGGCAGTCAAATCTTCTGGATGCCCCTAAGCCGTGTGAAAAAATCGCTTATCAGACAGTTCTGTCGCCTCAATCATGCCATTCCGACCAATCGCTTGATGATGCAGACTGTTCACTTCAAGTTCATCTTGTTGTGCAGTATGGGCGATTAGGTCCTTGGCCAACGATGGAAAATGGTTAATCTCATGCGGTTCAACAGAAACCATCCAACCGTTTACCTCTCTAAAGTACAAGGGATCCAGATGGGTATTCCACCTGCTCGTTCAACCACCCATGTTCTGTCGTGGTGGTTGCTGTTGTTATCCCAATCAAAGGGCCAGGCAAAGTCTAGCTTCTCCGTTCCTTCAAGCGTGCAGACTTACCACGACGCTCTCTCAAATAGTAGAGTTGAGCACGACGGACTTTAGCACGGCGCAGGATTTCGATCTTTTCAATACGAGGGCTTTTGAGCAGAAAAGTACGTTCCACACCGATGCCATGACTGGCAATCCGACGCACTGTAAAATTGGCATCGTTCCCACCACGACGGTTACGAATAATCACACCCTGGAATACCTGCACACGCTCACGATTCCCTTCGACAATCCGAACATGAACTTTTATGGTGTCGCCAACAGCAATCTCAGGATGGCCTCGATCTTCGGCTTCTAATACTTTCAGGAGTTGATCCATGACGATCTTCCTTCCAAAAAATACGCCGAGTGGCGTATCATCGTTCTTTAAAATTGAGATATGCATTATAGCAGGCAAGACTCTTGGACTCAAGGGCATCAAATACCAAGCTTTCGGGCTACACGTAATAAACCCGTCACCGTTTTGGCGTCGTCAATCTCACCCGTTTCGATCTTTTGTAACGCCTCGCTAAACGGCAATCGGACAACCTCGATCAGCTCATCAGCGTCGGCTTCTAAGGGCGCTTCGGTCAAGCCTGCAGTATAAAACAGGTGAATGAATTCGGTGGTATAACCTGGTGCAGTAAAGATACCTCCTAATGATTCGATTATCTCTGGCTTATGTCCGATCTCTTCTTGTAATTCTCGGATAGCACATTGCTCTGGTTCTTCCTCTGGTTCGCGTGTGCCGGCTGGAATCTCCAGCACTGCTTTACCAGCCGGGAGCCGAAACTGCCGTACCAACAACACATGCTGGGCGCCATCTATTGGTATCATCGCTACCGCACCAGGATGAACCACGACTTCACGGTAGCCTGTTCCGCCCATTGGTAAGGCCACTTGATGTAAGTCTAGCTTAACCAAGTGACCGTCGTAGATTCGTTCTGTCGAGGTGATCTTCTCTTCCATGCGTTACGGAATCGCCAATTCCTCCCCAATGAAGATTACATAGGGGGCAGAAAGTCCATTCAAGGCCGCAATATCTTCTACCGACACGCCATATCGCAGCGACAGTTCAAACACGTTTTCATATTGCCGTACGATATGGCGTCGGGTTCCTGTACTCACTGTGGTTGCGTTTGTATCCGTAGTGGCGTTTACTGTGTTGGCTATACCATCAAGTGAGGTTGTTGGAACAGTCGTTGGTGGCGGAACTACCCCTGTTGTTCCACAACCCGGAATCGTCACTTTTTGTCCAATGACGATTAAGCTGATGTTGGTAATGCCGTTTCTTTGCGCAATATCGGCAATGGGGAGGCCATAACGTTTCGACAACTGGAATAGATTTTCACCGCGCACAATTTCATGGACACAATCTAACCCAGATGAGGCAGGACCACCAGATGGAACAAGTGTTGCAGCCGGAGCTAACGATGGATCAGGTGACGGCGTGAAGGTCGGCAACTCAACGACTGGGCCCTGCGCCGTAAGAGTCGCATTAACCACGTTCTGAGTCGCGTCAGCGATCATCTGCGTTGCCGCTTGGCTCAGTGGATCACTAGATGTTGGAAAGGTTTCCGGCACATTCTGGGCATTCACCGTACTCATATCAGGAATCGCCGTAATGGTAGCTTCAACAACTTGAGCGATACCTTGCGCCGCACCGAGCGTTTGGGTAATGGCAGGGTCGAGTGTACTAGTATGCACGACGATCTCGGTCTGAACAACCGTCACAGGCAGCTGCGTCGGAACTGGGGTAAAGGTTGGGGTCGCGGTACTCAAAGCGCGCGATATCGGGTCTTCCAGGTTTGCGCCTGAAGACCGGTTTAAACAGCTTGTGGAAAGTAGCAGGATTGCCCCAATACAAAGCTGTACTGCATATTTCGACATAGATAACCCTCCCCAAAAGCAGGTACAATACAGACATTCATTATACAGAAGGTTGTAGTTTTGTGACACTTCCAGTATGAAAGATCAAATCCAATGGCTCGGTCATGGCAGCTTTGTTATAAATGGCCCACCAATCATCTACATTGATCCCTGGCGAATTGCGCGTTCAACCTTCCATGCAGATGTCATTCTCATCAGTCACGAACATTATGAACACTTTTCTACTGCCGACATTGATAAATTGCGCGGGCCAGATACAACTGTCATTGGTAGTCAGGCAGTTGCTGCACAATTAGATGATTGTGTTGGACTGCGTCCCCATCATGGCATGACCATTGATCGGGTCGGCATCAAAGCTATTCCGGCTTATTCACCCCAAAATATCCATCATCCCATCAACGCGGGTGGGCTGGGATTTATCATCTCGATCAACTATTTTGACATTTACTTTGCGGGCGATACGGGCATCATCCCCGAAATGGAACTCATTCAACCTGATATTGCCATCTTACCCATCGATAATAACGGCACACTGAGCGTTGATGAGGCAGTCGAGGTGGTTAAGATGATGCATCCACGCTGGGTTTTCCCATCGAACTGGACTAGGCTCGGTGATCGTACCACACTGGTTGATGCCCTGCGCTTCAAAGAAGCCGTCGGCGAACACGCCGAAGTCATTATCCCTGAACACACACGCTAGGAGATAAAATGTACCGTCTTGTATTCTTTGTTTTTTTGTTTGTCAACATCATTTCTGGAACGATCGCGCAACGCCCAGATGCACCTGAATTTGGCCAGACCGGGCCATATATTATTGGAACACAAGATTTAGTGATTGAGGATGATATGCGCCCCCTCGAAATCACAATCTGGTATCCAGCTGACAACTCAGCAGGAGAAGGAGTAAACACAACCTATCAGTACGGCCTCTTTGTTGCCGACGGCAATGCAATCCGTGATGCACCACCACTCGAACAGGATGTGCCCTATCCACTCGTTATCTTCTCACATGGAAACGGTGGGTTCCGTTTCCAGAGTCTCTTCCTCACCGAACATTTGGCTTCTCAAGGATTTGTTGTACTTGCGCTTGATCATCCCACGAACAGCCTTGGTGATCGCCTATTAAATGAGCAGGGGTTTTACGAGAATCTCGCCCCGAACTTTGCTTATCGGCCTAATGACGTGATCCGCGCTATTGAATTTGCCAGGGATTTAGGTGAATTTGTGGATACCAGTCGGGTTGGGGTCATTGGGCACTCCTTCGGGGGCTATACAGCACTGGCAGCAGGCGGGCATAAACTTAACTTTGATGCGCTTGCGACATGGTGCGCAACCCAGATCCCAAACCCGCTTGAAAATGTGTGCTTCTTGTTGGATGAGCAAGATGAAATTGCAAACGCCGCTAGCCTAAGTCCTAATTTAGCTGGGGCATGGCCTGGGATAGAAGACGACCGTATTCAAGCGGTTGTCAGCCTTGCCCCCTGGAATGGTAGCATCCTTGATCCTGGTACATTGACAGCCAACCCCACACCAACCCTGATTATGGTAGGCGAGGATGATACGGTTGCCCCCCCCTCCCGCGACGGCACATACATCTACTATAGCCTGTTCAACGCCACCCCAAAGGCACTGGTAACATTTCAGCTGGGCGGGCACAATTTATTTATCGACTCATGTTCAGAAATTGCGGTTAGGGCAGAATTATATGATGCATGTAGCGAACAGGTTTGGGACAAAGAGCGCGCTCACGATCTCATTAATCACTTCACGACTGGATTTTTGCAGTCTGTGCTGAACAAAGATGAGAACGCTACACACATCTTTGATACAGAGGCATCTCAATTCCCCGGTGTTCATTATATTGCTGCGACTAAATCCGTTGACATCTTGGTTCCGGAGGTTATCTCCGAACGTCTACATGACACATCCGCCTATACACAAGGGTTACTGCTGCACAACGGTTTGTTTTACGAAAGCACAGGACAGCGGGGTGCATCGACTTTGCGGAAAGTTGACCCGGCAACGGGTGAAGTATTGCAAAGAATTCAGCTACCAGATCAGTATTTTGGTGAAGGCCTGGCTCTGGTTGATGACACGCTCATCCAGCTAACGTGGCAATCGGGCATGGCATTCTACTTTGACCTAGAGACTTTCGAGTTTCAACAAGGGTTTCGCTATACGGGCGAAGGTTGGGGACTATGCTACGATGGTGAATTACTCTACATGAGTGATGGCAGCAGTACACTTTTCCAGCGTGATCCAATCACATTCGAGGTCGTCGGTCAAATCCCTGTTGCCATTCGTGGTGAACCCGTTATGCGCTTGAATGAACTCGAATGCGTCGGAGATAATATTTACGCCAACGTCTGGCAAACAAATTACATCATGCGAATTGACAAAACAACGGGCGAAGTCACAGCCCGAATTGACGCCTCTGGCTTGCTCACAGATGAGGAACAAGCCGAGCTTGGATCAGGCGAAGTCTTAAATGGCATTGCCTATGACTTAGCAGATGACGTTTTTTATGTCACCGGGAAACACTGGCCCACGTTGTTTGAGGTACGCTTCATCGAACCCGAATCATGAATTAAAAACGACCTGCCGCTTTGATCTGCTGAAGGTTTAATTAAGCAGCCGGATTCAGGGACCCGTCATCCCCCCATTGAAGCGGTTGGTCATCACCATTAAAAATCTTCGCCTGCCGTTCACCTTTGATGACCTCTTCATCAATAACAATCCGGTGAATGTCATCGCGCCCGGGTATCTCAAACATCACATCCAGCAGGCACTTCTCAATAATGGAGCGTAGGCCACGGGCACCTGTTTCCCGGCGCATAGTTAGGTCAGCCGCAGCGACCAAGGCCGATTTGTCAAACACCAGTTCAACATCGTCCAGGCCCAGTAGATGCTGGTATTGCTTCACCAAGGCATTCTTGGGCTCCACTAGAATTTTCATGAGGGCCTCACGATCCAGTGGTTCAACCGTCACCAAGACGGGTAACCGTCCGACCAATTCCGGGATCAGTCCATGCGAAATCAAGTCCTCTGGCGTTACCTGACGCAACAGAATCGACTTGTTGTTGTCGGTGCGAGTCGCACTGGCTCCAAAGCCAATCGCACTCTTGGCGCCAATCCGCTTACTGATAACATCTTCTATTGAGGCCAACGTGCCCCCACAGATGAACAGAATGTTGTTGGTATCGATCTGCAAAAACTCTTGATGAGGGTGCTTACGTCCACCCTGTGGTGGGACATTAGCGAGCGTACCCTCAATGATCTTGAGGAGTGCTTGCTGCACTCCCTCACCAGACACGTCCCGAGTAATTGATGGATTATCATTGGACTTGCGAGCGATCTTATCGATCTCATCAATGTAAATGATACCACGCTCAGCCCGGCCAATATCGCCGTCCGCCGCCTGAATCAACCGCAGCAGAATATTCTCAACATCTTCACCAACATAGCCAGCTTCTGTTAGCGCAGTTGCATCTGCAATACAGAACGGCACATCCAGGATTCTCGCCAGGGTTTGGGCGAGCAAGGTCTTGCCACTGCCCGTTGGTCCCAACATCAGGATATTGCTTTTCTCTAGCTCGATGTCATTCGCTTCATGGTCAGACTGAATGCGCTTGTAGTGGTTATAAACCGCGACACTCAAGACACGTTTGGCATGGACCTGCCCAACGACATATTCATCTAAATGGGTCATGATCTCACGCGGCGACAGCAGGCGGGTCATATGAAATTCATGTTGGCTTGGCTCTGCAATTTCCTCATCAATCAGCAGACTGTGACAAAGCTCGACACAGTAATTGCAGATAAACACACCATCTGGCCCTGCGATCAGACGCTCCACCTCATCGTGGTTACGCCCACAAAACGAACAGCGATGATTTCCAGTCTGCATGAAACTCACTATGAGTCATCTTCCTGTGCTTCTAAGGTTAGCACACTATCGACCAATCCATACTCAACGGCTTGTTCCGCACTAAAGTAGATATCACGGTCTGTATCCCGTTCAATCTCTTCATACGGCTTGCCTGTGTGTTTGACAAAGATGTCATTCAACAGGGATTTCAGGCGAACAATTTCGTTGGCTTGGATGACAATATCAGATGCCTGCCCCTGCGCCCCACCCAATGGCTGGTGCATATGAATCGTAGCATGTGGCAGCGACATACGCAAACCCGTTGCACCTGCCGCAAGGAGAACGGTGCCAAAGCTGGCAGTCAAACCAACAGCCGTCGTACTGACCTCAGCACTAATGGCTTGCATCGTGTCATAGATGCCCAGACCAGCGTAAACCACGCCGCCTGGTGAATTGATGTACATTTGAATACGACGATCTGGGTCTTCACGATCCAGAAAGAGCAACTGTGCAACAATCAAATTACTGATCTGATCGTTGATCCCCATACCCATAAACACGATGCGTTCTTTCAGCAGCAAGGAATAAATGTCATAGGCACGTTCTCCCCGACTCCCCTGCTCGATTACCATTGGCACAACGTTTTGAATATTCATAGTGCTTACGCCAAGCAATTTCGGTTGGCGCTGCTGCTCCTTTCTATGATTCCTCAGACTCATCTACTTCATCAACTTCTATAATAGCTTCAGTGTCAGGCTCCTCTTCACTTTCTTCCTCGGCTTCAGGTGCAACACCCGTTCCAATCTCAAATACGCGTTCCATAACCTTTTCCTGCAACATATCATGCAGCAGGTTGGCACGCATATTATGGGTATCAAACATAGGCCGAACAGACTCTGCCTGATCGCCAAATTGCTCTAGCATTTCTTCAATGCGTTCAGTAATCGCCTCGTCCGTTACACTCACCTTCTCAGCCTGAACCAACTCACGGATAACTAGAGTACGCTCAATAACCTCTTCGGCCTGTGGACGATACTGCTCACGCAATTCTTCTTCCGTTTGTTGGGTTACAGAGAGATACATATTCATTTCAATACCTTGTGCTCGCAAGCGTGATTCCAGATCGTCCAGCATGGCATCAATCTGGTCTTCAATCATCGCTTCAGGAAAAGCGATGTCAGCAATAACGACCATTTCATCCAGCACCCTATTCGAATACCCTGCCTTTTCCTGGCGTTCTGCTTCTTGTTCAAGATTCTCGCGCATTCGTATACGAAGTTCAAGTAACGTCAGGGGTGTTTCTTCACTTTCGGTGATTCGGGCTGCCAGATCGTCATTCATTTCAGGCAGTGTCACAACTTCAACTTTCAAAACACCAACTTCAAACTTGATCTTACGTCCGGCGACGTCTGCATAATCTTCGTCGTCCTTAGGAACTTCCAACTCAAATTCAACATTGTCCCCTGCACTTCTTCCCACCAATTGCTCACTAAAGCCTTTTAAAATCGGCTCATCATCAGCGTCAAGCGTGAGGAGGGCTTCGTGTTGATGAAGGAATTGATCGCCTTTGGCTGGGATCGTAGGTTCTTCCTCCCCCTCAGTTTTGTCCGTTTCTTCGCTAGTGTCAGGAGCATCATCAGCGAACTCACCATGAATATCTACAGTCACGCGATAGCCCATAGCCACAGGTTGACTGCTTTCCTCAACCAGCGCTTCCTGTTCTTGCAGCTGTTTCATGGCCTCATCAACTTGCTCGTCTGTAATTTCCGGAGCTTCATATTCACGGCGGACATCGCGGTATTCATTGAGTTCAACAGTTGGCTGTAAAGGAACGGTGTAGATAAATGTTGGGTTTGGATCCGTCTTGTAGTCTTCAAATGATCCTGGGCCATAAGGCTCAATATCGGCCTGTTCGAGGGTCTCGCGGTAAATCTCCTGGCTCAAATCTTCAATAGCGTCCATTTCAATTTGAGGTTCCAGACCATTCTGCACAAGTATCCGATAGGGGGCCTTGCCCCGTCTAAAGCCTGGAATATTGACTCGACGCGCCAACTTGCGGGCAGCCGTCTTTTTAGCTCCAACCAATCGCGCCTCATCAAACTCTACAGTAAAGCGTGCAGTCTGGTTGTCTAGCAGTTCAGTTTCAACGTTCAATGTGAAATCCTTCAACACATGCATCTATTTTATCATTAGGTTGGGCTTCATTGCTATTAGACTTATGTCAGAATAACATGAAAGCGAAAGGCGCAGAGCCGCGCCTTTTGTGTTGTGGGGAAGGAGGGACTCGAACCCTCACCTCATAGAGACATGATCCTAAGTCATGCGCGTCTGCCAATTCCGCCACTCCCCCGGATAACAGGGCATTATAGTACAGGCGTCTGGCAGCAAACAAGGGTTGGCTATCGAATCTCAATCT
Organism: Phototrophicaceae bacterium; assembly: GCA_965223785.1. Classification (GTDB taxonomy): domain Bacteria; phylum Chloroflexota; class Anaerolineae; order Aggregatilineales; family Phototrophicaceae; genus CBDCXN01. Next base: position 4,852,734 of record OZ245017.1, on the reverse strand, counting down.
GCGATATATCTTCCAAATCAAGTTCTCCAACACGCTCCAAAATCGTTGTAATCACCCGCTGGGCAAACTGAAACAAAGTCTGAATCTGTGCGATTCGTTCGAGGTATAAATCAGCAAGTGCTTTATCCTCAACATCCAGATCACCCATGATTTGAGTCAACAGTGTGTTGTTGTCTTCCATAACAGACAACGCACGTTCCACGTCGCGCATTTCACGACCACTGAGGATCTTGGTGATAACTTGTATGAAATCTGTTTCGGCTTCATAGTATTTGCGGCGATCCCCTTTACCCCGCACCCAAACCTGACGCACCATCCCCATGTGTTCGAGTGTCCGCATATTCATGCTCACATTAGCTTTGGAGATGCTCAGGCGTTCCATCAAGTCGTCGAGAGACATCGGTTCAGCGCTCAACAGCAAGGAACCATACAGTTGTCCCATCACTTTACTGAACCCAAAATAGCCGGAAAGCTGTCCTAGCCCATCCAACATACTATCCTGCACAGCTAGCAAATCGGGGTGGATTCCCCTATCTGTTTGCTCTTGAGACATGACCGTGTCCTCATCGTTATTTTCTCATGGTTGTCTCAATAAACGCTACAACCGTGTTCTCAAATGCCTCTGGTGAACGCAACGCCAACATAGCGCGGGCTTTCTCAACACCATCAAAACGCTGAAACGACAGCCCCTTACTCCTCCATAGAACAACAAAATCATCCCGAACCCTGGCTTCAAAACGATCACTCAGTCCCAAATCATCCAACAAATCGGTGACGTCTTGCAACAGCATACCAGGCAGCGTCGTATTGAGGTAATATGAACGGCTTCGGCGCTTTTCCCAGGCGGTTTGTTCATGTACCCTAGGGCGTTCAGGTAGAGGGCTCAGCCACACAAACTCTTCATCATACTTTTCAATCAGGCCCGCCATTTGCAATTGATTGAGTTCGTAGTCAGTCACAGGTGCACCATAGTCTTCACGATTGTAGGTGCGATACAGCCCCGTTTCCAATTCCTGGACACGGTTTTCTGACCAACGAACTACGAACGCACCGTCAATCAGGACGAAGACCCGATTGCGTTCGATAAGAGTACTTTCATTATCAAAATTTGTGTCGAAATCCATGAGTTACATTCTAGCATTCTCTTACCGGGAGGACAACATCTTTGGGCAGTGGTGAATATCATGAATGTCCATGAGACGGGTCATCAGGGCGGGTGGCCAAGGGCGCAGCGCATAGCTGTGGTTTGCAAGAGCCCTTGGCTGGGTTAGAGATCAGGAGTGAGATTCTGGGCCAGATCGTTTTTTGTTGCGACGTCAGCAACAGGGGAGAAACGGCGGAAAACTGGGGGAAATAGGAGTACAGATAGGTTCCTGGATAAACAGCCAGTTCAATCCTGAGTATAGCCGAAAAAGAGTTGATTTTAGAGAACGTGCGTTCTGAATTCAGAAGCCGATAGATGATTATGATCAAGGCTTACCCCAATTGTTCTATCCACGAAATTCAGCACTCCCATCTTCGCTCAGGCGACCAGCCTAGCCTAGCGTGGGATTCGCTTCAGTGGTAACATATTGTGCATTCCATCACTTTGCAACCTATGAGGAGTTTACATGTCATCGAATTCGTCCAATAACATTCCAGATATTGTTATTGGTCGTCTGCCAATCTACCTTCGGGCATTGAATCGTCTTGCCCAGGAGGGACATGATATAACCTCCTCGCACGATCTTGGCAAGCGGCTGGGAATCAGTTCAGCACAAATTCGCAAAGACCTTTCTCACTTCGGTGGATTTGGCAAACAAGGCACAGGCTATCAGATTACATTTCTGGAAGAAAAGCTGCGTCAGGTCTTGAAAGTTAATCGGGAATGGGAGGTAGCGTTGATTGGGGCCGGTGATCTGGGTACAGCAATCGCCAATTATCGTGGGTTTGCAGATCGTGGCTTTCATGTCGCTTCTGTCTTCGATGCCTCGCCCGAACGAGTAGGCAAAGAGGCCGGCGGCGTAACCATCCAGCCTATCGAAGAAATGCATCAAACCATCACAGATCGGGACATTCAAATCGCCATGATCGCAGTTCCGGCTGAAGTTGCACAGGCTGTGGCAGATCAAATCATTGAGGCAGGGGTTCGCGCCATTCTCAACTACGCGCCTATCAATCTCAATGTACCAGAAGACGTACATGTCCAGTACATTGACCCGGTTGTTCACATGCAGCGCATGACTTATTACTTGCGCTAAGCTAGGTTATGTTGACATTTCAACGTAACCAGATAAGTGAACTGACAAAATGCAAGAAGCCCAAATAAGAGCGATCCAGTTTTTCAAACCGTGAGAAGACACGCCGAAAATGTTTGATCTTGTTGATAAAACACTCCCCCAAATGACGCTGCCGATCGAGCCACTCATCATATTCACGCAAGACTTTGGCTCTTGGGTGAGGCGGGATCACCGCTTCAATACCGCGTTCAAGCAAATAGTCAATGAAGTGTTCAGCCGCATAGCCACGATCTGCGATCAGATGCTCAAACTCAAAGCCTTCCAGCAAGTGATAGGCTTGGGTGATGTCATGGCGTTGTCCAGCCGTCAAGCACAAGCGCAAGGGATTTCCCAACCCATCGACTGTCACATGGATTTTGCACGAAAAGCCGCCGCGACTGCGCCCCAGCGCTTGCTCAGCGCTTTTTTTGTGCCCCAGCCGCACAGGGATGGGCACGGACAATTGGACTACCCACCATCCCGTTTTCCATGTCCGGGTCGTCCGCGAAATAGTCCAACATTCGCTCCCACACGCCGTTTTGACACCAGCGGGCAAACACTTATTCCAGTTGGCGTATTCAGGTGGCAGCAAACGCCATTGTGCCCCACTCCGGCTTACCCAGAGGATGGCTTCGACGAAACGACGGCATTCGGCCTCGTTTCCTACATAAGCATTCGGGTCTTGTTTCAACTAGTCCCGAATTTTCGTCCAGTTCTCATCGGTTAAGGTCACATTACTCATAAAACCATTTTATCGACTTTTCTCAAATGTCAACAGAGCCTAGTCTATTGAGCTTGTCCTGCAATGCGACGGAAGACAGCAGGATCGTTCAACGCACGTCCTGCTCCAGTTGCTACAGCGATCATTGGGTTCTCCGCATGGTAGACAGGTACACCCGTTTCACGGGTGAGGAACTCGTTCATACCACGTAACAAAGCCCCCCCCCCCGTTAAGATAATGCCTCGATCAATAATATCGGAAGCTAGCTCGGGTGGTGTGTTGCTGAGAACATTTTTTACAACAGTTGCAATTTGATTCAGAGGGTCAGCCAACGCCTCAACCACTTCTCCTGTTGAGATCGAAACTGTGCGTGGCAAACCACTGACATTGTCACGTCCTTGTACTTCCATGAACATGTCTTCTGGTTGTGGAATCGCTGCGCCAATTTGAATTTTGACCGATTCGGCAGTCGGTTGTCCTAATACGAGATTATACTTGCGACGGACATAAGCGATGATCCCATCATCCAAGCGTAATCCACCAACACGCCCACTTTCTGCACGGACGATGTTGTTCATGCTAATCACAGCAGCTTCAGTAATACCACCGCCGATATTCACCACCATATCGCCTGCAGGTGTGCTAACAGGCAATCCAACACCAATCGCAGCCGCCAGCGGCTCCCAGATCAAGAACGCTTCTCTGGCCCCAGCTGCCCGTGCTGCTTCATAAACAGCACGCTTTTCAACACTGGTCACACCAAACGGAACGGACATCATCACAGTTGGTCTGAAAAAGCTCAAGCGTCCGGTGATCTTACTGAAGAAATAACGGAGCATCGCCTCAGTCACTTCATAGTCTGCGATGACACCATTCATCAAGGGGCGAACGACCTGAATATCCTCTTCGTCTACACGACCCAGCATTTCACGCGCAGGCTGACCGAAATCGACGATCCGTTCATCCTCTGCAATCAACGCCACCAATGATGGTTCTTGCAGCACGATTTGACCATTCTCGTAGATTAACACATTAACAGTCCCTAGGTCAACACCTAGGTTCTTGCTCACGCTAAATAGCGGCATAATTACCCACCCGATAATAAAGCAATGCCCGGACAGCATAGTTTGTCCGGGCAGGAATTTCCAACAAACAATGGACTGCTTTACTCGTCGTCTTGAATAATCCGCATTACTGGCACCCGCTGACTCAGCTTACGACTAATCTGAAGCTCCAGGTTTGCACGTCGCAGTTCCAACGCAGCCTGGCGATTTTCTTCTTCCAGTACGCCCTCGGCCAACATCTGCTGCGCACGCTCCCGTGCTGCTTCAGCAGCAGCCATGTCCAAATCATAGGTTGATTGTGCCAAGTCAGCCAGTACAACTACCTTGCCCGGACGGACATCTACCACCCCACCATAAATGGCGAAGTATTCTTCGGCAGAGCCTTTGCGCACGATCAGTTCACCAAAACCCAACGTTGTCAGAACAGGAGCATGACGGGGTAAAACACCCATCTGCCCTTCTGCTGCCGGAACCAAGACCATATCGGCTTCAGTCTCTTCAAAGACCAATCGCTCTTGCGAGACGACTTCCACATGTATCGGCACTTATACCCTCCTGGCTTTAATTAGGATGCCTGAGCCTCTTCGTACCGTTGCAGCACATCTTCAATTGGCCCAGCCATATAGAACATCTGCTCAGGGATGTGGTCAACCTCACCATCCAGGATCATGCGGAAGCCCCGAACCGTGTCGCGGACCCGCACGTAACGCCCTTCACGACCTGTGAACTGGGCTGCCACAACCATCGGCTGGCTCAAGAATTGCTCGATCTTACGGGCACGCGCCACCAGCAATTTATCGTCAGCAGAAAGCTCATCAACCCCCAGGATAGCAATAATGTCCTGCAAGTCCTTATAACGCTGCAACACCTGCTGAACTTCACGGGCAGTATTATAGTGATCTTCACCCACAATCAATGGGTCAAGAATCTTGCTGGTACTCCCTAGCGGATCCACAGCCGGGAACAAACCGCGGGCAGCAATTGAGCGTTCCAGCGCAATTGTTCCATCAAGATGCGTAAACACCGCCACCGGAGCCGGATCGGAATAATCATCAGCAGGCACATACACCGCCTGCATCGAAGTGATCGCGCCTGTACGGGTTGAGGTGATCCGTTCCTGTAATTGGCCCATCTCGTCAGCCAGGGTTGGTTGATACCCCACAGCAGACGGCATACGCCCCAAAAGCGCCGATACTTCCGCGCCAGCCAGCGAATAACGGAAGATATTATCAATGAACAACAACACATCCATACCTTGATCGCGGAAATGTTCCGCCATTGTCAGGCCAGAGAGCGCCACACGCAGACGCACACCGGGCGGTTCGTTCATCTGACCAAAGACCATCGCCAGACTGGGTAACACACCAGCTTCTTCCATTTCCTGGTAAAGCTGCGTACCCTCGCGAGTCCGCTCACCCACACCTGCAAATACAGACAAGCCAGAGTGCTGGGTCGCAATGGAATTAATCAACTCTTGAATGGTCACCGTCTTGCCGACACCCGCCCCACCGAAGATGCCTGTCTTACCGCCCCGCGTCATTGGCGCGACCAGATCAATGACCTTCAAGCCACTTTCAAATACCTCAATCCGTGTTGACTGATCCTCAAAGACAGGCGCAGTTGCATGGATAGGACGGCGTTCCACATCATCTGTAACGGCAGCCCCCAGGTCAATTGGGCGACCCAACACGTTAAACACGCGCCCTAGTGAAGCATTCCCCACCGGCACCGTAATTGGCTGCCCGGTTGCATGGGCAGCGACACCACGCTGCAAGCCATCGGTGGTGTCCATTGCAACGGTACGCACCGCATTGTCGCCCAGGTGCATCTGGACTTCTAAAATCAGGTCTTCATCACCTTCACGCTTGATACGCAAGGCGTCAAAAATATCGGGCAGATGACCGGGTGGGAACTGCACATCCACCACGGCACCCAGTACCTGTGAAACACGACCTTCAACTTCACTCATATTTTCTGTTTCCTCCAATTTGCTATTGCTGTTCCAGGAGCTTATCTGCCGCTTTATCTAGGGTGTCTTGCAACGCTTCTGCACCCCCAACAATGTCAAGAATTTCGGCGGTGATCGCCGCTTGCCGTGCCTTGTTATACACCAACGTCAGGTCATCCACCAGCTGCGACGCATTATCGGAGGCGTTGCGCATAGCAACCATACGGGCGGAATGCTCGCTTGCCTTGCTCTCCAACAATGCCTGATAGAACTGAAGCTCAGTAAAACGCGGGACGATTTCTTCCAGGATGGCCGGGGCATTGGGTTCAAACTCATAGTCCTGACCACCTATACCAACCGAGGGCATATCTTTGACAAACTCGGCTGCTACTTGATCTTCAAGCGTATGTGGAATCAACGGCAACCAACCCAACACGGTCGGTTTCTGGGTCAGGGTATTGATAAAGTCGGTATAGGCTACATAGACCGAATCAACCTCACCCGATAGGAACTCATCAATTGCCAGACGAGAAATCGGTGCCAGGTCCACCACACCGAAATCGTCGCCAATATCACTGAACTCAGCGACAACATTCATCCCTGCCCGGAACATGGCATCCCGCCCCTTGCGACCCACTGTAATCCACCTAGCAGATTTGCCTAGGCGTTGGGCAAACTGCTGGGCGACCCGGATAATGTTGGTATTGAATGCACCAGCCAAACCGCGATCCGACGTAACCAGTACAATCATGATCTTGTTTATTTCATTGCGCTCAGTCAACAAGGGATGAAGTTCACTTCCTCCACTTGACGCCGCCTGAATATTGAGCAGAATTTCCCAGGACTTCTCAGCATAGACTCGGCTGGCTAACACGCGGGCCTGGGCACGACGCACTCGTGATGCCGAAACCGCCTCCAATGCACGGGTAATCTGCCCAATGTTCTTCACACTCCTTATACGGTTTCGGACTTCACGTGCACTAGGCATGAGCTACTCCTTTTAAGTCCAGGACTCATTGAATTGAACAATCGCTTCCTTAAGCTTTTCTTCCGTTTCATCCGAAAGGACTTTTTCGTCAGCAATTGCCTCAGCAATATCCGCATACTGTGTATTGAGCGCCCGGATAAACTGAGCCTGCCATTCCTTAACACGCTCCACCGGAATTTCATCTAACAAGCCGTTTGTACCTGCATAAATCGCAGCAACCTGATCGGACAATGGCACGGGTGTGTACTGACCCTGCTTCAAAAGCTCGGTCAGGCGCAAACCACGATCAAGTTGCTGTTGCGTTGATTTATCAAGATCAGAACCGAACTGGGCGAAGGCCGCCAATGAACGGAACTGCGCAAGATCAAGGCGCATACCACCCGCCACCGATTTCATCGCTTTGGTCTGGGCATCCCCCCCCACCCGGCTCACACTAATCCCCACGTTCAAGGCAGGTCGTTGACCCGCGTAGAACAAATCTGCTTCCAGATAGATCTGCCCATCTGTGATCGAAATCACGTTGGTGGGTACATAAGCCGACACATCGCCGAGCAACGTCTCAATAATGGGCAAGGCAGTCAAGCTCCCGCCACCATTGGCATCACTCAACTGAGCAGCGCGTTCTAACAGGCGGCTATGGAGGTAGAACACATCACCAGGGTAGGCTTCACGTCCTGGTGGACGACGCAACAAGAGCGACACCTGACGATATGCCCAGGCATGCTTGGAAAGATCATCATAAACGACCAGCGCATCCTTGCCGTTTTCCATAAACCATTCACCAATAGCACAACCAGAGTAGGGTGCAATATAGTTCATGGTTGCCGGATCGGAAGCCGAGGCCACAACAATCGTGGTGTAGTCCATCGCACCATTTTCTTCCAAGAGCGCCTGGATACGTGCAACCTCACCTTTACGCTTACCGATCGCAACGTAGATGCAATATACATCCTGCCCCTTCTGGTTAATGATGGTGTCAACCGCGATGGTGGTCTTGCCCACCTGACGATCACCAATAATCAACTCACGCTGGCCACGCCCAATCGGGATCATCGCGTCAATGGCAACAATACCTGTCTGCAAAGGCGTGTCAACATTGCGGCGCTGCATCACGCCGGGGGCGATCCGTTCAATGTTGTAAAACTCATCGGATTCAATCGGGCCTTTACCATCCACTGGCGCGCCCAAAGCATCAACAACACGCCCAACCAGACCCATACCGACTGGTACGGAAGCAATACGCCCCATCGGGCGAACCTCATCACCTTCTTTAATGTCGTCGTATTCACCCATAATGATGATACCGACGTTATCGGCTTCCAGGTTGAAGGCCATGCCCGGAATACCATCACTGCCAATCTGCACAAGCTCACTAAAACGGACGTTGTCGAGGCCCGTTGCACGGGCGATACCATCACCAACTTCCTGTACATACCCAACTTCTACGGCCTCAATTGAGGTTTCGTAACTATCAATTACCTGTTTAATCGAATCGAAAATATCGGAGGCTTCTGCCATAGTCTCAGCTCCTATCGTTTGCTTTAACAAACAAAATGCGCACTCTGCGCATTGTATGAACAGTATTGTAGCTTATCAACAAATAGTTGTCCATGTTTTCACAATCGGCTTACTTATGGGGTTCTACATCTTCTGTACCCAATTCCATAGATCGCCTATATGCTGCCCAAATTGCACGCGAAATCACGGTGCGAACGCCACCCTTCTCTAATTGATACAAGGCCGCTGCTGTTGTTCCACCTGAACTTGTTACTTGATTGCGCAGTTCCGCCGGATGTAGCCTAGACTCAATTGCGAAATTTACTGATCCCAACATGGTTTGTTGTACCAATCGCTCTGCATCACGCCTGGAAAATCCCAGGTGAACACCTGCATCAATCATGGCTTCCATCAACAAGAAAACATAGGCTGGCCCGCTGCCATTCAACGCCGTCGCCATGTCCATAAACTGCTCATTGGATACATATAATGTTTCGCCCAAAGCACCCAGCACAATTTCCGCTATTTCGCGTTGCTCATCATTAACAGCTTCAGTATCCGTCCACGCCGTAATCCCTTGGCCGATTTGTCCGGGCGTGTTGGGCATGGCGCGAACCACGTTTTTATTACCGCAACCATCCATAATCTTAACTAATTTGTAGCCTGCGGCAATACTCAATACCAATGCGTCGGGCTTGATACGATTATTGATCCCATCGAGTACAATATCCATCACCTGCGGCTTCACCGACAAGATAAGCAGGTCTGCTGCTTCAGCAGCTTCTACATTATCCGTTGTGAATTTCAGTCCATATTGCTGTTCGAGCAGCACACCACGATCCTTATGAATGTCCGCAGCGATGACATTTTCAGGCGAAACTAAGTTTTGTTTAAGCAAACCCTTTATCATGGCTTCACCCATGACACCCGCCCCAATCAATGACAACGTTTTATCCTTCAATGACATAGCATTCTCCTGGTTATTGACCCAAAACATAGAAGACTTGCATACGCGGGTTATCCCCTTCACGGATAACATCCTGCGCCCGATAGCCACGCGCAAATAGGTTGGTAAAGAGTTGGCGTGTGTGTATCCGCCATTGCCTGGCGAAATCAGGACTGGTTTCAATCATCTGGGCATAGTTCGTGGGGATTTGTAGCAAGTAATGGGGGGCATCATCTGCTAAACCATCGGCATGGGAAGGTTTGCCGTTCAGATCAATATGATTGGCGTGGACAGCCCCGTGTTCAAGATAGTCTGCCAGTGTCAGATTTAGATTTGATAGGCCTTGAACCCACCAATCGGCTTGCAAACGATCTGAAGCGCCCAGGGTCACGAGTGTACTCTTGGGATCAGTTCCATAGTAGTTTGTCAAATAGACGGAACAAATACACCCCAGTTTACGGACGTTAAAATAGGCATTGAGCGAAAACAGCGGGTCAAATGTCCATCGCACTAGCTTAAGCCCATATTTAACCGCATAGTCACGCTGAGTGTGCTTGAGCATAGAGCCCACACCTTGACCACGGTAGGCAGGCAAGACCACCATCCGCTTTGACACTATGTAAACCGATTGATCGGCCTCCAGTCCGATCAAACTAATCAGAACACCGACCATTGCCTCTCCATCAAACGCACCAATTATCTGACCACCACTCCTGGCGATAGTGAGGAGCATGTGTGAAGGAATAATCGCCCCTTGTTCATCGCCCCAATAGATGGTTTGTAAGTTGACAGCCGCAGCCATCTCATCCAGTTCACTCAAAAACCGAAGTTCAATCGTCATGGCTACAACCTCGACGGGCGACGCCGGAACACATAACGGATAGTTGACAATAACCAGCGCTTGTGCACCATATAGGTCAGCAAGGTATCCTCTAACCGTCTTGGCTGTACCTGAAAATGCATATAGGTATTACCCAGATGCGCAGTGCGATTGGCTGCCAGGATGTCTAACCATTGTGGAGTCATCAAAGTACGCCGAAAAAGCATGCCATACAATCGCGTCAACCAGCGCAAGACATAAGGTGGAACCGGCACGACCACCCGCCGGATTCGTGTCACACGCATGATGGTCGCCAGCAGATCAGCCAGGGTGATATATTCTGCCCCTCCAACTTCAACCATCTCATCAACGACATCAACTGCATCCAAACTACGACAGATCACCTGTACTAGATCATCAATATAGATAGGATGTAGCACCACATCCCCTTTCCCTGGCATGAAAAACAATCCAGGGCTAACGCGCAGCATCATCGCCAGATGATTAATAAAGGCATCCTCTGCACCAAAGACCAACCCTGAACGAATAATGGTATAGGCTAAACCGCTACCTTTGACCATCTCCTCAACTTGCCCTTTAATATTCAGGATAGGATAAGCTGATGCAGGAGACGCCCCCAAGTGGCTGATAATAATAATACGCCCCACACGCGCAGAACGGGCTGCAGCAATTAGATTACGTGTCCCGACAATTTCAATTCGTTCCAGATCACGCGGCTTACCCCACCATTGAGCACTCTTCAGATGGATGATCATGTGGACACCGGAAACTGCCCGAAACAAAACCTCTTCATCAAGTAACGTACCGATTTCGATTTCAGGAACATGGGTCACACTGTCATCCCAAGGTGCATAACGCAACTCAGTTTCTGCCATCAAACAGCGAATTTGATAACCTTCCTCGATGAGTTGACGTACCAGATGACGACCAATCAAGCCAACCACCCCCGTCATTAAGATCATTCGGTTCCAGTCATTCTATGTTGATGAATAGGCGAACATTATATAATATCAAACAGGTTCGCGTCAGTGAAAATCTGGCAGCGTAAGATCAGCCTTGATGGAGACAGTAGTGGATCAACGGCGAGTAGTGGTTACGGGCATGGGCATTCTGTGTCCAACTGGAAATGATGTTGAAAAAGCGTGGCAAAATGCAGCCAATGGTCTATCCGGCGTTGGCCCGATTACGCTCTTTGATGCGTCAAGTCTTGATAACCGATTTGCGGGTGAAGTCAAAGACTTTGACCCGATTGCCTTGCTTGGACGACGCGAAGCCCGCCGTACAGACCGCATTGCTCAACTCGCCCTTGGGGCAGCCGAACAAGCCCTCCAAAGCTCCGGTTTGCATATCACACAGGAGAATCAATATGACATCGGTGTGATATGCGGCACAGGAATCGGCGGTATCATGACCATCATCGAAAGTTCACGTACGTTTATGGACCGGGGGCCACGTGGGGTTAGCCCCCTGTTCATTCCGCGTATGTTGCCGGATTCACCTTCAGGCAAGATTTCAATGTATTATGGCATTCGCGGCCCCAATTTCTCTATTTCAACGGCCTGCGCAACTGGAAACAATTGCATCGGCGAAGCAACTGAGATGGTCCGAAGGGGGCGTGTCAAGGCGATTTTAGCTGGCAGCGCCGAGGCTGCTATTGAAGAGATCACCATTGTTGGCTTTAATAATATGAAGGTTGTATCTCAGCGGAACGAAGAGCCACAACGGGCATCTCGCCCCTTTGACATCGGGCGAGATGGATTTGTCGTCGCTGAAGGGGCAGCCATGTTGGTTCTGGAAGACCTGAATCATGCACTCCAACGCGGAGCAACGATTTATGGCGAAATTCTAGGCTATGGTCATACATCGGATGCTTATCATGTCACTGCACCAATGGAAAATGGAGAAGGGGCCGCTAAAGCCATTGAAATTGCCCTGAATGATGCTGATTTAGACATTGAAGCCATCAACTACATCAACGCACATGGCACATCAACCGCCCTGAATGATCGGAGTGAAACGGCTGCTATCAAGCGTGCGTTTGGCGAACACGCATACAATATTCCGATTAGTTCCACGAAGTCTGTTATGGGACACGCAATGGGCGCTGCCGGTTCAATCGAAGCCATATATACGCTGATGGCATTGCGTGAGAATTTCATTCCACCCACAATCAATCTGGAAGATCAAGACCCGGCTTGTGACCTGAACTACACACCCAAGATTGGCATACCCCATGAGATGTCGATAGCAATGAGCAACTCCTTCGGATTCGGTGGGCACAACGCTGTATTGGTCTTTGGTAAATATCACGCCAATGGCAACCAGTGATCCATCCCATCGGTATGCACACGTTGTCGGCTGGGGCATGTATGTGCCAGAGAGAATCCTAACGAATGCTGATTTAGAGCATATTCTAGATACCACTGATGAGTGGATTGTTTCTCGCACCGGGATTAAAGAGCGCCGTATTGCAGGTGAAAAAGACACCACCGCCCAAATGGGACTCAGAGCTGCCCAGCGTGCCCTGGATACGACTCAAATTCTGCCGTCTGAGATTGACCTCATTATCGTAGCCACCAGTACGCCAGAAAACATTTTTCCTAGCACCGCGAGCCTGGTACAACATTGGTTGGGGGCAACCAATGCTGGTGCATTTGACCTCAGTGCAGCTTGCTCTGGCTTCGTCTATGGCATCGACATGGCAGCCCAGGCTATTCGTTCCGGCAGCATCAAGACGGCTGTTGTTATTGGTACAGAAACCATGAGCCGGGTCATGAACTGGCATGATCGCGCCACCTGTGTCCTGTTTGGTGATGGTGCAGGAGCCATCGTATTGCAAGGTCATCTATCACACGGCGGCGTACTATCCTCTGTTCTGCGTTCAGATGGCAGCGGTCATGATGCGCTAGGAATCCCAACTCTCAATATGCCAGAGATTCGCTCACATGAGGGTCTAGCAGAACGGAAACTTCATAAGATGTATATGTCTGGGCGCGAAGTTTTTCGATTCGCCACTCGTGTTGTCGGCGAGAGCATCTTGCAAGCCATTGAACGGGCACAAATTTCGCTGGATGATGTGTCGTTGATTGTTCCGCATCAAGCCAATCAACGCATCCTTCATGCCGCAGCCCGCAGCCTCAATGTGGATCAATCATTGTTTATGAGCAACCTGGAACGCTTCGGCAATACTTCAGCGGCATCCATCCCGATTGCTCTAGTAGAAGCCGTGGAGTTAGGCAAAATAAAATCAGGGGATTACATCGTCCTAATCGGATTTGGTGGTGGCTTGACCTGGGCATCATCTGTTATCAAATGGGGCATACCTGACGCTGATGATCGACACCGGCTGGTCAGGCAGCGTCGCCGCGCTAGTTATGCCCTGATTCGCCTGCGTACACGATTACGCAACTGGTGGCGACGCTTACGATTCCTGTTTGGCGGCTATAATTAGAATTTGAGCCACACTTGCTCTCAACGATAAGACAATTCTATAATAAAGCGTAACTGGTCATTGGGTGGGGTACAAAATGAAGATTCTTTATATCGAAGATAATCCGCAAAATATGCGTCTTGTACGTAAAATGTTAAGTGTTGCAGACTATGATATGGTCGAGGCCATAGACGGTACAAGTGGTGTCAAGATAGCAGATATAGAATGTCCTGATCTCATCCTCATGGACATCAACTTACCCGACATTGATGGTATTGAGGCAACTAGGCGCATCAAGGCGAACCCGAAACTCAAGCACATTCCTGTCATTGCTTTGACTGCCAACGCCATGTTTGGTGATCGTGAGAGTTCCCTTGATGCAGGCTTCAATGGTTACCTCGCAAAGCCAATTAGCATGAATGAACTACTCAACACAATAGCCCATTACTTCAGCAAGCAGAGAAGCAACAAAGAGGAAGAAAAGCCCGGTTCTTCACCAGGCGAAGCAAAAGTCTAATCTCGGCGTTGCAGTAAACTCACGTAGTACAATAGCGTTAGCAACGACGACACAAAAGCCGCGACATAAGTTAAGGCGGCTGCGGTCAGCATTTGCCGTGCGCCACCTGCATCCGCACTCAAACCTGCCTGTTCCAACAGAAGCAGACCACGACGACTGGCGTCAAACTCTACGGGGAGCGTCAACAACATAAACACCACCACCACACTAAAGAAGCCAACACCAATCCAGGCTAACCCAGTAAAGTTGAGGAGCAAACCCGCCATAATCAGCAAATAGGCAACGGTTGGGCTAAACTGCATGGCAGGAACCAGGAAAGATCGCATCCCAATCAGCGCTGATTTTTCTTGATACTGCTGGGCATGACCCAGTTCATGGGCCACAATTGCCATTGCTGCAACCGATGGTTTGGTTGCGACATCCTGCGACATCCGAACCGTATTGCTTGACGGGTCAAAGTGATCAGTCAATTGACCCTGTGTACCTTCAAATCGAACAGCCTGCAATCCAGCCGCAGCGGCAATCCGCTGCCCGACTTCGGCTCCAGTCATGCCCTGCACGTTGCGTGTATTGCCCCATTTGTTATAAGCAGATCGCACAAACATCTGTGCCCCAAATGACAGCACAAGACTGGGGATCATGACCATCCAAAAATAACCAGAGTTAAACAAAAACATTGCACATCACTCCATCTCACCCTACTCTATGCCAGATAGTATATCCAACAATTTGTAAGAGTTGTATATCTTTTGGCAAAGAGCCAGATGAGACACGCCTAAGAACCCAGCGGTGTCGGCGTAGGGATCGGCTCTGATATGTAAATACTCACTCGACACGACGCTTTAAGCACTTGTGCTGTATCAAATACCATCAACTGGAAGTTGTACGTTCCAGGTTCATAGTCTGCCGGATTGAATTGGGATAATGTGCCTCGTTCATTAACAGGAGTGACACCCGAATCATAGACCTCAGGGTTTGCACCCGGTTTTAACACTTCAATCTTATAATTGGAAAAGTTGTCAATAAACGCTGTTCCCACAACCGGAATTGGCTCGAACACACGCATGCCATTGGCTGGGATCTGTAACATGGCGTTCTCAGTTGTACAGCCCACCGGATCAGGCGCATTTGGCTCAATTGTCCCCACGGGTGTCGGGGTTAGAATTGCGGTTGCAAAAATCACGGGAGCGTCATCACCACCCAGATTGATATTACCGCTGGCTTCAACGATTTCGACTGGTAAACCCCCAGACGGTACCAGTCGGGTGGGCGTTGCGAAGTCACCATCATCAGCCCGGGCTACTTCTATAACATCACCACGCTGTTCCTGGTCTATACGTATGGTCGGCGCAACCACGCGCTGCATTCCAGCAACAATCAGTGCTGCTTCTACGCAAAGCACCATAGCCGCCAATGCTGCCCCCCGTTCGTTGCGAGCAATATCACGTTCAAGCTCAAATACTGTTGCCCGATATGCATAGCCCGCATTCAGCCAACGCCGTGAATACCACACAATGCCGACTGCTAGTCCAATGTACCAACCGATGGCGGTCTGCTCAATTAAAAATACCAGCGTTGTCACAGCTAGATTGCCCCAAGAACTCCTTTGAGAAGGGTGACGAGCTTGGGCACAATAACCTGCCCCGTTTCTAACACTTCTTCGTGATTAGTCTCACCCACATTATTCACTGTATCGATGGCCTCATTGGTAATGCCAGAAAACGCTAGCACCCGCAAACCAGCATGACGGGCAACTGTGGCTTCATTTACGGTAGACATTCCTACAGCATCAGCACCCAACAGCCGTAACATACGCACCTCGGCAGGTGTTTCAAACATGGGACCAGACAGTCCAATGTAAACGCCTTCACGCAGCGTGATAGCGTTTTCCTGTGCAACTTGCTTAGCCAGATGCCTCAAGTCACCATCGTAGGTATGAACCATACCAGGGAAGCGTGGGCCAATCACTTCATCATTGGGACCAATGAGTGGATTCGCACCAACAATACCTAATAAGTTGATATGATCGTTGAGCATCATTACATCGCCCGCACGAAACGCCTGATTCAATCCACCGGCTGCATTTGTGAAGATCACAAGCTTCACACCAAGTTGGTGCATGACGCGAACTGGAAATGTTACCTGGGCCATCGTGTAGCCTTCGTAGAAGTGTGCCCTACCCTGTTGAGCGATCACCATCTTACCAGACAACTTACCGACAACCAGATTGCCACTATGACCGTGGACTGTTGATTGGGGCCATCCTGGAATATCAGAATAGGGAATCACAGTGCGTTCATCTAGTGTATCCGCTAGTACACCCAGACCTGACCCTAATACCAATCCAATTTCAGGTTTCAGGTCAGTCAGTTGCCGCACTACCGTGGCAGCTTGTTCATAATCAGAAAGTGAATAGGTCATTCAGTCCTCACCTGCTTCTGGCACAATTACCGACAAATGATTATACTACACTGCCGAGATGTGTTCTATATTGGCCCAATGCTGGCAGTGGTGAATCGCATGGATGTCCATGTGACGGGTCATCAGAGCAAGTTCCAGGCAAACCCAAAGCGCTTGAGACCGAACCACGGTGTTTGCATGAGTATCCAGGGTGAGCTTCTGGGGCAAATCGTCACTTTGTTGCCACCGCCCAAGCGGATAGCGGATGGGTCAACAGCAGGTTCAAGTTTAGGTGAAGGTGTGGTCATTGAGATGTGGCAGCAACAATCAAAAAGGTTGGCGCAATACGGGAGAAACGGCCGGATGGGTTGGTTAACAGCCGATTCACCCCTCAGTTTATCCGAAAATGATTGGTTTGAGTGAACATGTTGCAGACTGTGTGTTCTGGATTCATCCTTCCTATGATCATCGGGGCTCCCTGCAATTGTCAATTTCACCAAAAACGGTCCTCAAACATCACAAAATGGCATACCATAATCGCTCGCTACAAGTCCTCAACGGGATACGGCCAATACAGTTGGAATATTTTCAAGGGAAAGAAGAACGACGCAACGTCTTGAAGTGGCTCAAAACCTAACATGAACTCCTTTGAAGAAACCCAACGTCAGCTTCGTTTTGCCCTCATCGCCATCGCGTTTATCCTACCGATTGGTGTTGCAGGCTTCATGGTTTTTGAGAACGACATTGACTTCCTTGACTCAGTGTGGATAACTGTCACGACACTCACAACCGTTGGATATGGCGATCTTCATGCCCGGACAAACGAAGGCCGTATTTTCACGATATTGCTGCTGTTATTTGGCTTGGGTTCTTTTGCTCTGGCCGCCCAGGCAGGAGTTCAATTTTTCGTCAGTCCAGCCATTCGTGATATTCGTCAACGCCGCCGCGCTAAGCGCAAGATCGAACAGATGCGCGATCACTATGTCATTTGTGGCGAAGGTGAACTTGTAGATCGCACGGTTAGCTACTTGCTGCGTCGTGCTGAAATGCGTCGCACCCACCAGCGTCAGGCACTTTCTACGCTCGTTGAACGGCGTCTCAAGTGGCTGTTGGGCAGCACACACCCTGGGATACGTGCGCGCGTTCGTAACAATATCCAGCGATTCATTATCTGGATAGAAGAACGTTTCATTCGAGTCGAGACTATTCTGGATGTGGTCGTTGTGGTCACCAACGACGCTGCCTATGCAGACCGTGTACGGGACACCGGATTGCTTGTTATTCACGATGATCCAACCGATGACCGCGCCTTGCGACATGCTGGCATTGCTCATGCCCGCGCAGTCATGTCGCTGCTCGAAAGCGATACTGAAACGATCTTGAATGTTTTGACTGTACGTAGCAGGAACCAGCATGTATACATCACGGCATCATCACAATCAAATATCAGTTTGAAGATGATCCAAGTAGGTGCGAACATTGTCATGGCTCCTTACGATGTTGCGGGTCAATTTTTGAACAATGCCACCTTGCGCCCAGTCGTAAACGATTTTTTCAACAGTATTGTGTTCGATCAACGGGCTAGTTCACAAGTAGTCCAGTTGTTCATGCGGGATGATTCGCCCTGGATTGGCAAAACACTGGGCGAACTTGACTTACGCAATCAGTATGACGTGGGAGTAATCGGTATATTGCAGGAAAGCGGTCAATTCAACTACACGCCTACTGATGATTATCAACTGCAAGAGCATGAGGTTGTCCTTGCTGTCACGCCTGGCTCCCGTATCAACGCAATGATCAAGTCGAGTCGTGTGAGTCAGGGACACAATCCACTGGCAACCAACTGGCAGCGCCTGCCCAATCACCATGTTATTCAAACGAGCGAGACGACCTACTCTTTAATGGAATCGGCGCAGGCCATTGCAAAAATGTCTCGCCATTTTATCATTTGTGGGTCAGGGCAGATCATCCAGAATGCCCTTGACAAACTCAACCCAGAACGTCCTTTTGTCGTTGTAACACCTGATAGCACCCTGGCAAGTGAGATGATCCAGCGTGGTTTTCGGGTGGTCATGGGTAATCCATCTGATGATGAAATCCTGGCTAAAGCGGGTATAGACCGCGCACTTGCAATTATGATTTCAATGGAGGATAAAGCCAACAGCGTACTCACGGTCTTGAACAGCCGGACGCAGAATAAGGGCTTGCTGATTGTCACCACAGCCAGCACAGACGACATGATTCCAAAACTCCGGCGTGCGGGTGCCGATCGCGTGGTCAGTCCCTTCCGTATCGCCGCACAATTCGTTCTATTGGCAACTACCCGCCCTGTTGTTAGTGACTTTATTCAGTATGTATTGTTTAACTATCAGGTTGGCTTGGAAACGACCGAGCTCTATATGCAGGGCGATTCGCCCTGGATCGGCAAATCCATTGATGAGCTTGGCCTGCGCCGTATATTTCATGCTGGCGTTGTCGGGGTAAGACAGAAAAGTGGTCGCTTTGTCTATGCACCACAGGGCGATTATGTGTTGGGCGAGGATGAAGTTATGATTATCATAACCCCAATGCGCTACGCTGATAATTTGCGACGGATTGCCCATGGTGAACAACGCATCCGTCCACATACACTCCGCACCAACGAGGGCAACCGCAGTATGTCTGGTATCCATCGGCTAGGATAATTCATGAACAATCGTAACCACATGGCGGTACGCCATAACCTGACCAATCAACTTCAGGAACATATGGCCTTGTTCGGCTATGAAGTGGTAGAAACACCCATCATCGATCATGCTGATCTTTTCCTGACCAAGGCGGGCGACCAGATTATTGAACGGCTGTTCACATTTGAGCGCTATGGACGCAATCTGGCGCTTCGCCCCGAATTTACAGCAGGGGCCGCAAACTTATACCAACGACAATCACCAAGCATTAAGCGCTGGCAGTTCAATGGCCCAATCTTTGAGGACAACCTCGAAACTGGGAGCAATAGTCATCAAAGAGACAGTCTCGGTGCAGAACTCATCAACCTAGCAGATGAAACGGCTGACGCGGAGATCATAGCAATGGCCACTCAGGGAATCCCACATGACAACTGGCATCTTCATATCGGCAATGTTGGCCTAACTCGACAGCTTTTAAAACAATTCCAGCTTGATCCACGAACTGAACACTTTTTGCTTCAGCATCGGCATAACAACAAGAAGGATTTGCAGGAACGATTGAGCCAGTACTTGCCAAAATCGAACAACATGAATGGTCAAACATCATCTGAGTTTGACGAATATCAGATGGTTGCCTCGATATTAGATAAAGGTAGTCGAGGTGGGACAATGGCGGGACGTACTCAACAAGATATCGCCAGACGCCTCCAACAGAAACAACAGCAAGCATCTCAACAGCAAAGCATCAATGAAGCACTCGACTTCCTAATCGAATGGCGGCAAATCTCTGGGCCACCTGACAAAACACTTGACGCCATTGGTGAATTTATCAAGAACGAGACAGCAGATCTCGATTCATGGCGAAAAATAATCGACTTACTTGAGAACTATGACATCACACAGGATCGCATCATACTCCAGCCTGATCTTACACATTCGTGGGATTATTACACGGGTATCGTCTTTGAAGTACGGGGGAAAAATGCGATCAAACTCGCAAGTGGCGGACGTTACGATGAATTGATCGGTCTGGTCGGTGGTAAAGGGCATATCCCGGCTGTAGGCTTTGCTTATTATTTAAATGCCCTACTCGACACAGTTGATCCTGTACCTATGACTGCCCAATCAGTCATAGACCTAGACTATCGAAATAACCCAAGTGCGGCAATCAAATGGGCACAACATCTACGGCAAAATGGGCTTGCTGTTGCGTTACAACCTCCCACCCATTCTCATCCAGTCAATATCCTGGCATCAGGGCAGGTACTCTACCAAAGTAAAATCTACACCTTGGATCAACTCGATGTGCTCGTCTCAACCATAAATGAAAGTCAGTTGAATGACACCTAAAGTCACATTCGCCTTGCCCAGCAAGGGGGCAATTGCTGAACCAACGTATAACTTTTTGCGCGATGCTGGTCTACGCATTCGTAAACCAAACCCGCGCCAGTATACAGGGACACTCCCTGCTATCCCTTCGATTGGAGTCTTGTTCCAGCGGGTCAAGGACATTGTGTATAAAGTTTCTGATGGCACAGCCCAATTAGGGATCGCGGGTTTAGATGAGGTTGAAGAAAATCCACACGACGATCTGATTATCGTCCATCCAGCACTGGGCTATGGACACTGTGAAGTCGTGGTTGCCGTACCGGAAACCTGGGTGGATGTTGAATCGATGGCAGATATCCTCGACATAGCAGAGGACTTTAGAACGACAAAGCAGCGTAACTTACGCATTGCCACGACATTTACCCATCTGGCACGGCGTTTTTTTCATGCCAATGGTATCCACCATTTTAAGATCGTCCCGGCAGCAGGCGCGATTGAAGCCGCGCCGACCATCGGCTACGCCGACATCGTTGTGGACATTACCCAAACAGGCACGACACTGCGTGAGAATCACTTGAAGATTGTGCCGGATGGTATCATCACAAGGTCACAAGCCTGCCTGATTGGAAACAAACACGCCCTACGTGAATGTCTTGATACTGTACAGATCATGCTGGAAAAGATTGATGCATCACTGAACGCTAAGGCGTATTCACAACTTACGGTAAACGTTCAAGGCGAAAACGAGACCCAGATTGGTCGGATGGTAACGCAATTTGACAATGCCAAAGGCTTGCTCGGCCCGACCATCGCCCCAATTTTCACGGACAGTGGGCAATGGTATTCGGTCACAGTATCAATCAAGACACATGAGGTTCTGGAAGTTGTTCAGCACCTACGGTCAATTGGTGCATCACAAATTGTGGTGACACCCATCAACTATATCTACCAGCAGGAGTCACCGAGCTTTGCCACGCTGCTTAAACAACTAGAACCCTAGTGACATACTCCCACAGCAAAAGGCGAACCAAAGGTTCAGTGGGCTTCTGCCATAAACGCCGGGTGCCCTACAGAAGGCGAACCAAAGGTTCGCAGGGTCTTCTTCCGACTGAGACAGTATGAGGCGATGCCCCCGCCTCAAGTATATTCTTCGCTGCGTTGTGGTCGCGGTCTATGACCAAGCCACAATCGCAGTTTAACTACCGTTCTTTCAGTTCGAGCTTATGCTTCTGTCCACAACCAGAACAGACCTGGGTCGTCGGTGTCCAACGGTCTATCTTGACCACCCGCTTGCCACGTTTGAAAGCGACCCATTCCAAGATGCTCATGAACTGCGCAAAACCCAGATCACTCACCTTGCACCCCCACAACCGTTTCATCGAACCAGAGGTTCGCCCCGTCCAGGTTGAGGTCTTCAAAACACAGCATGTCATACTGGTCGCAAAGTTCGTGTGCCAGCTTGAAGTGGAAATCGCGCCGCTTATCATCAATCCGAATGTGACGACGGGAGAGGTGATGCTTCCCCTTCTGTTGGTGGCGCTCCCTTTAACCTTCTTCGACACCTGTCGTTGGATGCTGCACAGACGGGGCAAATCATCCTGATAGAACCAAGGCATGTCGATCTGTTGCCCTTCATCATTGGTAAGAAAGCATTTGAGGCCAAAATCAAAGCCGCCGCTTTGACCCGCGCTGGCTTCCTTCTGCACCACAAATCGTTCCACCACTGAGAAGCAGATCCACAATCTGCCTGCTGTATCACGCTTGATCGTGACCGTCTTTATATCGCCCCACATGGGGCGATGCTTCACAAATTTGTAGACTTTCGTGCCGACACGAACTCGACCATACCTCTGCTCACTGTCCAGCAGTTTCCAGCCTGCTTGTTTGAGCCTGAATGACCAGAACTTCTGCACCTTGCGGAAGTGTGGGAGGCCGCCTTGCTTGTTGAAGAAGCGTTCGTAGGCTTTTTCTTGTCGCTGCAATACCGCAACTTTGCGATGTGGCGTTGCATCCGCGATAAGCCCATGTGTTTGCCTGTCAGCGATAGGAGCAACGCTGCAATGCCAGGGCATGGTTCCAGATCAAGCCAGCGACATTCATCTGCTGGTGCAGATGTCGGTTGCGCTTGTTGTTCTGGTACAGCCTCTATTTGTAGGTTTTGTGGACTTCTATCGACATGTTTGAAATACTCTTTCTCGGGCTCAAGCACTCTGAAGCCACTGTTAAAACCTGTGGGCTTTACGGGGCTAGCCGTAAGCAAAGAAGCCAAAATCAAGGTAGTAGCAAGGACCGTTATCAGTAGTGGAGGAATGCATCTCACCTGATGAACAGTCAATCTCACCATATGTACGAAAGACGAACACACGCTTCTGATAGCGCTTCATACGTTTCTTGAGCGTATTCCATTGCGATTTGGATGGCTCGGTCCATCTGTCAGCATGTTGGAAATAAGCGGGGCTAAATATCGCCCGATAGTGCCCATCGTCATATTCAATCAAGCGATATAGATGCGATTGCGAACCAACTGCCGGATTTGTCAAGACTCGATTGATGAACTGCATGACATCCGCATAGCGCCGTTTTCTAAACCGGGGGAGTTCATCATTCATAGCGCACTCTCAACCTCATCTAGAACAATATCAATCAGACTGCGGGTATGTTTGCTCTCGCCCCCCATCTCGACTGACATCGCCAGGCCTAACAAGGTCATCTCCGCAGGAAAACGTTGAGCATCAGCCAGGTTGAGTGTAAGGAAGGGGCAGCAAAACAACGCTAGCTTGAGATACTCACGCCAATCCTCACGCAACATATTCCTCTTTTCGAGCAGTTGTGCCGTTGGTATGAGCGTGCGCTCGACTTTGCTGCGTAAAAACATATGGCGCAGTTCGGGCAAGTGATAGTCATGTTCAACAGTGATTTTTCTACCTATTAGGGACATGCTGATGTCAGTCATGGCCTGCTTCTTATGGGGGAAATACATCCACAGCGCAAAAACGTTATGGAACAGTGGCTTGGTCAGATCAAGCAGCGGATCATGCCGACCTGCAAAAGCCGGATCAAAGTAGGTCAGGCTGCCTTCCTCAGCATGATAGAAGACGTTGCCATTATGAGCATCCCCATGCCCAATGATCGAGGGGCCTGTCTGTGCCGGATGTAGTTTGTCAATGGCATAAGTAATCAAGTCATTGAAGCTACAAGGATAAACCTGACCATTGATCTCCCATTGCCATTGTTTCACCTCACCAAACCCATAGGTGCCCTGTGGCAATACAATCTCCTGGTGATCACCATAAAATCGCGTGTAGCGCCCTCCAGTTAGACGATGGTAGAACAGTTGATGAATAGGGTTTTGTTCAGCATCTGCCGCATCTTGGTTAGCCAGAGTCGCCTCATAGATGGCATACAAGTCATCATCGGAGCGATTCTGGGCTTGTCTCAACCCAGCAAGCATCGGTGTATCCTGTCCCTGCTCGACTTCCCAGGCTACATCAAACACCGATGGATCATCTATGACCTCATAAATCAACAAATGTTGTCCGGCTTGCGTTGAACTATAGATCGGCTGGATGACAGGATAACCTGCATCAGCCAACATCTTCGCATTATAATACTCACCAATGACGTTATCTTGCTCGGTATGCGTCTTAAAAAATAAGTGTTCGCCATCAACAAGAGTCAGAAAACCATTGAATGAATTCAGCGACACCGCTTGCGGGCGCAACTCAACCTTTTCAACTTCAAGTGGAAACTGCTGCTTAATAAAGGCTCTCAGCAGTTGCTCCGCTTCAACACGCTCCGTAAATTGGAGCGTCTGGATTTTCTGTAGTAAATCTGCCTCCAGGCCTCTCATCATATGCCGTCGGTCAACCCGATGATTTCATTACGCAGTCGAATTGCCATTGCATGAGCTGGGAAATCCTCATAATCAGCCAGCAGTGCTGTCGTGTCTTGTAACCTCCCATAGCCTTCACGCGACAAATAGCCAATCCCACTTTTTTTGAGAAAATCCTGAACACTCACTGAGGAAAACGTCCGAGCAAAGCCACCTGTTGGCAAAATCGCATTGAGACCTAGGCAGTAATTAGCGGTTGGGATGGGTGTCATCGGCCCCAACAAAATTTCAGCGGCATTCTTGATCTGGTTGAGGGTCACAAATGGTTCACATGTGATAACTTCCAGATGCTCTGGGGCATAGTCGTTAACAAAGGCAACAGATTGCGAAAGACTTTCAGTCATCATGATGCCGCCATAATTCGACAGCACATTTTCAACATATGTCCGACGCCATTCTGGAAGTAAGGCAATATATTCGGGCAAAAGCTCACGGACTTGGTCGGCAACATCCTGACTGTGTGTAACCAGAATCGCTGCTGACTCCATGCCATGTTCTGCTTCAACCAACAGATCAAGCGCAACTAAGCGTGGATCCGCCGATTCATCCGCAAGGATAATTGATTCGCTGGGGCCTGCTGGGAGGCCGACATCCACCGTTCCAAATAGATAACGTTTCGCCGCTGAAACATAGCTGCTGCCAGGGCCAATAATCTTATCGACTTTCGGAATCGTTTCCGTGCCATAGGCTAGCGCTGCAATCGCCTGCATCCCACCAACGGCATACAGATCTGTCACGCCACAAATCTCAGCAGCAACCAGCGATGCGGCATCTGGTCGACCTTCGGGTGTCGGCGGCGTTACGATAATAATACGCTCAACCCCAGCAACACGAGCCGGTGTCGCCAGCATCAACATCACTGATGGAAACGCCCCCTTCCCTCTTGGCACATACAAGCCCACACTCGCAATCGGGGTCGTTTTTTCACCTGCCATGATTCCCGGTTGAACTTCAGTGAACCACATGGGTTCAGGCATCTGCTTCTCGTGGAAGGCCTGAATATTGGCGTGCGCGGCCTTGAGCGCCTCGATCACATCTTCAGACACTGCTGCCCGTGCCTCGACAAAGTCTTGCTCTGTTGCCCGCAGCATCCACGATTCAAAACCTTCACCATCAAACTTGCGGGCATATTCAACAACCGCTTGATCGCCGTTCTGTCGCACGTTTTCCGCAACTTCTTGTGCCAAGGGTAGCAACTTTGAGATATCCTGTTCAGCACGCTGATATATAATTGCCAGTTGATTATCACTGAGTTCGTTCAAGTTCCAAGTTTGGATTTTACTCATTGCATTTCACCATTATTGTATTGCGTAAATGATCTTCTCGAATAAGCTCGTTAAACCAAACACTAACGCCATCACCCCTACGCTGAACCATAACAGCAAGCCCATTGCAAAAGCGATACTGCGAATCATGGAGCGTGACTCTTTCTTCGGCATGGTCGGCGGAGCCGGAAGCAACTCCAGCAGCATTCCGTAACTGCGCATGAGCATATAGCCACCCATCAACAAGAATAACAACACGGGTACATATCGCATCATGGTTGTTCGACTCAAGATGAAAAGGTGTAGGAATTATATCCTACGCCCCGGAAAATCTGGCCGGGTCTTAAGGCACTAATTGACAGGTGTCTTATGTTCGCCAATCACCTCAGAGCGCTTACGAGAACCGTCCCAGCGAATGTCAGGGATCAGGCTTTCTTTCCGTTCTAGAATGCGTCCTTTGTGTTCCATCAAGTCCTGGATCATGATCCGCATTTCTGCTTTGACATCATGGTGCGGCTGATAACCTAAATCAATCAGATGCTGACGATCCGGGTTGAAGTAATGCCTGGCGGCCTCTACGCGGGGATTATCGTATTCCAAAATGTCCACACCCAGACCAAGATCACGTCCCACCTCCTGAACCATATCTGCCAGTTCAACAATGGAATACGTTTCCTCAAATTGGTTAAACACGCGATACTCACCGGGTTCTGGCGGATTCTCAATCGTGATTGCCATGCACTGAACCGAGTCACGCAGGGGTAGGAACCCACGTTTCTGATGCCCTGCACCAAACAGCGTCAGAGGATGACCAATGACAGCCTGACAGCAGAAGCGATTGATCGCTGTGCCAAAACACTGATCGAAATCCAAACGACTGCGCAAACGCGGATCATCCCCCATCTCGTTAATTTGTGTTCCGAAGACGACACCTTGCATTACATCGGTGGAGCGCAAGCCCCAAATTTTGCAAGCATACATGGTATTGTTGGAGTCATGTACCTTGCTCCAGTGATAAAAGCTGGCGGCCTGACGCGGGAACGGCAGACGATCTTTACGCCCCCGGAATTCGACATCAAAGAATCCCTCGGGAATATCGACATTGGGCGTACCATACTCTCCCATTGTACCAAGTTTGAGCAGGTGAGCATGAGGGACAACTTCGCGCATGGCATAAAGGATGTTGAGATTACCAATCACGTTATTATGCTGCACGAACGTGGTGTGTTGCTGGTCGATCATCGAATAGGGCGCGGACGGAACCTGCCCCAGATGCACAATGGCTTCAGGTTGGAACTCCTCAAAGAAGCCTTTAACAAACTTATAATCCAGAAAATCCCCTTTGCGGAAATCTAGGTCCTTGCCATAGCGTTCTTTGAATGCTGCTAGTCGATCTTCACGCGAATAAACTGGAATTGCACTGTGGCTACCCACTTCTTCGACCCATTCACGCCGCAGCATGGCATCTGCGCCAGCCACTTCATGTCCGCGTGCGGTCAAACCCTGCGCCAAAGCCCAGCCCAGATAGCCATCAATCCCAGCGATAAATACTTTCATTTCCCTCTCCATCTACTTTAAGTCTGGCTCTTTAATCTCGATACAATAAACCCATCAAGTTGTGAAAAGCTACGCAATCAGGCTGTCAGCACTGCTTCAGCAGGCTCAAACTCACCGAGATAGCCTTTGCTGACAATCAATTCCGCATTTAAGATACTACATCCGGCTGCGCCACGAATAGTATTGTGTGAAAGCGCCGCAAACTTGTAACCCAGAACCGGGCACTCACGCAGGCGGCCAATGGAGGTCGTCATGCCATGACCAGCATTGCGGTCACGGCGTGGTTGTGGGCGGTCAATCTGTGTCAAATATTGAACGGGATGTTCTGGCGCAGACGGCAAATCAGGAACAGGCTCTGGTCCTTTGAAATCTGACCAGGCCACCAGGATGTCATCAAGACTTGGATTCGTTTCAAACGCCAACGATATATTGACCAGATGCCCGTCAATTACCGGTACACGGGTGCAGGTTGCGCTGGGAACAATCTCTAGATGCGTGATGAATTCACCGTCAAAGTCACCCAGCATCTTGAGCGTTTCGGTTTCCATTTTGTTCTCGTCGCTAGGAACATAAGGGACGACATTGTCCATGATGTCTAGCGAGGCAACACCAGGATACCCAGCCCCACTGAGCGCCTGCTCACTGACCATCAACAATTTTTCAACACCAAACCGAAGCAATGGCTTGAGTGCCATCACAACAGGCATGGTTGTGCAATTAGAATTGGCAATCAACGCGCCCGTCGCCCAACCTCGATTGCGACGCTGCACATCAATCAACCCAATATGATCGGCGTTGACTTCAGGTAACAGCAACGGCACATCAGGAGCCATACGATGGGCTGAAGCGTTGGTACAAACAACGTGCCCAGCCTCTGCCAATTCGATTTCACGTTCGCGGGCAGGTTCTTTTGGCAAGGCAGAAAACACCAACCGGGAATCAAACGAATCGTGCAAGCCCTTTACAGTCAAACCCATGACGGAATCCGGTGGACTACCATCTAGAACCCAGTTGGCGGCTTCTCCATAAGGACGGCCTGCACTGCGTTCTGAGCCGATGACCTCAGTCACAGTAAACCACGGATGATTCTCCAGCAATTGGATAAAGCGCTGACCAACAGCACCCGTCGCACCCAGTATGGCAACCTTGATTTTCGTCATCTTTCTCAGTCCTTTATATACCAACTGATTCGGTTCTTATTGCTGGATAGGAGCCCAGCATTTTAACAAACGAAGCCAGTTGCAAGAGCTTGACCAGCGCATCCTGCACATTACTATCCTGCCAATGCCCCTCGAAATCCAGATAGAAGACCGGTTCCCAGGGACGATTGCGCCGTGGACGTGATTCGATTTTCGTCAGGTTCAAATTGTGCCTTGCAAAGACTCCCAGACATTCATATAACGCGGCCGGCTGATGGCGGGTTGCAAACACCAACGAAGTCTTGTTGAATTCGCTCGGTTCAGGATTATCATGCCCCAAAACAAAAAAACGCGTGAAGTTAAAGGCAACATCCTCGATTTCTGGCGCGAGGATCTCCAGATCATAAAGCTTTGCCGCAATCTTACTGGCAATCGCAGCCGTATTGGGCGCTTTGGACTTCGCCAGATCACGCGCTGCCCCGGCAGTGTCAAATGTGGGGACAGGTTCAAAGCCATAACGCTTCAGGAATTTATCGCACTGGGCCAAAGCCTGCGGATGGGAAATGACATATTTCACATCCGCCATTTTCAGACCTGTCGGAACCATCAAGTTATGGCGCACATGCAGAATTACTTCTGCCTGAATGCGCAGGTCGTAATCCATCAGCAGTTCATATGCTTGATTCACAGCACCTGCTAGTGCATTCTCGACAGGCAACAAACCGTATTTGACCACCTTGTTCTGGTTAATGCGTTTAAATAATTCGGCAAAATCACGACAGGGATAAACCGCCACATCATCGCCGAAATGCTGCCGGATGGCCTGCTCAGAATATGCGCCTGGAATACCCTGAAATGCGATACGTTTTGCCACACTTTTTACTCCTGATCGAGCACCGCCCTAAAGCCTACAACGGAGTGCCTGCCTATTCTAGTGCCAAGTTGACAATGCTCAGATGAAAGTGATAGACTTTTTACAATTTGGATTAGAGAAATGAATCGATGCAAGAAACACGCCAGATCATTTTAGAAATCCTTAGAGATGTTGGTCAAGCAACCGTAGACGAGATTGTTATAGAACTCAGACAACGCCGAGGCGATATTACGGCTGTTACGGTGCGTCATCACATCAGTTATTTGCAACGCAAGCGCCTCATTTCCACACCCAAACTCAAGCATCGCGCCACCCCAGGGCGACCCCAGCATGTTTATTCGCTGACAGATCAAGCTGAGGGCCTTTTCCCGAACAACTATCGGCATCTCGCTGTGGGTTTGATCCAACAAATCGGCGAAAAACTACCTGAACAACAAGCCAACGTCATCTTGGAAGGTGTTGCAGATCACATGGCCTCGGAAGTTGATTTGCACGATTTATCACTTGAACAACGTCTGGATCGTGTCATTGACTATCTGAACAATCATGGCTATGAAGCTCATTGGTCAACTTGTCATGAGGGTTTTTTGCTAACCACGACCAACTGCCCATATCATCATGTCGCACCGCAATCGGATGCCTTGTGCAACATGGATATGCGCCTTGTCTCTTCGCTTCTTGGTGTCGTCCCTCGGATGCTAAGCCGCGTCGCCGAAGGGGATTCTGCCTGTACTTACCTCATTCCACTCTTAGAAAGACAATAAATACAATTTTCATCAACTTTATTGCACCGAACAATTTCCTATGCTATACTGCTTGCAAACTCACTTGTATGTGTGGAGAGCTGACCAATGGCTATGATTGAATCGGAAGAAATCCAAACTGAAACGCTGATCCCTGTCCTTACTGTGACAGATACTGCTAAAGACACTATTCGCAATCTGCTCGAACAACGCGGCATTCCCAATCATGTCCTGCGCGTGTTTGTGTCAGGCGGTGGCTGTTCTGGAATGCAATATGGTATGGCCTTTGAGGAGACCCCCCAAACACATGATACTATTGTTGAAACCGCTGGAGTTCGCCTGATTATTGATCCTACTAGCATGATGTACCTAGAGGGCGCGACAATTGACTTTGTAGACAGCCTGGTCGGTGGTGGCTTCCGGATTGACAACCCCAACGCTGTCTCTTCCTGTGGTTGTGGTAAATCGTTTCGATCTAAGGGAGAAGCTGAAGCAGCTGACGACTGCGGAACTTGCAGCTACTAAACTCAAACACGCTTTAGCGGAACAACGAACTCAGCAGCAGACCAATCACACCCAAGCTTGCCAACACAACAATAGGGACAATCGGTGCAACACCTTCCGAAATTGGCAGTTCGATTCCATTGGGTACTGGCGTTGTGGTCACTTCCCCAATGCCCTCCTCTGTTGGTGCAAGAGCAACCAGGTTTGGCGGATAGGTAAAAGTCGGTAGTATCTCTGGGAGGTCGCCTTCACCCTCCGGCACAATAACACCAGACGGGGCCTCAATCTCTTGTATATCGTTCGCCTGGGTTAACTCGAAGCCAGGAGTCAATAGGAGGGCTTCATAGGTCGCAGTCTCATCGAGAACTGTGTTCTGGGTAGGTAGGGCACTTTGCGTCAGGTCAGGTATATCAGCTTCATTACCGCTAACGATATCAACTAGTTCATCATAGACATAAGCAACGCCGCTAGGCGACGGGTCGAATCGGATTTGCAGCCAACGAAATAGACGCCCACTCACCACATAAGTTTCACCGGGTCGAATCGTCCCCAATATCTGCGAATCAATGTCTGCCTGTGCCCGTACATTGATGGCACTCGACCCTTCCTTGGGTGCGAGTTGTGGCGGTCCTTCTAGTGTTGGCGTGAAGGTCGGCGGCGGATCCGTCGGCGGCTGTCCCACCGTCGGCAAAGGTGTGGTGGTGGCGATGTCAATCCGAATGGTCGTTGGTGTCAAAGCAACCTGCTCCGCTTGCGATGGAAGCGCCACCATTCCAGTTACGAGTGCCACAACTACAATAGTCATCTTGATAAGTTGTCTGTACATTACCATGAAATCCGATTGATAGGATTCAAACGTCCCTGTTCTGCCCGGCGTAATTCTGGCCCCTTCTCAAGAAAGCCCTGATATTCCTGATTGACAATTCCACGTACTCTCCAGCCGCTCATTGTAAACGACGGGCGCAGGTTCCCAACTGGGCAACGAACACAATCTGCTGGAATCCATTCACCATTATAGCGTCTGGCAATATGCAGGTGTGTTGCGGTTGAAAAGCCCCCCTCACAGGCCGCATATCCGATTGGATCACCAACTTGAACAGTTGTATCAGCACGAACTCGTCTCTGACTGGCGATGTGTAGATAGAGGATCGTCCACCCTGTAGTTTCATCCCCATCAGCATCCAAATCGAGGACAACTGCACCATTTTCGCTGCGTACGATCTGCCCCGGTGCAATTGCACGAACTGCATAGTCCGATGTATAACAGGCCCCCCTGTCTGGCGAGACATCCGGTGGTGCAAAATCAACAGCTGCCCAAGCGCTGCCACTCCCCCAGCCACCATGCCAGCCCCCTGTATAGAACCAGGTTTCATCTGATTGGAACGGTAAGGTGAACTCTGGCTGTACAAGTCCAGACGGAACGAGTGGTTCAACTGAACTAGCAAACGGATCACCAAACAAACGGGCATACGTCGCATATAAACCCACCTCGCTCACATCCCGCTGCCAGTTGTTCACCGTGTTGTGCAACGAAAAGAAATACTGTACTCCAACCGTACCAGCATTGAGTATGTCACTGATGAGCAGCCGCGTGGTATCAGAGAATTCCAGTGTCGTCCAACTGCGATATCGCCAGCCATAATAGCCACGATTGAGTTGATCAGCAGCCCATGCCAACTGGGAATACAATCCAGCCCGGTCAAAGCCTTGACTATCTGTTTCACTTAATAAAGGGTGGGTTTGTAACGATTCTCGCACACTCGTTTGCGATAACCATCCCGCTCGATACTCCAGCAACGCCAACAGCAAGCGTGCATCCATGCTGTATTCTATCGATACACGCTGAATAACATCGGCAGCCGATAACACCTTCCTAATTTCGCTACCATCCGCTAAACGCGACACAACTTCATCCGACGCAGCACGTATGTATCCCGGTTGCCGTTGGATGAACTGACTCACATCAAACGAGCTACTTCCCGGCGCACGCACCAAACGGCTATCTGGGATAATCTTGAGTGCAGATGTGCGTTCTGTCGGAATGTCAGGCAGTCGGATCATCTGCCCCACCTCCAGTTGATTGGGATTATCAAGCTCATTCGCCGCCAGCAGCGTGTCCAGGGTTGTGCCATAGAGAAGCGCGATTCCTAACAGCGTATCCCCTGGCTGAACAACATGCTCCTGGGGGAGGAGCGCATTGTCCACGCCATGACGAGTAGGGTCAGGCGTTGGTAGAACAGCGGGCAAGGTTGGCGGTAAAGATGTGGGCACTGTCGAGGAAACGCCTCCTGATGTTGCCGTCACGATAACTGTGCGTGGGGGTGATTGGCTGAGTGTACAGGCTGAAATTGCCAACATACTCAACACCATCCACCCAAACTGCCAAAACATCCAACTCAATGATAGCTCCAGATTCCGATCACCCCATCTGCAATGGTCAACGGTAAAGCATCAGGCTGCGCTATGTCAAGAACGCTAATCACTGCTTCCCCATCTTCATTGATTTCGGCATAGACTAGGAAATTACTATCTGGCGACCATAGCTGGTGGCTCTGCGCAAATTGGTCAAAGAAGTTCAGCAAATAGATCATCTCACCTGTAGGCTGAAAAGCTGTATAAGGCTGCGAAACACCATTTGTGATGTCCAGTATTGACCAGATGAACTGCGACTGCTGTTGGATCAACTGCGGATTCGAGACTCGAAATCCAGCGCTGGCGTTGAACGATCCTCGTGTCCAGTCTGGTGCAACAATGGCAAGTTTTTCGCTATCTGGCGACCAGAAGAAGGCAATCACGCGATCAACACTGCTGGTTGCCATAAGATCACCTGTAGTCACATCCACAACATTTACTGACGCTGGGCCAGCGTCAGTGATGACCCGATAGGCTACATACTGCCCATTTGGTGACCAATTGTAAGAAATTAGCCCTTCGCTTTGTGTCAGCAGTTCCAATCGTTCATCCCCATCCAAAATAATAAGATCCGTCGTCAGTCGGCCTCGAAAGCCTTCTGTTGTGAGTGTACCCAACAACAAGCGATCATCAACCGGAGACCAAGCAGGTGCTTGGACACCACCAGGAAACACATCGAGCCGATCCCGGCTATCTGCAGCTACCTCATAGATTTCATAGCGCCGGTTGTTGCGCTGAAGCACCATCCGTGTGCCATCGGGACTCCAACTGTAGTAAAATGGTGATCCAATCCCCACATGTTGGGCAGTTACATCTTCTTCAGTATGCTGATAAAGATCAACGCCAAAGAAATTGGGCTGGCCACTTAATAAGGCAAGATCACGGCAACCCTCGTCCCCATCACAATCGGCAGGCGACCAGTAAGCATAAGTAAAAACACTGCCCTGCTCAGCAACAATGAGTTCACCTTCCTCAATACCATCATCAGAAACAAACACTTCAAGCACAGTCCGTGTGCTGAACTGGGCATCACAACAAAAGTAGGCAAGCTTGCCGTTCGTTGCCCAGGTAGGCCACTGATAGCGACGGCTATGGCGGGCATCATCCGTCAGCATAGCCGTTTGATCAGCGTGTAGATTGAGCGTATAGACATTGTAATCCGTGCCGATATAGGCTATTCGTCCTGGCGGCTTCGCTTCATCCTGTGCGGCAATACTCAGACTCATTCCACATAAAAAAAACAACACAATCATCAGATTACGATAAACCATCATCAAGTCCTTATCCACTCTTTAGCAGGTTTGGGAATGCCTGTATACTGTAGTTTGTCTCAGAACGAAAATTTATACTAGGAGTAATCAATGGCCTCTCCAAACAAGATTAAAGAAATGATGGTTGAACGCTTAAAACCAGAAAAAGCAGAAGGGATCGACGCTGTTATTCAAATTGATCTCACCGGAGATAATGGTGGACAATTCTACCTGCAAATTGCCGATGGTACTGTAACTGCTAACGATGGTGTATCGGATGATGCGCGGATGACCATGAAAGCCTCAGCAGAAGATTGGCACAAAGTCATCACAGGGCAAATGAACGGGATGCAGGCATTTATGAGCGGTAAACTGAAGGTCACAGGCGATATGGGTTTGGCGATGAAGCTCCAGAGCGCATTGGGATAAATCATATTTGAGCAGGTACAAGATTGAACTGCGCCTGCTCTTTTGTTTTTAATCCTTGTCAGAAGCCTCTTATCTCGCCGCCAGCCAAAGCCGCATACCCCAGGGCATCCTCAGCTAATTCAAGCAGGGCATCGTCGTCTTCATCTTCGGCCTTTTGCACCACCAGGTCGAGGATGCGAATAGCCTCTCTGCTGCCAATTTCACCCAAAGACCAGACCGAAACCTCGACGATTTCACGATCTTCTTCCAGGATAAGCTGACCGAGTTTGGGAATCGCTTCCAACATTTCTAATTCACCCGCCGCTCGTGCCGCTTCATAGCGTATCTCCGGGTCCGAGCTTTTCAGCTCTTTCAGGACAATTTCTTCCCAGGCTGGATCACACGATTTGCCCATTGCAAACACGGCGCTGACCTGCATAGGCTGATGTGGGCTATGATACGCTGTTTGAATTGCAGAGGAAACGATGTCATGACTGCTGTTTGAGATGGCTTCCAGTGCCCGCCGCCGCACCATGATGTCTTCGCTTTCATTTGACCAGATCGTCACAGCGACATCCTGGGCAGATTTAGACACAGTTTCATCAATTTCTTCCCACTCGCCCAGCAGGATAAAGCGCCCCAATGCACTGGCAGCGGCAGCCCGAACATCAATGCTTTCATCATTGATTGCCAAAGATTTGAGGTGATCCAGTAATTCGAGCGTTTCATCTTCCCAGAGCAGATCAATCGCCCGGACACGTATCCGAGCATCTGGGTCTGTGAGGGCATACAAGCCAACTTGTCGATAATTGAACTCAAAGTTAGCTTCGCTCGCATTAACCAGTTCGTCCAACACCTTGCGCCGGAATGAAGCAGGTATAGCTTTCCAGGTCGCATCAAGTTGTGCAACAGCCTCTCCGCCAATGTCTGACAGTCCATAGATAATGTGGGCACCAGGGCGATCCTCTCCACGCTCATTCAGCGATTGCAATGCTTCGTCGAACGTCGGTCGTTCTTGTACTTCGTTTTCCAGTTCGTCCATGTTTTACCTTATCAAATCCGTCAACGGATTCATCAAGTCATTGATAATAAAAAACACGCCAATTGATAAGATGAAAACAACCCCTAAGA
Organism: Phototrophicaceae bacterium; assembly: GCA_965223785.1. GTDB lineage: Bacteria > Chloroflexota > Anaerolineae > Aggregatilineales > Phototrophicaceae > CBDCXN01. Next base: position 4,816,954 of record OZ245017.1, on the reverse strand, counting down.
GATGCACGATTCCTTCACGCTCTGGCGGGATCGGCTTTCCTCGCACGAGTTCCACTAGAACAAACATGATTCGTCCGCCATCAAGCGCTGGAATGGGCAGCAAATTGGTAAAGCCCAATGCAATGCTAATCAGTGCCACATACTCTAACAGCGGCGTCGCCTGATCTTCCTCAATACTGTCCTGGAGTATTGCGCCACCTAACTGACTGATCCCTACAACACTAACTACTCGCCGTTCTTCAGGCTCAGCAGAGCCTTCCATTAAACGCGCCGGGAACGATGCAATCATATTGAAAATTGCCCCAATGCGACCCCAAGCATAATTAACCGAGACATTCAATGGCTGGGGCACGGCTTCAAACTGTGTCCCCTGAATGTAGCTCAAGGTTTGAACATTATTAGTGAATACAGGGCTAATGCCAATACCGATTCGGCCCTGCCCAATCGGCGGGTTTTCACGCGGGACAACCAGAATCTGTGTCAATTCACCATCACGGGCAATGGTCAGCCGAACCTCATTCCCCGCAGCCGCATTTGTCATCTCAACCAGGCTTTGGGCTGGATTTTCGTTCGTTGTCAAAGGTTCACCATTGAAGGCCACGATCACATCATCCATTCGTAAACCCGCAGTTTCTGCTGGGCTGCCTTCTACCACATCCGTAATCTGGACAGACGGTTCGACAGACTGCACAAAATCAACTACTTCTTGTGTGACTTCCAGATCAACCATCAGGACCTCGGATGGAGAAAAGCGCCGAATCTCAATTGCTGCCGTTTCACCTATCGATTGCGCCAGTAGATTCACCATTTCTTCGGGCGATTGGAAATACTCACCGTTGATCCGTTCGATGAAGTCCTGTTCCTGAATGCCAGCCAACGGGGATTCTTCCATCAGTCCAAGTATACCAAGACGAATACCAACCTCATCTGGCAAGCCAACTAAACCAATGATGACAAACACTACAAACGCCAGGATGAAATTCGCCAGTGAGCCAGAGAACATGAAGAACATGCGTGGCAGAGGCTTCACTTCATGCACAGCGCGAATCTCTTTAAAACCGCGCGCTTCCAATTCAGCCCGTTCACCAAAGTGGAGGTCACTCTTAGCCGACTCAAGCAAACGCTGACGTTCTTCCTCAGTTTCGGCTTCACTCAAAGGGCGGATCATGTCTTCGCCCAGGGGCCGTACAAAACCGCCAAGAGGAATGGCATTTAGCGTAAATTCAGTCTCACGCCAGGTGAACAGTTTGGCAATACGTGGGGGAAACCCGATACCAAACTCCAGCACAGTAATGCCCGTTGCCCGTGCCGCCAGAAAATGCCCTATCTCGTGAACAATAACAGCGGGGATCAAAACAATGATAAATGCCAAAATCGCAGAGAGTAGATCGTTACCGATCAGAAAATCTAACATGGACAACTTGCCTCGTTAATTTCTTCGATTGTATCACGCACCTGGAAATATGAATTATACGATTTGCGCACCCTTACCCGTTTTTGCCACGCGCACATCTTCTACACCAACCACTGTCCTGACTGCGTCCCTAATGGCCACAGCATCTTGTTCCAAACATAAACAATGCACATTCGGGCCAGCATCCATCGTATAACAGACGTTCAGCCCATCCGCACGCCACTCACGAACTTTTTGCATTAACACAAGCGAAATAGGCAACCAGTAGAACAAAGGTGGGCGACTGGTCATCATGACGGCATGCATCAAGTTACTGTCATGCTCAACGACTTCGGCAAAAGTGTTAAAATCCTCTTCAAGCAGCCCTCTGCGGCAGACCTCTAGACGAGCATCAGCACCCGCCACCCGCGCCACCTGGAAATCACTTGTATGTGCCGTTGTATGCCCCTGGCGTGAGACGACCTGCTTGTGTTCCTGGCTCACAATAGCAATTACATCCACCAGATTCCAGTGTGACGGTAGGGCAATACACTCAGCATAGGAATCCTCATGTGTAGAGCCTTTGTACCATTCTACAAACCCAGTTGGGATTGACCGGGATGCCGAGCCAGAACCACGTCGCGCCAGTGTGGTCAGGTGACGCTCGCTCAATTCTAGACCAGCCGCATGAGTCGCTGCTAGCGTCAACGCAGCAAAAGCTGATGCAGATGAGGCAATGCCAGCCCCCATCGGAAAGTTATTCACCGATTCAACCACAGCATATGTATCAATGCCTGCCAACCCTCGCACCAAATCCAGATGTTCACTCACACGGCTTCTAGCGGGATCCGCCGCTACCACCGCATTGATCCGTACTACATCTGATGTCAGCGCATCATCCCATCTTACCGTAGTCTGTGTATGAATGTCATCAAGATTCATACTCAATGACCCATTTGCCGGGGTCCGCAGATCATCGTTTTGATTCCCCCAATACTTGATGAAAGCAATATTAGAATTCGCTCGTGCTGTTGCCTCGGTCAAGTCCCGAATTCCTCATAATCATCTACAGCATACAGTAATGTGTTTGGAGGTAAGTTGCAAGATAGAGGATTGTTCAATTCGCCACCTCCGATATAATCGCACGATGATTTCGGCAGCATAGAGAAGTGATGATGTCATGACCCAGGTATTGGTGGGGCTTCTGCGCACCATGCGCCCCAAACAATGGACAAAAAGCCTCCTGTTTATCTTCCCAGCGATTGTCTTTGATGGCAAGCTATTTGATGCCGAGTCATTCGCTCGTGTCATGTTGGCATCCATCCTTTTCAGCCTCGTCTCCGGCACAGTCTACATCATCAACGACTTGGTAGACATCGAAAATGATCGTCAACATCCCACTAAACGAAATCGTCCGCTACCATCTGGGCAATTACCTGTCGGATTTGCACGCGTTGCCGCCATAATTTTGCCTATCATTGCCCTAGCCATATCTCTGTTCAGCCCAGAACTCACATTCATCCTCCTAGCCTATCTCATTTTGCAAACGCTTTATTCGTTCTCACTCAAGCACATTGTCATTATTGATGTGTTGGTCATCATGATCGGTTTTATGCTGCGGATAAGGGCAGGCGTCGTTGTGATTGATGTCGAGAACTTTTCACCCTGGTTATATGCCTGTGCGGGATTGCTGGCGTTGTTCCTGGCAGTAGGCAAGCGCCGTCAAGAGTTGGTGACATTAGGCAATCTTGCTGCAAAGACACGCCCTATTTTCGAGCATTACAATCTGCAGATGATCGACGAGATGATGCGTGTGGTCACGTCAGGCACACTCATTACCTACCTCCTTTATACGATTGAAGTCGATACCCCCGCAGGTGACAACCTCGGTCTGGTAACAGTCATCTTTGTGATTTATGGCCTCTTCCGTTATCTGTACCTGATTCACGTAAAAGGCGAAGGTAGTGCCCCCGACGAGATATTGCTGAAAGATCGCCCGATACAGATCACGATCCTCTTGTTTGGGTTGTCCTTTTTCATTATCATTTATCTGTTGCCTGAAACAACGATATGATCAAAGTAACCGCTCCTGCCAAGATTATCCTCTTTGGTGAGCATGCCGTCGTCTATGGGCATCCTGCCATCGCTGTACCAATCACCAGCCTGAATGCTCTCGCTCAGTTCACCCCTGCCAAACACAATGGCTTACAAATTGACGCTGCCGACCTCAACGAACGTTACAAAGTCGTTCCAGACAATCATGACAATGCACTCACTTTTGCAGCTAGCGAAACACTGCGTCAACTGGAGAAGCCAACACCCTCCGGCACAATTCACGTTACCTCAACCATTCCAATCGCAAGCGGCATGGGCAGCGGAACCGCCATAGCGACGGTGATTGCTCGTGCTGCGGCGCAGGCTGTCGGCGTAGAACTGGGAAAAGATCAACTCAACACGATTATATATAGAGCCGAGAAGATCAATCATGGAACACCCAGTGGAATTGATAACAGCGTCATTGTTTATGAATCACCTGTCTATTTCGTTCAAGGCGAACCGATTGAATATCTGAAGATCAAGCAGCCGCTTCATCTAGTCATTGCCGACACAGGGGTTAAAGCGCCAACCAAAGTCACAGTTGGCGATGTGCGCATATTGAGAGAAACTCAGCCAAAGACAATCTTACCTATCTTGGAAGAAATTGGCACAATCACAATGCAAGCACGACAAGCCATTGATGATGGCTCCACTGACAGGCTTGGCGATCTTATGAAGAAAAATCACAAACTGCTCCAACAGCTAACCGTTTCTTCAAACGAGTTGGATACACTTGTTGAGGCAGCCTTATTGGCAGGCGCAATGGGTGCGAAACTCTCCGGCGGTGGTCGTGGCGGCAACATGATTGCTGTGGTTGATTCGAATACCATCGGTCAGGTCATCACTGCCTTAGAGGATGCCGGAGCCAGGCAAGTTTTCAGCACGGTGGTACCATGAGACGGGTCTTTATCAAGATAGGTGGCTCCCTCATCACCAACAAGCAAATTGAAAAAAGCTTCCATGTAGAGCGCACGCGCCATATTGCGGGCGAAATTGCAGGAATTCGGCGTGCCTTACCTGATCTACAACTATTGATCGGTCATGGCAGCGGTTCATTTGGGCATTTTGCCGCCAACCGACACGGGACAATAGATGGTGTCCATACACCCGAACAGTGGCGTGGGTTTGCGGAGGTCGCCACCGTCGCATCTGAACTCAACTATCTTGTCGCCAAAGAATTTCATGAAGCGGGGATTCCTGTTTGGCGTTTGCAGCCCAGCACATCAGCGTTGTGTAATGATGGTCAACTAATTGAAATGAGCGTCAGACCGATTCATCGGGCACTCGAGCAAGGACTTGTGCCACTGGTTTATGGAGATGTGGCACTGGATCAGGAGCGGGGCGGAACCATCATCTCCACCGAACAGATCATGGCCTATCTGGTACAGCACATAGCCCTTGACCTGATCTTATTGCTAGGTGAAGTTGCGGGTGTATTGGATCAAGATGGTGTGGTCATTCCGCTTATCACCCCAGCTAACATTGAACAGTATGCTTCTACATTGGGTGGATCAGGTGGAATCGATGTCACAGGTGGTATGTCCTCTAAAGTGAGTGATATGCTCAGTCTGGTAGAGCAACATACACAGACCACCATCCGTATTATGGATGGTCGACAGCCGGAACTGCTGACAAAGACTATTGTGAACAACGTACAATCCGGTACAGCTATTCGTGCTTAGATTGATTATGGGGGCATATCCCCACAAGGGCTTGTGAAGGTCTCAACAGCCTGCACCTGCAGCCGTAATGGTAGGACGAATGGACGTACTTTACGTATGAGTGCCCATGCCTCGGCAACCGTCAACCCTGTTGAGACCAAATAGGCTGCCACCATCGTTGGCGCACGCCCCACCCCAACACCACAATGCACAAAGACGACCCCACCTTGTTCGATTTGTGCAGATATGAACGCCACACCTTGCCAAAGTTGTTCCTGGGTAGGGGGTGTATTATCTTTGACAGGTAGATAAAGATAAGTATCGGGAACAATAGCATACCGAGCATCATCATGCTCAAAACGCAGGTTGAGGACAGCTGTAATATTTAGATTGGATTGCATAAAGCCCCAACCACGCTGCCGGTGCTGTCCACCGATGTAATGTGGCTGTAACGCACAAAGATTGGGGTTAATGGGGCGTCCAGTAACAATCCGGTAACTCTGGGCAACCAGTCGCCAGAAGACGATGGCTGGCCCTCGCAGAAAGAGCCAGCGCATCATGATAGCTAATCGACTACGCACCACTAAGGGCATCACGCAACGATTGAGCAAAAGCTGATTCATAAAGCTGGGCATTCACAAACGGTAGCCAGACGTCTTCTGTGATCTCGTCATCAACCTTGCGCACACTATCGGTTATAGCAACCAGACGACCAATCTGCTTAAACATGACGCCATGAACACCATCTTGTTCACAAGCCTGCTCTTCCCAGGTATAAATAGGATTGATGGTGCGATCATTTTCAAGCGGCTCGGCATCATTTCCGCCTGTCACGAAGTCTAGAAAACGATCATCACCGATTGCCGCAACCGCGTTTTCCGCTGTATCAAACATGTGAATAGTGTAACCAACCGATTCAAATGGCACAGCTTCCAGATCACAAGTTGTATTCTCATGCGCGAGGATCGTTGTGTTTTCGTAGCCATACTCATCAAGAAATGCCTGTGCATCCTCTTGCACTTCACTCGGAAGTGTATTAGTATAGGCCTCGTCCACATAGACGCCGCTGGTCTCTTTTGTCGTCAAACCATCTAGATCAGGGATCACATCCAGGGTCGTTTGCATATCATCTGCTGTCAAGGCTTCAGGGGATTCCAGTTCAACAGTAACGTTCTCTGGCTCGGTCACGATTACAATCGTGTGAATAGTATCACCCGGTTCAGTTGCTGATTGCGGATCGCGGATCGAAATATCCATTACATTGTCCTGCCCAGCCAGAACCTCACCAAAGATGGTATGGCGATAATCAAGATGATTGGTGATCTCGGTAGTGATGAAGAATTGGCTACCGTTTGTCCCGGTTCCAGCATTCGCCATCGCCAATAAACCATCACGATCAAACGTCAAAAAAGCCGGAAATTCATCCTCAAAGCGATAGCCAGGACCGCCCGTTCCCGTTCCCGTTGGATCACCACCCTGCGCCATAAAGTTTTCAATCACACGGTGAAAGGTTGTGTTATTGAAATAACCGTTTTCCGCCAAGAACACAAAGTTGTTCACAGTAATTGGCGTTTGATTTTCAAATAGGTTGAGATAGAAAGCACCTGCATCAGTACAAAAGATCGCGTGGTAATCAATACCGGGTTCCAATACATACTCTGCCTGATCATACTCACGAGTCTCTGGCTCATCAGCCGGGGTTGCAACCTCACAGATTTCTTCCAGTGTTCCTTCCTGACCACTCACAATAAATACCAAACTCAAGGCCAGCAGTAGGACAATCGTCAGCTTCCGCATATTGTTTGTCTCCAAATTTCCTGCATAATTACGGGAGTGCCAGTGTATCATAACTCTGGCAGGCAGCTAAGCCTGGATTATTTGTCATTTATTTGAGTATCTGCTTATATGAAACGATCACCGATAACCTTGCTGGCATGGGCGACCCTGGGTCTTCTCTCAGCCTGCTCATCGCCTGAAACAATTCAGATCATCATCACACCAACACCCGATCCGGATCATTCCACCGAAACATTGACACCAACACGGACCAACACACCAACCATTGAATTCGTCCCCGCCGAAACCGTTATGGATGAGGCTTCTGAAGAACCAACAGAAAGCGTTATCTCAACAACGCCCCTGCCCCCCTTGCCGACACTCCTGGGACCAGTCACCAATCCTGATTACATACTGCCGACGCTGCCCCCACAACCAACAGCAACACTCATGCCTCCCTTGGTACAGACGGAGGTTCCGACGGATGGCCCCTCACCAACACCCTTACCTGGTCTGGATCCCGAGCTAACAGGCATTCAGTTGCATTCACAGGTGGATTTCACAGATTTTCAGACTGCGGTTGGGCTCGCAGATGCTACTGGTGCCAACTGGATTAAGCTTCAGGTCAACTGGGCATTTTTACAACCCACTGCGCCGAACGAATGGAATGAGCAGATGGCACTCTTTGAGCGTCAGGTTGAATTGGCCTCACGGCCTGAAGATATGAAAGTCCTCTTGAGCATCGCCAAGGCGCCACAATGGACCCGCTCGAACCAGATAGAAGACGGCCCACCAGACGATCCACAAGCACTCGCTGATTTCATCACGCTGATGCTCAAGAGTAAAATTGGCCCTTCAATTGATGCTATCGAAATCTGGAACGAACCAAACCTAGCACGGGAATGGCGCGGGGTTCACCCCTTAAGTGGCGCAGGCTATATGCAGTTGTTCCAACCTGCATACGACGCTATTCGAGCTTATTCGCCTACAATCACCATCGTCACGGCTGGCCTAGCCCCCACCGGAACAACCGATCAAACAGTTGATGACCGTACCTTCCTCCAGCAGATGTACAATGCGGGGTTGGCCAATTACTCAGATGTGGTGGTCGGCGCTCATCCTTATGGTTGGGGCAACCATCCTGATTCACGCTGTTGTAATCCGACACCTGATCGCGGCTGGGATGATGACCCCCATTTCTTTTTCTTACACAACATTGAAGATCTGTACACCATCATGTCCAACAATGGTGATGGTGACAACCGGATGTGGATTACAGAAGTCGGTTGGGCAACCTGGGAAGGCTTACCGAACAATCCACCAGAGCCATTCATGGGCTATATAAGCGCCATTGATCAGGCTCACTACACCATTCGGGCATTGGAGATTGCCCAAGATTTGGAGTATGTCGGGCCAATGTTTCTGTGGAACCTGAACTTCGCTAATGAGAATACCGTTGCCAATCGCCAAGAGATCGTGGGTTACAGCCTGATTGTACCGACGATCTTCCCGCAGGAGCGCCCTCTCTATCAACTGTTGATGCAGGCCATCGACGACACATAGACAGCAAAAATGAGGTAGTGAGTGGTTCATGTGAACTGAACCACTTCATTCCATTCCGTCTAGCGGCTAGAGATCAGGCTGTCTTCAATGCTATCCGCGTCGTCGAACAAATCATCCGTGGTTGGGTCTAATGCGCCCTGCGATTCGAGCGTCGCATCTGGCGCGATCATTTCACGATCCTGATAAGTATGGAAGCCTGTACCAGCCGGGATCAGCTTACCAATAATGACGTTCTCCTTGAGGCCATACAGGTTATCGACCTTGCCCTCAATGGCGGCTCCTGCCAGCACCTTGATGGTATGCTGGAAGCTGGAAGCCGACAAGAAACTATCGGTGCTGAGTGCTGCCTTAGTGATACCCAGAAGGATCGGAACACCAGAGGCTTTCTCTTTATCCTCGGCAATCAATCGTTCATTGAGGTCAAGCAATTGCAGGCGATCAATCATCTCACCGGGCAACAGCGGGCTATCACCGCCATTGGTGATCTTCACCTTCGATAGCATCTTGCGGATCATAATCTCAAAGTGCTTATCAGAGATGTTCACACCCTGGTTACGATAAACCTTCTGAACCTCCGTCAGCAGATAAACCTGAGCAGCATCCGCACCCAAAACGTGCAGGATGCGATGTGGGTTCTTAGAACCTTCTGTTAACTGTTGGCCTGCGTAAACCGTGCACCCATCGTAAATAGCCGATGTCAGGCGCGAATTAGACGGAATCGGATATTCTTCTTCATCACGACGCTCATAACGCACGAAGATTTTGTTCCCCTCACGGAAGGCAATCCCTTCCATTCGTGCTTTAATCACATCATCGCTGTCAGGTGCTCTTGCTAGTTCCGCACCTTCTTTAACCTTCGTATCTTCTTCTTCTGGTATCAGAGCTTCCCAACCATCTGGGATTCCATACTCATTCCGGATGACTTCGGCATCAATGACCGTTGCAATACGGACACCATCGCGCCGGGTCAGCCGCAGCGTACCACTGATGTCGGTCATGACCGCTTCGCCCTTCGGCTTCTTACGGGCTTCAAACAGTTCTTCCACACGCGGCAAACCACTGGTGATGTCACCGCTGACCTGCGCCGTACCCCCTGTATGGAAGGTACGCAAGGTGAGTTGTGTGCCCGGTTCACCAATAGACTGAGCAGCGACAATACCCACTGCAGAGCCAATGCTGACCATTTCACCCGTACCCAGATCACGTCCATAGCACAGAGCACAAATCCCGTGAATGAGGGCGCATGTCATCGGGCTACGAACACTCACCTCACCGATGGCAGTCGTCTGCTGAATCTTATTGGCAACGTCCTCATCAATCATACCGTTGCGGGTCACTATAGTTTCACCTGTATCAGGATCAACTACATCGTGTGCAGAGCAGCGCCCAACAATACGCTCATACAAGCTCTGCCCCGCAACATCATCATTACGCCGGATAATCATGCCGCGTTCCGTGCCACAATCCCAACGGTTGACGATCACATCCTGGGCCACATCAACCAGACGGCGGGTCAAATAGCCCGCATCGGCAGTCCGTAGCGCTGTATCTGCCAGACCTTTACGTGCGCCATGCGTCGAAATAAAGTATTCCAGCGCGGTCAACCCCTCGCGGAAGTGGCTCTTGATCGGCAGGTCGATAATGCGCCCAGACGGATCCGCCATCAACCCACGCATACCCGCCAGCTGTGTAATTGGGCCAAAGCCACCCTTTGTTGAGCCAGAAATTGCCATAATTGCAACCGGGCCATATGGATCAAGCGTGTCACGGATCAAATCCTGCAACATATCTTTTGACCGTGTCCACTCATCAATTGTAATCTGATAGCGTTCATCATCCGTCATCAAGCCACGCCGGAAGTCACGCTCAGCTCGTTCGACGACTCGTTGCGCGTTATCTAGAATAGAAGCACGCTTATCAGGAATGGTCAGGTCATGAACGGCGATTGTCGTCCCAGAGATGGTCGCATAGTGGAAACCGAGATTCTTGATGTTGTCCACAACGTCGGTTGTCAGTTCAGAACCAATCTTCTGGTAGCAACGGGCAACTAGGTCTTGCAATCCCTTCTTGCCCAGTGTTTCCTGAACATAGCGCATCTCATCGGGCAAAATGCGGTTAAACACTGCCCGCCCAACGGTTGTAATTTCTGGCTCTTCCTGCGGACTACGATTATCGTAGATGTTGCCCAATAAGATGGGTGTATGCAGTTGGACAATGCCCAAGCGATAGAGATAGTCCACCTCATCCATATCAACAACCAATCGGCGTTCATGCAGGTTTGTGATTTCAAGTACATCTTCTAAGTCGTTTGCCCGCATGTATTTGCGCATTTCATAGGCATTGGCCAGTATACAATCGACTTCACCTTCAACCACAGCACGGACGGTACGGTCAATTGCCGTCTCAACAACCTTCTCACGTCCATTTTCATCCTCCTCAACTGTATCCTCAAACATTACCATGTTTGGAATAACACGATGCATAGCGTAGTAGAAGCCATTGGAACGGAAGGCAATAGCGACCTTCACCGAAGGATCATAAATGTGCTCAATGGTGCGGAAATCATCGGCGCGTTTGTTCAACGCAATCACTTCCACCGTCGGATCCATCGTCAGATAGTAGTTCCCCAACACCATATCCTTTGACGGGCCAACAACAGGCATACCATCGGCTGGTTTGAGCAAATTGCGGGTACTTAACATCAGTTCACGCGCCTCTTGAACGGCTTTTTCGCTCAAGGGCACATGCACCGCCATTTGATCGCCGTCAAAGTCAGCATTAAACGCCGAGCAGACCAACGGATGAATTTGGATTGCCTTCCCCTCAACCAATTGTGGTTCAAAAGCCTGGATACCAAGACGATGGAGCGTTGGAGCACGGTTCAGCAGAACGGGCCGCTCTTTAATAACCTCTTCCAGAACTTCCCAAACTTCCGGTTTTTCACGCTCGATAATGCGTTTCGCACCTTTGACATTACTGGCGTAGTTGTAACGCACCAGACGGCTAATCACGAAGGGGCGATACAGTTCTAACGCCATTGTCTTCGGCAGACCACATTGATAGAGCTTGAGTTTAGGACCGATGACGATTACAGAACGTCCCGAGTAATCCACACGCTTACCTAACAGATTGCGACGGAAACGCCCTTTCTTGCCCTTCAGCATATCACTTAATGATTTGAGTTCACGGCGACCACGACGGCTCAGGGCTTTACCACGCTGGCTGTTGTCGATCAGGCTGTCAACAGCTTCCTGCAACATCCGCTTTTCGTTGCGAACAATCACATCAGGTGCACCCAGTTCCAGTAGGTGTTTCAGACGATTGTTGCGATTGATCACCCGACGATACAAATCATTTAAATCGCTCGTGGCAAAACGCCCCCCATCCAATTGCACCATCGGGCGCAAATCAGGTGGAATAACGGGTAGCTGCGTCAAGATCATCCATTCTGGACGATTCTCACTCTTACGCAGGCTTTCCACCACACGTAGTCGCTTGGTTGCCTTTTTTTTGCGCTGCTTTGACTTGGTTGTGCGGACTTCCTGCCACAGTTCGACGCTCAGTTTCTCAAGATCCAGCGACTGGAGAATCTTATAAAACGCTTCCGCACCCATATCCGCACTGAACACCTGCCCATATTTGCTCCGTAGTTCACGGTAGCGTGATTCTGACAAGAACTGAAGGATATGCAGCTCTTTGAGCTCCTGGCGTGCTTTTTCTGCAACCTGACGAACACCACTCATCCGCGCATCAAGTTCGGTCATCTGCTCCTCAATGCCACGTTCGGCTTCAGATTGGATGTTTGCCACTTCTACATCCAACTGAGCCAGTTCTTGCTGGCGCATTTCTTCGATTTCGGCCTGCAATTCGCTCAGATAGGCGTTGACAGCCGATTGCACCTGGGTAATATGTTTGTTGGTGACACTCTCGCCCTTTGCCACGATCACCGAATCCGTACTTTCAAAATTGACATCAGCGGGTGAATCCTGCCCTACCAATGCTTCAATCCGGCCTTGGACGGTCTGCGCCTCCTGCATCAGACGATCACTCAGCCGGGCGAGTTCTTCATCAAAGTGGGCGTTAATCTGTCCCACCCGATCATCAAACGAGTTCAAGACTTCATCGCGACCTCCACGAATCGATTCCATCTGCTCTTCGATGTCACCACCGAGTTCCTGTTCTTTTTGATCCAATTCACGTTGGATACGACGCAGCGCACGATTACGGGCATCTTCATCGACATCGGTAACAACATACTGGGCAAAATATAGCACCCGATCCAGGTTACGGCGGCTAATATCCAGCAGCAACCCAAGATAACTGGGAACACGCCGGGTGTACCACACATGGGCAACAGGCGCGGCCAATTCGATGTGCCCCATACGCTCACGTCGGACAGAAGACCGGGTGACCTCTACACCACATTTGTCACAGATGATGCCACGATAACGAATATTCTTGTACTTGCCGCAATAGCATTGCCAATCACGAGTTGGCCCAAAAATCGCTTCACAGAACAAGCCATCTTTTTCGGGGCGCAAACGCCGATAGTTGATCGTTTCTGGTTTCGTTACCTCACCATACGACCACGATTGAATCTGCTCCGGTGACGCCAAATTGATACGAAGTGCGCTAAACTCTTTCGCCTCCAAGGCGTATCCTCCCTTTGGGCTAATCTAGACAATATAGAGGTGTAATTGCGAAATTAAAGAAAAAAGTAGGTGATCTCAGCACAACCAACCCTAAAATGCAGAAGAGCGCGAACCCGACGCACGAAACGCCTAATTTCTACGAGGTAAATGAGCGCTCTCGGATGGCATAGTATAATCACCTAAGACGATCTTGTCAAGGAGAAATTTGAGGTTATAGGATTTGATGCATCGCCATGATAATAATGCCAAACGCTCGCCTTGTCAAGAGAGCGTTCAGAGCTAAACTTAGAGCCTTAAGAAGGGCAAATCCACATGACTATACCCATTTTTCATCTACTGACCTACGCCTTCTCATTATGGTTTGGTTTGCACATGGTAACAAGACACTACCACAAACCTGGAATTCGCCTCGCCGGGTTGGGGCTGATAAGTTATGCCACCGGTATAGGACTCATCACACTGGGCGATCATGCAGCTAGTGGCGTTGAGGTCATCTCAGACACTCGTTTACTGGTATCACTCCTACCGTCAATGTTCTGGCTTGGAGCCGCCCTACATCTGATACCACCTGACTCTTATACATCGGACGACTTGAAAGTCATCATGCTTCCTGCGATTGGTCTAGTCGTCATTCTCGGAATCATATTGATAGCCCTCAACCTCAATATTGGAGCAGCGATTCCCCTTGCGCTCGCTGTGGTCACACTGCGCATCATCTATCAAGCCTCGACCCATACCCAACTCAAGCGCCCTTATATCATTCTCTTCATGGTGACAATTTTCTATGCCTTAGGCATCGGTGTCATTATCTTTCCAACGAACGTTTTATCAGGCGATTTTGCCATGCTTGCTATTGGTTTTGATCTGGCAGCCCTGGCCTATGTCATCGGCGTACTTGATGCTTATGATGAGGGCGAAATGATGGCTCCTGACTTCCTCCGTTCCTTGGCAACAGCAGCTCTCATCTCCTTCATCTTTGGCCTACAAATCATCATGGTTATGTCAGCAGAAGACAGCCATCCAGCAACTATCAACATCGTTTTGTTCGCCACAATCACGACAGCCATCATCGTTCAGACCTTTGCCGAACCATTGCAACGTCTGATTGATCAGGCAGTATTGCCTTTCCCCATCCAGCACCAACGTGAAGAACTACGCGATGTTTCCGATGCCTTGTCTCGTAAAAACACCACCCTTGAACTTGTCTCAATGGAAGAGGAACAGTTCAATCGTTTAACAAGACGGGCACTGAGCAATATGGGCGATCTGAGCCGCCTGGCAGTTAATCCACTAACTCAACTACCGCAGATTGACGATCGGTTGCGCGTTAATGAACATGATGCCACAACGCTCGAACGGGCCCGCGAACTCAAGGCAATTCTTACCGAATCAATTATGCAACTGAAGCCCACCAACAAAAGCGATTTTGGCAACTCAGATGAATGGCGACATTATAATGCGCTCTACTTTCCTTATGTTGTTGGGCTAAAACCATATAGTCGCCGCACCCTCCACGAAGACCTAGATCATGTTTCAGCCGAAGCGCTCGAATGGTTCCGCATTTATGTCCCCGAACGCACCCTCTATAACTGGCAAAATGCCGCATCCAAGCTCATTGCTACCCATTTACGGGAAACTGGCAGTATTTAGCAGTCCTTTTCCTAGCACTGGCAGCAGAATAAAGCATAAACTGAAATCATCGAACAACAAATTGATGAAAGGTTTCAGTCATGATCGCAACATCAACTCCTAACACTCTCCTGCGCAAGGCTTTGCGTGCCAACGCACTATTCTCGTTTACCAGCGGTCTCCTATTTATGATCGCTTCAAACAATCTTGCCAAGTTTTTAGGGATAGCAGATACATCAATTCTGGGTCTCTTTGGTAGCTCTGTGCTTTTGGCCATTATCGGTTTCAATCTTTTAGGATTTGCCGGGATTATCTGGTATGTCTCATCACAATCGCCTATCGTCAAGCTTCAGGTGCAGGTCATCAGTGGGCTTGATTTCGGTTGGGTCATTGGAACTGCCCTCATCCTCCTTACAAACATACTCCCCCTGACTCGCGGCGGTAGTTGGCTACTACTCATCATTGCTGAGGTTGTATTGCTCTTTGCACTATTGCAATTATATAGCCTACATCAACGTCGCTAACTGATTAACACCTCTAGGGTCAATGTATCTGACTCTAGAGCTTCTCCTAAGGTTACTATTTAGCTTGACTCAAGCTGTCCTACCCTATAAGATACTGATACCAGCAAGGAAAGGCTTCTAATTGATGAAGGTCAGACTATTTATCATACTTATTGTGGTTGGCGGCCTGCGTTTTATATCTCCCCCCTTATTATCCCAAGAAGATACATGTAGCATGCCCCCAGATGTGATTGATGAAAGTGAAATTGATAAAATTGTGGCATCTGAACTAGAATTAATTGATCAAGTCTATTTCCATATTGATGAATCAGATCAATTTATCACCTATGTGGAGCCCACCTTTGAACCAATACTTGACATTGAGCAAGGCATCTACATAGGATTTACTGATAGCATTCTTGTCCTAGAAGTTGACCTGACAGAATTAATCCCCACTGGGGACGCACTCCTGCTATATGGTGATTTTGAAGCTGAAGAATTTGAAGCTGAAGAATTGTACCAAGGCAGCCTCAACATGATTGAGGAAGGTTGCAATTTCCATTTTAGCGGTGAATTGAATTCACTCATAAGTGATGGACAAGTTGTGATTGATGTCATGATAAACTATGCAATCGTCGGCTCAGGCACAAGTGAAATCGAAGTCGAAGACAATTTAGCCTACATCACGGGCGATTTGGGCACACGAACTTATCAGCAATTCACTGATCTTATTGAGAATCATCCTGAAGTCGATACACTGATCCTTGCTGACGTGCCTGGATCGGTTAATGATGCTGTCAATATGCATACAGGTCGGCTGATCCGAGAAGCCGGTTATACAACCTATGTTCCTGAGGACGGCCTCATCGCATCAGGTGGCGTTGATCTGTTTATCGCGGGGAGTGAGCGGTTCATTGAAGAAGGGGCCAAAGTCGGTGTCCATTCTTGGTGCTGTGTTGATGACACGCCAGCCAACGAACTGGACCCAGAACACGCCGCTCACGAAGGGCAAAAAGCTTACTTTAGTGAAATGATGGGCGATGAAGGGATCGATTTTTACTTCTACACACTTCAAATGGCCGACTTTGATGATATCTATTACATGTCAACTGATGAGATCATCAAGTGGAGCATCGCTGAAATTGTCACAGATACATCATAAAGTTAGGCCTTAAGAACAGGGGGACGTAATTCCCCCTGCAATCTTCATGCTGCTTTCCAACAAGCCTAAAGCAATTCCACAACCGCTTCACGCTCACTGACAAGCTCTGCTTCGGTGGCAACAGCTTTATTCTTGGCATAATCGCTTAATGTAAGCCCTTCAACAATTTCAACTGTGCCATTTCTATCTGACTTCAGCGGGAACGAATACATCAGGCCATCGCCGATACCATAAGGATTGCCTTCACTTGGAACTGCTGCACTGAACCAGTCGCCATTGGGTGTTGGGATGATGATCGAACGGATGGTATCCAAAGCTGCATTCGCTGCACTCGCCGCTGAACTCTTGCCACGCGCATCGATAATGGCCTTGCCGCGCTGCTGGACAGTGGTCATGAAGTCATTTTCCAGCCAATTGCGATCACCCACAACATCCTCGGCTGATTTGCCCTTAATCAGGGCATGTTCAAAGTTAGGGAACTGCGTTGCACTATGGTTGCCCCAGATACCAACACGGGT